>NZ_JBIRXX010000001.1:1781669-2600717 GCF_044389365.1 Promicromonospora sp. NPDC019610 | reverse complement strand
GCGCGAACAATGATACTGGCCAGACCAAAACCAAACTGGTTTCAATCCGATCCAAAAACAACCCCCACCATCCCCGACCACACCACCATGCTGGCAGCACGACCCGAAACAATGAGAGTCAAATAATTGGCATTGACTATCAAGCACACTGTTGAGTTCTCAAACAACCGACGCACACCGTCAGGACCGCGAACTTTCCGTTCGCTTCCCTGTCCGGGGCAGTGACTTCAACTTACCAGGCCCTTTCGGACTTTTCCAAATCCCCGCCGACCCACCGGGCCGAGAGAATTCTTCAAACAACCGAAAGAATTCTGATCCCATTTTTCGCCGACCATTCAAGACAAGAACCTTGATGATCTGCAGAGGAAGGGAAACCATCCGAACCGGACCGCGACTCGCACCGCGTCATCCTCGTTCGGAGGCAACCTCTGTAACTTACCCTACCACGCTCCCCGGCGCAAGCACCCTGGTCAGGATCCCTACATCGAAGCGCCTGTCCGGCAAGCCCAACCCAGAAACGAAGCGCACGAAGCTACCTCGACGATCTGGAGTGGTTCCCGCCCCGGGACCGGCCAGTCACGCTTCTCGCGCTCCCTGTCCGTACCTCCCTGCCGGGCGAACAACCGGAACAGTACACAGCGATCGCGGTCCACGCAAAATCAGCGTGCGTGCGACGTGCGCGGCGGTGCGCGGCGCCCGTTTCGCCCCTTCACCGGCGGCGAAGCGGGCGGCGAGACGGGCGGCGACACGAGCGGCGAGATCGGCCGCCCGCTCCCACGCGACCGGCGTCACTCCACGGTGACGGACTTCGCCAGGTTCCGCGGCTTGTCCACGTCGTGCCCCAGGGAGAGCGCCGCGTGATACGCCAGCAGCTGCAGCGGCACGGTCAGGAGCAGCGGGTCCAGCTCCCGCTCGTTGCGCGGCACGTCGATCCGCTCCGCCTTCAGCTCGCCCAGGTCCACGCCCTCGTGCGTGATGACCACGAGGGGGCCACCGCGCGCGTCGATCTCGTGCAGAGCCGCCACGTTCCGATCGGTCAGCTCATCGTCCGGCACGATCGCGACCGTCGGCACCTCGGGCGAGATGAGCGCGAGCGGGCCGTGCTTCAGCTCGGACATCTGGTACGCCTCGGCGTGCCGGTAACTGATCTCCTTGAACTTCTGTGCGCCTTCACGCGCCACCGGGTACCCGCGCACACGGCCGACGAAGAACAGGCTCTCGGCGGACGCGAGCGCCTTGGCGGCCTCAGCGATCCGCTCCTCGCCGTCGAGCACCTGCTCGATCTGGGCGGGCAGGGCCTGCAGCCCGGCGACGAGCCGGCGACCGTCCGCGACGGACAGGTCCCGCACCCTGCCGAGCTGGAGGGCGAGCAGCGCGAAGCCCACGTACATGGTGGTGAGCGCCTTGGTGGAGGCGACGGCGATCTCGGGCCCCGCATGCAGGTAGATGCCGCCGTCGCAGGCCCGGGCGATCGCGGAGCCGACGACGTTGACGAGGCCGATGACGCGGCCGCCCTTGCGCTTGATCTCCTCGACGGCCAGCAGCGTGTCGATGGTCTCGCCCGACTGACTCACCGCCACGTACAGGGTGTCGGGCTCGATGACGGGGTCGCGGTAGCGGAACTCGCTCGCGGCCTCGGCGTCGGCGGGGACGCGGGCCAGCTCCTCGACGAGCGACGCTCCCATCTGCCCCACGTAGTACGCCGAGCCGCAGCCCAGGATCTTGACGCGGCGGACGGCGCGCAGCGCGCGGGCGTCCATGTCGAGGCCGCCCAGGTGCGCGGTGGCGAACCGTTCGTCCAGCCGGCCGCGCAGGGCGCGCTCCACGCTGGCCGGCTGCTCCAGCATCTCGGTGTACATGCGCGGGCGGCCGTCGATCTGGCCGTGCTCGTAGGCGCTGGGGTCGACGTCGACCTCGCGCGCCGTGGTCTGGGTGCGCGTCAGGTCCCGGCGGAACGTGGTGAATCCGGCTGCGGTCACGGTGGCGAGCTCGCCGTCGGCCAGGTGGGCGACCGTGGTGGTGTGGCGGACGAGCGCGGCGAGGTCCGAGGCCACGAACATCTCCTTCTCCCCCACGCCGACCAGCAGCGGGCTGCCGTTGCGCGCCACCACCACCCGGTCGGGGTAGTCCGCGTGCACGACGGCGAGCCCGTAGGTCCCCTCGACGGCGTCCAGCGCGTCGACGACCTTGCCCTCCAGCGTGTCCGCGGCGGAGAGCGCGACGAGGTGGGCGAACACCTCCGTGTCCGTGTCGCTCGCGAGCTCGACGCCCTGGCCGGTGAGCCGGGCACGCAGCGCGGCGGCGTTGTCGATGATGCCGTTGTGCACCACGGCGACCGTGCCGGTCGCGTCCGTGTGCGGGTGGGCGTTCACGTCGGTCGCGGGGCCGTGGGTCGCCCACCGGGTATGACCGATGCCCACGCGCCCGGACATCCGCCGGGGCAGCACCTCGGCCAGGTCGCGGACCCGGCCGGCACGCTTGGTGACCTTGAGCTGGGAGCCGACGACGGCGACGCCGGCCGAGTCGTATCCCCGGTGCTCCAGCCGGCCGAGGGCCTCGACGAGCAGGGGGGCGGCGTTCTGGCCGCCGACGTAACCGACGATTCCACACATGAGGGTGCTCCTTCAGGAGGGACGGAGGGGGCGGGCGGTACGGCCCGCGGGAGGCGCCGGCTCAGCCGTAGATCATCCGGCGCAGCTGCCGCTCGCTGAGCCGGGGCGCGGCGACGACCCGCTGCTCCAGCTCGGTGGCGATGAGCGCGAAGATCTCGGGGTTCTTCGCGCCGTGGGTCTTCAGCTCGGCGTGCCGGCGCCGGACGACGTCCTCCACCGGTTCGGCGAAGTACGCGACGACGTCGCCGACCACGCGCGCCGCCTCGGCGGGCGTGAGCCCGGTGGTCGCCGCCACCTGGGCGACGAGATCAGGTGACGTCGTCATGCCGCCGAGCATCGCGCATCCGAACGGCGAACGACAACTTCTTGCCCGGAATCGGGCAAGAAGTGACTCCACAGCGGGCCACGGGCGGGCGAAAGGCGTCCGAGCAGACGAAACGGCGGCCGCCCGCTGGAGTGCGGGCGGCCGCCGTCATGCACCGGCAGGGCCGGTCAGGAGAGCCGCGAGGGGCCGGTCAGGGTCACTCCGAGGCGGCGACCGCCAGGGTCTTCTTGCCCCGGCGCAGCACCGCGTACCGCCCGTGGAGCAGGTCCTCGGCGGCGAGCGCGGCGTCGTCCGACGTGACCTTCACGTTGTTCACGTAGGCGCCGCCCTCGGCGATCGCGCGGCGCGCGGCACCCTTGGACGCCACGAGCCCCGAGCCCACCAGCAGGTCGGCGACCAGGTCGCCGGCCTTGGCCGTCACGCGCGGCAGCTCGGCCACCGCACCCGCGAGCGTCCGGGCGTCGAGGTCGTCGAGCGAGCCACGCCCGAACAGCGCCTGGCTCGCCGCGATGACCGCCTCCGTCGCCCCGGCGCCGTGCACCAGCGTGGTCACGTCGCCCGCAAGCGCCTTCTGGGCCTCGCGCACGAACGGCCGCTCGGCCACCTCCCGCTCGAGCTCCGCGATCTCCTCGCGAGAGCGGAACGTGAACACCTTGAGGTAGTTCACGACGTCGGCGTCGGCCTGGTTGAGCCAGAACTGGTAGAAGGCGTAGGGGCTGGTCATCTCCGGGTCGAGCCAGATGGAGCCGCCCTCGGACTTGCCGAACTTGGTGCCGTCCGCCTTGGTGATGAGCGGCGTCGTCAGCGCGTGCGCACTGACCCCCTCGGCCTTGCGGATCAGCTCGACGCCGGCCAGCAGGTTGCCCCACTGGTCGTTGCCGCCGAGCTGGAGGGTGATGCCGTGCCGCCGGTAGAGCTCGCGGTAGTCCATGCCCTGGAGCACCTGGTAGCTGAACTCGGTGAAGCTGATGCCCTCGTCCGAGGCGAGCCGCCGGGCCACGATGTCCTTGGACAGCATGGTGCCCATCCGGAAGTGCTTGCCGATGTCGCGCAGGAACTCGATCGCGGACATTGGGGCGGTCCAGTCGAGGTTGTTCACCATGCTCGCGGCGTTGTCGCCCTCGAAGGACAGGTGCGGCTCGATCTGGGCGCGGATGCGCTCCACCCAGCCCGCCACGATCTCGGGCGAGTTGAGCGTGCGCTCGCCGGAGTCACGGGGGTCGCCGATGAGGCCCGTCGCGCCGCCGACCAGCAGGTAGGGCCGGTGGCCGGCGTCCTGCAGCCTGCGTGCCGTGAGGATCTGGACGAGGTTGCCGATGTGCAGCGACGGGGCCGTGGGGTCGAAGCCCACGTAATAGTCCACGGTGCCCTCCGACAGTGCAGAACGCAGCGCGGCCTCGTCGGTGGACTGTGCCACCAGGCCTCGCCATTGCAGCTCGTCGAAGATGTGGGTCACCGTGGATGCTCCTTCTGAGGGGGAAGACCGGCGTTGTCGGTCAGGTGTTGCTCGGCGGGCTCGTAGGCCCGATGGTCATAGTCTGCCCGACGGCGGCGGTGGGCTCGCCCTCATTCCATTCCGGCGCGCGCCCGGGCCTCCGGGGTCACGGGCGTGAACAGGTTGACCAGGGTGCCGTCGGGGTCGCGGACGAGCAGCGAGCGGTTGCCCCACGGCATGGTGGTCGGCGGGGTCACGGTCTCGGCCGCGTCGCCGAGGCCGGCGAACAGGGCGTCGACGTCGTCGACGAGGAACTCCACGATCGCCGTGCGGTTGGCGGCGGGGACCGCGGAGCCCGGGCCGAAGAGCTGGACCGTCCGGGTACTGCCGATCGCGAGGGTACCCCGGTCGGTGCGCAGCTCCGCGAAGTCGGGCGACGGCCGCTGCGCCGGGACGCCGGTGACGCGCTCGTAGAAGGCGGTCAGCCGGTCGACGTCCTCGGTGACGAGCCGCACGGAGGCGAGGGTGGCGTGGTGCATGAGGTGGACCTCCCGGTCGCTGGCCACGGTCTCTCCGTGGCTCGCGACCAGCCTCTGCGCGCTCAGCGACACCCCTGTGTCGGTGTTTACGCGGGCGGTGCTTCCGCGGTCGGTGCCCCCGCGGTGGGCCGGGCGGCGTGCGGTCAGCCCAGGAGCGTCAGGGTGCGCAGGTCGCCGTCGGGCACCTGGACGTCCTCCGGGCGGACGACGCGGCGGGGTGCGCGCTCGCTGGTGGCCGTGACCCGGTCGACGCGGTCGAGGCGGAAGGCACGGATCCCGTCGCGCAGCCGGCACCAGGCCAGCAGGTACCAGCCCGTGGACGACCCGACGAAGCCGAGCGGCTCGACGTCGCGCGTGGTCGCGGCGCCGGACTTGTCGGTGTAGCGCAGGCGCAGTACCCGGCGGGCGGAGATCGCGTCGGTGAGGACGGCGGGGACCGGCGGCACCTGCGGGGGCGCCCCGAGGAGGTGCACGCGGGCGGCGAGGTCGTGGGCGGCGGTCGCGTCGTCGTCGCGCATGGCCGCGAGGATCTTGCGGAGCGCCGTCGAGCCCGCGCCCGCGAAGGGCGTCCCGGCCAGGCCGCCCAGCGCGACGGCGACCGCGACCGCCTCGTCGGGGCTGAAGTTGACCGGCGGGAGCGTCCGGGCGCGGTCGAGGCAGTAGCCCCCGGTGCGTCCGGGCTCGGCCCAGACGGGCACGCCGGTCTGCTGCAGCGCGCTGATGTCGCGCTCGATGGTCCGCCGGCTGACCTCGAACCGATCGGCCAACCACGACGCGCTCCGCGGACGCGGGGCGACGGCCCGCAGCTCCTCCACGATCGCGTACAGGCGGTCGGTCCGGTTCACCCCGCGAGCCTATGCGGCGCGGGGTCCCGACCCATCTTCTTCCCAATCCAACGATTATCGATTACTCTCCCCGAGACGTCACTCCACAGTCGTAGGCCGTACGCCGCAGGCCCACGCACAGCACCCCCCCTGGAACGCTGCGGCAACCCGAGAGGATCAACGATGATCAAGCACCGCACCCTGGCGAGCGTGGGCACGCTCACGGCGGCAGCCCTCACCCTCGCCGGCTGTGCCGGCGACGGCGGCGACGCCGGTGGTGGCACCACCGAGCTGAGCCTGCTCGTCAACGTAACCCCCAACCTCACCGAGGAGTTCTGGAACGAGCTCGTCGCGCCGTTCGAGGAGGCCAACCCCGGCATCGACGTCGTCGTGCAGAACCCGGGCGCCGAGGGCGTGGCCGCCGCCCTGCCCCGGCTGCTGACCGCGGGCGACGCGCCCGACGTCGTGCAGTCGATGCCGCCCACGGTCGACCTGGCCCCGGAGCTGGTCGACCTCTCCCGGTACGACTGGGCGACCGGCGGCCCCCTGGCCGACCAGTACTCGATCGACGGCAAGTACTACATGGCCGGCATCGGCTTCCAGCTGCAGAGCCTGTGGTTCTACAACAAGACCGCCTTCGAGGAGGCGGGCATCACCGAGACGCCGACGACGGTGGAGGAGCTCACCGCCGCGCTCGGCAAGCTGAAGGACGCCGGCTGGACCCCCATCCAGACGGGCGGCGACTGGATGACCAGCCACTCCCTGCAGGCGCTGGGCCTGCCGACGATCGTGGCGCAGGACCCGGAGTGGTTCGCCGCGATGAGCGCGGGCGAGACCACGTTCGCGGAGACGTACGGGCCGACGGTCGAGACGTACGCGCAGTGGGTGGCCAAGGGCTACGTGCCCAAGGACGCCCTGGGCATCAAGTACCCCGACGCGGAGCAGGCCTTCCTGTCCGGCAAGAGCGCGATCTACCCCATGGGCAGCTGGTTCGCGGGCACCGAGGCCAAGGCCGAGGAGAAGGCCGAGATCGGCGTCTTCCGCGCGCCCGCCGTCGAGGGCGTCGACGCGCCGGCGATGGGCGCGAACATCGCGAGCCCGTACTCGATCCTCAAGTCCAGCGAGGACCAGGACGCCGCCGCGAAGCTCGTCGAGTTCCTCGTGACCGACCAGACGGCGGTCGCCGACCAGCTCGAGGTGGACGGCAACTTCCGCGACGGCTACGAGTACGAGATGGACGCGCTCGGCCAGGAGCTGCAGCAGATCGTGGCCGACACGCCCGCCGAGTCGTACACCCCGACCGGGCAGGGCTACGGCGAGCGCACGCTCCCCACGGGCTACTCGGACGAGATCAACGCCCAGACCCAGGCCCTGATCGGCGGCACCCCGGCCGCCGACGTCGAGACGGCCATGGACGACTGGTTCGCCTCCAGCATCGGCTGAGGCAACCAGACGGTGACCCACATGGCAGACACGCTCGCCGTCGTGCCACGCTCCCGCCGCCGGTCGGCGGCGCGGGTGTGGCGCGACCGCCTCCCCGGGATCGTCATGGGCGGCCCCGCCGTCCTGGTGTTCCTCGCGATGTTCATCGTGCCGATGGTCCTGGCGTTCGTGCTGAGCCTGACCGACTGGAACGGCTACAGCCTGAACTTCACGTTCATCGGGCTCGACAACTACGCCGAGGCCTTCCGCAACCCGCGCACGGTGGACGCCGCGATCTTCACCGGCGTGGTCGCGTTCTTCGGAACGGTGCTGTGCAACGGCGTCGGGCTCACGATCGCGGCCCTCATCTCCGGATCGGGCCGCGCCAACACGCTGATGCGCACGATCTTCTTCTACCCGTACATCATCAGCGCCCTGATCATCGGGTTCCTCTGGTCCGCCATGCTCGCGCCGGAGGGCGCCGTCAACGGCCTGCTCGGGCACCTGGGCGTACCGCCCGTCCCGTTCCTGACCGAGGTCGTGTTCGCCAAGGCGAGCGTGATCCTGACGATCGTGTGGTCGCACTTCGGCTTCAACATGATCCTGTTCCTGGCCGGCATCAAGTCCGTGCCGACCGAGTACTACGAGGCCGCCACGGTGGACGGTGCCTCGAAGTGGCAGCAGTTCCGCAACGTGACGCTGCCGCTGATCGCCCCCGTGTTCACCGTGAACCTCGTGCTCACGCTCGTGGGGCTGCTCAAGGTCTACGACATCGTGCTGGCCCTGACCGACGGCGGCCCCGCCGGGTCCACCCAGACGATCGTCTACCAGGTGCTGCGGGACTCGTTCGCGCAGTCCGAGCTCGGGTTCGGTGCGGCGCAGTCCGTGATCCTGCTGCTGGTGACGGCCGTGCTGGGCCTCGCGGTGACGTTCGCCCGACGCGGTGCGGAGCAGAAGGTGGCCGACTGATGCGCAGATACCCGACCCCCCGGCGCCGGCTGCGCGCCCCCGGTGCGGGCAGCGTGCTCAAGTGGGCGCTGCTCGGCGCCGGCGCGCTCGTCATGCTCGTGCCGCTCTACATCATGGTGATCAACGCCTTCAAGCCGCAGGAGGCGATCATCGCCTCGCCGCTGGCGATCACCCCCGACACGTTCAGCCTGGAGTACCTCCGGGCGGCGCTGACCAGCGAGAAGTTCAACGTGGTGCGCGCCTACGGCGTCACGCTGCTGTTCGTCGCGCTGGTCAACGTGTTCGGCATCGCGCTGGCCGCGCCCGTCGCGTACGTCATCGCGCGCGGCCGGTCGAAGTGGCACCTGGGGCTGCTGCTCCTGTTCGTCTCCGGGCTGTTCATCCCGGGTCAGGTGACACTCATCCCCGTCGTCTTCGTGCTGCGGGTGCTGGGGCTGATCAACACGATCCCCGGCTTCATCCTCTTCGAGACGGCGGCCACGCTCCCGGTCACGATCTTCCTGTTCGCCGCGTACCTGCGCACCGTGCCGCGGGACATCGACGAGGCGGCGTCCCTGGACGGCGCGGGCAAGATCCGGGCGTTCTGGTCCTGCATCTTCCCGATCATGCGGCCCGTGGTGGCCACCATCGTGGTGCTGAACTCGATCAGCGTCTGGAACGACTTCGTCAGCCCGCAGATCATCCTGGGCCCCGGCTCCGGCATCTACACGGTGACCACGGGCGTGTACGCGGCGGTCGGCGAGTTCTCGACGGACTACACGACGGTCTTCCCCACGCTGCTGCTCGCGGTGACCCCGGCGATCCTCTTCTTCGTGCTCATGCAGCGGCACATCATCGGCGGCCTGGTCGCCGGGGCGACGAAGGGCTGAGGCGATGACCGACCCCACCGCACACCCGCGGATCCCCACCACTCCCCTGGCCGAGGTTCCCGCCTGGGCCGTGCTCGAACGACGCCTGTTCGACGCGACCGAGGAGGCGTGGCGCCTGTTCGAGTCGCGCTACTGCGGCCCCGACGGCCGCATCCTGCACGCGGGCGGCTTCGAGCACCGTGACGGCGTGGACGACCTCTACGAGCCGTTCTTCAACTGGCCGGCCTTCTACGCCCTGGGCGGCAGCGACGACGTGCTCGACGCGGCCAAGCACCACTTCGAGGGCGTGACGGCGCAGCTCACCGAGGCGGGCATGCTCACCGGCGAGTACGAGAACGGGTACGACTGGTTCCACCAGGGCGAGTCGCTGCTGTTCTTCTACGGCCTGTGCGCCGCCGACCCGGACGACGAGCGGTTCGCGGAGCGCGCCCGGCGGTTCGCGCGCCTGTACACCGACCCCGCCCACGGCAACTACGACCCGGCGCGCAACATCGTCACCGCGCCGCACAACGGCGCGCTCGGCCCCCTGCCCGGGCTGGGCACCGAGTGGCTCACCTACCCGGCGTCGCTCGACTACATGGCGGCGTACGGCCTGCCGCTGCACGGGCTGCCGGGGATCACGGGCTGGTCCGACCTGGCGGACCCGGCGCACGCGCAGCTCATGGGCGACGAGCTGCAGCGGCGCGCCGCCGGGGACACCGCCGTGAACCTCGCGGCCACCTCCCTGGTGACCAACGCCTGGCTGTACGACGGCGACGCCACGTCGGCCTCGTGGGTCACCCGGTACGTGGACGGCTGGCGCGAGCGCGCCGCCGCCGCGGGCGGGCTCATGCCGGACAACGTGGCGCCGGACGGCGTCGTCGGCGGGCTGCACGACGGCGCCTGGTACGGCGGGCACTACGGCTGGACCTGGCCCCACGGCCTGCACTCGGTGGGCATGAGTACCCTGATCGGCGCGATCAACGCGTCGTTCGTCTCGGGCGCGGCGCCCGGTCCGGGCGGGGGTCCCGGCGCGGCCGGGGTGCGCGACGACGGCCCGCTCGACCTGGTGCGCACCATGCTCGACACGGTGCTGGAGCACTCGATCACCGCGCCCGTCACCGAGACCCCGTTCAGCCTGCGCGGGAGCTGGCTGGAACGCCTCGGGCCACACGCCGCCGAGCCCGCGCTGCTCGTGCCCTACCGGTACGGCGCCGAGGGCTGGTTCGACTTCGGCCCCCTCCAGCTCGACCTGCCCACCTGGCTGTGGTGGTGGACCCGCGACCCCCGCGACCGCGAGCGCCTGGACCGCGTGCTGGACGGCACGCCCGGCGCCCGGGAGGTGCGCCCGTTCCGGGACAAGGTCGAGGCGGGGCACGAGGGTCCGTGGCTCACGTTCCTCGACGGGGCTCTGCCCGACTACCCGGAGCGCGCCCTGTCGATGGCGCTCGGGCAGCTCGCCCGCCGGGTCGCGGTGATGGACGCCGAGCCCGTGGACCCGGACACCGTGCACCTGCACTTCTGGCAGCGCGCCAACCCCGTGGTCACGGAAGTGCTGGGGCAGCTGGTCACGGGCACGCCGCAGACGCTCTACAACGGGGGGCTGCCGTTCGCCGCCGTGAGCTACACCGACGCCGACCGGTCGCGCCCGGGCCTGCCGCCCGACGTCGCAGCCCTGGTCACACGCCTGGACGGCGACGCCCAGGAGGGGCGTGTCGAGCTGACGCTGGTCAACCTCTCCCCCACCCGCGCCCGGCGGGTGCGCGTGCGGCCGGGCCGGTTCGGGGAGCAGCGCCTGACCGGCGTCGTGGCCCGGGGCGAGTCCGGCGGCGTCTACCCGGGTCCGTCGACGGCGTTCGCGGGGCGGGCAGGGACGCCGTCCTCGGTGAGCGTGCCGGTGGACAGCGGCGACGTGCTCGTCGAGCTGCCGCCGTCGCACCGCGCGGACCTGGTGCTGCTCACCGCCCCCGCCACGGTCGTGCCGCGCCACGGAGGCGCCGCGACCGCCCATCCCGAGTCCCACTCCCAGCCCCGAGAAGGAGCCTCCTCATGACCGATGCCCTCACCCGACCCGGCCTGGACGGGCTACCCACTGATCCCACCGCGGGCCTGGTCCGGCCGGACGTCCGGCTCCCCGTGCGGGGCGAGGCGTTCGAGCGGGCCGACGCCGGCACACTGGCCCGGCTGGGCGAGGTGTCGTCCGCGACGGCGTGCGCCAAGCTGCACGGGCTGGGCATCCGCCGCTCGTTCGTGGAGGGGCCGCGGCCCCTGTCGCCGGGGTACAAGGTGGTCGGCTCCGCCCTCACGCTGCAGTTCATGCCGCAGCGGGAGGACCTCGCTGCCGGCGACGAGCAGGAGTACGTGGAGCGGCACACGGCCCTGTGGCACGTGCTGGAGACCGTGCGGCCCGGCGACGTGCTGGTGGTCCAGGCGTTCGGCAGCCGGTTCTCCGGGTGCGTGGGCGACATCCTGGCCCGTTACTTCCAGCGCAAGGGCGGGGCCGGCATGGTCGTCGACGGCCGCATCCGCGACTCCGGGAAGATCCGCGACCTGGGGCTGCCGGTGTGGTCCACGGGCAGCACGCCGCACTACGCCTCGCAGTCGGAGCTGTTCCCGTGGGCGTTCGACGTGCCGGTCGCCGTGGGCGGCGTCCTGTGCCTGCCGGGCGACCTCGTCGTGGCCGACGACGACGGCCCCGTCATCGTGCCGCGCGCCATGGCCGACCAGGTGATCGAGTCGGCGCGGGACCACGAGGAGTGGGAGGTGTTCAGCCGCGGCCGCCTCGACGAGGGCGCCCGGCTGAGCGACTACTACCCGCTGACCCCCGACACCCGAGGGGAGTTCGAGGCATGGCGTTCCGCGCAGCCCTCCGCCCGCTGAGCCAGGCCGGGCCGGGTCTCGACCCGGGCCCCGCACCGGCCGTCACCGCCACCTTCGGCCTGGGCTGTGCGCCCATCGGCAACCTGTTCACGCCCGTGGCCGCGGACGCCGCCGAGGCGACCGTCGGCCGCGCCCTGGAGCGCGGCGTACGGTTCTTCGACACCGCGCCGCACTACGGCGAGGGGGTCAGCGAGCTGCGGCTCGGCGCCGCCCTGGCCGGCGTCGACCGAGACACCGTGGTGCTCGCCACCAAGGTGGGGCGCACCATCGTCGACGCCGACGGCGTACCCGTCCCGACGGGCGGCACCGGGGCGAACACGGTCGGGGACCTCAGCCGCGACGGCGTGCTGCGCTCGCTGGAGGGCAGCCTCGCGCGGCTGGGCACCGACCGTGTGGACCTGCTCTACCTGCACGACCCGGCCGACGTCGACGCCGCGCTGCGCGGCGCCCTGCCCGCACTCCTGGAGCTGCGCGACCAGGGCGTGGTCCGGGCCGTGGGCGTCGGCATGGGGCACAACGCCCCCGTCGCGCGCCTGGTGCGCGAGGCCGCGGACGCGCTCGACGTCGTCATGCCCGCGGGCCGGGTGACACTGCTGGACCGCACGGCCGAGGCCGACCTGCTCCCCGCCGCCCGCGCGCGGGGCGTGGGGGTGATCGCCGCGGGCGTGTACAACTCCGGGGTGCTCGCCGACCCCGTGGCCGCGCCGTACTTCGACTACCACCCCGCGACGCCGGAGCAGGTGGACGGCGCGCTGCGCATGGCCGCCGTGTGCGCCACGGCCGGACTTCCCCTGGCCGCGGTGGCCGCGCGGTACCCCCTGCGCGTGCCGGGCGTCGAGGCGGTCGTGGTCGGGGCGCGCACCCCGGCCGAGGTGGACGTCTTCGCCGACGCCGCCGCGGTCGACCTGCCCGATCACCTCTGGGCCGCGCTCGACGCCGCGCGGTCCGCGCCGGCGCCCGCATGAGCGACGGGATCGTCGACGCGCACGTGCACCTCTGGGACACCGGGGCGATGCGGATCTCCTGGTTCGCCGAGCACCTGCGCCTGCCGCGGCGCGTCGGCCCGGACGACCTGGCCCGCGCCACGGCGACGTCCCCGGCCCCCGTGCGCGCCGCCGTCGCCGTCCAGGCCGCGGACACCGAGGGCGAGGCCCGCTGGCTCGCCGCCCGGGCCGCCGCGCACGGCCCCCTGCCCGGGCCGGTCGTGCTCCAGTACGACGCGCGCCCCGGCGACCCCGCCGCCTGGGCCGGCATGGCGCAGCCGCTGCTCGACGACGGCGTGCCCGTCGCCGGCCTCCGGCTCGCCGTCCCCGGCGGCGCGGCCGACCTGTCCGACGTGCCCGGGCTCGACGCCCTGTGCGAAGGACTGGCCGCCAGCGGGCGCGTGCTGGAGACCCTCGTGCGCCCCGAACAGCTCGCCGCCGTCGGGGCGCTCGCCGGCCGGCACCCGGAGCTCGACGTCGTCGTCTGCCACCTGGGCCTCGGCGCCGGGACGCCCGGGCAGCCGTGGCGCGACGCGCTCGCGGCGCTCGCCGCGCGGCCCCGCGTGCACGCCAAGCTCTCCGGCCTTCACACGGCTGGCCCGGACGACGCCGGCCGCGTCGCGACGACAGCCCGGACCGCCGTCGGCCTGCTCGGCGCGGAGCGCCTGCTGTTCGGCAGCGACTGGCCGATGTCCGCGCGGGTCGCGCCGTACGCGGAGGTCGTCGCGCGCACGGCCCGCGCGCTGCCGGCGCTGGACGACGGTGCGACGGCGGCCGTGTGGTCAGGGACCGCGGAGCGGCTCTACGGCCTCACGCACTGAAGGGAGCGCCGCGCGGGGAAGTGCCCGGACCAGCACGATCGCGACGTCGTCGGCGACCGTGTCCGACAGCATGCCGCGCAAGGCCGTCTCGACGACGGTCTGCAGGTCTGCCGTGTGGGTCCCTTCGAGCACCCCGGCGAGCTTCTCCAGGCGAGTGCGCAGCCGGTCGTCCCGCGTCTCGATCAGCCCGTCCGTGTAGAGCATCAGGGTGTCGCCGGGCCAGACCTCGACCGCGTGGTCCCGGCGCGGCGCTCCGGGATCCATACCGAGCAGCAGGTCGTTGCGGACCCGGAGGATCTCGCACCTGCCGTCGGCCCGGACCAGGATCGGAGGCAGGTGCCCCGCGCTGGACCACCGCATCGTGCGGACCTGGTCCTGCCGGCCGGTGGCCTCCTCGACGCGTGCCACCAGCGCCGTCGCCGTCGCCGAGCTCCCGAGGCCGAGTCCGTCGATGGCCGCGTCCACGCGCTCCAGCACCCGCGCGGGCGTCGCCTGGCTGTCGTACCCGATGGCACGCACGAGAGCGCGGACCTGGCCCATCGCGACGGCGGCATCGAGGTCGTGCCCGATCACGTCGCCGATCACCACGGTGGCGGCGCCGTCACGCGTGGTGAACGCGTCATACCAGTCGCCGCCGATGTCCCGCTCGACCGCCGCGGGCTGGTAGTGCACGACCACCTCCAGACCGTCGAGCTGCGGCGGGTCGGTCAGCACCGCCTGCTGGAGTGCGAGGGCTACCTCGGCGGCCCGGGCCCGTTCCCGTTCCGAGTGGACGGCCCGGAACCGCAGCGCGTCGTCATGGGCCCTGCGCCGCACGACGTCGCGCAACGCCGAGGCGACCGTCTTCGCCAGGACCACCATGAAGCGGGCGTAGTCGGCGTCCCACGGCCGCACCGGCGTACCGCACAGCACGAGCGCGGCGATGACACCGCTCCCCTGGCCCGACCGCACGGGCTTGACCACCATGCCCGGGACCACCTGGCGCCGACCCGAGCGCAGCGCACGGACGACGAGGCCCAGCTCCGCGTGCCCGCCGGTCTCCCCCGCCTCCAGGACGATCTCGGGGCCGCTCGCGGCGTAGACGGCAACCCGGGAGACGTCTGCGCTCGCCGACAGCACGCCGACCACGGGCTCGGCGAAGGTGCGCAGGTCGGTGAACGTGGCGGGCAGGGCCCCGTGCACCTCGCCGAGCACGGCCAGACGCCGCTGGTTCACCACGTCGCGCGTCGTCTCGGTCGCGATGTCGAGCACGCCCACGACCTGGCCGTCGTCGTCGGTCAGCGGGCTGTAGGAGAAGGTGAAGTACGTCTCCTCGGCGTACCCCGAGCGGTTCATCAGCAGGTACATGTCGTTGCTGAACGTCGGCTCGCCTGTGGCCAGCACGGTGTCGAACAACGGGCCGATGTCGTCCCAGATCTCGGCCCAGACGACTCGGGCGGACGCCCCCAGCGCGGCGGGGTGCTTGTCGGTGCCGAGCATGTCCCGGTAGCCGTCGTTGTAGATCAGCGTGAGGTCCGGACCCCAGACCATCATCACCGGGAACCGCGTCGAGAAGCACAGCCGGACGGCGTGGCGCAGCGACTCCGGCCAGGCGTCCGGCGGACCGAGCGGGGTGGCCTCCCACGCGACGGTCCGGGCCTCGTGGCCCACCGCGCTGCGCGCCGTCGCCTCCTCGAACCACCCCGATCTCACATGCGAATCGTAGCGAGGGTCTCTCGCTCGGCTACCCTTCGAAAGGGGTGAGCCTGACTTGTCCTGCTTTGTTCTGGCACCCCGCCTCAGCCGGCGGCGGTGCTGCCAGCACCGCCAGGAGCAACGTCCCCGTCGGCGTCCAGCAGCGTCCCGGCGGCGTGCGCCTCGAAGAGCGCCGAGGCGGCGTCGGCGTCGCCCCCGTCGAGAACGTCGAGCAGGCTGCGGTGCCAGTCGGCCACCTGGTGCCAGTCGCCGGTGAACTCGGGGTCGCCGAGCAGGTGCATGGAGCGCAGGCTCGGCTCGATGATGTCCCACATGCGCGGCAGGTAGGTGTTGCCGCTGGCCTCGATGACGGCGCGGTGGAACCCGAAGTCGAGCTCGCGGAACGCGGGCAGGTCCTGCGCGTCGACCGTGCCGTGCATGGCGACGATGACCTCCTCGAGCCGCGCCCGCGTCTCGGCCGTGAGCCGCCCGCAGGCCAGCCGGCCCGCGAGCGCCTCCAGCGCCACGCGGGCCTGCTTGGCCTGCTGGGCCTCCTCGTCGGAGTGCTTGGTCACGAAGTTTCCCTGGTGCCGCACGTGCGTCACCAGGCCCTCGTGCGCGAGCTGCTTGAGCGCGTCGCGCACGGGGGCCTGGCTCACGCGCAGGCGGCGGGCCAGCTGGGACTCCACGAGCTGCTCGCCCGGGGCCAGCTGCGACGACTTGATCATCGACTTGACCAGGTCGTAGATCTGGTCGGACAGCAGCCCGCGCTCGAGGCCCGAGATCCCGCTCAACGCATCAGTCATCCGCCCAGCCTAGCGGCATTATCGACAATCGTTTGTGCACCGGAACGGTAGGCGGCGAGCCAGGCGTCGGCGATGATCCGCGACCCCTTGGGCGTGGGGTGCACGCCGTCGGGGGCGAGGGCGACGGCGCCCTCCGTCCCGCCGAGCTCGTGCGCGGCAGCGGTGAGCAGGGAGTGCAGCGGCACCAGCGCGGCGCCCGCCTGCGCCGCGAGGCGCGCGACGACCTCGCGCTTGCCCGCGAGGTCGTCGAGCCAGCCGTGCTGCTCCGGCCGCACCGGCAGGAGGAACGGCTCCACGAGGATCAGGCGCGGGCTGCCGGGCACCCGGTCCAGGAGGCGCAGGTACGTGGCCTCGAAGTCCTCCGCGCTCGTCGGGTCGTCGCTGTCGAAGCGGCGCCAGGTGTCGTTGACCCCCACGTACACGCTGAGTACGTCAGGCGCGGTGCCGGCGACGTCGCGGTCCCAGCGGGCCTCCAGGTCGACGGCGCGGTCGCCGCCGATGCCGACGTTGCGCACCTGGGCGCCGGGCAGGTCGGCCGCGACGAGGCTGACGTAACCGTCGCCGAGCGACGCGGCGTCCGCGCGGTCGCGGCCGGCGTCGGTGATCGAGTCCCCGACGAGGACGAGCCGTTCGGCGGCCTGTGCGCCGGTGATACCGCTGCTGGTCATGAAGCACTCCCTCGTGTGATGAACGGGTCCGACGGTACCGGGCACGGCGGCATCCGAAGGCCTCCCGTTCATTGTCAGCGATTATCGATTAATGTAGCATCGCTTCCGCTGCCAGCCGCGGGTCGAGGACGACCCGCAGTCCATGACCATCACCGAAGAGGTCGGAGCACTCGCAATGAAGCGACATCTGTCAGCCCTGCTCGCCGCCGCCGTCGCCACGTGCGTCGTCGGCGCGACTGCCACCAGCGCGGCCGCCACGGCCGCCCCGCAGCAGACCGGGGCCCAGCACGCGTCACCCACCACGACCGCCACCGACAGGGGGCCGGGCAAGGAACCCGGCTCGGACCCCGGGAAGAGGCCCGGCAAACCGGGCAAGCCCAAGCCCGGCAAGGGCCCCCACGCCCCCGGCGCGCGGGGCACGATCTACCTCGCGCCGGACGGCGACGACGGGGCCGCCGGCACCGAGGCGGCCCCGCTGGCCACGCTGGAGGCGGCGCGCGACGCCATCCGCGCACTGCGGACGGCCGGCAACCTCCCGGCCGACGGCGTGACCGTCTACCTGCGGGAGGGCACCTACGAGCGCTCGGCGTCGTTCACCCTGGGCGCCGAGGACTCGGGCACCGCCGCAGCACCCATCACCTACCGCTCCTACCCGGGCGAGACCGCCAGGATCTCCGGCGGCAAGGAGCTGCCCTACGACGGCTTCTCCCCCGTGACCGACCAGGCCGTGCTCGACCGCGTGATCGAGACGTCGGCCCGCGACGACATCCTCCAGATCGACCTGGGCGCGCTGGGCATCGACGACTACGGCCGGCTCAGCCGGCACGGGTACTGGAAGGCCAACGACGTCAGCACCACCCCGCCCATGGAGCTGTACGTCGACGGTGAGGACATGACCCTCGCCCGGTGGCCCAACGCGGGGGCGGTGCAGGACACCGTGCAGATGAACAAGATCGTCGACGTCGGCCCCACCAAGGACGACGCCGACCTGCAGGACCGCGGCGGCACGTTCAGCTACTCCTACGACCGGCCGCAGCACTGGGGCCAGGCCGACGACATCTGGCTCGACGGCATCTTCGGCCAGAGCTGGGAGTGGTCGTACAACAAGATCGAGTCGATCGACACCGATGCCCGCACCATCACGCTGCGCTACGGCGAGATGTCGGGCCTCATGAAGACCTGGTACCCGGACTTCCACTTCGCGCAGAACCTGCTGGAGGAGCTCGACGCCCCCGGCGAGTACTTCATCGACCGCGACACCGGCGTGCTGTACCTGGTGCCCAACGCGTCGTTCCTGGCGGAGCGGGGCGCGCCCGTGGTCACCACGCTGGACGAGCCGATGATCCGCACGGACGGCACCTCGTACGTCACGTTCGACGACCTGGTGCTTGACTACGGGCGCGCGAACGCCGCCGTCATCCTGGGCGGCAGCCACGTGACGATCTCGAACAGCGACGTGCAGAACTTCACCGACGGCGGGGTGCTCATCAACTCCCCCGGCCGGTACACGTACGACGGCATCCCCGTGAACCGCGGCGGCACGGACCACGCCGTCGTCTCGAACGACATCCGCCACGTGGGCGGCGTCGGCGTGGTGCTGCAGGGCGGGAACAAGACCACCCTGGCGCCCGGCAACAACCGGGTCGAGGACTCCCACATCCACGACTTCGCCTACTACCACAAGGCCTACAACCCGGGCGTGATGTTCGACGGGGTGGGCAACGTGGCGCGCGGCAACGAGATCAACGACGCCCCGCACCCGGGCATCATCGTGCACGGCAACGACCACCTGTTCGAGCAGAACGAGGTGTACGACGTCTGCAAGACGTTCCAGGACCTCGGCGCGATCTACATGAACTCGGGCGAGACGCCGCAGCAGCGCGGCCACGTGTTCCGGCAGAACTACTTCCACGACGTGGGCCTGACCAAGCACGGCGTCGAGGGCATCTACGCCGACAACTTCACGTGGGACCTGACCATCGAGCAGAACGTGTTCGTGAACATGGGCAACGACGCGATCAAGTCCGGCTCGGCCGACTACATCGACGCCGTGAACAACGTGTTCGTCGACACCACGGTGCCCTACGACAACTACACGCAGTGGATGGGTGACGGCGAGGGCAACACCGTCGACCGCGTGTACCTGCCGAAGTGGGAGAAGGTGTTCGCCGACAACGGCGACTTCGTCGGCACGCCGTACCTGACGAAGTACCCGGAGCTCGGCCACTTCTTCGAGGACAACCACTACTTCCCGGACCACAGCTCGTTCGACCGGAACGTGATCTGGAACCCGAACCGCACCCGGAACCCGGACGTGAACGCCGAGGGCGCCCTGGACACGAAGAACCTGCTGAACTACGGGGACAACTGGGTGACGGACGCCGACCCCGGCTTCGTGGACGCGGCGGGAGGCGACTACTCCTTCCGGCCCGACGCCGCGGTGTTCGACCAGATCCCCGGCTTCGAGGCCATCCCGTTCGACGAGATCGGCACGGACGGGCACGTGGGTCAGTCGCAGTCCCCGGACGAGGTGGCACTGGAGTCCCTGGCGCTGCCCGGCGACCAGCTCACCGTCACGCTGGGCGACGAGCTGTCCGTGGCGGCGCAGGCCGTGCCGTGGAACGCGACGAACCAGGGCGTCACCTACGCCTCCAGCGACCCGGACGTCGCGACGGTCAGCGCGGCCGGCGTGCTCACCGCGATCGGGCCGGGCGAGCTGGTGGTGACCGTGGCGTCGCAGGCCGACCCGGGCATCCACGACGAGATGGCGGTCACCGTGGCCGCCGGCGACGGCGTGCTGCACTCGACCGACTTCGAGTCGGGCGCGAACGGCTGGCCCACCGACGCCAACCGCGCGATCGTCGACGACGGCACGGGCGACCACGTGCTGCGCATCAAGGGCGGCGCCAACACCCAGCTCGACCGGCAGTTCTCGACCTACGCGCTCGACTTCACCGTCACCACGCCGGCCGACGTGCCCGAGGGCGGGCAGCTGCTGGTCTACGACCGCACGGGCGCCACGCCGGGCGGCTACGTCCGGTACCGGCACGCGGCGGCCGGGCCCACGTGGACGATCTTCGACTCCGCGTGGGGCACCGTGAAGCAGGTGACCCTGCCCGCGGGCGAGGGCCTGGAGCCGGGCACGCAGTACGACGTGCGCGTGGTCGTCACGCCGGACGGCGTCCGGGTGCTGCTCGACGGCGAGGTGGTCGTGGAGGGCGCCAACCCGGCGCCCGCGGCGGCCGGCAAGGTCGGCTTCTACGTCCAGGGCTTCACGGCGCTCGACCTCGACGACGTGACGTTCTCGCTGGTGGGGGTGGACCCCACGAGCGTGACGCTCGCGCCGTCGGCCGCGACGATCGAGCCCGGCGAGACCCGGGAGCTCGACGCCACGTTCACCCCGGCCGACGCGACCCGCACCGGCCTGGAGTGGACCTCCAGCGACGAGGCGGTGGCCACCGTGGCCGACGACGGCACCGTCCGCGGCGTCGGGGCCGGCACGGCGACGGTCACCGCTACGTCGACGGCGGTGCCGGGCCTGACGGCGTCGTCCACCGTGACCGTGCAGGCGGCCGACCACCCCGTGACCGACCTGGGCGCCGAGATCCTCGACGCCACGGCGTGGGCGCCGTCCGGCGGCGTGACCGTCGCGGACGGGGCGGCGCACCTGGCGCCGCGCAGCGCGTCCGGGTTCGCCCCGGCGACGTTCGGCGACGAGCTGCTGCGGTTCGACACCTCGTTCGGCGACTTCAACGGGGGCTGGTTCGGCTTCTCGGTGCGCTCGAGGACAGCGGGCAACCCGGTGTGGACCAACAGCAACTCGGGATACCTCGTGGTCATCAAGGAGGACGTCATCGAGATGCAGCGGTGGAAGCCCGACGTCTTCATGATCGACGTGTTCCCCAACACGGTGATCGAGCCGAGCTCGACGCACGAGGTCACGTTCGGCGCCGTCGACGTCGAGGGCGGCATCCGCGTGGTGCTGCGCGTGGACGGCGAGCCCGTGTGGAGCTACCTCGACGACACGGCGAACAACACCCTGGCGACGGACGGCTACTTCACGGCCTACCGCCAGGGCCCGGCGGGCGAGATGAGCATCTCCCCGGCCAGCTGACCCCTCCGTTGAGTGCGGGCTATTTGTTGCGCAGCACGCGTCTGCTCGACAAATAGCCCGCACTCAACGGGCGGTGGGTCAGGAGTGAGAGGTGAAGGTGTGGTTCTGCCGGCCCAGGTTCTCGATCTCCAGGGTGACCACGTCGCCGTCCGTCAGGTACGGGAAGCGGCCCGAGAGGGCGACGCCCTCGGGTGTGCCCGTGCAGATCAGGTCGCCCGGCTCCAGCGCCATGTACTGCGACAGGTGGTGCACGATCTCGGCGACGCCGAAGATCATGTCCGCCGTCGACGAGTCCTGCCGCGGCTCCCCGTTGACGAAGGACCGCAGCCGCAGGGCGCCCGGGTCCACCTCGTCGGCCGGCACGAGCGCCGGGCCGGTGGGCAGGAACCCCGGCCCGCACTTGCCCTTGGACCACTGGCCCAGGGAGTCGTCGAGCTGCCACGCCCGCTCGCTCACGTCGTCCACCACGGTGTAGCCCGCGACGTGCTCGCGCGCGGCCTCGACGGACGCCAGGTAGCTCGCGCGCCGGCCGATCACGACCGCCAGCTCCACCTCCCAGTCGACCTTCTCGGCGCCCGGCGGCAGGGGCACGGCGTCGTCCGGCCCGGCGACCGTGTTGGGGTGCTTGAAGAAGATGATCGGCAGGCGCGGCGGCTCCGCGCCGGACTCGCGCGCGTGCGCGGCGTAGTTCTGCCCGATGCAGACGACGGCGGCCGGCCGCGCGATCGGCGCCCCGCGGCGCAGGCCGTCGGCGCCGTCGAGCACGGACAGCTCCCCCGCCGCCAGCGCGGCCCGCGTGCGCGCGACGCCGTCGGCGGCGAGGAACGCGCCGTCGACGTCAGGGGTCAGCGGGCGCAGGTCGTAGGTGACGCCGTCGGAGGTGACGGCGGGGATCTCCTGGCCGACGGGGCCCAGGCGGAGCAGGTGCATCGTGTCCTCGTTCTCGGATCGGGGGTGTGTGGGGGTTCGGGACCGGGTTCAGGACCGGGTTCAGGACTGCTCGGGCGGGCGGACGCGCAGCTCGTGCATGCCGCCGTCGACCGCGAGCGCCGTGCCCGTGGTGGCCGTCGCCAGCGGGCTGGCGAGGTAGCAGACGGCGTGCGCCACGGCCTCGGGGCTGACCAGCCGGCCGGTGGGCTGGCGGGCCTCCAGGGCGGCGCGCTCGGCCTCGGGATCGGCGGCGGCGTCGAGCAGGCGGCCCACCCAGGGTGTGTCGACGGTGCCAGGGTTCACGCAGGTCACGCGGATGCCCTCGCGCACGTGGTCGGCGGCCATGGCGAGCGTGAGCGCCTGCACGGCGCCCTTGCTGGCGGAGTACAGGGCGCGCTGCGGCAGCCCGGTCCACGAGGCGATCGACGCGGTGTTGACCACGGCGGCGTGCTGGGACTCCCGCAGGTAGGGCAGGGCGGCGCGGGTGACCCGCACGATGCCGAGCACGTTCACGTCGAGCACGCGCAGCCACTCGGCGTCGTCGTTGTCGGCGACGGTGCCCTGGGCGCCGATCCCGGCGTTGTTGACGACGACGTCGATGCCGCCCAGGCGCCGGGCGGCGGCCTCGACGGCGGCGCGCACGGCGGCGTCGTCGGTCACGTCGGCGACCTCGCCGGACGCGCCCTCGGGCACGCCGTCGGACGCGCGGTCGATCGCGACGACCTGGGCGCCGCGCTCCAGCAGGGCGGTCACGACGGCGGCGCCGATGCCGGACGCCCCTCCCGTGACGATGGCGCGGACGCCGTCGAACTCAAGGGCTGTGGTCACGGGTGTTCCTCCTGGGAAGCGGCTGCGATGGCGATTCATCCAATCTATAGCACCGATCCACCCGGAACCGAAGGGACAGATCACCTATCGGACCCGATAGGATCGACCCACCCGGAGCGATACGTCATACCTCTTCCCTGCTCCGGGACCACCCGCTCGACGAGGAGTGCTCTGCCCATGTCCCAGCCGGTCCACCCCGTCCTGCCGTCGCACCCGGACCGGGCCTGGTTTACCGAGGCCAGGTTCGGCCTGTTCGTGCACTTCGGGCTCTACTCGGCCGCCGCCCGGCACGAGTGGGTGCTGAGCAACGAGCGGCAGACCGCCGAGCAGTACGCGCGCTACGCCGAGGTGTTCGACCCCGACCTGTTCGACGCCCGCGCGATCGCCCGCGCCGCCAAGGACGCCGGGATGCGCTACGTGGTGCTGACCACCAAGCACCACGACGGCTTCGCCCTGTGGGACTCAGCCGTGAGCGACTACTCCGTCGCGCGCACGCGCGGGCGCGACCTGGTCGCGGAGCTCGCCGAGGCCGTGCGTGCCGAGGGGCTCCGCCTGGGGCTGTACCACTCGCTCATCGACTGGCACCACCCCGACTTCACCGTGGACCACCTGCACCCCCGCCGGGACGACCCGGACGCCCACACCCTCAACGACGGCCGAGACATGGCCCGGTACCGCGCGTACCTGCACGCGCAGGTGCGCGAGCTGCTCACCGGGTACGGCGCCGTCGACTACGTCTTCTTCGACTACACGTACGCGCACGACCGGGACGGGTGGCGTGGCAAGTACCCCGAGGACTGGGACGCCGAGGGGCTGCTCGCCCTGGTCCGTGAGCTGCAGCCGCAGGCCGTGGTCAACGACCGCCTGGGCATCCCGGGCGACCTGGTCACCCCGGAGCAGTACCAGCCGGACCAGCCCATGCGGGACGACGACGGCGCGCTCCTGACCTGGGAGGCCTGCCAGACGCTCAACGGGAGCTGGGGCTACGACCGGGACAACACCCGGTTCAAGGACCCGGACCTGCTGGTCCGCATGCTCGTGGACACGGTGTCCAAGGGCGGCAACCTGCTGCTCAACATCGGCCCGGACGGGCGCGGCGCGATCCCGGCCCGCGATGCCGCCACGCTCACCGCGCTCGGCGCGTGGACCCGGCTGCACGGCCGGTCGGTCCACGGGGCGGGCCCCGCGGAGCCCGCGCTGGCCGAGGCCCTCGCGTCCGGCTTGCCGCCCGGCGTCGTGCTCACTCGGCGCGCGGACCGCCTGTACCTGCACCTGTTCGCGTGGCCGTTCGCGCACCTGCACCTGCGCGGGCTCGCCGACCGGGTCCGGTACGCGCAGCTCCTGCACGACGGCTCCGAGCTGCGCGCCACCCGCACCGACCCGGACCAGAAGGCGTGGAACACCACCCCGGGCGGGCAGCCGCCCGGCACCCTTACGCTGCACCTGCCCACGGCGCGGCCCGACGTCGCCGTGCCGGTGGTCGAGCTGTTCCTGCGATGAGTTCGGGCGCGCCCCGTCGTCGGTCGTGGCATGGAGACGAAAAAGCATCGGCGAACCGGTACGACGTCCGGCAGGGTTGAGCCATGAGCGACGTCGACATGCCCCGCTGGAAGCGCAACGTCGGGCTGTTCCTCGCCGGCCAGACCATCTCCCTGTTCGGATCCATGGTGGTCATGTACGCGGTGATGTGGCACCTGACCATCGAGACCCGGTCCGGGTCGGTGCTCATGCTGAGCATCGTGTTCGGCATGCTGCCGCAGGCGTTCGTGTCGATCTTCGGCGGCGTCTGGGCGGACCGGCACCACCGCAAGTTCCTGATCATGGGCTCGGACACCGTCATCGCCCTGGCGACCCTCGGGCTCGCACTGCTCATGGTCAGCGGCGTCGACTCGCTCTGGGTCATCTACGCGGCGCTGGCCGTGCGCTCGGTCTTCGCCGGCATCCAGACGCCGGCCGTGAGCGCGATGATCCCGCAGATCGCGCCGACCGACCAGCTCATGCGCGTCAACGGCCTCTTCCAGTCCATCCAGTCGGGCATGATGCTCCTCGCGCCCGCCCTGGCCGCCGTCATCTACGCCTCGTTCGACATCGTCACCGTCTTCTTCGTGGACGTGGTGACCGCCCTGCTCGGTGTCGGCATGCTCGCGCTGGTCGCGGTGCCGCGCCTCGTGCGGTCCGACGCCGGCCAGCCGGTCAGCTACTTCGGCGACCTCGCGGCCGGCGTGCGCTACATCCGGGGCAACGCGCCGGTGCGCTGGCTCATCACGCTGTTCGCGCTGGTCATGTTCCTGGTGGGCGCCCCGAGCTACCTCACTCCGCTCATGGTCACCCGCACGTTCGGCGACGAGGTGTGGAAGCTGACCGCCAACGAGCTGTTCTGGGGCGGCGGCATGCTGCTCGGCGGCATCATCATGGCGTCGGTCGGGCCCAGGATCACGCGCCGGGTGCGCCTCATGGTCGGGTCGGTGCTCGCCACCGGCGTGCTGGTCGCCGGGCTGGGCGTGTCCACGAACATGTGGGTGTTCTTCACCATCGGCCTGATCATCGGCGTCATGTTCGCGGCGCTCAACACCCCCGCCCTGACGATCATCCAGGAACGGGTCGAACCCGAGATGCAGGGCCGGGTCTTCGGCTTCGTCGGGATCGTCATGACCGTCGCGATGCCGCTGTCCATGGTGGTGTTCGGCCCGCTGGCCGACCAGTTCTCCGTGGAGGCGCTGCTGATCCTCGCCGGCGTGCTGCTGGTCGTGGTGCTGGGCGCGATCCTCGCGTTCCCTGGGGCACGGCGCTCGCTCGCACAGGTCGACGCGGCGCCGTCGGTCCCGGAGGGGGCGGAGGGGCCGGAGGCACCGGCCGCGGCGTCGGACGAGCCCACGCCGGGTGTGCCGCAGGACACAGCCGACCTGCGCTGACGGCGTGAAAGTATTGCTGGGTCCCCTGGCCGTCAGCCCTGTGTGCGGAAGGTTCCTGTGAGCGCCCCGAAGATCTATGCCCTGCACGAGAACCCCGAATGGTTCCCCCCGTTCGCCGAGGCCTTCGCGGCCGAGGGCGTCGAGTACGTCGAGTGGGTGCTCACCGACGGCGTCCTCGACCTGGACGAGGCGCCGCCCGAGGGCATCTTCTGGTCGCGCATCTCGGCGAGCAGCCACACGCGCGACCACGGCCTGACCAAGGACTACTCGCGCGCGGTGCTGTCCTGGCTGGAGGCGTACGGACGCCGCACGGTCAACGGCCGGCGCGTGCTGGAGCTCGAGGTCAGCAAGGTGGACCAGCTCACGGCCCTGCGCGCCGCGGGCATCGACACGCCACGCACCGTGGCCGCCGTCGGTCGCGACCAGGTGCTCAAGGCGGCGCAGGGCTTCCCCACGCCGTTCGTCACCAAGCACAACCAGGGCGGCAAGGGCCTGGGCGTGCGCAAGTTCGACTCGTTCGACGACCTCGCCGACTACGTCGGGTCCGACGAGTACGAGGAGCCCGTGGACGGCATCACGCTGATCCAGGAGTACGTGGTGGCGGCCGACGGCGGCATCACGCGCGTCGAGATCGTGGGCGGCGAGATGGTGTACGCCGTCCGCGGCGACACGGAGCGCGGCGGGTTCCAGCTCTGCCCCGCGGACGCGTGCGTCATCGACCCGGAGACGGGCCGTCCCGTCCCGCCCGTCGGCGCGACCATCTCCATGGCCCCCGACGACGACTGGGGCCTGTTCTCCGAGCGCGAGGGCTACGACGACCCCGTGGTGGGCAAGTACCTCGCGTTCACCGAGCGGCACGGTATCGAGGTGGCGGGCATCGAGAACATCCGGACCGCCGACGGCCGGGTGCTGACGTACGACGTGAACACCAACACGAACTACAACAGCGACGTCGAGCGTGGCACGGCGAAGTCGGGGCCGCGGGAGATCGTCCGCCACCTGGCGCGGGTGCTACGGGAGACGTACCCGGAGGCCTGACGGCGGGCGCGACCGATGGTGCGCTTCTACCCAGTCATTGCGCCCGAAAACAGCGTGTTTTCGGGCGCAATGACTGGGTAGAAGCGCACTTCGGTTCTGCGGCGGGGTGGGCGAAGTCGGTGGGTCAGGCGAAGTTGAAGATCGGGCCGAACGTCACCACCACGATCGCGGCCCAGATCGCGTAGACCGGCAGGTACTGCGTCTGCCAGCGCTCGATCGCGCCGAACGTGCGCCGCCCCCGGACGAAGCCGGTCGCCAACCACGCCGCCCAGGCGAGGTGCACCAGGAGCACGAGGTTGAGCCCGAGCGCCGCGACCTTGTTGGCCGTGAAGCCGAACTCGGCGATCCGCGTGAGCATCGCGGTGAGCGCCACGGCGTCCACCGCGAGCGCCGCGCCGACCAGGACGAGCTGCAGCCAGTCGAAGATCCCGGGCGGCGCGAGCGGGTCGCGGGCCGAGATCGAGTACAGCAGCAGGAACAGGACCAGCACGAGGATCGCGTCCATGAGGATGAGCAGGTCCCGGTCCACCGCGGTGAGCGGCCCGTTGACGAGCAGCACCACGAAGATCGCGACCAGCATGACGATCGTCAGCGGCGTGAACACCCGCGTGAGCACGGGGGCGATGTTCTCGACGACGTTCTTCTTGGCCTCCACCAGCCAGGCGCCGACGAGCAGTGCGCCCGGGACCGCGAACGGGAGGAGCCAGTCGCCGAGGAACGGCTCGAAGTCCACCCCGACCAGGCTGAGCGAACCGAACGTGAGCCCGATGAGCAGCCCGCCGCCGAGCTGGATCAGCGCGAGGTAGATGATGAGCTCGCCCGTGAACCGGACGAAGTCCATCCGGCGGGCGCCGGACCGCCACGCCCCGCCGGCGTACACGACGCCCAGCAGCAGCCAGAGCACCACGGGCGTGTGGGTGATCGCGAGGAACTCGGTCATGCCGGGCCCGTCGAACTCCCCCGGCTCGAACGGGTAGAGGTTGACCACGAGCGCGAGCGCCGTCGTGATCGCGAGCAGCAGCGCGCTGACCCGCCACGGGACGTGCCGCTTCCACACGAAGTACCCGGCCAGGAACGGCAGGACGGCGAAGACGGCGTTGCGCACGAGCACCAGCTCGTTGCCGGTCGTGGCGGCGAGCAGCACCTTGAGCACGATCCCCGCGCCCACCGCGAGCGCCAGGACCACGGCGAGCTCGCGCCAGCGCCCGCCGTCACTCGGCTCCTCGGGGACCAGCACGAGCTGCTTCCAGAGCCGGTCGGAGTGCTCGCGTGCGAACTCGCGGGACACCTCGTCGAGGTTGCCCATGCGCTTGACCGCGACGAGGAAGGCCTCCTCGTCCTCCAGCCCGCCGGCCGTCAGGTCGCTGACCTGGCCGCGCAGGTGGTCCTCCATCTCGTCGACGTCGGCCGCGGAGATCGCCCGACGGCGCTGGACGTAGCCGCGCCACAGGTCGATCTGCTCCTCCAGCACGACGTGCTCGGCCGGCCCGGTCTGCTGGGCGGGACCGGCGTCGTTCGCGTTCTGGTCGCTCATCAGGCCCACCCCTCCGCGACGGCGGGGCCGGGCTGGACGTCCTGCCAGACCTGCTTGAGCGCGTCGGACACGACCGCCCACTGCTGCCGCCGCTCCGCGAGCGCCTCCCGGCCGGACGCGGTGATCGCGTAGTGCTTGCGCCGCCGTCCGACGTCGGACGTGCCCCACGTCGCCTTGACGTACTCCAGGCGCTCCAGCCGGTGGAGCAGGGGGTAGAGCATGCCGTCGGTCCACTCCATGCGGCCGCCGGAGATCTCGTTGACGCGCTTGAGGATCGCGTAGCCGTACGACTCGCCGTCGGACAGGATGCCGAGGACGAGCGGCGTCGCGGACGCCGCGACCAGATCCTTGTCGATGTGCACCTGCACTCCTATGCCTAGTGCTGCTAGGGATAGCTACCCTAGCAGCACTAGGCATAGGAGAACTAGGTTCGTGCGGGACGTCGCGTCGCCGGCCGCCTGGTCGCCGCGCGATAGGCCGACACCGTCGGCTCGCCGTCGAGCCAGAAGCGCCACGGATACAGGTCGGCGCGGCCGCCGTCGCCGCTCACGCCCACGCGCGGCCCGGACAGCACGCTGCCCCACGGCGCCTCGGGGACCTCCAGCACCACCCCGCCTTCCGGGTCGGTCACGTCGGCGCCGTCGTCGGACAGGTCGAGGCCGAGCGCCACGGTGAGGCGCGCGGGACCGCGTGCCAGGTCGCGGTCGGTGCGCACGACGCCGGAGGCGAGACGCCGGGCGCGCGCGAGGGCCACCCCGGCGGGGCCCGGGCCGGTCACCTCGCCGGCGCGCAGCAGCACCGCGGACGCCGTCCCGTCCGGGCCGCAGACCACGTTGGCGCAGTAGTGCAGGCCCAGGTGTCGGTACACGTAGAGCCGCCCGGGCTCGCCGAACATGGTCTCGTTGCGCCGGCTCGGGCCGCGGAAGGCGTGGGAGCCGGGGTCGTTCGTCCCGTCGTAGGCCTCGACCTCGGTGAGCCGCAGCGTGACGGCGCCGTCGGCGGTACGGCGGGTCAGCGTGGCGCCGAGCAGGTCGCGCGCGACGTCGACCACGGGCCGGTCGAAGAACCGGCGGGCGGGGACGGTCATGGGTGGGTCACTCGGGTTCGCTCCTGGGGTGTCCGCTCCATCAGATCAGCGCGCCGACCCCGTCCAGGTGCAGGTCGGCCCGTTCGCGGGTGCGCTCGCGCGCGTAGTGCTCCGCCTCGTCGGCCATCCAGCGCAGCCAGTGCTCGCGGGCGTCCTCGCCGTCGCGCGCCAGGCCGCGGCGCAGCCGCTCGGCGTCGTCCGCCTGGACCCAGATGCGGAACGCGCCCAGCGCGTCCACCTGGCGCGCGCCCGCGCCGCAGCCCTCCACCACCAGGTGGGCCGACGGCGGGAGGTCGTGCCACTCGGCCCAGTCGCCCTCGACCCAGTCGTAGCGCCGGTAACGTACCTGCTCCCCCGCGGCCAGCGGGTCCAGGACCCAGCGACGGAGGTTCTCCGCGCCGCCGTCGGGGCCGGCCGCCCAGCCCTCGTAGAGGTCGTCCATGTGGATCACCGGCGCCTCCAGCGCGTCCGCGAGCTGCGCGGCCAGCGTCGTCTTGCCCGACCCGGCGGGCCCGTCGACGCAGATCAGCCGCGCGTCGACCACCCGGATCCGCCCCAGCACCTCACCCAGCACCCCTGGCGTGACGGTCATCCTGCTCCCCTCATCGGTCTACCCAGCGATTGTGCCCGGAATCCGCGCGGATTCCGGGCACAATCACTGGATTGCCGTCAGGACTCCGGCTGGGCCCAGAAGCGGAACTCCGTGGAGCGCTCCTTGGCGGCCTCGATCTGCTCGGCGACCCGTGCCGGGGCGGTGCCGCCCACGTTGTCGCGCGACGCGAGCGAGCCCTCGACGGACAGCACGGAGCGCACCTCGGGGGTGAGGTGCTCCGAGATCTTGGCCAGGTCCTCGTCGGACAGGTCCCACAGCTCGATGCCGCGCGCCTCGCACTCCTGCACGCAGGAGCCGGCCACCTCGTGCGCCACCCGGAACGGCACACCCTGCTTGACGAGCCACTCGGCGATGTCGGTCGCGAGCGAGAAGCCCTGCGGCGCGAGCTCGGCCATGCGGTCGGTGTCGAACACCATGGTGCGCACCATGCCCGTGAACGCGGGCAGCACCACCGTCAGTGTCGCCACCTGGTCGAACACCGGCTCCTTGTCCTCCTGCAGGTCGCGGTTGTACGCGAGCGGCAGGCCCTTGAGCGTGGTGAGCAGGCCGGTGAGGTCACCGATCACGCGCCCGGCCTTGCCGCGCGCGAGCTCGGCGATGTCCGGGTTCTTCTTCTGGGGCATGATCGACGAGCCCGTGGAGTACGCGTCGTCCAGCCGGACGAACCCGAACTCCTTGGTGTTCCAGAGGATGACCTCCTCCGCGATCCGGGACAGGTCGACGGCGATCATCGCGGCGACGAAGGCGAACTCGGCCGCCACGTCGCGCGAGGCCGTGCCGTCGATCGAGTTCTCGACCGGCCCGCCCTCCAGGCCCAGGTCGGCCGCCACGGCCGCCGGGTCCAGGCCCAGCGAGGAGCCGGCGAGCGCGCCGGAGCCGTACGGCGACTTCGAGGCGCGCACGTCCCAGTCGAGGAACCGGTCCACGTCGCGCAGTAGCGGCCACGCGTGGGCCAGCAGGTGGTGCGCCAGCAGCACCGGCTGCGCGTGCTGGAGGTGGGTGCGCCCCGGCATGGGGGCGTTCCCGGCGGCGGCCGCCTGGACGATGAGCTCGTCCACGAGGTCGAGCACCTGGGTGCCGATCGTGCGGGCCTGGTCGCGCAGGTACAGCCGCACCAGGGTGGCGATCTGGTCGTTGCGGGACCGGCCGGCGCGCAGCTTGCCGCCCAGCTCATCGCCGGCGCGCTCCAGCAGGCCGCGCTCCAGCGCGGTGTGCACGTCCTCGTCGTCGAGCACCGGCAGGAAGGCGCCCGAGACGACGTCCTGCTCCAGCACGTCCAGGGCGTCGATCATCCGGGCGAGCTCCGGCTCGGTGAGCAGGCCGGCGGCCGCCAGGGCGCGGGCGTGCGCCCGCGACCCGGCGATGTCGTACTGCGCGAGCCGCCAGTCGAAGTGCGTCGACTGGGACAGCGCGGACAGCTCCGGCGACGGCCCGCCGGCGAACCGGCCGCCCCAGAGGGCGACCTTCGGTCCGGTGTGCCCGCCGACGGCCCGCGGGGTCGCGTGGCCGACGTCCTTGCCGTCGTGCTCGCTCACAGCGCGCCCGCTGTCAGGTTCGCCGTGGCGCCGAGGTCCACGCCGTTGCCGAACTTCTCGTCGCGCGCGGCGGCGAGCTTGGCGGTGAGGCCGTAGATCTCGATGAAGCCACGGGCCTGCGACTGGTCGAACGCGTCGCCCTCGTCGTAGGTGGCGAGGTTGAAGTCGTACAGCGACTGCTCCGAGCGGCGCCCGGTCACGGTGGCCCGGCCGCCGTGCAGCACCATGCGGATGTCGCCCGAGACGTACTTCTGGGTGTCGTCGACGAAGACGTCCAGCGACTTCTTCAGCGGCGAGAACCACATGCCGTCGTAGACCAGCTCGCTCCAGCGCTGCTCGACCTGGCGCTTGAACCGGGCCTGCTCGCGCTCGAGCGTGACGTTCTCCAGCTCCTGGTGGGCCGCGATCAGCGCGATCGCACCCGGGGCCTCGTAGATCTCGCGGGACTTGATGCCCACGAGCCGGTCCTCGACGATGTCGATGCGGCCGACGCCCTGCGCGCCCGCACGACGGTTCATCTCCTGGATGGCCTGCAGCGGGGTGACGGGCACGCCGTCGATCGCCACGGGGATGCCCTGCTCGAAGGTGAGGATGACCTCGTCGGCCACCGGCGGGAACGTCGGGTCGTCCGTGTACGAGTAGACGTCCTTGGTGGGCTCGTTCCAGATGTCCTCGAGGAAGCCCGTCTCGACGGCGCGGCCCCACACGTTCTGGTCGATCGAGAACGGGTTCTTCTTCGTAGTCGCGATCGGCAGGTCGTGCTTCTCCGCGTAGTCGATGGCCTTCTCGCGGGTCAGCGCGAGGTCACGCACCGGCGCGATCGACTTCAGGTCGGGCGCGAGCGACGTGGTGGCCACCTCGAAGCGGACCTGGTCGTTGCCCTTGCCGGTGCAGCCGTGGGCCACGGTCGAGGCACCGAACTCGCGGGCGGCGCGCACCAGGTGCTTGACGATCACGGGGCGCGAGATGGCGGAGACCAGCGGGTAGCGGTCGAGGTACATGCCGTTGGCCCGCAGCGCGGGCATGCAGTACTCGGCGGCGAACTCGTCGCGCGCGTCGGCGACGTACGCCTCGACGGCGCCGCAGTCCAGCGCGCGCTGGCGGATGACGTTCATGTCCTCGCCGCCCTGGCCGACGTCGACGGCCACGGCGACCACCTCGGCCCCGGTGGCCTCGGCGATCCAGCCGATGGCGACGGAGGTGTCCAGGCCGCCCGAGTAGGCGAGCACGACGCGTTCAGTCATGATTGACGTTCTCTTTCCGGTGGTGGTGTTCGGGTGCAATTCTTGTGGGTTCTCAGGCGCTGAGCGCGAGGAAACGGCCCGCGAGTGCGGCGCCGTCGGCATCGCGCGCGATCACGAGGATCGTGTCGTCCCCCGCGATCGTCCCCAGCATCCCGGGGAAGACGGAGTGGTCGATGGCCGAGGCCAGCAGGTTCGCCGCGCCCGGCGGGGTGCGCAGCACGACGAGGTTGCCCGACGAGTCGGCCGAGACCAGCAGCTCCTTGGCGAGCCGGGCCAGCCGCGCGGACAGGTACTCCTCGCTCGCGTCGGACTGTGCGCTGCGGTCCCCGCCCTCACCCGGGACCGCGTAGACGAGCGTGCCGTCCGAGCCGCGCACCTTCTCGGCCTGCAGCTCGATCAGGTCACGCGACAGCGTGCCCTGCGTGACGCTCACGCCGTCGGCCGCCAGCACGTCGGCCAGCTCGGCCTGCGAGTGGATCGCGTTGCGCGTGACGATCGCGGTGATCCGGGCGTGCCGGGCCGCCTTGGTCGTGGCCGTCGTCGCGGTCTGCCGGGCGACCATCAGCCCTGCTCCAGGAGCCAGGCCAGCAGCGCCTTCTGCGCGTGCAGGCGGTTCTCGGCCTCGTCGAAGACCACGGACTGCGGCCCGTCGATGACGTCGGCGGTGATCTCCTTGCCGCGGTAGGCCGGCAGGCAGTGCAGGACGAGCGCGTCCGGGGCGGCGACGGCGAGCAGCTCCGCGTTGACCTGGTAGTCCCAGAACGGCTTGGACCGTGCCTCCGCCTCGGCCTCGTCGCCCATCGACACCCAGGTGTCGGTGGCCACGACGTCCGCCCCGGCCACGGCCTCCTTGGCGGACGTCGTCACGGTCACCGAGCCGCCCGTGGCCGCGGCGATCTCGGTCGCCCGGGCGACCACGGCGGCGTCGGGCAGGTAGCCCTCCGGGCCGGCGATCCGCACGTGCAGGCCGGCGGTCGCGCCGCCCAGCAGGTAGGAGTTGCCCATGTTGTTCGCGGCGTCGCCCACGTAGGCGAACGTGGTGCCGGGCAGGCTGTCCAGCCCCCGGTGCTGCGCCACCGTGAGCAGGTCCGCGAGGATCTGGCACGGGTGGAAGTCGTCGGTCAGGGCGTTGACCACGGGTACGCGCGAGACGGACGCCATCTCCTCGATGCGGTCCTGCCCGAACGTGCGCCACGCGATGGCGGACACCTGCCGGTCGAGCACGCGCGTGGTGTCCGCGACGGACTCGCGCACACCGATCTGGGCGAGGCGGCCGTCCACGACGAGCGGGAACCCGCCGAGCTCGGCGATCCCGGCCGCGAACGACACCTGGGTGCGCAGCGTCGGCTTGTCGGTGATGAACGCGACGGCCCGCGGGCCCTCCAGCGGGCGCTTCGCGTACCGGTCGGCACGCAGGGCGAGCCCGAGCTCCAGGACGGCCTTCTGCTCGGCGGGCGTCAGGTCGTCGTCGCGCAAGAAATGGCGGGTCATGCGAAGTCCTCCGGGAGGGAAGCGAAGAAGCGGGCGGCCTCCGTGGCCTGCTCGGCGGTCAGGATCAGGGGCGGGGCGAGCCGGATCGCGTCCGGCGCGACCGCGTTGACGATCAGCCCGGCCTCCAGGGCGGCGGCGGCGACCTGCGGCGCCACCGGCTCGTTGAGCACGACGGCGAGCAGCAGCCCTCGGCCGCGGACCTCCTTGACGAGCGGGCTCCCGCACATCTCGATCTCCTGGCGCAGCAGGGCCCCGACCTCGCGCACGTTGGTCAGCAGTCCGTCGCGCTCGATCACGCCGAGCGTCGCGAGTGCCGCGGCCGAGGCCACAGGGTTGCCGCCGAACGTGCTGCCGTGCTGGCCGCGGCCCAGCAGGCGGGCGGCGCCGCCGTACGCGATCACCGCGCCCACGGGGAAGCCGCCGCCGAGGCCCTTGGCGACCGTGACGACGTCGGGCACGATGCCGCCGCCGATCTCCGGCTGCTGGTAGGCGAACCACGAGCCGCACCGGCCGACGCCCGTCTGGACCTCGTCCAGGACGAGCAGCGCGCCGTGCGCCCGGGTCAGGCGGCGGGCGGCCGCGAGGTAGCCCGGGGGCAGGGGGCGGACGCCGGCCTCGCCCTGCACGGGCTCGACCACCAGGGCCGCGACCTCGCCGTGCTCGGCGACCGACTGCGGCGTGAACGCGGCCTCCAGGGCGGCCAGGTCGCCGAACGGCAGGTGCTCGACGCCGCCCGGGAGCGGCTCGAACGGCTCGCGGTACGCGGCCTTCGCGGTGAGCGCGAGCGCGCCCATCGACCGGCCGTGGAAGCCGCCCTCCAGGGCGAGCACGCGCGTGCGCGTGCCCACGCCGGACGACGTCGCCACGCGGCGCGTCATCTTGAAGGCCGCCTCGACCGCCTCGGTGCCCGAGTTGGTGAGGAACACGCGCGAGCCCTCCGGCGCCTCGGCCACGCGCAGCAGCGTCTCGGCGAGCGCGATCTGGGCGGGCGTGCCGAAGAAGTTCGAGACGTGCCCGAGCGTGCCGAGCTGGGCGCTGATCGCGGCCGTCAGCGTCGGGTGCGCGTGGCCCAGCGCGTTCACGGCGATGCCCGCGAGCAGGTCGAGATAGCGCTTGCCGTCGGCGTCCCACACGTAGGCGCCCTCGCCGCGCACCAGCACGCGCTGCGGCGGGCCGAACGTGTCCATCACCGCGCCCGAGTACCGCTGGGTCCATGCGGCGACGGAGCCGTCGGCCGTCAGGGCCGCGCCCTCGTCGGCCGGGATGACCGTGCTCATGCGTCCGTCCTTTCCTGGGGCCCCGCGACCACCATCGTGCCGTTGCCCCGCGTGGTGAAGACCTCCAGCAGCGCGCTGTGCGGCTGCCGTCCGTCGATGACCGTCGCTGCGCCCACGCCGCCCTCCACCGCGCGCAGGCACGCCTCCATCTTGGGCACCATCCCCGCCTGGAGGGTGGGCAGCAGCTCGGCCAGCTCCGGCGCCGTGATCCGCTCGACGAGCGAACCCTTGTCGGGCCAGTTCGTGTAGAGGCCCTCGACGTCGGTCAGCACGATGAGCTTCTTGGCACCCAGCGCCACCGCGAGCGCCGACGCGGCGGTGTCCGCGTTGACGTTGAGCACCTGGGTGGGGTCGTCCTTGTCGGGGGCGATCGTGGAGACCACGGGGATGCGCCCGGCCTGCAGCAGGTCCTCCACGGCGCGCGGGTCGACCTGGACGACGTCGCCCACGAGGCCGACGTCGACGGGCACGCCCTCGACGATCGCGTGCCGGCGCTGGGCGCCGAGCAGGCCGCCGTCCTCCCCCGACAGGCCGACGGCGACGGGGCCGTGGGCGTTGATCAGGCCCACGAGCTCCCGGCTGACCTGGCCCGTGAGGACCATGCGCACGATCTCCATGGCCTCCGGCGTGGTGACGCGCAGGCCGCCCTTGAACTCCGACTCGATGCCGAGGCGGTCGAGCATGGCGTTGATCTGCGGTCCCCCGCCGTGCACGACGACGGGCCGCAGCCCCACCTGCCGCAGGAACACCATGTCCTGCGCGAAGGCGGCCTTGAGCTCGGCGTCGATCATGGCGTTGCCGCCGTACTTGACCACGACGAGCGCGCCGGAGAACTCCTGCAGCCAGGGCAGGGCCTCGATGAGCACCTCGGCCTTCTGGTCGGGCCGCAGCCCGTTCACGATGTCGCTGCTCATGTGCTGTACGCGCTGTTCTCGTGGACATAGTCGTGCGTCAGGTCGTTGGTCCACAGGGTGATCTCGGCGTCGCCGGCGTGCAGGTCGATGGTGAACGTGACCTCGCGGGCCGCGGCCATGTCGACCTTCTCGGGCGGCTCGTGGGCGCCGCCGGCCTTGCAGACCATGACGCCGTTGACGCTCACGTCGAGCTCGGCCGGGTCGAACGGCGCGACGTCCTCGGGCACGGTGCCGACCTGGGACAGGATGCGGCCCCAGTTCGGGTCGTTGCCGAACACGGCGGCCTTGACCAGGTTGGAGCGGCTCACGGCGCGGGCCACGGCCAGCGCGGCGTCCTCGGTGGTCGCGTTCGTGACGGTGATGGCGATGTCGTGGGACGCGCCCTCGGCGTCGGCGACGAGCTGCCGCGCCAGGTCGGCGCAGATCTCCGTGACGGCCGCGGTGAGCGCGTCCAGGTCGGGCGTGACCCCGGAGGCGCCCGAGGCCATGAGCACCACGGTGTCGGAGGTGGACATGGCGCCGTCGGAGTCGACGCGGTCGAAGGTGACGCGCGTGGCGGCCCGCAGGGCGGCGTCCGCGTCCGCGGCGGGGACGACGGCGTCCGTGGTCACCACGCACAGCATGGTCGCCAGCGCGGGGGCGAGCATGCCCGCGCCCTTGGCCATGCCGCCCACGGTGAAGGTGCCCGACGGCGTCTCGACTGTCCGCACCGCCGTCTTGGCGACGGTGTCCGTGGTCATGATGGCGGTGGCGGCGGCCTGGCCGGCCGCGTCGTCGGCGGCGAGCGCGCCGACGGCGACGGGCACGCCCGCGAGCAGCTTGTCCGCGGCCAGGCGGACGCCGATCAGGCCGGTGGAGGCGACCAGCACGTCGATGGCGCCGATGCCGAGCTCGCCGGCGACCTTCTCCGCGGTGGCGTGCGCGTCCTGGAACCCGCCCGGTCCGGTGCACACGTTCGCCCCGCCGGAGTTGAGCACGACGGCGCGCGCGGCGCCGTCCTTCACCGCCTGGCGCGACCACATCACCGGCGCGCCGACCACGCGGTTGCTCGTGAACACCGCGGCGGCGGTGTGCTCGGGGCCGTCGTTGACCACGAGGGCCAGGTCCGGGGTGCCGGAGGCCTTGAGTCCGGCGGTGACGCCGGACGCCCGGAATCCTTGTGCCGCGGTGACGCTCACGGTGCGACTCCTTCGGTGATGAGGCCGGCGGTCTCCCGCAGGCCGAGGGCGAGGTTCATGGACTGGACCGCGGCGCCCGCGGTCCCCTTGACCAGGTTGTCGATGGCCGTGACCGTGACGACGCGGCGCGCGGCGGCGTCGACGGCGACCTGCACGAGGGCCGTGTTGGCACCGAGCGTCATCGCCGTGCTGGGCCACTGGCCCTCGGGCAGCAGGTGCACGAACGGCTCGTCGGCGTAGGCCGCCTCCCACGCGGCGCGGACCTGCTCCGGGTCGGCGCCCGGCGCCAGCCGGGCGGTGGCGGTCGCGAGGATGCCGCGCGCCATCGGCACGAGCGTGGGCGTGAAGCTGATGCCCACCTCGGGCGCGCCGGCAGCCCGCAGGTTCTGCTGGATCTCCGGGATGTGCCGGTGCGTGCCGCCGACGCCGTACGGCTGGGCCGAACCCAGGGCCTCGCTCGCCAGGAGGTGCGGCTTGAGCGCCTTGCCCGCGCCCGAGTAGCCGTTGGCCAGCACGGCCACGATGTCGGTGGCCTCGACCACGCCCGCCGCGACGCCGGGCTGCAGGCCCAGCGTCACCGCCGTGACGTTGCAGCCGGGCACGGCGATGCGGCGCGCGCCAGGGAGCTTGTCGCGCTGGCGGGGGGCGGCGGTCAGGTCGGGGATCGCGTGGGCGCCCGGGTTGGTCGCGCCGGAGTTGGCCGCGCCGGAGTTGGCCGCGCCGGAGTTGGCCGCGCCGGAGTTGGCCGCGCCGGCGCTCGGGGCCTCGGCGTGGATCAGCTCGGGCATGCCGTACGGCCAGGTCCCCGCGTGGGTCGAGCCGTAGAACTGCTCCCAGTCGGCCGCCGACTCCAGCCGGTGGTCGGCGCCCAGGTCGATGACCAGGACGTCGTCGGGGAGCTGGGCCGCGACCTGGCCCGACGCGCCGTGCGGCAGGCCGAGCACCACGACGTCGTGGCCGGCGAGCGTGTCGGGCGTGGTGGGCTCCAGGATGCGGTGCGCGAGACCGCGCAGGTGCGGCTGGACCTCGCCGAGGCTCGAACCGGCGCTCGCGTGCGCGGTGAGCGTGCCGATCTCGACGAAGGGATGGGCCGCGAGGAGGCGCAGTACTTCCCCGCCCGCGTAACCGGAAGCGCCCGCGACGGCGACTCGGATGAGCTGGCTGCTGGACATATTCGGTAGTGTACATAGTTATGCAGCCGGGGCGAAACCGGTGCCGGACGGTGGACGGGCGGGCCCGCCCCCGGGCCCCGCCGCACCCGACGTAGGCTCGGCTCATGCGTGCAGTCGTAGCCCGTGAGGCGGGCGGCCCCGAGGTCCTGTCGTACACCGAGCTCCCCGACCCGGAACCCGGGCCGGGGCAGCTCCTGCTCCGCGTCGCCGCGGCCGGCGTCAACTTCATCGACACCTACAAGCGCGGCGGCGTGTACCCGATGGAGTACCCGCACGTGGTGGGCGCCGAGGGCGCGGGCACCGTGGAGGCGCTGGGCGAGGGGGTCACCGGCTTCGCCGTCGGCGACCGCGTGGCCTGGCACGACGGGCCCGGCTCGTACGCGGAGCTGGTCGCCGTCGACGCCTCCGGCGTGGTGCACGTACCCGACGGCCTCGACCTGACCACCGCCGCCGCGCTCCCCCTGCAGGGCATCACGGCGCACTACCTCGTGCGGTCCACGTTCGAGGTGCAGCCCGGGCACGACGTGCTGCTGCACGCGGGCGCGGGCGGCGTCGGGCTGCTGGCCACGCAGCTCGCCGTGGCGCGCGGCGGCCGGGTCGTGACCACGGTCTCGACACCGGAGAAGGCGGCGCTGTCCGCCGCGGCCGGCGCGTCCCACACCATCGACTACGCCGCGATGGACGACCTCACCGCCGAGCTGCCCGCAGTCGTGCGCGAGCTGACCGACGGCCAGGGCATGCACGTGGTGTACGACGGCGTGGGCCGGACCACCTTCGAGGCGTCGCTGGCCTCGCTGCGCCCGCGCGGGATGCTCGTGCTGTTCGGGGGGTCGTCGGGCCAGGTGCCGCCGTTCGACCCGCAGCGCCTCAACCGGGGCGGCTCGCTGTACCTCACCCGGCCGACGATCGCGCACTACGCCCTCACGCGTGCGGAGCTGGAGTGGCGCACGTCGGAGGTGCTGTCGTCCGCGGCGTCGGGCGACCTGGACGTCCGCATTGGGGCGACCTACCCGCTCGCCGACGCCGGCGAGGCGCACCAGGCCCTGGAGTCCCGGGCGACCACGGGCAAGGTCCTGCTGATCCCCTGACCCCCTGCCCCCTCCTCCCTCGTTGAGTGCTGGGTATTTGTGGCTTCAAGCCGGTGGGAGCGACAAATACCCAGCACTCAGCGGGCGTGGGGCGGGGCGCGGTCGGCGGCTTGCGGGGCGGTCGGCAGCTTGCGGGGCGGTCGGCAGCTTGCCTTGAGGTCGGCACAGGCCTGTGCCGACCTCAAGGCAAACTGCCGAGTCTGTGGTGCAAACTGCCGACAGTGCTGCGAACTGCCGACGGCGACTACCGACCTCGCGCCAGCGGCAGCCGACCGGCGTCAGCACCCGACGGCCTGAGGGCGTCCGCGCCTGACTCGCATTGAGCGCCCGAGCACCGGCGTCGAACCGATCTAACGTTGGACCGTTTTAGCCCTCACGCAGGCCCAGGCCTTTACAGAGATCCGCGCGCTGGCGACAATTCACCCGTCCGGTTCGTTCCAGCTCGGAGGTTCAACGTGGTACTTCCTCGCTTCAGCCCGCTCAGGCTTGTTGCCGGTGCGGCGGCCGCCACCCTCGCCGCAGGCGTCCTCGCAGTCGCCCCTGCGGTCGCGACACCAGCCGACGGCGGTGGCTCCGTCGCCGCCCTTGCGGACGCCGCGCCCAGCACCGCCGCGCCCAGCACCGCCGCGCCCGCAAACGACGCCGCCATCCAGACCACGGTGCACCCGAGCCTCGTGCTCGACCGCGACTTCCCTGACCCCGACGTGTCGAAGTTCGGGAACACCTACTACGCGTACGCGACCAACCAGGGCAAGAACCTGCCCTGGGCCACCGCGCCCGACCCGGATGGTCCGTGGACGTTCCAGTCCACCGATGCCCTGCCGACCCTCGGCGCGTGGGCCAAGACCGGGCGCACCTGGGCGCCGGACGTCTCGCGGCGCGCCGACGGCAAGTACCTCCTCTACTACACGGCGTGGCACAGCGCGTCGGGGCGGCAGTGCATCGGCGCGGCGCTGGCCGACTCCCCCGGCGGCCCGTTCGCCCCCGTCGGCAGCGAGCCGCTCATCTGCCCGCTGGAGGCGGGCGGCGCGATCGACGCGTCCAGCTTCGTCGACACCGACGGCACCCGGTACATCCTCTGGAAGAACGACGGCAACGCCATCGGCGCCACCACCTGGATCCACGTGCAGCGCGTGGCCGCGGACGGCCTCACCTTCCAGGGCGGCGCCACCCAAGTACTGCGCAACGACCGGGCCGACGAGGCCGGCATCATCGAGGCGCCCGTCGTGACCAAGGTGGACGGCACGTACGTGCTCTTCTACTCGGCGGGCCCGTACAGCACCAACTCGTACGGCACCAACTACGCGGTGGCCAGCTCCATCACCGGCCCGTACACCAAGGCGTTCCGGTTCCTCATGACCACCGACTCGCTCGACGGCGCGGTGTCCGGACCCGGCGGCGCCGACGTGCTGCGGGACGCCGGGGGCGACAAGCTCGTCTTCCACGGGCACCGGGACGCCGGCGGGCGCGGCATGTACGTCGCCGACCTCGGCTGGGCGAACGGGAACCCCGTGGTGCGCGGCAGCCGGGTGCGCTACGAGGCCGAGCGCGGCACCCTGAACAACTGCACGGTCCGCGAGAACGCGGCCGGCGCATCGGACGGCAAGGTCGCCGCGTACATCGACCACGCGGACAGCTGGGTCGACGTCGGCTCGATCTACGTGCCGACGTCCGGCAGCTACACCCTGCACGTGGGGTACGCCAACGGCTCGACCGTGACGGCGTCGCACACGGTCACGGTCAACGGGGCGTCGGCCGGGTCCATCAGCTACCCGGTCACCGGCTGGGACAACTGGCAGCAGTCCAGCAAGGACATCACCCTCCAGGCCGGCTGGAACACCATCCGGCTGGGCAAGGGGACGGCGTTCACGGAGCTGGACTACATCGAGGTCGCGTAGCCGACGCCGACCGCCGCACCGCAGCCCGGCGATCGCGCCCGGGGCCGCCACGGTTCCGGGCGTGATCGCCGGGCTGTCGCGCATGATGTATCTTGACGTCAAGATACTCGACGGCGAGGAGTTGTGATGGCCGACTGGAACCCCGGCGCCTACCTGCAGTACACGGACGAGCGGTCGCGGCCGTTCACGGAGCTGGTCGCCCGCGTGCCCGGGTCGCCGGCAACGATCGTCGACCTGGGCTGCGGCCCGGGTCACCTCACCGCCGTGCTCCGCGCCCGCTGGCCCGAGGCCCGCGTCACCGGGGTGGACGCCTCACCCTCCATGATCGAGCAGGCCCGCGCCACCGACCCGGCCACGGAGTACGTGCTGGCCGACCTCGCCACCGACGGGCACACCGCCGACCTCGTCATCAGCAACGCGGCGCTGCAGTGGGTCCCGGGGCACCGCGAGCTCCTCACGGCGCTCGCCGACCGCGCCACGCAGACCTTCGCGTTCCAGGTACCGGGCAACCACGACGCGCCCAGCCACCGGCTCCTGCGGGAGGTCGCCGCCCGCGCGCCGTACGCCGACGTCGTCGGGCCGGTCGAGCGGCGGGCCACCGCCGACCCGGCCGAGTACCTGGAGATCCTGGCCCGGCCGGGCTGGGCCGTCGACGCGTGGGAGACCACGTACACGCACGTGCTGCAGGGGCCGGACCCGGTGCTGCGCTGGATCTCGGCGACCGGGGCGCAGCCCACCCTCCAGGCGCTGGAGGCGAAGGACCCGGCCCTGCGTGCCCGGTTCGAGGAGGAGTTCGGCGCGGCGCTCCGAGAGGCGTACCCCGAGCGCACGCACGGCACGCCGCTGGCGTTCCGCCGGGTGTTCGCGGTGGCCACGCGAGCCTGAGGCGGCGTCGGCCTGAGGCGGCGTCCGACGGCGGCGCGGCGCACGGCGCGCGCGCGGCGTCAGCCCTGCTGGGTGACCCGGGCCTCGAGCCCGGCGAGCTCGGTGTCGACGTACCGCCGCGTGCGCCGCCGCACCAGGTTGCCGAGCAGCCAGGCCAGCGAGCCGGTCTGCGTGATCGCGAGCGTCACGCGGGAGCGGCCGTCGGGCAGGGGCTCGACCAGGTGCTCCGCCTGCGTGGTCAGGCCCGGTGCCTCGCTGATCCACGCGAAGTGGCGCGGCGGGTCCCACTCGTCCATCAGCCAGATCGCGAGCGGCAGCCTGGGCTGCTCGATCCGCACCTGCGTGCCGACGTCCGGCGGGTTGGGCCCGTCGATGATCTCGACCGACGTCATGGACGACGTCCAGTCGGGCATGTGCTCGACGTCGGACAAGACCGCCCAGACAGCCTCGGGCGAGGCGTCGATCACGGCGGTGGTGCTGTAGCTCGGCATCGGTGCTCCTGTCCTGGAGGGGTGACGCCGGCGGCCGGCGTCACCCCCTAGTCTCGACCTCGGGGCACGATCTCGCGCCCGGCCGACACGCCTGAGGCGGACGCGCCCGAGACGGACGCGCCCGAGGCCGACCCGCCTCAGGTCAGCACGGGCGGCGTCGGCCAGGCGGGGGCGGTCAGGCCCTGCTCGAAGAAGAGGTATTCGTGCACCGACGAGATCTCGAACGCCCGCAGCATGCGCCGGCGCTCGTCCGGGGAGACCCAGCGAGCCGCTTCGTCGGCCAGGCGGCGGGCCTGCCGGGTCGACTCCTGGAAGGCCTCGTCGCCGTAGGTGCCGATCCAGGTCGCGTACGGGTGGCCCGCCAGGCCGCCGGGCCGGCGTCCGGCCAGGTCCACGAGCACGCTCCCGACGTGCGCGTAGAGCCAGTAGCAGGGCAGGAGCGCGGCGACGGCCTCGGCATAGCTGCCCGACGCCGCGGCGTGCAGGTGGCCGGTGTAGGCCGCGGTCACCGGGGACGGCTCGACCGCGGCGACGTCGCCCGCCGCGAACCCGGCGTGGGCGCCCAGCCAGTCGCGGTGGAGCGCCGTCTCGACCTCCAGCGCCGTCACGGACGACCGCGCGAGGAAGCCCTGCGCCGCCGGGTCGGGCGCCCCCTGCGCGGCGCGCGCCAGGACGCGCGAGTACTCGCGCAGGTAGGCGGCGTCCTGGGCGAGGTAGAACGCGAACGCCTCGGCGGGCAGCGAGCCGTCCGCGAGCGCCCGGACGAACGGCATGTGCTCGACGGCGTCGCGCCAGCCCGCGATGCGCTCCCACGCCTCCTCGGTGAAGGGGCGGACGACGGCGGGGTCGGACGGCACGCTCGGGTCGGACGGCACGCTCGGGTCGGACGGCACGCTCGGGTCGGACGGCACGGCGTCGGCCGGGGTCTCGGTGGAAACGGGGACAACAGAAGAAGTCACGATGGACATCCCTTCGCCAGCATGATCTGGATCAGGTTCGACGGGTGTGGTCTCAGCCCGGGCAGGGCACCCCGTGTCACGTGCCGCAGACGCTACCGGATGCCGCGGGTCGTAGGCTGCCGCCATGACAGACCGCCCGATCCGCATCGGTGTCCAGCTCCAGCCCCAGCACGCCGACTACCCCGCGATCCGCGACGCGGTGCTCCGCGCCGAGGACGCGGGCGTCGACATCATCTTCAACTGGGACCACTTCTTCCCGCTGCGGGGCAACCCCGAGGGCAAGCACTTCGAGTGCTGGACCATGCTCGGCGCGTGGGCAGAGCAGACCGAGCGCGTGGAGATCGGCGCCCTCGTGAGCGGCATCGGCTACCGCAACCCGGACCTGCTGGCGGACATGGCACGGACGGTCGACCACATCTCGGGCGGGCGGCTGATCCTGGGCCTGGGCGCCGGCTGGTTCGAGAAGGACTACGACGAGTTCGGCTACGAGTTCGGCACGCCGGGGTCGCGGATCGCGAGCCTGGCCGACGCGATGCCGCGGATCAAGGCCCGGCTGGCGGCCGGCAACCCGGCGCCGTCACGCGAGATCCCGGTCCTGATCGGCGGCGGTGGCGTGCGCAAGACGCTGCGGATCGTGGCCGAGCACGCCGACATCTGGCACGCTTTCGGCGACGTGCAGACCCTGACCAGCAAGTCCGCGATCCTCGACGAGCACGGCGCCGCCGTCGGGCGCGACACGGCGAACCTGGTCGAGCGCTCGGTGCAGGCGCAGGGTTCGCCCGCGGTGGACGGCGAGGCGCTGGTGGCGGCCGGGGCCACGCTGTTCACCGTCGGGGTGAGCGGCCCGGACTACGACCTGTCGACGGTCACGGACTGGGTCGCCTGGCGCGACTCGCGGGGCTGACCCAGGCGCAGCGCGCTGTTGACCAGGCCCAGGTGGCTGAACGCCTGGGGTGTGTTGCCGAGGTGCCGGCCGGTGGCCGGGTCGTACTCCTCGCTGAGCAGCCCCAGGTCGTTGCGCACGGCGAGCAGCCGTTCGAACAGGGCGACCGACTCGTCGACGCGGCCGATGCCGTGCAGCGCGTCGACCAGCCAGAAGTTGCACACCAGGAACGTCGCCTCGGAGCCGGGCAGGCCGTCCACGCGGTCGTCGGCCTCGTTGTGGTACCGCCGCAACAGCCCGTCCTGACCCAGCTCGCGCTGGACGGCGTCCACCGTGCCGATGACGCGGGGGTCGTCCCAGGGCAGGAAGCCGACCTGGCCGATCAGCAGCAGCGCGGCGTCGAGCCCGTCCGACCCGTAGAACTGCGTGAACGTGTTCCGTGCGGCGTCGAACCCGTGGGTGCAGACGTCGTCGTGGATCCGGTCGCGCACGGCGCGCCACCGCTCGACGGGCTCGTCCACCAGGCCGTACTTCTCGACCGCCCGCACGGCCCGGTCGAACCCCGCCCAGGCCATGACGCGCGAGTGCACGAACGCCTGGCGCGGGCCGCGCACCTCCCAGAGCCCGTTGTCGAGGTCGTCCCAGTGCTCCTCGAGGTGCTCCAGCAGGGCCCGTTGCAGCCGCCACACGTCCTGGTCCTGCTCCAGCCCCGCCTCGCGGGCCTGGTGCAGGGCGTCCAGCGTCTCGCCCCACACGTCGATCTGGAGCTGGCTGGCCGCGTCGTTGCCGATCCGGACCGGCGCGGAACCCTCGAAGCCCGGCAGCCAGTCGAGCGTGTACTCCGGCAGCCGGCGCCGACCGTCGAGCCCGTACATGATCTGCAGGTCCGCCGGGTCGCCCGCCACGGCCCGCAGGAGCCACGCCCGCCACTCGCGCGCCTCGTCGATGAAGCCCGTGCCGATCAGGGCCTGCAGCGTGAGGCCGGCGTCGCGCAGCCAGCAGTACCGGTAGTCCCAGTTGCGGCTGCCCCCGAGCTGCTCGGGCAGGGACGTCGTGGCCGCCGCGGCGATCGCCCCCGTCGGGGCATACGTGAGGGCCTTCAGCGTGATCAGCGAGCGGTGCACGGCGTCGGGCCAGCGGCCGGTGTAGCTGCAGCCCTCGAGCCAGGACCGCCAGAAGTCCTCGGTGTCGCGCAGCGCCGCCTCCGGGTCGACCGGGTCCCGGGTCTCCAGGTGGGACGCGTGGTAGTTCAGGACGAACGGCACCCGGTCGCCCGGCCCCACGGTGAACTCGGCGCGCAGCACCGACCCGTCGGTCACGCCCTCGTGCGCCATCGGGACCACCGAGTCGATGCGCACGGAGTCCGGGCCTGCGACGGCGCGCAGCGCGTCCCCGTCCTGGGTGATCCAGGGCACGATGTTCCCGTAGTCGAACCGGAGCCGCAGCTCCGTGGTCATCGGGACGCTGCCGCTGACGCCCTCGACGATCCGGACCAGGTCGGCCTCGTCACCGCGCGGCGGCATCAGGTCGATCACCCGGACCCGCCCCTCGGGCAGGTCCCACTCCGTCTCGAGGATCAGCGTGCCGTCCCGGTAGCGCCGGCTCGTGCAGTCGCCGCCCGACGTCGGGCCCAGGCGCCACGACCCGTTCCGCTCGTCGCCGAGCAGCGCAGCGAAGCATGCCGGCGAGTCGAAACGCGGCAGGCACATCCAGTCGATCGATCCGTCCCGGCCGATCAGTGCGGCGGTCTGGAGATCACCGACCATCCCGTAGTCCTCGATGCGACGCGTCACGGGACCACCCTAGGTTCGGGGGTACCCGGTGAACAGCACGCGACACGCGGCCGGCCCGCCCCGCCGCCGTGTCAGACGCACAGGTCACAGGGTGAACCTGTACGTCTGACCCGGACGGTGCGAGGCTCAGAACGACGAGGCGTCCGCCGCGTACACCCACCGGTAGCCCGGGTACTCACCGAGCGACCACAGGTAGTCCCGCGTCGGGTCGTAGGACAGGTCCTCCGCCCCCACGGTCAGCGCGTTCCCGTGCCGCACGATCGAACCCGACGGCGCCGCGAACGTGTGCAGGTCGCCGTCCGAGTTCGGGTCCGAGAAGGTGTCGCCGTCGCTCTGCGAGAAGAAGAACTCCCCGTTGATCGCCGTCGAGCCCTGCACGCTCTCCAGGTCCGTCCGGTAGGCCTCGGTCGCCTTGATGATCCCGTCCGACGCCGGCTTCAGGTACCGGTTCGTGTAGTCGATCGGCACGCGGATCGTCCTGACCTGCGCACCGGCCTCGATGTCGTCGGCGCTGCGGTACTCGCTGACGACCACCGAGTCCGGCGTGCTCGTCCGGTCCAGCGAGACCGAGGAGTGTTGGAGCTGCGCGTACCCGCCCGCCGTCGAGTCGGTGAACTTCGCCGTCTGCGGCAGCACGTACTTGTAGTCGAACGCGTGGTACGAACCGTCGGACTGCCGCCCGACCTTCGACCCGTCGCCCGTCGAGACCTGCCACAGGTGGTCCAGGTCGAACACCCGGAAGCCGCCGCCCGTGTCCGCCACGTACAGCAGGTTGCCGTACCACATGATGCCGCCCGCGTGGATGTCGATGGGCTTGAACGACGGCGCTGCCGCGGTGCCGCTCGGCTCCACCAGCAGCAGGTGGCGGTACGGCGGGGCCGACGCGCTCGCCGACAGGTTCGACACGCTGATGCGGACGCCCTTGTCGATACCGTCCTCGGCGTGGTCGTACCAGCTCACCAGGTTGATCCGCTTGCCGTCGTACGTGCCCTCGGCATACGCGTCCGAGCTGGTGGTGATGCCCTGCGGGTACCAGGCGTCCGTGTCCTGGTCGCCCGCGTTCCAGCAGTAGTACGCCGTGCGGTTCGTGACCGACGGGGCGCTGCCGCAGCTCGGGGTGCGGTTCGCGTCGTCGGCCACCGCGCCCACGGACACGTTCGGCAGCGCCGCGTCGAGCGCGCTGACCAGGGACGACGACGTCTGCGACAGCGTGTAGCGGAAGTTGCCCGCGGTGAGCGGCGTCGCGGCCGCCGCGAGGCCGGCCTGCTCGGACTGTCCGGCCTCCTCGGACTGCCCGGCCTGGGCGGACGGGGTCTGGTTCGCTGTGGCCTGACTTGCCGTGGCCTGGCTTGCCGTGGCCTGGCCCGCGGTGGCGAGCAGGGCGACCAGCCCAAGGCTCGCGACGGCGAGTGCGGAGCGGCGACGACGGCGCATGATGGTCTCCTTGCACGAGGGGACGGTTGCCTGCTCACCGTAGGAGCGGGCACGTCCGCCCGCCAGCAAAAAGTCACCCGGTCGGCGATGACAGCGTTGACAGTCGGGTGCCTGGGTCATACGTTCCGACGGGCGGGCGTTCCGCCTGACGCGGCACTCGGGTGCCGCGCCACGTACTCGATCAGCGACGACTCGAGCAACGAAGCGGGTGGACCGATGGTGTTCCGAGACCTTGCACGTACCTTGATCACGCTCGTCACGGCGGCCGGTGTCGCCGTCGTCGGGAGTGTCACCGCCGGCGCGTCCGCGCCCGACGCCGACGAGTGGTCGACGTCCTGGACGCAGTCGCAGCAGCGCAGCTCCGGGCTGAGTCCGGAGACGTTCCAGAACCGGTCGGTCCGGGTCGTGACCCGGCTGACGCAGGGCGGCTCGGCGCTGCGCGTCCGGCTGCAGAACCAGTTCGGCACGGCACCACTCGTGGTGAACGCGACCACCGCGGGGCTGAGCGCCGGGGGCGCGGCCGTGCGGCCGGAGACCCTGCGCACGGTCACCTTCGGCGGGTCGCCCACGGTGTCGGTCCCCGCCGGCGGCGAGGTCTGGAGCGACCCGGTGAACCTGGCCACGTCCGCCCTGGACGACCTGGCCGTGAGCTTCTACCTCGCGAACCCGACCCGGATGATGCTCCACGACCTGGCCGGACGCACCAACTACTTCTCGGCGGCGGGCGGCGGCAACACGACCGCCGACACCTCCGGCGCCGGGTTCCCCGACACGCACGGCTGGACCTACCTGGTCAGCGCGGTGGACGTCCTGGGGCCCGACACCACGGGCACGGTGGTCGCCTACGGCAGTTCCGTGGTCGACGGCGTGGGCGCGGACAACTGCGGCACCGGCTGCCCGCCGCCGGCCGTGTTCCAGCGCTGGACCGACACGCTCGCGCAGCGGGTGGTGGACGAGCTGCCCGCCTCCCGTCAGGTCGCCGTCGTCAACGAGGGGATCGCCGGGACCACGGCGGCGCCCGCCTGCGGCGCCGGCGGCCTGGACGGCGTCTCGCGCCTGGACCGCGACGTTCTCGCGCTGCACCACGTCCGGGCGGTCATCTACTACTACGGCACCAACGACCTCGCGAACAACTGCAGCGCCGAGACGATCCTTGCGGCCTACCGGGACACGTTCGCCCGCCTGCGAGCCGCCGGGATCAAGGTCTTCGTCACGCCGATCACGCCGCGTCCCGGCTACACGGCCGAGCAGAACGCGCGGCGCGCCGGCGTGAACGAGTTCGTGCGGGCCGGCGGCAACTGCTCGGGAACCTGCGACGGGGTGTTCGACTTCGACGCCGTGCTGCGCGACCCGAACAACCCGAACTCCATCTACCCGCCCTACGACAGCGGGGACGGGGTACACGCGAACATCGCGGGCCAGACGGCGATCGCCCGGTCGGTGCCGCTGGACCGTCTCGCACGCGCAGTGCGCTCGGCCCACTGACGGGGACGGGGCGCAGGCAGGCCGCTGGTCGCGGGCCGTGGGCCGGCCCCGTCGCCCTCGCTGACACCCTCGATCACCTTTGAGGCCCGGGTTTCTTCGCTTTGAGCTGGCTCAAAGCGAAGAAACCCGGGCCTCGAAGGTGAAGGCACGACCGGGTTCGCGAGGGCCCGCTTCAGCTCGGTTCGTTGGGCCCGACGCAACAGGGTTCGCGAGAGCCCGCTTCAGCAGGTTCGCACCTGCTGAAGCGGGCCGTGAAGAGCCTGGTCAGCGGCCCGTGAGGGCACGCGCCAGCGGATCCCCGCTGCCGGCCGGGAGCACGCGCAGGCGGCGCGCGGTGCCCTCGGCGCCCTGCTCCGCGGCCTCGGCCGCCCGCGCCCGCAGCGACTCGGGCGTGTCGTCCGAGACCCGCAGGAACCAGCCCGAGCACATGTCGAGCTCGCCGGCCGCGATCGCATTGACCACGTCGGTCACGCGCTCGACGGGGGTCCAGTCGGTACGGCCCTCGTGGAGCGTCATGCCCGTGGACATGTCGGTCTTCACGACGCCGGGGGCCAGCTCGAAGACCCTGATCCCGTGGCGGAACCCGTCGTCGTGCAGGTTGGCGCCCATCCGCAGCAGAGCGGTCTTGCTCGCGTTGTACGCCGAGCTGCCGCCGCGCATCTCGTGCGAGCTGGCGCCCGAGGCCAGGTCGACGACCCGGCCCCCGCCGCGCGCGATCATGCCCGGCACCGTCCAGCGGCTGAACAGGAACGGCCCGCGCACGTTGGTCTCGAAGACCGACCACCACTCGTCGGGGTCGGCCTCCCACAGCGGGTGCTCGGACTCGATGGCGCCCGCGTTGTTGACCAGCAGGTCGATGGAGCCGAGCGCGTCCTGCGCCTGCTCGACGGCGGCACGCACCGCCGCCGGGTCGGACACGTCGGCGGTGAGCACCACGGCGTCCATCCCGGCGGCCCGGACCTCGGCGGCCACGGCCTCGAGCCGCGCCGCGTCCCGCGCGAGCAGGGCGACGTGCACCCCTGCTCGCGCGAGACCCAGCGCGATCTCCCGGCCGATGCCGCGCGAGGCGCCCGTGACGAGCGCCGTGCGTGCAGGCGGGACGACGGCGGACGCCCCCGCAGGGGTGCCCGCCGCCGGGGCGGCGCCCGCCGCGGACCCGTCAGCCACGCAGCACCGCGCCGACCTCGGCCGCCGCCGACTCCACGACGGCGTCACGCACCGCGCGGACCTCCTTGGCGGACAGGGTGCGGTCCGCCGCGCGCAGGCGCAGCGAGTACGCGAGCGACTTCTTGCCCTCGCCCACCTGCTCCCCGGTGAAGACGTCGAACAGGGCAATGTCCTCCAGGAGGTCGCCGGCCCCGGCCACGATCGCCGACCGCACGGCCTCTGCGGGCACGTCGCCGTCGACCACGAAGGCGAAGTCCTCCTTGGCCGCGGGGAACGCGGACACCGGCGTGGCGACGACGGGCTCGCCCGACGCCGCGCCGACCAGGACCGTCAGGTCCACCTCGAACGCCGCCGCCCGCGCGGGCAGCCCCAGCGCCTCGACGACCTTGGGGTGCAGCTCACCGGCGTGACCGACGAGCGTCCCGTCCGTGAGCTCGAGACGCGCGCAGCGTCCCGGGTGCCACGGCATCCGGCCGGGATCGCCGGAGACGACGACGTCGACCCCCGCGCGCTCGGCGACGAGGCGTGCCGCCTCCAGGGCGTCCTCCCAGCCGGCGGCCCGGCCCGGGCCCCACCAGCCGGCGAGCTCGCGCCTGCCGGTCAGCACACCGGCGACCCGGCGCGGCTGGTCGGGGACCGCCGCCGCGAGGGCCGCGAGCTGCTCGTCGGTGGGCCGCACACCGCCGGGCAGCGTCGGCGCCACGGGGGCGTCCTCCGCCGGGGTGGTGACCAGCCCGATCTCGTAGACCGCGAGGTCGGTGAGACCACGCGACACGTTCCGCCGCACGGTCTCCAGCAGCGTGACCAGCAGGTTGGACCGCATCAGCGGCTTGTCGTCCGCCATCGGGTTGACGAGGCGGACCGAGACACGACGCGGGTCGTCGGCCGGCAGGCCGAGCGCGTCGTACTCGGGCGTGCCCACGAACGGGTAGCTGAGGGTCTCGACGAAACCGGCCTCGGCGAGGGCGCGCGCGACCGACCGTCGCGTGCGCTGCTCGGCGGTGAGACCGCGGCCGCCCGTCGCTGCCGGGAGCACCGACGGGATCTCGCCGTAGCCCTGGATGCGCACGACCTCCTCGACCAGGTCGGCGGGCTCGGTCAGGTCGGGTCGCCAGGACGGCGGCGTGACCGTGAGCACCCCCTCGCCGGCGGTCTCGACGACGGCGCCGATCTCCTCGAGCGTGCTGCGCACCTGCTCCGGGGTGTACTCAACACCTGAGAGCCGCGTGGGCTCGGTGATCTTGAGCGCGATCGGGGCGGGCGTGCCGGTCTCGTCGAGGTCGCTCACCGCGGCGTCGGCCGTACCGCCGCCGAGCTCGACCAGCAGATCGACCACGCGCTGCGCCGCGACGGCGGGCAGCAGCGGGTCGACACCGCGCTCGAAGCGCTTGGCAGCCTCGCTCGGGAGCTTGTGCCGGCGGGCGGTGCGGGCGACCGTGATCTGGTCGAAGTGCGCCGCCTCGACGAGCACGTCGGTGGTGGTCGCGCTGACCTCGGACGAGGCTCCGCCCATGACGCCGGCCAGACCCAGCACGCGGCTGCCCGCGCCGTCGGGCGAGTCGGTGATGAGCAGGTCCTCGGTGTCCAGGGCCCGGTCGACGTCGTCGAGCGTGGTCAGGCGCTCGCCGGCAGTCGCCCGGCGGACCACGATCGGCGCCGTGACCTGTGCCAGGTCGTAAGCGTGCAGCGGCTGCCCGAGGTCGAGCATCACGTAGTTCGTGATGTCGACCGCGAGGGAGATGGACCGCATTCCGGAGCCCTCGAGGCGGTGCTTCATCCAGGCGGGCGTGGGTGCCGACGGGTCGATGCCCCGCACGACGCGCGTCACGAAGCGGTCGCAACCCACGACGCCGTTGATCGGCGCGTCGTCCTGCACCCGCACCTCGAACCCGTCCGGGGTGGCCGCGGGCTCGGCACCGGTGGCCAGGCCGTGGTCGGTGAACTTGGCGCCCGTGGAGTGGGCGTACTCGCGCGCCACGCCACGGTAGCTGAAGGCGTACCCGCGGTCGGGGGTCACGTTGATCTCCAGGACCTCCTCCCCGAGGCCCAGGAGCGCGATCGCGTCCTGGCCCGGGGTGAGGTCCTCCTCGGCGAACCCGTGCCGCGTCAGCACCAGGATGCCGTCGTGGTCCTCGCCGATCCCGAGCTCGCGGACCGAGCAGATCATGCCGTCGGACACGTGGCCGTAGGTCTTGCGGGCCGCGATCGGGAACGGGCCGGGCAGCACCGTGCCAGGCAGCGAGACCGCGACGTAGTCGCCGACGCCGAAGTTGTGCGCGCCGCAGACGATGCCGCGCGCGCCCTCGTCGTCGTTGTGCTCGGGCCCGACGTCGACCCGGCACCAGTTGATGGTCTTGCCGTTCTTCTGCGGCTCAGGGGTCATCTCGAGGACGCGGCCCACCACCAGGGGGCCGGTCACGGCCGCCCCGTGGATCGCCTCTTCCTCCAGGCCCACCTTCACCAGGTCGGCCGCGAGCTGCTCGGCGGTCAGGTCCGCGGGGAGCTCGACGTGGTCCGCGAGCCAGTCCTTCACGATGAGGGGCACTTCAGATCTCCGTCCCGAACTGGGTGGAGAAGCGCACGTCGCCCTCCACGATGTCGTGCATGTCCGCGATCGAGTGCCGCAGCATGAGCGTGCGCTCGATGCCCATGCCGAACGCGAAGCCCGTGTACTCGTCCGGGTCCACGCCTGCGGCGCGCAGCACGTTCGGGTTGACCATGCCGCAGCCGCCCCACTCGATCCAGCCGGCGCCGCCCTTCTTCTGCGGGAACCACAGGTCCATCTCGGCGGACGGTTCGGTGAACGGGAAGAACGCCGGGCGCAGGCGCGTCCTGGCCTCGGGCCCGAACATCGCCCGGGCGAACGCGTCCAGGGTGCCCACGAGGTTGGCCATGGTGAGCCCCTTGTCGACGGCGAGACCCTCGACCTGGTGGAACACCGGCGTGTGCGTCTGGTCGAGGGCGTCCGTGCGGAACGTCTTGCCCGGGCACGCGATGTACAGGGGCACGCCACGCTCCAGCAGGGAGCGCGCCTGCACGGGTGAGGTGTGCGTGCGCAGCACGAGGTTCGAGTCGGCGCCGTCCTGCCCCGCCACGTAGAACGTGTCCTGCATCTGGCGGGCAGGGTGGTCCGGGCCGAAGTTCAGGGCGTCGAAGTTGAACCACTCGGCCTCGACCTCGGGGCCGTCGGCGATCTCCCAGCCGAGGCCCACGAAGAAGTCGGCGATGCGCTCCTGGACCAGCTCGATCGGGTGCCGGGCGCCGGTCGTCGAACGCCGTACCGGAAGGGTGACGTCGACCGTCTCCTCCAGCAGCACGTGCGCGTCGCGCTCGGCCTCGAGCTCCGACTGGCGGGCGGCGATCGCCTGGTTGATCCGGCCACGACGCGGGCCCACGAACTTGCCGGCCTTCGCCTTGTCGGGGCCCGGCAGTGCGCCGATCCCCCGGTTGGCGAGGGCCAGGGCGCTGCGGTCGCCCGTGTGCTGCGTGCGGGCGACCTTCAGCGCGTCGAGGTCGCCGGCCCTCGCGATGTCGTCGAGAGCGGTCTTGACCGCGGCGTCGAGTGCCGCCTCGTCGAGCGGATCGATGGGTGCCTTCTCATCGGGCGTGGACATGCTTGCCTTCCTGGCGGATTCGGGAGCCGGCCAGATCCCTGCATGGGGACCCGCACCGGCATCTGAAGTCTAGGTGCCCGCCAGGGCTCAGGACGCGTTGTCCACAGGGCAGCTCAGTGCCCGCGCGCAGCGCTCGCCGCACGGCCCGTGGCGGGCCGCATAAATCGGCGGGTCAGTAGCTGCATGGCGCCATCATTCCATGCCCCGTCGCGACCCGGCAACGCGATTCGTGGGAGCCCCCGGGTGGGGCTTGGCACACTTTTTCGTCGTGTCGGTGAGCAGGCATAGCCTCGCACCAAACCGTAAGCGGATCTGCCCGTTTAGGGCGTTTGCTCTCAGATCACCGAGTACCAATGTCCTTGATCACGGTCGGTGGCACATCGCGAACCAGTGCGTTAATGTGGAACACATGTTCGAGAGTGATGGCGGGACGAGCGGGACGCGCGGGCCGTTGCCACGGCCTCTTCCCTGGCGTGTCCGGTTCACCCGGCGACGGCACCTCGAACAGTCAGGTCTCCACGGCCGGGGCGGCCCTGGCCCCGGCCGTGGAGACGGCACCCGACCCGCCCGAGGCCGGTCAGCCCTCGAGCGCCCAGGTCTCCACGACCTCGTACCGCGGACCGCCCTGAGGCCCCTCCCCGGGATGGGACTCGACGAGCGCGAACGAGTCGGCCGTCCACACCGGCCCGGCGTACACGGAGAGCGCCTGGGCGGCGGGCTCCAGCGCCGACCGCGGCTCGGCACCGGCCCGCTTGCCCCAGCGGTCCCGGCCACGCGGAGGCTTCACCTGCCCGGTGCGGGCACGCGCGACGGTGACGTGGGCCCGGTGCGGCTTCACGTCGTCGGGCACCTCGCGCGGGGATGCGGACAGGCAGTCGGTCGCCAGGTCCTTCAGGGCCTCGGTGCCGCCGTCGACGCCGATCCACAGGACCCGCGCCCCGAACGACCCGGCACCACGCAGCCGCAGGTCGACGGGCCCGTGCTTGCGCGCGACGTCGGACAGGTCGTCGCGCAGCTCGGGAACCGTCCCCTCCGGGAGGTCCGCGTAGAACGCGAGCGTGATGTGGAGGCTCTCGCGGGGCACCCACCGCGGAGAGGCCGGTACGCCATCGATCGCGAGCCCGAGGTGGTCAAGGACGCTCTGGGGCGGGATGACCGCCGTGAACAACCGCACCTGACGATCCTAGGGGCGGGCCCACCTGACGGGGAGCCCATTCCTCACCGACGACGACGGCGGCGCGTCACGGCCCACGCGACCACGGCGGCCGCGAGCACGAAGGCGATCTGGCCCCCGAGGACGATCCGGTTCACGTCGACGGCCGGGACCCAGCGGACGCCCTGGTCGTCCACGACGATGGCGCCCGCCGGCTCGGCGCGGCGGCCGAAGCCGAACCCGCCGCCACCACCCTCCCCGAGGGTGCCCGCCTCGCCGTCCGACTCGGTATCGGCGTCGGCGGCCGTCCCGGCCTCGCCCTCGGCGCCGCTGTCTGTGGCGTGCCGGCCACCCGGCTCGGAGCCGCCTCCGCCACCTGAACCCCCGCCGGTCGCCACACGAGCGGCCGGGATCACGAGGGTCCCTTCGCGCTCGATCGGCTCTCCGTACACCTGCCGCACGCCGAACGCTCCGGTCAGGGCCTCGCTGATGCGGTTCAGATCAGGCATGTACCTCATCTGCCCCACGGTAGGTGACCGCGTCGCGACGTGATACGCCAGAGCGCAAGAGTCACCCGCTCGGGCGTCCTCAGCGCGCACCGAGCGGAACCCGGTCCGTCCACCACCGACGCGAGCACAGCGCCGCGACCAGGCCACCCGCGACGTTCACCAGCACGTCGTCCACGGAGGTGACCCGACCGAGCCGCAGCACGTACTGGAGCACCTCCACGGTCACGGCGACCCCGATGAGGACGACCGCGACCCGGGCGAGCACCGCCGCGGTACGCCGGGCGGACCCGGACCCAGCCGCGGACCGCGCGCCCGACGGAAGGTCGGCCCCGGCCATGGCGCCAGCCCCGGAGCCGGCCCGAGCCCGAGCCCCAGCCCCAGCGACCAGGTCGAACCGCACCGGCAGGAAGAACCCGAGCGCGGCGAGGACCAGCAGGTTGCCGCCCACCTGCACCACTGCCGCGGGGACCGGGACCGAGAGCTGGTCCGCGAGGTCCCGCAAGGGAACCAGCGAGAGGCCGCGCTCACCGGGCCGGGGCGTGAGGATCATCCACACCCACGGCGCCGTGCCCACGACCATGCCGACCTCGGCGACCGAGTGCCGCCAGGCGCGGGCGTGCGGGACGCCCCGCAGGCGCCGGACCCGCACGAGCAGGCGGATCGCCAGGACCGCGACGACCAGCGCCAGGGCGGCGGGGCGCAGCACCTGGCCCCACGCGCCCCAGACGTCGGCGGCGGCGTCGGGCAGCCTCAGCGCTGCGCCCTTCCGCTCGCGTACAGGCAGACGGTCGCGGCTGTCGCCAGGTTGAGCGACTCCGCCCGGCCGCGGATCGGCACGCGCACCACGGCGTCGGCCAGGGCCCGGTCCGCCTCGGGAAGGCCCCAGGCCTCGTTGCCGAAGACCCAGGCCGTCGGCCCGGCGAGGTCCGGGGCGGTGCCGCTGCCGGCGGCGTCGAGCAGGTCGTCGAGGTCGAACGGGCCGGTGCCGTCCGCGGCGAGGACCTGGCACCCGGCGGCACGCAGCTCCGCCAGCGCGCCGTCGAGCGGGAGGCCGGTCACCACGGGCAGGTGGAACAGCGACCCCGCGGTGGAGCGCACCACCTTGGGGTTGTGCACGTCCACGCTCTCCCCCGCGAGCACCACGAGGTCCGCGCCCGCGGCGTCCGCGGCGCGGATCACGGTGCCGGCGTTCCCGGGGTCGCGAACGGTGGCCAGCACCGCTACCAGGAGCGGGCGGCCGGCGCGCTCCGGGTCCCGCGCGCCGAGCGCCTCGCGCAGCGAGGGTGCGGTCGAGCGGACGACGGCGAGCACACCCTGGGCGTCCGCACTCATCCCGTCGAGCACCTCCGGGGTGCCGACGTGCAGGAACACCCCGGCTGCACGCGCGTCGTCGACGATCTCGGTGTAGCGCGACGCGGCCGACGGCGTCAGGTAGACGTCCCGGACCGACGACGCGGCGTGCCGAACGACCTCGCGGACTCCCTGGGGACCCTCGACCAGGTACTGGCCGTGCCGGGAGCGCGCCGAACGCCCGGCCAGTGACCGCACCTGCTTGACCCGGTCGGCCCGCGGATTCGCGAGCGTCACGTCAAGCGGCACGGGTGCCTCCGAGGAGGACACTGTCCGGGCGTCCGGTGAGATGCTCAACCTCAGGCAGCGGCCGGGGCGTTGACGTCCGCCGGCAGCGCGTCCTTGGCGACCTGGACGAGGGCGTTGAACGCCGCCACGTCGTTGACCGCGAGCTCGGCGAGCATGCGGCGGTCGACCTCGACACCAGCGGCCTTGAGGCCCTGGATGAGGCGGTTGTAGGTCAGGCCCTCCGCGCGGGACGCAGCGTTGATGCGCTGGATCCACAGCTTGCGGAAGTCGCCCTTGCGCGCCTTCCGGTCACGGTAGGCGTAGACGAGCGAGTGGGTGACCTGCTCCTTCGCCTTCCGGTAGAGGCGCGAGCGCTGGCCGCGGTAACCGGCGGCGCGCTCGAGGGTCGTACGGCGCTTCTTCTGGGCATTGACTGCCCGCTTCACGCGTGCCACGTGAGACTCCTTGTTACTTCGGGGCTGGAAGGGTTCCGGGCGGCGCGCGTCAGGCGCGCGCCACGGGGGTCACTTACCGAGCAGCTTCTTGATCTTCTTGACGTCGGCAGGCGCGACGACCTGGTCCACGGCCAGACGACGCGTACGGCGGCTGGACTTGTGCTCGAGGTAGTGGCGGGCGTTGGTCTGCTCGCGCATGACCTTGCCGCTACCCGTGACCCGGAACCGCTTCTTGGAGCCGGAGTGCGTCTTGTTCTTCGGCATGACTGCCGTCTCTCCTCATGTCGGTCGACCGTTGCTGGAACGGCGACGTGTACCTGGGCCGGTCAGCCGGCCCGGTGTCGTGGTGGTCTTGGGGACCTCGGTCTCAGCCGGCCTTGCGCGGCGCACGCGGCTTGGGAGCCACAGGCTTCGGCACCGGCTTGGGGGCCGGGGTCGGCTTGGGAGCTGCCTTGGCGGCGGGCTTCGCTGCCGGCTTGGAGGCAGTCTTCGCCGCAGGCTTGACGGCCGGCTTCGGCGCTGCCGGGGCAGGCGCCTCGGCGGCGGGCTCGGGCTCGACGACCGGCTCGGCCTCGACGACTGGCTCGGCCTCGGCCTCGGCCTCGACGACAGGCTCGGGCTCGGGCTCGACGGCCGGGGCCTCGACGGGCTCCGGAGCAGCCGCGACCGCGGGCTCCTCGACCACGGTCTCGACCGTCTCGTCGACCTGGTCCTCGGCGGGCTCCGCGGCGTCGGCCCCGTCGACCGCACGCGCCTGGGCCTTGGCCTCGGACTTGGTCATCCGGCCGGCGTTCACCTCGGCCGCGCGCTTGCGCTGCTCGACCTTGGCGTCCGCCTTCTTCTTGACCGGCCCGAGGACCATGGTCATGTTGCGGCCGTCCTGCTTGGGCATGGACTCGACGAAACCGAGATCGGCGACATCCTCCGCCAGGCGCTCCAGCAGGCGACGACCCATCTCCGGGCGCGACTGCTCGCGACCGCGGAACATGATCATGACCTTGACCTTGTCGCCGGCCGAGAGGAACCGCTCGACGTGGCCCTTCTTGGTGCCGTAGTCGTGCGGGTCGATCTTGAGGCGGAAACGGATCTCCTTGAGGACCGTGTTCGCCTGGTTGCGCCGGGCCTCTCGCGCCTTCATGTCGGACTCGTACTTGAACTTGCCGAAGTCCATGAGCTTGGCGACGGGCGGGCGGGCGTCCGGCGCGACCTCGACGAGGTCGAGGTCAGCGTCCTGGGCGAGCTTCAGGGCGACCGCCGTGGCAACCACGCCGACCTGCTCCCCGCCAGGACCGATGAGTCGGACCTCGGGGACACGGATCCGGTCGTTGATGCGAGGCTCGGTGATGGTGATGCTCCTAAGAAGTCGTTGATGGACCACCAGGAACGGGAAATGGCCCCCGCCCTGAACACAGGTGGAGGCCATCACGAGGAAAGGACACGCTGGCCCGGCAACAGCACCGCCGGACCTTCGTACCCGACCAAGGACCCGGCCTCTGTCGGCACCTTGCGGTGCACGGTCGTGACTCGGGTGGGATGGAATCCACTTTGCGCACCCGGCTCACACCGGGTCGGTCGTCCCTCAACGATACCAGGAGGAGGAGAGCACCCGCCACGCGGCCGGGTGTGAGGTCGGCCGCCCTCCTTCCGGCGGGCGAAACTCGCCTCCTTCCGGCGGGCGAAACCCGTTGCCCCACTCAACTGGAATGATTCCAGTTTAAGGCCTAGGCTGTCGGCCATGACGTCCACCGCCCCCGCCGTGTCGCCCGAGGAGCTCCTCCGGGGCGCCGGCCTGCGTGTGACCGCCGCCCGTGTGGCGGCGCTGCGCGCGGTGGGCGAGAACCAGCACGCCACGGCCGACGCCGTCCTGGGCTCGGTCCGCGCCGAGCTCGGCACCGTCTCCGTGCAGGCGGTCTACGACCTCCTGCACGCGCTGACCGACGCCGGGCTCCTGCGGCGCATCGAGCCTGCCGGGCACCCTGCCCGCTACGAGCGCCGCACCGGCGACAACCACCACCACATCGTGTGCCGCTCCTGCGGCGCCATCGGCGACGTGGACTGCACGGTGGGCCACGCGCCCTGCCTCACCCCGAGCGACGACCACGGGTTCGTGGTCGAGACCGCCGAGGTGACCTACTGGGGCCTGTGTGCCGACTGCCGCGGCACGGCACCCGACGCGGACCGCACCGCGCGGCCCTGACCGCACAGACCTTCCAGCCCCGCTGGAACCCCGCAAGAACCCCCGCAAGCAGCAGCAGAGGAAGGCACGTCTGAATGACTACTCCCTACACCACCACGCAGACCGGTACGCCGGTCGCCAGTGACGCGCACTCGCTGACCGTCGGCGCCGACGGCGCCACGGTCCTCCACGACCGCTACCTGGTCGAGAAGCTCGCCCAGTTCAACCGCGAGCGCATCCCGGAGCGGATCGTGCACGCCAAGGGCGGTGGCGCCTTCGGTGAGTGGGAGATCACCGGGGACGTGTCGCAGTACACGCGCGCGGCGGCCTTCCAGCCGGGCGCGAAGGGCGAGGTGGCCCTGCGCTTCTCGTCCGTCGCCGGCGAGATGGGCTCCCCCGACACCTGGCGTGACGTGCGCGGCTTCGCGCTGCGCTTCTACACGACCGAGGGCAACCTCGACATCGTCGGCAACAACACGCCGGTGTTCTTCATCCGCGACGCGATCAAGTTCCCGGACTTCATCCACTCGCAGAAGCGCCTGCCGTGGTCGGGCCTGCGCGACGCCGACATGCAGTGGGACTTCTGGACCCTGTCGCCGGAGTCGGCGCACCAGGTCACCTACCTCATGGGCGACCGCGGCCTGCCGGCCTCGTGGCGCGAGCTGAACGGCTACGGCTCGCACACCTACCTCTGGACCAACGCCGCGGGCGAGAAGTTCTGGGTCAAGTACCACTTCATCTCCCGCCAGGGCGTCAAGTTCCTGAGCGGCGAGGAGGGCGAGAAGATCGCCGGGGCGGACGCCGACTACTACCGCCGCGACCTGTACGAGGCGATCGAGCGCGGCGACAACCCGGTCTGGGACATCAAGGTCCAGGTCATGCCGTACGAGGACGCGAAGACGTACCGGTTCAACCCGTTCGACCTGACGAAGGTCTGGCCGCACGCGGACTACCCGCTGATCCACTTCGGCCACTTCACGCTGAACCGCAACCCGAAGAACCACTTCGCGGAGATCGAGCAGATCGCGCTGTCCCCGGCCAACCAGGTCCCGGGCACGGACATCTCGCCCGACAAGATGCTGATGGCCCGCGTGTTCTCCTACCCGGACGCGCAGCGCTACCGCGTGGGCACCAACTACCAGTCGGTGCCGGTGAACCAGCCGCATGCCGCGCCGGTGCACAACTACTCGCAGGACGGCTCGCAGCGCCACCACTTCAACGAGGTGGGCACGCCCAACTACGCGCCGAACTCGTTCGGCGGCCCCGTCGCCGACCCGGCCCGCGGGCACGACGGCGCCTGGGAGTCGGACGGTGAGCTGGTGCGCACCGCGGCCACGCTGCACAGCGAGGACAGCGACTTCGGTCAGCCGGGCACGCTCTACCGCGAGGTGTACGACGACGGCGCCAAGGCCCGCCTGCTGGAGACGCTGACCGGCCAGGGCCGGTCGATCACGATCGACGAGATCCGTGAGCGCTTCTTCCAGTACTGGACGAACGTGGACGAGGAGCTCGGCGCCAAGCTGCGCGCCGCCGTCGCCTCCTGACGCTCCCCTGCACGCTTCCGCACGACGCCGAGGCCGGGCTCCCCGCGAGGGGGCCCGGCCTCTGCCGTACCGGCATGAGGGATATCCCCATGGTGCGTCGGTCCTCCTTGTCCGACGGCGGAGGGGCCGCCTACGGTCCCAGGGGTGCTCCGTAAGCGTTTCGGCGGTGCACCGCCCGGGATCGTCTGGAGAAAGGGAGTCACCGATGTCCCGATCGCTCGTCCGACTGGGCGCCGCGCTGACGGCCGGCCTGCTGGCACTGACCGCCGCCGCGGGCCCCGCGGGCACCGCCCTCGAAGAGACGCAGGAGCCGGCGTCGGCCACCGCTGCCGACCACCGGGTCATCGCCTTCTACCAGACGATCTACGAGACCGGCTCGGACGGCGTCCGCCGCTACGTGGACCCCAAGCCGCTGCTCGGCTCGGTCACGGACGTCAACGTGGGCGCGATCCACCTGAACGCCGACGCGTCCCTCACGGTGAACGACCTCCCGGCCGACCACGCCGAGCTCGGCGTCATGTGGGACGACCTCGCGACCATGCAGGACCAGGGGGTCACGGTCAGCGCGTTCCTCGGCGGCGCCGCCCCCGGCACCTACCGCTACCTGCGGGAGGACTTCGACCGGTTCTACCCGGTGCTGCGCGACTTCCTGCGCGCCCACGACCTCGACGGCGTGGACCTCGACATCGAGGAGACGTTCTCCCTGGCCGACACGATCCACCTGGTCGACGCGCTCCGGGCCGACTTCGGCCCGGACTTCGTGGTCACCCTGACACCCGTCGCCACCGACATGGCAGGCCGCAGCAGCTTCTCGGGCGGGTTCTCCTACGCCGAGCTGGAGCGGCAGGCCGGCGACCGGATCGACTGGTACAACACCCAGTTCTACTGCGGCTGGGGCGACCTGCGCACCACGACGGTGTACGACCAGATCCTCGCCAACGGCTTCACGCCGGGCCGCGTCGTGGCGGGCACCGTGACCAACCCCGGCAACTGCAGCGGGTACGTGGACCCGGCCACGTTCGACGCCACGGTCGGCACCCTGGTGGACCGGCACCCGGACTTCGGCGGCGTCTTCGGCTGGGAGTACTTCAACTCCGTGGGGTACGACGGCGGCGGCCGGGAGTCCTGGTTCGCGCACGTGGCGGACGTCGTGGGTGGTCGGTAGGACGTCAGACGGTCGGTAGTTGGTCAGGTGGTCGGCAGCTCGAGCTGCCGACCACCTGACGTTTTGCCGACCGCCGGGTGCAGCCCGCGGCGCGGGCAGCACGGGAATCTGCGACCGGCAGGGCGAGTTCCATCGTGACGGGAAGGGGTTGGCGCGCGCCTTCGGCCGGCGCTCCGTCCAGGGAACGGTCCGGATAGTGAGAAGTCCGGGTCTCCTCCTGGTCATCCTCCGATTCGCCGCCTATACCTCCCTCACGGTCAACCGCCCACCGCGCGACCACCGAGCTCAACACGTTGCGAGGAGCCCTCCCATGACCTCACCGACCGCACCGACCGCACCGACCACCGCCCCGCCCGCACCCACCGTCGTGATCGTCTCCGGGAACCCCCGTCCCGGGTCGCGCACCCCGCGCGCCGCCGAGGCGGCGGCGCACCGGATCGCCGCGCACCTGGGCATCGACGACGTCGCGACGATCGACCTGGCCACGTTCGCCGACCAGATCCTCGCCGCCGAGCACCCCGAGGCCGACGCCGCGAAGGAGCGCCTCGCCGGCGCCACCGTCGCCGTGATCGCCACGCCCGTCTACAAGGCGGCCTACACCGGCCTGCTCAAGGCCTTCCTCGACCTGTACGGCCCCGACGGCCTGGCCGGCGTGGTCGCCGTCCCGCTCGTGGTCTCGGGCAACCCCGCGCACGCGCTGGCCGGGGAGGTGCACCTGCGGCCCGTGCTCGTCGAGCTGGGCGCCGTGGTGCCGGCCCGCTCGCTGACCGTCACGGAGAGCCAGCTCGCCGACCTCGACGGCGTGATCGGCGCCTGGCTGAGCCGGGCCGGCGAGCCGCTGCGGCGGGCGACGGGCCCCGGCGTCGTCGTCCCGGCGCGGGTTCCGGCCGGAGTGGGTGCCGGCGTCCCGGCCGGTGCCGGCGTCGAGGAGGTCGCGCGATGACCGCCGAGAACATCGACCTGTCCGCCCTGGAGGAGCTCTTGGCCCAGCAGGACGAGCCCCAGCTCAGCCCCGACGAGTTCAAGACGGTCTTCCGCAACCACCCGGCCGGCGTCGCCGTCGTCGCGCTGCTGCACGAGGACCGGCCCGTCGGCTTCACCGCCACGTCCGTCATCTCGGTCTCCGCGGCTCCGCCGCTGCTCGCGTTCTCCCTCGCCTCGACCTCGTCGTCGTGGCCCGCGATCTCCGAGGCCAGCACGCTGGCGGTCAGCTTCCTCGCCGATCATCAGGACGACGTCTCCGCCCGCTTCGCCACCAGCGGCATCGACCGGTTCGCCGACGGCGGCTGGACGCCGCTGCCCACGGGCGAGCCGGTCATCGACGGCGCGGTGTCCTGGTTCCGGGCCCGGGTGGTGCAGCGCACGCCGATCGGCGACAGCTACCTCGTCTCGCTGCGTGCTCTGGCGTCCAGCCTCACGGAGGCCGGCGGCGAGCCCGCAGCATCTCCCCTGGTGTACAAGAACCGCGCGTACCACCGCATCGGCGACGACACGACGATCTGACGCGAGCGCCGGAGCGCCGGCCGGGGTCACGATGCCCGGCCAGCGCTCCGGCGCCCCCGGTCACGCCTCCAGGAGGTCCGGGCGGGGGTGCCGGACGCCCTGGACGGCCTCGCGCGGGATGACCGCGCCGATCGCCGCGACGTCGTCGGCCGACAGGGTCAGCGAGGCCGCCGCGACGTTCTGCTCCAGGTACCGCAGCCGCTTGGTGCCGGGGATGGGCACCACGTCGTCGCCCTGCGCGAGCAGCCACGCCAGGGCGAGCTGGGCCGTGGTGACGCCGCGCTCCGCGGCCAGCGACTCCAGGGACCGCACCAGCGCGCGGTTGTGCTCGAACGCCTCGCCGGCGTAGCGGGCGTGGCTGCGGCGCACGTCGTCGGCGGCGAGCGTGTCGGTCGAGTCGACGGTGCCTGTCAGGATGCCGCGGCCCAGCGGGGAGAACGGCACGAACCCGATACCGAGCTCCCGCAGCGCGGGCAGGACGGCGTCCTCCGGGTCGCGGGTCCAGAGCGAGTACTCGCTCTGCACGGCCGTGATCGGGTGCACGGCGTGGGCGCGCCGCACGGTCTCGGCGCCGGCCTCGGACAGCCCGACCGCCCGCACCTTGCCCGCCGTGACCAGCTCGCCCAGCGCGCCGACGGTCTCCTCGACCGGAACCTGCGGGTCCACCCGGTGCAGGTAGTACAGGTCGAGGTGATCGGTGCCCAGGCGGGCCAGGGAACGGTCGATCGCGTGGCGCACGTACTCGGGGCGCCCGTCGACGGGCCGGCCGTCGGGGTGGCCGCCCGCCGGCGGCAGACCGAGCTTGCTCGCCAGCACGATCCGGTCGCGCTGCGGGCCCAGCACGCGCCCGATCAGCTCCTCGTTGCGGCCGTGTCCGTAGACGTCGGCGGTGTCGATCAGGGTGACGCCGAGGTCGAGCGCGCGCAGCAGCACCGCCTCGGCCTCGGCGGCGTCGGCCGGGCCGTACGAGTCGGCGACGGACATGCCACCGAACCCGATCGCCGAGACGGTCAGGGCGTGCGGGCCGGAACCCAGGGTGCGGGTGGGGACGGGCGGGGTGGGACTGCTGGCAGTGGTCATGCCCGCAGCCGACCACCCCGCCCCGCCGCCGGCAAGGGACGCCCGCAGGCTCTCGCATGGCGAGACGCCCGGACGAGGCGGCGGGTCACCAGGACGGCATGCCGAGCGCGGCCAGCGCCGACCGCAGCCGGTCCCGCCCGCGCAGGGCACCGGGCCCGCGCAGCCTGGTCAGGGCGCGTCCGATCCAGCCGCCGTCGAGCCCCTCCTCGCGGTAGAAGTCGGTCATGCGCTTCTCGTAGGCCGCCAGCGGACGGAGCTGGCGCGCCGTGTCATAGGTCTCGTGGTGCAGCACCACGGCCTGCGGCAGCCGGGGCTTGACCCGTCCCGGGCGGGCCGGGTCGGGGCGCCCGACGACGAGACCCACCACCGGCGCGGTGCCCCGGGGCAGCCGCAGCTCGGCCGCGAGCTCCTCGGGCCGGTCGCGGACCCCGCCGATGTAGACGGTGCCGAGCCCGAGCGACTCGGCGGCCACCATGGCGTTCTGGGCGGCGAGCGCCGCGTCGAGGTACGCGGTGACCGTCGTCTCCAGGTACCCCGTCGCGTGCACGGCCGTGTTCCGGCGCTCGGCGAGGGTGCGGACGCGGGCGACGTCGGCCACCCACACCAGCAGGAGCGACGCGTCCCGGACGTGCGCCTGTTCGCCGGACAGCCCGGCCACGCGGGCGAGGCGGGCCGGGTCGGTGACGGCCACCACGCTCCAGAGCTGGAGGTTCGACGTCGTGGGCGCGGACTGCGCGGCCGCCACCAGGGTGGGCAGCACGGAGGGCGGCAGCGGCCCGGGCAGGAACCGCCGGACCGAGCGGTGTGCGAGCTGGACGTCCAGCACGGACCGCGGGAGGTCGGCCGCGGCGGCGACGGTCGCGGAGACCTGCGGGGCCGCGGTGTCGGCGCGGCGCGGGGTCACGCCGTAGCGGGCGGCGACCTGGACGCGCGCGGCGGCGAGCCGCCCGGCGTGCTCGGGCGACCCGGGGTGCCGGTCGGGGTCGTGCGTGGCGTCGTGCGCCTCGTCGCGCGCGATCTCGGATGTGGTACCGGGCTGGTGGGCCCGCGGTGCTCGGCTGATCCGGGTCGGCCGGCGGGCCGACGGTGCGGGAGCTGTCTCGGTCGGGGTGGTGACCAGAAAGGCGTCGATGGCTGTCATGAGTGCTCCGTGGGGTGGACGGAAGGCCAGACACTCACGTCGCGCGTCCTGCGTCAATGCCCCAGTTCGCCGTCTCACTCCCCGGACAGGAGGACCGCGGCGCTGTCGCGCCCGGTGACAGGGCTGCGGACGCCGCCCGCCCACTATATGGACTCTTTGCCGGATTGGTTGACTCGTCGGATTTTTTCCCGTCTCATTCCCGCGCCCGCGCCACGCCCGTCGGTGTCGACCACAGCAGTTACTGCCAGAGTGCACTCATCTCTGGCAGCAACTGCTGTGGTCAACATCGTCCGGCGGGCGTGTGGGGTGTGGAGGCGGGTGAACGGCGACCGGATGGCGAGACGATCCGGCAGGGCCATTGCGCGCGGCGCGAGCGGGGCTATGTTGCGCGCGGTCGGCGTCCGCGGCAGGTCCGCGGGGGTGCGCCGCGACGACATCGGAGGTTCTCTTGTCCGCTCCACAGCCCCCTTCGCCCTTCTTCGTCGGGCTCGACGCCGACGGCGCGGGCGCGCACCCGGCGGCCGCCGTCGTCGCGCGCCTCGCGGGCGCCGACCTCGTGTCCGGCGCCCGGCTGGCCCGCACGGTCCGGCAGGCCGAGCACGCCGGCCTCACCTTCGTCTCCTTCACGGACGCGCTGCTCCCGGCGGTCCCCGGTTCGCCGTCGTCCGCCCGCCTGGAGTCCGTCACCCGCGCCGCCTTCGTCTCCCGCACGACGACGGCGATCGGCCTGGTGCCGCAGGTGCCGACCACCTACCCGGAGCCCTTCCACGTCGCGGCGCAGCTCGCGTCGCTGGACATCGCGGCGGCCGGCCGCGCCGGCTGGCTCACCGCGGTCACGCGCGACGCCGCGACGGCCGACGCCTACGGCCGCCCCGTGGTGGGCGACGTGACCCGCGAGGCGCGCGACGTCGTGCGGGTGGTCCGGGACCTGTGGGACTCGTGGGAGGACGACGCCGTGATCCGTGACGTCGCCACCGGGCGGTACGTCGACCGCGACCGGATCCACCACGTCGACTTCGTCGGCGAGACCTTCTCGGTCAAGGGCCCGCTCATCACGCCCCGGCCGCCCCAGGGTCAGCTCGTGGTGCTGGCCGCCGACGGCGACGTGCCGGCGGCGCTCGGCCGGTCCGGCACCGACAGCGGGTCCGGGACCGGGACCGGCTCCGGGACAGGCAGGGGCGACAGCGCCGAGCGCCTGGTCGACGTCGCGCTGGTCGGCGGCTCCGGGGTCGGCACGGCCCGCGGCAACGCGACCGCCGCGCGCGAGCACTCGCCGCTGGCCGGCGTCGACCTCGAGGTGGTGCTCGACGCCGGCGGCCGCACCGGCGCGGACCGGCTCGCGGTGCTGGACGCCAGCACGCCCGCCGGCGTCCGCTCGCCGTGGGACACGCGCGCCCTGCGCTACGCGGGCGACGCCGCCGGGCTGGTCGCCCTGCTCACCGAGCTCGCCACCCCGGGCCCGGACGGACGCCGCCCGGTCGACGGCGTGCGGCTGCTGCCCGCCGTCCTCGACGTCGACCTGCCCGTGCTCGCGCGCGACGTGCTGCCCGCCCTGCGCGCCGCCCGGCTCACGGCGCCGCCGCGCGCCGGTGCCACGCTGCGCGAGTCCCTCGGGCTGCCGCGCCCCGCCAACCGTTACGACACCCGCGTCCCGGCGGACGCGGCCAGCGCCTGAGGAGACCGCCATGACCGACCTGCCCGTGACCGATCACCCCGTGACCCGCCCCGACGCCCAGGTGCACTTCGGCGTCTTCTTCCAGGGTGTCAACCACACCACGATCTGGTCCGACCCGGAGTCCGGGTCGCAGACCGACTTCGCCACCTTCGAGCGCGTGATCCGGACGGCGGAGCGCGGGCTGTTCGACGCGTTCTTCCTCGGTGAGGGCCTGCGGCTGCGGGAGTCGCGCGGCGTCCTGCACGATCTCGACGTGGTGGGCCGCCCGGACGCGATCACGCAGCTCGCCGCGCTGGCTGCGATCACCACGCACATCGGCCTGGTCGCCACCCAGAACACCACGTACAACGACCCGGCCGACCTGGCCCGGCGGCTGCAGAGCCTGGACGTGCTCTCCGGCGGCCGGGCCGCCTGGAACGTCGTGACCACGGACAACGCCTGGACCGGGGCCAACTTCCGCCGCGGCGGCTACCTCGACCACGCCCTGCGCTACGACCGGGCACAGGGGCAGCTCGACGTCGCCCGCCAGATCTGGGACGCCTTCCCGGACACGGGCGGCAGCGACGCGTTCAGCGGGGCGGTCGCGCACGTGTCCGCGCACAGCGACCTGTTCGACGTCGAGCTCGACCCGACCACGCCGCGCAGCCCGCAGGGGCACCCGATCATCTTCCAGGCGGGCGACTCGCCGCAGGGCCGGGACTTCGCGGCCGCCAACGCGGACGTCATCTTCTCGCGGCACGGCTCGGTGCTGGCCGAGGCGCTGGAGTTCGCCGCCGACATCCGCCGCCGGACGGTGGCCGCGGGCCGCCCCGAGGACGACGTCAAGATCTTCCCGGGCACCGGCGTCATCGTGGGCGACACGCCCGCCGACGCCGAGGAGAAGGCCCGCTGGGTGCGCTGGAACCAGGTCACCCCGGCCACGGCGCTCTCGATCGTCGGCAACATCTGGGGCGAGGACCTGTCGGGCTACGACCCGGACGGCCCGCTGCCCGCGCACGACCCGGTGGTCGAGGAGCTCGGCGGCGAGCGCGGCTCGGCCACGACGGGCGCGCGGACCCGCGAGATCGCGGCGCGGTGGCGGGCGTTGGCGGAGGCCGAGCACCTGTCGATCCGCGAGCTCGTGGTCCGCAACAGCAGCGAGCGCGGGTTCCAGGGGACGCCGTCCGCCGTGGCCGAGGAGCTGATCCGCTGGGTGCGCACCGGGGCCGTCGACGGGTTCAACATCAGCCCGTGGATCGTGCCGTCCGGCCTGGACGACATCGTCGACCGGGTGGTGCCCGAGCTGCAGGAGCGCGGCGCCTACCCGACGTCGTACACGGGGACCACGCTGCGCGAGCACCTGGGGCTGCGCGCCCCGCTCACCCGCCGCGCGACGGCCGCCGTCGGCGCGGCGTAGCCGGTCTGCCGCGGCCGCCCCGGAGAGCGCGCTTCTACCCCGCCATTCGGCCCGAAACGAGCCTGTTTCGGGCCGAATGGCGGGGTAGAAGCGCACTTCCGCGGAGACGGGCCGACCCCGGTCAGAACGCGCGGAGGTTGGCCCGCAGGCCGCCGTCGGCCCACTCCGTGCGCAGGATGCCGCGGCGGCGCAGGATCGGGACCAGCTCGTCGAGCGTGCGGTGCACGGTGACGGGGTGCAGGTCACCCCACAGCAGCACGCCGTCGTTGCCCCACTCCCCCAGCTCCTCGATGAGGTCGGCAAGCTCGCCGGCGGTGCCCACCCAGCCCGAGCGGTCGGCGATGCGGCCCAGGCGGGCGAGCCCACCGAGCAGCACGCGCAGCGGCGTGGTCGCGAGGTCGTGCTCGCCGACCAGCCGCTTGATGGACCCGTGCGAGACGTGGTCGCCGAACAGGCCCGTGGGTAGCGGCTTGTCGAGGCCGAGCGCCGTCAGGTCGGTCTCCAGGTCGCTGGACTGCTGCTCGGCGATGCGCAGCAGCGTGCCGTCGTCCGGGTCCGCCGACGCCGCGACCAGGCGGTCGGCCTCCTGCGGGCTGGACACGAGCACGGGCTTGATCGCGAACAGCACCTTGACGTGCTCCGGCGCCCGGCCGGACGCGCGCGCCGCGGCGTGCACCCGGGCCCGGTAGTCGCGCACGCTGCGCTCCGTCAAGGGTGCGAGCGCGAGCTGGACGTCGCTGTTCGCGCCGGCGAACGCCAGCCCCCGGTCCGAGCCGCCGGGCGAGACGATCACGGGCTCGCCGTCGGCCCCGCCGGCGAACGGAAGGGCGTTGAGCGGGCCGTCGAACGCGTAGTGCTCGCCGCGGTGCCGCACCGGGCGCAGCAGGCGCCCGTCCGCGTACCGGCCCCCGGTCCGCGCACCGCCCGGCCCGACGGCGCCCGGGTCGGCGACCAGCGCGCCGTCGTCCCAGGAGCGCCACAGCGAGCGGACGCCGTCGAGCCACTCCTCGGCGCGGTCGTACGCCGCGTCGTGCCCCAGCGGCGGTGCGTCCGAGAAGTGCCGCGCGCTGCCCGTGTCCGTCACCAGGTTGAGGCCGAACCGTCCGCCCGACAGGTGCTGGAGCGTCGCGAGCTGCCGCGCACCGGTGTAGGGCAGCACGGCCGCCGGGTTGACCGTCGGCACGACGCCGAGGTGCTGCGTCGCGGCGAACAGGTACGGGGCCAGCAGCAGCGGGTCGTGCTTGGGGCCGCCGAACGCCTGCCGCACGCGCAGGTCGATGGTCTCCGGGCTGCCGAGCGACGGGGCGTCCTCGATGATCAGCAGGTCCACGCCCGCCTGCTCCAGGGCGCGGGCCGACTCGACGTAGAGGTCGGGCCGGGTCCAGTCGTAGTTCCAGTCCAGGTAGTCGTGGCCCCAGCCGTGCGGCCCGAAGCCGCGGGCCAGGAACCAGCCGAGGTGCTGCCGGCGGGTCATGGTGTCTCCTTGCGTGGGGTGCTGTTCGCGTCGGGTGTGCCGGCCGCGGCGTTCCGGGCGGCTTCGTCCGCCGACCTGAGGCCGCGGTCGAGGTCCGCGAGCAGGTCGGGCAGGTCCTCGATGCCGACGGACAGGCGCAGCGTCCCGGGGTGGACGCCCGCGGCGGCCCGCTCGGCGGGCGTGCGCAGCACGTGGCTGGTGCTGGCGGGGTGCAGCACGAGCGAGCGGACGTCGCCGATGTGGGTCATGTGCGTGAAGACCTGGACGGCCTCGACCAGGGCCCGCGCAGCGGCGGCCCCGCCGTGCAGCGTGAAGGTGAAGACGGAGCCCTGACCGTCCGGCAGGTACCGCTTGGCCAGCGCATGCGACGGGCTGGAGTCCAGCCCGGAGTAGTCCACCGACGCCACCTCCGGGCGGAACGCCAGCCAGCGCGCGACCTCGAGCGCCGCGGCGCTCTGCCGTGCCACCCGCAGCGACAGGGTCTCGATGCCCTGGCCCACGAGGAACGCGTTCAGCGGCGACGGCGTGGGGCCGAACCGGGGCGCCACGGTCTCGCGCAGGTACGCCAGGCGCGCGTTCCCGCCGTGCCGGTCGGCCACGCTCGGCCCGCCCGTGCGGCTGGGCGCCACGAGGTGCGGGTAGAGCGCGCCCGCGGCGCGCGGATCGAACGTCCCGGAGTCGACGACGACGCCGCCCAGCACCGAGCCGTGCCCCGCCAGGAACTTGCTGGCGGAGTGCACCACGACGTCGGCGCCGTGCTCGATGGGCCGCAGCAGGTACGGCGTGGCCAGCGTGTTGTCCACGACGAGCACGAGCCCGTGGGCGTGCGCGACGTCGGCCACCGCCGCCAGGTCGGGCAGGTCGTTGCGCGCGTTCGGTATCGACTCCAGGAACAGCACGCGCGTCTCGGGGCGGATCGCGCGCTCCCAGGCGGCGGGGTCGGCGGCGTCGTCCACGAAGTCGGCCTCGATGCCGAGGCGCGGCAGGTTCTCCAGGAGCAGCCCGCGCGTGCCCTCGTAGATGCTGGACGCGGCGAGCACGCGCTGGCCGGCCTCCACCAGGCCGAGCAGGGCGACGGTGACGGCCGCCTGGCCGCTGGCCAGGAACAGGGCGTCGGTGCCGCCCTCCAGGGCGGCGATCCGCTGCTCGACGGCGGCCGTGGTCGGGTTGCCGGTGCGCGTGTAGGCGAACCCCTCGCCCGCGCCGAAGTGCCCGGCGGCCTGCTCCCACTCCTCGAACTCGAACCCTGCGGTCAGGTAGACGGGCGTGGCCCGCGGGACCACGCGGGCCGACGGCGCGGAGTCGGACGGGACGACGTCGACCGCGCCGGTGGCACGCCCGGCGTCGTCCCGCCCCGTGCTGCGCGCGTGCACCTGCCGGGTGGCGAAGCCGGTCATGGCCGACCGTCCCGCGTGTCGGCCGGGGCGTCGGTGTCGGCGATGTCGAGGCCGAAGGCGAGCAGGCGCGTCGGCCCCTGCTTCGTCTCGACGACGCGCGTCTCGCGCTCGGGAAGGCGCCCGAAGCCGAGCCGCTCGTAGAGGCGGTGGGCCGCACGCATCTGGTCGCCGGAGTTCATGACGACCCGGCGGGCGCCGCGGTCGCGCGCGAGCCCGATCACGTGCCGCACGAGCGTCTCGCCCACGCCGCCCCCGCGGGCGTCGGGGTGCGTGGCGAGCAGGCGGAAGTCGAGCTCGCCGTCCTGGGCGAGCGCCGACAGCGCCGGCCCGCCGAGCGCCGGGGTGACGACGACACCCAGCACCCGCGTGGCGTCGCCCGCACCCGCCTCGCCGGCCGGTACCGCGACCCAGACCTCGTGCTCGCTCGCCCAGCGGCTGACCGCCCCGAGCGAGTGACGGTAGCTGTCGCTGATCTCGAAGTCGTGCGTGTAGGCGGTCACGAGCACCTCGGCGACGGCCCGGTGCTCGTCGTCCCGCACCCGCCGGACCACGACGCTCGCCGTGCCGCCGACCGTGCCGCTGCCCGAACCTGCCGCCCGGACGTCGTGCGCGATCGTCATGGCGCCGCGCTCGGCGCCGCCGCGGGCTGGTCTGCCCCGGCGGTCGCGGGCTGGTCCGCCTCGGTCGCCGGCTGGTCTGCCGCTTCCGTCGCGGGCAGCCCGGCCTCCTTCCACGCGGGGAACCCGCCGTCGACGTGCGACACGTTCGTGTAGCCGCGGGCCGCGAGCGCCTCGGCGACGGGGCCGGAGCCGTTGACCGAGCCGCACACGACCACGACGGGCGTGTCGAGGGTGATCGCGGGGTGGTCGGACGGCCCGAACAGCGCGTCCAGGTTGGTGCGGTCGGCGAGCGTGGCGCCCGGGATCTCGCCCGCCGAGGCGCGGCCCGCGGCCGAGCGGACGTCGATCAGCAGGGCGCCGGCGGCGACCTTGGCGCCCGCGGCTGCGGGGGTCTGCAGCTCGGGGGTCTGCGGCTCGGGGGTCTGCGGCTCGGGGGTCTGCGGCTCGGGGGTGTGCAGCTCGGGGGTCTGCGGCTCAGGGGTGGTCATGGTGGTCTCCTCCGGGTGGTGCGTGGTTCGTCGGATGGTCAGGCGCTCAGGAGCCGGCCCGTGGGCAGCGCCCGCTCGGCGGCCTCGGCGTCCGACAGCCCGAGCGAGCCGCGCAGCGTGGTCGCCGTCCGCTCGGTGCGGAACAGGCCCGCGTGCTGGAGCGCGGGCACCAGGTGGTCGGTGATCGTGTCGAGGTCGGAGCTCAGCGACGACGGCCGCAGCAGGAACCCGTCGACGGCGCCGACGGTGGTCCAGTCGGCGATCAGGGTCGCGAGCTCGTCGGGCGTGTCGGCGACGACCAGCCCGTCGCCCATGACCGCCGTGCCCTCCAGGGCCTCGACGAGCTCGAGGCGTGCGCGCGCACTGGCCCGCTCCTGCGCGAGCACCACGTAGACCTCGGCGAGCACGCGCAGCTCCTCGGGGTCGCGCCCGGCGGACAGCGCTGAGTCCCGCACGAGCCGGCGCAGCCGCACCGCGTGCGCGGCGTCGGTGACGGTGATCCGCGCGACGTCGGCGGTACGGCCGGCGAGCGCCGCGCTCGCCTCGGAGCGCACGCGGACGACGACGGGCGGGGGCGTCTGCGGCAGGGCGTCGTCCGTGCCGGCGGCCGGGCGGCCCCGGACGGCGAACCGGATGCCGTCGTGGTCCACGCGGAACCGGCCCTCGGCGTCGAGCTCGACCGCGCCCGCCCCGCTGCCGGGACGGCCCGTCCACACCTGGGTCACGGAGCGGATGCCCAGCTCGACCCGGCCGGCCCACGCGTCGTCCGCCTCGGGGAGCTTGCTCTGCCGCACGGCCTGCCAGCCGGCCCGGCCGCTGCTCGCGCGGTCGATGCTGCTCAGCGCGACGGCGGCGTGGGCCGCCTCGACGTGCACCGTGTCGACGGCGGCGACCAGCCCGATGCCGGTCGTGACCCGCGCGGCCCGGGCCGCCGCGACGGCCGTGTCCAGCCGCCCCGTGACCTGGCTGCGGCCCGGGTGGAGCAGGAAGCCCTCGTCGAGGCTGACGAAGTCGAGCAGGCCGCGGTCGGCGGTCCGCACGAGGTGCAGGAACCGCTCGCCGTCGAACGGGCGCGGCGCGACCGGGCCGCGTGCACGGTGCGCGCCCGGACGGGCTCCGGCGGAGGTGAGGTCCACGCCGAGCACGACGGGACGGGAGGAGGTGGAGGCGAGGGACGTGGGCTGCGACGGGTACGGCACGGCGGGGCTCCGTTCGGGCTGCGGCTGCGCGACGGCGCCCGGGGGACCCGGCCGGCGCGCAGGGTGCGCGACGGCGTCCAGGGGTCGCCCGGGAGCGTGGCTGCCAGAGGGCAGGAGTGAGGCGTCCGGTCAGGGACGTGAGGGCCGGAGGCGGCCGGGGCTCGGCGTGCGACGCCGAGAGGAGGTCCGGGCGGCGGGCCGGTGGCGCCTGTGGCGGCCGGTCAGCGCGTCGGGGCTGTCGGGGTCAGCGACAACACATGTGCTCGCGCGGGGCAGCACCAGCCCGCACGGTGACGTTCCGGGTCGGCAGGGACACGTGGACGGCGGGGGCAGCGCTCCGGGTCATCGTCGTTCTCCTCACCTGCTCGCCCAGCGGCGAGCGACGCGTGTTGTCATCCGCCGGCGGCGGTGGACCTGGTCCTCACCCGGGGCACCCACCCGCGCGGGGGGTTGCCGTCCGACCAGCCGGGGCTTCGCGTCGGAACTCATGACCTGTCGAGGCTTTCTACATCTCTCCGATCGGATAAGTGCGGTTGGTCTCGATGTCACAGAAGATACGAATGGAACCCATAGAAGTCAATGATCCTTGCCCAGATCTCACATCCCGGGACCTGGGGGCTCCGGCGTGGAGCGGGCGGGGCGCGCGGCGGGCGGGCTGCGCGGCGGGCGGGCTGCGCGGCAGGCGGGCTGCGCGGCGGGCGGCTGCGGTGGCCGCTCCATGAGTTCGGTCCGTTGCCTCGAGACCGGTCGGTCGATCGACCGATCTCGACGCAACCGACCGATTTCAAGGCAACCGACCGATCTCATCGACGCCGGAGGGCGCGGTAGGCCGGAGGGCACGGAAGGCGGGAGCACACGGAAGGCGGGAGGGTACCGAACGGAGGTGCGCTTCTACCCCGTCATTGGGCCCGGAACCAGGCTGGTTTCGGGCGCAATGACGGGGCAGAAGCGCACTCCGGCGTGCGGCTAGTCCAGGAGGAGTTCAATCTGGGCCAGGGCGGCCGGCTCGGCGAGCTCCAGCCGGACGGCGGTCAGCGGAACGGGCTCGTCGAGCACGAAGGGACGCAGCTGGCCGGGCCAGCGCCACTCCTCGCCGGACCGCTCGTCGAGTACCCGGCCGTCGGCCGCGACCAGTCGCCAGGCAGACGGCGGCTGCCCCGTCCCCGCTCCGTCCGCCGACGCCGCTGCCACCGCCGACTCCGAGGCCGCCGCCGACTCCGAGGCCGCCGCCGACTCCGAGGCCGCCGCCGACTCCGAGGCCGCCGTCTCGGGGGACGGGCCCGAGGTCAGCGTGTAGGCGCGCAGCACCGCGCCTGCCGGGGCGTCTGCTGCGGGCACCCACTCAAGGGTGCCGTCCACCTCCGCCGACGTCGTGAGGTCGCCGTCGGTCAGGTGCGGCAGGACGTCGCCCTCGGCGCCGCGCCAGCCGCCGTCGGCACGCCGCCACGGCCGGTCGGACGCCGGCCGGAGCGCACCGGCAGCATCAGCTCCGACGACGGCGGCGCCGGCGACACCCGCGGAGTCGGTGCCTGTACCTGCGCCAGCGGCACCGGGTGCGCCGGCACCAACCGCGGCACCCGCACCCGCAGCAGCCGGCTCGCCGTCGTCCGCGGGCACACCCCAGCGCGTCGGCACGTCCGACAGGGCGAAGCGGAGGGTCGCTCCCCCGACGAGGTCGGCGTTGTCGACCGACGGCTCGACCACGACCCGGCCAGCACCAGCACCAGCACCAGCACCAGCACCAGCACCAGCACCAGCACCAGCCGACACCTCGAGCCCCGCCACGTACACCCGCTCGGCCGCACCCGGCGCCTCGATCACGAGGTCACCGTCGGGCCGGTGCACCACCGCCCGGTCGAACAGCGGCGACGTGACCGCCCAGCGCGGTGAGCCGATCTCCAGCGGGTACAGCCCGAGGGCGGCCAGCACGTACCAGGCCGACATCTCGCCGTTGTCCTCGTCGCCGTGGTACCCCTGCCCGATGTCGTTGCCGGTCCACAGCCGCGTCAGGATCTCGCGCACGACCTCCTGGGTGCGGTCCGGCCGCCCGGCGACCGACCACGTCCAGGCGATGTGGTGCGACACCTGGTTCGACTGCCCGAGCTGGCCCAGGCGCACGTCACGCGCCTCGAACATCTCGTGGATCGGGGTGCCGTAGCTGCCGGGCTTGTCGGCCCGCTCGGGCGCGGCGAAGAACCGCTCCAGCAGCCGCTCCAGCCCGGCGCGCCCGCCGTGCAGGGCGGCCAGCCCCGCACCGTCGTGCACGGGGTGGAACAGGAAGTTCCAGGCGTCGGACTCGGTGTAGTCGCCGCCCCACGCGTCCGGGTCGAACGGGGCCGGGTCGAAGGCACCGTCCCGGGCGCGGCCGCGGAAGAATCCCGTGGCGGCGTCGAAGAGGTGCACGTACCCGAGCGCGCTCTGCCGCAGGTAGGCGGCCTCGTCGCGCAGGGAACGACGGCGCTCGTCCGGGGTCCCGGGGGCCTCCGCGAGCGCCTGCGCCATCCGGGCCAGCCCGGCGTCGTTGATGTAGCCCTCCAGGCTCCACGACACCGACTCCTCGACGTCCCGCGGCACCCAGCCGTGCGTGAGGGCGAAGTCCTGGCCCTTGCGCCCGACGCCGGACCGGGTGGGCAGCGCCGTGGCGTTGCGCAGCCCGGCGTCGTAGGTCACGAGCGGGTCGGGCAGGTCCACGCCGCGCAGGTACAGATCGGCGAAGGCGACGTCGGACGACGTGCCCGTCATCAGGTCCGCGTAGCCGGGCGACGACCAGCGGGCGACCCAGCCGCCCTCCCGGTACTGCTGCACGAACCCGTCGGCGAGCCGGCCCGCGACCTCCGGGTACAGCAGCGCGTAGGCCGGCCAGCAGGTGCGGTAGGTGTCCCAGAACCCGTGGTTGACGAACATCTCGCCGGGCACCACCGGGGCGCCGTCGAGCACGGGCGAGGCGTGCACGGGCGCGCCGTCGGCCCCGACCTCGGTGTACGACGACGGGTACAGGTTGAGCCGGTACAGGTTCGAGTACAGCGTGACCTGCTGCTCCTCGGAGGCGCCCTCGACGTCGAGCACGCCGAGGCGCTCCTCCCACTGCGCGCGGGCGGCGTCGGCGACCTCCTCGAACGTCCCGGACACCTCGCGCTCCAGCGCGAGCCAGGCCAGCTCCTCGCTGATGTACGACGTCGCCACGCGCACCTCGACGGTGCGACCCGCCGCGGAGGCACCCTCCAGGGCCACCGTCGCGTACGTCGCGTGGTCCCGCCCGCGGGCGCGGCCCGTGCGCAGGACCCGGCGGGAGATCCGGCCCACGACGTACATGCGGCTGCGGCCCACCGACAGCGGGCTGCCGTGGTCGGACCAGCCGCTGAGCGTGCCGTCGTCGTGCACGGTGACGGAGACGGGCGGGCCGTCCGCCCGGGAGTCACCCACGGCGTCGATCAGCAGGTGCCCCGCCGTGGCGCCGGGCGGGAACGTGAACCGGAGCACGCCGCCGTGGTCGGACGCCGCGACCGCCACGCGCGCGCCGCCGTCCAGGCCGACGTCGTACCGGTGCGGCCGCGCGGTCTCGTCGTCGTGCGAGAAGCCGATCGAACGGGCGTCGAGGCCGGCGTCGGGCACGCCGTCGGCGCCCGCCGAGCCCGCGGGCACGAGGTGGAACGCGAGCTGGTCGCGGTCCCCCATCCACGGGCTCGGCTCGTGCGAGATGCCCACGCCCTGCAGCCGCGGCCGGTTGTCCGGTCCGTTGTGCGCGGCCCAGGAGTACAGCCAGCGCTCGGAGGCGGCGTCGGTGAGCGGGACCCACATCGTGAAGCCGTTCGGCACAGCGGCCGCGGGCACGTTGTTGCCCCGCGAGTAGGCGCCCGAGGAGTGGGTGCCGCGCCGGGTGTCCACGAGGTCCGCACGGCCGTTGACCGTGCGCGCGACGCGCGGCGCCACCGACACCGTGTCGAACCACGCCTCGGTGCGCCCGCGGTCGGGCGCGGCGGTCACGGCGGCGGCCGCGCGCACGCGGCGGCCCGGCAGCGCCCGGGCCACGGGGCCCAGGTCCACGCGGACCAGGTTCCAGTGGTCGGGCACCAGGATGCGGGCCTCCCCCTGCCCGACGGCGGTCGCGGGCATCCCGTGCTGGTCCAGCAGGTCGCGGCCGGGGTCGGTCGCGGAGAGCCACGTGCCGTCGTCGAGCAGCAGGTCGAGCGCCACGTAGGTGGAGCGGTAGGTGAGCTTCTCGTCGAGCACGGGCAGGACGGCGTAGCGCAGCTCGGTGCCGGCCTCGACCGGGACGTCCAGCCCGTCGAGCAGCACGGTGCGGCCCTCGCCGCGGTGCCGCACGCGGGTGGCGTGCTCGCTGGTCAGGCCGGCGCCGGGCCGGCCGGCGGGGACGTGGGCGGGCCCGGTCATGCGCGAGCCTCTGACAGCGCTGTCGTCGCAGCGGGCGCGGCGACGTCGGAGTCGTGGACGATTGCAGTTGGCCTTTCGTCGCGGGCGCGAGGCGCCCTGGTTGGTCTCACTGGTCGGCGAGCAGCTTGTTGCACTCGTCGACGGCGGCGTCGAGGGCCTCCGACGACGTCTTGTCGCCCGTGATCGCCGCCGCGAGCTGCTGGTTGATGACGGTGGTCATGGCCTCGCTGATCTCGACGGGCTGCAGCACCCGCGCCGTGGTGAGGTTGCTGAACGCGATCGCCTTGGCGTCGCCCTGCGGCGTGCCGTCGCTCTGCGCGAGGTCCGGGTTCTCCTGCGAGGCCTCCGTGGACGGGAACACGCCCGGCACCTCGGCCGAGAACGCCTCCTGGTTGACGGCGTTCGTGACGTACCGGGCCAGTGCCACCGCTGTCGGCAGGTTCGCGGACGCGCTCGAGACCGACAGGCCTTGGACGTACAGCGGCGTGGCGCCCATGTACGGCGAGGAGGTGATCTTGCCCTCCAGCGCCGGGTTGCTCTCCAGCACGCTGTTGATGAAGTTGCCGCCGCCCGTCGACCAGGCCACCTTGCCCTCCGCGAAGAGCTGGCTGTTGCCGAGGTAGGCGTCCGTGAGCACGTCGTCGGGCATGAGGCCCTCGGCGTAGGCGTCCCGGTAGACGTCGAGCAGCGCGGCCGCCTCGGGGGTGTTGAACGTGAACTCGGTGCCGTCGTCGGACAGCACGGGGATGCCGGCCGCGGCGAAGTCGCCCACGCCGGGCTTGCGGCTCATGAGGTACGCGCCGGTCGCGTCGTGCATGATCCGCGCCTGGGTGACGAGCTCGTCGAGGTTGGTCGGCGGCACGGCCGCGTCGAGCCCCGCGTCCTGGAACATCGCGCTGTTCCAGTAGTTCAGGTCCGTGGTCAGGTACCACGGGAAGCCGAACGTGCCCTCCAGGCCCGCGTACCGGTAGGCGGCCAGCGCCCCGGGCACGTAGGTGTCCTCCAGGGTGTCGTCGACCGTCGTCAGGTCGGTGAGCAGGCCCTCGCGGGCCAGCGCGAGCGCGAAGTCGGGCGGCAGGTTCGTGACGTCGGGCAGCTCGCCGGCGGCGGCCTGCGCGAGCACCGTCTCCGAGTAGCCGTCGCCGGGCTGGTCGAGCCAGAGCACCTCGGTCCCCGGGTACTCCCGCTCGAAGTCGGCGATGACGTCCTGGACGTAGTCGGTGAAGCGGGGCTTGAGCGACCACGTCTGCAGCGTGACCTCGCCCGTCACGTCCTGCGCGCCGCCGTCCGGATCCGCCGCACCTCCGCCGCCGAGGGTGCAGCCGCCCAGGGCGCCCAGAACGGCCAGGGCCGTCGCCGCGGCCCCGAACCTCGTGATGATCATGGACAGTTCCTTCCGGCAGAGGCCGCGTCGCGTCTGGGGTCGATGTCGCCGCTGCCGAGCCTACGGGTGGCAGGGTGCCCGGACCGGCCGGGCCGGCAGCTCACCCGGGTGAACTGCCGGTCCGGCCAGGCCGGCGCTACGCCGGCGCGAAGCGCAGCGTGCGCACCTCGAACGGGCTCAGCTCGACCGTGACGGCGCCGTCCGCCGTGACCTCGACGGCGCCGCCCTCGACGTCGTCCTCGATGAGGCTGACGGTCCGTGCCCCGCTCACCGGCGCCGCCACCGTCACGGTGCCCGACGCGCGGCGGCCGTGGGCCTCGTACACGCGCACCACGAGGTCGCCCGTCCGGTCGTCGGCGAGCTTGACGGCCGACAGCGTCACGCCGCCGGACACGCCGACCAGCGGCTCGACGCCGCTCGCCCCGCGCAGCTCCCGGGTCCGGGCGCCGAAGGTCGCGCCCGCCTCGGTCGCCACGGCGGTGTCGGCGCCGACGACCAGGCCGTACCGGTGGGTCTGGAGGCCCTGGTCGGTCTCCGGGTCGGGGAAGCGCGGCGCCCGCAGCAGCGACAGCCGCACGGTCGTCGTCACCTCGGGCGCGCCCGGCGCCGGCGCCACGCCCTGCTCGGACACCTCGCGCGTCACGTCGTAGGCGTACGACGAGTCGTTGACGAGCCCGACGCCGAAGCCCGGCTCCTCGGCCAGCAGCCACTTGTGCATCGACGTCTCGAACTTGGCGGCTTCCCAGCTCGTGTTGGTGTGCGTGACCCGCTTGTGGAAGCCGAACTGCGTCTCGGCGGCCACGTGCTCGGCCCGCACGTCGAGCGGGAAGGCGACCTTGAGGAACTTCTCCGTCTCGTGCCAGTCCGTCCGCAGGTCCACCTCCAGGGTGCGGCTGCCCGGCGCGAGCGTGATCACCTGGTCCAGGCTGGACGCCGAGAACTGCCGGTGCACGGCCACCACGGCCACGCCGTCCTCCACGGCGCCGGTGACCTTCTCGGCCTCGCGCAGGTCGGTCACGGAATTGCGGTAGAACCGGTCCACGTCCCAGGCGTCCCACTTGTTCGGGAAGTCCTGGTGCAGCTGCAGCACGTTCGCCACGCGGCCGGGCGCCACCGCGTCGCGGCCGGTGGCCAGGTCGACGGCGGACGTCACGTGACCCGCGGCGTCCAGCGTGACCCGGACCAGCTCGTTGGCCAGCACGTACCCGCCGTCGGGCAGCTCCTCCAGGGTGCTCGACGCCGCCGCCGGGGCGGACGCCGGGGCCACGCCGAGGGCCGGCACGCCCGCCTGCGCGAACACCGCGGGGTTGGCCCGCAGCGCCACGTCGCCCTCGCCGACCAGGGTCCGCAGGGAGCGCTCGATGATCGCCTGCGCCGCCTCCGTGATCGCCGCGTGCTGCGCCACCGCCTCGCGGTGCACCCAGGCGATGGACGTGCCGGGCAGGATGTCGTGGAACTGGAGCAGCAGGACCTGCTGCCACAGCGAGTCGAGCTCCTCGTAGGGGTAGTCCGCCCCGGTGCGGGCCGACGCCGTGGCCGCCCACGCCTCGGCCTCGACCAGGAGCTGCTCGTTGCGGCGGTTGCCCTGCTTGGTCCGGTGCTGCGAGGTCAGCGTCGCGCGGTGCAGCTCCAGGTACAGCTCGCCCACCCAGACAGCGCTGTCATCCGTCCCGGACGCGGCCAGCTCCGCGCGGGCGCGCTCGAAGAACGCGTCCGGGTGCTCCCAGCGCACCTTGGCGCTGCCCTCCAGGCTCGCGAGCCGCTTCGCCCGGCCGGTCATCTCGCGGGTGGTGCCGCCGCCGCCGTCGCCGTAGCCGACGGGCGCGATCGAGCCCGTGGCGCGCCGCGACTCGCGGAACTGGCGGGTCGCCCTGGCGAGCTCGTCGCCCGAGAGCTGCGAGTTGTAGGTGTCCATCGGCGGGAAGTGTGTCAGCACGCGCGAGCCGTCGATGCCCTCCCACCAGAACGTGTGGTGCGGGAAGACGTTGACCTGGTTCCAGGAGATCTTCTGCGTGAAGAACCAGTCGAACCCGGCGCGGCGGACGAGCTGCGGCAGGGCCGGCGAGTAGCCGAACGAGTCCGGCAGCCACACGCCGTGCGACCGCTGCCCGAACTCCCGCTCGAAGAACCGCTGCCCCTGGGAGAACTGGCGTACCAGCGCCTCGCCCGACGGCATCACCGTGTCGGACTCGACCCACATGCCGCCCAGCGGCAGGAACCGGCCGGACGCGACGGCCTCCTTGACCCTGGCCCACACCTCGGGCCGGTGCTCCTTGACCCACGCGTACTGCTGCGCGGACGACATGCCGTACACGAAGTCGTCGGTGCGGCCGATGAGGTCGGCCATGGACGACGTCGTGCGCGCGACCTTGCGGATCGTCTCCCGCACGGGCCACAGCCAGGCGGAGTCGATGTGGGCGTGGCCGACGGCGGAGATCTCGTGGGCGCTGTGCTCGGCGGGGCTGGCGAGCACGTCCGCGAGCGCCGCCCGGGCCGCGGCGGCGGTCTCGGGGATGCGCTGGAGGTCGAGCACGTCGAGGGCGTCGTCGAGCGCCTGCAGGATGCGCATCCGGCGCGGGCCGGTGGGCAGCTCGGCCTGGAGCTCCAGCAGCACCTCGACGTCGAGGGCGAGGTCGTGCACCTCGGACTCGAAGATCGCGAGGTCGATGCGCCGGGTCGTGTACAGGGGGTGCGGGGACGAGGTGGCGGTGTCGCCCTCCGTCGTCCGCTCGAAGACGTTGTGCCCGAGCAGCACGGGGTTGGACGCCGCCTCCAGGTAGAGCTCGACGCGCTCGCCGCCGGCCGCGGCGTCGGCCACGGGCACGTGCTGGTTGCGGGGGTTGATCGACTTCACCGGGCTGCCGTCCGGCGTGTAGACCAGCGCCTCGGCCTGGAACCCGGTCCGGTCGACGTCGAACCCGAGGTCGACCACGGCCTCGACGGTGCGTCCGGCCCACTCTGCGGGCACGGTGCCCGTCAGCCGGAACCAGGTGGTGCCCCAGGCCGGGCCCCACAGGGTGCCCACCTCGTACGGCTGCATCGCGAGGGCCAGGCCCTCGGCCGGCGGGATCGGCTCCCCCGGCAGGGCGTGCCACTCGACCTCGAGCGGGACCGACGTCTCGTGGACCGCGGGCCAGATCCGTTCGGTCAGCACGCGGTGTGCGCGCCCGGTGGTCAGTGTGATGTCGTCGTGCATCGAAAGGGCCTCCCCTGTTTCACCGTTGAACGCACGCAGGCTAACCCAGAGTCGCGCCCTCGTCGGGAGGGCGTTCGGCAGGTGTCGGACGGGGTCCCCGGTGGGACTCCGGTGGGCGTCCGCACCCCCGGGGGGATGAAAGGATGGTCCCCATGAGCACGAGCGACGAGACACCCACCGGCATCGAGGCTCCGGTGGGTCCTGACCAGGCCACGCGGGACATCGCGGAGGTCGCAGCGGTCGAGGTCATCACCACGGCCGCCGTCCACCTGATGAGCGCCGCTGCGGTCAAGTGCGGCCTGGCCGAGGGCGACGACGCCGAGGAGCTCAAGGACCTCGACGAGGCGCGCAAGCTGATCACGGCGCTGGCCGCGCTGGTGGTCGCGAGCGCCCCCGACATCGGCAACCAGCACGCCCGCTCGCTGCGCGACGGCCTGCGCAGCCTCCAGCTCGCGTTCCGGGAGGCGTCGGTGATCCCTGACGCGCCGGGCGAGGGGCCGGGCGAGAAGTACACGGGTTCCGTCGTCTGATGTCCGAGGTTCCCGTCGAGGCGGTACCGGAACCGGGGCGGGCGCCGCGGCCCCGTCGGGGTGGTTCCCGGGTGCTCGCCATCGTGCTGGTGGCGACCATCGCCGTCGGCGCCTACCTGTGGCTGACGACGGTCCGCTGGCAGCGCACGGCCTCCGACTGGGAGGCCGAAGCGCACGGCTACGCCGACGAGGTCGCGTCGCTGCGGATGCAGCTCGACGGCGCGAACTCCGAGCTGGAGGCGGCACGGGACCAGCTCTCCACGGCGACGTCGCGGATCACGGACCTCGCGAACGAGAAGGCGCAGCTCGGTGACGAGAACGTCGCCTCGCAGCAGGTCCTCGACTACCAGACGCAGGTCAGCGGGGCCGCGGCCACCGTGGCCTCGGCGCTGGGGCAGTGCGTGTCGGGCCAGGAGCAGCTCGTCGGCTACCTCAAGGAGGCCGACCAGTACGAGCCCGCCGACCTGGCCCGCTACGAGCGGGAGGTCAACGCGTTGTGCGCCGACGCGGAGGACGCCAACGAGGCCCTGCAGCGGGAGCTGCGCCAGTGAGGTGGAGCGCCCGTTCGCGCGCCGTCCTCGCGGGACTCGTCCTGACCGGGACGCTCGGCGGGTGCGGCGTGCTGCCGCCCCTGCCGGACCCCGTGCCGAGCGACATCGTGCCGTCCACGCCGGTGGACCTGTCCCCCGCCGCCGGCGGGGACGCGCTGAGCCCGGACGGGTTCGACGCCGTCGAGCGGATGGCGGTCCGGATCCGCAACGTGGGCTGCGAGGAGCTGTCGACCGGTTCGGGCTTCGCGATCGACGAGCACACGCTGATCACCAACAAGCACGTGGTCGCGGACTCGAAGGACCTGGAGGTCAGCACCTACGACGGGCACGACATCACCGTCGGCGCCACCTCGACCGCCGGCCTCGCGGACCTCGCGGTGGTCCGCACGACCGACCCGCTGCCGTCGCACCCGGAGCTCGCGAGGTCCGACCCGGAGCGGGGCGACCACGTCACCGTGGTGGGCTACCCCGCGGGCGGCGAGCTCACCGTCACCGAGGGCGAGGTCATGGGCACCACCCGGGACCCGCTGAACGCCAACCTCGGCGAGGTGCTCCTCACGGACGCCCCCGTCGAGCCCGGGTCCTCCGGGTCGGCCGCGCTGGACGACCAGGGCCGGGTGATCGGCGTCGTCTACGCCAAGACGGCCGACGACAACAGCCTGCTGGTGCCGCTGTCGACCCTCCAGGACATGCTGGCCGACGACACGGCGTTCACGCCGGCGAAGGGCTGCTGAGCGGACTGATAGCGGGAGCGATGGACCCTCCGGCGGGCACGATGTAACCTTGGCAATGCGACGGGCAGTAGCCCGGAGAAGTGGACCCGAGACCCATCCGGACGGTTGTGGCGCTCGGGTTTCGCGCTGCCTGGACACGAACGACGGTTTCTAGACCTCGATGACCGACTCGACCAGCGGCAACGCCCGTCGGCGCCAGTCGCCGCTTCGTGCCCACGCCCAGCCGATCACGTCCGGGATCGCCAACAGCGGCTCCTGGGCGGCGCGCTCGTGCAGGTAGACCAGGTCTGGACAGGCATGCTCCTTGATCAGCCGGGCCAGGTCCCGCCGGTCACGCTCATCCATCGTCTCGTCGGCCTCCAGGCAGAGCTTCGTGTGCCCGGACGCGGCGATATCGGCGACCATCGAGTCCAGGCACGCGCGGCGGCGGTCGATGTCGCTCTTGTAGCCTGCCCCGGCCCGATAGATGGTCGCTGATTCGCCCTCGGCGCACAGCACCGACAAGATCTGTCGCCGCCGGGAGCTGCTCTCGGACTTCATGTGCAGACGGCGCTGACCCGGTAGGACGAGCGAGCGGATCGTTCTTCTGACGGTCGCCAGCCGCGCGGGCTCGATCGCGGCGGCGATCAGCAGGTAGTCCCCGCTCTTGGACTCGTCGACGAACACGTGGGCAGGCAGGGCTCTCTCACTCTCGCGTCAGCATGCGGCAGAAGAACAATGATTTCACTCTTCACCTGTGATAGCGCGGGATGATGAGAGATGTTGCTTATACGCAAGAGGAGCGCCTCTTTGGGCCGGCTACCTGCTTCAGCGGGCCGCGCCGATGCGGAGCTCCAGGGAGTCCACGCGTGCGGAGATCACCTCGGACGCCGCCAGGCGGGCGTTGACCTGCCCCAGCACCGCGTCGAGCCCGGCCCGGTCCAGGCCCGGGTCCAGGGCGAGCACCACGGCGACCTCGGCCTTGCGGCCGGGCTCGGCGTGCGCTCGCACGACGTGCTGCACGGGTGCGGCGGCGACCGCCACCTCGGACGCGACCTCGGGGTCGACGGCGAGCCCGTCCTCGTGCGGCACCAAGGCGGGCTGCCAGGGCTTGCCCTGCGCCAGTGCCCATACGGCCGGCCGCGGGACCAGCACCGTCACGGGCCCGGCCGGGTCCACGACGATCAGCGCCCAGTTCTCGTTGACCGCCGACAGGGCGGCGCGGGTCGCCTCGACCGGAACCGGTCGGGCGTCGGCGCGCCACGCCTGCATGGTCGCCACGGAGGTGAAGACCGGCAGGGCGCGGCGGCCGTCGGGGGCCTCCAGCGCCACGACGCCGGAGGACGCCTCCTTGTCCACGGCCAGCCCGTCGGCGTTCTGCTCGACGGCGCCGGCCTCGGCCAGCACCGGCACGAGCACGCGGGTCTCGGCCAGCCGGGCGACGACGTCGCGCAGGGGAACCGTCCCGGTCGAGTGACCCTCCAGGAGGCGGGTCAGCTCGGCGTCGGCCGAGCCGTCGTCGCCCGCGAACTGGCTGGACGGCTGGATGGACTTCACTCGGCGACCCCGTCGCCCGCGGGCTCAGCAGCCCCGTCGGTACCGGTTGCGGGGCGCCCCGCGACGTCGAGCGCCTCGGGGAGCGTGAAGGCGCCCGCGTACAGGGCCTTGCCGACCACGGCGCCCTCGATGGTGCCGAGGGCGCGCAGCGCCCGCAGGTCGTCGAGCGAGGAGATGCCGCCCGAGGCGACGACGTGCGCGGGGGTGCGCGCGGCGACGTCGGACAGGAGGTCGACGTTGGGACCGCGCAGCGTGCCGTCCTTGGTCACGTCGGTGACGACGTAGCGGGCGCAGCCCGCCTCGTCGAGGCGGCCGAGGACCTCCCAGAGGTCGCCGCCCTCCTTGGTCCAGCCGCGCGCGGCGAGCGTGGTGCCCCGCACGTCGAGGCCGACGGCGACGCGGTCGCCGTGCTCGGCGATGACCTTGGCCGTCCAGGCCGGGTCCTCCAGGGCGGCGGTGCCGAGGTTGACGCGGCGGGCGCCGGTGGCCAGCGCGCGCTCCAGCGACTCGTCGTCGCGGATGCCGCCCGACAGCTCGACCTGCACGTCCAGCTCACCGACCACGCGCGCCAGCAGCTCCGCGTTGGACCCGCGCCCGAAGGCGGCGTCGAGGTCCACGAGGTGGACCCACTCGGCGCCGCCGGACTGCCAGTCCAGGGCGGCGGTCAGCGGGTCCCCGTACGAGGTCTCCGAGCCGGCCTCTCCCTGGACGAGGCGGACGGCCTGGCCGTCGGCCACGTCGACGGCGGGCAGGAGCACGAGTCGGTCGGTCATGTCTCTCCAAGTTCTGTCGGTCGAAAGTGTTGGGTGCTGGGTCTCTGCGGGCCGAGCGTCTCCGCGCGACACATACCCAGCACTCAACGGTCAAGCGAGGGTGCGGAGCCAGTTCTCCAGGAGCTGGGCTCCCGCGTCGCCGGACTTCTCGGGGTGGAACTGGGTCGCCGCCAGCGGGCCGTCCTCGACCGCCGCGACGAACCGGCCGCCGTGGTCCGCCCAGGTGACCCGCGGCGGCGTGAAGACGCCCACCGCGTTCTCGTCGTGGCCCTTGGCGAACGTCTGGGCGGCGTACGAGTGCACGAAGTAGAAGCGCTCGCCCTCGATCCCGGCGAAGAGGGCCGAGCCCTCCGGTACCTCGACCGGCGACCAGCCCATGTGGGGCACCACGTCGGCCCGCAGCCGCTCGACGACGCCCGGCCACTCGCCGATGCCGTCGGCGCGTTCGCCGTGCTCGACCCCGGCGTCGAACATGACCTGCATGCCCACGCAGATGCCGAGGACGGGGCGGTTGCCGGCCAGCCGGCGGCCCACGACCTCGTGGCCGCGCACCGCCGTCAGACCCGCCATGCACGCGGCGAAGGCGCCGACGCCGGGCACGACCAGGCCGTCCGCGTCCTGCGCGAGGGCCCGGTCGGCGGTGAGCGTCACCTCGGCGCCCACCCGCTCCAGGGCACGGACGGCGGACCGGACGTTGCCGAAGCCGTAGTCGAGGACGACGACGCGCGCGCCCACGGTCAGATCCCGTCCTTGCTGTCCGGGCCGGTCTCGCCCTTGCCCATGCTCTTGCGGGCCTTGCGGGCGGCGGAGGTCAGCATCCGCATCGCCTTGAACTTGCTGATCGAGTCCGAGCCGACCACGCCCTCGATGTCCGCGACGGCCGTGGCGCCGGTCAGCAGGTCGACCACGTTCTCGGGCGCGCCGCCCAGCACGAGGCCCGGCGCGAGCTCGTCGCCGCGGACGCCGTCGGCGAACCGGACCGCCGTCATCTGCTCGCCCGTGCGGGTGACCAGGACGAGCGGGACGCCCCGCACGAGCTGGGAGATCGCCGCGGCGGCCCGCTCGGGCGCGTCGCCCGACCGGTCGCGCAGCACGCCGACCGCGCCGACCGAGGTCGGGACCGCGTCCAGGTCGAGCTGGGCCAGGGAGCTGGCCGCCGCGAGCGGCTCGGCGCCGGCGATCTGGGTGATGATCGCGGCGAACTCGGGCTCCCCCGTGCCGGTCAGGGAGGACAGGTCGTCGGGGATCTCGAGGTTGTCGAGGTCGAAGTCGGGCAGGTCGTCGCCGGCCGGCGTGCTGCTGTCGGACCCGTCGTTCGCGGGCCTGGGGCTGTCGGACATGGCTGCTAGAGCGCACCCTTCGTGGACGGGATGCCGTCGACGCGGGGGTCGACGGCCACGGCGGCGCGTAGCGCACGCGCCAGCGCCTTGAACTGAGCTTCGACGATGTGGTGGGGGTCGCGTCCGGACAGCACCCGCACGTGCAGGCAGATGCCCGCGTGGTGTGCGATGGACTCCAGCACGTGCCGCGTCAGCGACCCCGTGAAGTGCCCGCCGATGAGGTGGTACTCCTGGCCCGCGGGCTCGCCCTCGTGCACCAGGTACGGCCGGCCCGAGACGTCCACGACCGCCTGGGCGAGCGCCTCGTCGAGCGGCACGAGCGCGTCGCCGAACCGGGAGATGCCGGCCTTGTCGCCGAGCGCCAGGCGCAGCGCCTCGCCGATGCTGATCGCGACGTCCTCGACCGTGTGGTGGGCGTCGATGTGGGTGTCGCCGGTCGCCTGCACGGTGAGGTCGATCAGCGAGTGCTTGCCGAGCGCCGTGAGCATGTGGTCGTAGAACGGCACGCTCGTGCTGATCTCGGTGCGCCCGGTGCCGTCGAGGTCGAGCTCGACCAGCACCTTCGACTCGGACGTGGCGCGCTCCACGCGGGCTGTCCTGCTCATGCCTGGTCCTCCCCCTGCTCCCGCAGTACCTCGGTGAGCGCCGCGCGGAACGCGGCCATCTCGGACGACGTGCCGATCGACACCCGCAGCCAGCCGTCCGGGCCGGTCTCCCGGATCAGGACGCCGCGGTCCAGCAGACCCTGCCACACGGCGTGCCGGTCGCCGAACGTGCCGAACAGCACGAAGTTGGCGTCGGTGTCCGCGACGTCGAACGGGAGGCCGTCGGGGAGCCGCTGCTCGCGCAGCCAGGCGACCGTGGCGTCCCGCTCGGCACGCAGCGTGGCGACCTGCGCCATCAGCGACTCGCGGTGGCGCAGCGCGGCGCCGGCCGCGGCCTGCGTGATGGCGCTCAGGTGGTACGGCAGCCGCACGATCCGCAGGGCGTCCACGAAGTCGGGCGACGCGACCAGGTAGCCGAGCCGCGCGCCGGCCGCCGCGAACGCCTTGGACATCGTGCGCGAGACGGCCAGGTTCGGGTACCGCTCCAGCAGCGCGACCGCCGACGGCGTCCCGGGGCGCCGGAACTCCGCGTACGCCTCGTCGACCACGACGACCGGGCGCGCGCCGTCGAGGTCGACGCCGAGCGCCGCCTCGCAGACCGCCTCGACGGTGGCCGTCGGCAGCGCCGTGCCGGTCGGGTTGTTGGGGCTGGCCAGCAGGATCACCGACGGGCGGACCTCGCGGATCTTCGCTGTGGCGCGCTCCGGGTCGAGCGTGAAGTCGTCCTCGCGGCGGCCCACGACCCAGGTGGTGTGCGTGTCCCGCGCGTACTCCGGGTACATCGAGTACGTGGGCGCGAACGACAGCGCGGTGCGGCCCGGGCCGCCGAAGGCCTGCAGCACGTGCAGCATGACCTCGTTGGACCCGTTCGCGGCCCAGACGTCACAGTGGTCGAGGCGCACCCCCGTCTCCAGGGTGAGGTAGTCCGCCAGGTCCTGGCGCAGGACCGTGGCGTCCCGGTCCGGGTAGCGGTTCATCCCACGGGCGGCACGGGCCACGTCCTCGGCGATGGTCGCGACCACGTCCTCGCTGGGCGGGTACGGGTTCTCGTTGACGTTCAGCAGCACCGGGACGTCGAGCTGCGGCGCGCCGTACGGCTCCTCGTCCGCCAGCTCCGGGCGCAGGGGCAGCCGCACCGCGGACGCCGTGGCGCTGTCTTCCGCGCCGTGCTGGTCGACGGTGTTGGTCATCACCGCACCAGTCTACGAACCGCGCGGCGCGGACCCGGCACCCGTCCGCCCACCGGGCGGGTGGCGATGGTCACGAGAGAGGTCACCGCACGCCCAGCACGAACGGGTAGACCGCTGCCGCGCCGGCCTCGCGCAGCAGCCGGGACGCGACCGTGAGGGTCCAGCCCGAGTCGGTGTAGTCGTCCACGAGCAGCACGGACCGACCCGGCAGACCCCGCAGCGCGCCCTCGCCGAGCTGGAGCTGCAGACGCCGGGCCACGCCGGCGAGCCGCATCGCGGAGTTCACGTCGTGCCGCCCGGGATCCTCCTGCCCCGCGACCGGCCCGACCGCACCGATCATCGGCACGCCCAGGTACTTGGCCAGCCCCGTGGCCAGGTGGAAGGAGAGCTGGGGCCGCCGGACCGAACGGACCGCCACGACTGCCTCGATCACGAGCGGGCCGGGCTCGGCCCCGCCCGCGACGTCGCCGCCATCGGCTCCCTCGCCCGCCTCGCCGTTCTCCACCGGCGGGCGCAGCGCCGGCCACTCGTCCAGCACCCGCGCGGCCGCCCGGCGCAGCGGCACGGGCAGCTCGCCGTCGTTCGCGTTCGGGGCGAGCAGGTCGCGCAGCGGCCCGGACCAGCCGAGGCCGTCGAGCCGGGCGACGGCCCGGCCCGGCTCGGCGAGCTCGGCGGGCGGGATCTTGCCCTTGAGGTCCAGGCCGATCGACGCCAGGCCCGTGGGCCACATCTTGCGGGGCTCGACCTCCATGCCCGGCCGGTCCATCTCGGCCCGCGCGGCGGCGACGGCCTCGGCGTCGGGCGCCTCGGGCAGCGCCATGGTGCCGCAGCGGTCGCAGCGGCCGCACTCCCAGCCCGGGGTCAGGTCGGGGTCGTCGAGCTGGGCGCGCAGGTAGGCCATGCGGCAGCCCGGGGTGTTCACGTAGTCGACCATCGCCTGCTGCTCGGCGGCCCGGGTCGCGGCGACGCGCGCGTACCGCTCGGCGTCGTACGACCAGGGCTGCCCGGTGGCCTCCCAGCCGCCCTTCACGCGCCGGACGGCGCCGTCGACGTCCAGCACCTTGAGCATGGTCTCCAGGCGCGAGCGGCGCAGGTCCACCTGCGTCTCCAGCACGGCCGTGGACATGGTGCCGCCGCCGGCCAGGGCGTCGAGCGTGGCCCGCACCTGCCCCTCGGCGGGGAACGCCTGCTCGCCGAACCACTCCCAGATCGCCTTGTCCTCGGTGCCGGGCAGCAGCACCACCAGCGCCTGGTCGACGCCACGGCCCGCGCGGCCCACCTGCTGGTAGTACGCGATGGGCGACGACGGCGCGCCCAGGTGCACCACGAACGCCAGGTCGGGCTTGTCGAAGCCCATGCCCAGGGCGGACGTCGCGACGAGCGCCTTGACGTCGTCGTTCTTGAGGTCGGCCTCGAGCTGCTCGCGCTGCGCCGGCTCGGTGCGGCCGGTGTACGCGGCCACCGCCAGGCCGTAGCCGCGCAGCTGCTCGGCCACCTGCTCCGCGGCCGAGACCGTGAGGCAGTAGACGATGCCCGACCCCTCGATGTCCTGCAGGGCCTCGGCCAGCCAGGCCACGCGGGTGGGCTGGTCGCCGAGCTCGAGCACCGCCAGGTGCAGCGACTCGCGGTCGAGCCCGCCCCGGAGCACCAGCACGTCCTCGCCGGCGTCCGCGTCGCCGTGCACGGCGAGCTGCTCGGCCACGTCGGCCGTGACGCGCTCGTTCGCGGTCGCCGTGGTGGCCAGCACCGGGATGCCCGCGGGCAGGTCGGCCAGGAGCGTGCGGATGCGCCGGTAGTCGGGGCGGAAGTCGTGGCCCCAGTCCGAGATGCAGTGCGCCTCGTCGATGACCACCAGGCCGGCGTCGGCGGCCAGGCGCGGCAGCACCTCGTCGCGGAAGCCCGGGTTGTTCAGGCGCTCCGGCGAGCACAGCAGCACGTCGACCTCGCCGCGCGCGATCGAGGCGTGCACCTCGTCCCACTCGGTCATGTTGGCCGAGTTGATCGTCACGGCCCGGATGCCGGCGCGCGAGGCGGCGGCGATCTGGTCGCGCATGAGGGCCAGCAGCGGCGAGACGATCACCGTGGGGCCGGCGCCCCGGGCCCGCAGCAGGCGGGTCGCCACGAAGTACACGGCCGACTTGCCCCACCCCGTGCGCTGCACCACGAGCGCCCGGCGGTGGAACGCCGCGAGCGCCTCGATCGCCGTCCACTGGTCGTCGCGCAGCCGCGCGTCGTCGCGGCCGACCAGCTCCCGCAGCGCGGCCTCGGCCTCCTCGCGCAGGGAGGCGCCGGGCGTCGCGGCCGGGACCGCGCGGACCTCCGGTGCGGCCTCCTCGGCCGCTGCCCCGTCTTCCTCGGCCGCTGCCCGGTCGCTGCCCTCGGGCCCGTCCGGCGCCTCCGCGCCCGGCTCGTCTACCTCGGCCGGCGGCCACCGGCGGACGGGTGCCGCGGCCGCCACGCCGCCGTCGGGCAGCAGGCCACGCAGCATCTGCAGCTTCGCCGCCTGGGCCTCGGGCGTGTTGCGCGCCGACGGCGGCAGCCCCGGGTCACCGACGTCGATCAGGTGGGCGTCGTCCGGTGGCTCCTCCATGGCGAAGGGCAGGTCTGCGAAGGGGTCCTTGGTCACGTCATCGATCCTAGGAGCAGCCACCGACACCGCGAGCCGGTTATCCACAGTCGACGCGCCTGGCACACTATTCGCGGGGTGTTCCCGACGTCGTCCCGGCGCGCGCGCCCGCCACGTCGTCGGGCACGCTCGCCGGACGTACCGACGCCGCCAGCGACGCGAGCAGCGCCAGCCGCTCCCCGCTCGGCGAGTCCGGGGCGGCGTGCAGCAGCACGACCATCTGCCGGTCGGTCCCGACGATCGACAGCTTCTCCATGTCGAGCTCCAGCTCGCCGACCTGGGGGTGCAGCATGTGCGTGACGTGCGGCCGCCCGAGGTTCACGTCGTGCCGCGCCCAGAGCGTGCGGAACCGCTCCGAGGCGAGCGAGAGCTCCCCCACGAGCCGTTCGGCACGTTCGTCGTCGGTGTCCGTGCCGACCGCCTCGCGGAACCGGGCGACGATCTTGGGCGCCACCTCGGGCCAGTCCGGGTGCATCGCCTGCTCGGTGGGGTCGAGGAACAGGTCGCGGAGCCGGTTGCGCCCCACCCGCAGGGTCGGCGAGAGCGCCTGCGCCAGGTCGTTCACCGCGAGCACGTCGAAGTAGCGCCCCTCGATGTACCCCGGGATGCCCACGCGCTCCAGCAGCCGCAGCGTCCCGGCGGGCACCACCTCGCGGCGCGGCCGACGACGCCGCGTCCGCGGCGCGGGCGCCGCCAGGTCCAGCAGGTGGCGCGTGGCCGGCTCGTCCAGGAGCAGCACCCGGGCCAGCGACTCCAGCACCTGCGCCGACGGGTTGCGGTCGCGGCCCTGCTCCAGCCGCAGGTAGTAGTCGGCGCTGATGCCCGCGAGCAGCGCCACCTCCTCCCGGCGCAGGCCCGCCACGCGCCGCACGCCGCCCTCCGGCAGCCCGACGTCGGCGGGCCGCACCAGCTCCCGGCGCGCCCGCAGGTACTCGCTCAGCTGGGTCTCCCTGCTCATGCCCACCACGGTAGGCCGGGCGGCGTTCGCGTGCCTGGTCCCCGTACTCCCAGGATCGTCCGGGCACTGCCTGTCCGCCCCGGACCGCCGCACCGTGGAGCCATGACCACACAGACGCTCCCCGGCGGCACCTTCCCGCTCGCCGACCACCTGACCCTCCACCGCGTCGGCTACGGTGCCATGCAGCTCGCCGGCCCCGGCGTCTTCGGCCCGCCTGCCGACCGGGCGGCCGCGGTCGCCGTCCTGCGCGAGGCCGTCGCGCTCGGTGTCAACCACATCGACACCGCCGACTTCTACGGCCCGCACGTCACCAACGAGATCATCCGCGAGGCCCTGCACCCCTACGCCGCGGACCTGCACATCGTCACCAAGGTGGGCGCGGTGCGCGACGACGAGGGGCACTGGGTGTTCCGCCGCGAGCCGGACGAGCTCCGGCGGCAGGTCGAGCAGAACCTCGAGCACCTCGGCCTGGACCGCCTCGACGTCGTGAACCTGCGCGTCGGCGGGTTCGACGCCCCGGAGCCGGGGACGCTCGCACCGCAGTTCACCGCACTCGCCCGGATGCGGGACGAGGGGCTGATCAGCCACCTGGGCGTCAGCACCGTCACGGCGGAGCAGGTCGCCGAGGCGCAGGCGATCGCGCCGGTCGTGACCGTGCAGAACATGTACAACATCGCCAACCGGCACGACGACGCGCTGATCGACTCGCTGGCCGAGCAGGGCATCGCGTACGTGCCGTACTTCCCGCTCGGCGGCTTCTCGCCGCTCCAGTCGGCGGAGCTGAACGCCGTGGCGGCCCGGCTGGGCAGCACCCCGGCCGCCGTCGCGCAGGCCTGGCTGCTGCAGCGCTCGCCGAACATCCTGCTGATCCCCGGGACGTCGTCGGTGGCGCACCTGCGCGAGAACGTCGCGGCGGCCGCGCTCACGCTGCCCGCCGACGAGGTGGCCGTGCTGGACGCGATCGGCGCGTGAGACCCGCACGGCGCCGGGGGGGCGGACCCGAGGTCCGCCCGCCCGGCGCCGTCGTCCCCGGGGGCGCTACCGGCCCTGCAGCGCCTTGACGTTGTCCGCGAAGGTCCAGCCGCGCGACCCGTCCCAGTTGATCGACCAGGTCATGAGGCCCTTGAGCGCCCCGTTGTACGACCCGTACGCCTGCGAGACCAGCGCCGGCGTCATGTAGCCGCCGCCCGCCCCCTGCTGGGCGGGCAGCCCGGGCACCTGCTTCTCGTACGGCACGCGGATCGTGGTGCCCTGGATGACCAGGCCGTCGTCCAGGCAGTCCGTCTGGGCCTGGAAGCCGGCCACGGTTCCGGCCGCGTACGAGTTGCCGGAGCAGTCGTACATCGAGCCGTTGTAGTACTGCATGTTGAGCCACCAGAGGCGCCCGTTGTCGGCGTACTTCTTGATGATCGGCAGGTAGGAGCCCCAGATCGAGCCGTAGGTGACGCTGCCGCCGGTCACGTACGCGGTCTCGGGCGCCATCGTCAGGCCGAACCCGGCCGGCATGCCGGCGAGCACCCCGTCGATGATCCGGATGAGGTTGGCCTGCGACGTCGAGAGCTGGCTGATGTTGCCGCTGCCCGTCAGACCCGTCTCGATGTCGATGTCGATGCCGTCGAAGTTGTACTCCCGCAGGATCGGCACGATGGTGGCGACGAATCGGTCGGCCACGGCCTGCGAGGACAGGTCGATCCCGGCGGTCGCGCCGCCGATCGACATGAGGATGGTCAGACCGGCCTCCTTGGCGGCGCACATCTCCTCGGGGCTCGGCACCTGGACCCCGGAGTCCATGCCGTCCTCCCACAGCACCGTCCCGTCCGAGCGGATCACCGGGAACGCCAGGGTGGCCACGTTGTAGCCGTGCTGCGTGATGCGGGCGTCGGTGACCGGGATCCAGCCCAGGCCGGGGTGCACGCCGTTGCTCGCGCCGTCCCAGTTCTCCCAGTAGCCCTGCAGCACCTTGCCCGACGGGCGCGGCCGCTGGCTGCAGTCCGTCGGCGTCGGCTCGGGGTCGGGCGTCGGGTCGGTGGGGTCGGGCGTGGGATCGGTCGGGTCGGGGTCGGGCTGCGTGGCGCACGCGCCGTCGTCCGACCAGAGGCTTGGCGTGGTGTCGGGGCTCCAGCCCGCGCCCACGTACGCGGTGTGCGCCACCAGCGCCGTGTAGCCCCGGCCGCGGTGCGTCACGTGCGCACCGGCGGCGTACGAGGTGCCCTCCGCCCAGGCGGGCGCCGCGCAGTCGGCGGCCGCGGCCTGGGCCACCGGCCCGGCCTGCGCGACGACGACCGGTACCGCCAGTCCGGTCACCAGCAGGGCGGTGATCCCCGCCGCCAGGAACGATGTACGTCGTCTCATGGCACTCCCTAGGGCCGTGGTATTTGTCAGGAACGCTAGCCAAATACCGGAGCCCCGGGAATACGGGGAACCCACACCCCGACCACACACCGACGCCGGGCGCTCACCCTCCCCGACCTAGACTCGCGGCGTGATCCGACTCAACCCCGAGCAGCTCGTCTTCGTCACCGAGCGCCACCTCGCGACCCTGACCACCCTGCGCCCCGACGGCACGCCGCACGTGGTCCCGGTGGCCTTCACCTGGGACGCCGACGCCGGGGTCGCGCGCATCACCACCAACCGCGCGTCCTTCAAGGCGCGCCACTCCGCCCCGGGGCCTGACGGCAGTCAGCCCCGCGCCGCCCTGTGCCAGGTCTCCGGCGGCCGGTGGATCACGCTGGAGGGCACGATCGCCGTCAGCGAGGACGAGGCCGAGATCGCCGACGCCGTCGCCCGCTACGCGCGCCGCTACCGCGAGCTGGGACCGAACCCGGACCGCGTCGTGCTGCGCGTGACGGTCGACAAGGTGATGGCGTCGACGTACATGGCGTCCTGAGCTCAGCTCTACCTTCTGTCGGCTGAGCCTGCGCTTCCGCTCCGGGCGCATGCCTCGTTCCTCGGCCTCCACCCTGCGCTGCACCTCCGGCTCAGCCGACGATCGCGGCCTCCTCGCCCGCCGGCATCAGCACGCTCACCACGTCGCCGCGCACCAGCTGGCGGCCGCGGCGCGTCTCGACCTCGCCGTTGACCCGCACCTCGCCGTCGGCGATCAGGTCGCGGGCCTGCGCGCCGTCCTCGGCGAGGTCGGCGAGCTTCAGGAACTGGCCGAGGCGGATGACCTCGTCGCGGATCGGGACCTCAGGGACGTTCGACTCAGAGTTGGACACCACAGCATTGTCTCCCGCCCGCCGCCCTAGACTGGCCGGGTGATCCAACGCATCGACCTCCGCGGCCGGTCCCTGGGCCGCCGCGCCCTCCTCGACGTCCTGCCCCGTGCCGAGGTCGGGGTCGACGAGGCCGTCCATGTGGTCGAGCCGCTGCTGCGCCAGGTCCGCGAGGGCGGCGCGGCCGCCCTGCGCGAGATCGCGCTGCGGTTCGACGGCGTCGCGCCCGAGCACCTGCGGGTCCCCGCGTCGGCCCTGGCCGACGCGCTCGACAGCCTCACCCCGCTGGTCCGCGCCGGCCTGGAGGAGTCGATCCGCCGCGTGCGCCGGGTGCACGCGGAGCAGCTCCCCGCCAACCACGTGACCGAGCTCGCGCCGGGCGCCGTCGTGCGGCAGCGCTGGATCCCCGTGCAGCGGGTCGGCCTGTACGCGCCGGGCGGCCTGGCGGTGTACCCGTCGTCGGTGGTGATGAACGTCGTCGCCGCGCAGGAGGCGGGTGTGCCGGGCCTGGCCGTGGCGTCCCCGCCGCAGAAGGACAACGGCGGCCTGCCGCACCCGACCATCCTCGCGGCCTGCGCCCTGCTCGGCGTCGACGAGGTCTACGCCGTGGGTGGCGCGCAGGCCGTGGCGATGTTCGCGTACGGCGCCGCGGGCAGCGTGGAGCAGGACGGCGAGACGCTGTGCGAGCCGGTCGACGTCATCACCGGCCCCGGCAACGTGTACGTCGCGGCGGCCAAGCGCCTGGTGCGCGGCGTCGTGGGCATCGACGCCGAGGCCGGACCCACGGAGATCGCCGTGCTCGCCGACGCCACCGCCGACCCCGGGCACGTGGCCCTCGACCTGATCAGCCAGGCCGAGCATGACCCGATGGCGGCGTCCGTGCTGGTCACCGACTCGGTGGAGCTCGCCTCCGCCGTCGAGGCCCGGGTCCAGGACCTCGCGTCGGCCACCAAGCACGCCACCCGCGTGGCGCGCGCCCTGGACGGCCCGCAGTCCGCGATCGTCCTGGTGGACGACGTCGAGGCGGGCCTCGCCGTGGTGAACGCGTACGGCGCGGAGCACCTGGAGATCCAGACGGCCGACGCCGCCCGGGTGGCCGCGCGCGTGCACAGCGCGGGCGCGATCTTCGTGGGGCCGTGGTCGCCGGTGTCGCTCGGCGACTACATGGCCGGGTCCAACCACGTGCTGCCGACCGGCGGCACCGCGCACTTCGCGAGCGGCCTGGGCGTGCACGCCTTCCTCAAGTCGGTGCAGCAGATCGAGTACACGCGCGACGCGCTCGAGGAGCTCGCCGACCGCATCGTGGCCGTGGCCAACGACGAGGACCTGCCCGCGCACGGCGAGGCCGTGCGCGGGCGGTTCCACTAGGCCGTGTCCGGTGAATCGCGGAGCGAGAGGACGATCGCGGCGAGCGTGAGTTCGGTGCGGTAGTAAGCGGCTCGTTTGGTGTACCGGGTGGCCAGCGCACGGAACCGCTTGAGCCTATTGAAGCACCGCTCCATGACGTTGCGGCCCCTGTAGACCTCCGCTCGAACACGGGCAGCCGTCCGCCGGCCGATCCCTTGCGGAGCCGGTGGGCGGCGTGGTCCTTCTTCTCCGGGCTGGTTAACGCGATCCCGCGGACTCGCAGGGCGCGGCGGGTGGCGGGGCTGGAGTGGGCCTTGTCCGCCAGGACCCGGTCCGGCCTCTGACGAGGCTGGCCGGGCCCGTCCCGCTTGACCGAGTCCTGGTCCAGCAAGGGCAGCAGTTGTGGGTTGCCCCCGGCCTGCCCGGGCGTGAGGATCACGCTCATTGGCAGGCCGCGCCCGTCGACCGCGAGGTGGATCTTGGAGGTCAAACCTCCCCGCGACCTGCCGAGCGCCTCATCAACGACCGCGAGCCGTTCGACCTGTGATGTCCAGGAACAACCTCCCTGGACATCACACCTAGCCGTCGCTCAACTCGAGATCGCGATCCGTACTCGCGGCGGCCTCTATGTCGGCGAGGGTGGTTGCATCGATCGCTATCGAGGCCAGTGCCCCCTCTGGGTCCTCAGTCGCGGCTTCCTCGAGTACCGGCATGGTGATCGAACCGTTCGCAGTCACATCCCCGATTAGCGCGGAGTCTAGCGAGATTGTCCAGCCGCCACTTTCTCCAGGGCGCAGGAATAGGATCCTGCTGGAACCTTCACCCACGATCATGAGGTTCTCTGCGACAGCCTCCGCCGGTTCGTCGCCATCGACACCAATTGTGATTGTGATGGTGTTAGGCGCAGTCGGAACAGTCGTACCTTCCCGAACATCCAACACCTGATCGACCTCAAACTTGAGGTAGATGGTCCGGGTGTCGGCTTCTGCGTCCCAATCGACGACCGTTCCAGCATCATCGGCACCTTCAGGCCACACCATCGCCGTCCCCTTAGCCCATCTAACGAACTGGCCGGTCACCACGGCGTGCGAAAGCGTGATTTCAGGGTCCGCGCCCGCAAGGTAGCGGGTAGACGGCATCGCGGAGGTCAACGATGCGGGGAACGGCTCGTACGATTCGGCGGTCCCGGCCGCGCGCTCCGCCAGAACAGATTCCCAGGCGACGGAACCTGCCGCCTGCGATGATGAGCACGACGCAAGGGTGGCCGAGACAAGAACAAGAGCCGCCAAGGAACGTTCGACTCGCCTCATAGACTCTCCTCAGAAGTTGACATCTCGAAACCTTCTCCGGTCCATTTAACTCAAGCTCGCAAAATGGTCGATATCATGCGAGGTGAACGTCAGAATCGAAGTGATCGACGGCTGCATTACTTCTCCCGAGACGCTGCGGTGTGAGAGACCTAGCGCATGACCGGTCTCATGAATCACGAGTGACCGCCTCTTGCTAAGGGTGGCAGAACTGCTGTTACCCCAACTGGTACTTAAGCGCACCTCATGCTTTTCGCATTCGTTTGCCGAGTTGTCTGAGACGCACCTGGTATTGCCAATGGTCCCGCCAGACCCCGGCCGCCACCACGGCCGGTTGCAGTAGCTAGTGTATGCATTGTCGTATATGACCTGGTCTGTGGTGCCCGTGGGAGCGCTGACCGAGGTGGTCGACACGTAGGCAACACTGTCCACGTAATTAAGGCCGTAGGTCGCGGGACCGTTAAAGGCCGTGCTCAAGCTGCTCTCATAGTACGTATGGTCGCGGTTGTCAGCCTTGTTCAAGTCACCGCAGCCAGTGTCCCCCGTGGCGCCAGCCCAATTCGCCTGGGCTGGAGCGGCAGTTCCTGGGATGACCAGGAGAGCGATGACCAACAACAATAAGATCGGCCTGGCACGTGACATCCGTTACCCCAATCGTTGTGTCGCCCGCCGGGAGCGGCCTGTCCGACGACGATAGCGACACTTCGAGACAAGCGGGACTAAACTCGACACACTTCACCCACACGGCTCGAACGGCGTCAGTCCATACACTCAATGTGTGCGACCGGGAGCGGTCCTTGCACAGACCCGAGACTCTCGACCGCGACTGCCACCAGGTTGAGCAGGACAGATCAGCAGCCGGGGTCAGGCTGACGTCTTCAGAAGTCACAATCCTGACTCGCATAGCCGACATCTCGACACTGTCAGCAAAAGAGGGCGTCTGCTGACCTGACGCCTCGCGAGTCGAGTGTCTGATCAGAAGCCGAACGTCAGCAGCCGCGGCATCTCGGTGCCGTGGCGGCCCGCGTCGTGGACCGCGCGCAGCACCGCCAGCTCGTGCGGCACCACCGGGTCCGGGAGTCCCACGAACAGGAACCACGCCAGGTCGGCGGCCTTGTCGGTCTCCTGGATCGACGGCGTGCCGGTCCAGCGGGTCACCTCGAACATGAAGTCGACGCGCTGCTCGATCGCGGGCCCGCCCGGCTCGCCGCGGTGCAGCACGGTGAGCGGCCGGACGTCCTCGGTTGCGACCTCGACGCCGAGCTCCTCGCGGGCCTCGCGGACGGCGGTCTCGACCACCGACTCGCCCTCCTCGACGTGACCGGCGGCCGCGCAGGCCCAGTGGCCGTCCCGGTAGCCGGTGCCCTGGCGCAGCTGGAGCAGCACCTGACCCTCGCGCCGGAAGTAGAGGTAGGCCGCGGGCACGAGCGCGAACCGGTCGTGGTCGCGCTCGTCGTAGCGGTTCGTCTCGGCCGGTGCCGCGCCCGGAGCCTCGGTCACGACAGGCAGCCCTGGCCGAGCAGTGCCTTGAGGTCACCGAACAGCGCGGGCGACTTCTCGACCCGCAGGGTGTCGGCGGCGCGGATCACGGTGCGCTTGCCCGGCTCGGCCACGGCGACGTGTACCTCGGCGGACCCGGGATGGGTGGCCAGCACCTCGCGCAGCCGCACGATGACCGGCTCGACGGCGCGGGTGTGCGGCACGGTCACGGCCAGCGGCGAGTCCGAGCCCACGGTGATGTCGGGCAGGGCCACCTCCATGGCCTGCAGCGACATCGACTCGTCGCGGCGGCGGACCTTGCCGCGCAGCACCACGACCTGGTCCTCGGCGAGCATCGTCGAGTACGCGAGGTAGGTCTCGCCGAAGAACATGACCTCGACGGCGCCCTCCAGGTCCTCGACCGTGACGGCGGCCCAGGGGTTGCCGTTCTTGCTCATCTTGCGCTGCACCGAGGTGAGCAGGCCGGCCACGGTCACCACCGAGTTGTCCGGCCGGTGCTCGTCGGCCAGGAGCGAGGCGATCGAGGTGTCGGCGGACCGCTGCAGCACGTGCTCCAGCCCGGACAGCGGGTGGTCGCTCACGTACAGACCGAGCATCTCGCGCTCGAACTGGAGCTTCTGCTTCTTCTCCCAGTCCGGCAGGTCGGGCACGTCGACCGAGAAGCCCATGCCCTCGTCGTCGCCGCCCCCGCCGAAGTCGGCGAAGAGGTCGAACTGCCCCTCGGCCTCCTTGCGCTTCACGCCGATCACGGAGTCGACGGCCTGCTCGTGGATCACCAGGAGCGAGCGCCGCGTGTGGCCCAGCGAGTCGAACGCGCCGGCCTTGATCAGGGACTCGATGGTGCGCTTGTTGCAGACGGGCGCCGGGACCTTGTCCAGGAAGTCCTGGAACGACGTGTAGGTGCCCTTCTCCTCGCGGGCCTCGACGATCGCGTCCACGACGTTGCGGCCCACGTTGCGCACACCGGTGAGCCCGAAGCGGATGTCGCCGCCCACGGCCGTGAACTTGGCGGCGGAGTCGTTGACGTCCGGCGGGAGCACCGTGATGCCCATGCGACGGCACTCGTTCAGGTAGAGCGCCATCTTGTCCTTGTTGTCACCCACGGACTGCAGCAGGCCGGCCATGTACTCGGCGGGGTAGTTCGCCTTGAGGTACGCGGTCCAGTAGGCGACGAGGCCGTAGCCGGCGGAGTGCGCCTTGTTGAAGGCGTAGCCGGCGAACGGGACCAGGGTGTCCCAGACCGCCTTGATGGCTCCGGCGCTGTAGCCCTTCTCCTTGGCGCCCTTCTCGAAGTTGACGTACTCCTTGGCCAGCACCTCGGGCTTCTTCTTGCCCATGGCGCGGCGCAGGAGGTCGGCCTGGCCGAGCGAGTAGCCGGCCATGATCTGGGCGGCGCGCTGCACCTGCTCCTGGTAGACGATCAGGCCGTAGGTCTCGTCGAGGATCTCCGCGAACGGCTCGACGACCTCGGAGTGGATCGCCTCGATCTGCTGCTGGCCGTTCTTGCGCAGCGCGTAGTTGATGTGCGAGTTCATGCCCATCGGCCCGGGCCGGTACAGGGCGATGACAGCGGAGACGTCCTCGAAGTTGTCGGGCCGCATCTGTCGCAGCAGGGACCGCATGGCGCCGCCGTCGAGCTGGAACACGCCGAGCGTGTTGCCGCTGGCGAGCAGCTCGTAGGTGGGCTTGTCGTCGAGCGCCACCTTCTCGATGTCGATCGGGTCCTTGCCGTTCATCACGATGTTCTCGAGCGCGTCGTCGAGGATCGTGAGGTTGCGCAGGCCCAGGAAGTCCATCTTGATCAGGCCGAGGCCCTCGGACGTCGGATAGTCGAACTGCGTGATGATGGCGCCGTCCTGCGGGCGCTTCATGATCGGGATGATGTCGATCAGCGGATCGCTCGACATGATGACGCCGGCCGCGTGCACGCCCCACTGGCGCTTCAGGCCCTCGATACCGCGCGCGAGCTCGACCACGCGCTGGGCCTCGGGGTCGGCCTCGTGCACCTGGCGGAACTCCGCCGCCTCCGAGTACCGCTTGTCCTTCGGGTCGAAGATGCCGCTCAGCGAGATGTCCTTGCCCATCACCGCGGGCGGCATGGCCTTGGTGAGCTTCTCCCCCATGGCGTACGGCATGCCGAGCAGCCGCGCGGAGTCCTTGAGGGCCTGCTTGGCCTTGATGGTGCCGTAGGTGACGATCTGGGCCACGCGGTCGTCGCCGTACTTCTCCGTGACGTACCGGATGGCCTCACCGCGCCGACGCTCGTCGAAGTCGACGTCGACGTCGGGCATGGAGACACGCTCCGGGTTGAGGAAGCGCTCGAAGATGAGGCCGTGCTCCAGCGGGTCCAGCTCGGTGATGCCCATCAGGTAGGACACCATCGACCCGGCGGCCGAACCGCGCCCCGGCCCCACCCGGATGCCCTGGTCCTTGGACCAGTTGATGAAGTCGGCGACCACGAGGAAGTACCCCGGGAAGCCCATCTGGATGATGACCTCGACCTCGTAGTCGGCCTGCTTGCGCACCGCGTCCGAGTAGCCGTTCGGGTAGCGCCGCAGCAGGCCGGCCTCGACCTCCTTGATGAACCAGGAGATCTCGTCCTCGCCGTCCGGCACGGGGAAGCGCGGCATGTAGTTGGCCGAGGTGTCGAACGAGACCTCGCACTGCTCGGCGATGAGCAGCGTGTTGTCACACGCCTCGGGAAGCTCCTTGAAGACCTTGCGCATCTCGGCGGCGGACTTCACGTAGTAGCCCGAGCCGTCGAACTTGAAGCGGTTCGGGTCGTCCAGCGTGGAGCCCGAATTGATCGCCAGCAGCGCCTCCTGGCTGGTCGAGTCCTCCTCGCGCACGTAGTGCAGGTCGTTCGTGGCCACGAGCTTGGCGCCGATCACCTTGGACAGCTCGAGGAGCTCCTTGGTGACCCGGGTCTCGATGTCGAGGCCGTGGTCCATCAGCTCGACGTAGTAGTTCTCCTTGCCGAAGATGTCCTGCAGCTCGCCGGCCTGCCGGACCGCCTCGTCCCACTGGCCCAGCCGCAGCCGCGTCTGGATCTCGCCCGACGGGCAGCCGGTCGTCGCGATGAGCCCGTCGGAGTACTTCTCCAGCAGCTCCCGGTCCATGCGGGGCCACTTGCCCATCTGGCCCTCCAGGGAGGCCAGGGAGGACGCCCGGAACAGGTTGTGCATGCCCGTGTTGTTCTTGCTCAGCAGCGTCATGTGCGTGTACGCACCGCGCGCCGAGACGTCGTCCGACTCCTGGCCTGCCTCGCCGTAGCGCACACGCGTCTGGTCGAACCGGCTGGTGCCTGGCGTGATGTACGCCTCGACGCCGATGATCGGCTTGATGCCCGCCTTCTGCGCCTGCGCCCAGAACTCGTGCGCGCCGAACAGGTACCCGTGGTCCGTCGTCGCGATCGCGTGCTGCCCCTGCCGCGCGACCTCCTCCATGAGGTCGCCGATTCTCGCCGCGCCGTCCAGCATCGAGAATTCGGTGTGCACGTGGAGGTGGACGAAGTCGTCGCTCTTCGAAGCGGTGGCGGTGGGCATGTCCATGATCTTAGGACGGCTCTCCGACACTCCGACCCAGCAACGCCGAGCCACTTCTCACATCACGTGTAGGCGCCCCGCACCACGTCCAGCGCGGCCTCCAGATCGGCGGGGTAGGGCGACTCCACCTCGACCCAGCGGCCGGTCACGGGATGCTCGAAGCCCAGCCGGTGCGCGTGCAGCCACTGCCGGGTCAGCCCCACCTTGGAGGCCAGCACCGGGTCGGCGCCGTAGGTCAGGTCGCCCACGAGCGGATGGCGCAGCGCCGCGAAGTGCACCCGGATCTGGTGGGTGCGCCCGGTCTCCAGGTGCACCTCCAGCAGCGAGGCCGCGGACAGCATCTCGAGCGTCTCGTAGTGCGTCACCGACGGCTTGCCGTCCGCCGTGACCGCGAACTTCCAGTCCGAGCTGGGGTGCCGGCCGATCGGCGCGTCGATCGTGCCCGCCGTGGGGTCCGGGTGGCCCTGCGCGAGCGCGTGGTAGACCTTGTCGACCGTGCGCTCCTTGAACGCACGCTTGAGGCCCGTGTACGCGACCTCCGACTTCGCCACGACCATGAGGCCGGAGGTGCCGACGTCGAGCCGGTGCACGATCCCCTGTCGCTCCGCCGCACCCGACGTCGAGACACGGTAGCCCGCGGCGATCAGGGCCCCGACCACGGTGGGCCCGGTCCAGCCCGGCGACGGGTGCGCCGCCACGCCGACCGGCTTGTCGATCACGACCAGGTCGTCGTCGTCGTACACGATGCCCATGCCGGGCACGGGCTCTGCCACGACCTCGACGGCGGGCCGCTCCTCCGGCAGGTCCACCTCGAGCCAGCCGCCCGCGACCACGCGGTCCGACTTGCCCACCTGGCGGCCGTCGAGCGATACGGCGCCCGCCTCGGCGAGCTCCGCGGCGCGTGTCCGCGAGAAGCCGAGCATACGGGCCAGCGCCGCGTCGACGCGGTCGCCGGCGAGCCCGTCGGGGACGGGCAGGGTGCGCAGCGCCATCAGGCGGGGTCGCCCTGCTCGCCGGCCGGATTCGGTGCGGTCTTGCCGGAAGGCTCGCCCGGCGCGTCGTCCGCCACGTCGTCCACGGACGTCTCGGCGGCCTCGTCATCCGTGTGCCGCTTGCCGTCCAGGCCGATCCCCCGCAGGGAGAGCAGCGCGATCAGCACGGCCGCGGCGACGACGGCGATGTCGGCCACGTTGCCCACGAAGAAGCCGGCGTAGTCGATGAAGTCCACGACGTGCCCGCGCGCGAACCCGGGCTCGCGCGCCAGGCGGTCGATGAGGTTGCCGACGGCGCCGCCGAGCAGCAGGCCGAGCGCGACCGCCCAGCCCCGCGACCCGAGGCGGCCGATCGCCCGGACGATGAAGATCACGACGACCGTCACGACGATGGTCAGGATCCAGGTGTAGCCCGAGGCGATCGACAGCGCGGCGCCGGGGTTGTAGATGAGGCGCAGGCCGAGGAGGTCACCCACGAGCGGGATCGGCTCGGCGTTCGGCGTCAGCGCGGACTCGGCCCACCACTTCGTGAGCTGGTCGGCGGCCAGGACGAGGGCCGCGAGCACGCCGGTCCAGGCAACGAGCCTTCGGCTGCCGGACGGCGAGGGCGTGGCTGCGGGACTCGTCTCGTCGCCGGCCACGGCGGAGGGTTCAGCGGGAGTAGACATCAGCCAAAGTCTCCCATGCCGCGAGCCCTGCCCGGCCCAGCGTCCGGCGTCGCGCCGGAGAACCGCGGAAGAGCGTGGAAACACCACGCGCGGCACTGCGCGAAAAAACGGAGGCAATGGACAAAGATCCGCAAATGCGCAATGACGGCGTACAAAGCAGCGAGGCCCTTTCCTGGGGATCCGGGAAAGGGCCTCGCCTGATGCGACGTCACCGCGTCACCGCGCGGCGACAGTCAATTGACGTCAGAACGTCAGCAAGCGGCGTAGCCGGTCACGTTGCCGGTCTGGAACAGGTTCAGCGGGCCGTCCCAGTGCCACGGCGCGACGCACACGTTGTTCAGGATGTTGACCGAGTCCTCGCCACCGATGACGGCGTCGCCCTCGTCGCAGGCCTGGTAGTCGGTCAGGTTGGCGGTGCTGCCCACGTTGCCCGGGCCCTCCCAGTACCAGGGAGCGACGCACACGTTGTTCAGCGCGTTGAAGCTGCCGTCGCCACCGATCTCGACGACGTCACCAGCCGTGGCGACCTCCTCGGGGACCATCACGCCGTCGATCCCCTCGGGGAGCTCCGCGTTCTGGGTCGCACCGAGCACGTCCAGCGCACCGTCGGCACCGACGACGCCGACGGCACCGTCGATCCCGCCGAGCACCTCGCTGGTCTCGGCCGAGCTGATCACGTGCGCCTCGGGCGAGTCGCCCTGGGTCAGTGCGCTGGCGCCGGTCGCCGCGGCGACGACCAGACCGGCCGACATGGCCACGGCCGCACCCGCACGACACGTTGCACGGAATCCTCGGATCATTGTGTTTCCCCCTCGAATAGCGTCCGTCGAAATAGCGATGAACCACACGTGTGTGATTCACCTGGACGAGCATCCGGGGTGAAATTCACCCTGTCAATCGGAACGTGACCTGCCGCACGGAGCACCCGGAGAGGGAAATGCGACATTCCAGGATCGAACTCCATGGCAAGGCATGAGGTATGCACGTAACTCAGACATCACAGCATTGATATCGAGTGCAGGATCCGGTGCAAGGTCCGGCGTGACACCCTCGTCACGCCGTCCGCTCAGGCCCCGCGGCGCTCCTCGCGCGCCTTCGCCTCGACCGACAGCGTCGCTCTCGGGAACGCCTGCAGCCGGGCCTTGCCGATCGGCAGGTCCGTCAGCTCGCACGTGGCGTAGGTGCCCTTCCGGATCCGGTCGAGCGCGTGGTTCGTCTGGTCCAGGAGGTCGCGCATGTTGTTGACGAGCGTCAGCTCCTGCTCGCGCTCGAGGGCGCTCGAGCCGTAGTCGGCCTGGTCGTCGCCGGCACCGTCGCCCGAGTTGCGCAACAGGTCCGACAGCTCACGGTCGGCGACGTGCAGCTCGCGCTCCAGCCGCTCCTTGTCCTCGAGGAGCAGCGCGGCCAGCTCCTCCGCCTCACGGACGGTCCAGGGTTCTTCACCGTCACGGACGGGAAACTTCTTCACGTCTCGTGTCAGGTTCGGGAACTCCTGCTTGATCGCCGCTCGCGTCGCAGTCGAGATCTTGGTCATGGGTTCCCCTTCGCGGTCGCCCCCGGTGGTCAAGTGCACGAAGCGTAAGCACAAGCGGCCAGACGCACAACGGGGCGCGCCGGTGTGGCGCGCCCCCATGATGTGCGCATGCCGCACAACTCGCACGGCGGCCGGACGTGAGGTGGGGACGTCCGGGCCGCCGTGCGTGTCGAGCGGTGCTCTGCTGTCAGATCGCCGTCAGATGCCCTGGGCCATCTCGGCCGGCCGGCCGGACTGCTGGTTGTTCCGCGGCGGCAGGGCCGAGCCCCGCGCGTCCAGGTCGCCCAGCAGGTTCTGCAGGAAGCTCTTCAGGCGGGTGCGGTAGTCGCGCTCGAACAGGCGCAGCTCGTCGATCTTGCGCTCCAGCAGCGAACGCTCCTGCTCGAGCTGCGACAGCGTGCGGTGCGACGTCTCCTCGGCGTCGCGCACGATGCGCGCACCCTCGGTCTTGGCCTCCGTGATGAGGCGGTCGCCCTCCTCCTGGCCGGAGCGCACGTAGTCGTCGTGCAGCTTCTGCGCCAGCTGGAGCATGCCGGTCGCCGACTCGGGCTCCGGGCCGTTGCCCTTGGGGCCGGCGGGGCCGGTCGGCATGACGGGCGCCGCGACCGGCGCGGCCTGCGCACGGGCGGGAGCGGCGGCGTCGCTGCGCGACAGCTCCGCGATGCGCCGCTCGGCGGCCGCGACCTTCTGCCGCAGGCCTTCGTTCTCCTCCTGGACGTTGGTAAGCGTCCGCACGACCTCGTCGAGGAAGTCGTCGACCTCCTCGACGTCGTAGCCCTCGCGGAACTTCGTCGCGGAGAACTTCTTGTTGAGGATGTCCTCTGCTGTAAGCAGTGCCATCGTGTCACCTCGAAAGTTAGAACGTAGGAACGCTGAACTCGGACGTCGGCGCTAGCAAGCCGCGCGCCCTTCGCCGAAGCCCACGGTAGCGGACGACATCGGCCCGGGACACCGGGAGCACCCCCGGGCACGATTTCCTCACAGAGTGTGCCGTGTCACCCCAGCCCGAATCCATGCATCGGTCAATGTTCTTGTGCCTCACCTCGACGAATCGTGCGCCACCCCGACGAGAACCGGCACATCTCCAACACTTTTCCGGTGGCGTCAGATCATCCTGGCCCAGGAACCGACGAGCTGGGACAGGATCGAGACGCCGAAGAACAGGACGATGAAGGCCAGGTCGAGCTGGATCTGGCCCAGCCGCAGCGGCGGGATCAGCCGGCGCAGGAACCGCAGGGGCGGGTCCGTGACCGTGTAGACCGCCTCGGCGACCACGAGCAGAACACCACGCGGCCGCCAGTCCCGGGCAAAGAACTGCACCCAGTCGAAGATCAGCCGGCCGATGAGGAACAGGATGAAGAGCCACAGCAGGAAGCCGATGAACTGCAGGATAAGAGCCACACGCACAACCTAACGTGTTCGAACCCCGGATCCCATGAACCTGCCCGGATGCGGTGCGGGGACAGACGTGAGCGGGGGACGTTCGCCGTGTGGCGACCGCCCCCCGCTCAGGTCTCGTGGTGATCAGCTCTGGTTGTAGAAGCCGCCGCGTCCGTTCGGCTTCTCGGTGGCGACCTGCTCCTCGGCTGCGATCTCCACGTGCTCGGGAGAGAGCAGGAAGACCTTGTTGGTCACCCGCTCGATCGAGCCGTGCAGACCGAAGATGAGGCCGGCCGAGAAGTCGACCAGGCGCTTGGCGTCGGCGTCGTCCATGTCGGAGAGGTTCATGATGACGGGAGTGCCGGCGCGGAAAGCCTCGCCGATGCTCCGTGCGTCGTTGTACGAGCGCGGGTGCACGGTCGTGATGCGGCGCAGCTCCCCGGTGGAGAGCGCCTGGTGGGGCACGCCATCGCGGTGCAGCGGCGTGACCTGCGCGTGTCGGTGGTCCTCCACGTTCTCCTCCAGGCCCTCGTCGTACTCGTCGAGGTACTCCTGCTCGCCCTGATCGTCGGCGAGGCCCAGATACAGCATGGTCTTGCGAAGCGCTCCGGCCATCGCTCACTCTCCGTTCGTCGCCTGCTGTGCGTCCTTCTGTCTGTGTCCCAGCGGGCCCGTACAACAGGTCCGACCTTGACCTCCGACCGAGGTCGTCTTGACAAAAGTAGCCCGGCGCAATCCGACCCGGAAGTGCGACACGCCGTGCCACGAACAACTTTGCCAAAGTTGTTCAGCGATTGCTCGCTAAAAACGACATCCGTGTGATTTCGCAGGTCAGGGCACTGTTATCGGCGTGTCGCGGATCTGGCGGAAATCCGCCACAGCCGGCTCAGGTCAGCGCCACGACGCCCGCCTGTCGGCCCGTCGTGACGCCGGTCACGCTCGCCCGGCGGTGCGAGAACAGCCCGGGGTCCTCCACCGTGCAGCGCTCGACCCGCGTCACCGCCACCCCCCGGGCGGCGAGCTGGGCGACCACCCCGGCGGGCAGGTCGAGACCCGCCGTACCGTCGCTCGTGGTCGCGAACGTCTCGGGTACGACGGCGGCCACCTCGTCGCGCATCGCGGCGGGCACCTCGTAGCACCGCCCGCACACCGCGGGCCCGACGGCGGCGCGCACGCGCGCGGGATCCGCGCCCCGGGCGACCAGCGAGTCCAGGGCTCGGTGCACCACGCCGGCCAGCACCCCCTTGCGCCCGGCGTGCGCGACGGCGACCACCCGGGCCACCGGGTCGGCGAGCAGCACCGGCACGCAGTCCGCGACGAGCACCCCCAGGCCCAGCCCGCGCTCGGCGGTGACAAGCGCGTCACCCTCCCCGGCGGAGGCCGGCGGCCGGGGCGCGGCCCACAGCGCCCGCTCGGGCGCGCCCAGCTCCAGCACGACGTCGCCGTGCACCTGGGTGGCGAACGCGACCGGCGCGCCGAGCCGCTCGGCGGCGCGGGCCCGGTTGACCGCGACCCGGGCGTCGTTGTCGGACACGTTCAGGCCCAGGTTGAGGCCGCCGCCGCCGTCCGCCGCCGCCCACGGGGCGGGCGAGACGCCGCCCGCGCTGGACGTGAAGAAGGCGTGCACCCCGTCGCCGAGGTCGACGGGGTGCACGCCTGGAAGTGTCCGGGTTTCGCTCACGGGTGTGAGGTTACCCGGCCGGTCACTTCAGGAAGTCGGGGACGTCCAGGTCCTCGGCCGTACGGCGCGGGTTCTCGTCGTACAGCGGCGGGACCTCGACGCGCTCGCCCTGCTCGCGGTGCACGTCCTGCCGGTTGAACGAGCCCTGCACCACGACCGCCGGCTCGTCGAGCGTGCGCGGCACGTCGTCCGAACCCTCGTCGTCGATCACGCGCGGCAGCGTCGAGACGGGCGCGGGCTGGTGCGACGGCGGGACCGACGGCGGCATGCCGTTGACTCCCGTGTGCTCGGGCGCGCGGCGGGCGGCGTCCGAGACGTCGGGCAGCGGGACCGGCGCCGTCGCGGGGCTGCGCGAGCCCGTCGCGACCGCACCGGCGACCTGGCCGAGCGCCCGGTTGTCCTTGCGCTCCTTGGGCAGGCCGCCGTCGAAGCCGGCCGCGATGACGGTGACCCGCACCTCGTCGCCCAGCGCGTCGTCGATGACCGTACCGAAGATGATGTTCGCCTCCGGGTGCGCGGCCTCCTGCACCAGGCGCGCGGCCTCGTGCACCTCGAACAGGCCGAGGTCGCTGCCACCCTGGATCGAGAGCAGCACGCCGTGCGCACCGTCGATCGAGGCCTCGAGCAGCGGCGACGAGATCGCCAGCTCGGCGGCCTGCACCGCGCGGTCCTCGCCGCGGGCGGAGCCGATGCCCATGAGCGCCGAGCCCGCACCCTGCATGACGGACTTCACGTCGGCGAAGTCGAGGTTGATCAGGCCGGGCGTGGTGATGAGATCGGTGATGCCCTGCACACCGGAGTGCAGCACCTGGTCGGCCGAGTGGAACGCCGCAATGGCGGACACGTTCCGGTCGGACATCGACAGGAGCCGGTCGTTCGGGATGACGATCAGCGTGTCGACCTCGTCACGGAGGTTCTCGATGCCGCTCTCGGCCTGGACCGCACGGCGCCGGCCCTCGAACGTGAACGGGCGCGTCACCACGCCGACGGTCAGCGCGCCGAGCGAGCGTGCGATGCGCGCCACGACGGGGGCGCCGCCCGTGCCGGTGCCGCCGCCCTCGCCCGCGGTGACGAAGACCATGTCGGCGCCGCGCAGGACGTCCTCGATCTCCTCGGCGTGGTCCTCGGCGGCCTTCTTGCCGACCTCGGGGTCCGCGCCGGCGCCGAGGCCGCGCGTGAGCTCCCGGCCGACGTCGAGCTTGACGTCGGCGTCCGACATCAGGAGTGCCTGTGCGTCGGTGTTGATCGCGATGAACTCGACGCCCTTGAGGCCGACCTCGATCATGCGGTTGACGGCGTTCACACCACCGCCGCCGATACCGACCACCTTGATTACTGCCAGGTAGTTCTGCGGAGTTGCCACGTCGTCGCCTTTCGATTCGGGTCCCGAGTCCCGACTCTCATCCCTCCCAAAGTCTCAGGTTGAGGTAGAGGGTTAGAGTTATGTCAGGTTGCTGCTGAGTTCGACGGTAGGTGTGCCGCCGGGGTGTGTCGAAGACATCGTTGCGCGTGTCGCGCAACGATGCACGCGAGAAATCACAGCGATGTTATTCCTGGTCGCCGCGTGGGTCGGTCCGTGGGTCCGTACGCGCCCCCGCCCGGCAGGTGACCTGGTCAGTGCGTGACCGGCAGGCCGGGCGACGACACGTCGACGGTCGTCGCCGTCGGCTCCGCCCGCAGCAGCGTCTGGGCGACCTTCGTCTTGAGCGGCACGTCCGCGCCGCTCCCCCACCGGATCACGCGCCCGTCGGACAGCGTGGTCCGCACGTCGTCCTGCGTCGCCGCGCTCACCGTCGTGATGTCGGCCGCCAGCGTGGGCGGCAGCGCGCCGAGCACCGCGAGGGCCGCGTCCAGGGCGCGGCGGCCGGCCCCGGCGTCGGACAGCGAGGTCACGATGGAGGGCAGGCCCTCGGGCACCTCCTTGGCGGTCGCGACGCGGACGCCCTCGGCGTCCATCAGCGCGTACACGTCACCCGGCTGCGGCACCGCGGCGACGGGCTCGCGCGAGGTGAGCTCGACCGTGAGCCCGTCCGGCCAGGCCCGCGTGATCCGCACGTTCTTGACGGCGTTCATCGCGAGGATCTCCTCGCGCAGGCCCACCGTGTCCAGGCGCGGCAGCGGCACGCCCGCCTCGTCCGTCACGGCCCCCCGCACCTCGCCGACGTCGACCGTGGTGCCCTCCCCCGTGACCCGGACCTGCTCCGCGTCGAGCGCGAACAGCGGCGAGAAGAACGTCGCCCACCCGAGGCCGGCGGCGACCGCGACCACGAACGCGGTCCAGCCGATCCGGCGCCACACGCGGTAGCGCGCCATCGCGGTGCGCTCCGCGAGGCGGTCGGCCAGCTGGTCCGAGACCACGCCCACCCGGCCGCCCGCCGACGGCGTCGCGCCGGTCGCGGGACGCTCCTGCCGGTCCGGCCCTGGCCGGGTCGAGCCTGCCCGGGCCGGCCGGGCCCGGCCGGACTCGGGCCGCTCGCCGGCGGGCGGCCCGCCGGCCGGCCGCTCGCCGACGGGCCGGTCCCGCCGGGCCTCGTCACGAGCGGGCCGGTCCCGCCGGGCCTCGTCCTGCAGGTCCCGGCCCCGCCGGGCCTCGTCACGAGCGGCCCGGTCCTGCCGGGCATGGTCCTGTACGGCCGCGCCCTGGTCCGCCGGGCGCGGCCGTGCCGTGCCCGCGGCGCGAGGGCGCGCGGGCGGGCGCATCAGTCCTCGCCCAGCCCCGGAGTACCGGTCGCCACGCGGGCCGCGAGGCGCGCGAGGACGGCCGGTCCGAGCTGGGTGACGTCGCCGGCGCCCACGGTGAGCACCACGTCGCCCGGCCGGGCGAGGTCGGCGATCACGTGCGCGGCGTCGAGACGGTCCGGGACCGCGTAGGCGGCGCCGTGCTCGGTCATGAGGTCGACGATCGTGTTCGGCGTGACCGTCGGGTCGAGCTCCTCGCGCGCCCCGTAGATGTCCGTGACCACCACCTCGTCGGCGGCGGACAGCTCCTGCGCGAACCGGTCGGCGAACGTCTTGGTGCGCGAGTACAGGTGGGGCTGGAACAGCACGAGCACCCGGCCGCCGTCGGCGATCTCGCGGGCCGCGGTCAGCACGGCCTTGATCTCCGTGGGGTGGTGGGCGTAGTCGTCGACGACGAGCACGCCGTCGGCCTGGCCCTTCTCCTCGAAGCGGCGGCCCGTGCCGATGAACGCCTCGACCCCGGCGACCGCCTGCTCGGCAGGCACGCCCAGCAGCACCGACGCGATGACGGCGGCGGTCGCGTTCAGCACGTTGTGCTTGCCCGGGACCGACAGGCGCATCGGGATGCCGGGCACGGTGCCGGACACGCCGGCGCCGTCGGCCACCTGCTCGTTGGTGCCCAGCACGTCGCCGCGCAGCACCGCGGTGGTGCCCTCCGCCGTCGTGGAGATGTCGGTGACCCGCACGCGGGCGGTGTCGTTGGTGCCGTAGGTGATGACGTGGCCGCCGGTGGCGCAGATCGTGGCGCCCACGGACAGCGAGCCCTCGTCGTCGGCGCAGGCGATGAGCCAGCCCTCGGGCACCAGGCGGCGCGCGAACCGGATGAACGCGCCGTTGAACGCCTCCGGGGTGCCGTAGTGGTCCAGGTGGTCGGCCTCGACGTTGGTCACCACCGCGATGGTGGGCGTGTAGTTGAGGAACGAGCCGTCCGACTCGTCGGCCTCCGCCACGAGCACGTCGGACGAGCCCAGGTGGCCGCCCGGCGTCGAGCCGTTGGCGGTGCGCACCGTGCTGCCGATCGCGTACGACGGGTCCAGGCCGGCCTCGCGCAGGATGGTGGCGACCATGGCCGACGTCGTCGTCTTGCCGTGGGCGCCCGCGACGGCGACGCCGCGCGACCCCTCCATCAGCGCAGCCAGGGCCTGCGAGCGGTGCAGCACGTTGAGGCGGCGGGACCGGGCGGCGGACAGCTCCGGGTTGTCCTCGTGCACGGCGCTGGAGATCACCACGGTGTCGACGCCGCTCAGGTGGGCCGGATCGTGGCCGACCCACACCTGGACGCCCTCGGCGCGCAGCGCGGCGAGCGTGTCCGACTCGGCGGCGTCGGAGCCCTGCACGGCCACGCCGCGCCCGGCGAGCAGCCGCGCGACGACGGACATGCCCGCCCCGCCGATGCCGATCATGTGGACGCGGCCGAGCTTCGCGACCTGATCCGCCATCTGATCCGTGACCGTGGTGCTCATGACCTGACCTCCGTGGTGTCGGTACCTGCTGACCGTACGGCTTGCTCGACGAGATCGACGACACGAGCCGCGCCGTCGCTGGTGCCGGCCGACCCCGCGGCCTTCGCCATGACACCGAGCCGCTCGCGGTCTGCGAGCAGCGTGGGAACGTTCTGGGCCACCCAGGCGGGCGTGACGTCGGCGTCGTCCACCAGGAGGCCGCCCCCGGCCTCGACCAGCGGGGCGGCGTTCAGCCGCTGCTCGCCGTTGCCGATCGGGAGCGGCACGTAGACGGCGGGGATGCCGAGCGCGGCCAGCTCGGCGACGGAGCCGGCGCCGGAGCGGCAGACGACGAGGTCGGCCACGGCGTAGGCGTGCTCCATCTGCTCGAGGTACTCGCGCACCTGGTAGCGCGCGGCGTCCACACCCGCCACGGTCTCGCGCACCTCGTCGCTCTTGCCCTTGCCCGTCAGGTGCAGCACCTGCGCGCCCGCCGCGAGGATCTGGGCGGCGGCGCCCGAGACGGCGCGGTTCAGGCTCAGGGCGCCCAGCGAGCCGCCCGTGACCACGAGGGTGGGCAGCGCGGGGTCCAGCCCCAGCTCGGCGGCGGCCCGGGCGCGCACGCCCGCGGCGTCGGCCTCCCGCTCCTGGACCAGGCCTGCGATGGCCTGCCGGAGCGGCAGGCCCGTGAGGACGCCGCCACGCAGCGGCGTGCCGGCGAAGGTGAGGCCCACGCGCGCGGCCCACCGCGCGCCGAGGCGGTTGGCGAGGCCGGGCCGGGCGTTCTGCTCGTGGATCACGATGGGCACGCCCTTGCGCCTGGCCGCGAGGTAGGCCGGGGTGGCGACGTACCCGCCGAAGCCGATCACGGCCTGCGCGTCGATCTCGTCGATCGCGTCCTCCGCGGCGCGCACCGCCGCCGTCAGCCGGCCGGGCAGCCGCAGCAGCTCGGGGCTGGGGCGGCGCGGCAGCGGGACGCGCGGGATCGGGCGCAGCTCGTAGCCGCGCGACGGCACGAGGTCGGCCTCCAGGCCGGTGGTGGTGCCGAGCGCGAGCACGCGCGCGCCGGGCTCCCGGCGCCGCACCTCGTCGGCCACCGCGAGCAGGGGGTTCACGTGTCCCGCGGTGCCGCCTCCGGCAAGCACCACCGACACAACTGCTGAGCTCATCATCACCTTCTCGTCGTCGCCCGGGCCCGGGCGAATCGATCGCGACGCGGCCTGCCGTGCAGGATCTGGTCACAGATCAGGCCGCCGTGCACCTTTCTACCGTCTCCGGACCGCGCCGCCCAGCACGGCCAGTGACTTGCGGACGACGCTACCGCGTGCAGCGAGGGCCTTGGCAGCCCCCGGCTCCGTCCGGGCGAAGGATATGACCATCCCGAGCGCGGCCATGGTGGTGATCAGCGCCGAACCGCCCGCGGACACCAGCGGCAGCGGCACGCCGATCACCGGCAGCACCCCGATGACCACGCCGATGTTCACGAACGCCTGGCCCACGATCCAGCAGCCGACGGCGGCCGTGGTCACCTTGACGAACGGGTCCTTGTGCCGCTGGATCACGCGGCTCATCGCCAGGCCCAGCACGGCGAACAGCGCGAGCACCAGCACCGTGCCGAACAGGCCGAGCTCCTCGCCGATCACGGCGAAGATGAAGTCGTTGTGCGCCTCGGGCAGGTAGTTCCACTTCTCGCGGCTGCCGCCCAGGCCCACGCCCCACAGCCCGCCGGTGCCCAGGCCGAACAGGCCGTGCAGCGACTGGTAGCACTCCGAGGTCTCGTCGCACTCGGCGCCGTAGGTCGCGATGATCCGCTGGAGCCGGTCGCCCGACCCCTGCTGCAGGATGAACACGTACCCGACCACGAACGCCGCCAGCGCGCTGCCGAGCCCCATGAGGGACAGGGGCACACCCGCGACCAGGAACGCGCCGGCCACCAGCAGGCCCATCACGAGCGCCGTGCCGAGGTCGCCCCCGGCGAGCACGAGGCCCATGACGGCGACGGCGCCGGGCACCGCGGGCAGGATCGAGTGCGACCAGCTCCCGAGCAGCGCCTGCTTGCGGCCCAGCACGGTACCCAGCCAGACGGCGAGCGCGAGCTTGGCCAGCTCCGAGGGCTGGAACGAGAACGGGCCGAGCTCGAGCCAGTTCTGCTGGCCGTTGCGGATGGAGCCGAGGAAGATCACCGCGACGAGCAGCACCAGCGCCACCAGGAGCGCGGGCAGCGCGAGCCGCTTGTACCAGCGGATCGGCAGGTGGGCGGCGACCAGCAGCACGGGCAGGCCCATCAGCGCGTACTGCGCCTGGACCAGGAAGGCCGCGTACGGCGACTGGCCCTCCGCGATGGAGGTCACCGTCGAGCTGGAGAGCACCATGATCAGGCCGATCACGGTCAGCAGGCCGGTGGTGCCCACCAGGAGGTAGTAGCTGGTCACCGTCGAGTTCCACTGCCCGAGCCACGGGCGGTCGGGTGACTTCCGGTCGGACGCCTTCCGGTCGGGCGCCCTGCGACCGGTGGTCGTCGTGGCCATCCCCTGCCCCCTCCCGCGCTCAGCGCGTGGTGGTGAGGTCACGCACCACGCGGACGAACTCCTCGCCGCGCTGGGCGTACGAGACGAACTGGTCCTGCGACGCGCCCGCCGGGGCCAGCAGCACGGTGTCCCCCGCCTGGGCGAGGTCGCGTGCGGCCGTCACCGCCCGGCGCATCACGGTCTCAGTGTCACCGGGATCGATCACCACAACCGGGACCTTGGGCGCGTGTCGGGCCAGCGTGTCGGCGAGCGGGCCCGGGTCGGCCCCGATCACGACGGCGGCGCGCATCCGGTCCGCGCGCGAGGAGACGAGGTCGTCGAACGTGGCGCCCTTGGCCAGGCCGCCGGCGATCCACACCACTGTGCCGTGCGCGAAGCCCGCCAGGGACGCGGCCGCGGAGTGCGCGTTCGTCGCCTTCGAGTCGTTCACGTAGGTGACGCCGCCCGCCTCCGCCACCCGCTGGATGCGGTGCTCGCTGGGCCCGAAGGACCGCAGGCCGTCGCGGACGGCGACCGCGGGCACGCCGTGCGCCCGGGCCAGCGCGGCGGCGGCCAGGGCGTCCGCCACGATGTGCGTGGGCACGACGCCGTTGTGGTCGCCGAGCTGCGTGAGGTCGGCCAGCGTGCCGAGCTCCGCGGCGCTCTGGCGGCGGTCCGGGTCGTCGTGGTCGGCGTGGAAGGCGCGGTCCACGAGGACGTCGTCGACCAGCCCGAGGTCGCCCGGGCCGGGCGTGCCCACCGCGAAGCCGACGGCGCGGGCGCCCTCGACCACGTCGGCCTCGCGCACGAGGTCCTCGGTCGTCGGGTCCGCGACGTTGTAGACGCAGGCGACCTGGACGCGTTCGAAGATGCGGCCCTTGTCGCGGGTGTAGGCCTCAAGGGAGCCGTGCCAGTCGAGGTGGTCGGCCGACACGTTCAGCACGGCGCCGGCCTGGAGCGACATGGTGTGCGTGAAGTGGAGCTGGAAGCTGGAGAGCTCGACGGCGAGCACGTCGAGCGCGGGGTCCATCGCCGCCTCCACCAGCGAGCGGCCCACGTTCCCGACGGCGGCGGTGCGCAGGCCCGCGGCCCGCAGGATCGCGGCCAGCATCTCGACGGTGGTCGTCTTGCCGTTGGAACCGGTGATCCCGAGCCACGCGGCCGGCTCGTCGGTGCCGAGGCGGTTGACGCGCAGCCGCCACGCGAGCTCGGCCTCGCTCCACACGGGCACGCCCGCGGCGAGGGCCGCGGCGACGAGGGGGTGGTGCGGCGGGAAGCCCGGCGAGGCGACGAGCAGGTCGGCCTCGGCGAGGAGGGCGGCCGCACCCTCGGCGTCCAGCGCGCCGTGATCGGCGTCGTGCGCCTTGTCGTCCACGGTGACCAGGGAGGCCACGCGTGGTTCGAGCACCCGCTGGAGCGACCGGCCGGTGACGCCGAGGCCCGCCAGGATCACGCGAGCGTCGGCCAGGGGGACGCGCGGCTCGACCGTGCCGTAGGTGTCGGCCGGGTGGTGCGTGGCGCCGTCGGCGCCGGGGGCCTCGGTCACGAGGCCACCCACTCGGCGTAGAAGATGCCCATGCCGAGGCCGGCGAGCAGGCCCGCGATGAGCCAGAACCGGATGACGATGGTCACCTCGCCCCACCCGGACAGCTCGAAGTGGTGCTGCAGCGGCGCCATCTTGAACACGCGGCGGCCGGTCATCTTGAAGAAGCCCACCTGGATCACGACGGACGAGACGATGAGCACGAACATGCCGCCGATGAGCACGGCCAGCAGCTCGGTGCGGCTCAGGATCGACAGGCCGGCCAGGGCGCCACCCAGGGCGAGCGAGCCGGTGTCGCCCATGAAGATCTTGGCGGGGTTGGCGTTCCACCACAGGAAGCCGACGCAGGCGCCCGTGACGGCGGCGGCGACGATCGCGAGGTCCTGCGGGTCGCGCACCTCGTAACACCTTGGCCCGGCCGTGGCCAGGAACTGGCACGACTGGTTGAGCTGCCAGATACCCACCAGCACGTAGGCACCGAACGTGATGATCGAGACGCCGGTGGCCAGGCCGTCCAGGCCGTCGGTCAGGTTCACCGCGTTGGACCAGGCGGAGACCAGCAGGTTGGCCCAGATCACGAAGAGGATGAGGCCCACGGTCGCGCCGGCGAACGCCAGGTCGAACTCGGTGTCGCGCAGGAACGAGATCTTCGTGGAGGCCGGGGTGCGCGAGTTCTCGTTGGGGAACTGCAGCGCGAGCACGGCGAACGAGATGCCGACGACGCCCTGGCCGATCAGCTTCGCGCGCGCCGTCAGGCCGAGCGACCGCTGCTTGCGGATCTTCGTGAAGTCGTCGAGGAACCCGACCAGGCCGAGGCCCGCCATGAGGTACAGCGCGAGCAGCGCCGACACGCTCGGCAGCCGCCCCGACACCAGCATCGAGGCCGCGACACCGATCAGGGTGGCCGCGATCATGACGACGCCGCCCATGGTGGGGGTACCGCGCTTGGTGAAGTGCCCCGTGGGGCCGTCCTCGCGGACGAACTGGCCGTAGTTCTTGTGGACCAGGAACCGGATGAAGACCGGCGTGCCCAGCAGGGCCACGAGCAGCGCCACCGCGGCGCTGACCAGGATCGCGATCACTTGTTGTTGTCCTTAGCGGTCAGAGCCATCGACAGGTGGTCGCCGAGCTCCCAGAGTCCGGAGCCGAGCGAGGACTTCACGAGCACGACGTCGCCGGGCTCCAGCGACTCGTCCAGCAGGGTGCGGGCGGCGTCCAGGTCGGGCACGAAGATCGACTCCGACCCCCAGGACCCCTCCTGCATGGCGCCCTCATGGATGTGATAGGCGCCGTCGCCCACGACGACGAGCTGCTTGACGTTCAGCCGTACCACGAGGCGGCCGATCTCGTCGTGCGCGGCGCGCGCGCCGTCACCAAGCTCTCGCATCTCGCCGAGCACCGCGACGGAGCGGCGGGTGCGCCCCGCCATCACCGCGAGGGTGCGCAGGGCGGCCTTCATCGAGTCGGGGTTCGCGTTGTACGCGTCGTCGATCACGGTGACGCCGTCCGGCCGCTCGGTGACGGCCATGCGGTGCGGGCTGCGGGCGGTGGCGGCCGAGAGCCGCTGCGCGACGTCGGCCACGGGCACCCCGAGGCGCAGGGCGACCGTGGCGGCCGCGAGCGCGTTGCTCACGTGGTGGGGGCCCACGAGCTGGAGGGCGACGTCGGCGCGCTGCTCGCCGGTTGCGCCGTCCTGCGCCGTGCCCGACGAGGAAGCCGCGGACGCGGCGACGCGGAGCGTGAAGCGCGCGCGGCCCGTGGCGTCGACCGTGATGTCCTCGGCGCGCACGTCGGCGGACGGGATGGTGCCGAAGGTCCGCAGCGTCGTGCCGGGGGCGGCCTGGCCGGCCATGGCGGCGACGCGCAGGTCGTCGGCGTTGAGCACCACCGTGCCGCCGTCGACCACGCCGGAGACCATCTCGGCCTTGGTCTTGGCGATGGCCTCGACGCTGCCGAAGTGGCCCACGTGGGCCACGCCCACGGCGAGCACGACGCCGACGTCGGGCGGCGCGATGCGCGTGAGGTAGGCGATGTTGCCGATGTGGTCGGCGCCCATCTCGGCCACCAGGTACCGGGTCTGCCCGGTGACGCGGAGCACCGTGAGCGGTAGGCCGATCTCGTTGTTGAACGAGCCCGTGGGGACGATGATCGCGTCCTCGCCCGCCTCGGGGGTGAGGAGCTGGCCGAGCAGGTCCTTGGTGGTGGTCTTGCCGACCGAGCCGGTCACACCGATCACCCGGGGTGCCTCGCCGTCGGCGGCCGTCTCGCGGACGGTCGCCAGCACATACCGGGCGAGCTCGCCGAGGGCCTCCTGCGGGTCGTCGACGACGACGGTCGGCAGGCCGTCGAGCTCGCGCCCCGCCAGCACCAGCGCGGCGCCCGTCGCGACGGCGCGGCCCGCGAAGTCGTGCCCGTCCACCCGCTCCCCCGGCAGGGCCACGAACAGTGCGCCCGGCCCGGCCTCGCGCGAGTCGATGATCACCGCCCCCGTGACCGTGACGTCCGGGTCGGCATGCAGCCGCCCGCCGGTGGCTGCGGCGACCTGTGCCGCAGTCAGCTCGATCATGCCTGTGTCGTCCTCTCCTGCGTGGGTCCTGCTGGGGTTGCGCGTGCTGGGTACTGCTCCGTCTGCCGGGTCACGGCCTGCCGAGTCACGCGCCGCGGGCCGCCAGCGCGGCGCGCGCCTCGACCCGGTCGTCGAGCACGTGGTCCACGCCGGCGATCTCCTGGATCGTCTCGTGCCCGCGACCCGCCACCAGCACGGTGTCGTCCGGGCCGGCCGCCAGGATCGCGGCGCGGATGGCGTCCGCGCGCGGGGCGACCTCGTGGACCACCACCGTACGCGAGCCGCCGTCGTCCACGGTCTCGACGGTGCTGCCCGGCGCGGCGACGCCGGTGCCGGCGAGCACCTCGACCCGCACCTTCGCGGGGTCCTCGTCGTGCGGGTCGTCGTCCGTGACATAGACGACGTCGGCTCCGTGCACCGCGGCCGCGCCCATGAAGGGGCGCTTGCCGGGGTCGCGGTCGCCGGTGGCGCCGAAGACGACGGCGAGCTTGCCCTCCGTCGTCGGGCGCAGGGCCGCGAGGGAGAGCTCCAGGGCCTCGGTGTTGTGCGCGAAGTCCACGACCACGCGCGGGGCCGTGGCCAGCACCTCCATGCGGCCGGGCACCGTGGCGCTCAGGCCGTCGGCGGCCGCCAGCGCCTCCGTGACGTCGCGGATGTCCGAACCGCCCTCCAGCACCATCACGACGGCGAGGGCCGCGTTGGCCACGTTGTAGCCGCCCGGCAGCGAGGTGGAGGTACGCAGGGTGCGCCCGTCGTGGTGCGTCAGCGTGAAGGCCGAGCCGGTGCCGTGCGGCTCGACGTCCGTCACGACCCAGTCGGCGGCCTTGCCCGGCAGCGTGGTCAGGGTGGCGACGGGGATCTGCGCGGCCTCGGCCATGCGCTCGCCCCAGGCGTCGTCGACGGTGACGACGCCGCGGCGGGCGCGAGCGGGCGTGAACAGGTCGGCCTTGGTGGCGAAGTAGGACTCGAAGTCGCCGTGGAAGTCCAGGTGGTCCTGCGTGAGGTTGGTGAACCCGGCGACGCCGAACACGATGCCGTCCACGCGGTGCTGCGCCAGGGCGTGGGAGGAGACCTCCATGGCGAGGGTGCGCACGTGGTCCTCGCGCATTGCGGCGAGCAGCGCCTGCAGGTCAGCGGCCTCGGGCGTGGTGAGCGTGCTGGCGATCACGCGGTCGCCGGAGCGCGTCTCGACGGTGCCGATCAGGCCACCCGTCCAGCCCAGGGCCCGCAGCAGGTGGTCGAGCTGGTAGGTCGTGGTGGTCTTGCCGTTGGTGCCGGTGACGCCGAACGTCATCAGATCCTCGGCGGGGTTGCCCAGCACCCAGGCGGCGACCTGGCCGAGGATGCCGCGGGGGTCGTCGGCGACGAGCACCGGTGTACTGCTGCCGGGCCCGATCAGCTCGGCCCCGCGCGCGTCCGTGAGGATCGCAGTGGCCCCGCGCTCGACGGCGTCCGCGGCGAACTGCGCACCGTGCGCCCGGGCGCCGGGCAGGGCCACGAACAGGTCCCCCGGCTGCGCGACCCGGTTGTCCGAGGCAACGCAGGTGACCGCGGCGTCAGCGGGCTGACCTGGGGCGATGGTGAGACCGAACGCGACGGCGAGGTCCGAGACCTGACGCGCTGTCGTGGCGGCCGGTCGGATCCGGTCGATCGGGGATGTCACGGAGAAGAACCTACCGTCTCCGGGGACGGGGTCTCGTCCTGGGTGTGGGCCTTGGGTGGTGGTTGTGGGGTGGTCCGGGTGTCCTTCGCGCAAAGGTGCGGTGATCTGCCGATCTGGAGGGCGACAATCACAAAGCACACCGACAGGGCGCCGCGACTATTCCCACCGCGCTGCTAAACCCCCGCACTACAGGTTTGTCCGAGCAAACCCGACCGCCCACTCGACGACCGACAGCGGTATCGCACGGGACTCTGGATCGATCGTCAGCTGTGCCGCATCCGTGGACTCACCCTCACCTTTGAAGATCGCGAACCAGAGGGGTCCGACCGGCCCCGTCGGCCGCCCTGAACTCCAGTGCGACCTCGTCGTTGCCGTTCAGCCCGACGCCCTCGACGGGCTGAACTTCGATCTCGAACGCGAAGACCAGGTAGGCCATCACGCCTCCAAGAGCATGAGTACTGAAAGCGCGGCCACGGCTTTCAGGCACACAACAGATGCTGCCCTCATCACGCTTTCCAGAGGTGCTGCCGGTACAGCGTACGCAGCAGGGTGTGCTAGCTGAGCGTAGACATTGTCTACGCTCAGCTAGCACACCCCAGGACGTAACGTGTCCGCCGGCGGGCCACCCCGCCGACAGTCAAAGACCTACCGCGCCACCAGGTCCGGCAGCTTGGCCGACTCCGAGGTGTGCAGGTGGCACGCCACCAGCCGCCCGTCCTCGGCCTGCGCCGTCCGGCCCAGCACCGGCAGCTCCGTGCGGCACACGTCCATGACGTGCGGGCACCGCGGCGCGAACGGGCAGCCCGGCTCGCGCTGGGACAGGTCCGGCGGAGCGCCGGGGATGCCCGAGAGGTCGCGTCGCGGCCCGTGCAGCGGGGGGAACGACCCGAGCAGGCCCGCGGAGTACGGGTGCCGGGGGTGCGTGTACACGTCGCGCGCCGCCGCAGTCTCCACGATCTCGCCCGCGTACATGACGGCGATGCGGTCGGCGACCTCGACCAGCAGGGACACGTCGTGCGTGATGAGCACCACGGAGAAGCCGAGCCGCTCGCGCAGCTCCATGACCTGCTCCAGGATCTGGCGCTGCATCACCACGTCGAGCGCCGTGGTGGGCTCATCCATGATGAGCACCTGCGGCTCCAGGGCGAGCGCCATCGCGATCATCACGCGCTGGCGCATGCCGCCGGAGAGCTGGTGCGGGTAGGCCCGCAGCCGGTCGGCCGAGATACCCACGAGCCGTAGCAGCTCCGCCGCCCGCTCCCGGGCCTCGGCGCGCCCGATCCGGGGCTGGTGCGCCAGGATGCCGTCGACGAGCTGCTTCTCCACGCGGAACACCGGGTTGAGCGAGCTCATCGCGCCCTGGAACACGATCGCGATGTCGCGCCAGCGGGCGGCCCGCAGCTCGGCGTCGGACAGGGCGAGCAGGTCCGCCCGCTTGCCGTCACGGTTCGTGAGCCACACCTCGCCGCCGGTGATGAGGCCCGGCGGGGCAAGCAGCCGCGTCGCAGCGTAGGCGAGGGTCGACTTGCCGCAGCCCGACTCCCCCGCCAGCCCCAGCACCTCGCCGCGGCGCAGCGTCAGGGAGACGTCGCGCAGCACGTGCGTCGGATCGTCGCCGAACCCGTAGTCGACGCTCAGGTTCCGGATCTCGAGGACCGGGTCCTCCGCCGTGACAGCACCTGCGCTCATGACCGCACCTCCCGCACCACCGGGGTGAACCCCACGCGCGGCCGGATGCCCCGGCGACGCAGCGAGCGCGCGTGCAGGCCGGTGGACCGCAGGCGGGGGTTGACGATCTCGTCGATACCGAAGTTGACCAGGGTCAGCGCCATGCCGAGCAGCGCGATGCACGCCCCGGCCGGCACGAACCACCACCACGCGCCGCGCTGCAGCGCGAGGTTGTTCTGCGCCCAGAACAGGATCGTGCCCCAGTTCCAGTCGCTGACCGGCGTGATGCCGATGAACGACAGCGTGACCTGGGACAGCACCGCGAACGTCACGGTGCCCACGAACCCGGAGGCGATCACGGCCGTCAGGTTGGGCATGACCTCGGCGAGCACGAGGCGCCACGTGCGCTCCCCGTTTGCCCGGGCGGCCTCGACGAAGTCGCGCTTGCGCAGCGACAGCGTCTGGGCGCGCAGCACGCGGGCACCCCAGGCCCAGCCGGTGGCCCCGATGACCAGCGCGACGGTGAGCCCGCCGGCGGACGGCAGCTGCGCGGCGATCAGGATGATCAGCGGCAGCTGCGGGATGACGAGGAACATGTTCGACAGCGCGGACAGCGACTCGTCGCCGATCCCGCCGACGAACCCGGCCGTCACGCCCACGAGCACGCCCACCACGGTGGCGCTCACGCCGGCGACCAGGCCGACGACGAGCACGCCGCGAGCGCCCACGATGATCTGGGACAGGATGTCGCGCCCGGTGTGGTCGGTGCCCAGCCAGTGGGTGGCGGAAGGCGGGCTGAGCAGCGCGTCGCTCACCTGGTTGGGGTCGTAGGGCGACAGCCACGGGCCCAGCAGGGCCAGCAGCGTGAAGAAGCCGAGGATGACCAGGCCGGTGATGACCTTGCCGTTGCGCAGGAACAGCAGCTGGTTCTTCATCGGTCCTCCGTCCGGGTGCGGGGGTCGAGCAGGGCGTAGGCGAGGTCGGCCACCATGTTCGCCACGAGGACGGACAGGGTGATGACCAGGAAGCAGCCCTGCATCAGCGGGTAGTCGTGGGTGGAGACGGCCTGGTAGAGCGTGTAGCCGATGCCCTGGTAGGAGAAGACCATCTCCATGATCAGCGTGCCGCCGACGACGAAGCCGAGGGACAGCGCGAAGCTGGAGACCTGCGGCAGGACGGCGTTGCGCGCGGCGTAGCCGAGCATGACCTGCCGCTCGGGCAGGCCCTTGGCGTGCGCGACGGTGACGTAGTCCTCCGAGGAGACGGTCACCATCATGTTGCGCATGCCGAGCACCCAGCCGGCCACGGAGGACAGCACGACGGTGAGCGCGGGCAGGAAGCCGTAGTAGACGACGGAGCCGATGAACTCGCCGCTGAACGAGGGCACCAGCCCGCGGTCGTAACTGCCGCTGGACGGGAACCAGCCGAGGTTCACGGACAGCACGGCGATGGTGATCAGGCCCAGCCAGAAGTACGGCACGGCCTGGAAGAACGTCGCCACGGGCAGCAGCCCGTCGGCCCAGGTGCCGCGACGCCAGCCGAGGAACGTGCCGATGAGCGAGCCGATCACGAACGCGATGATGGTGGCGACGCCGACCAGCCCGACGGTCCACGGCAGGGACTGGGCCACGATGTCGGCCACGGGCGTCGGGAAGTGCGTGAAGGACAGGCCGAGGTCGCCCCGCAGGAGCAGGCCCCAGTAGTCGACGTACTGCTGCCAGAGGCTCGTGTCCTGGTCCAGGCCGAACAGCACGCGCAGCGAGTGCTCGGCGTTGCTGTCGATGCGCCCCTGCATGCGGCCCAGCAGGGCCGTGACGGGGTCGCCCGGCAGCAGGCGCGGGATGAAGAAGTTGATGGTGATCGCGGCCCACGCGGTCAGCGCGTAGAACACGACCCTGCGCAGCAGGAACCTCATGCGGCCACCTCCCCGTTCCCGTTGGCGCCGCTCCCGCCGGAACTGTTCGCGCCGGGGCCGTTCGCACCCGCGTGCCGGACGGCGGGCCCGACGTCGGGCCGCCCCTCCCGCTCGCTGTACCCCCAGCAGGCGGCGGACCGCCCGGGGGCGACCTCGATCAGCTCGGGGGTCTCGGTGCGGCACAGGTCGGTCGCGTACGGGCAGCGCGGCGCGAACCGGCAGCCGGGCGGCGGGTCCACGAGGCTCGGCGGCTCGCCGCCGGTCCCCTGCTCCCGCACGGCCGCGGCGCCGATCCCCGCGAGGTCGTCGGGGTCGGGGGCGGACGCGATGAGCAGCCGCGTGTAGGGGTGCAGCGGCTCCTGGGTCACGGACTCGGAGTCGCCGGTCTCCATGACCTGCCCCGCGTACAGCACGGTGGTGCGGTCGGCGAAGTACCGGGCGGACGCGATGTCGTGGGTGATGTACAGGACGGCGATCCCGAGCCGGTCGCGCAGGTCGGCCAGCAGGTTGAGGATGCCCAGCCGGATCGAGACGTCGAGCATGGACACGGGCTCGTCGGCGAGCAGCACCTCCGGGTCGGCGGCCAGGGCCCGCGCGATGGCGATGCGCTGCCGCTGCCCGCCGGACAGCTCGTGCGGGTACTTGTCCACGTACCGCGTCGCGGGCGTGAGGTGCACCCGCTCCAGCAGCTCGGTGAGGGCCGCCTCCAGCTCGGGCCCGCGCAGCGTGCCGCCCGTGGACTGCTTGCGGTGCAGGCGCAGCGCCCGGGTCAGGGTGTAGCGCACGGGGTGCACCGGGTTCAGGGAGCCGAACGGGTCCTGGAAGATCATCTGCACGCGTCGCACGTACGCGCGGAAGGCCCGGCGGCCCCGCAGGCGGACCTCGGCACCGTCGAGCAGCACCTGCCCGCCCGTGATCGGGATCAGTCCGGCCAGCAGCCGGGCGACCGTGGACTTGCCGGAGCCCGACTCCCCCACCACGGCCAGGACCTGGCCGCGGTGGAGCTCGAGGTCCACGCCGTCCACGGCGTGGATCGCCCGGGCGGGCGAGCGGCCGCTGACGCGGCGCCCGCCCGCTCGGAAATGCTTGGTGAGGCCGTGCGCGGCCAGCACCGGTGTCGTCTCGCTCATCAGCCTTCCGCGGGCTTGAGGTGCATCAGGATCTGGGCGGCCTGCACACCGGTGGGCTGGGGCTGGTTGTACGGGTCCTCCTCGGACGGCCAGCCCACGTAGTTCTGCGTCGAGTACTGCGCGGTGGCCGGGCGGGTCCAGATGGCGATGCCCGGCACCTCCTCGACGAACACCTTCTGGATGGTGTCCAGCGCCGCGGTGCGCGTGGCGTCGTCCGGGGCGGCGGCGTAGTCGGCGAGCGCCTGGGTGGCGTCGTCGTTCTGGAAGCGGCCGAAGTTCCACGTGGCCGGCTCGCCCAGCTTCTTGTAGTGCGCGCCGTCCATGATGTCGGAGTACATGTCCCAGGGGGTGGCGCCGCCGTCGGTCCAGTGCAGGGTGGCCTGGAAGTCGCCGCCGGGGATGATGTCGGCGAACCAGCCGTCCTGGTTGACGGGGTTGACGGTGGCGGTGGCGCCGAGCTCGGCCGCGGAGTTCTTGATGAGGTCCAGGGCGGTCAGGTAGTCGTTCCAGCCGGCCGGGTTGACCAGCTCGAACGTCACCTCGTCGCCGTCGGGGTCGACGAGCTTCTCGCCCTCCCAGGTGTAGCCGGCGTCCTCCAGCAGGGCACGCGCGCCCTCCACGTCGACCGCGTACTCCTGGTCGGCGTAGTCCGCCGAGAGGAACTCCTCGCCGGCGGGCAGCGGCAGGCCGGTGACGCTGGTCAGGGCCGGGTTGACGCCGGAGGTGGCGACGTCGACGAGCTCCTGGCGGTCGATGACCATGTTCAGGGCCTGGCGGAACGCCTTGTCGTCGAACGGCTTGGTCTCGTTGTTCAGGTAGAGCACGTCGATGCCGAGGCCGCCGGCGGCGTACTGGTGGTAGTGCTCCGGGTCCTGGGCGATGTAGACGTTCTCGTAGTCGGCGATGAACGTCCAGCCCCACTGCGCCTCACCGGTGGTCAGGGCCGTGGTCAGGGCGTTGTTGTCGTTGTACGACGAGTACCGGATCTCGGGGACGGCGGGCTTGCCGCCCCAGTAGTCGTCGCGCGCCACGACCGTGGCGGCCTGCGGCGTCCACGACTCCAGCGTGTACGGGCCGGTACCCACGGGGTCGGGGTTGGTGTCGGTGGTCGGGTCCTTCACGTCGGCCCAGATGTGCTCGGGCACCATGACCAGGTCGTACAGCTTGGACTGGTTGACGAACTGCCCGGCGGTGAACGTGACGGTCACGGTGGACCCGTCGGTCTCGACCGTGTCATAGGGCAGGGCGCCGGTGTTGAGCGCCTCGAAGTCCTTGCGGAGCTGGATGGAGAACGCGACGTCGTCGGCGGTGAACTCCTCCCCGTCCGACCAGGTGACGCCCTCGCGGGGCGTGATGACAGCCTCGGTGAAGTCCTCGTTCCACTCGATGCTGTCGGCGAGCCAGGGCTCCGGGTCCTCGGAGGGCCGGGCCTGGTTGCGCATCATCAGCGGCTCGTAGATCGTGAACGCGTAGCCCAGCGAGAGCGCGGACGAGCCCGTGGCGAACGGGCTGTGGTTCTCGGTCTGGACGCCGTTCGGCATGCCGACGGTCAGGGTCTCCCCGCCGCCCGCCTGGGTGGCGGTGCCGCCACCACCACCGCCGCTGCAGGCTGCCAGCAGCGCGACGGCTGCCGCGGCCGCCACGACGGCGACGTGCTTGTGAATCCTCACGGTGTGCCTCCTTGCACTCGTCCCGGTCGGGACAGATGGGGTCTGATCACTGGGTTCCGGCGCCGGGTTCCTCCCCGGGCCGGACGGTCAGCTCGTTGGTCAGGCGCAGGTCCGTGACGGACCTGCCCGTACGCAGCCGGTAGGTGCCCGGCGGCGTGGTCCAGCCCTTGGCCTGCGGGTCCCAGACCTGCAGCGCCCGGGTGGGAACTGGTACGCGGACGGTCGCGCTGCCCATGGCGGGCACGTCCGCCACCGCGAAACCGCCCAGCCACCGCACGGGGCGGCTCGGGCCGCCCGCGGGTGCCTCGACGTAGACCTGGACCACCTCGCGGCCCGCGCGGGACCCGGTGTTCCGGACGGTCACGTACGCGGTCAGGGTCGCGGGGGCGTCGTGGGACTGGCCCCAGGCGAGGACGGCGTCCTCGTACTCCCAGGTGGTCCAGCCCAGGCCGTGCCCGAACGGCGCGGCGGGCACCGGCGCGGTGCCGCCCGCGGCATCGGGCCCGGCGGCGTCCGGCGCGGCGGCCAGCCGCCGCTCCCAGGCGCGGTAGCCGACGTCGGTCCCCTCGGTGTAGTCGACGACGCCGTCCACCGGCCGCGCGTGCGGCACCGGGACGTCCTCGAAGCGGGCGGGGAGCGTCCACGGCAGGCGGCCGGACGGCTCGGTGACGCCGGTCAGCACGTCGGCGAGCGCCGTGCCCGCCTCCTGCCCGGGCAGCCAGCCCCACAGCGCTGTGGGCACGTCGTTCAGCCAGGGCAGCAGCACGGGCGCGCCCGCGTTGACGACGACGACGGTGCGCGGGTTGGCCGCGGCGACGCGGCGCACGAGCTCGTCCTGATTGCCGGGCAGGTCCAGGTCGGGCCGGTCGTAACCCTCGGACTCGACCTCGGCGGTGGTGCCGACCAGCACGACGGCGACGTCGGCGGCGGCAGCGGCCTCGACGGCGGCGGCGAGCTCGTCGGCGGCCGAGGGGCCGGGCAGCCGGTGCACCAGGGCGGCGCGCACGAAGTGCCCGTAGCCCACGGCGTGCACCACCTGGACGGTCGCGTCCAGCTCGGCGGTGCCACTCGCCTGGGCGAGGGCCGCGATCGGGTGGTTGTGCCCGGAGGAGAGCACCACGTCCTCGTTGACGACCGTGCTGCCGGTGGCGACCTCGCCGCCGTCGACGAGCACCCGGTGCACGCCGACGGTGCCGACGCCCAGCTCGTGGGCGCCCGGCTCGTCCAGCCGGACGGTCGCCCGCAGGCGGACGGCGTCGGCGTCGGGCCGCACGTCCTCCAGCCAGCCGGTCCACCCGGTGGCGGTGCGCTCCTCGAGCGTGCTGCCGTCGGCGGCCAGGAGCTCGACGCGCAGGCCGGGCGCACCGGTGACCGGGTCCGTGCACCGGTCGACGTCGAGCTCCGGCGGGTTGTGCAGCGCGCGGGCGCCGGCCAGCACGGTCAGCTCGGAGCCTTCCGGGAGCGCGGCGCGCAGCTCGTCGGCGGGGTAGGTGAGGTGGTCGGGCTGCACGAACGAGGAGCCGCCGCCCTGGAAGAAGGGCTCGACGGCGGCTGGCCCGAGCAGCGCGACCCGCAGCGGCCGGGCGCCGTCCTGCACCAGCGGCACCAGGCCGAGGTCGTCCTTCAGCACCACCACGGAGCGGGCGGCGAGCTCGCGCAGGAGCTCGCTCGACGCCGCGGTCGCGGCGGCCGCCTGGTCCGGCACGGCCTGGAGCGCGAGGTGCGCGCCCACCGCGCTGCCGTTCGCGTCGGAGGCGCCCGGCAGCACGAGCCGGCCGGTGCGGCGGGCGAGCCGCAGCAGACGCAGCACCTTGTCGTCCAGCTCCGCCTCGGCGACCTCGCCGGAGCGGACGGCGTCGAGCAGGCCGTCGCCCCACGCGCCGTCGGGCCCGGGCATCTGCAGGTCCAGGCCGCCGCGCACGGCGGGCACCACGGACTGCGTGGCGACCCAGTCGCTCACGAAGAGGCCGTCGTAGCCCCACTCCTCCTTGAGCAGGTCGACCACGAGCGGCCGGTGCTCCAGCAGGGGCGCGGCGAGGCCCTCGGTGTCGGCGCCGTTGTAGGCGCCCATGACGGACCACGGGTTGACGTCACGCACCAGGCGCTCGAAGGGCGCCAGGTAGGCCTCGCGCAGCGTCCGCTCGTCGAGGCGCGCGAGGTAGCGCGTGCGCTCGGTCTCGGAGTCGTTGGCGACGTAGTGCTTGACGCACATCCCGACGCCCCGCTCCTGCGCGGCGCCCACGAGCGCCACTGCGATCTCGGCGGTCAGGTGCGGGTCCTCGGAGTAGCACTCGAAGTGGCGGCCGCCCACGGGCGTGCGCTGGAGGTTGACCTGCGGGGCCAGCACCACGTCCACGCCGTGGCGCCGCGCCTCGGCGGCGAACAGCAGGCCGGCGCGGCGGGCCAGCTCCAGGTCCCAGGTCGCGGCCAGCGCGGACGGCGCGGGGAACATCGCCGACGTCCCGCCGCCCGGGCCGCGCACGCCGACCGGCCCGTCGGACAGCACCACCGGCTCCAGGCCGATCCGCGGCACCGCGGTGGTGGTCCACATGGACGCGCCCACGACGAGCGACACCTTCTCCTCGGCGGAGAGCTGGTCGAGGAGCCGGAGCAGCTCGGGCTCCGTAGCGCTGACCTGCGCGGTAACTGCCTGCGATGACAAGTGCTTCTCCGTTCGGCGGTGGACGGCTGCCCGCATTCAACCACACTTACTTACTGGTTAGTAAGCCCGGATTCTCGGCTATCGTGAGTCCATGCCAGAAGCGACCGGGCAGGCTGCCCCGAAGGCCAAGCGGCCCACGCGCGACCAGCGGCGGGAGGAGATCCTCGCGGCCGCGACGCGCGTGTTCGGGTCCAAGGGCTACCACCAGGGCTCGCTCGTCGACGTCGCCGCCCAGGTGGGCATCACCCACGCCGGGGTGCTACACCACTTCGGCAGCAAGGACAAGCTGCTGTGGGAGGTGCTCGAGTACCGCGACCGCGTGGACGTGCAGCACCTGGAGGGCAAGCACATCCCGGGCGGCATGGAGCTGTTCCGCCACCTGGTCACCACCGCGCGGCTGAACGCCGACCGGCGCGGCATCGTGCAGGCCTACGCGGTGCTCACCGGCGAGTCCGTGACCGACGGGCACCCGGCGTCCACCTGGGTCGCCGAGCGGTTCTCCGTGCTGCGCGGCGAGATCTCCCAGGCCGTGCGCGAGCTGGCCGCCGAGCGGGACGTGACCCTGCCCGAGGGCGAGCCCGAGCGCGCCGCCGCCGCGGTGATCGCCGTCATGGACGGCCTCCAGCTCCAGTGGCTGCTCGACCCGGAGGCCGTGGACCTCGCGTCGGCCACGGGCTTCGCGATCGAGTCGATCCTGACGGCCACCCTGGGCGCCGCGGTGCGGATCACGAGCTGACCCGCGACCGCCTCACCACTCGGTCTTGAGCCGCCGCTTCGGGTCCTCGCTCGGCGGCACGTCCATCTTCTGCAGCGTGAAGCCCATGACGTCGCTGAACACCGGCGCCGCGACGTCGCCGCCGAAGATCGAGCTGTGCGGGCTCTTGAGGAAGACCGCCACCGTGTACCGGGGGTCGTCGGCCGGCGCGACGCCGATGAACGACGCCATGTACGTCCAGCCGCCGCCGGCGGGCATCTGCGCGGTACCGGTCTTGCCCGCCACCCGGTAGCCCGGCACGGCCGCGTTGGTACCCGTACCGCCGTCCTCGGTCACGGTCTCCATCATCTCGACCAGGGTGTCCGCGGTCTCCTCCGAGATGACCCGCTCCCCCGGCTTCCGCTCGGCCGGCGTCGTGACGCCGTCGGGGCTCGTGGAGCCCTCGAAGAGCGTCGGCGTCATCCGCACGCCGCCGTTCGCCACGGTCGAGAACACGCTGGTGGCCTGCATCGCGTTGACGGACAGGCCCTGCCCGAACAGCACCGCGTACTGCGTGCGGCCGTCCCAGTCGGCGACGTCGGCGGGCGGCATGAGGCCCACGGACTCGCCCGGCAGGCCCAGGCCCGTCGGCTGCCCGAACCCGAACTTGTACAGGTAGTCCTGCCGGGTCTGCAGCGGGATCTTCTCGCCGGCCTGCACGGTGCCCGTGTTCGACGACTGCGCCAGCACGCCCGTCAGCGTGAGCTTCTGCACGGGGTGCTCGTGCGAGTCGCGGAAGGTCTGGCCGTTCGGCGTCGTGTACGTGTAGGGCACGGTGAACCTGCTGTTCGGGTTCCAGTAGCCGCCCTCCAGCGCCGCGGCCATGGTGATCACCTTGCCGGTCGAGCCCGGGTCGAACACGTCCTTCACGGCGCGCGAGCCGCCCGCGACGGCCGACGTCGACCGGTCGTTCGGATTCACCGAACCCGAGTCCGCGAGCGCCACGATCTCGCCGGTGCGCACGTCCTGCACGATGGCGATGCCGTACTCCGCGCCGGTGGTCCGCTTGGCCTCGTCGATGGAGTCCTGCGCCTTCCACTGGATGTCGTGCACCAGCGAGAGCTGGATGCTGTCGCCCGGGACCGCCGGGACCGACTTCTGGCCGGCGGCCGGGATGCGCAGGCCGTCGAGGCTGCGCTCGTACGTGTCCGAGCCCGCGGTTCCCGCCAGCAGGTCGTCGTACGCCGCCTCGATGCCACCCTGCCCGGTCTGCTCGTCGTCCACGAAACCGACCAGCGAGCCCGCGACCGTACCGGCCGGGTAGGTGCGCCGGGAGGTGAGGTCGGTCCGGATGTACGCCCGGATCTGCAGGTCCGCGATGGCGCGCTGCACCTGCGGCACCACGTTCTTGGCGAGCACCTTGTAGCGGGACTCGCCGACGAGCTTGGCCGCCAGCTCGTTCTTGGGCTCGTCGAGGATCGGCGCGAGGAGCTGGGCGATGCCCAGGGCGCCGTCCTGCACCTTGTGGCCGTCCGCGTCGACGCGGCCCGAACCACGGAAGTCCTCGATCGCCACCGGGTCGCCCACCACCGTGTACCGGTCCACCGAGGTGGCGAGCACGACGCCGTTCGCGTCGGTGATGTCGCCGCGGTGCGCGGGCGTGACCGCGGTGGCCGTACGCGCGGCCTCGGCCTCGGCGGCCAGGCTCGGCCCCTCGATGAGCTGGACGTGCACCAGCCGCACCAGGAAGACGAGCACCACCACGGCCGCGATGCCGACCAGCCAGCGCTGCCGCACCTCCGGCCGGCCCGGCCGCGGCGGCAGCGGCCGCGCCACCCGGGACCGGGCGGGCCGGGACGGGGCCGACGAGGTGGGGGCGGACGCCGGGCGCGGGGCGCCGGGTGCCTGAAGGCCCAGCCGGGTGCTGGTCGCACGCGGCTGGGCCTTGGTGGTGCGGGCCCTGGCCGGCTGAGCCCTGGTGGGCTGGGCCTTGGTGGGCTGGCCCTTGGCCTGGCCGGAGCGAGCCTTGGCGGGTTGCGCCTTCGCCGGTTGCGCCTTGGCGGGCCGCGCCTGGCCCGTGCGGGCCTTCGGCGGCTGGGCCTTGGCGGTCCGGGCCTGCTGCGGCGGTGCGCCGGTCTGCTTGCGCTGCGGCTGGGCGGAACGCGGGCCGGCAGCGCGCCCCGACGGGGTGCGCTGCCGGCCCGAGCCCGACGTCGGACCCGTCACTGGTCCGTACCCTTCACCACCTTGCCGGTAAGGACACTGACCATCGTCGGGTTCTCCGCCGGCACCATGCCGAGGCTGCGGGCCTTGGCGGGCAGGTCCGTCTCGGCCGCGCTCAGGTCCTCCTGCAGCACCTGGACGTCCTGGGCGGTCTGCGCCACGTCGCCCTGGAGCTGCGACATCTCGTAGGAGCCGCGCGCGAGCGTGGTGTTGAGCACCAGCACCGCCACGAGGGAACCGACCATCAGGGTGGCGCACAGCACGAAGAAGGGCACCCGGCTCTTCGCGTGCAGCGGTGCGCGGACCACGTCCAGGCGGCGGCCGCGCTGCGCGGCGCCCCCCGAGATCGCGGTCAGCGGTGCCCTGCGGGTGCGGGGCAGCTCGGCCGGACGGACTGCGCGGGCCGTCGCGGCGTGGGTAGCACTCATCGGCGGTCCTCCTTCGCTGTGTGGTGCTTGTTGGTGCGGTTCAGCAGGTGCTCGGGCGTGGGGCGCACGCGCCGTGCGGCGCGCAGCCGGACCGACGCCGAGCGCGGGTTGCGCTCCAGCTCTTCGGCGTCGGCCTCCTCCGCGCCCCGGGTGAGCGCCTCGAGATAGGGCCGGTGCGTCTCGGGCTCCACGGGCAGGCCGGGCGGGGCCGACGACGTGGTGCCCTGCGCGATCGCCCGCTTGACGATCCGGTCCTCGAGCGACTGGTACGACTCCACGACGATGCGGCCGTCCACCGCGAGCGCCTCGATCGCGGCGGGCACGGCCCGCTCGAGCACCTCGAGCTCACCGTTCACCTCGATGCGCAGCGCCTGGAAGGTGCGCTTGCCCGGGTGGCCCCCGGTCTTGCGGGTCGCGGCGGGGATGACGGCGCGCAGCAGGTCGACGAGCTCCCCGCTGCGGTCCCACTCCCGCTCGGCCCGACGCCGGACGATCGCCCGCGCGATCTTGCCCGCGAAGCGCTCCTCGCCGTACTCCCGCAGGATCCGCGCGAGGTCGCGCTCGTCGTACGTGTTGAGCACCACGGCCGCCGTCAGCTCCTGGGTGGAGTCCATGCGCATGTCGAGCGGCGCGTCCTGGGCGTAGGCGAAACCGCGGTCGGTCTCGTCGAGCTGCAGCGAGGACACCCCGAGGTCCATGAGCACGCCCTGCACGGCGCCGCCGGCGTGCGCGTCGACCACCTCGGTGATCTCGTCGTACACCGCGTGCACCGGCGTGAACCGGTCGCCGAACCGGGCCAGCCGCTCGCCCGCGAGGGCGAGGGCCTGAGGGTCGCGGTCGATGCCGATGACGCGGGCCGTCGGGAGCTGCTCGAGCACGGCCTCCGTGTGGCCGCCCATGCCGAGCGTGCAGTCCACCAGGACCGAGCCGGGCTCGGCCAGCGCGGGGGCCAGCAGGTCGACGCAGCGCTGGAGCAGCACCGGGAGGTGGCGGTCGGCGGCGTCACTGCCGGTGCCGGGGCGGTCGTCGGTCGCGTTCATCGGTGTCTCCCTCCTGCGTGGTGCTGGTCCTGCATGCCGCCGGTCCTGCTCCGAACCAGGCTGCTCCGGCGGGCGGGGCCGCCCGGTCAGGTCTCCCTCCGCACGGTTCCGGCGGCGGGGAAGTGCGCCGGATCCTGCGGGAGGAGGCCTGGCCGTACGGCCGTCCCCTCGCCTTGCCTAGAAGCTCAGCCCGGGGAAGATCTCCTCGGCCTGATCGATGTAGTCGGGTTCGGTCTGTTCCTGATATGTGGCCCACGCCTGCGCATCCCACACCTCCACGCGGGTTCCCACCCCGATCACGACCACATCGCGGTCGAGACCGGCGTACGCCCGCAGGTGCGTCGGGATGGAGACCCGGCCCTGCTTGTCCGGGACCTCGTCGCTCGCTCCCGCCAGGAAGTTTCGCGTGTAGTCCCGTGCTGCCTTGCTCGTCACCGGCGCCTGCCGGATCTGGGTGTAGATCTGCTGGAACTCGTCCATCGGAAGAAGAAAGAGGCACCGCTCCTGCCCCTTGGTCATCACCAGACCGCCGGACAGTCGCCCCCGGAACTTGGCGGGAAGGATCAGGCGCCCCTTCTCGTCGAGCTTCGGGGTGTACGTGCCGAGGAGCAGACCCAGACCTGCGAAACCTTCTGCCATCGCAGTCATGGGCCGACACCTCCTTCCGCTCCCGCATACTCCACGCTACTCCACTTTCCACCACCACACTCGGAAAAACCCTGGGGAGAACTGCCCACCGGCCCTCAATGCGCAGGTCAAAGAGGTAAAGAGCAGGTGGAGTAAATTCATGCCCGGCGTGGCGTGGAATGTCCCGGTAGGCGCCTCCGGTCCGCGGTCTCGTGCGGGTCCCTCGCCGGGCGAGACGTCGTTTCACCAGGGCGAAACAAGCTCTGGGATGTGTGAAGACCGCGTGATGCACACAACAGAGTGCTTTACATCTCCACTAGGCTGGTCCAGCCGGGCGAGCGACAGTCGCCCCGGCTTCCGAAGAGCGCGTACACGCGCGAGAAACCGGCCTGACTCCCGGCCCGATGGAGGTCCCCCAGTGCACACGGAACGCGCCACGTCCGGCCTCACGGATCCTCGGTTCGGCGGAGCACCCGCTCCACAGGGAGCGCCCGGACCCGCCGCGCTCGACGAGCTCGTGGAGACCATGGCCCGCGTCCGGGGCGCCGTGGAGTCCGTGGTGACGGGCCGGCCCGGCCTGGCCGACATCACCCTCGCCGTCCTGCTGGCCGAGGGCCACCTGCTCGTCGAGGACGTCCCCGGCGTCGGCAAGACCACCCTCGCCAAGGCCGTCGCGCGCAGCATCGACTGCCACGTGGGCCGCATCCAGTTCACGCCGGACCTGCTGCCGAGCGACCTCACGGGCGTCAACATCTTCCGCACCGGCAGCCACGAGTTCGAGTTCCGGCCGGGGCCGGTGTTCAGCAACATCGTGATCGGCGACGAGATCAACCGCGCCTCGCCCAAGACCCAGTCCGCGCTGCTGGAGTGCATGGAGGAGGGCCAGACCACCGTCGACGGCACCACCCACCAGCTCCCCCGGCCGTTCCTCGTGGTCGCCACCCAGAACCCGGTGGAGATGGAGGGCACCTACCCGCTGCCCGAGGCGCAGCGCGACCGCTTCATGGCCCGCATCACCGTGGGCTACCCGGACATCGACGCCGAGATGCTCATGCTCGACCGGCAGGAGGCCAGCACGCCGCTGGCGCACCTGGAGGCCGTGACCGACGGGCACACGCTGCTGCGGTTCGCGCAGCTCGTGCGGTCGCTGTACGCGTCACCCTCGGTCAAGCGGTACGTCGTCGGGCTCGTCGGCGCCACGCGCGAGCACCCGGGCCTGCGGCTGGGCGCCTCGCCGCGCGCCTCGCTCCAGCTCCTGCGCGCCGCCAAGGCCATCGCCGCCATGGCGGGCCGCGACCACGTGCTGCCCGACGACATCCAGCGGCTCGCCCGGCCCGTGCTGGCCCACCGCCTCATCCTCACCACCGAGGCGCGCCTCGGTGGTGTGACCCCCGAGACGCTCGTCGACGAGATCGTGCAGCGCACCCCGGTGCCGGCGCTCGAGCCCGCCGACCGGCGCCAGTTCTGAGCGGCCGGGGCGGCACGGTCATGAAGTGGCGTGACACGCTCGCACGGATCAGCCGGGTCCGGCTCACCCCCCGCGGCATCGGGGCGGCCTGCGTGGGCGGTGTGCTGATCCCGCTCGGGCTGGTCCTCACCCTGCCCGACCTGGTCGGCCTCGGCGCCGCGGCGCTCATCGCCGTGGCCGTGGCCTGGCTGGTGATCGGCACCCAGCGGCTGGAGTCGGGCCGGGGCGCCCTGCACGTGACGCGGTCCGTGGCGCCCAACCCCGTGGTGCGCGACCGGACGGCGGACGTGAGCCTCCTGGTCGCCGCGCACCAGGCCTCGGGCGCGGCGTACGAGCGGCTGTCCCGCCTGCGCCTGTCCGAGCAGGCGGCGCACGAGCTCGCCGGGCACCAGGGCATCCGCGCCCGGGTCTCCGCGCGGGCCGACCGCATCACCGTGCACTACTCGCTCACGCCGATGCGGCGCGGGCGCTGGTCGCTCGGTCCGCTGCTGACCACCCGCACCGACGTGTTCGGCCTGGTCCGCGCCACCCAGCCCCTCGGGGCCGCCACGCACGTCCCGGTGTGGCCCCGCACCGTCGAGCTTGCCGTGCGCACCCGGTCGGTGGGCGACGTCGACCACTCCGCCACGGGCGCGCGCCTGCAGTCCAGCGACGATTCCGTGCTGCGGGAGTACGTCGCGGGCGACGACCCGCGCCGTGTGCACTGGGCGAGCGCGGCACGCCGCGGCCAGCTCATGGTCCGCGCCGACGAGAGCGCCGGGGTGCGCCCCGTGACCGTCCTGCTCGACCGCTCGCTGCTGCCCCACTGGCAGGAGTCCGGGAGCCTGCGTCGTCCGGCAGCGGTGGACGACGGCGAGTGGGCCGTCGAGCTCGCCGCGTCGATCGCCACGTCGTTCCTCGACGCCGGCCACCCGTCCCGCCTGGTGACCACCAGCGTGGCGCCCAGCGTGGACGGCGTCCGCTTCGCCATCACCCGCGCCAGCCGGTCCGCCCTCCTGGACGCCTGCGTCGACATCCGGGGGCACCGCGGCGCGTCGGAGGGGCAGCACGCGACGAGCACCACCGCGCGGGCGCTCCGGCTCGCCCGCGCCCCGGGCGAGATCGTCGTGGCGGTGCTCGGCCCGCAGGGGCCTGACGCGCGACACGACCTCGCCGCGCTCGGCGCCGAGGGCACCTGCTGGGGGCTGCTGGTGGCGCCGCGCGGCGCCGGGTTCCAGCACGAGCTGGACCAGACGGCAGCCGAGCTGCGCGCCTCCGGCTGGCACGTCAGCACCTGCGAGGCCCGCACCGACCCGGAACGCGCCTGGGCCCTGCTCGCGGAGCGTGCGCCGTGATCCCCGCACACCGCGGCCCGCTGGTCCGCACCGTCGCGTCCGGCGTGCTCGTCGCGATCGCCGTGATCGCGTCCATGCACGCGCTCACGCTCGTCATCGACCCCGGGCCCTGGCTCACGGCCGGCACCACCGGCGTCGTCCTGGTCTCCGCCACCACCTGCGTGGTGCGGTACCTGCTGCTGCGCAACGCCGTCGACCGGGCCGCCGCCCGCCGGGCGGCGGGCCAGGGGCCCAGCGCGGACCGGGCTGCCGACCGCGCGGCCGGCAGCGCCTCGTTCTTCGCGACGACGGCGGGTCTCCTCGTCGCCGTCTGGTTCGTCCTGGCGCGCTACGGCGGGCCGGGCCAGCGGTTCGAGCCCTTCGTGGGGCCCGACTCCGTGGAGCAGGCCCTCGAACGGTTCCGCCAGGCCACCGAGCTGATGAGCACGCAGGTCGCTCCCGTGGACCCCGGCCCGGCCATCAGCATGGTCGCCGTCGGCGGCACCCTGCTGGTGCTGCTCGTCGTGGACTCCCTCGCCGGCGCCCGCATGCCGGGCTTCGCCGGGGTGCCGCTGCTGCTCCTGTGGACACCGTCGCTGACGCTCATCGGGGACGTGCAGTGGCCGGTCTTCGTCATCAGCGTCACCGCGATGCTCCTGCTGCTGACCGTCGACCCCGTGGGGCTGACCCCGGGCCGGCGCAGTGACGCCGACTCCGCGGCGGTGCGCCGGGCGCAGCGGTTCCGCTCCGGGATCACGGCCCTGACGTCGGTGGCGGTCGCCGCCACCTCGCTCGGCGTCGCGACCGGCATGGCGGCCCTCCCGGCGCTGGCCGGGACGTGGAACCAGCTCATCTCCACGCCCTCGGACACGGTGGAGCTGTCCTCCGAGCTGGACATGCGCCAGCCGCTGAGCGCCCGCTCCTCCAACACCGTGCTGACGTACACGATGGCCGACGGCGAGCCCGCCGGCCCCCTGCGCGTCATGACCCTGACCGCCTTCGACGGCGTCCAGACCAACCGGAACGTGCCCACCGGCGGCCTGACCGAGTTCGACCCGTCGACGGTGCTCGCGCCGCCCGGCGAGGGCTCCGAGGGCGAGCTCCGCCGGATGAACCTGCGGATCGGGCAGCTCGACGGCGCGGAGCTGCCGCTGCCGCTCGAGCCCCGCACCGTCGACGTCGAGGGTGACTGGGCCTACGACCCGCTGCGGGACGAGGTGCGCAGCGGCGAGGGTACCCAGCAGGGAGCGCCGTACACCGTCGAGATCGCCGACCGCGGGCTCACCCCCGAGCTGCTGCGGGCCACGCCGACGGCGGGCGACCCCCGGTCGGCCGGCTACACGGAGGTGCCGGACACCGAGCACCGGGACGACATCGCCGCCTACGCCCAGGAGATCGCCGGCGACGCGCCCACCCGGTTCGACGCGGCGGTCGCGCTGCAGAACCACCTGCGCTCGGGCGCCGGGTTCGTGTACAACCCGGACGCCGACTACCGCGGCTCGTCGGACACCGTCTGGGACTTCCTGCAGAACAAGGAGGGGTACTGCACGCAGTACGCCCTCTCGATGATGGTGATGGCCCGCAGCCTCGACATCCCGGCGCGGATCGGCGTCGGCTGGCTGCCCGGCCGGCCTGACGGTGACGGCAGCTACCGGGTCACCGGCCAGGACTCGCACGCCTGGCCGGAGATCTACTTCCCGTCCGTCGGCTGGGTCCGCTTCGAGCCGACGCCGCAGGTCCAGACCGGCCCGCTGCCCTCGTACGCGAACCCCGGCACGGGCACGGCGCCCAGCGCGTCGCCCACGCCGTCGCGCGCCAACGAGGTGCCCCCGCAGCAGCCGACCCAGCGGCCGGAGCAGTCCGAGGCGGGCGCCACGGACGACGCGTCGTCCGGCAGCCAGGTGTCCGACCAGACCCTGCCCGGCTGGGCCTGGGTGGTCGCGGTCATCGTCGCCCTCGGGGTGCTCGGGGGCGCCGCGTGGCTGCTGCTGCGCCGTCGGACGGAGGTCGAGGAGCTCGATCCCGAGCGGGCCTGGGCCCGTGTGCTGGCGCTGCTCGCCGAGCGGGAGGTGCGGCTCGGCCCGTCGGTCACGCTGCGCCGCGCGCCGGAGGTCATCGCCGACCAGGTGCGCGCCAGGACGGGCACACCCCTGCCCGACGACGTCGCCGAACGGCTCACCGCCCTGGCCGACGCCGCCGAGGACGAGCGCTACGCCCGCGACTCGACGCCCCCGACGGCCGCCGAGCTCGAGGAGCTTACGGCCACGGTCACGGCGGAGCTCACGGAGGCCCTCACCCGCCCCCGTTGAGTGCTGGCTATTTGCGGCTCTCACGGCTTGAGAGTCGCAAATAGCCAGCACTCAACGGGGAGAAAGACAGGAGCCGGGCCCCTCGGGGCCCGGCTCCTGTCATGTGCGGTCGTCCGGTCAGGACCACCGGGAACGGTTGGCCGGCTAGCGACCACCCTGGTTGCGCCGGTTCTCCCAGCGCTCTTCGAGGCGGGCGAGGAAGCCGGAACGACCACCACCACCCTGCCGCTTGCGGGCCTTGCGTGCTCCCCCGTTCGAGGGCTGGACGGTGCCGTCTTCGCCGACGACGCCGACCGGACCCTCCTGCTGCTTCTTGCGCGGTCCGAGGAACGCGAAGACCACACCCGCGAACATCAGCACGAAGCCGATGGCCCCGAGCCACGTACGCGACGTCGCTGCACCGACGACAAGAAGAAGCAGGCCGACGACTACGCCGGCCCCGGACAGCACATAACGGAGCGCGTTACCACGGCCTGTGGACTGGAGCGTGTTCGCCAGCCGCGGGTCGTCTGACGTCAGAGCACGCTCCATCTGCTCCAGCACCCGCTGCTCGTACTCGGACAGAGGCATCGAGACCCCCGGATCTCGCAAAGGAACAGTGTCCCTTCCAGGATAGGACGACCCGGCCGTCGTTGGTAGTCGACATCCCGGGCATACCCATGACTATAGGGGCAGATCAGTAAAGATGCGTGCCGTTCTTGCGGTGTACACCCAGGTCGATCGCCGTTTTCCCGAACTTCTCACGCACCGCGTCGAGCGCGAGCTCGGCCTCACGCTGCGCTCCGGAGCGTGGATCGACCGCTTCTTCGAGCGTCGGCTGCTGGGTGGACCCGTCCCGTTCCCGAAGGTTTTCACCCCGCACGCCGACCAGCCGCACCGGGAGACCCCCCAGATCGACCGCCGCCACGAGCTCGCGCGCCACGAGGTAGATGTCCCGCGCGACGTCCGTGGGCCCGTCCAGCGTCCGCGACCGGGTGAACGTCGCGAAGTCGCTGGAGCGCACCTTCACCGACACCGTGCGCGCCAGCACGCCCTGGTGCCGCAGCCGCGCCGCCACTCGGTCGGACAGCTCCAGCACCCGGCGGTTCACCGCGTCGGCGTCGTCCTGGTCGGTGCCGAAGGTGGTCTCGGCGCCGATGCTGTGCTCGCGCTGCTCGGGGACGACGGGGCGCGGGTCGCGACCCCAGGAGAGGTCGTGCAGGTGCGCGCCGCTGACCCGGCCGACGGCCGCCTGCAGGCTCGGCAGGTCCGTGCGGGCCAGCTCCGCCACGGTGGTGATCCCCCACGCGGCGAGCGACTTCTCGGTCTTCTCCCCCACGCCCCACAGGGCGCCGACGGGCAGCGTGTGCAGGAAGTCGACGGTGGCGTCCACGGGGACGAGCATCAGGCCGTCCGGCTTGGCGTGCGTGGAGGCCAGCTTGGCCACGAACTTGTTCCGGGCGATGCCCACCGAGGCCGTCACGCCGTGCTCGGCCTCGATGCGGCGGCGCAGCTCGGCGCCGATCATCGTGGGCGGGCCGAGGCGCCGCCGGGCCCCGCTGACGTCCAGGAAGGCCTCGTCCACGCTGATCTGCTCCACGAGCGGCGTGACCTCCTGCAGCAGGCCCATGACCGAGCGGGAGACGTCGCGGTACAGCTCGTGGTCGGGCCGGACCACGACGGCCTGCGGGCACAGCAGGCGCGCCCGCGTCATCGGCATCGCGGACCGGACGCCGAAGGCGCGCGCCTCGTAGGTCGCGGCCAGCACGACGCCGCGCTCCTGCGCGCCGACGATGACCGGCAGGCCACGCAGCTCCGGCCGCCGCGCCAGCTCGCAGGACGCGAAGAACGCGTCCATGTCCAGGTGCAGCACCGAGCAGCCGGACTCGTCCGACCCCCAGTCCCGCCTCGCCGCCGCTGACCGCGGCCCCTTGCTCACGAACGTGCTCCGTTCCCGTACTTGCCCAGTGCTTGTCTGCCGGCTCCTGCCGGCGCCGGTCAGGACGCCTCGGGCACCAGGGACAGGCGCTGCGTCGCGAACCCGGTCTCCGGGTCCACGAGCATCGCCACCTCGTCCCGGAAGTCCTCTGCGCACGCCAGCAGCTCGTCCGCCCGCGCGGGCTCCACCTGCTCCGGGCGCCCGGCGTCCACGGCGGCCCGCAGGGGCGCGCCGGACGCGAAGTAGCCCGACCAGGCCGCGAGGTCCGGTTCGGCGTGCGCGAGCATGTCCCACACCGTCCGCGCGCCGGAGCGCGCCGACGGGCGGCCCCGCAATGCCACCACGGCCGCGGCCGAGCGGATGGCCGCGAGGTGCGCGTGCACGAACCGGTCGCCCGGGTCGGCCGCACGCGCGGCCTCGGCGAGCTCCGCGTCCGCCTTGCGCAGCAGTGCGGTGACACCCGGCGGGACGGCGCGTGGCACGAGCATGCGTGCCGAGACCACGTCCCGCCCGCTCTGAGACTGCATGGTGCCCATCTCGAACCTCCGATCGAACCCCTTGTGCGACACTATCGAACATACGTTCTATCCTGTCAAGCGCACCGCCGGCCCGGGAGACACTGTGCTCATGGCCCGCCGCTCCGCCCGACGCCGCCCATCCTCCTCCGCACCACTGACATTCCCCGCCGAGCTGCCCGTCGGCCCCGTGCCGATCAGCACCGGTACCGCCGAGGTGGTGCGCGACCCCGACTTCCCTCAGCGGGTGACGCTGCACGTCAACGGCGTACCGAGCTCCAGCCTCGACCTCGCCGACCCCGGTTTTCTCGACTTCGAGTACATGCAGCAGATGGCCGCGTTCGTGGCACTCCTGCCGCCCGGGCCGCTGCGGGTGCTGCACCTCGGGGCCGCCGGCAGCGCCTTCGCGCGGCACGTGGAGCACGAGCGGCCCGGCTCCCGCCAGCTCGGCGTCGACCTCGACCCCCGCCTCCTGGAGCTCGTGCGCGAGTGGTTCGCCCTGCCGCGCTCGCCCCTGCTGCGCCTGCGCGCCGACGACGCGGGACGCGCCCTGGCCTCCGCCCGCGACGCCTCCTACGACGTGGTGGTCCGCGACGTGTTCGCGGGCGACCGCACGCCCGCGCACCTCGTGGGCACGGGGTTCGCGGCCGAGGCGCACCGCGTGCTGCGCCCCGGCGGCGTCCTCCTGGTGAACTGCGCCGACCGGCCGCCGCTGACCACCGCGCGCCGCGAGGTCGCGAGCCTCGCGGAGGCCTTCGGGCCGGATGCCGCGGTACAGGGCCGGCTCGCCGCGGTCGCCGAACCCGCGATCCTCAAGGGGCGCCGGTACGGCAACCTGGTCCTCGCGGCCGTCCGCGCGCTGCCCGCGGACCCGCCGCAGGACGACGTCCGGCCGGACAGCCAGGACGGCAGCCCCGAGGACAGCCGCAACAGCACCCGGGACGCCGTCGGGGCGGAGGGCGCGCACGAGGGCGCCCAGGACGCCGCACAGGGCCCCCAGGGGACCCGCGACGTCCTCGAGCTCCCGGACCTGCGGGACGCCCGCCTGGGGCGCGCCCTGCGCACCCTGGCGGTGCCCGCCACCCTCCTGGCCGGCGACGACGCGGCGGCGTTCGCCGGCACGGCGGCCCCGCTGGCGACGCCGGCTTCCTGACCACCCCGTACGTCTGACACGTCGCACCACCCCGTACGTCTGACACGCCGCCCGGGCGCGCGAAGAAGGCCGCCCTCCCCGGAGGGAGGACGGCCTTCTCACGAGTTACGTCAGAGCGGCACGACTGCTTCCGCCTGCGGACCCTTGGGACCCTGCGTGATCTCGAACTCGACCCGCTGGGCCTCCTCGAGAGACCGGTACCCGTTGGACTGGATTGCGGAGTAGTGCACGAAGACGTCGGCGCCGCCGCCGTCCTGGGCGATGAACCCGTACCCCTTCTCCGCGTTGAACCACTTCACAGAACCCTGCGCCATGCTGTCCTTCGACCTTCCGTCCGGGATCCGACGGCGAGCCCGTTGCCCGCCCCCGTGCCGCAATGCTTTCCCGACTTGCTCACGACACGGCGGACGTGGCCTTGGTACGTCACTGCAACGTGCGCCAGTGTGGCATGGACCACTCAAATGTGCCACGGAACACGCACATTTCTGCCGCAGCTATGACACACCGGGCCGCAGAGTTACCTGCAAACCCAGCTCAGCGCCTGTTTTCGGGCGCCGAAGTCGGCACGCTCCTGGGCACTGGCTGGGAGGTCGGCAGTCTGCATCGAGGTCGGCACAGGCCTGTGCCGACCTCGATGCAGAGTGCCGACCCGGCGGACCGGGGTCAGGGAGACTGCCGACCTGGCGGGCCGGAGGCTCAGGCTCTACCTTCTGCGCCCGAACCGCCGGCTCAGTCGCCGTTCTGCTGGGCGAGGAACCGCTCGAACTCCGCGCCCAGCTCCTCCGCGCTCGGGATCGGCGTGGTCTCGGCGAGCAGGCTCGGCCGGCCGATCGACCGGGCGAAGGCGTCGTACTGCTCCTCCAGCGCCTTCACGACGGCGGCGATCTCGGTCGACTCCGCGACCTGCTTCTCCACCTCGATCTTGGCGTCGGTCGCGGCCTCCTCCAGCGCGGGGATCGCCAGGTCGAGCCCGGTCGCCCGCTCCGTGTGGTGCAGCGCGACCACCGTGGCCGGCGGGTACTGCGACTGCGCCAGGTAGTGCGGCACGTGCACGGTGAAGCCGAGCGCGTCGTGCCCCGCCTCACCGAGCCGGTACTCGAGGAGCGCGGACAGCGAGCCCGGCACCTTCACGCTGCCGAACCACGACGTGTAGTCGTCGACCAGCCCGGGCCGCGTGGCGTGCGCCGTCAGGGACAGGGGGCGGGTGTGCGGCAGCCCCATCGGGATGCCCTGGATGCCGACCACGAGGCTCACGCCGAACCGCTCGACGAGCTGGATCAGCCCGGCCACGACGCGTTCCCACTGCAGGTCCGGCTCGGCGCCGTGCAGCAGCAGGAAGCCCGTGCCCTCGGCGTCGGTCAGGTGGTCGACCGCGAGGTAGGGGGCCTGGTAGTCGGCCCACCGGTCGGAGTCGAAGGTCATGGTCGCCCGCTTGGAGCGGTAGTCGAGGAGCTGGTCGACGTCGAACGTCACCAGACGCTCCACGCGGAACTCGTCGATCAGGTGCTCGACAGCGAGGTCGCCCGCACTGCCGGCGTCCACGAAACCGCGGACGGCGTGCAGGAGGACGGGCCCGTCGGAGCTGCCGGGCACGCTGCGACCCAGCGTGCGCTCCACCGCTGCCTCGTCGACGTCGTAGATGCCCTGGGGGTCAAGCACGTGCGCTCCCTCGCTCGTCGGAGTACTGCCGATCACCCGGTCCGAAAGGGTGTCTGCTCTGGTCCAACGTCGGGACGGCCGGGTGTCTTCCCGTTACGCCCACAGCGTCGCGAGCAGTTCCCCCATCAGCGGCCGGGCAGGCGCACGACGGACACGAAGAAGTCGTCGATCTGGCGCACCACGTCGATGAACCGGTCGAAGTCCACCGGCTTGGTCACGTAGGCGTTGGCGTGCAGGGAGTAGGAGCCCACCACGTCCTCCTGGGCGTCCGACGTGGTGAGGACCACCACGGGGATGTGCCGCAGCATGGGGTCGCCCTTGGCGACGGCGAGCACCTCGAGGCCGTCCATCTTCGGCAGGTTGAGGTCGAGCAGCACCAGGTCAGGGGTCGGCACCTTGGCGTACTGGCCCTGCTTGCGCAGGAACTCCAGCGCGCTCACGCCGTCGCCGACCACGGAGACGTTGTTCGCGACCCGGTGGTCCTCGAACGCCTCGCGCGTCATCAGGACGTCACCCGGGTCGTCCTCCACGAGGAGGATCTCCATCACCTTCTGACCGCTCACGTTGACCACCCGGCCCGTACCTGTCCCATGGAGTCCTCACCGGCGGGCCCCTTCGTCGCGCCCCGCCGTCGGCCCTGGTCAGGCCGCTTCATTGAAGCGTAGTCGACTGGGCCCGTTCGGTCGAAAGGCGCCCCGTGGCAGGTTGCCCCTGCCGCCGGGCCAGGGTGAACCGCACGATGGTGCCGCCGCCGTCCGCCGGCTCGATCCAGATGCGGCCCTTGTGGTACTCCACGATGCGTTTCACCAGCGAGAGGCCGATGCCGGTGCCCGCATACTGCTCGCGCGAGTGCAGACGCTGGAAGATGACGAACACCCGCTCCGCGTACTGGGCGTCGATGCCGATGCCGTTGTCCACCACCGAGATCTCCCAATGCGCCCGCATGCTGCGCACCTCGATCCGCACGTTCGGCGTGCGCTGCGGGTCGCGGAACTTGAGCGAGTTGCCGATCAGGTTCACGAAGATCTGCTGCAGCAGCGCGCGCTCGCCGTGCACCACGGGCATCGGGTCGTGGACGATCTCGGCCCCCGACTCCGCGATTCGCTCCGACAGCTCGGACAGCGCCGCCGTGAGCACACCCTCCAGCTCCACGTCCTCGCGCGGCACGCCCGTGCGGCCCACGCGCGAGAAGCTCAGGAGGTCCTGGATGAGCCGCTGCATGCGCTTGGCGCCGTCCACGGCGAACTCGATGTACTGGTCGGCGCGCTCGTCGAGCGACCCGCCGTACCGCTTCTGCAGGAGCTGCGTGAAGCTCGCGACCTTGCGCAGCGGCTCCTGCAGGTCGTGCGAGGCCACGTAGGCGAACTGCTCCAGGTCGCGGTTGGACCGCTCCAGCTCGCGCGCCTGCTCGCTGAGCAGGGTGTGCGCGTTCTCCACCTCCTGGTGCGACAGGCGGATCTCCTCCACCTGGTGCACCAGCTCGCGGCGCATCGTCTCCACGTGCATGGCGAGCAGGGCCACCTCGCCCGTGCCGGCGGGCCGGATCTCCCGCCCGAGCACCCCGCTGCTCACCACGCGGACGGCGGCCGTCAGCTCGGTCAGCGGCCGGATCACCCAGGACTCCAGGGCGAGCCACATCATCGTGCCCATCAGCACGACCACGAGCACGAGCGTCGCGACCGCCCCGAGCAGCAGCCGTTCCCAGACGGTCCGGGTCTCCACGATCGCGTCCCGCTGCGCCCCCAGCTCGGCCAGGTAGTGGACGACGGCGGCGTTGGCCGCCGCGTACAGCGCGTCGCCCTCGACAGTGGGCGGGGCCGTGCTGAGCAGCTCCATGCGGCAGGCCACCTGGCCCGCCGGCGCCGCCTCGACGGCCGCCACCACGGGCTCGGCGTACTCGTCGAACCACGCGTCGGTGCGCCGGACCGCCTCCTCGTAGGCCCGCGCCACCTCGGCGTCCGACTGCAGGGCGCGCCGCTCGACGTCGCCCAGGAGCATGATGCGGCCGGTCGACCCGACGGCGCGCGTCCAGGGTTCGAGCGCGGCCTCGTCGCAGGTGGCGCGGTAGGCGCGGAGCGACGAGTCGGCGTCCGCGAGGGCCAGGGAGGCCCGCTCACCGTCCACCAGGGCCCGGTAGTAGGGGCCGTCGGCGCGGGCGTCCAGGCCGCGGGACTGGACCAGGGCGAGCACCGCGACGGCGAGCGCGAGGACGAGCATGGCGGCGACCGCGCCGAGCAGCCGCGCGAGGCGACGACGCATCGACACACCGGTGAACCGGTGCTCGTCCGGCACCAGAGTCATGCCCGCGACCACTCCACCGAGTCGGCCAGGGTCGAGGTGCGTTCACCGGGCTCCGTGGCGCCGGCGCCGGCCCAGCCGACGAAGAGCAGCGCGGCGTCGTCCACCAGGGGGCCGCCGTGCAGCGCGCGCACCCGGCGCAGCACGCGGGTCACGACCTCGTCGGTGCCCTGGTCCATCTCGTGCTCCACGACGGAGCGCAGGCCGTGCGCGCCGAGGCGCGGCATCCGGCCGTGCGCGCTGGGCGGCAGGACGGGCGTGCCCCCGGGGTCGGCGCCCACGGCCGCCTCTACGAGCCCGTCCGTGTAGAGCACCGCGGTCCACACCTCGGGCAGGCGGACGCGGTGCGCCACCCAGGTGCCCTCGACGGGGATGCCGAGCGCGCGGCCGCGGTCGGACGACGGCAGCTCCTCGCACCGGTGGGTGGCGGTGGCCTTGCCGTCCGGCGTCTGCGGCACCACGAGCAGCGGCGGCAGGTGCCCCGCGAGGTAGACGTCCATGTGCGCGCGGTCGGCGGAGATCACGGCCTGGCAGATGGTGACGAACACCTCGGGGCGGCCGCGCTCGGCCAGGAGCACACGCTCCAGCAGGGGCAGGACGTCGTCCGCGGGCGTGTCGGCGAGCACGAGCGTGCGCCACGCCGTCCGCATGGCGGCACCGAGGGCGGCCTCGTCCGGGCCGTGCCCGGCGACGTCGCCGATGACCGTGACCAGGGTGCCGTCGGGGCGCTCGACCGTGTCGAAGAAGTCGCCCCCGAGCAGGCCGTTGCCACCCGGCAGGTAGCCGACCATGACGGAGACCCGCTCGTCGGTGACGAGCTCCTTGGGCAGCAGCGCGCGCTCCAGCCGCGTGGTCTCGGCCGCGCGCACCTCGCTGCGGAACAGCGCGATCTGCTGGGCGGCGGACCGGCGGCGCAGGGTCGCGTAGCGCAGGCAGCGGGCGAGCGCGTCGCCGTCGACGTCGCCCTTGACCAGGTAGTCGTCGGCGCCGTTCGCGACGGCGGCGGAGCCCAGGTCGTTCGCGGTGTTCCCGGTCAGCACCACGACGGCGGGCTGCACGGGCAGCACCTCGATGCCCTCGATGACGCGGCGCAGGGCCTCCAGCCCCTCGGCGTCGGGCAGGCCCAGGTCGAGCAGCAGGCAGTCCACCGAGACCATGGACAGGATGCCGAGCGCCTCGTCCACGGAGTGGGCGCGGTGCAGGTCGGCGCGGAGGTCTGCCTCGACGTCCGCGTCGGCGAGCAGCTCGCTCACGAGGAACGCGTCGGCGTCGTCGTCCTCGACCAGGAGCACCGAGATGGGGCCGTCGAGCCGGGTCGGGCACGCCTCGGGTCCTGACCCGCCTCCGGGCCTCGCCGATCCTGCCCCGCCCAGTGCCATGGCGGCGATCCTATCCAGCGAGATGACGCCGTGTCAGCGGACAGGCCGACGGTTGGGCGATAATGGTCGGCCGGTTGATTGCGACCGGAGTTTTCTCGCTGGTGGAACACGGAGGTAGGGCGTGACGGGAATCGCGGGCGAGCTCGCCCACGAGCAAGCAGTCGTCGACACGATGTACGTCCGCTTGGACACCCTGCGCGGCACCACCGCGAACCGCCTGCGGGACGTGCGCCTGGCGGGTGCCTCGGGCACGCACCAGAACCGTTCCGAGCGGGACGCGTTCGCCACGCTGTACGAGGACCGCGCGGCGCAGCTCGACGCCGTCGAGGACCGGCTGGTCTTCGGCCGGCTCGACCTCGCCGAGGGGTCCGGGGACGGCATGGTGACCCGGTACGTGGGGCGTATCGGGCTCACCGACGCCGAGCACCGGTCGATGCTCACGGACTGGCGCGCCCCGGCCGCCGAGGCCTTCTACCGGGCCACGGCGCTGCACCCGGGCGACGTGCGGCGGCGACGGCACCTGGTGACCAAGGGTCGTTCGGTGACGGGACTGGAGGACGAGGTCCTGGACCTCGACGGCGACATCGACGCGGACGCGCTCTCCGGCGAGGGTGCGCTGCTGGCCGCGATGGCGCAGGGCCGTACCGGCCGGATGACGGACATCGTCGCGACCATCCAGGCCGAGCAGGACCGCATCATCCGCTCCGACCTCTCCGGTGCTCTGGTGGTCCAGGGCGGCCCCGGCACCGGCAAGACGGCGGTGGCGCTGCACCGCGCGGCGTACCTCCTGTACGCGCACCGGCGCCTGCTGGAGCGCTCCGGTGTGCTGGTGGTCGGGCCGTCGAGCGCGTTCCTGCGGTACATCGACCAGGTGCTCCCCTCGCTGGGCGAGACCGGTGTGGTGTCCACCACGATCGGCGACCTGATCCCCGGCATCCGGGCGACCGCCGTCGACGAGGGGCAGGTGGCCCGGCTCAAGGGTCTGCTGCTGTGGCGCAAGGTGATCCGCCGGGCCGTGCGGGCGCGCGAGCGCGTCCCGCGGCACGACGTCGAGGTGCGGGTCGAGGGGCACGACTTCGTGATCCGCCCGCGCGACGTCGCCGACGCGATCGCGCGCGCCCGCCGCACGCACAAGCCGCACAACCTCGCCCGCGCGTCGTTCGTGCGCGACATGCTCGGCCGGCTGGCCGACCAGTACCGCGACTTCGACGGCGCCCCGCTGTCGTCCGAGGACCGCGCGTCGGTGACCGAGGACCTGCGCTCCGACCGCGACGTCCGCGTCGCCCTCAACCTCGCCTGGCTGCCGATCACGCCGGAGAAGCTCGTCGCCGACCTGTACGCCAAGCCGCACCGGCTGGCCGAGGCCGCGCCGGAGCTGTCCGAGCGCGAGCGGCGCCTGCTGGTCCGCGAGCCGGGCGCGCCGTGGACGGAGTCGGACGTGCCGATCCTGGACGAGGCGTACGAGCTGCTCGGCGAGGACGACTCCGTGGCGCTGGCCGAGGCCCGCCTGCGGGAGGCCGAGCAGGCGCGCGAGGTCGAGTACGCGCGCAACGTGCTGTCCGCGAGCGGCGCGGGCGGCGGTCTGGTCGACGCCGAGACGCTCGCCTCCCGGTTCGCCGCGAGCGGCCCGTCCCTGACGACGGCGGAGCGCGCCGCCGGCGACCGCTCCTGGACGTACGGCCACGTGGTGGTCGACGAGGCCCAGGAGCTCTCCCCCATGGCCTGGCGGGCGTTGGTGCGCCGGGTCCCGACGCGGTCGATGACCATCGTCGGCGACGTGGCCCAGACGTCGTCCGCGGCGGGCGCGCGCAGCTGGGACCGCATGCTCACCCCGCTGCTGCGCGACGGCTGGCGCCTGTCGGAGCTCACGGTCTCCTACCGCACGCCGTCCACGGTGGCCGACACCGCCCAGCGGGTCGCGCGCGCCGCGCGGCTGCCCGTCTCGGACCTGCGGGCCGCGCGCGACGTCGAGGGCTCCCTCGACGTCGTCCCCACGCCGGCGGGCCCGGACGGCCTGCCGGACGACGGCATCGTGGTCGCCCAGGCGCTCGGCCTCGTCAAGGAGCTGGTGGGCCCCGACGCCGGCCGCGTGGCCGTCGTCGCGCCGGCGGACGGCGTCGCACGCCTGGCCGACGCCGTGTCCGCGGCGCTGGCCTCCGCCGTCGGTGCCGAGGAGGCCGCGCGCCTGTCCGCCCAGCGGCCGGAGGACGCGCAGGTGACCGTCCTGGCGCCGCGCGAGACGAAGGGCCTGGAGTTCGACGCCGTGGTCCTGGTGGAGCCGGCGGCGATCGCCGAGGGCGCCGGCGGGACCAGCGACCTGTACGTGGCGATGACCCGACCCACGCAGCGCCTCGTGGTGGTGCACGCGCGCGAGCTGCCCGAAGGGTTCTGACCCACGCCCACCGCGGACCACCCGCCGTCGGCCCGCGTCCCACCTGCCGTCCCAGCAGGCGGGACGCGGGCCCGATCCGTTTGTCGCCAGCGCTCCCCCTGGCGCACCATGGGTGCGTGCAGCGAGCCCTTCTCCTCGAGAACGTCCACCCCACCTCCGTCCCGATCCTCGAGTCGGCCGGGTACGAGGTCGACTACCGCAAGGGAGCGCTCGACGAGGACGAGCTCATCGCGGCGCTCGACGGCGTCCAGCTCCTGGGCATCCGGTCCAAGACCGAGGTGACGGCGCGCGTGCTGGCCGAGTCCGACAGCCTGGTCGGCGTCGGCGCCTTCAGCATCGGCACCAACCAGATCAACCTGACGGCGGCCGCGCACCGCGGCGTCGCGGTGTTCAACGCGCCGTTCTCCAACACCCGCTCGGTGGTGGAGCTCGCGATCGCGGAGATCATCTCCCTGACCCGCCGGATGACGGAGCGCGACCGCGCCCTGCACGCGGGCGTGTGGGACAAGTCGGCGGACGGCTCGCACGAGGTGCGCGGCCGCACCCTCGGCATCATCGGCTACGGCAACATCGGCTCGCAGCTCTCCGTGCTCGCCGAGAACCTGGGCATGTCCGTCGTCTTCTACGACACCGCGGAGAAGCTGGCGCTGGGCAACGCGCGCCGGCTGGAGACGCTGGACGAGCTCCTGGAGACCGCCGACATCGTCACGCTGCACGTGGACGGCCGCTCGGGCAACGCCGGCCTGTTCGGCGAGAAGCAGTTCGCCCGTATGAAGCCGGGCGCGATCTTCCTCAACCTGTGCCGCGGGTTCGTGGTCGACGTCGACTCGCTGGCCGAGCACATCACGTCCGGGCACCTGTCGGGTGCCGCGGTCGACGTGTTCCCGGAGGAGCCCAAGAAGCGCGGCGACACCTTCGAGTCGGTGCTGCGCGGCCTGCCGAACGTGATTCTCACGCCCCACGTGGGCGGCTCCACCGAGGAGGCGCAGGAGGCGATCGGCCAGTTCGTGGCCAAGAAGCTGAGCGACTACGTGACGACCGGCTCGACGATGCTCAGCGTCAACCTGCCCAACCTTCAGCTCGAGCACACGGGCGTGGGCCGCATCAAGCTGCTGCACCGCAACGTGCCGGGCGTGCTGGCCACGGTGAACCAGATCTTCGCCGACCACGGCGCCAACATCGAGGGTCAGATGCTCGCCACGCGCGGCGACATCGGCTACGTGGTCACCGACATCTCGGACGTGACCGAGCGCGGCGCCTCGAAGAAGCTCCAGGCCCTGGAGTCGACCATCCGCCTGCGGATCCGCGACGCCTTCGAGCGCCCCGAGTTCCCGCCGGGACCGGCCGCCCGCTGATCTCACCCTGACGTGTCAGACCCTCAGGTCCCTCCGGTGACCTGAGGGTCTGACACGTCAGGCGCGGCTCAGCTCAGGACCGAGGCCGGGATCTTGTAGGCCGAGAAGGCGTCGGCCACCTGTGCCTCGTCCAGGCCGTACCGCTCCAGCGAGTACGCGTGCGGGCGGTGGCCGGACCGGTCGAGGGCCGCTGCGAGGTTGGCGTCGTCCGTCGCGCCCCAGTCCAGGCCCAGGGTCTCGAAGAGCCCGTGCACCACCGTCTCGGGGTCCTGCATCAGGTCGTCGTAGACCACGTCGATCACGGCGTCGTCGGGCAGCTGCTCGCGCAGCGCGACCGCGCGCGCCACCCCGTCCGCGGAGATCCTCAGCCAGTCCTGGCCGATCCGCTCCAGGTCGATGCGGCCGGGCTTGATGTACATCGTCTCCGTCGCCTCGGCCATGGAGCAGCCGGAGGCGACGGCGGCGCCGGGCGCGCGGTGCGTCCAGACGAAGCGCGCCCCGGGGAAGGCCGCCAGGATCTCCGGCATCCGCCACAGGTCCATGGGGTGCTTGAGCACCCAGCGGTCCGGCGCCTCGCCAGCAGCCATGATCTGCAGCGCGTCGTGCAGGAACCGGTAGTCCTCCGTCAGGTCGGCCCCGACGACCCAGTCGAGGTAGCGCGGCGCCGGACCCCAGGTGGCGAACATCTCGGTGTGCGCGCGCAGCATGAAGTCCTCCTCCTCGCTGTCGGCGATCAGCGGGTGGAGGTGCCCCCACGTGGGGCTGAGCCTGGCCACCGTCGCGTACCGCTTGCGGGCCTGCGCGATGAGCTTCTCGCGCTCCGCCGCGGGGCGCGGCAGGCCCAGGTTGTCCATCTCCCACAGCTTGGGGCCGCGGTGGCCGGGGTGCCGGGCGATCAGGTTGTACGTCACGGTGGTCCCGGTGCGCGGCAGCCCGACGACGAACACCGGCGCGGTCACCGGCTCGTCCTTCACCTCGGGGCGGCTCGCTTGGAGGTCGCGCACGATCGCGCGGTTGGTCAGCCGGGCCCGGATCTGGCCCTGCGTGCTGGACCAGCCCATGGCACTCAGGTCGGGGTTGGCGGCGTGGTCGGACAGCAGCAGGCGCAGGGGGTCGAGGGCCGCGAGCTCGTCGGCGTCGAGCGCGGCGCGCCCGCGCTGGGCGTCGGCGAGCAGGCTCTCGAAGACGGCGTCGGGGTCCTTGCGGGTGCGCAGGCCGGGGGCGAGCAGCACGTTGAGGATACGGAGCAGAGGCGTGGCCTGGGACATAGCGCACATCCTGCCGATGCGACCGGGCGCGGACAAGCGTCATGGAGCGCCCTGCCCGATCGTGACCTGCGGCATCGGCACTGGCTAACTCCGACCGCTCGCCGTTAGCATCCCGAGCGAGGGCTTGTGCCCGGAGTCACGAACGACCCGGAGCCGGCCGCCGACGAGAGGGGAAACGTGACCGCATCACCGCCGTCGGGTCCAACGGTGCGCCTGGACGACGTGACCGACCGCACGCTGCTCGTGGAGACGACGGCGGCGGCCGACGCGAACGCGGTGTACGAAAGACTGCGGGAACGGTGGGGCTCGGTCGCTCCGGTCGACCTGGAGCCCGGGGTGCCGGCCTGGCTGGTGCTGGGGCACTCCGCGGCCGTGGGCGTGCTGCGGGACGACCGCACGTTCATCAAGGACCCCTCGATCTGGAACGGGCACGGCAAGGACCTGCTCGGCCCGGCCTCCACGCTGCACCTCGTGCTTGCCAAGACCCCCAAACCCACGCTGGCCGACGCCGACGGCCCCAAGCACGCCCGCCTGCGGCCCCCGGTCGACGACGCCCTGGAGCAGATCGACGAGACCCGGGCCGGTGCGATCACCCGCCGCCTGTGCGGCATGCTCATCGACCGGTTCCAGGACCGCGGCCGCGCCGACCTGGTCGCCGAGTACGCCGCGGTGGTGCCGTTCCTCGTGCTGTCGGAGCTGGACGGGCTGGAGCCCACGCAGGCGCAGCGCCTGCAGGAGATCACCCGGGCGATCTTCGAGGCGGGCGCGGACGCCCGCGCCCTGACCGACGAGCTGCGCGAGATCGTCACCGGCCACATCGCCTTCAGCCGCGAGCGCGGCACGCACGACATCGCCGGGGTGCTGTCCGTGCACGACAACTTCGAGAACGACCTCGAACGGGCCCAGACGCTGACGGCCATCACCGCCGCCGCGACCGAGGCGCTGATGGCGTGGATCGCCCAGACGCTCGTGCTGGTGCTGAGCGACCCGCGGTTCTCGCACCGGATCTCGGGCGGCCGCCTGCACATCGACGACGCGCTCGACGAGGTGCTGTGGCGGTCCACGACCAACCCGAACCTGATGCCACGGTTCGCGGTGCGCGACGTGGTGATCGACGACAAGCTGATCCAGCGGGGCGACACCGTCGTGGTCGCCGTGCACGCGGCCAACCACGACCCGCTGGTGCAGTCCGACGACCCGTGGGACACGGTCGGCAACCGCGCCTACCTCTCCTTCGGCGCCGGCGTGCACCGCTGCCCCGCGCCGCGGCTGGGCCGCGTGGTCTCGCGGATCGCCGTCGCCGAGCTGCTGCAGCGCCTCCAGGTCACGCTCGTGGGCGACCCGGACGACGTCGAGTGGGCCACCAGCCCGTGGATGCGGTTCCCCGCCCGGCTGCCGGTCACGTTCCCTCCGCCGCGCGAGCAGGTCCCGCCGCCGCGGCCCCTCTTCCCGACGACGGCGCCGCCGGCGCACTACCAGAGGTAGCGCAGGTCACAGCGCCTGGATCCCTATCCGGACCGTAGCTGTCCTGGTGCGTCCCTAACGTGCGGACCAGCCGGGAACAGCCCGGTCCGACGAGGGGAGTCAGGGTCATGAGCGCACGACTGCTGGTCTACGGGGCGACCGGGTACACGGGGCGGCTCGTCGCGCGGCGCGCGGTGGGGACCGGGCTGGACGTGACGGTGGCCGGCCGGAACGGCGGGCGCACCGCCGAGGTGGCGGATTCCCTGGGGGTCGAGGGCCGCGCCTTCGACGTCGACGACGCCGCCGCGGTACGCGCCGCGCTGGCGGACACCGACGTTCTGCTCAACGTCGCCGGCCCGTTCCGGCGGACAGCGCGCCAGCTCATGGACGCGTCCGTCGCCGCGGGCGTGCACTACCTGGACACGACGGCGGAGCTGGCCACCTTCGAGCTGGCGGAGGCCCGGGACGACGCGGCCCGGCGCGCCGGGACCATGATCATGTCGGGCACCGGGTGGGACGTGGTGCCCAGCGACTCCGTGGCCCTGCACACGGCCCGCCGCGTGAGAGATCCGCAGCGGCTGACGATCGCGCTGCGGGTCACCGGTGGCTTCTCCCGGGGCTCGCTCGCCAGCTCGGCCGGGATCGAGGAGCTGGGCACGCTCGTGCGCCGCTCCGGCGAGCTGGTCCGGCTGGAGGGGGCCACGGCGCGGTCGTTCGATCTCGGCAACGGACCCGAGGAGCTGGTCCCGGCGCCGATGGGCGACCTGATCACCGGGGCCAGGTCCACCGGGATCGAGGACATCGAGGTGTTCCTCGGCACGGACGGGGGCTTCCCCGACGGCATGGCCACCACCGACGGACCCACGGACCACGAGCGCGGCCAGGGGCGGTACCTGGCGCTGGCCGAGGTCACCGGCCGCGACGGCCAGGTGGCACGGTCCCTCGTCAGCACCCCGAACGGGTACACGTTCACGCAGCTCAGCTCGGTCGAGATCGCCCGCCGGGTGCTGGCCGGGCAGTTCACCCCCGGCTTCCAGAGCCCCGCCTCGGCGTACGGCCCGGAGCTGACCACCGCCATCGCGGACACCTCGATCGTCGACCTCTGACGACGGCGCCCGCTACGGCCGGGCCGGCTCACCCGCCGACCCGGCCGGGGTGTTGTCCGCGGCCAGCGCCAGCGCCCGCCGCCGGACCGCGGCGCGGACCGCGTCGGGCGACAGGACCGTCACGGGGACGCCCAGGCTCAGAACGCGCTCGGCCAGGGACTCGGGGTCCGTGCCGCCGATCCGCACGACCGTGGCCGCCGGGCCGTCGGGCCGGTGGGCGCCGGCAGTGGGCGGCACGGCCCGCATCGCGTCGTCGAGCGCGAGCGGCAGGCGCACCGTGGCGTAGAGCGGGTAGTCGCTCAGGAGCATCTCGGCGACGAGTCGTGAGGCGTCGGGCGGATCCTCCAGGCGCACCAGGCGCCCGGTGAGCCGGGCGTCAGCCACGCGGTCCGCACGGAACGTCCGCCACTCGCCCTTGGCCACGTCCAGCGCCACGAGGTACCAGCGGTTACCGGTGAAGACCAGCCGGTAGGGGTCGATCTCGCGCTCCGTCGCGACGCGCTGGGCACTCCGGTAGGACAGGTGAACGCGCTCGCCGCGCCGGCAGGCCCGGGCCAGCGTGGCGAGCATCCCGGGCGAGAGCGGCTGGGCGCCGGCCCGGGCGGTGTGCTCGAACACGTCGTCCATCGCGCCGAGCCGTGCGGCGACCCGGTCCGGCAGGAGCCGGCGCAGCTTCAGGAACGCTGACAGTACCGCCTGGTCGTCGCCGAGGATCCCGGTCTGCGCCGCCTCCCGCAGGGCGACGCTGACCGCGAGCGCCTCGTCGTCGTCGAGCACGAGCGGCAGCTGCCGGCGGCTCTCCCCCAGCCGGTAGCCGCCCCAGCGGCCGGGGTCGGACTCGACGTCGTAGCCGAGGTCACGCAGCCGGGCGACATCGCGCCGCACGGTGCGCTCCGTGACGTCCATGCGCTGCGCCAGGTCTCCGGCCGTCCAGCTCGGCCGGGACCAGAGCAGGGACAGCAGCTGGAGCAGCCGCGCGGAGGTACTGATCACAGCTCGCCAGCATACGAGCGGCGGCCCCGCGAGCCCTGGCGGGCAGCCCGCCAGGCCCCGGCGGCCGTCACGCCCGCTGGAACTGCGCGGACGACATGCCGTTGATCGTCGTGTCGCCCTGCTGGTAGCCGACGCCGACCTCGTCCAGGAACGGGTACGGGTACTCGAGGCGCGGCACGGTGAGCGCATCCAGCACAGTGCGGTGCTCGGGCGACAGGGTCACCTCGATCGAGGCGAGGTTGGCCTCGAGCTGGCGCAGGGTGCGGGCACCGACCAGGACCGAGGTCACCTCGCGCTGCTGGCGGACCCAGGCGAGGGCGACCGCCGCAACAGTGGTGCCGAGCTCCGCGGCGATCCGGGCGAGCTCGTCGAGGAGGACAAAGGTGGACTCGGTCAGCAAGGGCGCCGCGTAGCCGCTCCGGCCGGACCCAGCCACCTGGGTGGTCTCGCGCGAGTACTTGCCCGAGAGCACCCCGCTGGCCAGCGGGCTCCAGGGCGTGACGCCGAGACCGAGGGCACGGGCCGCGCCGAGCTGCTCGCCCTCGACGGTGCGGGCGAGCAGGGAGTACTCGACCTGGAGGGCCGCGATGTTCTCCCAACCGCGCAGGGACGCCGTGGCGTCGGCGCGGGCGATCCACCAGGCCGGGGTGTTCGACACCCCGATCGCGCGGACCTTGCCCGCGCGCACCAGGCCGTCCAGCGTGGACAGCGTCTCCTCGAACGGGGTGTGCCGGTCCCACTGGTGCATCCAGTAGACGTCGACGTAGTCGGTGTTCAGGCGCCGCAGCGACCCCTCGAGCTGCGAGACGATCGCCTTGCGGCCGGCGCCGCCAGCGTTCGGGTCGGTGGGGAACAGGGTGCCGCCGAACTTGGTCGCCAGCACCAGGTGGTCCCGCTTGCGGGGCTGCCGGGCGAAGTACGCGCCGAGGGTCTCCTCGGACGCGCCCCCGTTGTACTGGTTGGCCGTGTCGACGAAGTTCCCGCCGGCGTCGAGGTACCGGTCGAGGATCGCGAAGGACTCCTCCGGGGCCGACCCCCAGCTGCCGTCGTCGAAGGTCATGGCGCCCAGGGCGAGAGGGCTGACCCGGAGGCCGGAGCGGCCGAGGGTGCGGTACGAGTCGAGCTGCATGAGCTGCGGTCTCCAGAGGTGGGCTTGGTGCGGGGTGTGACCACCCCTCCCCCCGATCCTTCGTGCCCGGTGCGGACCGAGGAAGGACGCGGGTGCCTGGGTGTGGCGCACCCCGGCTCCCGCGTCCTTCCTCGCGGCTCACGCGCGCGTAGCCTCGAACGCATGCCAGCAGCAGAGAACGCGTTCGGGGAATTCCTCACGGCGCAGCGCGCCCGGGTGTCCCCGCGGGACGTCGGCCTGCCGACGGCCGGGTCCCGGCGCGTCAAGGGCCTGCGCCGGGAGGAGGTGGCGGTCCTGGCGGGGGTCAGCGCCGACTACTACGCGCGGCTGGAGCAGGGCCGCGAGCGGACGCCGTCGGCCCAGGTCGTGGAGGCGATCTGCACCGCGCTCCAGCTCGGCCCGGACGCCCAGGCGCACGCGTTCCGGCTGGCCCGGCTGGCGCCGGCGACGCGCTCCGCGGCCGACCGGGTGGGGCCGGACATGCAGCACCTGCTGGAGAGCATGCCCGGCGTCGCTGCCTACGTGGTCAACCCGGCGTTCCGGATCCTGGCCGCCAACCCGGTCGCGACGCAGCTGCTGGGGCCGGCGCAGATGGCGCAGGGCGCGGTCCCGTACCTGTTCGCCGATGCCGCGTCGCGGACGTACTTCATGGACTGGGAGCACATCGCCCGCGCCGCGGTCAGCGCACTACGCCTTGCCGTGGGCTACACCCCGCCGCACCCCGAGGTGACGGCGGTGGTGGCCCGCATGGAGGACGAGAGCCCTGACTTCGCGCGGCTGTGGCAGGACCATCGGGTGACCGGCCTGACCGCGACGACGAAGCGGATCGACCACCCCGACGTCGGGCGGCTGGAGCTGGTCTACCAGACGTTCGAGAGCCGGGACGTGCCCGGTCAGCAGCTCACGGTCGCCACGGCTGCGGCCGGGTCGGCGAGCGCCGACTCGCTCACGCTGCTCGGCACGATCGCGGCAGGCGCGAACCGGGGAGTGTGACACCCAGGCAGCCACTGCCTTCCTCCCCCGGACGGCGGACCTCAGGCTGGAACAGCACCCGGAACGCGGGCGCACGCACCACGAGAGGACACCGCCATGGCACAGGTTCTGGAGATCACCACCCTCCGCCCGGCTCCTGGGCTCACGCCCGAGGACTTCATCACGGCGAACGCCGACATCGACGACTACCTGCGGCGCCAGCCCGGGTTCCTGTGGCGACGGATCGCCGTGCGCGACGACGGCACCGTCGTCGACGTCGTCGCCTACGACAGCATGGCCCACGCCCGGGCCGGCGCGAGCGGCATCACGGGCGAGATGGGCGGTTCCCCCGTCCACGACACAATCGACCAGTCGACCGTCGACTGGCAGCTCACGACCGTCCTGCACGGCGTCGAGGCGCCGACGTCCCCGGGTGCGGGGGTGTGACCGGGCAGACACGAGATCCCGGACAGGACCTGTCCGGGAAGCGGCCTAGCGTCGAAGCACTTCACCACCGAGAGGACATGACATGAACAGCCCCCATGACCCCGCCGGGCAGACGCTAGCGCAGGCCGATGCCACCGCGCGGGAGGTCCGCGCCCTGTACGAGCAGATCGAGCAGCGCATGCTGGGGCGCACCTGGACCCTGCCCGAGCTGGCCGTCGGGTTCACCAACGACGCCGCCTACGTGGGCCGCCTGGTCCTGGCGGCGGAGCGCACGTGGGACATCGACGGCGACGTCGACGCCGAGCTGCGGCACAAGCTGGCCGAGAACATGTGGTGGCTCTTCGTCCTCGCCGACAAGCTCGGCATCGACCTGCCCGCGGCATACGCCGAGACGATGGCGAAGATCGGCGGTGGGCTCCGTGGCTGACGCCCTGGACCGGACCGACCACCTGGCGGCGCCGGACGAGCCGGAGCTCGTCCGCTCCCCCGCCACCCGCTACGTCGCGGTGCTCGGTGCCGGTGCGCCCGGCACCGACGAGTACTACCGCAAGATGCTGCTCGTGGCCGAGATCGCGGGGAGCCTCCCGCCGGACCCGGCGTCGCCGGACCGGTCGGTGGTCGAGGGCCAGTACTGGTACCCCGAGGACTCGGCGCCGGTCGGTATCGCGGACTTCTACAGCGTGCACCCGGTCACCACGCTGAGCTACCGGCTCATGGTCGCCGTCGGGAGCGGGACCACGCCCGACGACGTCGCGGCGGCCCGGGCCGCGAGCCCGTCGGACATCGCGGACGACCGACTGGAGGTGTTCGACCTGCCCGCTCAGGCCGTCGTCCAGGTGATGCACCACGGGCCCTTCTCCGGGGAGCTGGCCACGCTCGACCGGCTGGGCCGGTTCGCCGCCGGTGAGGGCGTCGCCCGCAGCGGGCCGCACCGCGAGGTCTATCTCGACGCATACACCCGCGACACCCCGCAGGACACGCTGCGCACCATCCTGCGTGACCCCGTGGCCTGACGGGAACACGAAAAGCGTCGCCGCCGGTCCCTGTGAGGACCGGCGGCGAAGCCTTTTGGCGCGAGGCCCTAGACGCCGTCGAGGACGGTGACGTCGCCCTCGGTCCAGACGTTGTCCACGGTGAAGCGCCGGATGAGCCAGACGTCGCCGCGGCGGACCAGCTCGACGTCGTACCGGTTGGTCATGAGCACGTGCCGCGAGTGGTCCCCGCGGGGCAGGTGCTGGCACGCCAGGAGCACGTCCAGGTGGGCGGTATCGCCGTCGAGGCTCACCCGCGGGTTGCTCACGGTGTGGGTCGTGTCGAGGTGGCCGAGCGACTCCGCCAGGGCGGTGGTGATGCTCTCCCCGCCCTCCACGACCGGGTAGTCGAAGCCGGCCTTGGTCATGGCCGGGCGGAAGTCGGCGACGGCGTCCTCCGCGAAGGCGGAGGCGAGCAGGGCCCGGTCCCGCAGGTCGAGCCCGGCCGCGTACCGGTAGAGGGTCTCGACCACGGCGAGCTTGTCGGCGGTGGCGGTGGGAGAGGTGGTGCTGTCGGTGACCGACATGGTGGTTCCTTCGTCGAGGAGTGATGCGCTCTCCACGGTAGACCGCTATTCGACAGGTGTCGATTAGTTGGTCCGGTGACGAAGGGAACACGCCGACCTCCTCCTGTACGGTGCGGTCATGGCCAGCGCTCACCCCTCGACGGCCGGGGAGGACCCGCGCTTCACGCGGTCCCGGCAGGCCATCACGGACGCGCTGGCGGCGCTCCTGGGGCAGATGGGCACCTACCCCTCGGTCGCAGCCGTCACCCAGGCCGCCGGCGTCCATCGCGCCACCTTCTACAACCACTTCCAGTCGGTCGAGGAGGCCGCCGTCGCCCTGATCAGGGAGGACTTCCGCACCCTGGGGACCCCCGAACCCGGGGACCGGCAGCAGCCCGGCGCGGACCCGGCGGCCATGGCGCTGGAGACGCTGAACACCATGCTCGAGACCCTGCGGCAGCGCCGCAACGTCTTCCTGGTGGCCTCTGCCTGGCGCTCCCCGAGCGGGCTGATGGGGATCAGCGACCTCCTGGTGGACCACGTGCGCGAGCTCCGGCGCGGGCTGGGCGGGGACGACGCCGGGGCAGAGACCGACGACGTCGAGGACGTCTACGCGGCCTGCGGGATGAACGGGGTCCTGTCGGCCGCCGTCAGCGGAAGCCTCGGCGACCGGCCGGAGGAGATCACCTCCCGGCTACATGCTGCGCTGCCTGCCTGGATGCGGCAGCAGTCGGGTCCGACGCGCTGAGCCAAGCCGGGCCGAGCCCGACACACATCGCCGTACTGATACTAGATGTGATCTTCTGTCATTCCTTGTGACAAGTACAGTCCCACATCTCGACGCGATCGTCGGCGCTGATTGACAGAACCGCACAGCATCAGCCATTGTTGCGGTCGCACCAGCAGCCCGCCCTCGACGACGAGGAACATCAGCGATGTCCGCTTCACAGCTTGAAACTGTTCGTAACACTAGTTCACATTCGCCACCGCGACGGCTCACCGACGGTCAGTTCGCCCTGCTCCTGCTCCTGCCCGGCGGGGCCCTCCTGCTGGGCGTGGTGCTCTACCCGCTCGTCGCGGCACTCGTCGCGGCGTTCTTCGAGCAGAGCCTGGTCGTGCCGGGCCGCACGTTCGTCGGCCTGCAGAACATCGTCGACGTCCTGACCGGCGACTTCCCCCGCCTGCTGGGGCAGACCCTGGTGTTCACGGTCGGCACGACGGTCTTCCCGTTCGTCATCGGCTTCGCGCTGGCCCTCGCCCTGAACACCCGCATCCGCGGCGCCAAGGTGCTGCGCGGCCTCATGCTCATCCCCTGGCTGGTGCCCGGCGTCGTCGTCTCGTTCCTGTGGATGTGGATCTTCAACGCCAACTACGGCGTGCTGAACGCGCTCCTGGAGACGCTCGGCCTGATCGACGGCGCCGTGCCCTGGCTGGCCCAGCCCGGCACCGCGATGACGGCGGTGATCGTGGCCAAGTCCTGGCAGTCCTTCCCCTGGATGATGGTGATGCTCCTGGCCGGCCTGCAGACCGTGCCGCGCGAGCTGCACGAGGCCGCGGAGATGGACGGCGCCGGCACCGTGCGCCGCTTCTTCTCGATCACGCTGCCGCAGGTCAAGGGCATCGTCGGCCTGGTGCTGCTGCTGGAGCTCATCTGGAACTTCCAGCACTTCGACATCATCTACGTGCTCACCGGCGGCGGCCCCGCCGGCTCCACCCAGACCTTCGCCACCGCCGTCTACGAGACCGCCTTCCACGGGTTCGACCTCGGCCACGCCGGCGCGCTCGGCCTGCTCTGGATGGTCCTGCTGATGGGCCTCGTCGTCGTCTACATCCGCTTCTCGGAGAAGGGAGAGGCGAAGTGAGCGCGCTGACGCCGACCCGCACCCCCGCCCCCGGCACGCCGTCCGACGGCGACGCCGACACCGCGACGCCCCCGCGGCCCGTCGTCCGGCGCAGCCCGCTGCGCTCCGAGCGCCGCGGCGTGCGCATCGCCGCGTGGACCACCGTTGTCGTCTTCGGCGGCTTCGCCCTGGCGCCCGTCTACTGGCTGCTCGCCACCGCCCTGACCCCGCGCGACCAGGTCTTCGCCTACCCGCCCCGGCTGTTCCCCGCGACCCCGACGCTCGACGCCTTCGCCGCGCTGGCCGGCAACGAGCAGCTCTTCGTGTACCTGCGCAACAGCCTGCTGGTCTCGGTGCTCACCGCGGTGCTGTCCGTGCTGGTCTCCGCGTACATGGGCTACTCGTTCTCGAAGTTCCGCTACCGCGGGCGCCGGTCCCTGATGTACTTCGTGCTCGCGTCGCAGATGTTCCCGCAGGCGCTGCTGCTGGTCACGCTCTACTCGCTGTTCAGCGCGTACGGGCTGCTCAACACCTACACCGCGCTGGTGCTGAGCTTCACCACGTTCACGCTGCCGCTGTGCGTCTGGATGCTCAAGGGGTTCTTCGACACCATCCCCGACGAGCTCATCGAGGCGGCCCGGGTCGACGGCGCCTCGCGGCTGCGGATCATCCACTCGATCGTGCTCCCGCTGTCGGCCCCCGGGCTCATCGCGGCCGGGCTGTTCGCGTTCGTGCGCGGCTGGAACGACTTCATCTTCGCCCTGACGCTCGCCGGTCCGGAGAAGCAGACCCTGCCGCCCGGCCTCGTCAACACGTTCGTCGGCGAGGCGTCGACCGCCTGGCCGGAGCTCATGGCCGCGTCCCTGGTGGTCTCGCTGCCCGTGGCCATCGCCTTCATCGCCCTGCAGAAGTACCTGGTTGGCGGCCTCACCGCCGGCGCGGTCAAGGGCTGACGGCGCGGGCGGCCCCCGCCGCCCGTGCCCCGGCCCGTCAGCACTCTCGTTCGCCCATCCCTCATCGTGGAGGATCCCCATGCCTGTCTACCCCGCAACCGACACCGCCCTGTCCCGCCGCCGCCTGCTGCAGCTCCTCGGCCTCGGCGCCGGCACCCTGACCCTCGCGGCCTGCGTCCCCGAGGCCGGTCCCGCCGCCCCGGAGGCCGCGAGCACCGCGGCGGCCGGCGCCAGGACCGACTTCAGCTTCGCCTCCTGGTCGCTCACGGAGGAGACGGCGGCGCCCGCGATCCGCGAGCTGCTCGGCCAGTACGCGACCGACAACGACGTCACGGTCCGCGAGGTCTCCTACCCGTACAACGAGTACATCAGCCAGCTGACGCTGCAGGTCAAGGGCGGCCAGGTCACGGGGGCCGTGCACGTGGACGTGGCGTGGCTCGGCTCGCTGGCCGCGCTGAACAAGCTGCAGGACCTCGGCCCGCTGGCCCAGGGGGTCGACTACACGCAGGCGGGCCTGCAGGCCGCGTCGTTCGACGGCGTGCAGTACGGCCTGCCGTGGAACATCGGCGCGATCGGGCTGCTCGCCAACGCCGAGCTGCTGGAGAAGGCCGGGATCGCCGAGCCGCCGACGACGATCGACGAGTTCGAGTCGGCGCTGAAGGACCTGGGGAAGCTCGGCGGCGGCGTGGTCCCGTACGCGGCGTCCACCAAGGCGGCCCAGCTCAAGGACGTGCTGATCTGGATGGAGACGTTCGGCAGCCCGCTGCTGGACGGCGGCACGGTGACGATCGGCGACGACGCGAGCGTCGAGGCCGTGACCTGGTACAAGTCGCTCTACGACCAGGGCCTCATCGCGCCCGACGTCGACCGGTTCGACGCCCGGTCGCTGTTCGCGCAGGGGCGCGCCGCGATCTACGACGACGCCATCGTCGGCCGCGACGCCGTGGTCACCGAGTCGCCCGACAAGAAGCTCGCGGAGAAGCTGACCGCCTGGTCGCGCCCGGTCCTGGCGGCGGGCGACACCCCGCGTGCCCTGGTCTGGGGCGGCGCGCTCGTCGTGGTCGACGGCGCCGGCGCCGAGACCGCCGCGGACTTCGCGAGGTGGATGACGTCGGACGTCGACGTGGCCAAGCAGTACTTCGCGGCCCGCGGCCTGCCGCCGGCCACGGAGTCGGCGCTGGCCCTGCCCGAGGTGGGCGCCGACGCGTTCGGCGCGCAGTTCGCCGAGCGGATCACCGCCACGGCCACCACCAACCCGTTCTGGGTCTACCCGCAGTACGCCCAGATCGAGACCGTGATCGCCGAGCAGATCCAGGCGGTCCTGGTGGGCAGCGCGGAGCCGCAGGCCGCGATGGAGAAGGCCGGCGCGGCCGCGCAGAAGCTGGTCGACTGATGCGGCGGCCGCAGAACCCCGGCCCCCGCGCCGTCACGGCCGCCCTCGCGGCGGCCGTGACCCTCGGCACGGCCCTGCCGGCGTCGGCCGCGGGACCCGCCGCCACCGGCCCGGTCGGCGCGGCCGCGGCGCGACACGCGGCGCAGGTCGACGAGCTGCCCTTCACCGTCGACTCGTCCAACCAGGCGGGCTGGTGGAAGCCGATCGACGTCGTGGGCGGCGTGACCTACGTGGCGTTCAACGCGCCCGGCCCCACGGCCGCGACGCACGAGGTGCACGTGGCCGCGCGCGGCGCGGACGGCGTCTGGACCGACGGCTGCCTGCGGGCGGCCGACGGCTCGTGCGCCACGTTCGTGGACGACAACGGGCACAACCAGCCCTCGATCGTGGTGGACGGCGCGGGCAACGTGCACGCGTTCGTCTCGATGCACCACGAGCAGTGGAACTACTTCCGCACCACCACGCCGGGCGACGTCACCTCCCTGGTGGACGTCTCGGCGCAGCTGCCGGACCAGGACCTGGCCATCACCTACCCGGTGACGGCCCGCGGCGCGGACGGCGACGTCTACGTCATGGCGCGCGCCGGCGCGGACCAGCGCCAGGCCCGCACCGGCAACCTGTACCGGTTCGACACCGCGGCCGGCACGTGGTCGCGGGTCGCCGTCGTCGCCGACGCCGTGGGGCACTCCTTCTACCCGGACGACCTCAAGGTGGGCACGGACGGGCGCGTGCACGTGCTGTGGGAGTGGGGCCCGTGGCCCGCCGACCCGTCGCGGCACCTCGGCTCGTACGCCGTCTACGACCCGGCCGACGGCTCGTTCCGCGACGTCGCGGGCGCCGCCCTGGCGACGCCGATCACGCCCGCCACGCCGGGCGCCGTGGTCTACCAGCCGTACGTGGACGGCGAGGACATCGGCTCCTACTGGCCCGCGCTGCAGACCGCGAAGCTGTCCGTGCACGGAGACGACCTCGACGGGATCGCCTACCGGTTCCGCACCGAGGGCGTCACGGCGTTCGACGGTTACGACGTGCGGTTCGCGCGCTGGGACGGCGCCGCGTGGCAGCGCGAGACCGTGCTCGACCTCGCGGAGCTCGGGCCGGGCGTGGAGACGTCGGCGGCCATCGAGACGACGTCGGCCGGCGCGACCACCCGCATCTACGCCGTGGTGGAGACCACCTCGTGCGTCACGGGCCAGCAGAGCGCCGTGGTGCGGGCCGAGCGGGTGCGCGGCGAGGGCACGTGGCGGTTCGGCACCGTGGGCGAGCCTCGGACGGGCGCGCAGCGGCTCAGCGCCGTGACGGCGTCGACCGGCACGGACCAGCTCTACGTCACGGTGCCGAGCGCCGGGCAGCTCTTCCACGCCACGCTCCCCCGCACCGGCGGCACCCCGGCCGGCACCACGGCGGCCCAGGTGGTGGCGGACCTGCGCGGCGAGGCGACGGGGGTCAACGTGGCCCGCGGCGCCGCCGTCACCGTCTCCTCGACGCTGCGCGCCGACACGGGCGGCGAGCTCGCCGTCGACGGCTCGTGCACGGACGCCAGCCGGTGGATCTCCGCCCTGGACGACGCCGCGCCGGTGCTCACCGCCGACTGGGGCACAGCGACCGCCGTCGACACGGTGCGTGTGCGCAGCGGCTACAGCAAGGCGACCGGCACGGCCGACGTGCTGCGGGACTTCTCGGTCGAGCTGCGCACGGCCGCCGGCTGGGTCCGGGTGGGCCAGGTCACCGGGAACACGCAGGGCACGGTGACCCTCACGTTCCCGGCCGCCACGGCGGACCAGGTCAGGCTGCTGGTCACCGACCCGTCCGCTTCGGCCACCGACGTCGCCCGCGTCTACGAGGTCGAGGTGCTCGCCGTGGACGAGTGACCTCCGGCGGGCCGGGGCGACCCCGGCCCGCCCCGCCCCGCACACCCGCGATCAGCACTCTGACCAGCACCAAGGAAACAAGGAGAACATGCGCACCCAGACGGTAGAAGCCGACATCGTGGTCGTCGGAGGGGGCCTCGCCGGCGTCTGTGCCGCCGTCGCGGCCGCACGGATGGGCCGGCAGGTCGTGCTGATCAACAACCGGCCCGTGCTCGGTGGCAACTCGTCGTCCGAGGTGCGGGTGTGGGTGTGCGGGGCGACCGCCCACGGCAACCAGCGATGGGCCCGGGAGACCGGGATCGTCGGCGAGATGTACGTGGAGAACCAGTACCGCAACCCCGAGGGGAACCCTGTCTACTGGGACGACGTGGTGCTGGACACGGTGCGGCGCGAGCAGAACATCCGGCTCTTCCTCAACACGGACGTCCGCGAGGTCCGCGCCACCGGCCCGGACGACGCCCGGCGCATCGAGTCGGTGACCGGCTGGACCATGGCGTCGGAGATCCTGACGACGTTCACCGCCCCGGTCTTCCTCGACTGCACCGGCGACGGGCTCGTGGGGCACCTCGCGGGCGCCCGGTACCGGCTGGGCAAGGAGAGCCACGCCGAGTTCGGCGAGGAGTGGGCGCCCCCGGAGGCCGTGCGGGAGTTCCTGGGCTCCACGCTCCTCTTCTACACGAAGGACCTCGGGCACCCGGTGAAGTACGTGGCGCCCGAGAGCGCCATCGACATCTCGGGTACGCCCATCCCCGAGCACCGCATCATCCGCAGCGGCGACTCCGGCGCGCACTACTGGTGGATCGAGTGGGGCGGTGAGCTCGACACGGTCGACGACAACGAGCGCATCCGCGACGAGCTGCGCGGCGTGATCCTCGGCATCTGGGACCACATCAAGAACTCGGGAAAGTTCGACGCCGACAACCTCACCCTGGAGTGGATCGGCAACGTGCCCGGAAAGCGCGAGTACCGGCGCTTCGTGGGCGACTACACGCTGCACCAGGGCGACATCGTGGACCAGACACGGTTCGACGACGGCGTCGCGTTCGGCGGCTGGTCCATCGACCTGCACCCCGCGCAGGGCATGTACGCCCAGGGCGCGGGCGCGCTCCAGCGCTTCTCCGACGGCGTCTTCGAGATCCCCTACCGGTCCCTGTACTCGGTCAACGTGGAGAACATGCTCTTCGCGGGCCGGGACGTCTCGGCCACGCACATCGCGTTCGGCGCCGCGCGGGTCATGGCCACGTGCGGCGCGATGGGCCAGGCGGCGGGCACCGCGGCGGCCCTGTGCGTCGAGCACGGCACCACGCCGCGCGGCGTGTACACCGACCACCTCGACGAGCTGCGGCAGACGCTGCTCGTCTGGGACGCGCCCGTCGTCGGCGTGGCGAACACCGACCCGCGCGACCTGGCGCGGCGGGCCCGCGTCACGGCGTCGAGCACCACGACGAGCATCGCCGCCCCGGTCGCCGGCTCGACCGGCGACCCCTACGACGACTTCGACGTGCACGACCTCGACGTCGACCTGGGCATCGCGCTGCCCGTCGACCCGCGCCTGGACAGCGTGGACCTGCTGGTCTCCGCCCGGCGGGACACGACCCTGACCGTCGAGGTGTGGTCCACGGGCAAGCCGCAGAACGTGGTGCCCGCCCGCCTGGAGGGCAAGACCGACGTGTCCGTGCCCGCGGGCGACCACCGCTGGGTCACGGCGCACGTGCCCTTCGCCCCGGACACCCCGCAGAACGCCGTCGTCGTGCTCCGGGCCAACCCCGACCTCGCCGTACACACCACCGCGCCGCTGCCGCCCGGGGTGCTCACGCTGGTGCACCGCGTGGACAGTGACGACCAGAACGTGCAGGTCAGCACCGACGAGCTGCTCGTGCAGTGGCCCACCAAGCCGCTGCGCGGCCGCTCGGTGGTGTTCCGGAGCGCGCCGGAGACGCGCGCGCTGGCGCCCGAGCGGGCGACGTCCGGCTACCACCGCAACCACGGCGGGCCGAACATGTGGGCGTCCGCGCCGCTGTCCCCGGGTCGCGAGGAGTGGCTGCGCCTCGACTGGGACGAGCCCGTCGCCGCCGGCGAGGCGCGGATCGTGTTCGACGACGACCTGGACGTCGAGCTCAACACCCTGCACCACCACCGCACCCCGGACGAGGTGCTGCCGACGCTGGTGAAGGACTACCGCGTCGACGTGCTGCCCGACGGGCCCGGCCAGGACTGGGTCACCGTCGCCGCCGTGGCCGACAACCGGCAGCGGCTGCGCGTGCACCCCCTGCCGGACGACCTCGGCCCCCTGCGGTCCGCGCGCCTGGTCGTGGGCGCCACCAACGGCGCCGCCCAGGCGCGCGTCGTGGCGTTCCGGGTGCAGGAGCGATGAGGGCCGCGACGCCGCGCCGGCGGGCCGGCACCACTACGCTGTCGGTCGTGCACAGGAAAGAGCGCACCGGCATCGTGGCGCTCGCCGTGCCCGACCTGGAGGAGCCGTACTTCGCCGAGCTGACGGCGCTGCTCGTGCGCCGCGCCGACCAGCGCGGCCTGTCGGTGCTCATCCAGCTCACCGCGGGCGACCACGAGCGCGAGGTGAACGTCGCCAACGGCACGGGCCTGCCCCCGACGGACGGGCTGATCCACATCCCGCGCGCCCTGTCGGTCGCCGACCTGACCCGGCGCGCCACGCCCGGGCCGCTGGTGCTGCTGGGCGAGCACATCCTGGTCAGCCCGTTCACGCACGTGACCATCGACAACCGGGCCGCGTCCTACGCGGCCACGGAGCACCTCGCGCAGGTCGGCTGCGCGCGTGTGGCCTACGTCGGCACGCGGGACGCGCGCCCGTCCGACGCCGCGGACCGGCGGTACACGGGCTACCGGGACGCCGTGGCGGCCCTCGGGCTGGCGGCGGACGCCGACCTCGTCGCGCAGGTGGACGCGTTCACCCCGGACGAGGGCCTGCGCGCGGTCGCGGACCTCGTACGGCGGGGCGTCGCGTTCGACGGGCTGGTGTGCGCCAACGACTCCGTGGCCTTCGGCGCGCTCGTCGCGCTGCAGGCGGCGGGGCGCACGGTGCCGGGCGACGTCGCCGTGGTGGGCATCGACGACGTGCGCGGCGCGCGCTTCACGGCGCCCGCGCTGACGTCGGTCGCCCCGGACAAGGAGGCCCTGGTCGAGCGCGCGCTGAGCGAGCTCGAACGCCAGATCGCCACCCCGCCCGGCGCGAACCTGCCCGTCGAGCACGTCGTGGTCGGGGCGCACGTCGTGCCGCGGGCCAGCACGGCTCGGTGAGCCCCGGCCCGAACCCGGCCCCGACGCAGGCTCAGCCGACCGCGACCACCTGGAGGTCGCCGACCTGGCCCTCGAGGGTCGCGCGCGCCTCCGCGTCGAGCCCGTCGTCCACGACGAGCTGCTCGACGTCGCGCAGGTCGACCACGGTGGTCAGGCCGACGACACCCCACTTGGAGTGGTCGGCGAGCACCACGGACCGGCCACCCGCCGCGAGCAGCGCGCGGTCGGTCTCGGCCTCCAAGAGGTTGGGCGTGGTCAGGCCGGCCTGGAGGTCGATGCCGTGCGCGCCGAGGAACGCGATGTCCAGGTGCAGATGCTCCAGCGAGCGCACGGCGACCGGCCCCACCAGGGAGTCGGACGGCGTCCGCACGCCGCCGGTCAGCACCACGGACTGGGTGTACGGCTCGTCGGAGCGGTCCGGGCGCCGGAAGACCTCGGCCACGGGCAGGGAGTTGGTCACCACGGTGAGCTCCGGGACCTCGCGCAGCTCCTGGGCCAGCACCCACGCCGTCGTGCCGCCGGACAGGCCGACCGCCATGCCCGGCTCGACCCATGCGGCGGCGTGCTGCGCGATGGCGCGCTTCTCCGCGACCTGGCGGTGCATGCGCGTCACGAAGGTGCGGTCCTGCCGCGTCGTGTCGGTCTGCCGCGCCGTGGCGCCGCCGCGCACCTTGTCGAGCCGGCCGTGGTCCGCCAGCACCTCGATGTCGCGGCGCACCGTCATGGCGCTCACCCCGAGCTCGTCGGCGAGCTCGGCGATGCTCGCGGCTCCGCGGCGCGCCACCTCGTCGACGATCCGCGCCCTGCGCTCAGCGACCAGCACACCTACCCCTTTCGACGACCGGCTCAGTGTGCCACGAGCCGCGCACCGCGCCGCCGACCCGCGCCCTGACGAAGGAACACCGCCGTGACCGATCCCGCGCTCCCGCCCCTGCCCAGCCCCTACGACCGGTGGTTTCCCGGCAGCCGGATCGACGGGACCTACGGGTACGACCGCGCCGCTCTGCTCGCCGTGCCGCCCGCCGCCGAGCCCGACGGGTACGCGGACCTGTGGCGCTCCTGGTACGAACGGGCGCGGGCGACCCCGGCCGAGGTGGTGCTCGAACCGCAGGGGCGGCACGGCGCGCACGACGTGTCCGTGGTGACGTTCACGGCCGACGGCGGCCTGCGGCTGCGCGCCTGGGTCGCGCTCCCCCTCGACGGGCCGCCCCGGGTGGGCGTGGTGCACAGCCACGGGTACGGCGGCCGGCAGGCGCCGAGCTTCGAGCGGGTGCCGCGCGACGCCGCCGTCATCTTCCCCGTCGCGCGTGGCCTCGGCGCACTGAACACCGGCGTCGGCGCCCCGGACACCAGCGCGCGGCACGTGCTGCACGGCATCGGATCGGTCGCCACGTACGCCGTGGGCCGCAGCGCCGTGGACCTGTGGCACGCGGCGACCGCGCTGCTCGACGTGCTGGCGCGGCGCGACGCCGTCCTCGGGGACCTGCCGCTCTACTTCGTCGGCACGAGCTTCGGCGGCGGCATCGGCGCGCTGGCCGTGCCGTGGGACGACCGGTTCGTCGGCGCGACGCTGGAGGTGCCGACCTTCGGCCAGCACGACCTGCGGCTGCGGCTGCGCTGCACCGGCAGCGGCGAGGCCGTGCGCCGCCACGTCGCCTCCCACCCCGAGGCCCGCACAGTGCTGGCGTTCCACGACGCGTCCGTCGCGGCCGGCTACCTGCGGGTGCCGACCCGGGTCGAGTGCGCGCTGTGGGACGCGCACGTGCCGCCGCCGGGGCAGTTCGCCGTCGCCAACGCGGTGCGGGGCCCGCTCCTGGAGCTCGCCGTGCACCCGGCCGGGCATGCCGACCACCCGGGCATGGCGCGCGGGCTGGCGACGGCGTTCGCCGCCACGCGGGAGCACATCCGGACGGCGGTGGCGCGGGCCGCTACCGCGGGAGGGTGAGGATCTCCGCGCCGTCGTCCGTGATCGCGACGGTGTGCTCGCTGTGCGCCGTGCGGCAGCCGGTGGCGCTGCGCAGGGTCCAGCCGTCGGCGTCGGTCACGAGCTCGTCCGTGTCCGCCATGACCCACGGCTCCAGCGCGAGCAGCAGCCCCGGGCGCAACCGGTAGCCGCGGCCGGGCCGCCCGGTGTTCGCGACGTGCGGGTCCTGGTGCATGGTCGACCCGATGCCGTGCCCGCCGAACTCGGTGTTGACCGGGTAGCCGGCCCCGCCGAGCACGGTGCCGATGGCGTGCGACAGGTCGCCGATGCGCGCGCCGGGCCCGGCGGCCGCGATGCCCGCGGCCAGCGCGCGCTCCGTCACCTCGATGAGGGCGCGGCTCCCGGCGTCGGCCGCCCGGTCCCCGCCCACGACGAAGCTGATCGCGGAGTCCGCGGCGATCCCGTCCAGGGACACGGCCAGGTCGAGCGTGAGCAGGTCGCCGTCGGCGAGCCGGTAGTCGTGCGGCATCCCGTGCAGCACGGCGTCGTTCACGGCCGTGCAGATGTAGTGGCCGAACGGCCCGCGGCCGAAGGACGGCGCGTAGTCGACGTAGCAGGACTGCGCCCCGGCCGCGGCGATCATCTCCCGGGTCCACCGGTCGATGTCCAGGAGGTTGGTGCCGGCCACGGCGCGGTCCCGCAGCGTGCGCAGGATGCCGCCGACCAGCGCGCCGGACTCCCTGGCGCGGGTCAGCTCGGTGGGGTTGAGGATCTCGATCATGGGGTGCCCTTCGCGTGCTTACCAATAACTATCCCGGCAATGTTATCCCGGTATTAGTATTGGCGTCATGGTCAGGCTGCCGCTCACCCCCGCCGACGTCGAGCGCGGACAGCGCCTCGGCGCCCTCCTGCGCCGCGCCCGTGGGGACCGCTCGATGCTGGAGACCGCGCTCGACGCCCGCGTCTCCCCCGAGACCCTGCGCAAGATCGAGTCGGGCCGGGTCGCCACGCCCGCCTTCCCGACCATCGCGGCGATCGCCGACGTGCTCGGCCTCTCGCTGGACGAGGTGTGGGCCGAGATCCGCCGGCCGGAGGGCACCCGGGTAGGGCGCGACGCGCGGGACCGGCTGGTCTCCTAGCTGGTGTTTCGGGTGGGGTGGATCCAGGAGAGGTCTGCGTGACGGGACCGGGCGCGGGCTCGGCGGCGCGGTAGGCTCGGCCGGTAGGCGATTGCGCCATGGGCGGGCGTCGCGTGGCAGCCGATCGAGTAGCGGCTGCGCGGGACGCGGCTGGGGGCGGGGCCGACCGCTGGGGTCCGGGCGGGTGCTGGTGGTTTCGGCGCGACCGAGACGTAGGTGTGCCCCGTGGGCATGCTGGTCTCGACGGCGTGCCGGCCGTCGTGCCGGGTGGTCTTCTGTGACCAGCCCGGTGCCTGCTTGGCGTGGTTGCACCGGGCGCACAGGCCCTGCCCGTTGTCGAGGCCGGTCGGGCCGCCTTGGGCGTGCGGGGTGATGTGGTCGGTGTGCCGGATCGGTGCGTCGCACCACGGGCTGGCGCAGATGCCCTGCTCGCGGGCGCGCAACAACGCTGCGAGTCCTTGGGGGTGGAACCGGGACGTGGACGTCGTGGCCAGCAGGCGGCCGTGGGGGTTGACGTAGATCGACCGCACCCAGGCGGTGTCAGTGTCGATCGCGTGCGCTACGAGGTGGCGGGCCACCGGGGCCGGGACAACACCCGCACCGGCCGGGGCTCCCTCGACCATCACGGCGGGCTGGTTGCCGCCGGCCAGGAGGGTCTCGTCGGAGACCAGGAGGTTGATCGTGACCGGCACATCCGCAGCGTGGCCGGGCTCACGGGCGGTGACGCGTTCGATCAGGGTGTCGGCCATGATCTGACCCACCCCACGCTCGTCGCCGCCCGCCTTGGTGGTCTCGGCGTGGGTCTTGAGCTGGGCGTAGGCCTGCACGCCCTCCGCCATCGGGACCATGGCCGTGAGGTAGACCATCAGGTCGGGTGCGGGGCGGATGGAGACCCGCCGCTCGGAGACGGCCTTCGCGTTGCGCTTCACGCAGGCGTGCACGTCCAACCGGGCCGCGAGTTCCTTGATCCGGGCCACGAGGCGGCGGGTGCCCATCCGGGCCAGCTCGGCCAGGTGTGCGGGTCCGCAGATCTCCTCGTCGATCAGGCCACGGTGCTCGACCGACAGATGGGAGGTCTCCCGGACCAGGAGCGTGGCCCGCCACGGGGACAGCACGCCGGCCTGCAAGGCGGCGAAGGTGTGCGGCATCTGCGTGACCCAGACCCTGGACGTGGACACGAACCCGGCCCCCGCGTGCGGACTGCAACGCAAGGCCGCACCGACCTGGCTCGGCACACCGCGCCCACGCCGCTCGGCCCGGACGCTCTGCCCGGCTTCGTCGGCGCGCGTGGCCTCGTCCAGAGCGACCGCGAGCCGGGCCTGGGTCGCGGTGATCGCGTTCTTGACCGCCTCCAGCTCACCGAGCAGATCCACCCACTCGGCCTGCACCGCCCGCGAGACATCACCGGACCCGATGTCAGTGGCTCCGGGCAAGATCATCCCTGCCAGTGCCCGTCGTACCGCCCGCACACCGGCCACGTCGACTGTTCCGTCGAGTGTCGGTGCGGTGGGCGCCCCGACAGTACCGGGCCCCGGAGAAGTACCAGGCTCCGGAGAACTACCAGGCCGCAGCGCTCCACCGGGCAGCGGTGCAGCATCGGCCAGCGCTGCATCGCCAGGCAGCCCCGGCCCGCTCCCGGGCAGCACCGATCGAGCAGGCTGCTCGCCTGCTCGTCCTGGCACTCCATCGGTTCGCGTCATGGCATCAAAATATGGCACACACGTTCGTACCGCTCCCCGAGCCGACCCGATCTGCCATCAGCAGAATCCCGCTGCTCGGTGCTCGAGCATGGCCGCGACGCACTCCCCGTCGACACGCATCTGAAGCGCCGGCTGTTCGAAGCCATCGAAGGACAGGCGGCGTCGGGCATCAACGAGCTACCGTGCCGCATGGTGACCCGGGAGTCGTCGGTCCCGGCCCCGTGACCTGACTGCCGCCGGAAGGAACCTGACGTGGAGTGGACGCAGCTCGCCGGGGACCTCCTGGGTGTCTTCTTCTTCGCCGTCTCGGGCTCGCTGCTGGCCGCCCAGCGGCAGTTCGACATCGTCGGGTCGCTGCTGCTCGGCACCTGCGTGGGCCTGGGCGGCGGCATCCTGCGCGACGTGATCCTCGACGTCGGCGTGCCGCGGGCCTTCGGCTCACCCGTCTACCTGGTCCCGCCCGTGGTCGCCGCGGTGGTCGTGTACTTCTTCGCGCACGTCGTGCGCCGCTTCCACGACCTGCTGATCACGTTCGACGCCGCCGGCATGGCGCTCTTCGCGGTCACCGGCACGCTCGTCTCGCTGGCGGCGGGCATGAACCCGGTGGCGTCCGCGATCCTCGGCCTGGTGACGGCGGTGGGCGGCGGCGTCATCCGCGACGTCATCGCCAACGACGTGCCGCAGATCTTCCGGGCCCGCGGCCTGTACGCCATCCCCGCGCTGCTCGGGGCCGCGCTGACCAGCGCGCTGGTGTGGGCGGGCTGGTTCAACCTCGGCACGGGCTCGGCAGTCGCCGCGCTCGTGTTCGCGCTGCGGATGGTCTCGTTGCGCTACCGCTGGCAGGCGCCGCCGGCCGGCAGCCCGGGCACGGCGTGACCGCCCGTGGACGCGGCCGGCCCGGCGCGGCTACCCGGCCGCAGGTTCCCCGCAGAACTCCAGCGCGACGAGCGCGTAGGCCGCGTCCTCCGCCGCGGCGCTCTGGGTCATCCCCTGGTTCACCGCGACCGTGACCTGCCGACCGCCGTCCGGGTCGGTGAAGCTGTAGGTGCCGTACCCCGGCACCCCGCCGACGTGACCCCAGACCTCCTGGCCGCAGAGCTCGGTGCGGCCGAGCCCCAGGCCGTAGTCGAACCCGGGGAAGGCCGGCAGGGCGTCCCGCATCTCCCGCAGCAGCCGGTCCGGGAGCAGGCGGCCGCCGAGCAGGGCCGCGTAGAAGCGGTTCACGTCGCCCGTGGTGGACACGATGTCGCCGCTCGCCGGCGCGACCGACATGTTGTACGCGGTCAGGTCGGTCAGCCGCGTCGTCGGGCCCACGGCCTCGTACCCGCGCATCGCCGGCCGGCGCAGCCACGGCTGGTGCCCGGAGACGTAGGTGTCCCGCAGACCTGCCGGGCCGAGCACCCGCCGCTCCAGCTCGTCCGCGTAGTCGTTCCCGGTGACGCGCTCCACGAGCATGCCGAGCAGCACGTAGTCGGTGTTGGAGTAGCCGAACTCCGTTCCGGGATCGGCCTGGAGCGGCTCCCGGGCGGCGATCCCGACGAGCTCGGCCGGCTCGTGGTCCGCGAACCGGGAGCGCGCCACGAGCTCCGGGTTGGCCCACAGGACGTCGCCGTAGTCGGACAGGCCGCTGCGGTGCTGCAGCAGCTCGCGCACGGAGATCGGCTCGGCGTAGGGCAGCACCCCCGGCAGGTAGCGGGCCACCGGGGCGTCGAGCTCGATCCGCCCGTCCGCCACGAGGCTCAGGACGACGGCGGCCGTGAACGACTTGGTGACGCTGCCGACGCGGAACTGCCCGTGCGGCCGGGGCGCCCGGTCGGTGCGCAGGTCACCGGTCCCGGCGACGACGGTCCGCCGGCCGCGCTCGTCGCGCGTCCCGACGACGACCCCGGGCGTGCCCGCCGCGACGATCCGCTCGGCCTGCTGGACCAGCGCCGCCGTCGAGGGTGGCGGCGCGGACGGGGCGGGCAGCTTCGGGGCCGCGACGGCGGACCCCATGGACGCCGCGAGGCAGACGAGGGTGGCGGCCGCGACGGCGCGGCGGTGCACGATGCTCATGCCGGCGACGCTATCGACGGGCCGACGCCGGCACAGCCGGGCTGGCCACCCTCATCGAGGTAGGGGTAGCCCCCCGGACCGCACGATGCGCAAGGATGCACGTGAGACGGCGCGACCGGTGACAGCCCGAGGGAGACGGCATGACGAACGATCGCACGACCGGGACGGGCGGCCTGGCGGGCCGCGGCCACCTGCTGCGGCTCGGGGCGCCGCGCGACACGGCGGCGGTGCGGCACCTGGTGACGTTCCTCGTGGCGAGCGTCGTGACCGTGCTCGCCACCCGGGCGTACCTGGCGGCGACGGGCTACCCGCAGATCGGCGGCGGCGGGCTGCACCTCGCCCACGTGCTGTGGGGCGGGCTCCTCATGGCCCTGGCGATGGTGCTCCTGCTGTCGTACGTCGGCCCGGTGCCGCGCTCGCTCGGCGCGCTGCTCGGCGGCGTGGGCTTCGGGCTGTTCATCGACGAGGTCGGCAAGTTCGTCACCTCCGACAACGACTACTTCTACGCCCCCACCGCCGCCATCATCTACTTCGTCACGGTGGTGCTGGTGCTGGTCGTCGAGGGCCTGCACGGCCGCCGGGCGCACCACCCCGCCGAGTACCTCGCCGTGGCCGCCGACCGGCTCGCCGCGGGCCTGGCCGGCGGGTTCACGCCCGCCGCGCGGGACGAGGCCCGCGGGCTCGCCGCGAAGGGAGCCGGGGAGCCCGGCGCCCGCCTGGTCGCCGACCTGGTCGAGACCGTTCCCGCCGACGACGCCGACGTGCCCGACCCCGTCCGCGCCGGGGTCCGGGGGGTCGTCCGGTGGCTGGACGCGCTCGTGGACCGGGCATGGGCCGCGTGGCTGGTCGTCGTCCTGCTCCTGGCGGTCGGCGCGGCGGAGGCGACCGTCGGCGTGCGCGTCCTGGCCGGGCAGGTCGCCGGCGTGCCGGCATGGACGGGCGCCGCGATCCTCGCCGCCGTGGGCGTGTCCGTCGTGCTGCTGGGCGTCGGCGTCGTCGTGGGCCGGCGCAACCACCTCCAGGGTGCCGTCTGGGTGCGCCGGGCCGTGCTCGTGAGCCTCCTGTTCACGCAGCTCCTGGTGTTCCGTGCCGTGCGGTGGACGGCGGCGTTCGGCCTCGTCCTGGACGTGGTCGCCTTCGTGGCGCTCGAGGTCGCGCTCCGCGAGGAACGGATGGCCCGGCCTCGGGCGTGACCTGAGTCGCACCCGCCCCGGTCGGCCGGTCCCGAGAACGGCGACCTCCCGCACCGCGACACCTTCTGCGAGGCGTAACGACCACTCGCACGTCAGCGCAGCGTGCTCAGGACCGCCACCACGCCGTGCTCCTCGATCCGCCCGGTCACCTCGTCCGCGGCGGCGCGCACGACCGCCGGGGCGTGCCCCATCGCGACGCCGCGCGCGGCCCAGGCGATCATCTCCAGGTCGTTGACGCCGTCCCCCACCGCGAGGGTTGCGCCCCGGTCCACCCCGACCCGCTCGCGGATGAGTTCGAGCGCCGTCGCCTTGCTCAGGGACCGCGGCGTGACGTCGACCCAGTCGGGTCCGGCGGGGGTCGCCGTCACGCCCAGCGCGCGCAGCGGCTCCAGCAGGGTCAGGACGCCGTCCCCGCGCAGGATCACGCGGGCGGACGGCACGTTCCACAGCTCGGTGTCCGAGACCTGGCGCTGCTCGCCGTTGACCAGCCCGCGCTCGAAGACACGGTTGACCCGGTACCCCCAGCCCACCTCCTCCACCCCGACCTGGACCGGGGGCAGGGCGGCGCGCGCGAGGCGGACCACCGGCTCGACGTCGAACGAGTGCATCGTCTCGATCCGGTAGCCGCTGGGCAGGGCGGCGTCGACGCGAGCGACCACCGCGCCGTTGGACGCGACGGCCCAGCCCTGGTCGATGCCGAGCTGCCCCGCGACGGGGAGCACCCCCACCAGCGACCGGCCCGAGGCGAGGACCACGTGGTGGCCCGAGTTCCGTACCCCCTGGACGGCTCCGACGGTCACGGCCGGGACGATCCCGTCGGCCCCCAGGAGGGTTCCGTCGATGTCGAGAGCGACCAGGGTGCGGGTCACGGTGCTCTCGTGGGGAGCGGCCACGGGGGCCGTCCGCAGGTCGGTGATGGAGGACGACGTCACGGTGCCGGTCGTGTGTGTCATGTACCTCAGACGCGGCCCGCTCCGGGATGTCACAGCACTTTTCGGACGGATCAAGGGCAGGGTGGGAGCATGACGACGCGGAAGCAGCCCTCTCCCACCCTGACCACGCTCACCGTGGTCGTGCTGACCGTCGTGGCATGGTGGATCTTCCTGGGCCGGGACACCGTCCAGGACGTCGATCCCGCGACCGGGAACGTCACCGGCCCCTACGAGGCGCCCCAGGTGATCGCGTGCGTGCTCGCGCTGATCGCCCTGGTGGTGGTCGGCACGCTGGCCGCCCCCGCGTGGGTCGCGGTGCTCGCGGTGGCCGTGCCGTTCACGGTGGCGTGGAGCATCCAGGCGGGCGCGACCGACGACAGCGGGCTCTGGGCCGTCGGCGCCCTGCTCGTGCTGCTGGGCACCCTCGCCGGCGGCGCCGTCGTCGCCGTGCTCACCCGGCTCGTGGAGCGCCGTCGGGCGGCGCGGAGCACGACGCCGTAGCCCGGCCCTACCCGGTCCGCGCCCGCGCGTACCCCGCCGCGAGCAGGACGCCGGCCACGGCGAAGCCCGCCCACGCCCAGCCCGGGCCGGCGAGCGGCCCGGCCAGCAGCGCCCCGACCAGGGACGATCCGACGACGCCGCCCAGCGCGAGCGCGAGCCCGTTGACGCCGAACCGGGTAGCGACGGACCCCGCCGGCGCCCCCGCGGCGACCATCGCGCTCATCGCCGGCTGGAACACCATCTGCCCGAGCGTGAACACCGTCATCCCCGCGACCAGGGACCCGAGCCCCGGGCCGCCGCCGAGCAGGGCGATCCCCGCGCCCATCGTCCCGGTGCCGAGCGCCAGCACCACGGGCAGGCGGAACCTCGCCTGGAGCCACCGGGTGACCGGCACGGTCGTGGCGAGCACGAGCACGGCCGCCGCCGCGTACGCCGCCCCGACGCCGACGCTGCTGCCGAGCGCGCTCTCCAGCCGCAGCGGCACCACGAGCTGGAGCTGGGTGAAGATCGCCCACGACCCCGCGTTGAGCAGCAGCAGGACGACGAGCCCGCGGCGCGCGTCGCGCCTGGCTCCTCGGTCAGGGCGGGCGGGAGCGTCTTCTGCCGTCGCCGCCGGGCCCGGTTCCACCGCCCGCCCGAGCCCCCACCACGTGAGCGGCGCGGCGGCGAGGAACAGCGCCGCCGCCACGGCGCACACCACGTCGAACCCGGCGGTGACCAGCAGCCCGCCGAGCAGCGGGCCCACGACGAACCCGGCGTTGCTCAGCGCCTCCCGGCGGGCGAAGACGTCCGGCCGCGCGCTGCCGAGCCGGGCGTACGCCGCGTAGCTCGCCGGGTGGAAGAGCGCGCCGCCGAGCCCGATGGCGAGCCCGGCCGCGCCGACCGCGACCGGCGTCGTCGCGAGGGCCAGCGCGCCGAAGCCAGCAGCCCGCACGAGCACGCCGGCCACGATGGTGCGCCGCACGCCCCACCGGTCGGCCAGCATCCCGGCGGGGAGCTGCAGCCCCTGCTGCGCGGCGGCGCGGATCCCCGCGAGCAGGCCCACCAGCGCGAGCCCGAAGCCGAGCCGTCCGGAGAGGTGGACGGCGAGCAGCGGGACCAGCAGGTAGAAGCCCGTGGCCATGACGAACGTGTTGACGTACAGGGCCACCAGCACGCGCGGCGCGGCGGACGGCGACCCGGCGGAGGAGGTCACCGGGGGCCGAGCACCTCCGCGAGCGCCGCGAGCTTGCGGGGCGTGTCGTACGCGCCGCCGCCCTCGTGCTCGTTGTAGGGGAACACCTCGATCTGCGCGGGTCCGCCGTACCGGTGGTAGGCCGCGAAGACGGTGGACGGCGGGCAGATCTTGTCCATGAGCGCCACGGAGAACCAGCCGGGGCAGCGGGCGCGGGCGGCGAAGTTCGTGGCGTCGAAGTAGGAGAGCGTGCGCATCGCCGTCTCGATCTCGAACCGGTGGCCCTTGAGCCAGCGCGCGATCTCGGAGTAGGGGCCGAGGTCGGTGATCTGGGAGGCGCGCCGGTAGTGGCTCAGGAACGGCACGTCCGCGATCATCCCGGCCAGGTCGTCGCGCAGTCCGGCGACGGCGAGGGCGAGGCCGCCGCCCTGGCTGCCGCCGAGCACGGCGACCCGCTCGGGGTCCACGTCGGGGAGCTGCCTGGCGGCGTCCACGGCCCGGACGGCGTCGGTGATCAGGCGGCGGTAGTAGTGCTTGGCGGGGTCCTCGATGCCGCGCGTGAGGAACCCGGGCGACGAGGACCCGTGCCCGTCGGGCGCGACGTCGGGGGTGTCCGCCGTCGTCTTGCCGCCGCCGCCCTGCCCGCGGTTGTCCATGACCAGGTGCGCGTACCCGGCGGCGCTCCAGGTGAGCCACTCCCACGGGACGCCGCGCCCGCCGTTGTACCCGATGTACTGCACGACGGCGGGCAGCGGCCCGGTGCGCCGGCGCGGCAGCAGCAGCCACGCCTTGACGGGCTGCCCCGCCCACCCGGAGAAGGTCACGTCGTGCACCTCGACGGTCGCCAGCCCGGCGTCGTACGGCACGGTGACGGGCTCGGTCGCGACGGCCGCGGCGGCGTCGAGCGTCTGCTTCCAGAACGCGTCGAAGTCCGCCGGTTCCTCGGGCTGCGGGTGGTAGGCGCGCAGCTCGTCGAGCGGCTTGTCGAAGAGGGCCATGGATCTCCTCCGGGTGGGGTGGGGTAGGTCGAGCGGTCAGGTGGTCAGAGGTCCGCGAGCGGCCCGACGTCGGATGCCGTCAGGGGGTGCCGCAGCACGGGTGCGGTCGACACCTCGTCCGCCCCGACGTCGGGGCGCTGGTCGCGCGGCTGCCCGTCCAGGTCGTCGACGACGAAGGAGTACGTACCCACGGCGGCGTCGACGGCGGGGCCCTGGCGCAGCCGCCAGAGGCCGCCCGACCGGACCAGGAGCGGGTCCGCGACCCGGATCTGGCCGGGCTGGGCCGCGATGCCGAGGGTCGCGCTGCCCTGCGGGTAGGCGATGTTGCCGGCGAGGGTCAGTCCGTCGGTCGCCTTGTGCTCGGCGAACAGCCGCCCGGTGGAGCCGACCACCACGTTGTTCGCGAGGGTCACGTCGGCGGGCGGGTAGACGTAGTTGGCGCCGAGCTCGACGTTCGACACGTTGTCGACGAACGTGTTGTGCACGATCGTCGCCCGGTGCACGCGCCAGTGCCCCGAGGTGGAGCCCGACCCGTCCACGTCCCCGCCGTCGACCTGGAGCGCCGCCGTGTAGCCGGAGCCCGCGAGCCCCTCGAAGTAGTTGTCGTGCACGCGCTGGTCGTCGCCGTAGAGGCGCACCCCGCCCGTGCCGGCCTTGCCCCCGCCGAGGAACACGTTGCCGTGGATGGCGTTGCGGTCCCCGCGGCGGGCGACGACGGAGCCGGCCGAGGTGCGGAACGTGTTGTACCGGACGGTGTTGTCGTCGCTCTTCAGCGAGACGATCTCCGGGTCGGAGTCGCAGTTCTCGAACAGGTTGTGCTCCACGACCGCGAACGAGCTGGAGTCCGACAGCGCGGAGACGCCGAGGCGGATCGCCTCGCCGCCGTTGACGGGCTGGGCCGGGCTGTCCGCGAAGTAGTTGTGGTCGATCCGGTCGTGCTGCGAGATCTGGGTCGCGCCGCCGTAGACGGTGACGTAGTTGCCCAGCACGGTCTTGCCCGCGAACGCGTTGTGGTCGACGCGGTGGTGGCCGCTGCCCTCCCCCGCGATCGACACCCAGTGCCGCGCGGAGGCGGGGTCGGCCGGGGGCACGAACGCGAGCCGGAAGTCGTTCCGGGTCAGGCGCACGTTCGTGGACGCCTCGATCTTGAGCGTCGCGGCGTTGCGCCAGGCCAGTCCGCGCACCACGACGTGGTGCGACCGCGTGACCTCGAGCTGGCCGCCGGTGACGACGGCGCCGCCGAGCGTGGCGCCCTCGATCACGACCGGGTGCTCCTCGGTGCCGGCCTTGTCGGCCAGCTTGACCATCGAGTACTCGCCGTCGGCGAGCACGATGCGGTTGCCCGCGACGGCGCCGGCGAACGCGGCCGCCAGCTCCGCGCTGGTGCTCACCCGGACGGTGCGCAGCGGGGCGGGGTCGGCGGCGGCACGGGCGGCGGTCTCCAGGCCCGGCGCGACGGCGGCCGACGCCGGGCCGGCGGTGACCGGGCCCGCGGTGAACGGGCCCGCGGTGACCGGGCCCGCGCCCGCGGGCGCCGCGACGGCGGCGGACGCGAGCGCGAGGCCGAGGGCCGTGGTGACGGCGGCACGGCGGGCCCACGAGCGGGATCGAACGGAGTGCAGGTTCATGGTGCTACCTCCTGGATCGACGGACTGGATCGGGCTGGAACGGAGTGCTTCGGACGGGGTCGGTGGCGCGGGCAGGTTCAGACGGCGGGCAGGTTCAGACGAACTCCGCACTCACGGTCGCGCCGCGCAGCGTGACGCCGTCGGCGACGAGCCGCCAGCCCGCGCCGCGCCGGGTGACGGTCACGCCCGGGTCGGCACCGACGAGGGTCAGCCCGGGCACCTCCAGGTCGAGCACGACCTGCTCCCGGGTCTGTGTCGGGTCGCTCAGCGCGACGCGGGTGGGCCGCTGCCCGCCGGCGGGCGGCTCGGTGTGCAGGACGACGGACGCGGCGCCGTCGGCCAGGAGGGCGCCGGCGAGCCCGGCCCGGTGCGCGCCGGAGGCCCCGGGCGCCGCCGCCGCGCCGTCCAGGGTGACCCGGCCCGCGCCCCAGAAGTTCGCCGCGACCGTGCCGCCGAGCGCGACGGCGTGCGCCGCGGCGTCCTGCGCGAGCACTCGCAGCCCGTCCGCCGTCCCGCACGCCGCGGAGAAGAGGCGCGTCTCCTCCGGGGACGCCGCGGGCAGCAGCACATAGGCGTAGGTGGCGTCGGCGGGCGCGGCGCCGTGGTCGAGCCAGGCGGTCAGGTACGGGCGGGTCACGGGGGTGTCGGTGCCGTACTTGACGTTGATCTCGCGCCAGGTGTGAGTGCGGTCCTCACGCAGCGCGCGCAGGGTGGCGCCGTCGGGGAAGACGTAGCCGGACGTCCCAGCGAGGTGGCACCAGCGCACGTCGTCCAGGGTCGCGGACCAGCCGGGGGTGACGTGCTGGTCCACGCCGTCGACCACGAGGGCGGCGCCGGCGCGCAGCTTACGGTTCTCCACCACGGTCTCGGCGCCCGCGGCGCCCGGCGCCGTGATGCCGGAGCCGAGGCAGACCACGACGTCGTCGAGCAGGAACCAGCTCTTGTACGCCCGCAGGTCGGAGCCCTGCGCGCGCAGGTCCTGCCCGTAGCTGCCCAGCGTGGTGCCGGGCAGGGTCGCGCCGCCCACCCAGGTCGCGTCGTTCGTGGCCCGGTGGTCCGACCCGTCGGCGCGACGCACGGTGTCCACGGTGGTGCCGGGCAGGCGGTACGGGTCCACGGTCGGCCAGTAGTCCTCGCTGTAGTGCCCCAGGTCGTCCGTGTACAGCAGCACCATGCCGTCGGACAGGTGCCAGCCGTGCAGGTTCTCGTTCTGGATCGACTCGTAGTTGTACACGCGGGCGGAGTACGCGCTGACGCTGACCGCGAAGCCGGGGCGGTGGTGCACCACCTTGTCCATGGCCGGGTACTGGTGCTGCGCGACGAGCGGCCCGCGCGGCGTCGGCCCCGCGGCCAGCAGCGCCTTGGCTGCGACGACGGACGCGGGCGTGGTCCCCGCGAGGAAGTCGCGGTAGGTGTCCTCGGCGATCCACTGCGCGACCAGGGCCGTCAGGGTAGCGGCGTGCGCCGCCGGGGCGGACGGGATGAGCCGCAGCGTGCCCTCGACCACCGTCTGCGCCGAGGCGTGGCCCTGCTTGCTCGGGCGCGCGATCTCCCGCCCGCACACCGAGGCGACGACGTCGCCACGCACCATGAGCGGGTCGAACCCGTCGGTCACCCACGCGTAGACGTTGGCCAGGGCCGGGTCGGTGACCTGCCACGGCGAGTCGCCCAGCAGGTGCAGCAGCGAGGACAGGGTGCCGAGCAGCTCCTTGCCGTAGCCGCCGTTGTACGGGTGCTTCCAGTGCTGCAGGAACGAGCCGTCCCGGAAGAAGCCCTCCCCCGTGCCCGCCGCGGCGGCCGTGTCGTCCACGAAGGCGAGCACGCTGTTGGCGCCCCCGCCCTCGACGTCGCTCAGGGCGTCGCGGACCCGGAGCAGGGCGGCGCCGTCGCCGTCGAGCGCGGCGCGGACGGCGACCACGGTGGCGATCCACACCCGGTTGGCGCCCGTGGCGATCTGCCGGTCGGCCCGCCACAGGTTCGGGTCGGGCGTGTAGTGGTGGACGGCGGCCGTGGAGCGCGCGAGGTCGGCGCCGAGGTGCTCGCGCAGCACCACGAGGGTGTCGACCAGGGCCGAGGCGGAGCCGATCTCCCAGTCCCAGTCGTTGTCGAAGCGCGGCAGGCCGGGGCCGTAGATGTTGTCGTGCATCCAGCCGAGGCCGTCCGCCACCGCCTCCGCGACCGCCGGGTCGCCCGCGACCGAGGTGCCGGGCGTCGCCCAGGCCACCGCGATCGAGCGCAGCCGCTTGAAGGTCGTGGTCACATTGGTGGACCGGGTCCGGTCGGCGAGGTCGGCCCACAGGGCCGTGCGCCCCGCGGACCGGTCGAGCGTGGTCAGCACGGTGGTCGCCGCCCGGTCCACGCGCCGGACGGCGGCCGCCACGTGGGCGTCGGCGAGGTCCAGCCCCGGGCCGCCGGTCTGCAGCACAGCCCAGCGCTCGACCAGCTCCGTGGTCGTGGCCGCGGGCAGCGCGCGGGCGGGCAGGGCGGCATATGGCGCCAGGGCGGCCACGCCCGCGAGCGCGCCCAGGCCGAAGAGCACGGTGCGCCGGGTCGGGCCGGAGCCCTCGGGTGCGGTGTCGTTGTCCATCACGGTCCCTCTCGTCGTTGAGCTGGTTCGTCGTCGAGGCAGTGCGGTGGTGCTGTGGTGCGGTGCGGTGCGGTGCATCGGCCGCGCGCGGGCGCGCGGCACCCGCCCGTCGCGGGGACGGGCGGAGTCGGGGTGGGTCAGCCCAGCAGCGTGCGACGGTCGATCGCCGCCGCCAGCGCCGCCGCGCCGGCGGGGCTCGGGTGCAGGCCGTCGCCGCTGTCGTACGCGGGCAGCAGCCGGGCCGGGTGCGCGGGGTCGGCGAGCGCGGCGGCGAGGTCGGCCACGGCGTCGAACGCCCCGGCGTCGGACCGCCCGCTGTGCCCGCCCGCGTCGCCTGCCCCGGCGAGCAGTGCGGCGTTGACGTACCGCCGCTCGTCCTCCAGGGCCGGCGTCCAGCGCTGCCAGCCGCCGAAGGGCGTGATCGTGGTGCCGACCACGCGCAGGCCCCGGTCGCGGGCGCGCAGCACGAGCTGCCGGTACCCGGCGAGGATCACCTCGGGGTCGGTCTGGCTGGGCGGCTGCTGCAGGTCGTTGACGCCGAGCACCACGAGCAGCGTGTCCACGCCGGGCAGCGCCAGCGCGTCCCGGTCGAGGCGCGCCTGGCCGCTCGGCCCGAAGCGCTCGTCGTCGAGCAGCACCCGGTTGCCGCTGATGCCCAGGTTCGCGACACCGACCGGCCCACCCCGCTCCGCGAGTCGCAGTGCGAGGTGGTCGGTGAGCCGCTGGTCGGCGTCGTCGGGCGTGCCGACGCCCTCGGTGATCGAGTCGCCCAGCACGGCGACGCCGGGAACACCCGGGCGCTCGACGTCGACGCCGCACAGGAGCACCGCCGACCGGGTCGTGACCGCGCCCTGCGCGGCGAAGGCGTCGCCCGCGTCCGCCGTCCGGTCCCCCGCGGCGACGTAGCCGGTCGCGTGGACGTTGCGATGAAAGCTCAGGCTCCCCGTCGGCCCGGGCAGGTGCAGGCTGACCACGAGGTCGCCGCGATCGGGCACGGCGAGGGTCACGGGGTCGCTGACGAGCGTCGCGCCGGCAGCGAGGAGGCCGCCGCTCGCGCCGCCGAAGGTCACGGGGGTCACGGTCGCCGGGTCGACGCCCGGCCCGGCCCCGGCGAGCCCGGGGGCGCGGCGGGCCACGGTCACCGCGCCCACCAGCGTGGGCCGGTCCGAGAAGGTCCCCGCGAGGCGGACCCGCAGTCGCCCCGGCCGGGCCGCGTCGGCTGCTCCGCCCGGCGCCGTCCCCGCGCTGAGGCGCAGCACGTGCCGGACGGTCCGGTCGGTCACGCCGGCCTGGACGAGGGGGTCGGTCGCCGTCGGACGAGTGTGGGCGGTGGCCCATGACGGCACCCAGGCGGCGCGGCGGCTGCCCGCTCCCGACGCCGGTCCGGCGTACGGCAGGGGGCGCGGGCCGGCGACGGCGGGGCCGGCCAGAGCGGAGCCGGCCAGCAGGGCGCCGGTCGAGGCAAGGGCTCCCGTGAGCAGGGTGCGGCGGGCGAGCGGGGCGGTGCCGGTCATGCGTCCTCCGTACGGTCGGGAACCACGGCCTGGTCAGGAGCCACGGTCTGGTCGAGGATCACGAGCCCCACCAGCACGGGCACGCTCGCGGACAGCAGCAGCGGTCCGGCCGGGATCACCAGGGAGAAGACCGGCGTCGCGACGACGGCGCCCAGCAGCGCCGTCCCCCGCGCCACCGAGCCGAACGCCAGCCACAGCGCGTCCCCGACCCAGCCGCGCGCGGTGCCCGCGGGGTCCGCGCCCGCCACGACGGCGAGGGCCAGGTGGTAGGGCACGGCCACGAGCAGCAGCCCCAGCGCGAGCAGCACGAGGACGACGGCGGCGGGGCCGGTCCGCCCGGTGAGGAAGACGACGTCGACCACCAGCAGGGCCAGCCCGGCGGTCGAGGCGACCGCGTGGCCCAGCAGCGGCCGCAGGTACGTGCCGAAGGCCCGGAAGACGCCGGTGAACGTGCGGGTCTCGCCCTCGGTCCGCCAGGCGCGCAGCGCGTGCGCCGTCGCCGCGAGCGCGGGGAGCCAGGTGACCACCCCGACGCACAGGACGGCGAACGCCGCGCCCGCGAGCACGGGGTGCGCGAGCCACTCCAGCCAGCCGACGAGCGTGCGGGACCACTGGCGGGAGCCGTCGGGGCGCACCTGCGCCGGGGCGGCGGCGGTCATGTGTCCGCCCCGAGCACGCGTGTGACCTCGCCCGCGGCCAGCACGGCCCGGGCCTGGACGCGCACGCCCTCGGCGTCGATCTCGCCCTCCGGACCGGCGAGGTAGGCCCGCTCCCCCGCGCCGAGGTCGACCGCCACCCCGGCGCGGGCCGGCAGCAGCCGCGCCACCGGACCGCTGGCGCCGCCGGCTCCGGTCGCGCGACCGGTGCGGAAGGCGTCGAACGGCTCGATCACGGTCACCGCGAGCAGGTCGCGCGCCGCGGGCGGCGTCACGCGCAGGGTGTGCATCCGGCGCGTGACCACGAGGTCGGGCGTGCTGGAGGTGGGGTTGGCCTCGACGTCCGTGACGACCCGCTCCACCGAGGTCGCGCCCGCCGCACCCGGGGCGTACGTGGTGAGCCACGCTCCAGCGCGGCCGTTGCGCAGCACGTGCCGGACGGCGCCGGCGTCGTCCGGCCCCGGCGCGACCTCCTCGGCCGGGTGGTCGGCGTGGAAGAGCAGCGTCCACGACCGCGGCTGCGCGGCCCGCCCCCGGTCCACCACGACCACGCGCCCCGAGGGCAGCACGGCCACGGTCCGCTCCAGGCTCTCGACCCCGAGCTCCTCCGGGTACATGCGCCCGGTCCGGGCCCGGCCGTGCAGGAACCCACCCTCGGCCAGGACGTCGACCATGTCCGCCGTGCGGGTCGGGGGCGCGTCCGCGTAGACGTGGTACCGGCCCTCCCCCGCGAAACCCTGGCCGTCCACCAGCACGAGGTTGTGGTGGCCCGCGCGCTTGCGGTTCGAGTAGCCCTCGTCGACCAGCAGCCATGCGCCGCGCGAGGCGAGCACGAACGAGCCGGCGTCGGGATGGTGGTGGCCGGCGCTGAGGGTGTCCCACCCGCGCTCGGCGTCGAGGCGGCGCGAGGTCTCCCACGCCGTCCGGCCGCCGCCCGGCGACGACTTGAACGAGAGCAGCGTCGCGTCGTCGCCCCAGGAGGTGCGGTGCACCAGCAGGCCGAGGTCCTCGAACGCGGCCTGCGGCGAGACGGTGGTCGCCGGGTCCACGGGTTCGACGGCGGCGTCGTACCAGAGCAGCTCGGCCCACGCCTCGGGCAGCACGCCCGGGCGGACGCCGCTCTCGTACGCCTCGCGCCAGAAGAACCGGTCGGCGACGGTGTCGGCGAGCCACTGCGCCTCCCCGATCCCGTACCGCGCGGCGAGGATCCGGTAGAGCGCCACGCTGTGCCCGGAGCGCCGGTCGTGGCAGTCGCCGTGGTCCACGATCTCCTCGTAACCGGGCGCGGCCTGGTGCAGCCGGTACCAGAAGGTGTGCGCCAGGAACCGGCAACGGTCCCACCAGTCGACGCCCTCGGCGTGCTGGAGCAGGTCGAGGTAGGTCGCGAGCCACGGCACGCCGTACCGCCAGTAGACGACGCCCTCCATGTCGGAGCCGTCCGCCGGCAGCACGTCGACGACGGTGGCGAACGCGTCCTTGGCCCGCTCCGTCCAGGCGCGCTCGCCGAGCGCGTAGCCCACGGTCGCGAGGCCCGTGTGGCAGATCCAGTGGTGGTTCTGCCAGTACGAGCTGCTCCACCAGGAGCCCTCGTTCGCCACGGCGAAGTCGTACAGCCGCTCGCCCTGGAGGGCGAGCTTGGCGCGCAGCAGCCGGGAACGCTCCGGCCCGAGGTCGTCCCCGAGCCAGGTGTACGCCAGGGACAGCCCGTGCAGCAGCCACCCGGCGTCGAGGTCGTGGTCGGGCAGGTGCGCCCGGCCCCAGTGCTCGAAGGACACGGCCGCCGAGATCCAGCGCCACGCCTCCTCCAGGTAGTGCCGCTGCCCCGTGAGCCGGTAGGCCAGCGCCAGGTTCGCGGCGGCCGGGCCCAGGTAGGTGATGCTCGCGAGCGGGTGCTCCGTCGGCGGCGCGGTGCGCCGGTACAGGTCGCACTGCTCGGCGAGCCGGCGCCACCGGGGCGCCAGGTCGCCGTCGAGCCGGGAGCGCAGGTCGGCGAGGCGTGCGTCGTCGAGCAGGAGCCGGGGCGGCGCGCCCGCTCCTCCCGCCGCGTCGAGCGCGGCCGGGCCCAGGTCCGTGTCAGTCATCGCTCGCCTCCCCGGGCAGCGGGTGCACGTCCACCACGCCGTCGGCGCGCCGCACCCGGATCTCGGTCGCGTCCAGGACCAGCTCGACGCCGTCGGGCACGTCGCCCACGGCAGCACCGGCCCGGTAGACGGACACCCACAGCGCCGACGTCGCGTCGTGCGCCGTCCAGTCGACGTGGGCGCGCTCGCGCTGCGGGTCGTCGGCGGGCCCGGGCCCCGGGCGGACGACGGCCCGCACGGCCACCGGCCCGTCCGTCCCGGCGGCCCGCGCGGCGTGGACGCCGTCGAGCCGCTCCGCGCCGCCCCACGCGGTGCGCACGACGTCGCCGTCGAGCCGCACCTCCAGCGGGACGTCGGGCCGCAGCCCCAGCGTCAGCCGCCGGGGCCGGTCCGCGGTCGCGACCACGACGTCGAGCAGGTAGCCGTCGCCGACCACGAGCCGGCGCAGCGCCCGGACGCCGTCGTACCAGGACGTCGCGTCGCCGCGCACCTCGACGGTGAGCGACCGCTCGTCGCGGTCGAGCAGGCGGCCGGTCGCCTCGGCGGGGTCGCCGTCGTCCACCCGCACGCACGGGTGCGCGGCGGCCGACAGGTAGTGGTCGCGCCACGCGGGGTGCCCGTAGGGCACCTGCCCGGGGTCGGGCTGCCACGGGGTCCCGCGTCCGTAGAGGTGCAGCGCCAGCTTGTCGTGGTGCCCGTGGCCCGCGCCGTGCGGCCCGTGGTCGAGCACGGCGTGGATCCCCGCGGCGCGCACGACGGCGATCCCCACCTCCTCGTCGAGGCTCACGGCCGGGCGGGCCGGGCGGGCGACCGCGAGGGGCGCGCCGGCGAACCAGCCGCCGGGCAGGCTCCGCAGCTCGTCCGCCAGCGGGTCGCCCTCGGCCGTCCCGGGACCGGACGCTTCTCCGCGGGCCCGGGCGGCGACGGCCGCGAGCCCGGCGTCCGCCACGAACCCGTCGGCGAGCGCGCACAGCTCCGTCCACTCCAGCGCGAGGGCCGGGCGGGTGTAGGGGCCGTCGTGGACGGCGGGCAGGATGCCGTCGTCGGTGGCCAGGCCCGCGAGCACGTCGACCATCGCGACGAGCCGGTCCCGGGCCGCGGCCGGCAGGTCGGCCGGGTCGGTCCCGCGCAGGGACAGCAGGTAGGCCCGCAGCACGAAGCCGTGGTAGTACGTGCTGGCCTCCCACTCCCAGCCGCCGCGGGTGGTCGCGGCGAGCGCGTGGGCGAGCTGCCCGTGCTCCCCGGCCAGCCACTCGTCGTCGGCCGGGGACGACGGCGCGGCGGCCTCGACCGCGCCGCCGCCCGCCCGCACCAGGGCCGCGGCCCGCGCGCACACCCGGCCGGCGGCGTTCAGCCAGGCCGTGTAGTTCGACGTGAACCGGCCCTCGCCCACGAGCCGGTCACGGGCCGCGCGCGCCGCCTCGGCGGTCGCGTCGAGCACCGGGAGCACCGGGCGCAGGTCCGCGGCGCGTTCCGGTGCCGACTCGGCGAGCGACCACACGGCGTGCCCGATCGAGACGGACCAGATCGCGTCGGTCAGCGCCTGGTGGAACAGCCGGCCCCGGAGCATCCAGTCCTGCGCCCGCTCGTGCTCGCCGCCGCCGGTGACCTCGGCGTAGACGTCGGCGTACGCCGCGAGCAGCGCGACGGCCTCGGCCCGGTCGGCGTCCGAACCCGTGCGGGCGGCGCGGTGCGCGAGCACCCGGATCCGCCGCGCCCACGCCTGGTGGCTCAGCACCAGCCAGGCGCCGCGCACGGGTTCGGAGTCGACCCGGCAGCCGTGCGGACAGCGCACCCCGCCCGCGGGCGGCACGGGACCCGGGATGCCCTCGTGGGAGAGCTCCGTGCCGTGCGCCGGGCAGACGAAGTTGTGCCACCAGCCGCCGCGCTCGCGCGGCAGCCCGGCGGAGACGGTGTGTTCCGGGGCCAGGGAGGTCATCGCGGCCAGGTCCCGCCGTCGACGTCGAGCGTGGTGCCCGTGATGTACGACGCCTCACGGGAGGCGAGGTACAGCACGGCGGCGGCGACGTCGTCCACGTGCCCGGGCCGGCCCACCGGGGTGCCGGCGACCATCTTCTGCTGGGCCTCGGCGGTGCTGAACGTGCCGTGGAACGCGGTGTCCGCGATGTACCCCGGGGCGACGGCGTTGACCGTGACGCCCTGGGCGCCCAGCTCCTTGGCGAGGCCCTTGACGAAGCCGCGGATGCCCGCCTTCGCCGCCGCGTAGACGACCGACCCGGGGCCGCCGCCGTTGTGCGCCGCGAGCGAGGACATCGCGACGATCCGGGGGCGGTCCGACTCCAGCAGGTGCGGGATGGCCGCCCGGCAGGTGCGGAACGTCGCGCCGAGGTTGACGTCCACGACGGAGGCGTAGTGCTCGTCGCTCATCTCGGCCACCGGCACGCGGCCGATCAGGTGCCCCGCGTTGCAGACCACCACGTCGAGCCCGCCCAGGAACGCCACGGCCTCGGCGACGAGCCGGTCGACGTCCTCGGTCACCGTCACGTCGGCGCGCACCGCCACGGCCTTGCGGCCCAGCGCCTCGATGTCCGCCACGGTCTGCGCGGCCGCGTCGGCCGAGCTCCCGTGGTGCACCACGACGTCGGCCCCCGCGGCCGCCAGGGCCAGGGCGATCCCCCGGCCGATGCCGTGCCCCGCGCCCGTCACGAGCACCCGTACGTCCGTCATGTCCATCGCCATCTGCAGTCCTCTCTCTCCGGCACGCGGCGCCCTGCCGCGTGTCGTCCGGTGCCCCCGTGTCACGTGGTCCCCGGGTGTCACTTGATGCCCGCGTTCGCGAAGCCGCGGACGAAGTACTTCTGGCCGAGCAGGAACAGCACCACCATCGGCAGGGTCGCCAGGGTCGTCCCCGCCATGAGGAAGGCCCACTGGGTGTCGTTCTCCGTGCGGAAGACCGAGAGCCCCACCTGGATGACCCGCATCGAGTCGCTGCGCGTGACCAGCAGCGGCCACAGGAAGTTGTTCCAGGAGCTCTCGAAGGTCAGCAGGGCCACGGTGATGAACGCCGGCTTGACCAGCGGCGTCATGATCCGCGCCCAGATGCCCAGCTCGCTGACGCCGTCCAGGCGCGCCGCCTCCTCCAGCTCCACCGGCAGGTCCAGGTAGAACTGGCGGAACAGGAACACCGCGAACGGCGTCACCGCGCCGGGGACGATCAGCGCCCACCAGGTGTCGAGCCAGCCGGTGCCGCCCTGTCCCAGGATGTCGTTGCCCCCGAACAGCGGCATGAACCGCACGATGAGGAACTCCGGGATGATCTTGGTGTAGGTCGGGATCATCAGCGCCGCGACGAAGCCGAGGAACACCAGCTCCGAGCCGCGGAAGCGTAGCCGGGCCAGCGCGTAGCCCGCCATGGAGGCGACCACCAGGTTGATCGCCGTGTGGCTCACGGCGATGACCAGGCTGTTGCGCGCGTACGTCAGGAACGGCGCGGCCGCGAGCGCCTCCGTGTAGTTGCCCCACGCCCACTGCGTGGGCAGGATCGCCGGCGGGTTCGCCGCGATGTCCTGGGGCGTCTTGAGCGAGGTGAGGATCATCCACACGAAGGGCACCACCATCACCACGGCGATGACGGTCAGCGCCACGTAGAGGGCGCCTCGTTCGAGCCGGCGTCGGGCCGCCGGGGTGCGGCCGAGGCCGCCGCTGGTGCGGGCGCTGCCGCGGGTGGTGCGCGGCGGGGCCGCGGCGAGATCAGTGCCGGCCACTGTCGCCTCCGTTGAGCCGTCGGTTGGCGAGGGTCAGGACCAGCAGGAACACGAACAGGACGATCGACTGGGCGCACGCGTAGCCGACGCGGAACTCCCGGAAGGCCGACTTGTAGATCTCGTACGTCATCATCGTGGTCGTGTTGGCCGGTCCGCCGTCGGTGAGGATGTAGATGAGGTCGAACGCCTGGAAGGCGGAGATGACCGAGGTGACGAAGACGAAGAACGTGGCGGGCCGCAGCAGCGGCAGCGTGAGGCTGAAGAACTGGCGGGTGCGGGAGGCGCCGTCGACCGATGCCGCCTCGTAGACGTCCTTGGGCAGGGACTGGAGGGCAGCCAGGTAGATGAGCATCTTGAGGCCGATGCCCTGCCAGATGCCGACGGTGATGACCGCGGGCATCGCCCAGGTGGTGGACGACAGCCAGTTCTGCGCGGGCAGCCCGAAGAAGCTGAGCACCGCGTTGAGCAGGCCGCTGCGCGGGTCGTAGATCCAGAGCCAGACGAGCGCGACGGCGATGGTGGCGGTGACCTGCGGGATGAACACCGCGGTGCGGAACAGCGCCCGTGCCCGCAGCTGCGTGTCGAGCATGAGGGCGATGAGCAGGGCGATCGCCATCGCGACCGGCACGGTGAAGAACGCGTAGACCAGGGTGTTGAGCATGCCCCGGCGGAAGACCGGGTCGCCGAACGCGTCCAGGTAGTTCTGGACACCGATGAACCGGGGCTGCGTGAGCACGTCGTAGGACGTGAACGACAGCACGAACGCGGCGATCACGGGGATGCCGATCCAGATCAGGGCGTGCAGGAACGCGGGTGCCACCATGAGCATCCCGGCGCGACGGCGGGCCGCCCCCGCTCGTCCGCGCCGGGGCGCGGACGAGCGGGGCGGGGCGGAGGGCTGCGCGCTCACGGCGCGCGGCGCGGAGACAACGGCCACGACGGACCCCTCTTCCTCGAGTGGACGGACCGGGTCACAGGCGGGCGATCGCGTCGTCGGCGATGCCCGCGAGCTGGGCGATGGCCTGCTCGGCGGTCTGCTGGCCGACGACGGCGGTCTCGAGGGTGGGCTTGATCTTCTCCCGGATCTCCATCCAGGCCGGCGTGCCGCCCTCGGACCGCGCCTTGCCGAGGTTCTCCAGCGCGAACGCGACCATCGGGTTGCCCTTGACGTAGTCGCTGTCCCGGAGGTCGGAGATCGCGGGGACGGAGCCGCGCTGCTCGGAGGCGACCAGCACGGCGTCGGGCGAGCCGAGGAACTCCACGAGCGCCCGCGCGGCGGCCGGGTTCTTGGAGCTGGCCGACTGCGAGATCATCGTGCCGCCCTGGAGCATCGCCGGGGCGGTGTTCCCGAGCACGAAGGTGCCGACCTTGTCGACCAGCTCCGGGTTCTGCTGCTGGAGCTGCACGTACAGCGAGTTGTTGGTCATCATGATCGCCGAGGTGCCCTGCTGCAGGGTGGTCGGCTGGCCCGCCTCGGTCGTGAGGGCGAAGTCGGCCGAGCCGTCCGCCACCATGTCGAGGAAGAGCTGCAGGGCCGCGATGCCCTCCGGGCTGTCGAACAGCACCTCGCGCCCGTCGGCGGAGAACAGCTCGCCGGAGTTGCCGAACAGGAACGTCTCCCAGCACTGGCGCAGGTCGATCGAGAACGGGTCGAACCCGGCGCGCTGGAGTGTCCCGTCCTTGTCCCGGACGGTGAGCTCCTTGGCGATCTCGCGCAGCTCGGCCCAGTCCTTGGGCGGGGCGGTGATCCCGGCCTCCTCGAAGAAGTCCTTGCGGTAGGCCACGATGCGCGTGTCCAGCACCATGGGCAGCGCGTAGAGCTTGCCGTCGAACCGCGACGGCTCCAGCACGCGCTCCTCGTAGGTGTAGCGCGTGGCCAGCGACTCGGGCAGGGGCGCGATCGCGTTCTTGTACGCGAAGGGCGGGATCCAGCCGACGCCGAGCGTGACGACGTCGGGCATGAGGCCGCTCGCCAGGCCGGTCGTGATCTTCTCGTTGAGGGAGCCGTAGTCCGTGTAGTCGACGGTGACGTTGACGTCCGGGTACTTCTCGTTGAACTGCTTGAGGAGCTTGCCCTCGAGCGTCTCCTTGCCCGTGGCGCCCTCGAACAGCGCGCACAGGAAGGTGATGTCGCCCTCCGCGGGCCCCGTGACGTCGGCGGCGGGTGCGCCGCTCCCGCTCGTCGTGGCGCAACCCGCCATGACGGTCGCGGTCCCGAGGCCCATGGCCGTGAGGAAGCTGCGACGGCTGAGTTCCATGACTTGCCCTTTCGATCGGCACTGATCTCCACGCAGGGCGGGAGTCTGCTGTGACTCCCGGTGTAACGATGCACTGACGATAGGGGGCCATCAGGCAGGGGTCAAGTGTCCGTTTATGGACTATGCTCGGGTCTGTTCAGTCCATCGATGCACTGGCTGATGGGCCTGAATCCCGATCCGGAGGGGGCCGCACGCGCACATGGCTGGAGTCACGATCCTTGACGTCGCACGAGCGGCGGGGGTGTCCACGAGCACGGTCTCGAACCTGCTCAACGGCCGGACCGACCGGATGCTGCCCGAGACGCGGCACCGCGTGGAGTCCACCATCCGCAAGCTCGGCTACCGGCCCAACCGGGCCGCGCGCCAGCTGCGGACGGGCAAGCCGCAGGTCATCGGCCTGGTGGTGCCGTCGGTCGGCAACCCCTACTGGGGCACGCTCGCGCGCCACGTCGAGGCGGCTGCGCTGACCCAGGGCTACCACGTGCTGCTCTGCAACTCCGAGCGAGATCCTGAGCGGGAGCGCCAGTACGTCGACGAGCTCGTCTCCGACGGCATCCGCGGCATCGTCCTGTGCTCGTCCCTGCCCTCGCTGGAGCACGTCGCGAGCCTGCTGGACGACGGCCTGCGGCTGGTCGCCTTCGACCGCACCGCCCAGGCCGACGACCCGGCGGGGCTGATCAACGTGAGCGTCGACAACACGATCGGCGCCGAGCTCATGGGCGACCACCTCGTCACGCTCGGTCACCGGCGGATCGCGTTCGTCTCGGGGTCCATCCGGTCGATCAACCGCACCGAGCGGTTCCAGGGCTTCCTGCGCGCGCTGGAGCGCGCGGGCATCGCGCGGCCCGACGTCGTCACCTGGCCCGGCAGCATCGTGGACAGCACCTTCGGCGACGTCGAGGCCGCCGAGCTGGGCCGGGTGGCCACCACCGAGCTGCTCGCCGGCCCGAATCCCCCCACGGCGATCTTCGCCGTCAACGACATGACCGCGATCGGCGTGTGCCGCGCCGTGCGCGACGCCGGGCTGGAGGTGGGCCGGGACGTCTCGGTCGCGGGCTTCGACGACATCGTGCTCGCCGAGCTGTACTCGCCGGCCCTGACGACGGTGCGGCAGCCGATGAAGGAGATGGCCGCCGCCGCGTTCCGCGCCCTGCACGAGCCGGAGGACGACGACGTGTCCAGCCGGGGCAGCTCGCTGCTCTTCCGGCCCGAGCTCGTGGTGCGGGACTCGACGGCGCCGGCGGCGTCCTGACCGCGACGTCCTGACCCGGCGCGGGCCGCCCCGCGTCAGGTGGCGTAGACCGCGATCTCGGTCGCCTTGACCACGAACCAGGCCACCGCGCCCGGGGCGAGGTCGAGCTCGGCGGCCGCCTGGGGCGTGACGTCGGCGCTGAGCTCGTCGGTGCGCACCCGGACCCGGCCGGCCTGCGGCTCCAGGTGGGTGATCGTCACCCGGAGCGCGTTGCGCGGGCTGCCGCCCGGGTCGCCGAGGAAGACGGACACCGCACTGGGCGGGAACACCGCTACCGCGGCGTCCCCCGGACGGGGCGCGGGCCCGTCGGGCCGCCCCTCGATCCGCAGGCCCGCCGGGGTGAGCACGGCGCCGTCCCGCCAGGTGCCGGTGATCATGTTCAGCCCGGCGATCTGGGCGGTGAACCGGCTGCGGGGCTGGCCGAGTACCTGGGCCGTCTCCCCCTGGTCGACGATCCGGCCGCCCTCGATGACGGCGACCTCGTCGGCGAGCAGGAGGGCGTCCAGGGCGTCGTGCGTGACCAGCAGGACGGTGCGGTCGGCCAGCACCCGGCGCAGGGTCTGGCGCAGGGCCGGGGTCACGGCGACGTCGAGGGCGGCCATCGGCTCGTCCAGGAGCAGCAGCCGGGGGTCGGCGGCCAGCGCCCGGGCCACGGCCGCGCGCTGCGCCTGCCCGCCGGAGACCCGGGCGGGACGCCGGTCGGCCAGCTCGGCGATCCCGACCTCGCCCAGCCAGTGGCGGGCGACGGTCCGGGACCCGGCCCGCCCCGCGCCGCGGCTGCGCGGTCCGAACGCGACGTTGTCCAGCAGGCTCAGGTGCGGGAACAGCAGGGGCTCCTGCGCCAGCAGCGAGACCTGCCGGTCGTGCGGGGCGACCAGGACGTCCCGTTCGTCGCGACCGGTGACGGTCAGGGGGCGCCCGTCCAGCACGACCCGGCCGCTGTCGGGGCGCAGCAGCCCGGCGGCCACGGCCAGGGCGGTGGACTTCCCGGCGCCGTTCGGGCCCAGCAGCGCGAGGGTCCGGCCGGGGGCGATGTCGAAGGCGAGGTCGACGCCCCGGTCGGCCACGGCGGCGTCGAAATGGAACGTCACAGGCTGCTCCTGCCCTGCCGGGCGAAGCCGATGACCAGGATCGCGACCACCACCAGCACCAGGGACAAGGCCACGGCGGCCTGCGCGTCCGTCTCCCGGCGCAGGTAGATCTCCAGCGGGAGGGTGCGGGTGACGCCCTGCAGGCTCCCGGCGAACGTGATGGTGGCGCCGAACTCCCCCAGCGACCGGGCGAACGCCAGCACGGCGCCCGAGACCAGGCCGGGCAGCACGAGCGGCAGCGTGACGCGCCGGAACACGGTGGTCGGGCGGGCGCCCAGGGTGGCGGCCACGACCTCGTACCTCTGGCCGGCGGTGCGCAGCGCGCCCTCCAGGCTGACCACGAGGAACGGCAGGGCGACGAACGTCTGCGCCAGCACCACGGCGGTGGTGGAGAACGCGATCTGGAGGCCGAGCACCTCGAACGTCTCCCCGAGCAGCCCGCGCCGTCCGAACGTGTACAGCAGGGCGATGCCGCCGACCACGGGCGGCAGCACCAGGGGCAGCAGCACCAGGGAGCGCAGCACGCCCTGCCCGCGAAAGCTGGTGCGGGCCAGGACCAGCGCCATGGGGACGCCGAACACGACGCACAGCAGGGTGCTGGTGCCGGACGTGCGCAGGCTCAGCAGCAGCGCCTCGGTGGCGGCCGGCGACACGAGCAGCTCGAGGAACCGGCTCCACGGCGTGCGCAGCACGATCGCCGCGAGCGGGAGCAGCACGAAGGCCGCTCCCGCCACAGCGGGGACGAAGATCCAGGCCGGGACGCCGACCCGGCCGGGCGAGGCGGCCATTTCAGGGAGCCGGCGCGAACCCGGCGTCCCGCAGGACCGCCTGCCCGCCCTCGGCGAGGACGAGGTCGACGAACTCCTGGGCCAGGTCCGCGTGCGCGCTGTCGGCGACCGGCGCGATCGGGTACACGTTCACCGCGGCGTCGGCCTCGGGGAGCTCGATGCCCTCCACGTCGTCGCCGGCGCCGATCACGTCGGTCACGTACACCAGCCCGGCGTCGGCCTCACCGGTGGTGACCTTGGCGAGCACGTCGGTGACCGACTGCTCCTCGCTCACCGGGGCGAGCTCCACCCCCGCCGAGTCGGCGACCCTCTGGGTGGCGGCGCCGCACGGCACCTCCGGGGCGCAGATCACCAGGTTGAGGTCCCCGGCCAGGTCGTCGAGGCCCGCGACCCCGGCGGGGTTGCCCGGCGGCACCGCGATCTCCAGCGTGTTGGACGCGAACGCGACCGGCTCCGCGCCTTCCAGCCCGTCCGCCGTCAGCTTCTCCATGTTCGCCTCGTCCGCCGAGGCGAAGACGTCGGCCGGAGCCCCCTCCTGGATCTGGGCCACCAGGTCCGAGGAGCCGGCGAAGCTGAGCTCGACCCGCACGCCCTCGTGCGCCTGCTCGAACTGCTCGCCGATCTGCTCGAACGTCGCGGTCAGCGACGCCGCCGCGTACACGGTCAGGGTCGTCTCCTCGGGGGCGGCGCCGTCCGCCACGTCGGTGCCGCCGGACCCGCCGGACCCGCAGCCGGCCATCGCGGCGGCCAGCACCAGCACCGCGGTCGTGATCGAGAGCGTTCGCCTCATGATTCTCCTTGGGCTGTTTCCACGATCACCGTCGTGGACTTGATGACGGCCACCGCGACCGAGCCCAGCTCCAGGCCCAGGTCACGCACCGCTTCGCTGCTCATGAGGGACACCACGCGGAACGGCCCGCACTGCAGCTCGACCTGGGCCATCACCGCGTCGGTCCGGATGTCGGTGACCAGCCCCACGAACCGGTTGCGCGCCGAGCTCGCGGTACCGCCGGGCGGGCCGGGCAGAGTGGCCTGCTGACGGGCGACCAGGGCCACCTCGTACCCGTCCACGACCTTGCGGCCCGACTCGTCGGTGGTCGCCGTCAGCAGGCCCTTGTCGACCCACCGGCGCACGGTGTCGTCGCTCACCCCGAGGTAGGTGGCGGCATCTCGGATCCTCATGTGCGGCACGATGCCGATCCTAGCGCCGAGAAGTCGGCCCCGACCCATCCTCGGGTCACGATCTGCGGATCTGCCGGCTACCCCTCGGGGGTCCGCGTGCGCTGGTAGTGGCGCCGAGCCTTGAACCGGTTGCCGCAGAGGGCCATCGAGCACCAGCGAGCGGTGTTCGCGTTGCTGCGGTCGAGCAGGAACCGGCAGCACTCGGGATTCGCACAGGGCCGCAGCCGGTCCGGGTAGCGCTCATCGACCGCCACCCAGGCGAGCAGCGCACGCGCCGCGAGCCGCTCCTCCCGGGACGCCTGGAGCTCCCAGCGGACGGCGCCGTCGCGCACCCGCGGACGCACCTCGATCCGTTCGACGTCGGCGGCCAGCGCCTGCGGTCCGGAGCCGTCGCGGACGGCGCGCTCGATCGCGTCCCGGACGTGCCGGAGTGCCGCGGCCTCCTCGGCGGAGCCGCCCCCGTCGCGCGCCGCGGCCCAGTCCGCCGCGGCGAGCGGGTCCGCGAGATCGTCGACCCGCTCGCCGTCCACCACCGGTGTCGTGTTCAGCAGGTCCAGCAGCAGGTCCTCGTCGTCCCGGGTGACCAGATCCATCCCTAACCCCCTTAGTCGGTGTTGACAGGTTAGCACCCGCCCTGGTCTTATAACCAGACAACACCGATCGAGAGGGTTAGCACCATGGTCGCCATCCATCACCGGTTCACCGACGTCGACGGGCACCGGATCTTCTACCGCGAGGCCGGACCGGCGGACGCGCCCACGGTCGTCCTGCTCCACGGCTATCCGACGAGCTCGCACATGTTCCGCGGCCTGATCCCCCAGCTCGCCGAGGAGTACCACGTCGTGGCGCCCGACCACCTCGGCTTCGGGCTCTCGGACGCACCGGGTGTCGACGAGTTCGACTACACCTTCGACGCGCTCGCGCGCATCACGGCCGGGCTGCTCGCGAGCCTGGGCGTCACCCGGTACGCGATCTACGTCCAGGACTACGGCGCGCCGATCGGCTGGCGTCTCGCGCTGGCGGACCCGACCGCGATCACGGCGATCATCAGCCAGAACGGCAACGCCTACGAGGAGGGGTTCGTCGAGAGCTTCTGGACGGACGTGTGGGCCTGGGGGCAGGAGCAGAACGAGCGGACCGAGCCCGGTGTGCGCTTCGCCCTGAGCCGGGAGGCGATCCGGTGGCAGTACCTGCACGGCGTCCCCGACCCCAGCCTGGTGGATCCCGGCACCTGGGAGCACGACCTCGCGCTCGTGTCCCGCCCGGGCAACGACCTGGTCCAGCTCCAGCTCTTCCGCGACTACACCACGAACCGGCCGCTGTACCCCGAGGTGCAGCAGTACTTCCGCGACTCGCAGGTCCCGCTGCTGGCCGTGTGGGGAAGGAACGACGAGATCTTCGGCCCCGCCGGCGCCCAGGCCTTCGCCCGGGACCTGCCCGGCGCGCGGATCGCCCTGCTGGACGGCGGGCACTTCCTGCTCGAGTCGGCCCTCGACGAGACCGCCGCCCTGATCCGCGACTTCCTCGGGACCGCCCTGGCCCGGTGACGCCCGGCCGGGCCGGCATGCGGCGCCGCCGACCACCGCTGCGTCGCCGGAACCGGCCCGCTCTGCCGGGTGGGCTCAGGCCCCCAGGTCGAGCTCCACGGTCACGTACGAGTGGGCGGGCAGGTCGACCTCCAGCGCGGCACCGCGCACCCGTAGCTCGTCGTGATCCCTCGGTACGACCCTCTCGGGGGCGACCGCCGTGTTGTGCGCCGCCAGCTCCGGTGCGGTGAGGATCCGGGCACGGTGACCCGTGATGCCCCGGCCCCGGAGGTCGAGCGTGACCGTGTGCTCGCGCTCGGCGTCGAGGTTCGACAACGAGACCAGGGCGGAGTCCCCGTGGGTGGACGCCGACGACGAGACGAGCGTCAGCGCCCGGCCGTCGGTCTCCCGCTCCGGCGCCTCCTTGAGGTGCACGGCGAGCGCGGCGGCATCGTGGTGACCACGGTTCATCTCGAAGACGTGGTACGTGGGTGTGAGCACGAGCGCGCCCGACTCGGGATCGGTCAGGATCATCGCCTGCAGCACGTTCACCGTCTGCGCGATGTTCGCCATGACGACCCGGTCGGCGTGGCGGTGGAAGGCGTCGAAGTGCACGGAGGCCACCAGGGCGTCGCGCAGCGTGTTCTGCTGGTACAGAAAGCCGGGGTTGGTGCCCGGCTCCACGTCCCACCAGGTACCCCACTCGTCCACGACGAGGCCTACCTTCTTCGCCGGGTCGTACCGGTCCAGCACCGTCGAGTGCCGCGCGACGAGCTCCTCCATCCGCGCGGCGCGGGCCAGGGCGAGGTACCACTCCTCGGTGCTGAACTCCGTCGCGCTGCCCTTCTCGGCCCATGCGCCGGTCCTCGTGTAGTAGTGCAGGGACACCGCCTGGAAGGGTGCCGCCGGCCGGTCGTCCCGGTCCAGCGGTTCGAAGGACCGCATCAGGGTCTCGGTCCAGGAGTAGTCGTCCTCGTTCGCACCGGCGGCGATGCGGTAGACGCGGTTGTCGCCGTGGTCCCGCGTGTACGTGGCGTACTGGCGGGCGAGCGACGCGAACTGCTCGACACGGAGGTTTCCCCCGCAACCCCAGGCCTCGTTCCCCAGTCCCCAGAAGGGGACCCTCCAGGGCTGGTCACGGCCGTTGGCGCGGCGCAGCGTGGCCATGGGCGAGTCGTCCGCCCGCGTCAGGTACTCGACCCAGTCGCTCATCTCGCGCACCGAACCCGAGCCGATGTTGCCGCTGACGTAGGCGTCGGCGCCGAGCAGCTCGCAGAGGTCCATGAACTCGTGGGTGCCGAAGGAGTTGTCCTCGACGACGTCGCCCCAGTGCGAGTTGACCATGCGGGGCCGCTGCTCGCGCGGCCCGATCCCGTCCTGCCAGTGGTAGTCGTCGGCGAAGCACCCGCCGGGCCAGCGCAGGTTCGGGATCCCGATCGCGCGCAGCGCGTCGACGACGTCGCGCCGGATGCCGCGCACGTTCGGGACGTCGGAGTCCTCACCCACCCAGAAGCCGCCGTAGATGCAGCGTCCGAGATGCTCCGCGAAGTGTCCGTAGACATGGCGGGAGATGGTGGGGCCGGGCAGGTCGAGGTCGATGACGGCGGTGATCGTGGCCATGGGTTCTCCTGTTCGCTGGTGGTGACCGCGTCGCTGGTCGTGTCTGTGGAGACGGACGTGCTCGCCCGAGCCTCAGGGCACGAGGAACCCTCGCAGCTCGGGCAGGGCACCGTCGCGGGTGAGGACGGGGACGAGGTGGCGTGGGGCGTCCGCCTCGATCCACTGCCCGCCGGCATGCGTGGCACCCGAGTGCAGGTCGGTCCAGCGCGCGCCCGCGGGCAGGTACACAGGGCGTGACGTGGCGCCAGGTTCGGTGACCGGTGCGACCAGCACGTCCGGTCCGTGCATGAACTGGTCGCCCACCTCCCACGCCTGGGGATCGTCCGGGAAGTTGTGGAAGAGGCCGCGCATCACGGGCTGGCCGTCCTCGTGCGCGGCGCGCATGACGGAGCGGGTGTAGTCGCGCAACCGTTCACGGAGCCGGACGTACCGGGCGAGGATCTCGAAGTTCTCGTCCCCGAAGCTCCACAGCTCGTTCCCCGACCCGGACGGCAGGCGGCGGCTGCCGTCCGCCGCCACGACCGGCACCTGGGGAGCCCGGTCGCCGTGCAGCCTCATCACCGGCATGAACGCACCCATCTGGAACCACCGGACCAGCAGCTCCTGGAACGCCGGGTCGTCGGTGCGGCCGCCGCCGAACCCGCCGATGTCGGTCGTGAACCACGGGACCCCCGCCGCACCCACGTGGATCCCGGCGGTGATCTGCCGACGCATGGCCGTCCACGAGGAGTGGATGTCCCCGGACCACAGGAGCGCCCCGTAGCGCTGGCTGCCCGCCCACGCGCACCGCACCAGGTTCACGATCTCGGCCTCTCCGTCGCCCTGCTGCCCCTCGAAGACGGCGCGGGAGAACGTCTGGGGGTAGAGGTTGCTCACCGCGAGCGCCTGCCCGGCGTGATAGCGGTAGGCGCCGAAGTCGTACAGGCCGAACTCCGGCTCGGCCTCGTCGAGCCAGAACGTCCGGATGCCGTGCCGCCCGTACCCGGCGCGGAGCTTGTCCCAGAGGTAGGTGCGTGCCCTGGGGTTGGTCGTGTCCACGAACCGGCTGGGGCCCTCGAACCACATCTGCACGTCGATGCCCCGGTTGGTCGCCACCAGCAGGCCCTGACGGGACATCTCGTCGAAGTTCTCGGACGTGAGCGCGACCTGGGGCCAGACGCTGACCATGAGCTCCACGCCCATCTCGCGCAGCTCGTCGACCATCCCGCTCGGGTCGGGCCAGAACTCGTCGTCGAACCGGAAGTCGCCCATGGCGGGCCAGTGGAAGAAGTCGGCGACGATCACGTCCAGCGGCAGGCCGCGGCGCCGGTGCTCGCGTGCGACCTCGAGCAGCTCGTCCTGCGAGGCGTAGCGGAGCTTGCACTGCCAGAAGCCGAGTCCGCGCTCGGGCATCACCGGGGCGTGTCCGGTGGCGTCCGCGTACGCCCGGGTGATCTGCGCCGGCGTCTCGCCCGCCGTGACCCAGTAGTCGATCTGGGGCGCTGACTCGGCCGACCACTCGGTGCCGTTGCGGCCGAACGTCGCCCGCCCGACGGCGGGCGTGTGCCAGAGCATCCCGTAGCCGGCGCTCGAGATGACGAACGGGACGCTGGCCTGGGAGTTGCGGTGGGCGAGCTCGAGCGAGCATCCCTTGAGGTCGATCTGGTCCTGCTGGTAGAGGCCCATCCCGACCAGCTTTTCGTCTGTCGGGCTGTCCAGGAAGAGCGCGGCCCTCCAGCCACCCGTGGGGACCGGGTCGTACTGGCGGGCGCGCAGGGCGAGCGCGCCGCCGGAGTCACGTTCGGCCAGCAGCTCGCGACCTCCGGCGTCGTGGAAGCTGACGCGGCACCCGAAGCGGCGCTGTCCGCTCTGCCAGTGGTAGGAGTCGTGCGCGGTCAGGACGACTCGCAGGCCGCCGTTGACCAGGGTGGCCACTCGGCCGTCGAGCTCGACGTACGCATGCTCCGGTTCCGGGGCCGGGAGCAGGGCCCAGTCGGTGTCGACGACCTCCCCCAGGGCTGAACGGACGCGCGCGCTGTCGGCCCCCCACGGCTCGACGACGAGCGTCTCGCCGCCCCCACGCCAGGTCAGCCTTGCCCCGTCGACGTGCCACGGAGTGCTGGCGCCCGGCTCCGGGCCGGTGGTCGCGGGCGACGTGGTCGTCGTCATACCGTGCTCTCCTTCGTGAGGTCGTGCAGTGTGGCGGACTTCGGCAGGATGCCGCTGCGCCGCAGGCAGTAGGACGTCGCGAGTGCGGGCGCGGCCACTCCGAGCACCGGGACGAGTCCCGGCACGAGGTAGTAGACGGCCAGGACCGCGCCGAGGGCCGAGGCGCTGGTGAGGGCGATCAACGGGCGAGCCAGGACGAGCGTGGCAGCCCGGCGCAGGTGCACGACGGGCGCCTCGTCGTAGTGCGCGGCGAGCGGCCAGACCTGTGCGCAGGCGGCCGCGAGGAAGGCCGTCGCGAACCACAGCAGGCTTCCCGCCGCGCCGGCGAGGCCGGTGCCGGCACCGGCGAGCAGCTGCCGTTCGGCCAGGAGCACCGCCCAGAGCAGGGTCAGCGCGTAACCGAGCAGGTTGGCGCCGCGCAGGTTGGCCCGCCAGGCGACGTCGAACTCCTTCCAGAGCCCCCTCCGCTCGGCGATGTCGTCGCTCATCAGGTCGCGCCGGAGCACCTCGTGGACCGCCGCGGTGGCGGGGAACACGCCGAGGAGGACGCCGCCGCGCAGCGTGTGCAGCAGCCAGAGCAGGTGCAGCTTCAGCAGGCGCCAGCCGAGTGTGCCGACGTGGGTGTGCAGGGTGACGAGCCGGTCGATCATCCCTTCACCGACCCGACCATGACGCCCTTCTCGAAGTACTTCTGCAGGAAGGGGTACAGCAGGAGCACCGGCAGCGTGGAGACGATGATCACGCCGTACTTGATCTGGTCGGCGAAGTCCTGGCCGTAGGCACCTCCGGAGCCGCCCGCACCGCCGGCCCCGCCCGCGAACGCCTGGTTGGACAGCAGGATGTCGCGCAGGACGATCTGCAGCGGCTGGAGCTGGTAGTCGCGGACGAAGATCAGGCCCGTGAAGAAGTCGTTCCAGTGCTGCACGAGGTAGTAGAGCGCGATGACGGAGACGATCGCCTTGGACAGCGGGAGCGCGATGTTCAGGAAGTACCGGAAGTAGTCGACCCCGTCGAGGGTGGCGGCCTCGAAGAGCTCCTCCGGCAGCGCGTTCTCGAAGAACGCTCTGGCGATGATGAGGTTGTACACGTTCAGTGCGGTCGGGAGGATGAACACCAGCCAGTTGTCCAGCAGCCCGATGTCGCGGTACAGCAGGTACTGCGGGATCAGTCCCCCGCTGAAGAACATCGTGAACGCGAAGAACAGCATGAGCATCCGCCGGGGCCGGAACTCGCGACGCGAGAGGGCGAACGCCGCCGGCAGCGTCACGAACATGTTGAGCGCGGTCCCGACGACCGTGTAGACCACGGTGTTGCGGTAGCCCGTCCAGATCCGTTCGTCGGCGAAGATCTGCTCGTAGCCGAAGAGGCTCACGTTCTGCGGCAGGAAGGTCACCTGGCCGGTGGCGACGAGCCGGGGTTCGCTGACCGAGGCGATCGCCACGAAGTAGAGCGGATAGATCGTCGCGAACAGGATCGCGGCGCAGACGACGGCGAGGACCACCGCGAAGGCGATGTCACCAGGCGTGCGGGCGCGGAGCGCGGACAGTCTTGTCATGTGCCTCACCACAGGCTCGTGTCGGCGAACTTCTTGGCCAGCCAGTTCGTGACGACCAGGAAGAGGAAGTTGATGACCGTGTTGAACAGCCCGATCGCCGTCCCGAGGCTGAACTGGTTGCCGAGGATGCCGATCCGGTAGGTGTACGTCGCGATCACCTCGCTCACCGGGAGGTTCAGCGCGTTCTGCATGAGCCAGATCTTCTCGAAGCCGGTCGAGAGGACGCCGCCCATGGTGAGGATGAACAGGATGATCATCGTCGGCACGAGGGCCGGGATGTCGACGTGGCGGATCAGGTGCAGGCGGTTCGCGCCGTCGATCCGGGCAGCCTCGTAGAGCTGGGTGTCCACCGAGGCGAGCGCGGCGAGGTAGATGATCGAGTTCCACCCACAGTGCTGCCACACCTCGGAGATCACGTAGACCGGGACGAAGAGATCCGGGTCGCCCAGGAGGTCGAGATCGAGCCCGAAGCCGCTGAACAGGCGGGTGACGGTGCCGTTCGACGGGTTCAGGAGCACCTGGAGCATGCCGACCACGACGACGACCGAGATGAAGTGCGGCAGGTAGGTCGCCGTCTGCATGAAGCGCTTGCGGGTCGCGTTGACGATCTGGTTGATGGTCAGCGCGAGGGCGATCGGCGCCAGGAACCCCACGACGAGGGTAGCGATGCTGATGGTCAGCGTGTTGCGCAGCACCGTCCCGAACATGGGGCTGCTGAAGAAGGTCTCGAAGTACTTCAGCCCGACCCACTCACCGCCGGTGAGGCCCGCCTCGAAGTCGAACTCGCGGAAGGCCAGCTGGATGCCGTACATGGGAACGTACGCGAAGACCGCGGTGAAGCCGATCGCCGGCAGCAACAGCACCCACAGCTGCCAGTAGCGACCCAGGTGCCGCCGGGCTCGCTCGGCCAGGCCCGGCGGTGCGCCCCGACCGGCGGCCGCGGCCCCCGGCAGACCCGCCCGTTCTCGGAGCAGCGTCATGATCGGCTCGCCACGTACTCGTCGTAGTAGCGCTGGTAGATCTCGACGTTCTGCGGGAGGCCCGCGGACTCGAGCTGCGCGACGTAGTCGTCCCACTCCTCCTCGATACCGCCCTCGGTCACCCACCGCCCGAAGGCCGTCATGGCGAGGTTCAGGACGGTGGTGTCGTTCAGCGTGATGGTGCTCTGGTCCTCGGTGGAGATGTTGACGTACTTGAACGGGTAGATGTCCGTGACCGGGTCGACGTTCGCGAGCGCCTCCCGCAGCGGCGCCGACTGCTCGGTGGCCTCGGCGAGGTCTGCGGGCGGCTCGACGTCGATGTCGTCGCGGATCCAGTGCGGGCCGGCGTCGGCCAGCGTCGTGGTCCACTTCCAGGTCGACGGGTCGCTGTTCTTGTCTGCGGGCGGCAGCACCCGGTAGCCGTCACCCTCGCGCTCCACGTTCTCGCCCAGGTCGCCCCAGAGCACCTGGACCGAGATCTCGGGGTCGTAGAAGGCGTCGATCACGGCGAGCGCGCCGTCCCGGTCCGCGGTGCCGGCGGACATCACGACGTGGTTGGGGCTGAAGTTCTCGGTGTCGTAGTTCCAGGTGACCGGCGTCGACTGCCCGGCCTCCGCCTCGAGCGGCGCCATCGACGTGTACTGGTCGGCGAGCCGGGCGCCGTACCGGTCCGACGCCGTCCAGCCCCAGCTGAAGCCGACCTTCGCGACGTCGCCGTCGCCGCGGGCGACCGACTGGAAGGCGGAGTAGTCCTGGGTCATCACCTGCTTGCTCACCAGCCCGGCCGCGTAGGCGCGGTGCGTGAACTCGATGACCTCGCGGTACCGCTCGTCGACGAGGAAGTTGAGGACCTTCCCGTCCTCGACCACGTACCCCTGGCCGCCGCCGTAGGTGGTGGGCAGGCCGAGCCCGCTCAGCAGCATGGTGGGCTGGCCGGCGGCGAATCCTGCCGGGTCGACAGGGTTCCAGTCCCACGGGATCTCGTCGTCCGGGTCGCCGTTGCCGTTCGCGTCCTGCTCCTTGAAGGCGACGAGCACGTCGAAGAGCTCGTCCCAGGTGGTCGGGACGTCGAGGCCCAGGTTGTCCAGCCACTCCTGGTTGATGTACTGGCGCGAGATCGTCTCCGGCCAGTAGCGCCGGTAGCTCGGGAGGGCGTAGATCTCGCCCGACGAACGTGTCGCCATGGCCGCCAGCTCGGCGTGGGAGTCGAGCATCCCCTGCACGTTGGGCAGGGCGTCCATGTCGTCGGAGAGGTCCTCGAACAGGGAGGAGTAGGTGGCGAGGTCCGCATTGGTGACCGCGTTCCCGCCGACGATGAGGTCGGGCACCTCGCCCGCGGCGAGCATCGTGGCCTTCTTCTGGCTCCAGTCGGCCGAGACCTCTTCCCAGCGGATCTTCACACCGGCCTTCTCCTCGAGGTCCTCCACCCAGGCCATGTCGGCCATCGGGCCGGTCAGTCCGTGCTTGACGACGAGGATGTCGACGGTGCCGTCCGCCGAGCCGTTGTCGCCGCTGCCTCCGCCGGTGCAGCCGGCGAGGAGGAGCGCCCCGGTCGCCAGCGCGGCGCCGGCGAGGCGTGTTGTGCTCTTCATTGAGTCCTCCGGATGTCGTGCGCGTGAAACCTCTCGGCCGGGCAGGTCGTCGGTGACCCGCCTTCGTCGTGCCCGAGCGCCACGATGATCGCGAACCAGGTTCAGCGTTGTCAATGGTTGTCGACGACTTCGTGACAACGCTGTACTTTGGCCTGCGACGACCCGGCGACCACGCGACGGAGCGCGGAGCGGGGCGACCCGAGGCCGGGAGAGAGGGTGCGAACCGATGACCACCAGCCGGAACCACGTCACGATCCACGTGCAGGAGCCCACCGGGACCCGGGTGAGCCCGGACCTGTGGGGGCTGTTCCTCGAAGACATCAACTACGCGCTGGACGGCGGGCTGAACGCCGACCTGGTCCGCAACGGTGACTTCGAGGCGACCAGCGCCGACCGGCCCGGCTGGGGCCCCCTGACCGGCTGGGACCCGGAGGGCGGCGCGGACGGCGTCCAGGTGCGCAGCGCCTGTCCGGTCTCCGCGGCCAACGCGACCTACGTCCGGCTCACCGAGGGGTCACGTCTGACCAACCGGGGCTACGACCTCGAGGGCATGCTGGTGCGCGAGGGCACCTACCGGCTCCGGCTCGCCGTCCGCCGCGCCGCGCCGTCGGCCGGCGCGCACGCGTCCCTGCGCACCGCAGCCGGAGACGTCCTGAGCAGGGTCGAGATCCCTGCGGTCGAGGACGAATGGCGTTGGGTCGAGGTGGACCTGGGCTGCACCGCGACCACCCGAGCGGCATTGAGCATCGAGGTCGGCTCGGGCGCCGTCGACGTCGACCTGATCGAGCTGCGCCCCGTCGATCCGCGGCTGGGTCGCCCCCTCCTGTTCCGCCCGGACCTGGTCGCGACGTTGCGGGCGCTGAGGCCGGCCTTCGTCAGGTTCCCCGGCGGCTGCGTGGCCCACGGCTACGGCCTCGACAACATGTACCACTGGAAGCGCACCATCGGACCGCGCGAGCACCGGGTGCCCATGCCGAACACCTGGGGCTACCACCAGTCGATGGCCATCGGCTACCACGAGTACTTCCTGCTCTGCGAGGAGCTCGGGGCCACACCGATGCCCGTGGTGGCGGCAGGCGTGTGCTGCCAGAACGTACCCGGCGGACCACAGGCGATCCCCCGACAGCGGATGCCCCAGTACGTGCAGGACGTGCTGGACCTGGTCGAGTACGCGAACGGCGGGCCGGAGACACGCTGGGGCGCGGTACGCGCCGCGGCCGGCCATCCGGAACCGTTCGGCCTGCGGTACCTGGGCATCGGCAACGAGGACGTCGTCGACGCACAGTTCGCCGACCGCTTCGAGCAGCTCTTCGACGCCGTGCGGGAGCAGCACCCGGACGTCACCGTCATCGGGACCCTCGGCCCCAAGCCCTACGGCCCGGACTACGACGCCGGCTGGCAGCTCGCCCGGCGGCTCGCCGTCCCGATGGTCGACGAGCACAGCTATCGCTCGCCGCGGTGGCTCCTGCAGCACCTGGACCGCTTCGACCACTACGACCGTTCGGGCCCCGCCGTCTACCTCGGTGAGTGGGCGGCTCATTCCTCCACGATGCGCTCGGCCCTCGCCGAGGCGGCCTACATGACCGCTGTGGAGCGCAACTCGGACGTCGTGCGCCTGTCGTCCTACGCCCCGCTGCTCGCGCGGGTCGGCAGCACCCAGTGGCTCCCCGACCTCGTCTACTTCACGGACGGCGAGGTGCTGCCCAGCGCGAGCTACCACGTGCAACGGATGATGGCCGAGGTGCGTGGGGTCCAGGTGCTTCGGTGCGCGACCACCGGGCACCGCGACCGGCCGCAGCCGCCACCCCGGATGCACCGGCTCGAGCTCAGCTCGCCGGGGTCGACGACCCGGTTCTCGGAGATCCGGGTGGGCGGTGCGGCGCACCCGGACCAGCTCGTGCGACCTGAGGGCACGACGCACCTCACCACCGACGGGACGGAGCTCGAGCTCGTGGCCACCCGGACGGACGGCGAGGAGGGCTTCGTCATCGGGTTCGGCGGGAAGGACGGCGAGACCGTGCACGAGGTCCAGGTCGGGGGCTGGCGCAACGAGTCCCTGATCCTTGCCCGGCGCGACGACGGGATCGGTAACGAGGTGGACGGCCCGCACCCGTTCGGGGGCGTCTGCACCGCGGTGCCGCTGCGCGTTCGCGTCACCGTCGAGGGGGCGCGCATCCGCGTGTGGCTCGACGGCGTGCTCGTCCATGACCACGAGGACGACCTGCGTCCGTGGCCCGACCTCGTGGCGGGCGCCACGAGCGGTCCGGACGGCCGCACCAACATCACGCTCGTCAGCCTCTCCGACGAGGAACGGACCGCGCACCTGGTCGTGGACGGTTCGCGAGGGACGACGACGGCCACGGTCACCACGCTGGCCGGCGGCGCCCCCGATGTCGGGCGGCCGTTCGAGGCCTGCCCGGTCGAGCCCGTGCCGGCCGGGTCGCAGGTCTCCGACGGCCGGGCCGAGATCGCGGTTCCCGCCTGGTCGCTGGTCACCGTCCAGGTCGGGCCGGCGGCCTGACGCCTCACGGCGCGGGGTCGGACGACTTCCTGATCATCACCTCGGCACCCGTCCGCACCGACCGCGGAGGCCCGTCGTATCCGTCGAGCCGCTCGACCAGCATGCGGACAGCGGCCGACACCATCGCCTCCGGGTCGGGGCTCACCGAGGTCAGCGGAGGACTGGCGAACTCGCTCTCGTCCGTGTTGTCGAAGCCCGTCACGGCGACGTCCTCGGGGACCCGGCGACCGAGGAAGCGCAGGGCGCGCACGACGCCGATCGCCGTCGCGTCGTTCGCGCACACCGCCGCGTCGAACTCGACACCGGTCCGCAGCAGGCCGACCATCGCCTCGTACCCGGACTCCCGACGGTCCCAGTCCGATCCGACCGCGAACAGTGCCGGGTCGGGTTCGATCCCTCGTTCGGCGAGAGCGTCGACCACTCCGGCGTAGCGCCCGCTCTCGGTGCTCAGCCCGTTCCAGATGATCGCGAGGCGCCGCCGACCCGTGTCCAGCAGGTGCCTGGTGACCGCGGCAGCCCCCGCGTACTCCCCCATGACCACGCAGTCCAGGGACGGAGCGGCGGGGCCACCCACCTGGACGACGGGACGGTCAGGAGCCCGCCCACCGAGCGCCGCCGCCCGGAAGTGGGCGGGGCAGATCACGACTCCGTCGGCGTCGCGCGTGGTCGACCCGATGACGGCCGCCAGCTCCGCATGGACGTCACCCGCGATCCGCAGCGTGGTCGTGAACCCCTCGTCCTCGAGCGCGAGGATGAGACGCTCCGCCATCTCGGCGAAGTACGGCTGGAAGAGGTTCGGCACCACCACTGCGATGCGGCCGGTGCGCCCCGACGCCAGGCCCCTGCCCGCGTGGTTCGGTCGGTACCCCACGGTGGCGGCGGCGGCCCGGACCGTGGCCCGGGTGCTCGCCGAGACGTTCGGACGGTCCAGCATGACGTTGGAGACCGTCTTCGCCGACACGCCGGCCATCCGCGCGACGTCATCGAGGGTGGGCCGCCGGTTCATGACATCCCCATGGTCGACTCGCGGCGCACCAGCGTCACGGGCACCGTGATCTGGCGCGCCGAGGCGGGCCCACCGCCCCGCAGTCGCTCCGTGAGCAGCTCCAGCGCCGCGCGGGCCAGGCGAGCCGGAGACGGGTCGATCGTGGTGAGCGTGGGCGTGGAGAACTGACCGTCGGCCAGGTTGTCGTAGCCGATGATCGCCACGTCGTCCGGCACGGCCACACCCCGGTCGACCAGACAGGACAGCGCACCGATCGCCACCTCGTCGTTCACGCACAACAGGGCGTCGAGATCCGGGCGCACCTCAAACGCCGTCGCCGCCGCACGCGCACCCGCACGCCGGTCACCGACGCCACCCAGCGAGACCCGGGGCACCGCGCCCGCCTCGATGCCCACCGCCGAGAAAGCTGCCCGGAGCGCCGCGGACGGGCTCTCCTGGTCGGCGTCCGACCGCGCACGGTCGGGTCCCAGCAGCACGGGTCGCGTCCGTCCCATCACGCCCAGGTGCCTGGCCACGAGTCCCGCGGCCTCGACCACGTCCTCGTCGACACGGTCGACCGGAGCCCGCCACCGGCCGCCCTGGACCACGACCACGGGCTGCGGGGCCCGGTCCCAGGTGACAGTCTCCAGGTTCTCCGGATCGATCAGCAGCACACCGTCGTACAGGTGGCCACGCTCACCCAGGACCTCGGAGACCCGCCCCGGCCGCCGGTGCGTCGGCTCGACCGTGGCCGTGAGGCCCAGCCGGCCGGCCTCGTGGACGAGCGCCTCCACGAGCATCGCAAGGTACGGCCGGCGCAGCTCGGCCACGACGATGCCGATGTTGCCCGTGCGCCCGGTCCGGAGGTTCCGGGCGCTCGGATTGGGGATCCAGCCCAGCTCGGCGATGGCCGCCTCGACCCGTGCCATCGTCTCGGGGCGGATGTGGGGTTCCCGATTGACTACCCGTGAGACGGTCTTCAGCGACACCCCGGCCCGGGTCGCCACTTCCTTCATGGTGGCGGGCATGGTCCAACTGTAGGCGGAGCAGCGAGGGGCCGAGGTACACCCTTCGTGCGAGACCCGCTGTCATCGTCCGGGGTCACCGGCTCCGGCGTGACCCGGTCGTCCCCGGGACACGCACCTTATCCGCACCAACTTGTAGCGCGACCGCCAACAGGCCTGATGTGGGTCGGCTCAAGCGGTTGCTGGGACCCGGGCGCGGAGAGCTACTGGACGTGCCGTAGCACCGTCGTCAGCTGCCAGTCGACGGTGCTGTGATCAATCGTCGAGTGGACGGGAGAGTTCCCCATCTCCCCCATGATTCCCGAGGCGCCCCGCTCGGCATGTGCGCGGCTGTCGTAGGCGACGATGTCGACGACGGTGCCGTCGTCGCGTTGCACGATCCGCCGCCACAGGAACCCTGGCTGCCGCCTCAGGTACTCGTCGATGTCGGCGTTGGCCGCCGCGAAGTCGGCGGCGGTCAGGCCCGGTGCCGGCCGAAGAGTGGTGATCTCGAGTGCTTCCGTCATGTCGCCCTCCCAGTGGTGCCGTCTCGTCGGACGGCACCTCCAGCGTGGGCCGAGGCGCGAGGCCGAGGAAGGCCGTGCGAGCCTAGGTGTGCCGCACCCTGGCAGGTTCGGCGCCGGGACTCGAGGTCATGGAGGCAAGGTACGTGACGGCCTCCTCACTGCGGCTGCCGGGAGCAGGCGTGCCCACCAGCAGCTGCTGGCCCGGGGCGTCATGCGCGTCGAACGTCTGGTAGGTCAGCTCGATCCGACCCACGTCGGGATGCACGAACACCTTGTACGCGCGCTTGAGGCCACCGACTCCGTGGTCTTCCCACAGCGTTCGGAACTCGGCGGAGCGTGCCCGCAGCTCGTCGACGACAGCGGCGATGCCCTCGTCGCCTGGATAAAGACCCGCGTTGAGCCGCAGCGCGTGCACCGTCGCCGAGCTCACCGCAGGCCACTCGGCGAAGACGGTCCTCGCAGCCGGGTGTGTGAACAGGACGCGTGGCATGTTCCGCTCAGGAGCGAACGGTGAGAGCAGCATGTCCGCGACCGCGTTGGCCGCGAGCACGTCGAACGCCGGACCGAGCACGTACGCGGCTGCGTGCGGGAAAGCGTGCAGCAGGTCGAGCAGGTCCGGGTGCACGAGGCCGTCCGCCATCGCACGTGCAGAGCCGGGGCCGAGGCCCGCAAGGCGGTGGAGGTGGCCGCGAGCGTCCGGACCGAGGCGCAGAGCCTGGCCGATCGCGTCGATCACCTGCGGTGAGGGGTTGCGCTCACGCCCTTGCTCGAGCCGGGTGTAGTAGTCGGCGCTCACCCCGGCGAGCACCGCGACCTCTTCACGCCGCAGTCCTGTGACCCGACGCTCGGAGCCCCCACGAGGAAGGCCGACGTCTCCCGGAGTCAGACGTGCCCGGTGCGCGCGCAGGAACGCGGCGAGCTCGTTGTCGGGGGCGGGCATGACCACGAGGCTACCTGGGCGCGTGAGGCTGGGTGTGGCACACCCCGGCTGGCGCAGCCTTCCTCGCGGGCCTGCCCACCGCTGAGGTAGCACCATGAACAGCATCACCGACCCGAAGACAGTCCTGATCACCGGAGCCAGCAGCGGCATCGGCGAGGCCACCGCACGGCGATTGGCCGCGCTCGGCCACAACGTCGTCATCGGCGCCCGCCGCGTCGACCGGCTGGCGGCGTTGGCTGTCGAGCTGCGCGCGGAAGGAGCGGCCGTGACACCGGTCGAGCTCGATGTGACCCATCTTGAATCGGTGCGCACCTTCGTCGAGGCCGCCCTGACCGAGCACGGCAGCATCGACGTCCTGGTCAACAACGCGGGTGTCATGTCGCTGTCCCCACTCGCCGACCTGCGCATCACCGAATGGGAGCAGATGATCGACGTCAACCTGCGTGGTGTGCTCCATGGCATCGCGGCCGTGCTACCCCGGATGCGGGAGCAGGGCAGCGGCCACATCGTGAACGTCTCCTCGGTATCGGGTCACCGAGTTGACCCGGCCGCCGCTGTCTACAGCGCCACCAAGTTCGCCGTCACCGCTCTGTCCGAAGGCCTGCGGCAGGAGAACGAGAACATCCGTGTCACCGTGATCAGCCCAGGCTTCACGCGCACCGAGCTGACCGACCGCGGCGGCTCCACGGAGGCGCAGGCGGCGGCACGCGCCGCCGCGGAGGCGCTGGCGATCCCGGCGTCGGCGATCGCCGACGCCATCGGGTACGCCATCGGTCAGCCGTTCGACGTCGACGTCAACGAGGTCGTCATCCGCCCGACCGCGCAGCGTTGATGAGCGCATGGCGACCCGATCGATCACCCGCTCCACGGCCAGCGCTCGCGCGGCGCACGCGCCGCACGACGCGCTACTTCATCCACCGGTCCTCCCTGTTACGGCGGATACTGGGTAGATGAGGACCGATCACGCCCTGCGGGACTTCCTGACGTCGCGCCGTGCGGCGCTCGAACCCGAGGACGTCGGGCTGCCTGCGGCGACCTCCGCGCGGCGGGTGCGCGGCCTGCGCCGTGAGGAGGTAGCGATCCTGGCCGGAGTGAGCGTCGACTACTACGTCAAGCTGGAACAGGGACGCGTCGGGAACGTCTCCGAGCAGGTGCTCGACGCGGTAGAGCGCGCGCTGCGCCTCGACCGCCTGGAGCGATTGCACCTGCGGGCGCTCCTCAACCCCGACAGCATCCACACCCGGCGGATCCCGCCGATCACGATGCGAGCCCGGCCGGCGCTGATCTCGATGATCGAGGCGCTCGATCCTGCCCCGGCGGTAATCCACGGGCCGCACCTGGAGGTGCTCGGGATCAACCGTGCCGCCACCCTGCTGCTGGACGACTTCGCGGCCATGCCGTCGTCCGAACGGAACATGGCCCGCTGGATGTTCCTCAGCCCCCGGGCCCGGGTCGTCTACCGGAACTGGGAGGACATCGCCCCACAGATGGTCGCGATCCTGCGCAACGCCGCTGCCGCCGGGGCCAACGAGTACCTGTCGGCCCTCGTGGACCACCTCACCGCGACTTCGGAGGACTTCGCGCGGTTCTGGGCCGACTACCGCCTCTTCGAGCACACGCACGGCGTGAAGCTCTTCTTCAACGAGGCAGTGGGCGACCTGCGGCTGAACTACGAGGCGCTGCCGCTCCCGGCCGACAACGGTCAGACCGTCATCGTGTACAGCGCCGACCGCGGCTCGCCGTCGGCGGAGAAGCTGCTGCTCATGTCCAGCCGGGTGCCGGCCGAGGAACCCGTCCCCGCTCGGCTGTGACGGGCGGTACGCACGCGGGGTGGGGCGAGCGACGCGCTCGCCCCACCCTTACGCGTTAGCGTGCCGCCGTGGCGACGTCGTCGTGGTCCGTGGAGACGGCCACCTCGCGCCAGGCGTCGAGCTCTGACCGCACCGCGCTCAGCTTCGCCTCGACCGACGCCACACAGTCCGAGCCGAGCTGCAGCCGGAGCGGAGCTCGGCCGGAGTCGATCGTGGACACGATCGCGGGACCGGCCTTGACCGGGTCACCCGGCTGACCGTGGTTGACCTGCTCGGCGGTCGTCCGCATCGTTCCCGCCGGTCCGTCGGCGTAGTCCTCGATCGCGGTGGTGACCCGGTGCAGGCTCGACGAGTCGAGGAAGTCGGTGCGGAAGTACCCGGGCTCGACCAGTGTGACGCCGATGCCAAGGGGTGCCAGCTCCAGGGCCATCGCCTCGGAGAAGCCCTCGACGGCGAACTTCGTCGAGGTGTAGACACCCCAGCCCGCGGAGCTCACGAAGCCGCCGACCGAGGACAGGTTGACGACGTGACCCGAGCGCTGCGCGCGCAGGACCGACAGCACCGCGCGGGTCACGGTCAGGACGCCGAACACGTTGGTGTCGTAGACCGCGCGGACCTCCGCGTCGCTCGCCTCCTCGACGGCGCCCAGCAACCCACGGCCGGCGTTGTTGACCAGGACGTCGATGCGGCCGAATGCCTCGACACCGGCATCGACGGCCGCCTGGACCTGCGCGGCGTCGGTGACGTCCAGCGCCACCGGCAGCAGCCGTTCTCCCGCGTCGGGAAAGGCCGCGTGCACGCTGCGCGGGTCACGGGCAGCGGCGACGACGCAGTGCCCGCTCGCCAGAGCGGCGCGGGTGATCTCCGCGCCCAGGCCACGGGATGCGCCCGTGACGAACCAGACAGCCATGGCAGATCTCCTCATGAATTTCGTCGTTCGACTTGATGTGGTGACGTGACGAGGTCAGTGGGCGTGGTCGCCGCCGGTCCGCTCGGTGAGCTCGAACATGTTGCCCCAGGGGTCGCGGAAGAACGCCAGCCGTGCGCTGATGTCGTCGATCTCGAACGGCGGGTTGACGACGTCGACACCACGCTCGCGAAGCGCGGCGAGCGTCTTGTCGACGCTGTCGACGGAAAGGCAGACGTGGTTGAACCCGTTGGCGGCGAGGCTCGCGTCGACGTCGTCGTAGATCGTCTGGGCGGCGGCACCGGGGCCGGCCAGGATCTCCAGGTGGAAGTCGTCCTGGTCGGGCGGCATCACGTAGGCGAGGGTCAGCTCTCCGTACGGCCAGGTCTGCAGGACCCGCCAGTCCATCGTGTCGACCCAGAAGGCCCGGGCGGCCTCGAAGTCGGGGTAGCGGATCGCTGTGTGGTGGCCGTGCATCGACGAGAACGGCGAGGTGGTGTTGCGTGCGGGGGCGGCGGGCAGTGGCATCGGGATCTTCTCCTTGGTCGTGGGTTCAGGTTCGGGCCCACGACTATTGCAAGCCCGCCATAGGGCTCGCCGGGAGAGCCTGCCTGGTACCCCTGGTCATGGCTCTCGCGGTACCACCCAGCCCGTCGTCAGGCCCGCCCGGCCGCTCCTAGCGTCGGTCCCAGCCCGTCCCCGGAGAACTGGAGCACCACCATGACTGCGAAGGGGATCGGCCTTGCCCAGATCGCCGACCACTACGAGTCGATCCTGCAGTCCTTCGCGCAGAAGCCGATCATCATGGGTCACTCGTTCGGGGGCGTGCTGACGCAGAAGTTGGCCGACCGCGGGCTCGGCGCCGCCTACGTAGGTGTCGCGACGGGCCCGACCGCCGGCGTCCCACTGGTCCCGTCCTCCGCGGCCGTGACCGGGTTCCGATCCTGTCGAAGCCCTGGGCGAGGAACGGTGCGTCGCCCATCACCCGGCGACAGTTTCACTACGCGTTCGGCAACGACCTGCCTCGCGCGGAGTCCGTGTGTGGGAGGAACAGGCGGTGAACGTCTACAACCGGGTCCTGCTCGAGGGAGTGATCGCACTCTTCAACAAGGCACGCGGCGTCACGAAGGTCGACTGCACCCGTGCCGACCGAGCACCGCTGCCCGTGATCATGGGTGGCGAGGACCACGTCGTCCCGCCCACGATCGGCAAGGCACTCGTCAAGAGGTACCAGCGCACGGCGAGCACCGCCGTCGTCGAGTACAAGGAGTTCTTCGCCCTGGACTGGGCGCTCGCCCGTGCGGTCGCCCGGCCCTGACGGTCGGACCGGGGAACCCGAGGAACTTCGGGAGCGAGCGATCCAGCGGCTGGCCGAGGCTGCGCCGACTACCGTCGACGCGTCAGAACCGAGCCTCCACCACACCTGGGGCGAGACAGATCGCGCCGGAACCACGGGTGAGATCCGGGCGCGAAGACCTCATGATCATGCGAATCGGGTATGACGGGGAGGGTAGAGGAGGGTGCGAAGGTCCGCGCGACCCTCACCCAAGCAGGATGTGCCGCAAGATCCTGGTGAGGTGTTCCGTGAGTTGGTCAGTCGGCATTGAGGCGAGAGGTTCGGTCCGCGCGATGTACCTGCTGAATGCCACTCCGATCAGATGCGAACCCACGAGCGCCACGCGGATGTCCAGATCGTCGCCGGGCGTAGCTGGTTTCTCCGGCGAAAGTACAGAGCGATAGACGGTCACGCTGTGCTCCTGCATCGCGGCCAGGAGCCGAGCGGCAGCCTGCTCGTCTGACGCGGCACTACGCAGGAGAGCGATCAACGGGTCGCCCGCGGCATTGGTCTCCATCCGATGCACGAAGGCGTGCGCGATCCGGTCGGGCAGCGTCGCCGGATCGCCGGCCGCCACCTGCCCCAGGTCACGGTTGCCCGGGACCGCAGCGAGAAAGAGCCGCTCCTTGGACGAGAAGTGCCGAGTAATGAGGCCGTGCGTCACACCGGCCCGGCGCGCGACCTCGCGCAGGGTCGCGCGGGCATAGCCCCGCTCGGTGAACGTCTGCCGGGCCGCCTCGATGATTGCCGTCCGGCGCCCCTCAGGGTCCCGACGCCGTCGCTGCGGCTCGTGGACAAGCTCCGCGTCGTTCACGACTGCTCCCTGCCTGCTCTCGTTGTGACAGACGCAACATATCGTGACGGCCGACGTGAGTTAGTATCCAAATGGATACTAACTCACGCGGCTTGAGAGCTGCCAACACGGAAGGACATCCGTCCATGACCACCACACTCATCGTCGGCGGCAGCGGCGGGCTGGGCGGCGTCATCGCCCAGCACTTCGCGAGCCGCGGGGACACAGTCATCGTCACCAGCAGGGACAAGTCAGTCGCAGAGACCACCGCAGCCCGGCTCGGGAGCGGCGCCCGCGGGCTGGCGCTGGACCTCGCTCAGCCCGAGACGATCGAGGCCTCGATGACGGACGTGTCCGAAGTCGACCATCTCGTGATCACCGCTGTCGGCCAGGCGGCGAACACTCTGGCGCAGTTCAGCATCACGGATGCCGTTTCTGCGGTGACCATGAAGCTTGTGGGGTATGCGGAGACTGTGCGCGTGCTGCACGACCGGTTCACCCCCGATGCGTCCGTCGTCCTCTTCGGGGGCCTCGCCAAGGAGCGCCCCTATCCCGGCTCGACCATCGTGACCACCTTCAACGCTGGCATCACCGGCCTGGTCAGGACCCTCGCAGTCGAGATCGCACCGCACCGCGTCAATGCCATGCATCCCGGCCTGATCGGCGACAGCCCCAGGTGGCGCGACGTCCCCAACCCGCCACACTCAGCTCAGACACCGATCGGACGCCTGGTGACGATGGCGGAGATCGCCGACGCGACCGAGTTCCTGCTCAGCAACACTGGTATCAACGCTCACGACCTGCACATGGACGGCGGGCTGCTGGTCACCTGACATGGCGGCGCACCTGCCGGTGCAGCGCCGTCCGGGCCGAGCCAACGCGTGCGGACTCGTTGGAAAGGTCTTCACTGCTCTGTCGGTAGCAGGACCGCCGGCGGGTGCTCCGCGCCGTGGAAATCTCGATGTGGGCCTGGGGCGGGGTGGTGGCTGTGACGAGCTGTTCACCGCCGCCGAGGTTGCGTACGAAGCACGGGAATGCGCCGCCGGCTACCTGCACCCGGATTCGGTGCCCTGCTCTGAGTACGTGAGCAGTCGGTGACAGACGCAGCGTGACCCACGGCCAACGCCCGGTGATCCGGGTGCAGGTTGCGGGTGGTACGCCGGAACCAGACCTGACGAAGGGTCCATGCTCCTCGTTCAGGTGGCCGTCGGTGCACAGGTACCCACGTGGCTGACGTTCGTCGTCGGACTCCTGACCGGTGATCTACGGAACCGAGCGGCTCGGAGGCGCGTCAACCCCACCAACGCAGCGTGAGCACGTGTGGCCGCAACCGGTGCCGGCGTCGTCGACCAGGACACCTAGTGCCACGCACTGTGCACCGACCAGCGCCCCGCGAGCCGCGCCGACCAGGCCGGCCCCGAGACGTGCTCTTCACGCTCCAGCCCTCCGACGCTAATCTTGCTCAATCGGTCTAGCACCGGTATCGCGGCAGAAGCCCGCACCTTTTCGTGCCGTCAAAGGAGACTCGCATGCGCGCATCACCGCCCCGTCACGTCGGCCGGTCGCACAGGCCCCTCGGCGCACCGCCGCGCCGTCGGGCCAGGCCCTTCACGGCCGTGCTCGCGGCGGTCCTCGTGCTCGGTGGGGCCACGACGACAGCCGTGGCAGCCCCGCCTTCGCTCTCGGAGTCCCCTGACCGGACCGGGGAGCACGGGATCCTGAGCGTCACCCCTGTCACCGAGGTGGGTTCGTTCGGCCAGCAGGTGACCCAGGTCGTCGTCGAGTACGCGGCGCGGGTCGACGGCAGGAGGCTCTCGCCGTCGACGTTCCGCGTCGAGGACTCGGGCTACAACTTCCGCTTCGACCCGGCCTCGGAGCTCGGGAACCTCGTGGACCGCGAGATCGCCGACGTCTACACGACCGACGACCCGGCGCGCCTGCTCGAGACGGACCGACCGCATCGGCCCGGGCGCTACGTGGTGCTCGAGCTGGCCGACGACCCGAACGGTGGGTGGACCGTCATCACGTCGCTGTGCCCCACGTTCCTGTGCTCGGTGCGGGTCAACCCGGACCAGCTCACCCAGGTCACCCAGCTCGCGGACGTCGTGGGTCCGCACGGCGCCGTCGTCTCGGCAGCCGCGCCACGGACCCCGCACCGGCTCACCGAGGAGCCGATCGACCGCGAGGTCGACCGGTTCCGCGGCGGGTCGCTCGAGACCGAGACGGGTGAGCTGGTGTACGACTACCGGCTGCCCGACCGCTACGACCCGCGCAAGCGGTACCCGCTCGTCGTCGCGCTGCCGGGCCACGGCATGGGCTACGACGGGCAGAACCGCGGTGTCGAGCTCGCGTCCGACATGCTTGCCCTCGCGTGGAACCAGCGCGAGTGGTCCGGCACCCACGAGGGTGTGATCGTCGTCGCCCCGCAGAACCGGCGCGTCGGCAAGGCCGTCGAGGGCGCTCAGGTCGTCGAGCTGGTCGAGGACTTCACATCCCGCTTCGCTGTGGACCGCCGGCGCGTCTACGCGGCATCGGTCTCCTACGGTTCGCAGCTGATGTGGGAGGCGTTCTCGACGCGGCCGGACCTGTTCGCCGGCGGGCTGCTCACCGGAGGCTTTCCCGGTGACGCGGACGAGTTCGCGCCGATCGCGGCAGCAGAGGTACCGATGTGGATCACCCACGGCACCGGCGACCACCTGCTGCCGGTCGCGAACGCGCGTGCGTCCTACGACAAGCTCGTCGCGGCCTACGAGGCTCGCGGGCTGAGCAAGAAGCGCATCGCCCACCTCGCCCGGTGGACCGAGTACGGCGACGAGGCGTTCTCGCTGCCGGACCGGCACCTCGCCGCGGCTCCGACGCTCGAGGATCCCGAGACGCTCCAGTGGTTGCTCGCCCAGCGCAAGAGGTCATGACCCATTGCGTGGGCTGATCTGAGGGAGCGGCCGGCCTCCACGGTGGAGGCCGGCCGCCCCGTCAGGTCAGCCCTTGACCGCGCCCTGCATGAGCGCGGCCACGAAGTGCCGCTGGAACACCAGGAAGACCACCAGCGTCGGCGTCAGGATCAGCAGCGATCCCGCGCACAGCAGGGGGATGTCGGTGCCCCACTGACCCTGGAAGGCACCGAGCGCGCCCGCCATGGTGCGCTTGGTCGGGTCGTCGACGAGCACGATGGCCAGCAGGAACTGGTTCCACGTCCACAGGAAGAGCAGGATCGCCAGCGACGACAGGGCCGGCATCGACAGCGGGACGTGGATCCGCATGAAGAGCTGCCACGTCGAGGCGCCGTCGAGGCGGGCGGCCTCGGACAGGTCCTCGGGCATGTTGACGAAGTGCGCGCGCATCCACATCACCGCGAACGGCATGTAGAGCCCGATCAGCGGCAGGATGATCGCCCACCGGGTGTTCAGCAGGCCGAGATCGCGGACCTGGTAGTAGAGCGGCACGACGACCCCCTCGAACGGGAGCGTGAGCCCCAGGAGGAAGGCGATGAAGATCGCCCGGTGCCCCGGCGGCCGCAGATGACCCAGCGAGAATCCGGCCAGGGTGCCGATCAGGAGTGCGACGGGCACGACGCCCAGCTCGATGAGCACGCTGGAGACCAGCATGTCGGCCATGTCGGCCGACCGGAACGCAGTGACGAAGTTGGACCAGTGAGCGGTCTCCGGGGGCGCGAGGCCTCCGGGGTACGTCCCTGGTTCGTGCAGCGCGGTGATGAACAGGCTCACGAAGGGCACGATCGTGAACACCATGAGCAGGGCCAGCAGGACGCGGCCGATCAGCTTCTCGCGCGACGAGGTGATCATTGCTCCCTCCCCCGGGTGACGCGCTGGAGCGGCAGCACGACCGCGAGGACCAGGAGCATGAGGACGACGGCGAGCGCCGAGGCCTGGCCGACCTCGCGCTCGAAGAAGGCCAGGTAGTAGATCTCCAGACCGGGCACGAGGGTGCTGTTGCCCGGCCCGCCCTGCGTGGAGATGTAGATGATGTCGAAGCTGGCCAGGGCGCTGATCACGGTCACGGTCAGGCAGACCGCGAGCTCCTGCCGCACGCCGGGCAGCGTGATGGCGAAGAACTCGCGGAGGGCTCCGGCGCCGTCGAGCCGCGCGGCCTCGTACAGCGCCGGGTCGATCTTGGTCATCCCGGCCAGCAGGAGGACCATGCAGAGCCCGAGCGAGACCCAGGCTCCGATGAGGCCGACGGCGGGCAGCGCCGTGTCGAAGTCACCGAGCCAGGCGCGCGCGACGGAACCGAGCCCGACCAGGCGGAGGAGCTGGTTCACGAGGCCGTCGGTGGACAGGAGCCAGGTCCACATGATGCCCGCCGCTACGAGCGGGATGACCTGGGGCAGGAAGAGCACGACGCGCGCCGCCGCGGCGACCCGGCTGGTCGCGAACTTGCGGATGGTCGCGGCGGCGAGCAGACCGAGGGAGACCGGGACGAGGCTGAAGTACACGATCAGCTCGAACGCGTGCAGGATCGGCCCGAACAGCTCGGGGTCGGTGAGGATGCGGACGTAGTTCTCCAGGCCGACCCAGGTCGACCCCGAGATCCCGTTCCAGTCGTAGAACGAGTACTGCATCGTGGTGAGGATCGGGCGGACCACGAACATCCCGTAGGCCGCCGCGGCCGGGAGCAGGAGCAGGAGGGCGGTGCCGGCCTGGCGCAGGCGCCGCACCTGACGGGTGCGGCGCCCGCCGACCGGCGACGTCCTGCCGGCGGGCTCCGCCGGGTGGCTTGCCGGCAGGACGCCGGCTGGCGCTTGGTGCGTCATGGTGTCGCCCTAGCCGCCGATCTGGCTCGCGTAGTCGGACTGCACCGAGCTGAGCAGCCCAGCCGGGTCCTGTTCGCCGGCGACCAGCTTCTGCAGGTTCGGCGTCCAGCTCTTGGCGTAGATCGAGCCGGTGGCGTTCGCGATGAAGTCCATCGCGCCGTTGTTCTCCCCTACCGCGGCACCTGCCTCGAGCGTCTGCGCGGTGACGGTGTCGGCGTCGACCTCCGGCATGAAGGCGTCGGCCGGGCCCATCGGGTGCGACCCGCCGACCTCGACGGCGATGGTGCGGGCCTCGTCGTCGGTGGCGATCCAGTCCAGGAAGTACGCCGCGCAGTCGGGGTTCTCCGCCCGGGCCGAGATGCCGTAGGTCAGCGGGGCGGACATGGCGCCGATCCCGCCGTCCTCCTCGAGCGGCGGCATGAGGAAGAAGCCGACGTCGCCGGGCATCTGCTCGTCGAGGTTTCCGGACTCCCAGTCGCCGTTGAACATGAGGAGGCTGCGTCCGTCGATGAACCGGCTCATCATCGTGGCGTAGTCCATCGAGTTGATGTCCTCGGCAAAGTAGCCCGCGTCGATCCAGCGCTGCAGGTGCTCGGTCGCCTCGAGGCCGGCCGGGGTGTCGATCGTCGCGTCGGGCTGCTGGTAGATCCAGGAGTTGATCTCGGCGGGGTCGCCGTACGACGCCATGAGTCCCTGGAGCGGGAAGGCGAGGCCACCGGTGGCGCCGCCGTTGAACTGGGCCGCGGGGGTCAGGCCGGCCTCCTTGGCCTCCTGCATGAGCTGGTCGAGCTCGGCGAGCGTCGCCGGGGGCTCCGTCATGCCGACCTGCGCGGCCAGGTCCTTGTTGTAGAAGACGCCGGTCATGGAGAAGTTCAGCCCCATCGCGTACAGCGGGCCGTCCCCGCGCCTGCCCTCGCCGTCGACCCGCATCTGCTCGAGCTGGGACGACGGCCACTGGTCCCAGCCGAGCACCTCGGCGTAGCCGTCCAGGTCGAGCAGCAGGCCGTCCGCCGCGAGCTCGGACACCTGGGGCAGCCGCATCAGGTCGGGCGGGTCGTCTGCCAGGACCCGGGGCGCGTTCTGGGTGAGCACCGCGAACTGGTCCTCCCGGATGTCGAACGTCACGTTCGGGTGCTGCGCCGTGAACTCGTCGGCGAGCGCCTTGAACAGGGGGAAGCCGGTCTCGATGTACGAGCTGAGGGTCACGTCCCCCGTCCCGCAGGTGGCCGCCGTGTCCCCGGCCCCGGCGGAGGGCGCCGAGCCGCCGGGCTCGTCCGAGGCGCTCCCTCCGGGGGGCGCGCAGGCGGACAGCGCCATCGCGACGGCCAGTCCCAGAGCCGGGACTGTCGCCAGCCGTGTGCGGGTGTTTCCTCGTCGACGAGACACCGTCATCTCCCTTCGTTCAGGTCCCCGGGCATCCTTGCTGGGGGTTGCTAAACCGACTTAGCATGGCCAAATATGAGTGCGGTCGCTCCGGCCTGTCAAGTGTCCGGAGACAAGTAGCCGGGCACGGTGCCGACGCCGCGGGAGCGACGGGCTGACTAGTATTCAGGCGACGAGAGGAGGGTCGTGGGACACAAGCGGGTCACGCTCGCCGACGTCGCCAAGGCCGCGGGGGTGTCGTCGTCGACCGCCTCGCTGGTCATGACGGGCCGCGGGCGCCAGCTGCGCATCTCCGAGGCGGTGCACACCCGGGTCCGGGCCGCGGCCCAGGAGCTGGGCTACCGGCCGAACGCCGTGTCGGTGGGTCTGCGCAAGGGCACCACCAGGACGCTCGGGTTCGTGTCCGACAGCGTCGCCTCCTCCCGGCTGGCCGGCGACATGATCAAGGGAGCCATCGAGGCCGGCCGCGAGCAGGGGTTCATGCTCTTCATCGGCGAGACCGGCGGCAAGCCCGCAGAAGAGGCCAAGCTCGTGGAGGCGATGCTCGACCGGCAGGTCGACGGAGTCGTGCTCGCCTCGATGTTCACCCGGTCCCGGTCGCTGCCCGAGGAGATCGACCGCATCCCGGCCGTCCTCCTCAATCTCGTCGCGCCTCCGGGCGCGACCGTCCCGAGCGTCCTGCCGGACGAGGAGCGCGCCGGACGGGAGGCTGCCGAGCTCCTCCTTGCCGCGGGCCACCGGGAGATCCATCTGATCGGGGCGGGCCCGGGGCCGGACGACTGGCCCGCGGTGTCCGTGGCCGCGCACCAGCGCCTCACCGGGATCCTGGCCGCCCTGCGTGCGGCCGGGGTCGAGCCCCGCTCCGGGTACGAGGACCCGTCGTGGCTTCCCCAGCAGGGCTGGGACGCGGTGCAGCGGATCATCGCGCGTGGCGACGGTCCTCCCGGTGCCCTCATCTGCTTCAACGACCGCCTCGCGTTCGGCGCGTACCAGGCCGTCCAGGAAGCCGGGCTGACGATCCCGGACGACGTCTCCGTGGTCTCGTTCGACGACGCGTCCGTCGCCGGGTGGCTCCGCCCCGGGCTCACCACCTTCGCGCTGCCCCACCGAGCCCTCGGCCGTCGGGCCGTCGAGCTCCTGCTGGAGCTGGTGGAAAAGCCCTCGGCTCCGGCTTCCGGCGTCGTCCACCGGTTGCCGATGCCTCTTCGCTCACGAGGTTCCGTCACCACCGCGAGCCGCTAGGCGGGGGGACGCCGGGGGCGCCGTGCTGTCCAGCGGGACGGCGGCGGAGCGGACCAGGCCGAGCTGGACCGACTGCCGGCCCAGGACGGCGTCGAGCAGCCAGTCGACGGCGGTGCGGACCCGGTTGCCCGGCATGGAGATCAGGTGGTAGCCGCGGGTCACGATCTTCGCCGGCAGCCCCGACATCGGGATCTGCAGCGGGTTAGCGGCCGCCTGGAGGCCGCCGAGATCCACGACGAACCCGAGGTCGTGGTGCTTGTACGCGCGGACGGTGCCGTGGCCGAGCGAGGCCGCGACGTTCCGGCCGGCGAGCGTGCCCTGGCGGCTCGCGTGCTGCGCGGTCATGGCGGTGACCTCGCCCGGCCGCGTCACGTCGGGCACGGCCGCGGCGTCCCCGCACGCGAACATGCGCGGCCGTCCGGGCACCTCCAGCGTGGTCTCGACCACCAGACGACCCTTCTGCGTCTTGAGCCCGGTGTCGCTGACCAGCGGGTCGGGCCGCACGCCGACGCACCACACCAGGGTGCGGGCCGGCACGAGCTCACCGGTGGTGAGCCGGACGCCGTCGGGCATCGCCTCCTGGACCGAGGTCCCGGTCCGTACCCGGACGCCGCGGCCGCGCAGCACGCGGTCGGCCGCGCGGGACAGGCGCGGGTCGAGCTCCGGCAGCACCTTCGGCGCGAGGTCCAGCAGCATCCAGCGCATCCGCTGGTTCGCGAGCACGGGATGTCGCCGGCGCAGCGCCTCGGTGAGCAGCGGCCCCTGCGCCGCGACCTCCGTACCGGTGTAGCCCGCGCCGACGACGACGAACGTGCAGCGCGCGTCCCGCTCCGCGGGGTCGTCCGTCGCGGCCGCCAGCTCCACCTGCCGGATCACGTGGTCACGCAGGTAGAGAGCCTCCGCGACCCCGCGGAAGCCGTGCGCGTGCTCGGCGACGCCCGGAACCGGCAGGAGCCGGGTGACGCTGCCCGCCGCGACGATCAGCCGGTCGTAGTGCAGGGTGTGCGTCCCGCCCTCCGGGTCGGTGTACTCGACGCGGTCCTCGTCCGGGTCGATCGCCGTCACGTCGCCGAGCGCCAGCCGCACCCCGCGGAGCGTCGCCGGGATCGAGACCGTCACCCGCCGGGGATCGATCACGGCGGCCGCGACCTCCGGCAGGAGCGGCAGGTAGAGGAAGTAGTCCGTCCGGTTCACCAGGACGATCTCGACGTCGGCCGAACGCGGCAGCGCGCGACGCAGCGCCCGGGCCGCGTTGTACCCGGCGAAACCGCCCCCGACGATCACGGCTCTTGTCGGACTCCCGCTCATCGCTACCTCGCTCTGTCTCGTCGTGGATGCGCGCCCGCGGAGGACGGCCGGAGATCACCTTCCCGACCGTGCCACGGCGACCGCCGGTGCGCCCGCTCACGCGGGGCACCGTGGACGGCAGGGAGACGACGCCGCCCCTGCGAACGTGACACTCTCCTGGCGCAGTCGCACGTCGCCCCGGCGCGTCCGGTGGCATGCGATCCACACGGCCGCGCGCGAACCGTGCGCGAGCCTGCGATCCGCGATGGAATGTGATTCCGAACTGGCCGGCGCCCACGGACCCTCATGTCGTGGCACACCCAGGAGGAGAAATGAGCCATCGAGTCACGATCGACGGCACGACGATCGAGACGGAGCACCTCCGCCTGCGGCCCTGGCAGCCGGACGACGCCGTCGGGGCGCTGGCGATCTACGGGGAGGCCGACGTCGCCCGCTGGCTGGCTCCCGCGATGGGCAGGATCGATGATCCCGAGCAGATGCGGGCGATCATCGAGCGCTGGGTCGCCGACCAGGCCGGGACCGGACGGCCTACCGGCCGCTGGGCGATCGACGACCTCGACAGCGGGGAGCTCATCGGCTCCGGGCAGATCCTCGGGCTGCCCCCCGAAGGGGAGGACCTCGAGCTCGGTTACCAGTTCGCACCGAGCGCCTGGGGCCGCGGGCTGGGGTCCGAGGCCGGTCACGCGCTCGCGCACTACGCCTTCTCCCATGACGAGGAGGAGGTGTTCGCCGTCGTCCGCCCCGGCAACCAGCACGGGATCGGGACGGCCCGCGCGATCGGCATGGAATGGGTCGGTGAGACGACGAAGTACTACGACCTGAGGCTTCAGGTCTTCAGGCTCCGCAAGGGCGACCTCGACGTGCCCGCGTAGAAGGCCCGAGCAGAGGGCCCGGGAACCGGTGCGTCGCCCACCGCGATGCGGTGGGCGACGCCTGCCCGGTCAGGCAGAGGCGGCGTCGCGCCGGGGAAGCACCCAGTTCGGGCGCGGGTAGTGGCAGGTGTAGCCGTTCGGGTAGGTGATCAGGTAGTCCTGGTGCTCGGCCTCGGCCTCCCAGAAGGGTCCTGCGGGCTCGATCGTCGTCACCGCCTTCCCGGGCCAGAGGCCCGACGCGTCGACGTCGGCGATCGTGTCGCGAGCGACCTTGTCCTGGTCAGGGGTGAGCGGGAAGATCGCCGAGCGGTAGCTCGTCCCGACGTCGTTGCCCTGACGGTCGAGGGTCGACGGGTCGTGGATCTGGAAGAAGAACGCGAGGACGTCGCGGTACGTCGTCACACTCGGGTCGAAGACGATCTCGACGGCCTCGGCGTGCCCCGGGTGGTTGCGATAGGTCGCATGGTCGTTCCGGCCGCCGGTGTAACCGACACGGGTGGCGAGGACGCCGGGCTGCCGGCGGACGAGGTCTTCCATCCCCCAGAAGCACCCGCCGGCGAGCACGGCCGTCTCGGTCCCGGGCGTACGCGTGACCTGGCCGGTGTCGTGTGTTCCGCTGCTCATCAGTTCTGCGCCTCTCCGCTCGGCTCGGACCCGGTATCGGACTCGGTGTTGGACTCGGTGTTGGACTCGGTCTCGGACTTCGGCTCGAACAGCGACAGGTACTCGCCGTAGCCCTCCGCCTCCAGCTCGGCGACCGGGACGAACCGCAGTGCCGCCGAGTTCATGCAGTAGCGCTCGCCTCCGCGATCCGCCGGACCGTCGCCGAACAGGTGCCCGAGGTGGCTGTCCGCGGCAGTGGAACGCACCTCGGTGCGCACCATCCCGAACGACCGGTCCGTCACGGCCCGCACCGTGCCCGCGCCGATCGGCCGGGTGAAGCTGGGCCAGCCGGTGCCGCTGTCGTACTTGTCGGTCGAGGAGAACAGGGGCTGGCCGGAGACCACGTCGACGTAGATGCCGGGCTCGTGGTTGTCCCAGTACTTGTTCCGGAACGCGGGCTCCGTCCCCCCTTCCTGCGTGACACGGAACTGCGTCGTCGTCAGTCGGCGCAAGGCCTCGGGCGAGGTGGTGTAGTCGTGTGCCATGTCGCTTCCTTTCTGACACCCCTGTGAGGTGCCGTCATGAAGCACAACACCGTTGCCCCCGGTTGTGGTCCCGGCACGTAAGTCGTCGGCGTCTCGCACCGCTCACGGTGACGAACCGAAATACGGTTGAGGACACTGGAGCGAGACAGGGAGGCGCCCGATGCGAGCCATCGTGGTGACGGACGAGGCCGCGGGTACGGCCGGGATGACCTTGGCCGATCGTCCCGAGCCGGAGCCGGCAGGGAACGACGTCGTCGTGCAGGTCCACGCGTCGGGGTTCACCCCGGGTGAGCTGACGTGGCCCGGCACCTGGACCGACCGTCTGGGGCGTGACCGGACGCCGTCGATCCCCGGGCACGAGGTGGCCGGGGTCGTGAGCGCTCTCGGCTACGGCACGCGGGGCCTGTCCGTCGGCCAGCGGGTGTTCGGGCTGACCGACTGGACCCGTGACGGCACGCTCGCCGAGTACGTGGCCGTCGAGGCACGCAACCTCGCGCCGCTGCCCGGCGACGTCGACTTCACGGTGGGCGCGAGCCTGCCGATCTCGGGCCTGACCGCATGGCAGGGCCTGTTCGTCCACGGTCGGTTCGAGGTCGGGCAGAGCGTGCTGGTGCACGGCGCCGCCGGCGGCGTCGGGTCGATGGCGGTGCAGCTCGCCCGGGAGGCAGGCGCGTACGTGATCGGCACCGGGCGGACGGCGGACCGGCAGGCCGCGCTCGACTTCGGTGCCCACGACTTCGTCGACCTCGACAACGACCCGCTGGAGGACGTCGGCGCGGTCGACCTCGCCTTCGACATGATCGGCGGAGACGTCCAGCGGCGTTCGGCCGCCCTGGTGCGGGCAGGGGGAACGCTCGTGAGCATCGCCGGCCCGCCCGAGGCACGACCGGCCGACGGGCTGGCCGTCGACTTCGTCGTCGAGGCCGACCGTGCGCAGCTGGGCGAGCTCGCCCAGCGTGTCCGCGACGGACGCCTGCGGACGAACATCGCGCACGTCGCGAGCCTCGACGAGGTGGTCGCCGCGTTCAACCCCACGCGGCGGGCCAGGGGCAAGACGATCATCCGCGTTCGCCCGTAGGCGACCGCATCGACGGGCGCCCGGGGAGCCCGACCAGGCGGACCTGGTGGACCCGGCCGTACGTCGTTCGGGCCGGCACGTCTCAGGCGGGCACGCCGGTCGCCCTGCGGATGAGCGCGTCGTAGGTGCGGTCGGGCAGGATGCCGCGCATGAGGATCAGCGGCTTGGCCCCGAAACCCACGGCGTAACGCGTCCTGGGCCGGGACGCTCGAACGGCCCGGGTGATGGTGCGCCCGATCAACGACGGGGAGGAGGATCGGCTCTCCCTGTTGAGGGACGCGGCGACTGCGTTGCCCTGGGTCGCGTACGGGCCTTCTGCCGAGACCGCGCGGAGCTTGTCCGCGGCGATGCCCGCCCACTCGGTCCTGATGCCGCCGGGTTCGATCACGATGACGTCGATGCCGAACGGCTTGACCTCCAGGCGCAGGCAGTCGCTGATGGCCTCCAGGGCAAACTTGGTGGCGTGGTACCAGGCGCCCAGCGGGGTGTGGATCTTGCCGCCCATCGAGGTGACGTTGACGATCTTGCCGGAGCGGTTGGCCCGCATGTGCGGCAGGACGAGCTGGGTCAGACGGGCGGCGCCGAAGACGTTGACCTCGAACTGGTAGCGCGCCTCGTCCATCGGGACGTCCTCGAGCGCTCCGTAGGAACCGTACCCGGCGTTGTTGACCAGGACGTCGATCCGCCCCTCCTCGGCGATGATCAGGTCGACGCCGGCTCGCATCGAGTCCTCGTCGGTGACGTCCATCGAGATCGGGCGGATGCCGGAGTCCTTGAGGTGCTCCATCCGTGCGGCGCGGCGGGCGGCGGCGTACACGGTGTAACCGGCCGAGGCCAGCTCGAGGGCGGTGGCCTCACCGATACCGGAGGACGCTCCGGTGACGAGGGCGATCTTGTCGGCCATGGGTGGCTCCTTGGTTCTGTGACTGCGTTCCTGTGCTGCGGACGTCCTCCAAGCTAGAGGCGCCGACCCGCTGATTCACTAGCCCACCGCGCCGAACCAGTGGCAGATCGCGCCACGCGAGTTGGCGCGACGTGCGACGACCTCGGCGTGATCTGCATGGCCGACGGGCGGTCGCCGAGCCTAGGCTGCGATGGTGGCTGGAGAACGATTCGAGCTGGAGCCGACCGTCCAGGCGCTGCTGCGCGACGTCGGCATCGCCCCGCCCGTCGTGCTCCGCCGGGCGCGGCTCCCGGCGGACCTGTTCGCGAGACGCCCGATCGAGCTGTCGGTGGACGAGTACTACCGCTTCTGGACCGCCCTGGAGGTCGAGGCAGGCGACCGGTCCCTGGCGGTCGACATCGGCAGGGCGATCTCGGTCGAGATGTTCTCGCCACCGCTGTTCGCCGCTCTGTGCAGTACCGACCTGACCGCCGCCGCCCGCCGCGTCGCCACCTACAAGGCGCTCATGGGACCGCTGCGGATGTCCGCCGGGACCGATCAGGGGCTGACGATCTCCTACACCTGGCCGACCTCGGCGGTATCGGCTCCACCCCCGCTCCTGGCGGTCGTGGAGCTGGTGTTCTGGGTGTCGCTCGCCCGGATCGCCACCCGCGAGCCCGTGCGCCCCTCGCGCGTGACGGTTGCGGGCCGACCCCCGGACCTGCCGCGGCTCGAGGAGTATCTCGGCACCCGGGTCCGTTCGACCGGTACGCACTCGATCACGTTCAGCACCCTGGATGCGTCCCGGCCCTTCCTGACCGAGAACGAGGCGATGTGGCGGGTGTTCGCACCGGACCTGCGACGCCGCCTGTCCGACCTCGACGTCTCGGCGACCGCCGCCGAACGGGTCCGTGCCGCCCTGCGCGACACCCTGCCGGCGGGCGACGCCTCGATCGGGGCCGTCACCCGCCGACTGGCCACCAGCCCGCGCACCCTGCAACGCCAGCTCCGTCAGGAAGGCACCACGTTCCAGGGTGTCCTGACCGCCACTCGCGAAGAGCTCGCCCGCCATTACCTCGACGTCGAAGGTCTGCGCACCTCCGAGGTGGCCTACCTCCTGGGATATGGGGACGCGACGTCGTTCTACCGGGCCTTCCGGGCCTGGACCGGGCTCACGCCCGAGACAGCTCGACGCGTCGTAGCGAGCTCCTGACCCGACCCGCTCGATCAGCAGCCGGACCAGCACGTAGTTCGTGTTGGAGTAGCTCCAGTCCGTGCCCGGCTCGAACCGAGCCGGGTTGGACAGCGCGATCCCGACGAGTTCCTCCGGCGCGTAGGTCCGGAACCGGTTGTCGACCCACTCCTTGCCCGACTGGGTCGCGGGGATGCCGGGCACGAACGTCCCGTCGTCGTAGTACTCACCGGTGAAGTTGAAGACGCCACTGGTGTGCTGGAGCAGCATCCGCAGGGTGATGCGCGGGTCCAGCCGGAGCTCGGGGAGGTGCTCGTGCACCGACGCGTCCAGGCTGAGCACGTCCTCGCCGACCAGTGCCAGCGCCACGGTCGCGGCGAAGGTCTTCGTGTTGCTGCCGATCCGGACGTGCCCGTCGGTCGACGGCGGGGTGCTGTGGTCCAGCGCCCGCCGGCCGGCGACGCCGGTCCAGTCACCCTGCTCGTCGTGCACGCGCAGCTGCACCCCGGTGAACCCCGCCTCGACCATGCTCTCGATGTCTCGCTGCAGCTGGTCGCGGTCGGCCGTCCGCAGGGTGGGGAGGGATGGCGCGGTCATGGTTGGCCACCTGTCCCAGGCTGCGGTCAGCCAGTCGATCAAGAAGCAGGAGCGCAGCGTCGGCGCCCCGCTGTTCCACCGCACCAGCCGTGTCGTGCGCCTGACGCCGATCGGCGAGCGGCTCCGGGACGATCTTCGGCCCCTGCTCCGGGCCATCACCGACAGCACCGAACGGGCACGCGTGGCCGCGAGCGGGTGCGCCGGCGTGCTGCGCGTCGGGACCGCCGCCGGCAACACCCTGGAGCTGCGGCCGTACTGGGACGCGTTTCGCGCTGCCCACCCCGGCTGGGACCTTCGAGTGCGCTACCAGCCGTTCAGCAACGCCATGGCCGTACTGCGGCAGGGTGACATCGACGTGCACATCGGGTGGCTGCCCATCACGGAACCAGACCTCACGAGCGGCCCGGTCATGTTCACCGAGCCGATGGTCGTGGCCCTCGCGCTCGACCACGACCTGGCCCGGGCCGACGCGGTCAGCCTGGAGGATCTCGCCGCCTTCGAGGTGATCGACACCGCCGGCACCTTCGCGGACGAGTACATGGACGTCTTCAACCCGTTCCAGACACCGGGAGGACGCACCATCACGCGCGGCCCGGTGATCGCGGAGCTGGAACAGGTCTTCAGCGCCACCGCGAACTGCGAGGTCGCCCAGCCGCTCGGCGGGCACGCGGCACGCTACTACCAGCGCCCCGATCTCACCTACCGGCCGTTCCGCCAGGACTGGAGGATCAGCTGGGGCCCGATCTGGAAGGCCGACAACGACAACGCGGGCATCCGCAACCTCACCGCGGTGCTGAGCGACCTCGGCCCACGACAGCTCTGACGCGTTCCCGTGCGAGCAGACCTATGGCGGTGACCCGATCACACCCGGTCTAGTGTTCGCCCTGGAAGCATCAGGACGTCTCCACCCTCCGAAGGTTGGGCCCCCGCAGCGACCCATCGGGCAGTTCCTCGAGCTTCGCCGTAGACCGATTCTCCACGACGGAAGACTACGGCCGGGGCCCGGCCGACCGCGTGGAGAACCAGGCTGGATCCACTACGTGGTGGACGAACAGTCAATTGCTCTCGCCGGCATGGTCTGGCGACATCAGGCCCGTTCCGACGGCAGCTCAAGCACACCCTATTGCTCCTACGTGAGCCTCTCCAGCACATACCGGATTTCCGCACTCCGGCGGGCAGCATCCTTGATTTCTGGGATTTTCGTCGCCAGACCCAGTTCGCAGAACGGAAGACGAAAATGGTCCAACAGCCAGATCAGCTCGTCGTCATTGCGTGCGCTCGACCACAGTTCGCGGAAGATGAAGACGGACCGAAACACCGGCCCGTACAACAGCACCTCCATGTCGATCGCAGCATCCCGGCGGCCCTCCTCGTCCAGCTCACGCACGTCTGCCCAAAAGCTCCTCGCGATCGCGACCCAGTCAGGCCGTTCGGGAGGTGGACCCGATGGACCGTCCGCACGGCCGGCCAGATAGCCCTGATTCAGCATCTCGTCGCGAACCGGACCATCGACGTCGGTCCACCGATACAAGATCGGAAATTCATGAAAGATATCTCGTCGAGAGAACTCTTCGGCGAGTGCGGTGATCAACGAGGACATCTCGTGAGCGTCGCGCGCCTCATCCCAGAGCCCGTCGAACAACACCCTGGCCTGACGCTGGGAGAGCGTCAACACGTTCGAGACAGCAGTTTGGACGCCGCCGAAGATGAGATCGCCCAGCACTTCTGTGTTGCGCCTTCCGAACCACCATAGTTCGACGGCGGCGTCCAGGTCGCGTATCTCAAAGTCGACATTGTCAACTCGCCATCGACGATCCGGGTGGTCGATGTGCATCGGAGTGCCAGGCTCACCGCGTAAGGAGACATCCGAAGCCGGGGTCAAACCGGCCGCCTCCGGAAAACACGAAGCAAGGTACTCGTGCTCGAATTCGGACTCGGCGCGCGCGACCAGGTGCGCGTACAGTCCAGCACTGTCGCGATCCAGCGCCTCCATTCGGCGCAGCGCTCGACTCATGACGTCCCGCACGGACGGAAAGCAAATCTCCGATGGATCGCGCTGAACGATCCACCAGATACTCGATTCCAAGTCGAACGGCGTGCTCGCCACAGCCCTTTACTCCCTCCGGCCAGGAGACGCCCATCGTAGCTCGCCCAAAACGTCGCCTTTGGCACCAGGGCGAAAGTCGGCCGTTGTTGACAAACGGTTGAACGGGACCCCCGCACTGCGGCCTCGGGCCCTCGACCACGGCGGGGCGTGTCGGACGGCGTCAGACGGACGCAGGCGCCGGCGCCCAGCCCAGCAACGGTCCGAGCCGCGTCGCCAGGTCGGTGAGGATCTGCGCGTAGTCCGGCTCGTCGAAGGTGAACGGCAGCGCGAACGCGACCTCGTCCACGGCCTGGAAACCGGCGTGGGCGCGCAGCCGCTCGGCGAGCTGCTCGGCCGGACCCACGAGGTCGGGCGCGAAGAGCATGCGCCGCGGCCCCGCCGGGACGGGCGCCGCGGTGCGCGGCAGCCGCGCCGCTGCGTACGCCTCGTACCGGGCGACCTGCTCCGGGGTGGCGCCGTCCGTGGGGATCACCACCAGCCCCTGCGAGACCCGGGCCGCCTGGCCGGCCGGGTGGGCGGCCCGGAACAGCTCGATCTGCTCGCGCTGGAGCGCCGCGAAGTCCGGGTGCTCCGCGTCCCCGGCGTCGAGCACCGAGGAGGTGAGGAGGTTCATGCCCGCCGTCCCGGCCCACGCCGCCGACGACGCCGAGGCCGCGCCGTACCAGACCCGCTCCCGCAGGCCCGGCGAGAAGGGCTGGATGCGCGTGGAGTAGGTCTCGATCCCCTCGGTGCCCTCGAACGTGGAGACCGCGCCGCCCGACAGGTTGTGCAGCAGCCGCTCCACGCGTGCCTTGGAGAAGTCCTCGTGCTGCCACGTGGTCGGGTAGAGGTGGTCGCGCAGGTGGTCCCAGTGGATCGGCGGGCCCACGCTCACCCCGGGGTTGAGGCGTCCGCCGGAGAGCACGTCCACCGTGGCGAGGTCCTCCGCCAGCCGGAACGGGTTCTCCAGGCCCAGCGGGGTCACGGCCGTACCCAGCTCGATCCGGCTGGTGCGCTGCGTGGCCGCGGCCAGCACCGCCACCGGGGACGAGATGCCGTGCTGCAGGTGCCGGTGGCGCAGCCACGCGCTGTCGAGGCCGAGCTGCTCACCGAGCTCGATGAGCCGCAGGGTGGCCTCGTGCCCCGCACGCGGGTGGTCCGGGTCGAACAGGCCGATGGTCAGGAAACCGAGCTTGCGCAGGGGTCGCGTCACGGGGTCAGTGAACCACGGCCGGACGACGGCGCCGGCCGGTCCCCGCCGTCGCGGGTCCGCGCCGCCGACACCTTGGGGCACGCCGACCGCAGACGTCGCACGAGCGACGTTCGGACCACTCCTCGCGGTAAGGCTCCCCGCGGTGGGCCGCCAGAAGTTCTGGCGCCCTCACTCGACGGTCAGAACGACCTTGCCGTGCGTCCGTTCCACCCCGGCGGCGAAGGCATCCGGCAGCTCGCGCCATGACCGCACGGCTGCGACCACCGGATCGAGGCGCCCGCCGTGGATCTCGGCCGCGAGCCACGCCATGTCGGGGCCGAGGTCGGGCTCGGCCCCGAGGAAGAACGTCGTCAGGGAACGGTCGTGCCGGGCCGCGTCGCCGAACAGGTCGCCGTACGCGAAGTGTTCTCCCTGCCCCGCCGCATGCCCGAGCGCCACGAGCGTGCCGCCGGGCGCGAGCCGCGCGAACGCCTGGACCAGGTAGGTGCCGCCCAGGAGGTCGAGCACGCCGGAGACGTCGCCGTTCAGGTCGGACGGCGAGGCGACGACCTCGTGCGCACCGAGCTGGACCAGCCGCTGGTGCGCGGCAGGGTTCCTGGTCGTCGCGACCACCTCGGCGCCGGCGCGGGCAGCGAGCTGGACGGCGAACAGCCCGACAGCGCTGGTCCCGCCCAGCACCAGCACGCGGCGCCCCAGCAGCGGGCCGAGGCGGCGGAGCCCGCGCAGCGCGCTGGTGGCGGCGACCGGCACGACACTCGTGCGGTGGGGATCGGCGCCGTCGGGGGCGACCCCGACGGATTCCGCGGTCACGAGCCGACGCTCCGCCCAGGCGCTGTCCACGCCCAGCGACGCCACCACCTGGCCGAGGCGCGGCCCGGTCCCGTCCAGAGCCTCGGCCACGACGACGCCTGCCGCGTCCCACCCGGGAACCGTCCCGTCGGGCAGGCTCGGCAGGGCCTCCAGATCCCCATGGTTCGGCGCGAAGGCTCGTACCTGGATGACCGCGTCGTGTGGTCCCGGTGCCGGGTCCGGCACCTCCCGCAGGCCGAGGTGACTGGGTGACGAGTGGTCGACCGTCCATGCGAGCATGGCGCTACTGTATGCCAACTGCTACTGAGTGCCAGTTCGCTAGGATCTACGCATGACGACGACACGCACCACCGGCACGCTCCGCAGCCGACGGATCGCCCGCAACCGACAGCGGCTGGTCGAGATCGCGCTGCCGGCCTTCGTCGAGCGTGGGTACGACGCCGTGACCGTCGACTGGCTGTGCGACCAGGCCGAGGTGTCCAAGCGGAGCTTCTTCCGCTACTTCGCCGGCAAGGAGGACCTCGCCCTGACCCCGCTGAACGACGTCTGGCGCACCCTGATCGCCGAGCTCGATCAGGTCCTCGCGGGCCGCGGGCCGCTGCTGGTGGTTCTGGGCGACGCACTGGTCGACGTCGTCGACCGGATGCCACCCGGCTGGGAGCGTCTCGCCGTGCTGAGCGCACGGCTGAGCGGCACCCACCCCACGATCGACGCCGCGGGCATGCTGGTGTGCGAGCGATTTACGCAGCAGGTGGTCGACGCGATCGTGGCACGGCTGGCCGGCGCCCCTGGGGCGGATCTCTCGGCCCGGATCGTGTGCGCCGTCGCCGTCGCCGGCCACCGGGCTGCCGTGGACGCGTGGCGTACGACGCCCGACGCCGAGACGAGCGCCACCCGTGCCGAGCTGTGCGCACTCATCCGGGCATCGATGACCGCTGCCCCCGCCGCGGTGACGGTCACGCTCCCCTGACCGGAGCCTGGACGATGTGTAAAGAACTCTGGACTCTGCGTCATGGATCTCACGACCTCGTCCGGGCAGCATCGAGGGCGCAGGTGAACATGAGCACAGGGCCCGGACACCGGGCGAGAAAGGCAGTCATGTCCGACTTCAACATCCGCGAGTTCTACGACCGCTACACCGAGGCGCTCAACGCGCACCAGTTCGACCGGATGGACGAATTCGTCGCCGAGTCGATCGTCTCCCACGGCCAGCCGGCTACCCGCGACGACGTCATCGCCGCGCTCAAGGGCATCGCCGACGCCGTTCCTGACATCCGGTGGGAGATCAAGGAGGTCGTGATCGACGCGGAAGGCGGGACGCTGTCCTGCCACTCCGTCAACCACGGCACACCCACCAAGCAATGGCTCGGCGTGGCACCCACGGGCGCTCGGATCGAGATCGACGAGATCGCCATGTACAAGGTCCGCGACGGCAAGTTCGTGCAGATGTCCAACGTCCACGACGTCGAGGCCCTGAAGCAGCAGCTCGCGGCGTGACCTGAGAAGTTCCGCCACCGGCTGGTCGCCCCGTGGCGTCCCGCCGTTCCGTGCGGGACGCCACCTGGCCTATGGGTCCTGCTGGGTTCCGCGAAGGCCGGCCTCGGGGGCGGCGCGGCCAGCTTCGTGTTCACGGCCTCCCGCGAGGCACACGGGTCGTGACTAGGCTCGGGGCATGGTCGATCCCGCGGAAGGTATGGACAGAACGACGGTCCGACCCGTGGACGACGGATGGACCCCTCAGCTCGGGGAGGGCTTCCCAGGCCAGCGGATGCGGGTCCTGCCCGAGCCCCTGGTGGCCCACGCGCGGACCCAGCCCGCCACGGCACAGCTCCTCGTGACGGACGTGGGGTTCTTCCCTCGCGCAGTGCGCCACACCCGGACCAGGCCGCACGGGGCGCCGCAGCACATCGTCCTGGTCTGTGCGGCGGGGAGCGGCAGCTGCTCGATGCCGTCCGGGGTGCACCAGGTCGGGGCGGGCAGCGCCCTGGTCATCCCGGCGGGAACCACGCACCGCTACCAGGCCGACCGGTTCGACCCCTGGACGATCTGGTGGATGCATGTCACCGGTTCCGCCGTGGGCGGCCTGTTCGAGGCGATGGACGTCACCGTCCAGCGTCCGGTCGTCCGGCTCGGCGACGCGTCCCGCGTGGTCGCGCTGATCGACACGGTCCTGCGTCGCATGGAGCGCGACGAGACGGCCTCGAGCCTGGTCGCCGCGGCAGGCGCCGCGTGGCACGCCCTCGCCCTGATCGCCGCCGGCCGGAGCACGGCTGCCGAGCGGAGCGCACCGATCGAGTCCACCCTCGAGTTCCTGCGGGCCAACATCGCCGAGCGCGTCTCCGTCACCGAGCTGGCGAGCATGGCCGGTCTGAGCACGTCCCACTACGCGGGCCTGTTCCGCAGGGCGACCGGGTTCGGCGTGCTCGAGTACCAGACCCGCCTGCGCATGGCGTCGGCGCGCGAGCTCCTCGACACCACCGACCGCCCGATCGGGTCCGTCGCGCGACAGGTCGGCTACCCGGACCCGCTGTACTTCTCCCGGCAGTTCCGCAAGATCCACTCGGTCAGCCCGAGCGAGTACCGGGCGCGCAAGAGCCGCTGACGTCGCGGCGCAGCGCCGCGCCTCCCGCACGATGCACCGCACCATGAACCGCCCGGTGCATCGCAGGATCGTCCATGCAGTGCAGAGCATCGTCCCTTCAGCGCTCCGGGGACCGGTCCTAGGGTCGAGCCATGCTCACCGACGAATCCGTGTCTCTCTGGTCGCTCGACCTGGCCGGCCAGTGGCGCTGCGCCCTCGACCCCGAGGGCGTGGGAGAGGTCCAGCAGTGGTTCCGCCAGGGGCTGCCCGGGGAACCGCAGACCCTGGCGCTCCCCGGATCCGTGCAGCACCAGGGCCTCGGGGACCCCGTGGGCGTGGACACGCCCTGGACCGGCAGCATCGTGGACCGCTCCTTCTTCACCGAGGACCGCTACGCGCCCTACCGCGAGCCGGGCAACATCGCGGTGCCGTTCTGGCTGCAGCCCCGGGTCTACTACCGCGGCGCCGCGTGGTTCCAGCGCGAGGTCGAGATCCCGGCCGGCTGGTCGGACCGCGACGTCGTCCTGTCCCTCGAGCGCGTGCACTGGGAGTCCACCGTGTGGCTGGACGACGTCCTCGTCGGGACCGAGCGCAGCCTCACCACCGCCCACCGCTTCGACCTCGGCCGCCTCTCCCCGGGCCGCCACCTGGTCACCGTCCGCGTGGACAACAGGACCGTGATCGACGTGGGCCCGAACGCGCACAGCATCTCCGACCACACCCAGGGCAACTGGAACGGCGTCGTCGGCTCCCTGACCCTGACCGCGACGCCACGGGTGCGCATCAGCCGGGTCCGCGTCATGCCGGACGTCGCCGCGCGGTCCGCGCGGGTCAAGGTCGACATCGCCGCCGGGAGCGCCGGTGCGGGAACGGGCAGCGTGCGCGTCTCCGCACGACGGTTCAACGTGCCCGGCCAGCACGAGGCCGGGCCGGTCGAGGTCGAGTTCGAGGCCGAGTACAGCCGCGACCTGGGCGAACGAGGCCTGACGTCGGGCGGCGCACACGTGGACCTCGACCTGCCGCTGGGGGACGGCGCCCTGACGTGGGACGAGTTCCAGCCCGCCCTGTACGACGTCACCGTGGAGCTGGCCACGGTGGTGGACGGGGGCGAGCACCACGACACCGTGCGCACGGTGTTCGGCCTGCGCGAGGTCGGGGTCGAGGACACGCAGGTGACGATCAACGGCCGGCGCACGTTCATCCGCGGCACCCTCGAGTCGTGCGTCTTCCCCCTGACGGGCTACCCGCCGACCGACGTCGGCTCCTGGCGCCGCATCATCGCCGTCTGCCGGGAGCACGGCCTGAACCTGCTCCGCTTCCACTCGTGGTGCCCGCCCGAGGCTGCCTTCGTCGCCGCGGACGAGGCGGGCTTCTACCTCCAGGTCGAGGGCCCGGTCTGGGCGAACCAGGGCGCGGCGCTCGGCGAGGGACGCCCGGTCGACGGGTACCTGTTAGAGGAGACCCGCCGCATCCTGGACGCCTACGGCAACCACCCCTCGTTCGTCATGATGGCGCACGGGAACGAGCCGGGCGGCCGCGACGCGGAGTTCCTCGCCTCATGGGTCACCACCTGGCGCACCTCTGACCCCCGCCGGCTGTACACCAGCGGCGCGGGCTGGCCCGCGATCACCGAGAACGACTTCGACAACATCCCCGACCCGCGAGCGCACCGCTGGGGCGAGGGTCTGGAGTCGCGGCTCAACGGCCGCGCGCCGGAGACGCGGTCCGACTACCGCCAGTGGGTGGAGTCCCGGCCGCGCCCGATCGTCAGCCACGAGATCGGCCAGTGGTGCGCCTACCCCGACTTCGACGAGGTGTCGCGGTACACGGGTCTGCTGCGGCCCGAGAACTTCGGCATCTTCGCGGACTTCCTCGAGCAGGGCGGCATGTCCGACCAGGCCGGGGCCTTTCTGCAGGCCTCGGGCCGGCTTCAGCTGCTCTGCTACAAGGAGGACATCGAGGCCGCGCTGCGCACGGAGGGCTTCGGCGGCTTCCACCTGCTCGGGCTCACCGACTTCCCCGGCCAGGGCACCGCACTCGTGGGTGTGCTCAACCCCTTCTGGGAGTCGAAGGGCTACGCGACCGCCGACGAGTTCGCCCGGTTCTGCGGTCCCACCGTCCCGTTGGCCCGCCTGCCGCGCCGGGTCTGGTCCGCCGACCAGGAGATCGAGTTCGAGGTGCAGCTGGCGCACTTCGGCGCGGCGCCGCTCGACGCGGACGTGACCTGGAGCCTGCGTGACCAGGACGGCGCCGAGGTCGGCAGCGGCCCGGTGGCACGGGGCGTGCGGGTCCCGGTCGGCAACGGCACCCGGTTCGGGCCGGTCCGGGTGCCCGCCGGTCTGGTCGCCGGGCCCGCGCAGGTCACCCTCGCCGTCGCGGTGCAGGACGTCGCGGGCGCCCGGTACGAGAACGACTGGGACCTGTGGGTCTACCCGGTCGCCGAGGACGTGGCGGTCCCGGAGCCGGTGGTGGTGACGAGCGATCTCGAGGAGGCGGTCGAGCGCGCGAGCGGCGGTGCCGCCGTCCTGCTGGAGCTCGACGCGGCGAGCATCGGCAACGACGTCGCGCTCGGGTTCACGCCGGCCTTCTGGAACACCGCCTGGACCAAGGGCCAGGCGCCGCACACCCTCGGCGTCCTGCACGACCCGCGGCACCCCGCCTTCCGCCAGTTCCCCACCGGCGGCACCACCGACTGGCAGTGGTGGGAGCTGCTGAAGGGTGCCAGGGCGATGCTGCTCGACGGGCTTCCCGCCGGGCTGCGGCCCGTCGCCCAGCCCATCGACACCTGGTTCGAGGCACGCCGGCTCGGTGTGCTGCTCGAGGCGAGGATCGGTGCGGGGCGCATCATGGTCAGCTCGCTCAACCTCGATCCCAACCCTGACGCCGACGGTGACCGCCTCGCGGCACGTCAGTTCCGGCGGAGCCTGCTGGAGTACCTGGCGGGCGCCGACTTCGCGCCCACCCAGACCGTCACGCCGAGCCAGCTGGCGACCGTCCTGCGCTGACGTCGTCGCCGCAGCCTCCGCTGCGTCGGGTCAGCGCAGCGTCTGCGCGCCGATGACCGAGAGCACCTGGAGCTTCTCGTAGCTCTCGGTGCCGGGCACGGCGGTGTAGACCATCAGGGAGTGAGCCTGGTCCGGGTCGACCAGCCGCTGGCAGTTGAGCTCGAGCGCGCCGACCTCGGGGTGCACGAAGTGCTTGACCTCGTGCGGGCGGATGCCGATCTCGTGGTCGTCCCACACCCGGCGGAACTCCTCGTTGCTCTCCAGCAGCAGGCCCGCCAGGTAGGCGGCCCGGGAGTCCGGGCCGCGCAGCGTGACCAGCCCGCGCAGCCCGGCCGCGTACATCCGGGTCATGAAGGCGTGCTCCTCCGGGGCGTAGAGGTCCCGGACGCCCGGTTCGGTGAACCACCGGTACCCCAGGCTGCGGGCCGGGCCCGTGTACCGGGTCGTGTCACCGGTCAGCGCCACGCCCACCGGCGTCTGCCGCAGGGTCTCGCCCAGCTCGGTGACGATCTCCGCGGGCGTGTCCTCCAGCCGGTCGAGGATGCGCAGCAGCCCCGGGCTGATGTGCTCGCTCGACGAGCCCCGGGGCGGCGGGTTGTGCCCGGCGAGACGGAACAGGTGGTCGCGCTCGTCGATCGACAGGTGCAGCCCCTGCGCGATCGAGGCCAGCATCTGCGGCGACGGCTGCGGACCGCGCTCCCGCTCCAGGCGGGAGTAGTAGTCCGCCGACATGTTGCACAGCGTGGCCACCTCCTCACGCCGCAGCCCGCTGGTCCGGCGACGCTGCCCGCGCGGCATACCGACGTCCTCCGGCTGCAGCGCCTCCCGCCGGTTCCGTAGAAAGCCGGCCAGCCCGGTGCGATCGATCATGGTCTCCCCCTTCTGGAGTACTGCCTCGTTTCTACCGGCAGCGGCGTGCGTTAGCCACGGCCCGGCGATCCCCCTCTCGGGATGAGCGGGTGACCTGGCGAGCCTGTGATCGGGAGGTCCTGGATAGGTCTCCTTCGCCCGCAGAGGATCGGTGCCACGAACCGAAGGAGAACGAACATGCCACGCACACCGATCGACATCACCCTCCCCGACCTGTCCGGGAAGCGCGTCCTGGTCACCGGAGCCAGCGACGGGATGGGCCTGGGCATCGCCGGCCGCCTGGCCGCCGCAGGTGCGGAGGTCGTCATGCCCGTGCGCAACCCGGCCAAGGGTGAGGCCGCGATCAGCCGCATCCGCCGCGCCGCGCCGGGCGCGAACGTGTCGCTGCGCAGCCTCGACCTCGCCTCGCTGGCGTCCGTGGAGGCGCTGGGCGACACCCTGCGCACGGAGGGCCACCCGATCCACATCCTGATCAACAACGCCGGCATCATGCGGCCCCCGCAGCGCCTGACCACGGTCGACGGGTTCGAGGTGCAGCTCGGCACCAACCACCTGGGCCACTTCGCCCTCGTCGCCCACCTGCTTCCCCTGCTGCGCGCCGGGCACGCCCGGGTGACCTCCCAGGTCAGCGTCGCCTCGGCCAGCGGCACCATCAGCTGGGACGACCTGAACTGGGAGCGCTCGTACGACGTCATGCGCGCCTACCGCCAGTCCAAGATCGCCCTGGGGCTGTTCGGCCTGGAGCTGGAACGACGCAGCCGCGCCCACGGGTGGGGCATCACCAGCAACCTGTCCCACCCCGGCGTCGCACCGACCAGCCTGCTCGCCGCCCGTCCGGAGATCGGCCGCAGCGCCGACACGCCCCACATCCGGCGCATCCGCTGGCTCTCCGAGCACGGCATCCTGCTCGGGACGGCCGAGACCGCCGGGCTGCCCGCGCTCATGGCCGCGACCGACCCGGCCGCCAAGCCCGGCACGCTCTACGGTCCCAGCGGCCCGGGGACCCTGGGCGGTGCGCCGTCCGAGCAGCGGATGCACCGGCCGCTCCGCAGCCTCACCGAGGCGGCGCGCGTCTGGCAGGTCTCCGAGGAGCTGACGAAGACCTCCTTCCCGACCGCGTGACCGCCCGGCCGACGACCGCGCGCCCCACGAGCCGACCCGCAGGAGAAGCCACATGAGTTCCCTTCCCCGGCCCGCCGCCCGACGCCGCAGCCCCTGGTGGGTGGTCGTCGGCGCGGGGACGGCCAACGCCGTCGGCCCCCAGATGTACATGGCCACCACCGGTGTCTTCGTCCTGCCGATCGTCGAGGACACCGGCTTCAGCCGGACGACGGTGACCGGGGCGTACTCGGTCGCCGCGGTCGGCATGGTCATCGGGCTGATCATCGCCAGCCGGCTCGTCGACCGCTACGCCGCCCGGTACGTCCTCGTCCCCGCGTTCGTGCTGTTCGCCGCCTCGATGGCCACCATCGGCCTGACGCCGCCCGTCGAGGCCCTCTACTTCGTCCCGTGCTTCTTCGTCGGGTTCTTCGGGAGCGGGACGGCGGTCCCCGCGACCCGCGCCGTCGTGAGCTGGTTCGACAACAACCGTGCGCTCGCCGTCGGCATCGTGACGGGCATCATCGGCCTCGGCGCCGCCCTCGGCCCGGTGCTGGCCGGGGCGCTCATCGAGCGCGTCGGCTGGCGCCAGACCTACGGCTACCTGGCACTGATCGCGGCGCTCGTGTCCGTCACGATGGTCACGCTGTTCGTGCGCGGCCGAGCCGAGCGGCACGTGCGCGGCCGGCTCGTCCAGGAGACCCACGTCGGGGACCGCGACGTCAGCCTCGAGCTCCCGGGCCTCACGTTCCGCGAGGCGCTGCGCACCCGGCAGTTCTGGAACATCGCCCTCGGGCTGGGCCTGGTCGGTGTCGTGGTGATCGGCCTGCAGGTGCACCTCGTGCCGATGATGACCGACCGTGGCCTGAGCCCTGACCAGGCGGCCCAGCTGCTCGTGGTCTTCGGTCTCGCCTCCCTGGTCGGGCGGGTCGTGGGTGGCCTGATCATCGACCGCGTCCACGGCTCGGTCGTCGGCCCGGTCGTCATGCTCGCACCCATCGCCGGCATGTTCTTCCTCCACCCGCCGTTCTCCACGGCCGCCGTCGCCGTCGCCTTCATCGGCATCGCGTTCGGCATCGAGGGCGACCTCCTGGCCCTGCTCATCACCCGGTACCTCGGCATGCGCAACTTCGGCCAGATCATCGGTCCGGTCCAGGCCATGTTCATCCTCGGCAGCGCGGTCGGTCCGCTGCTCCTCGGCGTGGGCTACGACCAGCTGGGCTCCTACGACCCGGTCATCCCGGTGCTGATGGGCGTGCTCGTCGTCGGCGCGATCCTCATCGCGACGCTGGGGCGCTACGTGTACCCGGCGGTGGACGGCTTCGACCGGCTCGCCGCCCGCGACGAGCTCGCGGCCGCCGAGGTACTGAGCAGCATCGCCGAGCAGGACGACGCCCCCGCGGCATCAGACCGACCACGTCCTCGGATCCGTGGCTGATCGGCCCGCACGACGGTGAAGTTGAGCCAGGTGCGGGCCACGTCGGCGTCGGCCAGGGGGTCGCCCCGTCGCACCGTGACGCACGTCACGATTGATCTTGACCCGGGGTCAAGGTGGACGGTTCTCGCATCGGCAGGACGCCGAAGAGAATCGAGCGCTTCGAAGGAGCGAACCACCATGACCACCACCGTTTCCAACCGGACCGCCGACCGTCTCCAGCGGGCAATCGAGGCGATCGTCGACCCCGGCATCATCGGGCTGTCGGTCCGCGTCAACGACGAGCAGGGCGAGTGGGTCGGCACCGCCGGGGCGGCGGAGCTCGGCGGGGACGTGAAGCCTCCTGCCGACGGTCACATCCGGATCGGCAGCAACACCAAGACCTTCACCGCGACCCTGGTGCTTCAGCTCGTGGCCGAGGACAGGATCGGCCTGGACGACGCGGTCGTGGACCACCTGCCTGAGTTCGGGATCGACCAGCGGATCACGGTGCGGATGCTGCTCCAGCAGACCAGCGGCCTGTTCAACTTCACCGGCGAGGTCTACGAGGACGGCTCGATGGTGTTCGGCATCCCCATCCCTTACGGCCCCCACGGCAAGGAGTGGCTGGACAACCGGTTCAAGACCTACCGGCCCCAGGAGCTGGTCGACCTCGCGTTGTCCAAGCCTGCGCGGTTCGAGCCCGGAGCAGGCTGGAGCTATTCCAACACCAACTACGTCCTGGCTCGCCTGCTCATCGAGAAGGTCACCGGCCGTACCGTCACCGAGGAGATGCAGCGGCTGATCCTGACCCCGCTCGGCATGTCGCACACCGTGGTCCCGGATGACGCGGAGATCGCCGAGCCGCACGCCCACGCCTACTACCGGTACGACGAGGACGGCGAGCCGCGCACGGTCGACATCACCCGCCAGAACCCCTCCTGGGTCTCCGCCGGCGGTGACATGATCTCGACCACCGAGGACCTGCACACGTTCATCGCCGCGCTCACCGGCGGCAAGCTCCTCCCGGACGAGCTGCGCGAGGAGATGTTCACCCCGCGTGCGACGGGCATCCCGAACATGGACTACGGGCTGGGGGTGTTCGTGCTGACCACGGACGACGGTGCCACCGTGATCTCCCACAACGGCGCCGCGGTGGGCCACGCGGCGCTCATGTACGCCACCCCCGACGGGGCGAAGACCCTGACCGCCGCGCTGAACTGCGTGGACGACGCGAACCTCACCGTCGCCGCGGCGTTCCAGGGCGCCCAGCAGCGCCTCCTCAACGAGGTATTCGGCAGCGGACCCGCGTAGACCAAGAGAACGCTCGCCGCGCCGAGCTCGCCGAGCCCGGCGCGGCCGGTCCCCGCACCTCGCAGCGGCACACGCGATCAGCGCTCCCGGACACTTGGCAGGATGAGCAGATGCACAACGGAGTCACGATCGGCCAGGCGGCCGCGTTCGTCGGCATCACGATCAAGACGGTGCGGCACTACCACAAGCTCGGCCTGGTCAGCGAACCCCGACGCGACAGCTCCGGATACCGGCGGTACGGATCGGACGACCTCCTCAGGCTGGTGCAGGTCCGGACCCTGGCCGCCGCCGGGGTACCGCTGGCCGAGATCGGCCCCCTGCTCGACGCCGACGCCGCGCTGTTCGCCTCCGCGCTCGTCCAGGTCGAACGACAGCTCGACCAACACATCGCGGAGCTGACCGCGCGACGCGCCATGCTGCGCCGCCTCGCCGACGGCGACCGGGCGCTGCTGCCCGACCGCGCCGTGGCCCTGCTGGAGCGGATGCTCGGCCTCGGATACTCCGAGGACGAGGTCGCGGCCACCAGGGAGGGCTGGGTACTGGCGCGAGCCCTGGTCCCCGAAGGCTTCGACGACTACCTCGCCCAGTTCGAGCACGCCCTGCAAGACACCCGGCTCATCGCCCTGACCAGGCGCATCGCCGAAGCCGCGACCGGGGAGGCGGACGACCCCCGCATCGACCGTCTCGCCGCCGATGCGGCAGACCACTACCTGGCCGACCCCGCACTGCTCAAGACCGTCACCAGCCTGCAGGCACGGACCGACACCGCGCCCCGGTACACGATGATCGCCCGCCACGGTGACAAGCCGACACCGGCCATGGCACGACTGTCCACGCTCTTCGAGTCCAGACTCCGCGCCGCCGGCGTCCGCATCCCGAGGTCCGACCCCCGTTGACCGCGAAGCGCACCCGTGGGCGTTCGAACTGTGTCATGAACCGTGCCATCGCGGGTCAGGTGTCCCTTCGTCGGGCGCCCCGCGACACGATGAAGGCCGCCGACCAGGTCTGATACCCGGTCGGCGGCCTCGGTCGAGCAGGCTCAGCCGGACTTGCGGCGGAACATCTTCTGCACGGGGCCGGTCGTCTCCGAACCGTGCACCGAGCCCGTGTTCACATCGCCTGCGGCGGTACGGCCGCGTGCGGCGTTCTTCCGGTCCAGCGCCTCCTTGAACCGCGCCTTCGCGTCCACGCTCGGCGCGGTCGCGGCCTTGGGCGCCTCAGCGTCCTGAGCCACCGCCTCCTCGGCACCAGGCTTCTCGTCCGTCACACCGATCACCTCCTCCTGTTTCGGGGGTCCCTCGATCGGGTCCGTCGTCGGGCCCAGCCTGCACCACCGCGCGCCACGGTGCCAATCGCTTTTCAGCCCCGGCTCGACGCGCGCCCCGCTCGGCCCGCTACGCCTGCGCGGCAGCCCGCTCCGCGGCACGCTCGGCGCGCTCCGCCCGCAGGGACGTGATGGCGCTCTCGAAGTCCTCGAGCGAGTCGAACGACTGGTAGACGCTCGCGAACCGGAGGTAGGCCACCTCGTCGAGCTCGCGCAGGGGGCCGAGGATCGCGAGGCCCACCTCGTACGCGTCGATCTCCGCGCTGCCGTTGCTCCGGAGGGTCTCCTCGACCCGCTGCGCCAGGATCGCCAGGTCGTCGTCGCTGACGGGGCGGCCCTGGCAGGCCTTGCGCACCCCGGCGGCGACCTTGTCGCGGCTGAACGGCTCGGTCGCGCCGGAACGCTTGACCACCGACAGGCTCGCCGTCTCGACGGTCGTGAACCGCCGGTTGCAGTTCGGGCACTGCCGCCTGCGCCGGATCGACAGGCCGTCGTCGGCGGTCCGCGAGTCCACCACGCGCGAGTCGGCGTGGCGACAGAACGGGCAGTGCATGCTGACTCCTGCGTGGTCGGCCACGGACCGGAGACATCCGGTCGCGCCCCGACCGTAAGCGGGCAAACCACCCCCATGCAACATCGCCGCAACATTTGACGGCGAATCGTGGCCTCCGTCCACTTCGTCGGGGCGTCCGGCCACTTTTCGAGGGCCTTCCGGTCAGTCCTTCGGGAGCAGGAGGAGCTCGCCGACCCGCACGGTGCCCGACGTCATCTCGTTGAGGTCCTGCAGGCGCGCGACCGCCTGCCGCACGTCCTCCCCGGGCTTCGCGATCTGCTCGGCGAAGCCCCAGAGCGTCTCCCCCGGCTGCACGGCGTGCACCCGGACCTCCGTGGGTTCGCCCGGCGAGCTCGCCACGGCGGTCGCTCCCCACGTGGCCATCGGGGCGACCACGAGCATCGCCAGCAGCACCAGCACGAAGCGGCCGCGCCGGGTGAGCCGCAGCCCGGCGAGACCGAGCCGGTCGGCGACCGTGCGCGGGCCGCGGGGCGTGTACGAGTGAGCGGGACGGGGCCGGGGCGGCGCGGGCACCCGGCCCGGGGTGTACGCCGGTCCCGGCCGATAGGCCCGGGCCGCGCCCGATCCGGACACCGTCGCATACGCCGGCCCGTACGCCGGGGTGTACTGCCGCAGCGGGATCACGTCCCCCATGGCCCCTCCTCGTAAGGTGACTCGAACTCTTGTCCGTCATACACACGTTCGTCGAACGCTCGTACCATTGTGTAGCACGGGACACCGTAGAAGTCGAGACGCGCTCGAACATTCGTTTGAGCCGAGCACATTTGTGATCTAGAGTGGGCAGCGCACAGGAGAACATTTGTCGGAACGGGAGGGGCACGGGCATGACGGGACGGGACGGGACCAGCGACACGAGAGCCGTCGACACGGCACTCTCGGGTGTCGCCACGTTGGACGCGCCGGGCGACGGGGCGGTCGCCGACGTGCACGCGATCTCGCCGGCAGACCGCCTCACCGAGCGGCAGCGCCTTGTGCTGGACACGATTCGGCAGTCGTTCGAGACGCGCGGATACCCGCCGTCGATGCGTGAGATCGGCGAGGCCGTCGGGCTGGCCAGCCCGTCGAGCGTCAAGCACCAGCTCCAGATGCTGGAGAAGAAGGGCTTCCTGCGCCGCGACCCCAACCGGCCGCGCGCCATGGAGCTCGTCGAGCCCCTGGCCGAGCAGGTCGAGAAGCCGACGCGCGGCGAGATCCACTGGCCCGAGCCGCGGCGCAGCGGCCAGGTCCACTGGGGCGGTTCGGTGCCGGACGACGCGAGCACCCCGCCGCCGTCGTACGTGCCGCTCGTCGGTCGCATCGCGGCCGGTGGCCCGATCCTCGCCGAGCAGGTCGTCGAGGACGTCTTCCCGCTCCCCCGCCAGCTCGTCGGTGACGGCGAGCTGTTCCTCCTCAAGGTCGCGGGCGACTCGATGGTCGACGCCGCGATCTGCGACGGGGACTGGGTCGTGGTGCGCCGCCAGAACGTGGCCGAGCAGGGCGAGATCGTCGCCGCCATGATCGACGGCGAGGCCACGGTCAAGACCTTCAAGCAGACCGACGGGCACGTGCTGCTGCTGCCGCAGAACCCGGCCTACGAGCCCATCCCGGGTGACGAGGCGCAGATCCTGGGTCGTGTCGTCGCGGTGCTGCGCAGCCTCTGAGGTCTCGACAGGCTTCGAGACGAGCACAGGCCCGACCACCGGCTCACGGTGGTCGGGCCTGTGCCGTTGCTGCTAGAACCCGAAACGCCGCTGCACCGCGCGCACGCTGTCGGCCGACGCGCGCAGCCCGGCCAGCTCGTCGTCCGACATCGGCACCTGCACGGTGCTCGTGACACCCCGCCGGTCCACGAGGGACGGCACCGACAGGCACACGTCGCTGATGCCGTGGTAGTCGTCCAGCAGCGAGGACACCGGCATGATCCGGCGCTCGTCCTTGAGCACCGCCTCGATGATGCGGGTCGCGGCCAGGCCCACGGCGTAGTTCGTGGCGCCCTTGCCCGCGATGATCCGGTAGGCCGAGTCGACCACCTCGCGGTGCACCTCCGCGCGCACCGCGGCGTCCAGGGGCGCGGCGCCGCCGACCGGCACCCAGTCGAGCAGCGGCACGCCGCCGATCGACGCGGAGCTCCACAGCGCGATCTCCGAGTCGCCGTGCTCGCCGGCGATGTAGGCGTGCACGTTCCCGACGGCGACCCCGCACCGTTCCGCGAGCACGACGCGGAGCCGCGACGAGTCGAGCACGGTGCCGCTGCCGAAGAGCCGCTCGCGCGGCAGCCCCGAGATCTTGAGCGCCGCGTAGGTCACCACGTCCACGGGGTTGGTCACCATGAGGTAGGTCGCGTCGGGCGCCACCTCGACCAGGCCCGGCAGGATGGTGCGCATCAGCCCGATCGTCGCCTCCGCGAGGTCGACGCGGCTCTGTCCCGGTTTCTGCTTGGCGCCCGCCGTGACCACTACGACGTCGGCCCCCTCGCACACCGCCGGGTCGTCCGAGCCGATCACGTGCGCCTGCGACGTGAACATCAGCCCGTGCTGCAGGTCGAGCACCTCGGCGTCGACCTTCTGCCGGTCGATGTCGAGCAGGGCGATGGTGCGGGCCGAGCCGCGAGTGAGCGCCGCGAAGGCGAGCGTCGATCCCACGGCCCCCGCACCCACCACGGCGATCTTGGTGGTGCGGGACCCGGCGGGCTGGGCTGCGGTGACGTCCGAAGGGGCTGCCATGCCCTCAGGCTATGTGTCGAGCCTGGCGAGCGCGGCGCGGACCAGCTTCGGGTCGGTGGTGGGCCAGAACCCGGGCATCGACCGGGTGAGGAACGACGCGTACCGCGCCGTCGCGAGCCGTGGGTCGAGGACCGCCACGACGCCCCGGTCGTCCATGCTGCGCACCAGGCGTCCCGCGCCCTGCGCGAGCAGGAGCGCCGCGTGCTGCGCCGAGACCGCCATGAACCCGTTGCCGCCCGCCTGCTCGACGGCGCGGGCGCGCGCCGCCTTGACCGGGTCGTCGGGGCGCGGGAACGGGATGCGGTCGATGAGCACGAGCTGGTTGGACGGCCCCGGCACGTCGACGCCCTGCCACAGGGACAGCGTGCCGAACAGGCACGTGGCAGGGTCCTCGGCGAACTCACGCACGAGGGTGGGGAGCTGGTCGTCACCCTGCGCCAGGATCGGGAAGTCCAGGCGCTCCCGCATCGCCTCCGCCGCGGCGTTCGCGGCGCGCCGCGACGAGAACAGCCCGAGCGTGCGGCCGCCGGCAGCGGTGATGAGCTCGGCGATCTCGTCGAGCTGCGCCTCCGTGGTCGGCTCGCGGCCGGGAGCGGGCAGGTGCCGCGCGATGTAGAGGATGCCCTGCTTGGGGTAGTCGAACGGGCTGCCGGCGTCGAGGCCCTGCCACGGCGGGGCGTCCGCTCCGTTGAGGCCGAGCGTGCCGGCGACGGCGTCGAAGGTGCCGCCCAGCGCCAGCGTCGCCGAGGTGAAGACCCCCGTCGACTCGCCCAGCAGGTGCGTGCGGATCAGGCCGGCCACGTGCAGCGGGGCGGCGTGCAGCCGCGTCACGTTGTCGCCGAACCCGCCCCAGCCGTTGTCCGGACGCGAGCACCACAGCACGTCCGCGGTCGTGTCCTGCGCCGCCATGCGCTCGGCCGTCTCGAAGAGCTGGAGCATGGCGCCCTGGGCCATCTTCAGTCCCGGGTCGGGCTGGCCGGCGTCCTTGCCCGGGGCGCCCTTGCCACCCTCGGGCTTGAGCGTGCTCAGCACCTCGCGCGCGGCATCGCGCACCGCGCCGACGGCCAGGCGCAGCTCGTCAGGCAGGCCGTTCGGGAACCGCTCGGCGGGCGCGGTGACCAGCAGGGTGCCGAGGCTCTGCGCCGCCGCGTCCAGGGTGTCGGTGTTGGTGCCCGCGTGCCGCCGGGCCAGCCGCGCCGCGCTCTCCACCGACGCCATGGACAGGTCCACGGTGGCCGACGACGTCACGCGGTCGGTGAGCTCGTGCGCCTCGTCGACCACCACGACGTCGTGCTCCGGCAGCACACCCGGGCTGCCCGTGGCCGCGATGCCGAGCATCGCGTGGTTGGTGACCACCACGTCCGCCTCGCGGGCGGCGGCCCGGGCCTTGTCCGGGAAGCACTCCGCGAGCATCGGGCACCTGCCGCCCAGGCACTCCATCGCCGTCACGGAGACCTGGCGCCAGGCCCGCTCCGGGACGCCGGGCACGAGGTCGTCCCGGTCGCCCGTCTCGGTCTCGCCCGCCCACTCGTGCAGGCGCCGGACGTGGTCGGCGAGCGAGGCGCCGTCGTCCCGCCTGCGGCTGCGGGCGGCGCCGCCGGCCGCCTCCTCGGTCTTGGGGTGGTCCTCGCCGCCGGGCAGGTCGAAGAGGGTGTTCTCGTCCTCCGGGTAGCCACCGCCCACCTTGTGCACGCACAGGTAGTTGTGCCAGCCCTTGAGCAGGGCGATGCGCGGCTCGCGCGGCAGCGCCGGCGCGACGGCCTTCGCGACCAGCGGCAGGTCGCGCGTGATGACCTGTCGCTGGAGGGCGAGCGTGGCGGTGGAGATGATGACCTTGGACTGCGCGGCCACGGCGTGCCGGACGGCGGGCACCAGGTAGCCGAGCGACTTGCCCGTACCCGTGCCCGCCTGCACCAGCAGGTGCTCGCCCTTGTCGATCGCCTCGCCGACCGCGACGGCCATCCGGTGCTGGCCCTCTCTGCGCCCGCCACCGAGCTGTCCGACGGCGAGGTCGAGCAGCTCCTCCACCTCGGGAATCTCGGCGGAATCGGTGCTTGCGGCGGGTGCGTCGGGAAGGCTGGTCACACGCTCGATCCTAGGCCGGACCACCGACATCCACCCTGCCTCGTCCACAGGTCCGGCCGGGGTCCGGACCTGGTCCGGGCCCCGGCCCGCGCACCCGCGAGGACGGGCCGGCCGGGGCCGCCGGCTACCCCTTGACAGCCCCGCCCAGCCCCGCCCCGCTGAGGAACAGGCGCTGGAACGCGAGGAACAGCGCGATGGGCAGCACCGTCGAGATCGCGAGCGCCGCGAGGAACACGTCGAGCTCCAGGTAGGGCGCGATCGCGGGCAGGCGGACGGACAGCGGCTGGTGGTCCGGGTCGGGCAGCACCAGCAGCGGCCAGAGGTAGTCCTTCCAGGCGGCGATCACGGCGAACACCGAGACGACGCCGAGGATGGGCTTGGACATGGGCAGCACGACGGACCACAGGAGCCGGAAGGGTCCGGCGCCGTCGACGCGCGCGGCCTCGAAGACCTCGCGGGGCAGGCCGTCGAAGAACCGCTTGACGAGCAGCACGTTGAACGCGCTGGCGCCCATCGGCAGCCAGACCGCCCAGAAGGTGTTGAGCAGGCTGATGTGCAGCAGCGGCACGTCGAGGATCGTGAGGTACAGGGGCACGAGCAGCACGACCGCCGGCACGAACAGCGTCGCCAGCACCAGACCGAAGATGAGGTTGCCGTACCGCGGCCGCAGTACGGACAGCACGTAGCCGCCCGTGGTCGCGACCAGGAGCTGGAAGAACCAGGCCCCCACCGCGAGGATCAGCGTGTTGACGAAGTAGTGGTCGATCTCGGCGCGGCCCCACGCGGTGGTGAGGTTGGCCCAGTCGATCCCGTTCGGGAAGAGGCCGAGCGGCTGGCGCAGGGTGTCCTGCGTGGGGGTGACGGCGGCCTTGGCGAGCCAGAGGATCGGCCCGAGCCCGGCGAGCACCAGGGTGACCAGGAGGCCGCCCTGGAGCACGCCGAGCGAGCCCCGCACGCTGGCCCGCCGCCGGTCGTGGGACGAGACGATGCCCCGCTCGGCGACGGCGGGTCCGGCACCCGGCCGGTTGTTTCCTGCCATGTCAGCTGCTCCAGGGTCGGGTCACGCGGAAGTAGATCGCGGACAGGACGGCGAGGACGCCGGCGAGCATGAGGCTCAGGGCGGTGGCGGCCCCGTAGTTGCCGCCGAGGCTGCTGCCGAACGCGTAGTCGTAGATCAGCATGAGGATGGTGAGGGTCGCGTTGTTGGGGCCGCCGCCGGTGAACAGGAACGGCTCCAGGAACACCTGGGAGGTGCCGATGACCTGCAGGATCAGCGTGATGAACAGGACGCCGCGGAGCTGCGGCAGCGTCACGTGCCAGATCTTGCGCCATACGCCCGCGCCGTCCACCTCGGCCGCCTCGTAGAGCTCGGTCCGTACCCCGACGAGGGCGGCGAGGTAGATGATGACGGTCCCGCCGGCCGCGGCCCAGGTGGCCTCCAGCACCAGGGACGGCATGGCGCTGGACGCGTCCTGCAGCCAGGGGAAGGGCCCGAGGCCCACCCAGCCGGCGATGGTGTTGAACACGCCGGTGGGCGAGGCGTCGTAGAAGAACTTCCACAGCAGCACGGCCACGACGGGCGGCACGACGACGGGCAGGTACGCGAGCGCCGAGAACAGCCCCCGCATGCGCCGCACCTCGCTCATCAGCACGGCGGCGGCCAGCGGCAGCGGGTAGCCGAACACCAGGGCGAGCAGCGCGAACCAGAGGGTGTTGGCCACGGCCTTGCCCAGGAGCGGGTCCTGCAGCACGAACACGAAGTTGTCGAGCCCCACGAACTCGGGGGTCGAGATGAGGTTCGTCTGCTGGAGGCTCATGACGAGCGCCCGGCCGATCGGGAACCAGGAGAACACCCCGAAGACCAGGATCATCGGACACGCGATGATCAGGGTGCTCAGGCCGCCGTCGCGTAGCCAGTCCCGGGGCGTGCGGCGGGCACGCGGCCGGGGTCCGGACGACGACGGCCGCGGGGCCGCCGTCGTCCGGAGTGGGCTGGACAGTGTGGTCATCGGCGGGTCAGCTGCGGTCGAGCAGTCCCTGGACCTGGGTCTGGGCGTCGGCGAGGAGCTTGTCGACGTCCGCGTTCTCGTCCGTGAGCACCGCCTGGACCACCGGGTCGAGCGCCGCGTACACGTCCTGGGTGGCGACGGCGGGCTCGGGGATGACGGGCTGGTCGAACATCTGGTCCGTCATCGGCGCGAAGTTCTCCAGCGGGACGTTGACGAGGTCCTTGATCCAGCTCTGCTGCTGCTCGTAGGTCTCGCGGTCGAAGATCGGCAGGGCGGGGGCGCCGACGGGCTGGTCGGTCTCGGCGGCGACCTCGGCCTCGGCGACCGCCTGCTCCTCGTCGGTCAGCTTGGAGATGTAGTAGAAGTCGATCCACTTCACGGCCGCGGCCTGCTCGGCCTCGGACGCCGCCGAGCTCACCGCGGCGAGCGTGCCGCCGCCGAGCGTGCCGGCGTCGTCACCCTCCAGGGGCAGCACCGTGACGCCGTACTCGTCCGGGTTCATCTGGTTCTGCGTGAACAGGTTGGGGTAGTTGGCCCCGCCCGAGACGTACATGCCGATCTTGCCGGCGGCGAAGTCCTGGTTGATGGTGCCCCAGTCGTACAGGAAGCTGGAACCCATGGAGTTGTCCTCCCAGCGCATCTCGCGGAGCATCTCCAGGGCCGCGGCCGTGGCGTCGTTGTCGACGGTCGCCGTGATGTCCTCGCCCTCGCCCTCGGTCATGCGGCCGCCCAGCGCGTAGGTCTCCGTGGTGAGGATCCAGCCACCGGTGTTGCTCTGCGTCATGTGGGCGTAGCCGGCCTGGCCGGTCTTGTCCGAGATCGCCTTCGCGGCCTCGCGCACCTCGTCCCAGGTGGTCGGGGGGTTGTCCGGGTCGAGGCCGGCCTCCTCGAACAGGGCCCGGTTGTAGTGCAGGCCCTGGTTGTACGCGGCGATCGGCACGGCCCACATGTTGCCCTCGGCGTCCTGGCCCGCGGCGGCGATGGTGGGGTTGAACTGGTCCGCGTACGGCAGCTCGGCGACGAGCTCGCTGACGTCGGCGATCTGCCCGCGCTCGATGAGGGCCCGGCCGTCGGTGAACGGGATCGGGAAGACGTCGGGCAGCGTGCCGCCCGCGAGCTCGGCGGCGAACGTGGTGCCGGACCAGGTGAACTCCTTGGTCTCGACCTGGATGTCCGGGTTGGCCTCCTCGAACTGCGCGATGCGCTCGTCGAACGCGTCGATCGCGGCCTGCTCGAGGCCGGCGTCGATGGAGACCTCGATGGTCACGGGGCCCTCGGGCTCGTCCGCGGCGTCCGAGGACGAACCGCAGGCCGTGAGGGTTCCCGCGAGCGACAGGACACCCGCCAGGGCGAACGCCGCGCGCTTGTTTGCTGACTTCATTGTCACTCCTTGGTCGTGTGCCGCTGGGTCGGCACGTCTGGGGGCAGAAAGGTGGTTCTCGGCCGGGTGCCGAGGATCAGGACGGCAGGCCGAGCCAGACAGCGATGTCCGGTCCGACGACACCGTCGACGGGGCCGCTCGCCAGGAGCACGGTGGCCCCGGCGGGCAGAGGGACGGGGGTCGTCCCGAGGTTGGCGACGCAGGCGAGGCCGGCGCCGCGGGTGAAGGCGAGGACGTCGTCCCCGCCGAGGTCGAGCCACGCGAACTCCTCGGCGTGCAGCGCGGGAAGGCCGCGACGCAGGTGCAGCGCCTGGCGGTACAGGCTCAGCATCGAGCCGGGGTCGGCGTCCTGGGCCTCGACCGAGAGGTCGGCCCAGCCCGCCGGCTGGGGCAGCCAGGGCGCCGCGCCGTCGTCGGGCCCGAAACCCAGGCTTGCGCCCGTGCGCGTCCACGGCAGGGGGACGCGGCAGCCGTCGCGGCCCGGGTCCACCCCCTCGGAGCGGAAGTGCATGGGGTCCTGGATCAGCTCGCGCGGCACGTCGGCCTCGGGCAGGCCGAGCTCGTCGCCCTGGTAGACGTACAGCGCGCCGGGCAGCGCGGCGACCAGCAGCGACGCGGCCCGCGCACGGCGGGTGCCGAGGTCCAGGTCGGACGGCGTGCCGAACCGCTTGGCGGCGAAGTCGAAGGACGAGTCCTCGCGGCCGTACCGGGTCACGGGGCGCGTGACGTCGTGGTTGGAGAGCACCCACGTGGCCGGCGCGCCGACCGGGGCGTGCGCCTCGAGCGTGGTCCGGATCGACTCGCGCAGCTCCTTGGCGTCCCAGGGGCGCGCCATGAAGTCGAAGTTGAACGCCGTGTGCATCTCGTCCGGCCGCAGGTACTGCGCGAACCGCTCCTGGTCCGCGAGCCACACCTCGCCCACCAGCACGCGGGGCTCCGCGTAGTCGTCGGCGACGCGCCGCCAGCCGCGGTAGACGTCGTGGATCTCGTCGCGGTCGAGGTGCGGGTGCTCCCCCGGGCCGGGCGTCGCGGGCACCTCGCGCAGCTCCGGGTCCTTGATGATGAGCGCCGCCGAGTCGATGCGGATGCCGGCCGCGCCGCGGTCGAACCAGAACCGCAGCACGTCCTCGTGCTCCTGCCGCACGTCGGGGTGGTTCCAGTTGACGTCCGGCTGCTCGGGTGTGAACAGGTGCAGGTACCACTGGCCGGGCGTGCCGTCCGGGTTCGTGGTGCGGGTCCAGGTCTCGCCCTGGAAGCTGGAGACCCAGCCGGTGGGCATCTGGTCGCCGCCCGGGCCCTTGCCGTCGTGGAACCAGAACCGCTCCCGCTCGGGCGAGCCCGGCCCGGCCGCCAGCGCGGCCTGGAACCACTCGTGCTCCGAGGAGATGTGGTTCGGCACCACGTCGACGATCGTCCGGATGCCCACCTCGCGGGCCTCGGCGATCAGCGCCTCGGCGTCCGCAAGCGTGCCGAACGCCGGGTCGATCGTGCGGTAGTCGCGCACGTCGTAGCCGCCGTCCGCCAGGGGTGAGGCGTACCAGGGCGTGTACCAGATCGCGTCGACGCCGAGGTCGCGCAGGTACCCGAGCCGGGAGCGGACGCCGGCGAGGTCACCGGTGCCGTCGCCGTTCCCGTCCGCGAAGCTGCGGGGATAGATCTGGTAGATCACTGCGCTGCGCCACCAGTCGCTGGGGGCCGGGCGCGGTTCGAGGGGCGCGTCGGACGTCGTCGTCATGCCGTGAACCGTAAATCACGTGACAACGACCGCGCAAGAACTCGACAAGAAGTTTATCGTTTCGCGACAACCTTCGTCGCGGCGGTGGAGGCGCGCACCACGAGCTCCGGCTCGAACAGCAGCTCGTCGCGCGGTACGTCGCTGCCGGCGATCAGCCCTGCCAGCAGGTCCACGGCGGCCCGACCCATCGGCTCGATGGGCTGGCGCACGGTGGTCAGCGCCGGGTCGGTGGAGTTCATCAGCGCGGAGTCGTCGAAGCCCACGACCGAGACGTCGGCCGGGCAGGACAGCCCGGCGCGGCGCACCGCCCGGATGGCGCCGAGCGCCAGCGGGTCGCTGGCGCAGACGATCGCCGTGGCACCGGCCTCGATGAGGCGGTTGGCCGCGGCCTGGCCGCTCTCCAGGGAGTACTGCGAGTGCACGACCAGGTCGGCGTCCAGCTCCAGGTCGTGCCGTTGCGCGAACCGCTGGGCGGCGGCGAGCTTGCGCTCCGACGGCACGTGGTCGGCCGGGCCGAGCAGCAGGCCCACGCGCCGGTGCCCCAGCGAGGTGACGTGGCCCATCGCCTGCTCCATGGCCACGAGGTCGTCGCAGGCCACGCGGGGGAACGCCAGGTCCTCGATCGAGGCGTTCATCAGCACGACCGGCAGCCCCAGGTCCTCCAGCCGCCGGTAGTGCGCGTGGTCGGCCTCCCGCTCGGCGTAGAAGCCGCCCGCGAAGATCACGCCCGAGACCTGCTGCTGGAGCAGCAGGTCGATGTACTCGGCCTCGGTCACGCCGCCGGCCGTCCGGGTGCACAGCACGGGGGTGAACCCCTGCTGGGCGAGCGCCCCGCCGATCACCTCGGCGAACGCCGGGAAGATCGGGTTGACGAGCTCCGGCAGGACCAGCCCGACGAGCTTGCCGCGGCTGCCCCGCAGCTTGGTGGGCCGCTCGTAGCCCAGCACGTCGAGGGCCGTGAGCACGGCGTCCCGCGTGCCCTGGGACACCCCGGGCTTCCCGTTGAGCACGCGACTGACCGTCGCCTCGCTCACGCCTACCTTCTTCGCAACATCCGCCAGCCGTCTCGACATGCATCGATCCTAGCCACGGAGAGCGCAAATCGCTTGCAGTGGTTGCGCGCCGCTGCAAGCCGCTTGCGTAGCCTGTCGCGGTGCCGGGGACGGTGCCGGAAACGCGTCAGACGCCCAGGTCCCGGAGGGACCTGGGCGTCTGACAGGTGAGGCGGGGTCAGTGCGCGACGGCGACCTGACGCAGCTCCGTGGCGAGCTGCTCGTCCACCCGGCCACGCAGGTGCGTGCCGGCGGCGACGTGCTCGGTGAGCTCGATGTCGCCGTGCTCGTGCACCCGGTGCACCAGGTCGCCCCGCTCGTACGGGACCACGAGGTCCACGTGGACACCGGGCCGTGGCAGCTCGGCCGCGATCCGGGCGCGCAGCTCGGCGATGCCCTCGCCGGAGTGCGCGGAGACGACGGCGGTGTGCCGCTCGCGCCGCTGGATGCGGCCGACGACCGTCGGGTCGGCGACGTCGGCCTTGTTCAGCACCACGATCTCGTGGACGTCCTCGAACGCCGGGATCTCGGACAGCACCTCGCGGACCGCCGCGATCTGCCCCTCCGGGTCGGGGTGGGACGCGTCGACGACGTGCAGCAGGATGTCGGCGTCGCCGACCTCCTCCAGCGTGGACCGGAACGCCTCGACGAGCTGGTGCGGCAGGTGCCGCACGAACCCGACGGTGTCCGTGAACGTGTAGACGCGGCCGTCCTCCGTCTTCGTCCGCCGGACCGTCGGGTCCAGCGTGGCGAACAGGGCGTTCTGCACCAGCACGCCCGCGCCGGTCAGCGCGTTCAGGAGCGACGACTTGCCGGCGTTGGTGTAGCCCGCGATCGCGACCGCGGGGATCGCGTTGCGCTTGCGGCTGAGCCGCTTGGTCTCGCGTGCCGGCTTCATCGCGGTGATCTCGCGCCGCAGCTTGGCCATGCGGTCGCGGATGCGCCGCCGGTCCAGCTCGATCTTGGTCTCACCGGGGCCGCGCGAGCCCATGCCGGCTCCCGCGCCGCCCACCTGGCCACCGGCCTGGCGGGACATCGACTCGCCCCAGCCGCGCAGGCGCGGCAGGAGGTACTCGAGCTGGGCGAGCTCGACCTGGGCCTTGCCCTCACGGGACTTCGCGTGCTGCGCGAAGATGTCCAGGATCAGTGCCGTGCGGTCGACGACCTTGACCTTCACCACGTCCTCCAGCGCACGGCGCTGGGACGGGGCGAGCTCGCTGTCGACGATCACGGTGTCGGCGCCGGTCGCCAGCACCACCTGGGCCAGCTCCAGCGCCTTGCCGGAACCGAGGTACGTGCCGGGGTCGGGCTTCTGCCGGCGCTGCAGCAGGCCGTCCAGGACCTGGGAGCCGGCGGTCTCGGCCAGTGCGGCGAGCTCGCGCAGCGAGATCTCCGCGTCGCGGGCCGCGTGCTCGCCGCCCGAGAACAGGCCGACGAGCACCACCTTCTCCAGGCGCAGCTGCCGGTACTCGACCTCGGTGACGTCCTCGAGCTCGGTCGACAGGCCGGCGACGCGGCGCAGCGCAGTGCGCTCCTCGAGGTCCAGCTGGTCGCCGTCGGCCACGGTGTGCACCGTTCCGCCGTCGGCACGTGCGGTCCCCGCCCGAGCGAGAACCCGTGCCACGACATCGTTCGCGATCGCCTGGGCGTCTGCCTGGGCCGCGCGGAGTTCGGGCGTCTCCTCTGCGGGGAGCTCGGGCTCTGTCGGGGTGTGGGTCATGTACTACCTAACTCTCGATGGTTCGTGCTCGTTACAACAAGTTTCCCATGCCCGAAAGTCCCGCGGCTATGTCTTTCCCCAGACATCGCCCCGGATCCCGGCGCCTGTGGATAACCACCCCTGGCCGACGGCGGCCGCTGCCATGCTTGAGGAACACGACCACCACACGCAGGGGACGGTACGACCATGCCCGAAGAGCTCGAAGGCCCGGACCGGACGGGCCGCCCGTGGACCGACGAGGAGACCGCGCGGATCGTGCGCTGGGTGCGCGACGGCGCGGACGAGCACACCGTCATCGCCCGCTCCCGACGGAGCGGCCCCTCGGTGGTGAGCCGCATGCGGCGGATGCTGCCGCTGGAGCACCGCTCGTGCCCCACCGACATGGTGGTGGCCGCCCTGCGCGGCCACCTGCGCGACCCGGACTACGACTGGCGGGCGACCATGCTGCTGACGCCGCCCCCGCGGCCGATCATCCGCTCCCCCGACATCGTGCGCACGGGCGTGGCCGGGCTGACGGACGCCGACCTCGTGGGCATCGCGCACAGCGTCCTGCTCGACGACCGGGCGGCCACCGCCGACCTCCGCGAGCGCCTCGTCGGCGAGGTCCGGGAGCGCGGGCTCGGCCGGGACGTCGTCACCTCCCACGAGAGCTACCTGGCCACGCTCCGGGAGCCGGTCGGCATCCGGGACCTCGACGAGTGGGTCCACCGCTGGTCCGACGCAGTGGGTCTCGGCGTGAGCCGGTTCCCGGACTACCCGCCGTGGGGGTGACGCGACGCCGCCGGGAGGTCGGCGGCGCTGGCGCCGCCGGTGGCGGTGGCGGTGGCGGTGGCGGTGGCGGCTCAGAAGTCGAGCCGCATCACCCGGCGACGCTTGGTCGGGCTGCTGACCTCCGTCAGCCCCGCCGCCGCGAACGGCCCGGGCGTGCCCACGTTGACCTCGCCCCAGGTGATCTGCTGCCCCGGGTCCGGGACGATCGGGTAGCCCTCGACCGCCTGCGCGCCATGCTCGCGAGCATGCTCGACCGCGGCCGCCGCGAGCTGGTACATGAGGCCGCGCCCGCGGTAGCCGACGCGCACGGCGAAGCACGTGACGGCCCACACGCCGGCGTCGTCCTTGTCCTCGTGCCGGCCCGCCCACGGGACCTGGCTGCCGCGGTACCGGACGAACTCGGTGCGGGGCGCCACCGCGACCCAGCCGGCGGGCTCGCCGTCGACGTAACCGAGCAGGGCGCCCGACGTCGGCGCCTCCGGCGGCGGGTCGAGCTGCTCCCGCAGCGTGTGCGCGCGCTCCTCGACCGGCATGTACCACCAGGCGCGGTCGCCCAGCCGGATGCGCTGGCACTGGCAGTGGTGGGCGCCGCCGCGCGTGCCGAACACGCTCTGCACGTCGTCCCACCGCTCCACGGTGGCCTCCGCGATCTCCATGCCCGCAGGCTGGCACCGGTCGCCACGGGCGGCAACCGCCTAGGATCGTCCGGTGTCCAGCGACCACTACTTCACCGCGCAGCCCGCCTCGGACGACGAGCGCCGCACCCGGATCGTCCGCCTCGCCGGGCGCGAGCTGGAGGTCGAGGTGGCGGCCGGCGTCTTCTCCCCTGGCGGCCTCGACAAGGGCACCGCTGTGCTGCTGGACCACGTGCCGCCGCCTCCGGCCACGGGCGACCTGCTCGACCTGGGCTGCGGGTGGGGGCCGATCACGATCAGCCTGGCGCTGGCGGCGCCGGAGGCCGCCGTCTGGGCGGTCGACGTCAACGAGCGCGCTCTCGACCTGGTGCGGCGCAACGCCGAGCGGCTGGGTCTGGAGAACGTCCGGGCGGCCCTGCCGGACGACGTACCCGACGACGTGCGGTTCGCCGCCTGCTGGTCCAACCCGCCGATCCGCGTGGGCAAGCAGGCGCTGCACGACCTGCTGACCCGCTGGCTGCCCCGGCTCGAGCCCGACGCGGCGGCCTGGCTCGTGGTGCAGAAGAACCTGGGCTCCGACTCGCTGGCCCGCTGGATCACCGAGGCGCTGGGGCTCACGGTCGAGCGCACGACGTCGTCCAAGGGCTTCCGGGTGCTCCGCGTCGCGGGCTGACCTGTCCCCAGCCGCACGGGTCAGACGTACAGGTCACCCGAGGGACCTGTACGTCTGACACGTCAGAGGGAGACGCGGCCCGAGTAGACCAGCTCCGCCGGGCCGGCGAGCTCGACGTTGCCACCCGGCAGCACGCGCACGCGCACCTCGCCGCCCGGCACCTCCACCATCCAGGTGTCGGGGGCGCCGTCGCCGGACGATCCGCCCTGCCACGTCCGCACCGCGAGCGCCGCGGCGCAGGCGCCCGTGCCGCAGGACGGCGTCTCGCCCACCCCGCGCTCGTGCACGCGCATGCGCAGGCGGCCGACGACGCCGTCGGGCCCCTCCTCCTCGCCGAGCGGCACCACGAGCTCGACGTTGGTGCCGTGCGGCGGCACGGGCGCGACCTCGGGGGCGTGGAACAGCTCCAGGGCGGCGAGCTCCTCGACGCTCGCGAGGGCGACGACGGTGTGCGGGTTGCCGAGGTCGACGCTCAGGGCGGGCCGGGGTGCGCTCCAGCCGCGCACCGCGACGGCGGCGTCGTACCCGTCGGCGGCCGCGCTCTCGCCGCCCGGCAGGAACCAGCGGCCCATGTCGACGGCGTACCAGCCCCCGGCCTCCTTGGTCACGCGCTTGACGCCGGCGCGCGTGCCGAGGCTGAGCGGTCCGGCGGACAGGTCGGCGAGGCCCTCCTGCTCGGCGAACGCGGCGAAGACGCGCACGCCGTTGCCGCACATCTCGGCCACGGAGCCGTCTGCGTTGCGGTAGTCCATGAACCACTCGGCCGTCGGGTCCTGGGCCAGGGCGACCTGGGCGGCCTCCTCGCCCGCGCTCGCCAGGGCGGCGGTCGGCGCGAGGCGGATCACGCCGTCGCCGCCGATGCCCGCGCGGCGGTCGGCGAGCCGGCGCACGTCGGCGGGCGTCAGGTCGAGCAGCCCCTCGGGGTCCGCGATCAGCACGAAGTCGTTCTGCGTGCCGTGGCCCTTGGTGAAGGCGAGGGTGCCGGGCGTCGGGACGGAGGGCACGGGGCTGGTCGCGGGCTGCGTCATGACCCCAGGCTACGGCGCACCGGCTCGGTCCCGGCAACCGCCAAGGTCCCGGCGTCGGCGGCGGCCACGACCGCGAGGGCGTCGTCCAGCAGGTGCGGCGAGGCCGCGTCGAGCCAGTGCACGCGCGGGTCGCGGCCGAACCAGCCCATCTGCTTGCGCGCGAGGCGCCGTGTGTTCGCGGTGACGGCCTCCCGGGCCTCGGCCTCGGTGGACTCGCCGCGCCACCAGGCGAGCACCTCGGCGTAGCCGACGGCGCGCGCGGCGGTGACGCCGAGCCCGTGCCCGGTGCCGCCCTGCTCGGGGCTCGCCAGGCCGCGCACCTCGTCGACCAGGCCGCCGTCCCACATCCGGTCCACGCGGTTCCCGACCCGCGCGTCGAGCACCTCGCGCGAGCAGTCCAGCCCGATCTGCACCGCGGGGCGCACGTACTCCTGGCGCGGCAGGTTGGCCGTGTAGGGGCGGCCGGTGATCTCGATGACCTCCAGCGCCCGCACGATGCGCCGCGTGTTGTGCGGCCCGATGCTCGCGGCGGCCTGCGGGTCCAGCCGCTCCAGCTCGGCGTGCAGGGCGCGCCGGCCCTCGGTCTCGGCGCGCGCCTCGAGCCGTTCCCGGACGGCCGGGTCCGTCCCGGGGAAGTCCATCTGGTCCAGCAGCGCCCGCACGTACAGGCCTGACCCGCCGACGACGACGGCACGCGCGCCGCGTCCGGCGATCGCGTCCAGGTCGGCGCGCGCGGCCTCCTGGTAGCGCGCCACGGACGCGTCTTGCGTGGGGTCCAGCACGTCGAGCTGGTGGTGCGCGATCCCGCGCCGCTCGGCCGGCGGGACCTTGGCCGTGCCGACGTCCATGCCGCGGTAGAGCTGGTAGGCGTCGGCGTTGACGATCTCGCTGGGGACGGCGCCGTGCGCGCTGCCCGGGGCAGCGCGCAGCGCCTCGGCCAGGTCGAGCGCGAGGTCCGACTTCCCGGTGGCGGTGGGCCCCACGACGGCGACGACGATCACCCGGCAACCTTACGGGCGGCCGGCCCCGGGGGACGACAGGGCAGCGGGTCCCACGGTCGGCAGTTTGCCGCGCAGAGTCGGCAGTCTGTGTCGAGGTCGGCACAGGCCTGTGCCGACCTCGATGCAGACTGCCGACGTCACAGGAGCCTGCCGACCTCGCGGAGTGGAGTGATCTCGCAGGAGCCTGCCGGCCTCGCGGGCCGTCACGCCAGCACCGTCACGCCAGCACCGTCACGCGGTACTCCGGCGGCAGGTGGTCGTGCGACTGCGCGAAGACCTGGACCTGCGGCGTCCACGCATCGGCGCCCGCCGCGCGCAGGGCGGCCCGGACGCCGTCCGTCAGCGCCCCGGGGTCGCTGTCGAGGCCGCCGGGCGGTCCCCCGCCCGCGACGACCAGGCCGGCGGCGTCGGACAGCAGGGGGTCGGGGCCGGCGACCGGTCCCGGCCAGGACGGCGGGACCTCCAGCACCTCGACCTCCGCGACCCGCTCCCCCAGCACGCCCGCGAGCGCCAGCAGCGCGACGGAGGCGCCGGTCCCGGCGAGCGGGCGGATCTCGTCGGTCCAGGACCAGGCCCCGCCGACGCGCCGTCCCGCACCCGACGGAGGGTCGGGCAGCCAGCGGTCGCCGATGCCGGAGCCCGCCAGCGACGGGCGCATCCGACCGTGCCGCAGGGCGGGGCCGTGCGCCAGGACCAGCGGGACCCGGCCGCCCTCGGTGAGCCGCGCCAGCGCGGCGGCGACGGCGGCGCGGACGTCCGCGAGCGGGTCCGTCCGCAGGCCAGGGGCTGTCCCGGGGACGAGCAGCAGGGTCGCGGGCAGGATCACGGCGTGCACGATGGATGAAAGTAGCACCGGGCGCGGCACCTGGCCGTTCCTGGGGGATTCCACCCGGCTTTCCGGACGAAGTGCGCAGCGGGACCGGGTGTCTGGCGGGTACTGTGGTCAGGTGAGGTTCTTCGGGTCACGACGCCGGAACACGGCGGGCGACGGCGACCGTGCGGCCACCGGCCCGCAACAGCCCGAGCCCAGGGAACTTGACGACGACGAGCTGCGGGCGCAGGTAGAGGGTGTGCTGCTCCGCGAGCTGACGGGCGGCCTCGACGATCCCTCTTCCGTTCCCGAGCCGCTCACGCGCGACCGCGTGGTGGAGTGGCTGGGCGAGAACGGGTTCAGCTACTTCGTGGACTCGGAGGGCGACGTCGGCGGGCTGTGGCACGGCTGGCTGTTCTACTTCCTGATGGTCGGCGAGAGCTCCGAGGTGCTCCAGGTGCGCGGGCAGTGGCACCGCGACCTGACCATCGAGCGGCTCGAGGAGATCCTCGAGCTCTGCAACGAGTGGAACGCCGAGCGCATCTGGCCCAAGACGTACGTGCGCGTGCGCGACAACGGGGCGGTGCTGGTCTACACCGAGGTGACGGTCGACCTGGAGCACGGTGTGACCGAGGACCAGCTCGACCAGCTGCTGCAGTGCGGCCTGACCACGGGTTCCATGTTCTTCGAGCATCTCGACGAGACGTTCCCCGACCCGCTGAGGTCTGCGCCATGAGCCCGCCCCGGAACGGTGGCGGCGCCGGGCGCTGGCTCGCGCGTCTGCTCAACCCGCGTCCCCCGGCGGCCCGGCGCCCCGCGGGAGCGCAGGTCCGCACGCTCGCGAACGCCCCGGTCGAGAAGCCGCGGCCGCTGACGACGCAGCGGGTCGGCGACGACCTGTCGCGCCGCGGCTACCGCTTCCGCATCGACGACGACGGCGACGTGACCGGCACCTGGGACGGCAACCGGTTCTGGTTCCTGCTGCTCGGCGAGCACGACGAGATCCTGCAGGTGCGGGGCCGCTGGGCGGGAGCTCTGCCCGCGGCGGCCCGGCTGGCCGTGCTCCAGGCCGCGAACGACTGGAACCGCGAGCGCATCTGGCCCAAGGTCTACACCCGCGAGGAGGGTGCGGGGCTCGCCCTGTACGCCGAGGTCTCGGTGGACTTCGAGCACGGCGCCACCGAGGAGCAGCTCGCCCAGACGGTGTCGTGCGGGCTGGTCACCGCGAGCCAGTTCTTCTCGACGGTGGCGTCGCTCGCCCCGCCGCCCGACGCGGAGCCGGACGAGGCGTCGTCGGACGAGAGGTAGGCGCCGCACCCGGCCCATGGGGACTTCTCCCCACCCCTTTGCTCGTCCCGTTGTCGCAGGTCAGTTACGGTTCTCAGCAGTTGACGGCGGACGAACGGCGGGAGAACCGATGGGTGAGATGTGGGGTGCTGACCTCGAGCAGCTGCGCACCCTCGCGAGGGAGTTCGACGCGGCGTCACAGTCGCTCGACCACACCATCAGCGAGGTCACGTCCATGCTGTCGAGCGTGGACTGGCTGGGGCCGAGCGGCGACCAGTTCCGCGAGGAGTGGGACGGGCACCACGTGCCCGCGCTCCGCGTCGCCGCGGACGGTCTCGCCGGGGCCCGGAGCGCGGTGGAGCGCAACGCGGACGCCCAGGAGGAGACCAGCGGCGACTACGCGGGCGGCGGGCCCGGCGGAGGATCCGGTGCCGGCGTCTTCGCCGGTGCCTCGGCGGCCGGCACCGCGACCCTGTCCGGCGGCGACGGCGGGAACTGGGCCGACACGGTCCTCGACGTCGTCGGCGAGGCCAACTGGGCGGCCACCGTCGGCGGCCTGATCCACAACGGCATCGAGCTCGGGGCACGCTGGGGCCAGGGCGTCTGGGGTGTCGCCGACGCGCTCCCGGGCGGCTGGGGCGGGGCCATCGGCACGGCGGGCAAGGCCTTCGCCTGGGGCTCGGTCGCGTTCGGCGCGTTCCAGATGGGCCAGGGCATCGGCTCGGGCGACTACTGGATGGCGGGCGACGGCGCCATCAGCGCCGGTCTGGGCGTCGGCGGGCTGCTCGTCGCCGCCGGCCTCGTCTCCAACCCCGTCGGCTGGGCGATCCTGGGTGCGGGAGCGGCCTGGGCCGTCACCGACCTCCTCGTCGACGGCAACATCACCGAGGGCGCCTGGAACGCCGCGTCCGACGCCGCGGGCTGGGTCGGGGACACGGCCGGGGACATCGCCGGCGGGGTGGCCGACGCGGCGGGCGACGTCCTGGACGCGGGCGGCGACCTCATCGACGGCGCGAAGGACCTCTTGCCGTGGTGACGTGCCCCCGGTGGAGGAACACCGAGCTTGACCTGGAAGAATTGCGGCCGACCGGCCCGACGAGGAGGAACCGATGACTGAGCAGGACACCACGACGGCCCCCGACCGCCGCGCCGAGCAGACGATCGAGCTGACCGGCTTCGAGCTCCTCAGCCTGCTGTCCCTGGGTGACGACGCCTCGGCCCGGAAGACGCGCGAGTCCCTGCGCCTGCCCGAGGTGCCTGAGGGCTCGCCCCTGCTCGGCGCCGGCCTCAGCTCGCTGATCGTGCGGAAGATGGCCACGGTCGACGCCGCCGGGACGCTGACCCCGCAGGGCCCCGTGCTCGCGCTGGCCGCGGTGCTGAACCGCGCCACCGAGTGGATCGAGGCCGCCGGGGTGTCCGGGGAGACCAACCACGTGGCGCTCCTGGTCAAGTCCCCCGACGGCGCCGCGCTCATCGAGCCCAAGGAGTACGGCATCTGGCAGGCGCTCCCCGTGCCCGCCGACGACCGCCTGATCGACGTCGCCTCCCGCTACGTCCGCGCCACGTTCCAGGACGTCACGACCCTGCCGTTCGCCGGAAGCATCAAGGTCATCGCACAGCCGGGTGCGCCGACCGGGGACCGCGCCGCGGCCGTCCGGATCGGCGAGGACAAGGCCTGGGAGATCTCCAGCGGTCCCGTCGAGCGCCTCCCCCAGCCCGTCCCGGTCGCAGCCGACCCGACGTTCGGGCTCCTGGCCAAGGCCCTCGCATGAGCTCGCCGACCAAGGACCGGTGGTCCGACGGGGGCGACCCCGCCAAGGCACGCCGGCTCGCCACGATGTGGGTGATCTTCGCGGTGGTGGCGTGGGCCGGGGCCGGACTCACCTGGCTCGCGTGGTGGGTCGCGCAGGTCGGCGACTACCAGGACAACTTCCGCGGCTTCAACGCCGGGGACGGCTTCCCCTGGGTCTTCATCGGCCTGTGCGTCGTCGCGGGCCTGTGCTGCCTGCCGGTCGCCCGCGCGCAGAAGGTCCGGGCGAACTACCTCGAGCAGAACCGCTGACCGAGCGGTACCAGGCCGGCCCCGTCACCTGACGGGACCGGCCTCGCCGTCCCAGCGGCGCGGGATCGGACGGGTCGCGTCAGCGGCGCAGCGTGGGCAGGCCCAGCGAGACCGGGCCCGACGGCGCCGGCGTGCCGTGCGAGTGCTCGTCCTCGCCCCCGCCGAGCCGCGCCTTCTCCCGCGCGGCCCAGGCGTCGCCCGACCGGGTGCGGCGCACCACGAGGCCCGCGGCGTCGGCGGGCTCGGCGATCAGGTGGTGCGGGGCCGCCCTCGTCACGGTCACGGTGACCGTGTCGCCGGGACGCGGCACGCCCGCGGGCACGACGTCGGCCAGGCGCGGGTCGTCGAGGCCGGCCGGCGCCTGGGTGAGGTCCACGCCCGGCACGGGCGTGGCGGCGGACCCGGCGGCGGACCCGGTGGTGAGGCCGAAGTGGACCAGGCGGTTGTCCGCAGCGCGGCCCGAGAGGCGGTGCGTCGCGCCGTCCTTGCGGCCGGAACCCTCGGCGACGAGCACCTCGAGGGTGCGCCCGACCTGCCGGTCGGCCTCCTCGGCCCCGATGCGCTCCTGGAGGGCGAGCAGGCGCTCGAACCGCTCCTGCACCACGGCCTTGGGGAGCTGGTCCGCCATCGTCGCGGCGGGCGTGCCCGGGCGCGGCGAGTACTGGAAGATGAAGGCCGAGCTGAACCGGGACGCCTCGACCACGCGCATCGTCTCGGCGAAGTCCTCCTCGGTCTCGCCGGGGAAGCCCACGATGATGTCGGTCGTGATCGACGCGTCGGGCATCGCGGTGCGGACCCTGTCGAGGATGCCGAGGAACTTCTCCGAGCGGTACGAGCGGCGCATCGCGCGCAGGATCCGGTCGGAGCCGGACTGCAGCGGCATGTGGAGCTGCGGCATGACGTTCGGGGTCTCGGCCATGGCGGCGATCACGTCGTCGGTGAACGCGGCCGGGTGCGGGGACGTGAACCGCACGCGCTCCAGGCCCTCGATCCGGCCGCAGGCGCGCAGCAGCTTGGCGAACGCGCCGCGGTCGCCGAACTCGACGCCGTAGCTGTTCACGTTCTGGCCCAGCAGCGTCACCTCGATCGCGCCGGCGGCGACGAGCGCCTCGACCTCCGCGAGGATCTCCCCCGGACGGCGGTCGCGCTCCTTGCCGCGCAGGTGCGGCACGATGCAGAAGGTGCAGGTGTTGTTGCAGCCCACCGAGATGCTGACCCAGCCCGCGTAGACCGACTCGCGCTTGGTCGGCAGCGTGGACGGGAAGACCTGCAGGGACTCCGCGATCTCGACCTGCGCCGCCTCGTTGTGCCGGGCGCGCTCCAGCAGCACCGGCAGGGCGTCGAGGTTGTGCGTGCCGAAGACGACGTCGACCCACGGGGCCTTCGCGACGATGTCACCCCGGTCCTTCTGGGCCAGGCAGCCGCCGACGGCGATCTGCATGCCCGGCCGGGTGGCCTTGATGCCCGCGAGCTGCCCGAGGTTCCCGTACAGCTTGTTGGCGGCGTTCTCGCGCACGGCGCAGGTGTTGATCACGACGACGTCGGCGGAGTTCGCGGCCTCGTCCTGGCTGGAGGCGCGCGTGTAGCCGGCCTGCTCGAGCATGCCGGCCATGTGCTCGGAGTCGTGCACGTTCATCTGGCACCCGAGGGTGCGGACCAGGTAGGTGCGGGGCTGCTCGGACGCGGCGTCGCCGACGGCGGTGTCGGTCGCGGCGGCGTCGAGCGGGACTGTGGGCAGGGCGGTCGTGGACATCGCCTCGATTTTACGACCCCTTTCGAGCCGCGCCGAACGGCGAGTTCGGGCGCATTGCGGGCATCTGTTACCGAAACGTTGTCCCGGGATGACCCGTCGACTTGGTCCTTGAAACATCGGATCGTTAGGTTCAAGGGATGGACCAGACCACCTCGACCACCGGCCAACCGGCGGCCGACAGCTCCGCGGACGCTCCGACGTCGGACCGCGCCCTCGGGGCGCCCCTCGTCGAGCTGAAGCGCGTGAACAAGCACTTCGGCGCGCTGCACGTGCTGCAGGACATCGACCTCACCGTCCGCAAGGGCGAGGTGCTGGTCGTCATCGGCCCGTCCGGCTCCGGCAAGTCCACGCTGTGCCGGGCGATCAACCGCCTGGAGACCATCGACGACGGTTCGATCACCGTCGACGGGAAGACCCTGCCCGAGGAGGGCAAGGCCCTGGCGCAGCTGCGCGCCGAGGTCGGGATGGTCTTCCAGTCGTTCAACCTGTTCGCGCACAAGACCGTGCTCGACAACGTGACGCTCGGGCCGCGCAAGGTCCGCGGGCTGTCCAAGAAGGCCGCGGAGGAGCAGGCTCGTGCCCTGCTCGACCGCGTGGGCGTCGGCAACCAGGCCGGCAAGATGCCCGCCCAGCTCTCGGGCGGCCAGCAGCAGCGTGTCGCGATCGCGCGCGCCCTGGCGATGCAGCCGAAGGTGATGCTGTTCGACGAGCCGACGTCGGCCCTCGACCCCGAGATGGTCAACGAGGTGCTCGACGCGATGGTCGCGCTCGCCCAGGAGGGCATGACGATGATCGTCGTGACGCACGAGATGGGCTTCGCCCGGAAGGCCGCCGACCGCGTGGTCTTCATGGCGGACGGCCAGATCGTCGAGGAAGCTCACCCCGAGGAGTTCTTCACGGCGCCCAAGAGCGATCGGGCACGCGACTTCCTCTCCAAGATCCTGACCCACTGATCTTTCACTGACTGATCCCAGCCAAGGGGTCCTACCCGGACCCCGAACTACCGAAGGGGAATCATGCGCAAGCACACCATGGGGCTGCTGGCGATGGCCGCGGCGTCGACCCTCGCGCTCTCGGCCTGTGGCGGAGCCGAGGTCGGGGGCGAGCCCGAGGACGGCGCGTCCGAGGGCGGCGACGGCATCACCATCGGCATCAAGTACGACCAGCCGGGCCTCGGCCTGCAGGACGGCGCCGAGTACACCGGGTTCGACGTGGACGTCGCCCGGTACGTCGCCAACGAGCTGGGCTACAGCGAGGACCAGATCACCTTCAAGGAGACGCCCTCCGCGAACCGCGAGAGCATGCTCCAGAACGGTGACGTGGACATGATCTTCGCCACCTACTCGATCACGGACGAGCGCAAGGAGGTCATCGACTTCGCCGGCCCGTACTTCGTCGCCGGGCAGGACCTCCTCGTCGCCGCCGACAACACCGACATCACCGGCCCGCAGGACCTGGAGGGCAAGAACCTCTGCTCGGTCACCGGGTCGACGTCGGCGGAGAAGATCAAGACCGACTACGCCGAGGGTGTCCAGCTGCTGGAGCGCCCCGGCTACGCCGAGTGCGTGACCGCCCTGGTCGCCGGCCAGGTCGACGCCGTCACGACCGACGACATCATCCTGGCCGGTCTCGCCGCGGCCAACGGTGACGGCAACCTCAAGGTCGTCGGCGCGCCGTTCTCCGAGGAGCAGTACGGCGTGGGCCTGCCCAAGGGCTCGGACCGCTGCGAGGACATCAACGCGGCGATCACCAAGATGATCGACGACGGCACCTGGGACGAGCTCGTCGCCGCCAACACCGAGGGCGCCGACTACACCCCGAACGCGGACCTCAACCCGCCGACGCCGGCCGCCTGCGCCTGACGTCCCTTCGCAGTGAACCGGGATCGCGTCCGCCGAGCGAGACGCGATCCCGGTTCGTTGCGGGGCGGCATCCCGCCGTCCGCGACTGTGACCTCCCGGGGCGCGCCGACCACGGCCGTGCCTCTCCCGAAAGGTGACCCGTGAACGACTATCTGTCCGGGCTCGGCGCGCTCCTGCAGCAGTACGACGTGCTCGGAGCGTTCTGGACCAACATCCAGCTGACGTTCTGGGGCGCGCTGATCGCGCTGGCGCTCGGCACGCTGCTGGCGCTCATGCGGATCTCGCCCATCGCGTCGCTGCGCTGGGCCGGTACCACGTACGTCAGCATCTTCCGCAACACCCCGCTGACGATCATCATGACCTTCATGGTCATGGGCGTGTGGACCGCGCTCCAGATCCAGCTCGCCGACAACTTCGAGGACAACTTCTTCCGCCTCGCCGTCGTCGGCCTGGCCGTCTACCACGCGGCGTTCGTGTGCGAGGCGATCCGCTCCGGCGTGAACACCGTCCCGCTGGGACAGGCCGAGGCTGCCCGGGCGATCGGGCTCTCGTTCCTGCCGGCCGCACGGCTGATCATCCTGCCGCAGGCGTTCCGCGGGGCCGTCGCCCCGCTCGGCAACACGCTCATCGCCCTGCTGAAGAACTCGACCGTCGCCGCGGCGGCCAGCGTCTCCTGGGAGACCTCGTCCACGATGAAGACGATGATCGAGTTCAACCCCAACTACCTGTGGGAGATCTTCGCGGTGTTCGCGATCGGCTACGTGATCCTGGTGATCCCCATCGGACTGCTGACCACCTGGCTGTCCCAGCGACTGGCGGTGAAGCGATGAGCGCCTCCGTACTCTTCGACGCGCCCGGACCGCGCGCCCGGACCTGGACCCTCGTCGGCAACGTGCTCGGGGCCGTCGTCGTGCTCGCCGCGGCCGCCTGGGTCCTGGTCCAGCTCGACGACAAGGGCCAGCTGGAGCCCCAGCTCTGGGCGGACGCCGTCTCGGCCCGCACCTGGCAGTACTACCTGATCCCCGGCCTGATCAACACGCTGCGGGCAGCGGCGTTCGCGATCGTCGGATCGATCGTGTTCGGCCTCGTGTTCGGCATGGGCCGGCTGTCGCAGCTCGCCCTGGTGCGGCGGGTGTCCGGCACCGTGGTCGAGTTCTTCCGGGCCGTCCCCGTGCTGCTCATGATGGTGTTCTTCTACGGGTTGTTCGGGCAGACGCTGCCCGGTGTCTCCGACAAGGCGTTCCTCGCCGTCGTCGTCGCGCTCATCCTGTACAACGGCTCCGTCATCGCGGAGCTGGTGCGGTCGGGCGTGGGCAACCTGCCCCGCGGGCAGGGCGAGGCCGGGCTCGCGATCGGCCTGACGCCGGGCCAGACCCTACGGTCGATCCAGCTCCCCCAGGCGCTGGTGGCCATGCTCCCGGCGATGGTGTCGCAGATCGTCGTGGTCCTCAAGGACTCGGCGCTCGGGCAGCTCATCGGCTACCAGGAGCTGCTCCGTACCGGGCAGATCGTCTACTCGGCCGACGGCAACCCCCTACAGGTGCTCACGGTCGTGGCCGTGGTGTTCATCGTGCTGAACCTGCTGCTCACCGTGCTGGCCCACCAGCTGTCGCGGCTGCTGTCCAGCCGCACGGCCGGTCCGACCATCGAGGGCACCGGGATCGGCAACCCGACAGCCGTGGCCGGCGCCGCCGGCGGGCCGGGGAACATCTGATCCGACGGCTCGTCCGCCTCAGGTGGGCCGTCCGCCCCCGGCGGGCCGTCGCCTGATCGACGAGGGGCCGGGTGGCCAGCAGCTTTCACTGCTGACCACCCGGCCCCTCGTCGATGCTCCCCCGCTGAGGTCTGCTCAGTCCTCGGCGTAGCCGAGGTCGTCCGTCTCCTCGCCCTCCGCGGCGAGCGCGTCCTTGACCAGCTCGAACGCCAGGCCGGGCGCGTAGCCCTTGCGCGCGAGCGAGCCGACGGCGCGGCGCACCCGCACCTGCCGGTCGAGGCCGCGCGTGCGGGTGACGAGCTTGCCGGCCAGCCGGGCGCCGGCCGCCCGCTCGTCGTCGGGGTCGAGCTGCTCCAGGGCCTCGACCGCGGTGTCCTCGTCGATGCCCCGCCGGCGCAGCTCCGCGGCGATGCCACGGCGCGCCAGGCCGCGCTCGGCGTGCCGGGTGCGCACGATCGTCTCCGCGTAGGTCGCGTCGTCCACCAGGCCCACCTCGCCGAACCGGTCGAGCACCTGGACGACGACGTCCTCCGGGTAGCCCTTGCGGGCCAGCGACTGTTCGAGCTCGCGACGGGACTTCTGCGCCGCCGTCAGGATGCGGAGGACGACCTCGCGGGTCTTCTCGACGGCGTCGTCCCGGCTGATCTCGCCGGCCTCCAGGCGTTCCGCGACGGTCTTGCGGGGTGCCTGCTCGCGGCTGTCGCGGCCACCGCCGCGACCGGTGCGACGTCCGCGTCCGCCCGCCCGGCGGCCCTCCTCGGACCCGTCCGCGACAGCCTGTTCGGACCCGTCCCTAAAGGCCGGATGGCCCCGACGCTTCCCCACGCCGGGACCATCCGCTGGATCACCGTACTGCACGTCAGAACGGAGCCTTCTCGGCGGCTGCCTCCGCCTTGGCCGCGGTCTTCGCCGCGGTCGTCTTGACGGCGGTCTTCGCACGCGTCGCCGTCGTCTTGGTGGCCTTGGCCGTGGTGGTCGTCCGCGAGGACGAGCTGGCCGCCGCGACGGTGCCCGTGGGCGGGGCGGCCTCGGTCGCCGACGGTGCCGGAGCACCCGCGGCCGGGTCCGCCGGGGCGTCGACCTTCGGCCCCACGCCCAGCTTCTCCTTGACCCGCTTCTCGATGTCGTTGGCGAGGTCGGGGTTGTCGCGCAGGAAGGACCGCGCGTTCTCCTTGCCCTGGCCGAGCTGGTCGCCCTCGTAGGTGAACCACGAGCCGGACTTGCGCACGAAGCCGTGCTCCACGCCCATGTCGATGAGCCCACCCTCGCGGGAGATGCCGTGGCCGTACAGGATGTCGAACTCCGCCTGCTTGAAGGGCGGCGCCATCTTGTTCTTGACGACCTTCACGCGGGTGCGGTTGCCGACCGCGTCCGTACCCTCCTTGAGAGTCTCGATGCGGCGGATGTCGAGACGGACCGACGCGTAGAACTTCAGCGCCTTTCCACCGGTGGTGGTCTCGGGCGAGCCGAAGAACACGCCGATCTTCTCGCGCAGCTGGTTGATGAAGATCGCCGTGGTGCCGGACGCGCTGAGCGCACCGGTGATCTTGCGCAGGGCCTGCGACATGAGGCGGGCCTGGAGACCCACGTGGCTGTCGCCCATCTCGCCCTCGATCTCGGCCTTGGGCGTCAGGGCCGCGACGGAGTCGATGACGATGATGTCGAGCGCGCCGGACCGGATCAGCATGTCCGTGATCTCCAGCGCCTGCTCGCCGGTGTCCGGCTGCGAGACCAGGAGGGCGTCGGTGTCGACACCGAGCTTCTTGGCGTACTCCGGGTCGAGCGCGTGCTCGGCGTCGATGAACGCCGCGATGCCGCCCAGGCGCTGGGCGTTGGCCACGGCGTGCAGCGCGATGGTCGTCTTGCCCGAGGACTCGGGGCCGTACACCTCGACGATGCGGCCGCGCGGGAGGCCGCCGATGCCGAGGGCCACGTCGAGGGCGATCGAACCGGTGGGAACCACCTCGATGGGCGCGCGCGTCTCGTCGCCGAGGCGCATGACCGAGCCCTTGCCGAAACTACGGTCGATCTGTGCGAGAGCGGCCTCGAGGGCCTTGTCGCGGTCTGCTGGTGCGGGCATGTGCAACACCTTCGGTCTCTGGGCGCTCTGTGCGCCGACATGGATGGCTCGGTACGTCGTTGCCGACCGTACGCGGAGCCACTGACACGGACGCCTGCTCCGGCCGCCGCCTGTGGACGACGTTCCGAAATCCGTGCCTGTGGTCAAAGTCTAGCCGAACGCGTGTTCGAGGCAAGGCAGGACACACCGGTGTGTCGCAGGACATCTCACCGGGGTGGGCCTCGCGGCCGAGGACGCCCCGGAGGGGCGGGCCGGGACGCCCCCTCAGCGACGCGGCGGCGGGGCCTGCCGGTACTTGTCGGTGCCCCACCGGTCGGCGTCGGGCACGTCCAGCGCGTCGCACAGCGCGTGCCACACGTCGCGCGGCTCGTCGCCGTCCGCCAGGGCGACCGCCGGGGTGCGTCCGTCGAGCGCCGGGAGCACCTGCTCGCGTGCCAGCGCACGCCCGTAGGCGGGGCCGAAAACCTCGTCGACCAGCTGCCAGAAGTCCCGTTCACGCACCCGTCAACCCTACGACGCCCCGGCACCTCCCCCGGCCCGTGTCAGTGGTCGGGGACAGAATGGGGACCATGCCCACGCCCGACGACCCGCTCTTCCGGTTCGGACCGGCCACCCGCACGTGGTTCACCGGTGCCTTCGCCCAGCCCACCGACGCCCAGGCCGGTGCCTGGGACGCCGTGGCGCGCGACCAGCACGCGCTCGTCGTGGCACCGACCGGGTCGGGCAAGACCCTCGCGGCGTTCCTCTGGTCGATCGACCGGATCATGTCCGAGCCCGTGCCCCAGGAGCGGGTGCGCCGCTGCCGCGTGCTGTACGTGTCGCCCCTGAAGGCCCTGGCCGCGGACGTACAGCGCAACCTCCGCTCCCCGCTGACGGGCATCCGGCAGGCCGCGGCGCGCGACGGCATCGAGGTGCCCGACGTCACCGTCGGCATGCGCACCGGCGACACGCCCCCGAACGAGCGGCGCGCGTTCGCCACGCGTCCGCCGGACATCCTGGTCACCACGCCGGAGTCCCTGTTCCTCATCCTCACCTCGTCGGCCCGTGCCGGGCTCGCGGGCGTCGAGACCGTGGTGCTCGACGAGATCCACGCCGTGGCGGGCACCAAGCGCGGCGCCCACCTCGCCCTGAGCCTGGAGCGCCTCGACGCGCTGCTCGACCGGCCGGCACAGCGGATCGGCCTGTCCGCCACGGTACGCCCGGTCGAGGCCGTCTCCCGGTTCCTCGGCGGCGGTCGCTCCGACGAGTCGGCCCGCGAGGTCGTCGTCGTGCAGCCGCCGTCGCACAAGGAGTGGGCCATCGACGTCGTCGTGCCCGTCCCGGACCTCGCGGACCTGGGCAGCGCGCCCGGCGCAGGCGTGCCGGACCCGGGCCGCGACGACGGGGCCCGGCCGGGCACGGGCGACGACGAGCTCGACCTCTCGGGCGAGGCGACCCGGCCCCTGCGCAAGGCGTCGGTCTGGCCGCACGTGGAGGAGCGTGTGGTCGACCTCGTGGCCGACCACACCTCCACCATCGTCTTCACCAACAACCGGCGCGGCGCCGAGCGGCTGACCGCGCGCATGAACGAGGTCTGGGCCCAGCGGCAGGGGCTCGACATCGCCGACCCGGCCAGCACCTGGGCCGCGCTCGTTCCCGGGCAGTCCGGCACGGCCGCCGGGATCCCGCGGCCCGTGCCCGGGGAACGCGGCCTGCCCGAGGCGGTCCCCGGGCAGCCGCCGGGCCCGGACGGGGCCGCCCGGGGTGAGACCGTGCTCGCGCGCGCCCACCACGGGTCGATGAGCCGCGCCGAGCGCACCCGCACCGAGACGGAGCTCAAAGAGGGCCGGCTGCCCGCGGTGGTCGCGACGTCGTCCCTGGAGCTCGGCATCGACATGGGCGCCGTGGACCTCGTGGTGCAGGTGGGCGCGCCGCCGTCCGTCGCGAGCGGGCTGCAGCGCATCGGCCGCGCGGGCCACCAGGTGGGCGCGGTCTCCAAGGGTGTGGTGTTCCCGATGTTCCGGGGTGACCTCGTGCCGGCGACCGTCATCGCGCAGCGCATGCGCACGGGCGCGATCGAGCACATGCACGTGCCGGCCAACCCGCTCGACGTCCTGGCGCAGCAGGTGGTCGCGGCTCTGGCCGTGGACGACTGGGACGAGGCCGAGCTGCTCGCGCTGGTCCGCCGCGCCGCGCCGTTCGCGCACCTCGGCGACGCCACCTGGCGCGCCGTGCTCGACATGCTCGCCGGGCGGTACCCCAGCGAGGACTTCGCCGAGCTGCGGGCTCGCATCACCTGGGACCGCGCCACGGGCCTGCTGCGGGGCCGCCCCGGCGCGCTGCGCCTGGCCGCCACGAGCGGCGGCACCATCCCGGACAAGGGCGCGTACGGCGTCTTCCTCGCCACCGACGCGGCGGACGGCGGCGTGCTCGCCGACGGCGCCTCCGGCGGGACGAGCGGCACCCGGCCCCGCGGGGGGCGGCGCGTGGGCGAGCTCGACGAGGAGATGGTCTACGAGTCCCGGGTCGGCGACACGTTCACGCTGGGGTCGAGCACCTGGCGCATCGAGGAGATCACCACCGACCGGGTGCTGGTCGCCCCGGCGCCCGGCCTCCCCGGACGCCTCCCCTTCTGGAAGGGCGACGCCCCGGGCCGCCCGGCCGAGCTCGGGCGCGCGGTCGGCGCGTTCGTCCGCGAGGCCGACGCCGCCCTGGCCGCCGACGTCGACGCCGGGCGCAAGCACCTGCGCGAGGCCGGGCTGGACGACTGGGCCGCGGACAACCTCGCCGCCTACCTCACCGAGCAGCGGCTGGGCACGGGCCGCGTGCCCGACGACCGGACGATCGTGGTCGAGCGGTTCCGCGACGAGCTGGGCGACTGGCGCGTGGTGATCCACTCGCCGCTCGGGGCGCGCGTGCACGCGCCGTGGGCCCTCGTGATCAGCGCCCGCCTGCGGGCCCGGTTCGGCCTGGACGTGGCCGCCATGCACTCCGACGACGGGATCGTGCTGCGGCTGCCCGACTCGGGCAGCGGCTGGGACGGCGAGCCGTGGGGCACGGACGGCGCCGGGGCCGGCACCGACGAGTTCGACGGGACCGGTGACGGGGCCCTCGACGGCGCGGCGCACCCGCAGCACGTCCCGGGCCGGGTCACGCTCGAGGACCTGCTGCTGGACCCGGACGAGGTGCTGGGCGCCGTCCGCGACGAGCTGGGCTCCTCGGTCATGTTCGCCGCGCGGTTCCGGGAGGCGGCAGCGCGCGCCCTCCTGCTGCCGCGACGCCGGCCGGACAAGCGGCAACCCCTGTGGCAGCAGCGCCAGCGGTCGGCCCAGCTCCTGGAGGTGGCCAGCCAGTTCCCGGACTTCCCGATCGTGCTGGAGGCCGCCCGCGAGTGCCTCCAGGACGACTTCGACGTGGCCGCGCTGGCCGACCTCATGCGCGAGATCGGCTCGGGCGGGGTCCGGGTGGTCGAGGTGACCACCCCGACGCCGTCGCCGTTCGCCCAGTCGCTCCTGTTCGGCTACACCGCGCAGTTCCTGTACGACGGCGACGCACCGCTGGCCGAGCGCCGCGCCGCGGCCCTGTCGCTGGACCCGGAGCTGCTCGCCGAGCTGCTCGGGGAGCAGGGCTCGGCCGACCTCGCGGACCTGCTCGACCCGGGGGCCGTGGAACGCACCGAGGCCGAGCTCGCAGGGCTCGCCCCGGACCGGCAGGCCCGCGACGCCGAGGGGCTGTGGGACCTGCTGCGGCGCACGGGGCCGCACCCGCTGGAGACCCTGGAGGCGCGCACCCGCGAGGACGCCCGCCACGCCGTGGGCCACTGGCTCGAGGAGCTGGAGGCCACGCGCCGGGTGATCCGGGTCCGGTTCGCCGGCCGCGAGCAGTGGGCGGTCGCCGAGGACGCGGGCCGGCTGCGCGACGCGCTCGGCGTGGCGCTCCCCGTGGGCATCCCCGAGACGTTCACCGAGCTGGTCCCCGACCCGCTCGGCGACCTGCTGCGCCGCCACGCCCGGACGCACGGGCCGTTCGGCGCGCAGGCCCCGGCCCAGCGGTTCGGGCTGGGCGTCGCGGTCGTCGCCCAGGGCCTGGCCCGGCTGGAGGCGGACGGCGCGCTCGCCCGCGGGCGGCTGCGGCCCGGCGCGCTCGGCGGCACGGGCGACGAGTGGTGCGACCCCGGGGTGCTGCGCCTGCTGCGGCGGCGCTCCCTGGCGGTGCTGCGGGCCGAGGTGGAACCCGTGGAGCAGGAGGCCCTCGGGGCCTTCCTGCCGCGCTGGCAGAACGTGTCCACGGGCCTGCTGCGCGGTGCGGACGGGCTGGTCCAGGCGATCGAGCAGCTCGCGGGGGCGGCGGTCCCGGCGTCGGCCCTGGAGACCCTGGTGCTGCCCGCCCGGGTGACTGACTACTCCCCCGCCCTGCTCGACGAGCTGACGGTGGCGGGCGAGGTGCTGTGGGCCGGGCACTCCCGGCTGCCCGGGTCGGGCGGCGGGGACGGGCTGGTCTCCCTCCACCTGGCGGACGGCGCCCCGCTCACCCTGCCCCCGATCGAACCGGTCGAGGAGGAGAGCCCGCTCGACTCCGACCTGCACCGCGCGGTGCTCGACCTGCTGACCGGGTCCGGCGGGTTCTTCCTGCCGCGGGTCGCCGAGCTCACCTCCGCCGAGCCGGACGCCGTGCTGGAGGTGCTCTGGGACCTCGTCTGGGCCGGCCAGGTCACCAACGACGGGCTGGGCGCGCTGCGCGAGCGGGTCAGCGGCGGCGGCGCCCACCGCGCGCCCCGCACGGCCGCCCGGGCCCGTCCGGTGCGCCGGTCCCGGTTCGCCGTGTCCCCCGGACGTCCCGCCTCGGCCCTCCGCTCCGGCGCCTCGACCGTGGGCGGCAGCGGCCGCTGGGCCGCCCTGCCGATGCGCGAGACGGACCCCACGCTGCACGCCCACGCCCTGACCCAGGTGCTGCTCGAACGGCACGGGGTGCTGACGCGGTCCGCCGCGGCCGCGGAGGGCGTCGGGGCGGGCTACCGCGACGTGTACCGCGTACTGTCCGGCCTGGAGGAGCGCGGCGCCGTGCGCCGCGGGTACTTCGTGGAGCACCTCGGCGGGTCGCAGTTCGCCCTGCCCGGCGCCGTCGACCGGCTGCGGGTGGACGCGGCCGACCGTACCCGGATCGTCGAGTCGGAGCTGGAGGCCGCGGAGCGGACGTCGGCGGTCGCGGCCCCCACCGGCGCCGCGAGCACGAGCGGCGTCGTCGTGCTGGCCGCGATGGACCCCGCCAACCCCTACGGCGCAGCGCTCGCCTGGCCCGCGGGCCCGACAGGCCCGGGGCCGGACGCCGGAACGGCAGCAGGCCCGGCGGGCCTGGGGTCGGACGCCGCTGACCAGGCCGCCGCGGAACCGGGACCGGCGTCCGACGGCGCGCCCGGCACCAGGGCCGCCCACCGGCCCGGCCGCAAGGCCGGCGCCGTCGTGGTGCTCACCCACGGCGACCTGGCCCTGTTCGTGGAGCGCGGCGGGCGCACGGTGCTGTCCTTCACCGAGAACCCCGCCCGGCTCGCGACGGCGGCCGCCGCACTGGCCAGGACGGTCCGGGAGGGCCGCCTCGGACGGCTGGTGGTCCAGCGGGTCGACGGCGTGCCCGCGCTGGAGGCCGCGCGGCACCATCCGACGGCGCGAGCGCTCGTCGAGGCGGGCTTCGCGGTCACTCCACGCGGTCTGCGGATCTCGGTCCGCTGAACACCAGGGCGGGGCTCGCGCCGTCGAGCGGGCCGACGGCGTCGAGCGGCCCGGTCTCGTCCAGGGCCCCGTCCGGGCTCTCGCGGTCGATCGTCGCTCCGAGCAGGAGCAGGTAGGCGATCATGATCACGAACCCGACCCGCTCGATGAGGCCGAAGGCCGCGATGCCCGAGTCGGCGAGGTAGACGAGTGACAGGTGGACCACCAGGAACAGTCCGACCGCCACGCCGAGCGCTCCGGCCGCCGACCGCAGGGCCCGCGGGAAGGCCGAGCGCGGCCGCGTGATCGACCGCTCCAGGCTCAGTCCGACCACGGGGAGCACGCAGAAGGCCGTGGCGGCGCTGACCCGGTGGATGACGGCGGACAGCGACGCGTCCGTCCCGGGCGGGTCGGTGGGGAACGCCCCGACCAGGACCATCGCGACGGCGAAGACGATCATCGCGCCCGCGGGCACCGGCCCGACGGCGAGTCCGGCGCGGTACATCCGGGCGGTGAGGACGAGGCCGAGGACAGCCAGGATCACCCCGCCGGCGAGGATCATCTCGCCGCCGCCGGGAACGAAGGCGTACCAGCTGATCGGGTCGAGCACCGGGTCGACCACGGACGCGCCGAGCACGTGCGCGGCGATCATCGGGAGCAGGGCGGTCGCGCCGAACCAGCTCACGGTCCGGGTGTTCCGAGGGTCTGGGGAGGCCATCGACTGGTCCGGGCGTTCGCCCAGGTCAGCGGTTACAACGGTCATGGGACAAGAGTTGCCGAGCGGACGCCGGAAAGCCATCGGGTTTACCCCCGGTCACGCCCCTGACCCGCACTGGGGGCCATCCCTGACCGGCCGCGGGCGGCCCGGTGCCGCGGTTCCGACCCGGACCCAGATCACATGGGTGATATGCCGGTTGTGCCGCCTTCCTCGGCAGACCGCGCACTACGCTGAAGCCCCACGACGAGGGGAGCGCCCGTGCCCGAGGGGGATGTCCTGCGCCTCACCGCCGAGCGCCTCACCGCGGCGCTGCGCGGCCTGCCGCTCGTCCGTGCGGAGCTGCGCTGGCCCAGCGCCGGCGCCGCCAACCTGACCGGGGCCACCGCCCTGGAGACCAGCGCCTACGGCAAGCACCTGCTCACCCGGCTCGACGACGGCCGGACCCTGCACACGCACCTGCGCATGGACGGCTACTGGAGGGTGCACCGCACCGGCTCGCGGGAGGCGACGGCACGGCACCCGGCCGTCCGGGCGGTGCTCGCGACGGACGCGTGGACCGCCATCGGCTGGCACCTCGGCATGCTCGACCTGGTGCGCACGCACGACGAGAGCCGCATCCTCAACGGCCTCGGCCCGGACGTGCTCGGCGCCGACTTCCCCACCACCGGCCTGGCGGACGGCGTGGCGCGGCTCGCCCGCGAGCCCGAGAGGCCGCTGTGCGCCGCCCTGCTGGACCAGCGGACCGTCGCGGGCCTCGGCACCATCTGGATGGCCGAGTCGCTCTTCGCGCGGCGGCTGTGGCCGTGGCAGCCGGCCGGCACGGTGCCGAGCGGCGAGCGGGCGCTCCTGCTGCGGACGGCGCGGCGGCTCATGGAGCGCAGCGTCGCCGTCGGGCGGGCGCGGGGCCTCGGGGCCGTGGAGCTGCACGTGCACGGCCGGACGGGCCGGGCCTGCCACCGGTGCGGCACGCCGATCGCCGTCGGCACGGCGAACGAGAAGCCCTACGAGCGGCCGGTCTACTGGTGCCCCACGTGCCAGGCCGGTCCTGCGTAGCACGTGAACGCACCGGAGCGGGGCACCACCTCGGTGGTGCCCCGCTCCGGTTCTGCCCTGCTGCGGCTGTCGCCCAGCCGGCCTGTCAGCCGACCGGTGCCAGGTCGGACGGGTCGACCTCCCGCCGCGCTGCGGTCCGGTCGCCTCCCCTGGCCAGCAGCCCGGCGACGAAGTCCGCCGGGATCGTGTCGGGAATCTGGAATCCTTCGGCCACCGCGACGCGGTCGCTCACCTCACGCAGCACCAAGGACAGCGGCACGTCGAGCGCCTCGCAGATGGAACCGAGCAGCTCGGACGACGCCTCCTTCTGCCCGCGCTCCACCTCACTGAGGTAACCCAGCGACACCCGCGCCGCCGACGACACCTCACGGAGGGTGCGCCCCTGACGCTGCCGCGTGTCTCGCAGCACGTCTCCGATTTCTCGCCGTAGTACGACCATCTCGCGCCCCCTTTCAGTGCCTGTCCCTGACCTCACGCCCTGCCCTGCCTGGACCGGACGTGCCTTGCGTGTGGTACGGCCTCCGTGCGCGGAGGTCGTTCTACCGTACCCCGCGCTCGAAGAGTTCTTCCGCCGGCCCCGTGTGGTCGGCCTGTTCGTGATCACACCGGGACCAACGCTGTTGGTATGAGCCTTGTTCCCGAAGTGTTCCCGCGTCAAGCCCTGTGCAAGATTAAGCCAAGAAGTTTCACTTGTCTGTAACTTCAGGGAACGGATCTGGGTGCGAGTCGGTTTTTTCACCCGCCGCCTCGCTGACGAGCAGCGACGCGAGCTCGATGACCCCGCGCGCCGCGTCGCCGATGATCTGCGGCCGGTCGCCCGCCAGCTCCAGCCGGTGCACCTCGGAGGCGACCGGGGTGCTCACTGCGACGAAGACCACACCCGGCGGCTGGCCGTCCTGGGGGTCCGGGCCCGCGACCCCGGTCGTGGCGAGGCCGACGTCGGCCCCCGTCGCCCGGCGCACGCCGTCCGCCATCTGGGCGGCCACGGCCTCGTCCACGGCCCCGCGCTCGGCGAGCAGGTCCGCGTCCACCCCGAGCAGCCCGGCCTTGAGGTCGGTGGCGTAGGCGACGACGCCGCCGCGCAGCACCTTGGACGCGCCCGGCACCGACACGAGCGTGGCCGTGACCAGCCCGCCCGTCAACGACTCGGCCACGCCGATGGTCCAGCCCCGGGCAGCGGCCGCCGCCAGCAGGCGCGGCGCCGTCATGCCTGCGGCGTCCGGGCCCGGGCGTCGCGCCGGATCTTCCAGCCCTGGTAGACGTACTCGACGCCGGTCACGACCGTCACGACGAACGCCGCCATCAGCACGACCCAGGCGATCACCGTGAGCCAGTCGAAGCCCTCGCGCGGCAGCAGGAACAGCGAGATCGCCACGGTCTGCAGCACGGTCTTGAGCTTGCCGCCGCGCGACGCCGGCATGACCTCGTACTTGACCATGCCCAGGCGCATGAACGTGATGCCCAGCTCGCGCACCAGGATCACCACGGGGATCCACCAGGGCAGCTCCCCGAGCGGGATCCACAGCAGGATCAGCGCGGCGCCCACGAGCAGCTTGTCCGCGATCGGGTCGAGCAGCTTGCCCAGGTCGGTGATGAGGCCGCGCGACCGCGCGAGGTAGCCGTCGACCTTGTCCGACACCGCCGCCACCACGAAGATCGCCGTGGCCACGAGCCGCCACGTCGTGTCGTCCCCGCCCTCGACGAGAAGTGCCCAGGCGAAGAACGGGACCATGGCGATGCGAATCATCGTGACGATGTTCGCAATGTTCCAGGGCGACGGAGCGTCGTTGACCATTGCTCAAGCCTAGCCGCGGTTCACCCGCGCCCCGGACCGAGCACCGTCGACGCCCGGTCGCTCCCCGTGCCGGCCTGCCATAACATCCGGGAGTGGTCAACGTCCGCCCGCTGCGGTTCCTCGCGTCCGCCGCGGTGACCTGCGCCCTCGCGGCGACGTCGACGAGCTGCACGCCCGCCCCCGGCGTGCCGGTGGCCACGAGCTCCGGCGGCGTCTCCACGGCGGCCTCCGTGACGTCCGGCCCGGCGACACCCCCGGCGTCCGCCACCCCCTCCCCGGAGCCGACGCCCACGCCGCAGGACGTCGAGCTCACGCTGCTCGCCGCGGGTGACGTCCTGACCCACGAACCGGTCAACGACTCGGCGACGGGACCGGACGGGTTCGACTACTCGCCGCTGCTGGCGGGCATCGACCCGTGGGTCGCCCGCGCGGACCTGGCCCTGTGCCACCTGGAGGTGCCGGTCGCGCCGCCGGGCACGCAGCCGGCCGGCTACCCCGTGTTCCGCGCGCCGAAGGAGATCGTCCGCGATCTGGGCGAGCAGGGCTGGGACGGCTGCTCGACGGCGTCCAACCACGCGGCCGACTCCGGCTACGACGGCATCGCCGCGACGCTCGGGGCGCTCGACCGGGCCGGGATGGGCCACGCCGGGACCGCGCGCAACAAGCGCGAGTCGAGCAGCCCCCAGCTCTACGAGCTCCGGCGGGAGGGCCGGACCGTCACGGTGGCCCACCTGTCGGCGGCCTACGGGCTGAACGGGCTGGAGCCGCCCCACGGCTCCTGGTCGGTGGACCTCATCGACGCCGGCCGGATCATCGAGCAGGCCCGGGCGGCGCGCGCCGCAGGCGCGGACCTGGTGGTGGTCAGCCTGCACGACGGCACCGAGTACGTCACCGAGCCCACGGACCACCAGAAGGAGACCGCCAAGGCCCTCGCCCGATCCCGGCAGGTGGACCTCGTGATCGGGCACCACGCCCACGTGCCGCAGCCGCTGGAGCACCTGCGGGGCGGCCCGGGCGGCGACGGGATGTGGGTGGCCTACGGTCTCGGCAACCTGCTGTCCAACCAGGGGACGCAGTGCTGCGTGGCGGCGTCCGCCGTCGGCCTGCTGCTGGTCGCGGACGTCGTGCAGCACCCCGGCGGGCCTGCCCGGGTCACGGACGCGCGCTGGGCGGCGACCACCGTGGACCGCGCCGCCGGGCACCGGCTGCACTGGACCCGCGACGCGCTGACGCACCCGGACCGCGGGCAGCTCGGGAGGAGCGAGCTCACCGACCGCCTCCGGATCGCCCAGGAAGCCGCCGGGGACGCGGCCGACGAGCAGCGCCGGCCGCCCCGGGGACCCGCGGGCGAGCCGCCCGTGGTGGTCGAGCGCACGAACTGACCCGACGTGTCAGCGCATCGCCTCGGCGTCGTCGTGGTAGTCCCGGGCGACCGGCGGCATGTGCCCGTCCGTGCCGTCGGCGTACTGGTCGGCCGAGCCGTAGGACCCGCCGTCGTCCGGCTCGGCGTCGGGCGACGCCTGGTCGAAGACCTGGGCCGGCTGCTCGCCGCGGATCAGCGCGAGCGCGGAGGGCAGGTCGTCGGCCGCCACGAGCACGTCGCGCGCCTTGGACCCCTCCGAGGGCCCCACGATCTCCCGCGACTCCAGCAGGTCCATGAGGCGCCCCGCCTTGGCGAAGCCCACGCGGAGCTTGCGCTGCAGCATGGACGTGGACCCGAACTGGGTGGTGACCACGAGCTCGGTGGCCTGCAGCAGCAGGTCGAGGTCGTCCCCGATGTCCTCGTCGACCTGCTTCTTGGCCGCGGCGGGCGCTGCGACGTCCTCGCGGTAGATCGGCTTGAGCTGGCTCTTGACGTGCTCGACGACCTGGTGCACCTCGGACTCGGTGACCCAGGCGCCCTGCACGCGCATCGGCTTGGCCGCGCCCATGGGCAGGAACAGGGCGTCGCCCTGGCCGATGAGCTTCTCGGCGCCGGGCTGGTCCAGGACCACGCGCGAGTCGGCGAGCGACGACGTGGCGAAGGCGAGCCGCGAGGGCACGTTGGCCTTGATCAGGCCGGTCACGACATCGACGGACGGGCGCTGCGTGGCCAGCACGAGGTGGATGCCCGCGGCACGGGCGAGCTGCGTGATCCGCTGGATCGAGGCCTCGACGTCGCGCGGGGCGACCATCATGAGGTCCGCGAGCTCGTCGACCACCACGAGCAGGTACGGGTACGGCGCGATCTTGCGCTCCGAGCCCGGCAGCGCCTTGACCTTGCCGGCGCGGACGGCGACGTTGAAGTCGTCGACGTGCTTGTAGCCGAAGGTCGCCAGGTCGTCGTACCGGGCGTCCATCTCGCGCACCACCCAGTCCAGGGCCTCGGCGGCCTTCTTGGGGCTGGTGATGATCGGTGTGATCAGGTGCGGGATGCCCTCGTAGATCGTGAGCTCGACGCGCTTGGGGTCCACCAGGATGAGGCGCACCTGCTCCGGCGTGGACCGCATCAGGATCGAGGTGATCATCGAGTTGATGAAGCTCGACTTGCCGGCGCCGGTGGCGCCGGCCACGAGGATGTGCGGCATCTTGGCGAGGTTCGCGACCACGTAGCCACCCTCGACGTCCTTGCCCACGCCCATGACCATCGGGTGCTCGGTGCGCCGCGCGGCGCCGGAGCGCAGCACGTCGCCCAGCACCACGGTCTCGCGGTCGGAGTTCGGGATCTCGATACCGATCGCGGACTTGCCCGGGATGGGCGACAGGATGCGCACGTCCGCGCTCGCCACCGCGTACGCGATGTTGTTGGACAGCGACGTGATGCGCTCGACCTTGGTCTTGGCACCCACCTCGACCTCGTACCGCGTGACCGTCGGGCCGCGGCTGAAGCCGGTGACCTTCGCGTCGACGCCGAACTGCTCGAACACGCCCGTCAGCGACTCGACCACCCGGTCGTTCGCGGCCGACCGCGCCTTGTGCGGCGGCCCCTGGACCAGCAGGTCCTCGTCGGGGAGCAGGTAGACGGTGTCGCCCTCCAGCATGGGCTGCACGCCCCGCGGCATGGGCTCGCCCGCCCGGGGCGGCTGGGGGCCGTCCTTCTTCACCGACGCCGGCGACGTGGGCTCGCCGTCCGGGCCGAGCACGCCCGGGCCGATGGCGGGGGCGCCGGTGACCTTGCCGGCGGACTGGCTGGTCGGGATGCGCTGGGTCGTGAGCTTGCCGGCCTTCGCGGCCCGCTCCTCGACCTCGGCGGCCTTCTCGAACGCCTCGTCGCCCACGAAACCGGCCAGGCGCTCCTTCTCGGCCGCGATCTCCTGCCTGGTGCGGCGCTTGCGGCGCTTGGGCTCCGGCGTGCCGTCGTGGGCGGAGACGCCGTCGGCCAGGGCGAGCCCGCCCTCGCCGACCTCGTCCGCCTCGCGGTGGTTGCCCGTGAGCCGGTCGTAGAGGCCGCGCAGGCGGGCGGGGATCCGGTGCACCGGCGTGGCGGTGACGATGAGGACGCCGAAGAACCCGGCGAGCACGTAGAGCGGGATGGCGAACCACTGCGTGAGCCCCGTGACCACCGGGGTGGCGAAGAGGAACCCGATCACGCCGCCGGCGTCCTGCACGGGGGTGAAGCCGTCCGCGGGCGAGGGGAGGCCGGCGCTGATGTGCACCAGCGAGCACGTGGCGACGACGAGGAAGCTGAGCCCGATCGCCACCCGGCCGTTCTGCTGGGTGCGCTCCGGGTGGCGCATGACGCGGAAGGCGAGCCACATGAGCAGCACGGGGAGGGCCACGCCCGCGACGCCGAGCGTGCCCGCGACCACCGCGTGCACGCCGTCGCCGAAGGGGCCGTCGATCCCCCACCACTCACGCGCCGCGACGATGACCGCCACGGCGAGAAGTGCGAAGCCGACGCCGTCGCGCCGGTGGTCCGGTTCCAGTTCCTGCCCTCCCTGCCCTTCCGCGTTCTGCGTGCCCGTGCCGGAGCCGTCGGGCGCGGCCCGCGGCCCGGCGGCGCGGGTGGCGCCGCCGACCGCGTGCGCCATGCCCATCCAGAGTCCCCGGACCGCCCGGACCGGCCACGGCGGGCGGGCCGGTGCGGCTGCAGCCTTCGGTGCCGGGCGGGTAGCCCCCCGGCGCTGTGTCGATCGCTTCGACGCTGCGGCCCGGGGCTTGGCGCTCTTCGCGCCCTGCCCGGAGCTCTTCCCGGAACCTCGCCGGGCCGACGTGCGGGTCGCCATGATGTCGCCACCGTAACCGGCGACGACGGCCCGGCCCAGGAACCCTCGCGGTGTGTCCTGGACCGGGCCGTCGTCCGGTTTGTCTGACCCGCTCAGGCCAGGAGCAGGCCGATCGCGAGCATCACGACGCCCGCGCCCAGGGCGACGGCGCCCACCGGCAGCAGCACGACGGCGCGGTTGGGTCGGGTGCGTCCCTGTCCGATCGCGGAGAGGAAGAACCCCGCGGGCAGGAGGATCGCGGCGCACAGCACGCCGGTGGCGGCGAGCCAGCGGGCGAAGCCGGTCAGGTCCGTCGCCTCGGTCAGCAGCAGGCAGAGCAGGCCGAGGATCACCAGCACGCCCGCGTGCGCGTGACCGGCGCGGAAGAAGCTCTTCTGCAGGTCGGTCGTGGGGAGCCGGCCGCCGAAGACCTTGAGCAGGAAGAAGCCGCCGGACTCGATCCCGACGACGGTCAGCAGCACGATGCCCGCGGTGATGCGGGCCGGGTCCGAGAGCTCGAGCACGACGTCCTCCAGGGAGCGGTCCATTGTTCTGTAACAGTGTTATCAAACATCGTTCGCAAACTCGCGTCAAGACTTCTAGACTCGCGGCATGGCCCGACCCCGACTGCACGACGACGCCCTGCGCACCCGACTCCTTGAGGTCACCTCCCAGGTGGTCTCGTCCGACGGCGAGGGCGCGGTCACCGTGCGCAAGGTCGCCGCCGAGGCCGGGACGAGCGCGTCGGCGGTCTACGCGCTGCTCGGCTCGCGCGAGGCGCTGGTCGGGGCGGTCGCCGAGGAAGGGTTCCGGCGGTTCGCGGAGCACCTGGCCGCCGTCGGGCAGGGCGCGGACCCGGCGGCGGACCTGCGCGACCTCGGCCGCGCCTACCGGAGGTTCGCCCTGGCGGACCCGCACTTCTACCGCGTCATGTTCTACCGCGGGGTGGCGCCGGCGGACAGCGAGCCGGCGGCCGCCGTCGACAGCCCGACGTTTCGCGTGCTGCACGACGGCGTCGCCCGGGTCCTGCGCGACGCCCCGCCGGAGCACGTGCAGACCGCCGCCGTGGGGCTCTGGGGCCTGGTGCACGGGCTGGTGTCGCTGGAGCTCGCCGGGCTGCTGCCCGGCGACGAGGCGGCGCGGGCGGCCGCGTTCGACGCGGCAGCCGGGGCGGTCGGGTCGGCGCTGCTGCGGGGCTGAGCGCCCGGCGCCCGTCCGCTCAGCGCCCGAGCCCTCAGTCCTGGGCCACGCGCCAGGCCTCGACGTCGGCCAGGTGGGCCGCGACCTGGTCCCCGGCCAGGAACGAGCCCCGGAAGGACGCCGCCGCGAGCGCCGCCCGCTGGTCGCGGGTCAGGCCGAGGGCGGCGGTGACGGCGTCGTCGACGTCGTCCACGTAGGCGCCGAAATAGGGCGGGTCGTCGGAGTTGATGCTCACGAGCATGCCGGCGTCGATCATGGCGGGCAGCGGGTGCTCGGCGAGGGAGGGCACGGCGCGCAGGCGCACGTTGGACACGGGGCAGACGGTGAAGGGGACCTGGTCGGCGGCGACGCGGGCGACGAGGGCGGGGTCCTGGACCACGGCGATGCCGTGGTCGATCCGCTCGGCGTGCAGCAGGTCGAGGGCGTCACGGACGTTCGCGGCCGGGCCCTCCTCCCCCGCGTGGGCAGTGCGGCGCAGCCCGGCCGCCTCGGCGCGGGCGTAGAGGTCCGTGAACAGGCCGGGCGGGTAGCCGATCTCGGCGTTGTCCAGGCCGATGCCGACGATCGGCGCGCGCATCGCGAGCAGCCGCTCCAGGACGTCGAGCGCGTCGGTGACGGGTTTGTCGCGGTGGAACGAGGCGATGAGCAGGGTCGAGACGCCGTGGTCGGCGGCACTGGTCCGCAGGACGCCGGCGATGCCGTCGACGACGTCCTCCAGCGGGACGCCGCGCGCGAGGTGCGCCTGCGGGTCGAAGCTGATCTCCGCGTGCCGTACGCCCGCTCGGGCCGCGCGGGCCAGGTAGGCGCGCGTGAGGTCGGCGAAGTCGGCGGCGGTGCGCAGCACCGCCGTGTTCGCGGTGTACAGCTCCAGGAAGGCGGGCAGGTCCGCGAAGTCGTAGGCGGCGCGCAGGCTCTCCGGGTCCGGGTAGGGCAGGACGACGCCGTTGCGGGCCGCCAGCTCGAAGGCCAGCTCCGGCTCCAGCGTGCCCTCGACGTGCAGGTGCAGCTCTGCCCGCGGCGGGTGGGACGCCGGTGCGCTCGTGGTCATGACGGCAGGTTACGTGCCGGACTTTCGTGGGGAGTGTCAGAGGGCGCTACTAGCATCGCGCCCACCATGACGACGCAAGAGACCCCGACGGATTCACCGCACACGTTCCAGGTCGACCTTCGTGGGTTGGTGGACCTGTTGTCCCAGCACCTGTACGCCAGCCCTCGCGTCTACGTGCGCGAGCTGCTCCAGAACGGCGTCGACGCCATCACCGCGCGGCGTGCCCTCGATCCCGGCGCTCCCGGCACGGTGCGCATCCGAGCGACCGGCACCGCGCTGCGGGTGACCGACTCCGGGATCGGCCTGACCGAACCGGAGGTGCACCAGCTGCTGGCCACGATCGGCCGCAGCTCCAAGCGCGACGGCCTCCAGGAGGCCCGCAAGGAGTTCCTCGGTCAGTTCGGCATCGGCCTGCTGGCCTGCTTCGTCGTGGCGGAGACCATCCGGGTGGTGAGCCGTTCGGCCCGCACGCCCGACGCCCTGCCCGTCGAATGGGTCGCCCGCGGCGACGGCTCGTACACGGTCCGCACGCTCGACCCGGCCGAGCACCCGGAGCCGGGCACCACCGTCCACCTGGCGGCCCGCCGCGGGAGCGAGCAGTGGTTCGAGGCCGACCGGGTGGCCGACCTCGCCGCCGACTTCGGCGCGCTCCTGCCGTACGACGTCCGCGTGGGCGACGAGCCGATCACCGGGCAGCGGCCACCGTGGGAGTCCGAGCACCCCAGCCCGACGGCGCGGGCCGCCGCGCTGTCCGCCTACTGCCAGGACACGTTCGGCTTCGCGCCGCTCGACTCGGTCGAGCTGGACCTGCCGCTCGTCGGCATCCGCGGGGTCGCCTACGTGCTGCCGGGCGTGGTCAGCCCCGCGCAGCGCGGCGGGCACCGGGTGCACCTCAAGGGCATGCTGCTCACCGACCGCGCCGAGACCCTGCTGCCCGACTGGGCGTTCTTCGTGCGGTGCGTGCTCGACACCGACACGTTGCGCCCCACGGCCAGCCGGGAGCAGCTCTACGAGGACGAGACGCTGGCAGCCGTCCGCGACGCGCTGGGCGACCGGGTCCGCGATTGGCTCGCGCAGCTCGCGGCCACCTCGCCGGAGCGCCTGCGTCGCTTCCTGGCCGTGCACCACCTGGGGGTCAAGGCGCTCGCCCTGCACGACGACGACGTGCTGCGCACCATGCTCCCCTGGCTGCCCTTCGAGACGTCGGAGGGCGAGCTGACGCTCGACGACCTCGCCCGTCGGCACCGGACCGTGCACTTCACGCGCACGGTCGACGAGTTCCGGCAGGTCTCGGCCATCGCCGCGGCGCAGGGCATGGCCGTGGTCAACGGCGGGTACACCTACGACGCCGCGCTGGTCGAGGCGCTCCCGCTGGTCCGGCCCGAGGTCGCCGTCGAGGAGCTGGACGCGTCGGTCGTCACCGCGCATCTCGACCACGTGGACCCGGCGGCCGAGCTCGCGCTGGCCCCGTTCCTCGCCACGGCCCGGGTGCGCCTCGACCCGCTGGACTGCGACGTCACCGTACGGGCGTTCCACCCGGCGTCCCTGGCCGCGATCCACCTCGACGACCGGTCGGCCCGGCACGAACGTGCACGCGCCGAGGCCGAGAGCCAGGCCGACGACCTGTGGGCCGGCATCCTCGGCGCCCTGCGCGACGAGACGCCCCGCGCCCGGCTCGTGCTGAACCACCTCAACCCGCTGGTGCGCCGCATCGCCGGGCTGGCGGAGCCCGACCTGGCCGGCGTGGCCGTCGAGGCCCTGTACGGGCAGTCGCTGCTCCAGGCCCGCCGCCCCCTGCGCCCCGTGGACCAGGCGCTCGTGAACCGCGCGTTCGGCGAGCTGCTGGAGTGGGCCGCGCCCGTCGTGCCACCAGCCCGCCACGACCGGCCGGACGACCGGCCCGACACCCAGGAGACCGACCGATGACCGAGATCACCGACCTCGCGACGCTCCAGGAGGCGATCTGGGAGAACGACCAGCGTCCCCACGGCACCTCGCAGGCCGCGGCGGCGGAGAACATCCTCGCCCAGGCCGAGCTCCTCGGGCCCGAGGCCGAGATCAAGGCGGTCTTCCACCTGATCAGCGCCTACGAGTTCAGCGCGGACCGGCACAAGGTGCTGGTCCCGTTCGCCCGCGCCCTGCGGCTGTGGGACCAGGACCCGAGCGCCTTCGACCACGCCGCCACCCACGCGCTGTTCTGGGACTTCAAGTGGGTGACGACGGGCATGCTCGACCTCCCCCGGGTACCGCTCGCCGCCATCGAGAACTGGCTCACCGAGATGGACCGCCGCTACCGGCTCGCCGGGCACACCGACCGAGCCGTGCGGATGTCGGAGTTCTACATCGCCGACCACGTGGGCGACACCGAGCGGGCCCGGCGGGCGTTCGACGGCTGGCTCGCCGCCGAGCGCGGCGAGATGGCGGACTGCCACGCCTGCGAGACCGCCCGGCAGGGCGAGTTCTACTCCGACGAGGGTGACGACGCCAAGGCGGTCGGGCACTGGGCGCCCGTGCTCGACGGCCGGCTGACCTGCGCCGAGGAGCCGCACCGCGCGCTGGCGCGCTCGCTGCTGCCCCTGGTCCGGCTGGGCCGCCTCGACGAGGCCCGGTCGAACCACCTGCGCGGCTACCCCATGGTCAAGGGCTCGGAGAGCCTGATGCACTCCGTGGCCAAGCACATCGAGTTCTGCGCGCTGACCGGCAACGAGGCGCGCGCGCTCGAGCTGCTGGCCGACACCCCCGGCTACTTCCAGGCCGACGGCGAGCCCGAGCCCCGCATGGGCTTCTACGCCGTGACCGCGCTGCTCATGGACCGCCTGGTCGCCCTCGGCCGCGGCGACCTGCGGGTCACCGGTCCCGCCGGCCGCCCGTGGACCGCCGCCGAGCTGGCCGGGCACGCCCGGACCGAGGCCCTGACGCTGGCCGGCCGGTTCGACGCGCGCAACGGCACGACGGCCGTGAGCGAGCGGGTGCGGGCCGGCCTGGACGCCCGGCCGCTGCTGGACCGGCTGCCGCTGGGCCTGCGCGCGGTGCTGCCGACGGTCGGCGCGTCCCTGACCGGCAAGGCGCCGGAGGCGGGCGTGGCTTCGGAGGCCGGCGCCGCACCGGCGGAGGCCGACAACGTGGCGGACGCCGAGGGTGCCGACGGCGCCGACGAGATGCCCGCCGCCGTCCGCGCGGCGCTCGACCGGTACGACAAGGCCCGGCAGAACGAGGACCTGGCCGGGATGCGAGCGGGCATGTCGGAGGCGATCGACCAGGCCGGCGACGCCGCGGCCCCCGGCTGGCGCGCGGGCGCGCACCTGCAGCTCTCCGAGGTGCTGGCCGCCGAGGAGGACCTGCCCGGTGCCGTGCACCACGCCTACGAGGCGGTGGCCTGGGCCGACCTCGCCGACCGGAAGGTCGCGGTCGTGGCCAGGACCCGGCTCGGCGCCCACCTGATGGCGGGCCGCCGGCTTGCGGAGGCGGCCCCGGTGCTGGAGCAGGCCCTGACCGACCTGGACCCCTCCCCCGAGGTGCACGGCGAGGGCACCCTCGTGCAGGTCCGCTGGTGGCTCGGCGACTGCGCGGCCGACCGCCACGAACCCGCGGAGGCCGCGAAGCACTGGCTCGCCGCCGCGCAGGTGGCGCAGCACTGGCCGGAGCAGGACGACCACGCGATGCTCGCCACCCTCGCCGCGGAGGCCCTGGAGCGGGCCGGCGAGAACCTGTCGGCGGAGCTCGCGTACGAGCGGGCGGCGGACCTGTGGGCCGAGACCGGCGACGCGCTGCGCCAGGTGCGCACCACCCGCGCGTGGGCGTGGGCCGTCCGCGGCCGCGACGTCGCCGAGGCGGGCCGGATCATGACCGGCGCGACCCGGGTGTGCGAGGCCGCGCTCGCCGACTCGACCGACCCCGACGAGCTCGCCGAGCTGCGCCTCCAGCTGCCCGAGACGCTCGAGCAGCATGCCCGGGTGATCGCCGACGAGGACGTGGAGACCGGCCGCTTCGGCGGGCTCTACGCCGGCGCCCTGGAGGAGGCGTACGCGCTGGCGAGCCGCGCCGAGTCCCTCCTGCGGGAGTCCGACGACGTCGCCCGCTGGTGCCGTGGCGCCCTCCTGGCGGCGGAGCTCGCGGTCGAGTCGGGCAGCACCGCGAGCGGCCTGGAGCTGGTCGCGGCCGTCGAGGCGCGGATCGAGGGCGACGAGGAGCTCGGCGGCTTCCGCGGCCACGCGGGCTGGATCCGCGACCAGGTCACCACCTGACCGGTGTCCTTCGTGTTGCGGCAGGAAAACATCCGAACGCTAGCCGTACGAAACCAGGACGTTGAGCCAATGAGCGGGTGATCTTCGGCGAGATCGACGCCAGGCCGCGGACAGCACAACGGGCGGGGTAACGCTGAGCTAACAGTGCTAGCTCAGCGTTACCCCGCCCGGGGAGTGCTGCCCACCCGACCGACCCGAGGGCCGGCCGGGTACGGATCACGCCTCGACGACGACCGGCACGATCATCGGCTTGCGCCGCAGCCGGGTGGCCACGTAGCGACCGATGGTCCGGCGCATGATCTGCTGCAGCTGGTGCGTGTCCGTGGCCCCGCCCGCGATCGCGTTCTCCAGCGCCGCGGTGACCTCCGGCATCACCTTGTCGAACACCGAGGCATCCTCGGCCATACCTCGCGCCAGCACCTGCGGCGGTGCCAGCACCTTACCCGTCGCCGTGTCGATCACGGCGAAGACTGAGACGAAACCCTCCTCGCCCAGGATCACGCGGTCCTTGAGCTCGGCCTCGGTGATCTCGCCGACGGACGAGCCGTCGACGTACACGTACCCGCAGGGCACGGCGCCGACCACGGAGGCCTTGCCGTCCACGAGGTCCACGACCACGCCGTCCTCGGCGAGCACCACGCGGTCGGCCGGCACGCCGGTCCGGACCGCGAGCGCCCCGTTGGCCACGAGGTGGCGCACCTCGCCGTGCACCGGCATGACGTTCTTGGGCTTGAGGATGTTGTAGCAGTACATGAGCTCGCCGGCCGAGGCGTGCCCGGAGACGTGCACCTTGGCGTTGCCGCCGTGCACGACGCGCGCGCCGAGGCGGGTGAGCCCGTTGATGATGCGGAACACGGCGTTCTCGTTGCCGGGGATCAGCGACGAGGCGAGGATCACGGTGTCGCCGTACTCGACCTGCACCTTGTGGTCGCCGTTGGCCATGCGCGAGAGCGCCGCCATCGGCTCGCCCTGGGAGCCCGTGGACATGTAGACGATCTGGTCGTCGGGCACCGAGTCGGCCTTCTTCAGGTCGATCAGCACGCCCGGCGGCACGTCGAGGTAGCCGAGGTCGGCGGCGATGCCCATGTTGCGCACCATGGAGCGCCCCACGAGGGCGACGCGGCGTCCGTGGGCGTGCGCGGCGCGCAGCACCTGCTGCACGCGGTGCACGTGGGAGGAGAACGACGCGACGATGATCCGCTTGTCGGCGTGCGCGAACACGTTGTCGAGCACGGGGCCGATCTCGGCCTCGGGCGTCACGAAACCGGGCACCTCGGCGTTGGTGGAGTCCACCATGAAGAGGTCCACGCCCTTCTCACCGAGACGGGCGAAGGCGCGCAGGTCCGTGATGCGGCCGTCGAGCGGCAGCTGGTCCATCTTGAAGTCACCCGTGTGCAGCACGGTGCCGGCGGCGGTGGTGACCGCCACGGCGAGCGCGTCCGGGATGGAGTGGTTGACCGCGACGAACTCGCAGTCGAAGACGCCGAGCTTCTCGCGCTGCCCTTCCTTCACCTCGAGGGTGTAGGGCTTGATGCGGTGCTCCTTGAGCTTCGCCTCGATGAACGCGAGCGTCAGGCGCGAGCCCACCAGGGGGATGTCCTTGCGCAGGCGCAGCAGGTACGGCACGGCACCGATGTGGTCCTCGTGGCCGTGCGTCAGCACGATCGCCTCGATGTCGTCGAGACGGTCCTTGATGTAGTCGAAGTCCGGCAGGATCAGGTCCACGCCGGGCTGGTTGTCCTCGGGGAACAACACGCCGCAGTCGATGACGAGCAGCTTGCCGGCATGCTCCAGGACCGCCATGTTGCGTCCCACCTCGCCCAGGCCGCCGAGGGCGACCACACGCAGACCGCCTTCGGGCAGTGCTGGGGGCAGGGACAGTTCGGGGTGAGGATGACTCACGTGGCCTCCAAGGCCTCGTTCCAACAGAAAGTTTCAGTGCCCGGCGGAGCTCGCCTGAGCGAGCTCGTTCACCTCGGGCTGGTGTGCGGTGACGCCGTCGCGCAGCAGGCCGGCCTCGGCCAGCACCGCGCGCAGGGCGGCGACCTCGTCGTCCGACGCGGCGACGTTCGGCAGACGCAGGAAGCGGTTGTCCGTGACGCCGAGGATCTCGACGGCGGCCTTGGCCATCACGGCCTGGGCGCCCGCGCCGTTCAGGGCGTCGATCACACCGGTCGTGGTACGGAAGACCTCGATCGCCCCGGCGATGTCGCCGGCGTCGAACCGGCGGACCGTCTCCGCGAAGTGAGCGCCGACCACGTGGGCCGACACGGACACGATACCCGCACCGCCGACGCTCAGGAACGGCAGCAGCAGGCCGTCGTCGCCGGAGTACCACGCCAGACCGGTCTCACCGATGAGCTTGCTGGCGGAGTAGACGTCGCCGGTGGCGTCCTTGTTCGCGACGATCCGGGGGTGCCGGGCCAGGCGCCGGTAGGTCTCGGGTGCGATGCGCACCACGGTGCGGCCGGGCACGTCGTACAGCATCACGGGCAGGTCGGTCGCGTCGGCGACGGCCACGAAGTGCTGGTACAGGCCCTCCTGGCTGGGCCGCGAGTAGTACGGGGAGACGACGAGGAGGCCGTCCGCGCCCGACTCCGCGGCCTGCTCGGCCATGCGGATCGCGTGCACGGTGTCGTTCGAGCCCGCGCCCGCCACGACCGCGGCGCGGTCGCCCACGGCGTCCACGACGGCGGCGACGAGCTCCTCCTTCTCGGGGGTGTGCGTGACCGGCGACTCACCGGTGGTGCCGGACAGGACGATGCCGTCGTTGCCGTCGTCCACGAGCTTCTTCGCCAGCTTGACCGCTGCCTTCAGGTCCACGGCGCCGTCGGGCGTCATCGGGGTGACCATGGCAGTCAGGACCGCGCCGAACGGGCGCGCGGGATCAGTGGGAAGAACCATGGCCCTACCGTACCGTTCTCCGCCCCGTCACCGGGCGTGTGGCCGCCGACCCGCCGGGCGTCGTCCCGGCCGGAGCACCGGGCACCTGACGCCGCTTGCGCCGACGTGGATACTCGGAATATGACGGCGACGACGCTCTCCCCCGCCCTCGTGGCGCACCTGCCCACCGGACTGCTCATCGACGGGCACTGGGGCCCCGCGTCCGGCCGCGCCACGTTCGAGGTCACCGACCCGGCGACGGCCCAGCCCATCTTCGACGTCTCCGACGCCACCCCCGCGGACGCCGTGCGCGCCCTCGACGCCGCCCACGCCGCGGCGCCCGCCTGGCGCGCCGTCGCGCCGCGTGAACGCTCCGAGCTGCTCCGCGCCGTCTTCGAGCGCCTGGTGGCCCGCGCGGACGACGTCGCCGCGCTCATCACCGCCGAGGCCGGCAAGCCGCTGGCCGAGGCGCGCGCCGAGGTGGTCTACGGCGCTGAGTTCCTGCGCTGGTTCGCCGAGCAGGCGGTGCGCGCCGACGGCCTGGTGCGCACGGCGCCGGCGGGCGGCAGCAAGCAGTACGTGAGCCGGCGGCCCGTGGGGCCGGCGCTGCTCATCACGCCCTGGAACTTCCCCATCGCCATGGCCACCCGCAAGATCGCGCCGGCGCTCGCGGCGGGCTGCACCGTGGTGATCAAGCCCGCCGAGCTCACGCCGATGACCACCCTGCTGGTCGCGGAGATCATCCGCTCCGAGGCCGAGCGTCGTGGCCTGCCGACGGGCATCGTCAACGTGGTCCCGACCACGCAGGCGGGTCCCGTGACCGAGCCCCTGTTCGAGGACCCCCGCCTGCGCAAGGTCTCGTTCACGGGCTCGACCCGGGTGGGCCAGCTCCTGCTCGCCCAGGCGTCGAAGAACGTGCTGCGCAGCTCGATGGAGCTGGGCGGCAACGCGCCGTTCGTCGTCTTCGAGGACGCCGACCTCGACGCCGCCGTGCAGGGCGCCCTGATCGCCAAGTTGCGCAACTCCGGCCAGTCCTGCGTGGCGGCCAACCGCTTCCTGGTGCACGACGCCGTCGCACGCCCCTTCGCGGAGAAGTTCGCCACCGCGGTGGGCGCGCTGGTCACCGCCCCGGGCACGCAGCCCGGCGCCCAGGTGGGCCCGCTCATCAACGAGGCCGCCGTCGAGAAGGTGGGCGGCCTCGTGGACGACGCCGCCGCGCACGGCGCACAGGTGCTCACCGGGGGCGCGCGCCTGGACCGCCCGGGCCACTTCTACGAGCCCACGGTGCTCACCGGCGTGAGCGCCGACGCGCGGGTCGTCACCGAGGAGATCTTCGGACCGGTGGCCCCGATCGTGGCCTTCGGGTCCGACGACGAGGCGTACGAGCTGGCCAACGGCACCCCGTTCGGGCTGGCCGCCTACGCGTACACGACGTCGCTCGCGCGGGCCCAGCGCGCGATGGACGAGATCGAGGCCGGGATGATCGGCATCAACCGCGGCCTCGTGTCCGACGCGAGCGCCCCGTTCGGCGGCGTCAAGTCCTCCGGCCTGGGCCGCGAGGGCGCCGAGGCCGGCATGGAGGAGTACCAGGAGACGGTGTACGTGGCGCTGTGACCCGCCGCGCGGGCGGCGTCCGGCGCGGGCGCGGCGTCCGGAGCGCGGGCGCCGTGCCAGGCGGAGCCGGTGACCACGTAGCCTCACCACGTGAAGGTCCTCCCCACCGACCCGGCGGCCCGAGCCGCCGTCCGCCAGGGCGTCAGCGTCTCCGTGGCGACCGGCCTGTACGGCATCTCGTTCGGCGCCCTGTCCGTCGCGGCAGGTGTCGGCCTCGGCCCGACCATGGCCCTGAGCCTGCTCATGTTCTCGGGCGGCTCGCAGTTCGCCCTCGTCGGCGTGATCGGCGCGGCGGGCACGCCCGTGGCAGCGATCGCCACCGCCACGCTGCTCGGCCTGCGCAACACCCTGTACGGCGCGGTGGTCTCGCCCCTGCTCCAGGTGCGCGGCTGGCGCCGGCTGGCCGCCGCGCAGGTCACGATCGACGAGTCGACGGCGGTCGCCGTGGCCCAGCCGGACCCCGCCACGTCCCGGATCGGGTTCTGGGTCACGGGTGTCGGCGTCTACGTGCTCTGGAACGCCTTCGTGCTGCTCGGCGCGCTCGCCGGCGACGCCCTGGGCGACCCGCGGGCCTGGGGCCTCGACGCCGCCGCTGCCGCCGCGTTCCTCGCCCTGGTGTGGCCGCGGCTCGCGCCGCGCCGCGCCCAGCTCGTGGCCGGGCTCGCCGTCGTGGCCACCACGGCGCTCATCCCCTTCGTGCCGCCGGGCATCCCGGTGCTGGCCGCGGCGGCCGTCGCGATCGTCGTGGGACTGGTCGCGCCGGCGTCCGCCGACAGCACACGGAACGAGACCGACCGGGAGCCCGTCCGATGACCACCGCTGCCCTCTGGACGACCGTGCTCGTGGCCTCGCTGGCCTGCTTCGCGCTCAAGCTCGGCGGGCACCTCGTGCCGCGCTCCTGGCTCGCCTCCGAGCGCGTCTCCCGCGTCACCACGCTCGTCACGGTGGCACTGCTGGTCTCGCTCGTCGTGGTCCAGGGCTTCGCCGACGGCCGCACGCTCGTCGTCGACGCCCGGGTGCCCGCGCTCGCCGTCGCGGCCCTGGCCCTCGCCCTGCGCGCCCCGTTCATCCTGGTCGTGGTGCTCGCGGCGGGAACGGCCGCGGGCCTCCGCGCCCTCGGCTGGGGCTGACACCCCCCGCCCCGGCGGCGGGCGCTAGGGTTCTGTGATGGCCCTGTTCCGCGAGACCGCAGACGTGTCCGTCCGCCCCGCCGTCGCCGGTGACGAGTCGGCGGTGACCGACGTGCAGGTCGCCTCCTGGCGCGCGACCGGCGTGCTGGGCGAGGGGGTGCTCGAGGCGCTCGACGTACCCGCCATGCGCGAGCGCTGGGCCTCGGCGATCACGTCGCCGCCCGGGCCGGGGTTCGCCGTGCTCGTGGCGCTCGCGGGGCCCAAGGTCGTCGGGTTCGCCGCCGTCTCCCCCGGCCAGGTGCTGTCGCTCGAGGTGCTGCCCGAGGCGCAGCGCGGCGGCCACGGCTCGCGGTTGCTGGCCGCCGCCGTCGACCGGCTCCGCGCGGACGGCTCCGACACCGTCACCACGTGGGCCCTGGTCGACGACACGGCGCGCGCCTCCTTCCTGAAGGCCAGCGGCCTCGGTGAGGACGGCCGCAGCCGCACGCTCGCCACGGGCGTGCGCGAGGTCGTCGAGCACCGCTGGTCCGCCCAGATCTGACGCCGTCCGGGGCGCGTGCGCGCCGCCGGGCCCGGACCGCCGTGTTCGGCAGGCGAACTGAAGGTTTCACGCCCACGTGACAGTCCCGTGACACGGCCTTGCGACCATCGGCGGCATGGGGATTCGCACGGAGTACTTCGCAGCACCCACCGACGAGGTGGCGGCGACGGCGCTCCACGCGCCCGGCGGGCCGTCCGAGCCCGACCTGCGCACCGACCAGCCACGGTTCGACTCGGTCGCGGTGCCGGCCGTGGACCCGTTCGTGATGCTCGGCGGGCTGGCCGGCGTGCTGTCCGGCCGGCCGTATGCGGAGGTCACGGCGCACCCGCGGCACGGTGCGCTCGTCGGCAGCGGCGGCGAGGAGGGTCCGTGGATCGTGACGGTCGCCCAGACCCTCGTCGACGACCTCGCCTCCGCCGGCCCGACCCGCCTGGCCGAGGCGGCCCGCGAGTGGTCCGGTACGACGACGCCCGCCGTGTCCCCGCAGGCCCTCGTCACGGCGCTGCTGTCCCTGGGGGCGCTCGCCGCCCGCGCGGCCGACGAGCGGCTGGGGCTGTACTGCTGGACGAGCCTGACCGACTGAGCCGGAGGTGCAGCGCAGGGGTGGGGACCGAGGAACGAGGTACGCGCCCGGAGCGGAACCGCAGGCTCAGTCGGAGACAAACAGAGCCTGAGGACCGTGGCACCACCCGCCCCGTCGTCGACCCGTGGGACGAGCGGGCGGACCTCGTCTGCATGGAACGCAGCATGGAAACATGGCGCGACCACCGTCGCCGAGGTGCTTCACTTTCCCGGTGAACCGCACCCGCAACCCGCTCTGGCGGACCTTCGTCGAGCTCCGTGGCAACCCGCGCGCCTGTGTGTGGACCGAGCCGCTGTGGGGCCTGTCCATGGCCCTGGTCCTGCCGTACGCCTCGGTGTTCATGCTGGCCCTGGGCCTGCATGACGAGCAGATCGGCCTGCTCGCGACCATCGCCATGATCTCCCAGGTCGGCTTCGGGCTGGCCGGCGGCATCATCACGGACCGGCTCGGGCGGCGCGCCACGACGGCGTGGTTCGACGTGATCGCCTGGGTGATCCCGTGCCTCCTGTGGGCGTTCGCGGAGAACTTCTGGTTCTTCCTCGCCGCGTCGCTGGTGAACGGCGCCATGCAGGTGACGCAGAACTCGTGGGACTGCCTCATGGTCGAGGACGCCGAGCGGGGCCAGATCACCCGGATCTACTCGCTGGTCAAGGTCGCGGCCGACTGCTCGGCGCTGTTCGCGCCGATCGCCGCGCTCCTGGTCGCCCAGCTCGGGCTCGAGCCCGCCGTCCGGATCCTGTACATCAACGCCGCGATCGTGATGGCGGTGAAGATCGTCTGGCTCTACCTGTGGTCGAGGGAGACCCGCCAGGGCGAGATCCGCATGGCCGCCACCCGCGGGCACAGCGTCTGGCGCCTCCTGGCCGGGTACCGCGGTGTGCTCGGGCTGCTGCTGCGCTCGCGCGGGTCGCTGCTGGCGCTGGCCGTGGCCGCGCTGACGGCGGCGGTCACGCTCGTCAACGGCACGTTCTGGCAGGTGGTGGCCAGCCAGCACCTGAACGTGCCGGACGCGCTGCTGCCCTTCTTCCCGATGGCCCGATCGGTGCTGTCCGTGATCTTCTTCTTCACGCTCATCCCGCTGCTCACCACCGCCGTGGACCTGCGGCGCGCCACGCTGCTGGGGTTCGGGGTGCACCTCGCCGGGCAGGTCGTGCTGGTCGCGATCCCCGCCTCGGCAGGCGGCGCGACGGCGTCCACGTACGCGTTCCTCGGCCTGTGCCTGCTGCTCGACAGCTTCGGCGCGGGCATGCTGTTCATGCTCTCGGAGTCCCTCGTGGCGCTGCACGTGGACGAGGCCGAGCGGTCGCGCGTGATGGCTCTCCAGCGCACGTGCATCATGCTCGCCGCGGCGCCGTTCGGCTGGATCTCCGGCTGGCTGTCCGGGATCGACCGCACCTACCCGTTCATGCTCACGTCGGTGCTGCTCGTCATCGGGCTCGTGCTGGTGGCGGTGCGCTGGGTGCCGACGCACCTCGGGACGGAGGCCGTGCCGGCGTCCGAGACTGCCTGACGCGGGACGCGCCCTCGCAGTGGGGCGCGCCCTCGCGGTGGGCCGCGGTCAGGCGGTGCGGAACAGGCGTGACGCGCGCCGTAGCGCCTCGCGGGCGCGCCGACGGTCGCCGGACGCGTCGTAGGCGAAGGCCAGGTGGTACCAGGCGCGCCAGCTCTCGGGCGTCGCCTCGACGGCCGCACGGTACGGCTCGAACGCCGCGTCGGCGGCGGCCCGGTCGATGCGCCCGCCGGGCGAGCGCGGGAGGTCGTCCACGGGGAGGTCGCCCTCGGCGAACAGCGTGTCCGCCATGCGCTGCACGGTCGCCGCGAGCCAGTACTCGCGGGCGATCAGGCCGATGACCAGCAGCGGGATGATCAGCACGCCCAGGCCGATCGCGATCAGGACCGGCTCGCCCGTGCGCATCATCGAGACGCCGCGCCCCGCGATCTGCCACACGTACAGGGCGAGCAGCGCCGTCACGGCGATGGCCCCGGGCAGCCCGCGGGGCAGCCTCCGGCGCGCCGACGACGCGGGCTCGGACGGTGTCGACCCGGACGGCGTCGACCCGGACGGCGTCGGGTCGCCCGGGCGCTCCGCCGCGGGCTCGCTCACGACAGGTCCAGCACGTGCTCGAGGCCCACGGTCAGCCCGGGGCGGGAGACCACGGAGCGGATCGCGAGCAGCACGCCGGGCATGAACGAGGCCCGGTCGAACGAGTCCTGCCGGATCACGAGCTGCTCGCCCTCGTTGCCGAACAGGATCTCCTCGTGCGCCACGAGCCCGCGCAGCCGCACGGCGTGGACGCGGACCCCGTCGACGTCGGCACCGCGGGCCTCCCAGCCCGTCTCGGTCGCGTCGGGCGACGGCCCGCGGCCGGCCTCGGCGCGCGCCCGGGCGATCGCGGCGGCGGTGTGCCGGGCGGTGCCCGACGGCGCGTCCACCTTGTTCGGGTGGTGCAGCTCGACGACCTCGGCCGACTCGAAGTAGCGCGCCGCCTTCGCGGCGAACGTCATGGCGAGCACCGCCGAGAGGCCGAAGTTCGGGGCGATGAGCACGCCGAGCGCGCCCCTGCCGCCCTGGCCGTGGGGCGAGAGCTCCGCGAGGTGGGCCGAGACACGCGCGCGGGAGGCGTCGTCCCACCCCGTGGTGCCGACCACGGCGTGCGCACCGGCGTCGAGCACGGCGTGCACGTTGGCCTCGGTGACCGCCGGCACGGTGAAGTCCACCGCGACGTCGGCCCCGGCGAGGGTCTCGGCGGAGACGGTGTCGCCGCGCCCGAGGCGTGCGACGAGCTGGAGCCCGTCGGCCGCCTCGACCGCGGCGCAGGCCTGGGTGCCCATGCGCCCGGTCGCGCCGAGCACGGCCACCTTGATGTCACTCACGATCTACACCCTAGTTCCTCGCTGAGTGCTGGATTTTTGCGCTTCCGAGGCGTCCGAAAGCGCAGATAGCCAGCACTCAGCGGTGCGGTTCAGTTGTCGAACGGGCCCACGCGGACCACCGAGCGCGGCCGGGCCGCGAGGTCCTGCGCCAGGTCCTGCACGTCGGCGGCCGTGACCGCCTGGATGCGCTCGAGCGACTCGGCCAGCGACAGCAGGTCGCCGTACACGAGCTCGGCCTTGCCCAGGCGGCTCATGCGCGAGCCGGAGTCCTCCAGGCCGAGCACCGTACCGCCGGAGAGCTGCCCCACGGACCGCTTGAGCTCCGCCTCGGTGATGCCGTCGTGCGCGAGCTTCTCGAGCTCCTCGACCAGCAGCTCGGTGACCTGGTCGGCCTTGGCGGCCGCGCAGCCCGCGTACAGGCCGAAGGTGCCGAGACCGCCGTGCGCCGAGGCGAACGAGTACGTCGAGTACGCCAGGCCCCGCTTCTCACGGATCTCCTGGAACAGCCGCGACGACATGCCGCCGCCGAGCACGGCGTTCAGCACGGACAGCGCGAAGCGCCGGTCGTCCGTGGCCGAGATGCCGGTGGAGCCCACGATGATGTTGGCCTGCTCCACGGCGCGCTGCACGGTCAGCTCGGCGCCCGCCTCGGGCACACCGGCCCGGTCCTCCGTGGAGGGGCGGCGGTCCCGCGGCCGCGTCGCGGCGTCGAGCTCCCAGCCGCCGTCGGTCAGGGCCTGGGTGACCTGCTGCACGAGCTTGTCGTGGTCGATGCCGCCGGCCGCCGTGACGACCAGGGTCTCCGGCCGGTAGTTCCAGCGATAGTGGTCCCAGACGGCGTCGCGCGGGACGGCGTTGATCGTCTCCGGCGTGCCGCCGATGGGGCGGCCCAGGGCGTGGTCCCCCAGCACGACGGCGGAGAACTGCTCGTGCACGACGTCGGTCGGGTCGTCGTCGTTCATCGCGAGCTCTTCGAGGATGACGCCGCGCTCGGTCTCGAGCTCGTCGGTGTCCAGGCGCGCGGACGTGACCATGTCGGAGATGACGTCGACCGCCATCGGCAGGTCGGAGTCGAGCACCCGTGCGTAGTAGCAGGTGTGCTCCTTGCCGGTGGCCGCGTTGGCCTCACCGCCGACGGCGTCGAACGCCTCGGCGATGTCCATGGCCGTGCGCCGCGCGGTGCCCTTGAAGAGCAGGTGCTCCAGGAAGTGCGTCGAGCCGAAGTGGCCGTCGGTCTCGTCCCGCGAGCCGACGCCGATCCAGGCGCCCACCGTGGCCGAGCGCTGGCCCGGCATGTTCTCGGTGAGCACACGGACACCGCCGGGCAGGACGGAGCGACGGATCGTCGCGCCGTCCTGCCCGGCGGTCAGCTCGGCACCGGGCTCGCCCGTGGGTACGAGCGGCAGGTGCCACGTCATGTCAGGCTTCCGCGGGTGCGGTGGCCTCGGCGGCCGGCTCGGCGGCGTCGGACGAGGCCGACTCCTCCTCGTCGGTGACGGCGACCAGCGAGAGCTTGCCACGCGGGTCGATCTCGCCGATCTCGACCTGGACCTTCTGGCCGATGGACAGCACGTCGTCGACGTTCTCGACGCGCTTGCCACCCACGAGCTTGCGGATCTGGCTGATGTGCAGCAGACCGTCCTTGCCCGGGGACAGCGAGATGAAGGCGCCGAACGACGTCGTCTTGACGACGGTGCCGACGAACCGCTCGCCCACCTCGGGGACGTGCGGGTTGGCGATCGCGTTGATCGCCGCGCGGGCGGCCTCGGCCGAGGGGCCGTCGGTGGCACCGATGTACACGGTGCCGTCGTCCTCGATGGAGATGTCCGCGCCCGTCTCCTCCTGGATCTGGTTGATCATCTTGCCCTTCGGGCCGATGACCTCGCCGATCTTGTCGGTCGGGACCTTCACCGTGATGACGCGCGGGGCGTTCGGGGACATCTCGTCCGGGACGTCGATCGCCTCGGCGAGGACCTCCAGGATCGTCAGGCGCGCGTCGCGCGCCTGACCCAGGGCGGCCGCGAGGACCGACGCCGGGATGCCGTCGAGCTTGGTGTCGAGCTGGATGGCGGTGACGAACTCCTTGGTACCGGCGACCTTGAAGTCCATGTCGCCGAACGCGTCCTCGGCACCCAGGATGTCCGTCATCGCGGCGTAGCGGGTCTCGCCGTCCACGGTGTCGGACACGAGACCCATGGCGATGCCGGCGACCGGCGCGCGCAGCGGCACACCGGCGTTCAGCAGGGACAGCGTGCTCGCGCACACCGAGCCCATGGAGGTCGAACCGTTGGAGCCGAGGGCCTCGGACACCTGGCGGATCGCGTAGGGGAACTCCTCGCGGCTCGGCAGGACCGGCACCAGGGCGCGCTCGGCGAGCGCGCCGTGGCCGATCTCGCGGCGCTTCGGGCTGCCCACGCGGCCCGTCTCACCGGTCGAGTACGGCGGGAAGTTGTAGTTGTGCATGTAGCGCTTGCGCGTCTCCGGACCGAGCGAGTCGATCTGCTGCTCCATGCGGAGCATGTTCAGCGTGGTGACACCCAGGATCTGGGTCTCGCCACGCTCGAAGATCGCGGAGCCGTGCACGCGGGGCAGCACCTCGACCTCGGCCGAGAGCGTGCGGATGTCCGCGAGGCCACGGCCGTCGATGCGGACGCCGTCGGTCAGCACGCGCTGGCGCACGAGCTGCTTCTGGAGCGAGCGGAACGCGGCCGACAGCTCCTTCTCGCGGCCCTCGAACTGCGCGTCGAGCTGCTCGTGGACGGTCGCCTTGAGCGCGTCGAGCGTGTTCTCACGCTGCTGCTTGTCGGCGATGGTCAGCGCGTCGCGCGTCGGCGCGGTCACGGCCGCCTCGACGGCGGAGTACGCGTCGGGCTGGTAGTCCGGGAAGAGCGGGAACTCCTGCGTCTCCTTGGCGGACTGGCCGGCCAGCGCCACCTGCGCGTCGCACAGGGCCTTGATGAACGGCTTGGCCGCCTCGATGCCCTCGGCGACGACCTCCTCGGTCGGCGCGGCGACGCCCTCGTTCTTGATGAGGTTCCAGGCGCCGTCCGTCGCCTCGGCCTCGATCATGGCGATCGCGACGTCGTCACCGACGGAGCGGCCGGCCACGACCATGTCGAAGACCGCGCGCTCCTTGTCGGAGTACTTGGGGAACGCGACCCACTGGCCGTCGATCAGCGCGATGCGGACCGCGCCGACCGGGCCGTCGAACGGCAGGCCGGAGATCTGGGTGGACGCCGACGCGGCGTTGATGGCCAGCGTGTCGTAGGCGTCGTCCGGGTGGATCGCCATGACGGTGATGACCACCTGGACCTCGTTGCGCAGGCCCTTGACGAACAGGGGGCGCAGCGGGCGGTCGATCAGGCGGCAGGCCAGGATCGCCTCCGTCGAGGGACGGCCCTCGCGACGGAAGAACGAGCCGGGGATGCGGCCCGCGGCGTACATCCGCTCCTCGACGTCCACCGTCAGCGGGAAGAAGTCGAACTGGTCCTTGGGGTGCTTGCCGGCCGCGGTGGTCGACAGCAGCATGGTCTCGCCGTCGAGGTACGCGGCGACGGAGCCGGCGGCCTGCTTGGCGAGGCGTCCGGTCTCGAACCGGACGGTGCGGGTGCCGAAGCGACCGTTGTCGATCACGGCCTCGGCGAACTGGATCTCGGGACCCTCCACGGGTGCCCTCCTTCTCTCGGTGTTCTCTTGGAACGCCCCCGTGCCCGACGGTCATCGATCGAGGCCCACCGAGCCGCTGCTCGCGTGGAGCGGAAAGACTCGGGAAGCCACTACCGAGGACCGGACGAGGTCACGGGCGGCGGTATTCGGTTGTCGTACTACAGCATCTCACCAGACCAGCCCGGCCCCCGCGACGGGGGCCGGGCTGGTGGGAAGCATGATCAGCGGCGCAGGCCGAGCTTGTCGACCAGGGCGCGGTAGCGCTCGATGTCGATCCCCTTGAGGTAACCCTGGAGACGACGGCGCTGACCCACGAGGAGCAGCAGACCACGACGGCTGTGGTGGTCGTGCTTGTGCTCCTTCAGGTGCTCGGTGAGATCCTTGATGCGCTGCGTGAGGAGCGCGATCTGCACCTCCGGCGAACCCGAGTCGCCCGGCTTGGTTCCGTACTCGGAAATGATCTGCTGCTTGGTGGCAGTGTCGAGCGGCATGGCTCTCCTTCGGTGTTGTTGCGCGGTGCTCCGGGACTTGATTCACCGGGGCGCTCTGGATCCGCGGCCGTTCTGACGGCGGTACCACATTACCAGTGCTCGACGCCCCCGCCCGACTGCGGGCCGGAGACCTCCACCACGTGTCAGACGTACAGGTCACCCGGGTGACCTGTACGTCTGACACGGATGCAGCTCAGGCCCCGTCGTGGCCCGCGTAGGCGTCACCGTTGCGGCGGAAGAGCGGCTGACCCGCCTCGTCCTGACCGATCGGGAACACTCCCCCGAACGCCAGGAGGTCCGAGATGGTCGTGATGAGCCGGCCGTCGTCGAACCGGACCCCGTACGCCGGCGTCCAGTCGCCGCCCGGCCGCCGCATGAACGACTCGGGGTCGAGCCGTAGCAGGTAGACGAACGTCTCCGCCAGGATGCGGCTGCCCACCTCGCCCAGGAAGTTGCCGTTGCCCTGGACCTCGGCCTCCTTGAGCACGTAGTACCACAGGGGGGTGCCGTCGAGGGCGTCGAGCGCGGCTACCACCTCGGGCGACGCGTTCCGCCGGAGCTGCTCGGGCGTGAGCGGGCAGGCCCGCAGCTCGGCGGCCACCGCCTCCCCCGTCGGGAGCGCCAGCATGTAGCCGCGCAGCAGGTTGCGCTGTGCGAGCTGCTTGAGCAGGGCCTTGATCGGGTCGGTGGCCGTGTTGCCCTCGTTCAGCAGGTGCCCCAGGCCGTCGGCCAGGAACGGGTCGATCTTGCGGGCCATGCGGAACGACAGGGGGTCGCCCTTGTCGGTCAGCCGAGGCCATTCGACCGGCCAGTTCGACGGCAGCACCGGTGAGGGGTTCGCCGGGTTGGGCGACAGGCCGCCGTTGCCCGTGAACCGGAACAGCAGGTCGAGCGATGCGACGCCGCCCGGGCCGTTCCCGGTGAAGTTGACGTTGAAGTCGTAGGCGCCGCGCACCATCGAGTGCCCGAACCGGAAGGCCGCCACCGCGAACTCCAGCGGCATCGACACCCGGCGCGCGGGCCGGAACAGCGTGGGCCCGGTGGCCAGCACCGAGTCGAGCACACCGGCCTTCGTCAGGGTGCGCAGGTAGTCGTTGACGACCAGCCACTGGTAGTGGAACCGCACCAGCTCCTGCGCACGGTCGAACAGCTCGCGCTGGGTCACCGCGTTCCACGGCTCGTGCCGCGCCACCCAGTCCACGACCGCGTTGTGGAACCGGATCATCGCCACGTGGAACTGGGCGACGATCAAGTTCTCGTCGTTGCGGCTGTCCGGGATGAGCGGCATGCGCTCGCTGCCCGGCTCGGTGCTGCGCGGCAGGTCCCGCTGCGGGTCGTCGCCCGGGGCCACGAGCGAGAACGGCCCGAACGGCTCGGTGCCGATCCGGCCGAGCCGCAGCTTGGCCGAGTCCGGCACGTACGCCGCCTCGCTGCGGGTGGTCCCGCGGTCCTTCTCGCCCGGGAACCGCGGTCCCGACCCGTACAGGCTGTCCAGGTCGAGCAGCGGGTTGCGCCCGTTGTGCAGGCTGCGCCGCACCACGTCCGGCGCGAACGCCCGGAACGGATCGTTCACGATGTCGCCGAGCGCCTGGTCGCCGCGCGGTCCGACGGCGTCGTCGGGGCCATTGGTGTTGAGCGTGATGTCGTGGTCGATGAACTGGCCCCAGTAGGTGTAGATGCTGGGGATCGTGGAGTCGCGTGGCGGTTCGGGCGGCGTCGCGGGCGCGCCGACCGGGGCCTCGATCATCCCGGCGCCCAGTCGCATGAGCGCGTCCCGGGTCGCTGCCACGTGGTCGCCCACGGGCAGGTGCGCGTCCGGGAACTCCCGCGCGAGGTCGCGGAGGAGGTAGTCGAACGACGTCGTCGCGTCGAACCGGTGCTCGCGCAGGTCGCGACGCACGGCCGCCTCCGTGCGCGGCATCAGCGTGGCCGTGCTGTCCCGCGGTTCCTCCGGGGCGTCCGGGTCGGCGGGCACGAACACACCGCCGTGGCCGATCCGCCGGACCGTGCGGCCGGCCGGCGTCTGCGCCAGGTCGACCGCCTCGTGCGGGCTGTGGTTCGGGTCGCCCTGCGGCGGTGCCTGGGTGGTCTGGACCATGGGTCTCTCCTTCGCTGGGGTGAAGGTCCTCCACCAGTGACGGAGTGGCGTGGGCCACAGCCACGTACACGCCGGCGGGTGAATGGCCGCCGGCCAGGGCGGACGGCGGACGCGGCCTCCCCGCCCCCGCCCCAGGACCAGCGGCTCAGCGCGCCGCGCGCCAGACCGCCCCGGCGGCCGCCACCACCTGCGCGACGACGAGGGCGGGCGTCGCCCCCGTCACGACGGACAGGGCGAGCGGGAGGGTGCCGAGCAGCGCCACGTCGGGCCCCTTGAGCTGATGCAGCACCAGCCCCGTCGGGAGCGCGCCCGCCGCGGTGGCGATCATCGGCACGTCCCAGGGCACGGGCCCGCGGTAGGCCGAGCGGACGGCGGCGGCCCCGAGCACGACGGCGGCAGGAGCGGCCACAGCGGGCCACACCCCGCCGCCGCCCACCACCGCGACGAGCGCCAGCACGACGCCGGCGGCGAGCGCCGGCCACACCGTGCGGACGGCGCGGGTGGTCCGGGCGCCCAGCGGCACCAGGGCGTCCAGCCGCGGGTTCTCGCCCGCCGAGCGCGGCCCGCCGGCGCCCGCGAGCGCCCCCGCGTACCCCGCTCCGGCCAGCACGGCCCAGAGCCCGATCCCGCCGGACAGTGCGGGCACCTGCACGGCCACGGCCGCGGCCGAGGCCAGCGCGAGCAGCGCGGCGAGGGCCGCCGGCGAGCGCAGCAGGAGCGTGGCGTCGGCCGCGAGCAGGGCGCCGGCGGGTCCGCGCGCGGTCCGCGGTACCCACGCGAAGGCGCGCGACGCCGCCGGCCCGGTGCCGAGGGCGCGGCTCACGCCGCCGCCGTCGAGCGACAGGAGGGCGGCGGAGGCCTGCATGGCCGCCGACGCGCGGGCGCGCAGCTCGCCCGCCCGGAGCCGGTCCAGGCCGCGCTCCCACACCACGAGGGCGACGGTGCCGGCCCCGGCCAGCGCCGCGGGCACGGCCCACGGCACGGTCCAGGCGCCCCAGGCGGGCGCCCACAGCGCGAGGCCCAGGCCGGCCACCGGGACGGCGGCGAGCAGCAGGTCGAGCACCCGCCCCGGCAGGCTGCCCGAGGTCGCCCCGCTCCCCTGGAGCGCACCCGCGCCGGCGACGACCAGGAGCCCGAGGGCTGCGCCGAACGCCGCGTCCAGGCCGACCCCCGCGAGGCCGACGCCGGCCAGGGCGGCGGGCGCGCCGCCCGCGACCAGGCCCGCGCCGACCCCGGCGAGCAGCGCGCGGACCACCGAGGGCGAGGTGAGCCCCGTCCGGTCGGCCGGGGTGGGGACCCACCAGCGCACCCCGGCCGCGGGCAGGCCGGCAGGTCCGAGCCGCAGCGCGACCGCCGCCCCGGCCACCGTCGCCAGCGCGAGGACCAGGGCCTGGACCAGGCCCGGTCCGAGCCCGAACGCGGTCGCGTCGGAGCCGAGCAGCTCCCGCACCGGGCCGCCGAACCCCCACAGGTACAGCACGACCAGGGCGAGCGAGATCACCACCTCGGCGACGTCCAGCGCCACCCGGCCCGGTTCGGCGGGGAGGTTGTGGGCGCGCACCCGCGCGGTCAGCCGGCGCAGCTCGGCACCGGTGAGGCTCTCCTCGTCGACCGCGACGAGTCGGGGAAGCCCACCGGCAGCAGCGGCGGTCCCGGGATGCGCGGCAGTTGTGGTGTCGGGCGCTGCGGTCCCGGCGTCCGGCGCCTCGCCCGTCACCGGAAGCCCGCCAGCACGCCGGGCGCCTCGGCGGGCTCCAGCAGCACGGCGGCGGCGTCGGAGAGCAGCAGTGCGCTCGCGCCGGTCGCCGCCAGGAGCCGGTCATCGTGGGTGGCGAACAGGACGGCCGTGCCGGCGTCCGCCTCGGCGCGCAGCGTGTCGCCCAGCCGGGCCCGCATCGCGGTGTCGAGGCGCTGCTCCGGTTCGTCCAGCACGAGCAGGTCGCGCGGCCGCACCAGGGCGCTCGCCAGCAGGAACCGGCGGCGCTGCCCCGACGAGAGGGTGTGCGGCATGGCGCCGGCGCGCTCCGTGATGCCCACGTGGTCGAGCACCTGGTCCGTGACGGCGCCGGCGTCCGGCACGCCGTGGCCGCGCGCGGTGAGCACGAGGTGCTCTCGGACGGTCACGCCGGGAAAGAACGCGTCGTCGTCGAGCACGCCCGCGACGCGGGCGCGGAAGCGCCGCTCCCGCTCGTCGACGGCGCGGCCGAACGCGCCCGCCGTGCCGGACAGCGGCTCCTGCAGGCCGAGCACGGTGCGCAGCAGGGTGGACTTGCCGGTGCCGTTGGCACCGATCACGGCGACGATGTCGCCGGCCCCCAGCGTGAGGCTCACGGGTGCGCAGACGGCGTTGCCGCCGTACCCGACCACCAGGTCGGACAGCTCGAGGTACGTCATGTCCACCCCAACGCGCGAGCGGCCGGTAGATCTCCCGCCGGGCCTCATCTCCAGGCCGCGACGATCTCCTCCGGTCCCCAGCGCTCCGCCAGCGGAAGACCTGCGTCGAACCCGCTCCGGGCCACGGCGACCAGGGGTGTGTCCCCGTCTGTTCCCGGCACCACGCCACGGGCGCGGGCGAGGTCGTCGAGCTCGTGCCGCCCAAAGGTGTCTGCCTCGTACCACTTCACGGAGCCGATGAACTCGACCCGTCGTGCCGTCGGGGCACGGTCGGCACCGACCAGGTCCACCTCCGGGTTGTTCTGCCGGTTCCACCATCCGCCGACCGCCTCGACGTCCGACCACCGGGAGCCGAGCAGGAGCCGGATCAGCGACTCCCGGACGAGCGGCTCGACGGCCCTGCCACGCCACGTGCTCCACGACCGCTCGATGCGGTCGAGCGCCAGGTCCCCGCGCCCGCGCTCGACGAGAGGTATCGCGCGCCGCAGGAAGGCGAGCCAGAAACGCAGGTACGGGTCCCCGAGGCGGTACCGCTTGTTCTTCGTGTCCGACGACGTCGAGAGCGGCAGGTCGGTCTCGACTATCCGCTTGGCCTCCAAGGTCCTGAGCAGAGGGTTCAAGGTGCCTGCCGGCAGGGCGCCCGAGCTCCCGGCCGCCGCGGCGATGGCCGAGAACGTCCGCTCGCCGTCGCCCACCGCCTCCAGGATCGCCCTGCTCCGCGAGGACTCCGGAAACTCACCGAGCAGCGAGAGCTCGCCGGCGACAAGAAGCGGCGAGAGCGGGTCGCCCAGCGCGCCGCGGAGGAACTCGACCCGCGGCTGGCCGGAGGCCCAGGTCTGGACGATCTCGGGAAATCCACCGGTGATCAGGTGCGCGTCGATCGCGTCGGCGGCACTGAGGCCGGCCATCGCCTGGACGTCTGCCGGGTTCAGCGGCGCGATGTCGATCTTGGTCGCGCGCCCGAAGAAGGGTCGGCCGTAGGTCTGCAAGGCCTCCATGACCGACAGGTCGCTGCCGATGAGCAGCAGCAGCACGGGCTTGTGCGACAGGTGCTGGTCCCAGACCGTCTGGAGCGCCCCTTCGAACTCCGGGTCCTGCTCGACGAGCCAGGGCACCTCGTCGAGGACGACGACGGTCGGACTGTCGCCCGGCAGGATCTCGGCGAGCGCGCGGAGCGTTCCGTTCCAGTCCGGTGGGCTCAGGTGCGCGAAGATCTCGGGCGCGCGCAGGCTCGACTGGGTGAGCGTGGCGAGAAACTCTCGCCGCTCGGCCATCGCGTTGCGCCCCCGGGTCGCCTGGAACACGAGGTAGTCACGTCCGCTGCGATCGCAGAACTCCTGCGCCAGACGCGACTTACCGACTCGTCGCCGGCCGGTCATGATCAGTGCCTTGCCTCGCGTGGTGCCCGTTCCTGCCTCGACACCGTCCAGCAGGCCGGCGAGCCGGCGCAGGTCCGAGTCGCGTCCACGAAACTCCATGCTCGCCCCCGTAAACTAAGATCGGATCTTACTAAGATTGAATCTTAGTTTACGGAGCGAGCACCCGCCCTACGGCCGCAGGATCTTGCGGGCCCGCGCCACGTCGTCGTTCATCTGGGCGATCAGCGGCTCCATGCCGTCGAACCGCAGCGTCGGGCGCAGGTGCGCCACGAACTCGAGCACGACCGTCTGGTCGTACAGGTCGAGGTCGGTGCGGTCGAGCACGTAGGCCTCGACGCGGCGCTCCACGCCGTCGAACGTCGGGTTGGTGCCCACGGAGATCGCGGCGGGCAGGATCTCCTCCTGCCCCAGGCCGGCGCCGGAGGCGGTCGCGCGGTCGTGCTCGGGACCGGCGAGGCTCGCGCAGGTCGCGGCGGTGCCGCGACGCAGCCAGCCCGCGTAGACGCCGTCCGCCGGCACCAGGCCGGTGATGTCGCCGAGGTTGGCGGTCGGGAAGCCCATCTCGCGGCCCCGCGCGTCGCCGTGCACCACGGTGCCGCGCACGAGGTGCGGGCGGCCGAGCACGTCGGCGGCCTGGTCCACGTCGCCCTCCGCGAGCAGCGCGCGCACCGCCGTCGAGGACCACCGCTGGTGCCCGTCGCCCTCGCCGGCCGAGTCGCCGACGTCCTCGATCGCGACGACCTCGAACCCGTGCTGCCCGCCGAGCTCGACCATCGTGGCGAGCGTGCCCGCGTTCTGCTTGCCGAAGCGCACGTCGTGCCCCACCACCACGGTGCGGGCCCGCAGGCCGTCGACCAGGTACCGGGACACGAACTCCTCGGGCGTCTGCGCCGCGAAGTCGAGGGTGTAGTTGACCAGCAGGGTCGCGTCGAGACCGGTGCGCTCCATGAGCGCCAGGCGGTCCTCCAGGCCCGTGATCAGCTCGGGGGCCGAGTCGGGCCGGTGCACCGCGGAGGGGTGCGGGTGGAAGGTCACGGCGACGGCGCGGGCCGCGTCGCTCCGGGCGAGCCGGAGGATGCGGTCGAGCACCGCCTGGTGGCCGCGGTGGACGCCGTCGAAGTTGCCGATCGTCACCACTGATGGCCCGAATCCCGGGGGAACCTGTTCCAGGTCCGTCCACAGCTGCACGCGGGTTGCTCCTCATGAATCGGGTGGCGCGGGTGCGGGAGCCGCTCACGCCGCGTCCCGCACCGGTCGCCAAAAGCCTACGGCGTGTTTCGGCGGTCGTGCGCCCGCCCGCCGTCGCCCGTGCGATCCGGGGTCAGCTCGGCAGGATCCGGCGCGCCGCGTCCAGGTAGGCCCGGGAGTCGAACTCGTCGAACATCGCCGACTGGAAGATGTAGCCCTGGCCGAGGCCCATGAGGGCCGGGAGCAGGTCCTCCGCGGCTGACTCGGCGCCGTCTGGCGCGTGCTCCGGGTGCGCCGCGAACCAGCGCGTCAGGGCGGCGCGGAAGGCGTTCCTGAGCTCCGTGAACCCCGTGTTCACCACGCCGCGCATCTCGGGGTCCACGGTGGCCTCGCCCCAGAGCTGCAGCAGCAGCGGGAGCTCGAAGCCCTCGGACAGCACACCCCGCAGCACGATCTCCAGCACCTCGGCGGGGGCCGGCGGGTCGCCGTCCGCCGCGGCGGCCTCGAGATCCGCGTTCCGGCGGCTCAGTGTGGTCCTGGCCACAGCCGCGAACAGCTCGCGCTTGCCCTCGAAGTACCCGTAGACCGCGCCGGTCGACAGCCCGGCCTCCGCGATCACCTCGGCCATCGAGGTGTGCTGGTAGCCCTTCGCGGCGAACGCGCGCCGGGCCGCCTCCAGGATCTCGGCACGGCGGGCGTCCCGACGCGCGTCACTGATCTTCGGCACCGGCACCTCCGTCGTCGAGACCTGGGAAGCCCAGGAGATTGACAAGCATACGGTCGCGGAGCATGGTTGCCCATAAAGAACGAGCGTTCGTTTTTTTAGATACGGAGCAGCCCTTGTCCTACGACGCACCAGCGCCCCACACCCCGGCAGGCCGGGTCATCGGAGTCGCGCTGGCCCTCACCCTCGTGCTCACCGTGTTCGTGCTCGCCTTCTCCTGGCCCTCGGTCACGGCCGAGCCACGCGACCTGCCGGTCGCCGTCGTCGGGTCCGCCGGCGCCGTCAGCGGCCTCCGCGAGAACCTCGACGAGGCCCAGCCCGGAGCCGTCGAGCTGATCCAGGCCGACGACCGGGCCGCCGCCGTGGAGGCCGTCGAGAGCCGCGAGGTCTACGGCGGCCTCGTGCTGGGCGACCCGACGGCGGGCGAGGCGCCCGAGGTGCTCACCGCGTCCGCGGCGAGCACGGCCACGCACCAGCTCATGACCCAGATCGCCGCGCAGCTGCAGCGCGGGATCCAGGAGCAGGCCGACGCCGCGACCGCTGCGGCCCTCGCCGCGGCCCAGGAGCAGGCCGCCCAGGCGGCGCAGACCGCCGTCCAGCAGGCGCTCGAGGCCGCCGCACGCGGCGAGCAGCCGCACACGCCGGAGCGCGGCACGGCCGAGGCCCCCGCGCTGCCCGACGTTCCCCAGGTGACCGTCACGGACGTGGTCCCGCTGTCCGACGACGACCCCCGCGGCTCCGGCCTCGCGGCCGCGATGTTCCCGATCCTCCTGGGCGGCATGATCGGCGGCATCGGCATCTCGCTCGCCGTCAACGGGGCCCTGCGCCGGGTGCTCGCCGTCACCGTCTACTCGGTGGTCGGAGGCGGCATCCTCGTGGGCATCCTGCACTTCTGGTTCGGCACCGTCCAGGGCGACTGGCTGCTCGACGGCGCCACGCTCGCCCTCTCGATCGCCGCGATCGCCGCACCCATCACCGGGTTCGTCGCGGTGCTCGGCCGCCCCGGCATCGCACTCGGCCCCGTCCTCATGATGCTGATCGGCAACCCGATCTCAGGCGCGGCGATGCCGCCCGAGTTCCTGCCCTGGCACTGGGGCGAGATCGGTCAGTGGCTGCCGCCGGGCGCCGGCGCCACCCTGCTGCGCGACGTCTCGTACTTCCCCGACGCCGACGCGTCGGCGGCCTGGCTGGCGCTCGCGGTCTGGGCAGGGGCCGGGGTGCTGCTGTCCGTCGTGGGCCACGCCCGCACCACCGGCCGCAGCCGGCAAGCCCCGGTCCTGACCGCGCCGGCCTGACCCACGCCCCGCCGACCAGGCAGGCGTGCCTGGTGCTCGCCCGGTGCTCGCCGCTCCGCTCATGGAGCGGGGGCGAGCACCAGGACGGGCTTGGCGAGGCTCTCGCCGCGGCGCTTCGTGTCCTCCAGCAGCGCCACGAGCGTGCCCGACGGCGAGAGCGCCGCCACGACGTCGGCGCGACCCGACGGCTCGACCCACTGGCCGTAACCGAGCGCCCGCACCTCGGCCTCGTCGAGCTCGCGCACCGGGAACGTGCCGCGCGCGGCGTCGGCCAGCGGGAGCGTGGCCAGCGTGCCGTCGGCGTCGGCCTGCGCCTCCAGCTCCTCCAGCGTGCGGGCGCCGTCCAGCGGGTAGCCGCCCACGCGCGTGCGGCGCAGCGCGGTCAGGTGGCCGCCGGTGCCGAGCGCCGCGCCGAGGTCGCGGGCCAGGGCGCGCACGTAGGTGCCGGAGGAGACGGTGACGCGCACGTCGACGTCGACCACGGGCACCTCGCGGGTGGGACCGTCGCCGGGTTCCGCGGCCGTGGGGGCCACGGCGGGCTCGGCGTCGGGATCGCCGGCCGCGGGCGAGCCGTCCGCGGGGTCGCCGGCCGCGGGCTCGACGTAGGTGTCGGTCAGGGCGCCGTCGGGCACCCTGGCCGTCGTCGTCCGGACGTCCAGCACCTCGAACCGGGAGACGGTGACGGGCCGCGCCCGCAGCGCGACCTCCTCCCCCGCCCGGACGCGCGCGTAGGCGCGCTTGCCGTCCACCTTGATCGCGGACACGGACGTGGGCACCTGCAGGATGTCGCCCGTGAGATCGGCGATCGCGGCGTCCAGCGCTGCCCGGTCCACGCGCTCGACGGCGTCCGGGCCGGCCACCTCCGCCACCGTGCCCTCGGCGTCGTCCGTGGCCGTGGCCACGCCCAGCCGGATCGTGGCGTCGTAGTCCTTGTCGGCGCCCACCACGTAGGTCAGCAGCTTCGTCGCCCGGCCGATCCCGAGCACGAGCACGCCCGTCGCCATCGGGTCGAGCGTGCCGGCGTGGCCGACCTTGCGGGTCCCGGCCAGCCGCCGCATCCGCCCGACGACGTCGTGGCTGGTCCAGCCCTGCGGCTTGTCGACCACGACGAACCCGTCGGCGGCCGTGGGACGGCGCGCGGGAGCCTGCGAGGTGGAAGAGGTCATGGGGATCAGTATCCCGCGCCCGGCATGCGCCGCGCGGCGTCGAGGTCGGCCCTGGTGAGGACGGCGCGGACCTCCACGCCGACGTCGGCCAGGGGTGTGCTGCCGGCCGGGCTGCGGTCGATGGCGCACACCACGGTGTCGACGAGCGCGCCGGCGGCCCGGAGCGCCGACGTCGCGTCGCGGACGGCGCCGCCGGTGGTGATCACGTCCTCGACCAGTACGACCCGGCGGCCCTCGACGGGCGGCCCCTCCGCGAGCTTCGCGGTGCCGTACTCCTTGGCCTGCTTGCGCACGAACAGCGCGCCGACGCCGGTGAGGCCGCTCAGCACGGTCACGATCGGCACCCCGCCGAGCTCGAGGCCGCCGAGCAGCTCGGCGCCGGCGGGGACGAGCGGCACCATCTGACGGGCGACCCGGGCCAGCAGCGCCGGGTCCGTCTCGAACAGGTACTTGTCGAAGTACTCCGACGCCGCCTGGCCCGACCGGAGCGTGAACGTCCCGGTCAGGCGGCAGGCGGCGTCGATGTCACGCGCGAGCGCGGGGTCGGAGGTCACTCGGCCTCGGCGTCGTCCTCGCGCGGCTTCTTGTACGGGTCCTCGTCGCCCGCGTACCGGGCACCGGCACGCAGTGCCTCGAGCTCGGCGTCCCGCTTGCGCGCCTCGATCAGCGCGGCGTCGAGGTGCGCGGCCGTGTCGGGGACCGAGTCGAGGTGGAACTCGATGGTGGGCGTCAGGCGCACACCGGTCTGCTTGCCCACCTCGGAGCGGATCATGCCCGTGGCGCTCTTCAGCGCCGCGGCCGTGCCCTCGCGGTCCTCGTCCGAGCCGTAGACCGTGTAGAACACCGAGGCGTTCTGCAGGTCGCCGGTGACGCGGACGTCCGTGACCGTCACGAAGCCGAGCCGCGGATCCTTGATCCGCGAGTCGATCATCTGCGCGACGATCACCTTGATGCGGTCGGCGAGCTTGCGAGCCCGCGGGTTGTCGACCATGGTCCAGTCCTTTCACATGCGCCGAGTCAGCATGCTGGTCCGCGACCCACAGGGAGCAAACCCCTGCGGGACGCGGACCAGCATGCTGACTCGGCGATCGGAGATCAGTCGCGCGGCTTCTCGCGCATCTCGAAGGTCTCGATGATGTCGCCCTCGGTGACGTCGTTGAACGACCCGAGACCGATACCGCACTCGAAGCCCTCGCGGACCTCGGTGACGTCGTCCTTCTCGCGACGCAGCGACTCGATCGTGAGGTTGTCCCCCACGACGGTGCCGTTGCGGAGCACGCGCGCCTTCGAGTTGCGTCGGATGGTGCCCGAGCGGACCACCGAACCGGCGATGTTGCCGAACTTCGAGGAACGGAAGACCTGACGGATCTCCGCGGTCCCGAGCTGGACCTCCTCGTACTCCGGCTTGAGCATGCCCTTGAGGGCCGCCTCGACGTCCTCGATCGCCTGGTAGATGACCGAGTAGAACTTGACGTCGACGCCTTCGCGCTCCGCCAGCTCCTCGACGCGCTCGCCGTACTTCACGTTGAAGCCGATGATCACGGCGCTGTCGACGGTGGCCAGGTTGACGTCGTTCTGCGTGATCGCACCCACACCACGGTGGATGACGCGCAGCTCGACCTCCTCGCCCACGTCGATCTTGAGCAGCGCGTCCTCGAGTGCCTCGACGGCACCGGACACGTCGCCCTTGAGGATGAGGTTGAGGCTCTCGACCTTGCCCTTCTTGAGCTCGGAGTCGAAGTCCTCGAGGCTGATCCGCTTGCGGCGCTTGGCCAGCGTCGCGGCGCGCTCGGCGGCCTCACGCTTCTCGGCGATCTGACGTGCCGTGCGGTCGTCCGGCGCCACGAGGAACGTGTCGCCGGCGCTCGGGACGCTGGTGAGACCCAGCACCTGGACCGGACGGGCGGGCGTCGCGGCGTCGACCGCGTTGCCGTGCTCGTCGAACATCGCACGCACGCGGCCGTGGGCCGTGCCGGCGACGATCGAGTCGCCGACGTGCAGCGTGCCCGACTGGACCAGCACCGTGGCCACGGGGCCGCGACCCTTGTCGAGGTTGGCCTCGATCGCGACACCGCGCGCGTCCTTGGACGGGTTGGCGCGCAGGTCGAGGGCTGCGTCGGCGGTCAGCAGGACGGCCTCGATGAGGTCGTCGATGCCGATCCCCGGCTTGGCCGCGACGTCGACGAACATCGTGTCGCCGCCGTACTCCTCGGCCACCAGGTTGTACTCGGTGAGCTGCTGACGCACCTTCGCCGGGTTGGCGCCCTCGACGTCGATCTTGTTGACGGCGACGACGATCGGCACGCCGGCGGCCTGCGCGTGGTTCACGGCCTCGACCGTCTGCGGCATCACGCCGTCGTCGGCCGCGACCACGAGGATCGCGATGTCCGTGACCTGGGCACCACGGGCACGCATGGCGGTGAACGCCTCGTGACCCGGGGTGTCGATGAACGTGATGGCACGCTCGGTGCCCTCGTGCTCGTGCGTGATCTGGTAGGCACCGATGTGCTGCGTGATGCCACCGTGCTCGCCCGCCACCACGTCCGACTTGCGGATGGCGTCGAGCAGCTTGGTCTTACCGTGGTCGACGTGACCCATGACGGTCACGACCGGCGGACGGGCGGCCAGGTCGTCGTCGGACTCCCCTGCCTCCTCGGCCTCCAGGTCGATGTCGAACGACCCGAGCAGCTCGCGGTCCTCCTCCTCGGCCGAGACCATCTCGATCTGGTAGCCGAGCTCGGTCGCCAGCGTGCCGAACGTGTCCTCGTCGAGCGACTGCGTGGCCGTGGCCATCTCGCCCAGGTGGAACAGGACGGTCACGAGCGCCGCGGGGTTCGCGTCGATCTTGTCGGCGAAGTCGTTCAGCGACGCACCGTGGCGCAGGCGCACGACCGTGCTGCCGTTGCCGCGGGGAACCTGCACACCGCCGAGCGACGGGGCCTGCATCGCCTCGAACTCCTGGCGCTTCGCCCGGCGCGACTTACGGCCGCGGACCGGCTTGCCGCCGGCGCGCCCGAAGGCACCCTGCGTCGCACCGCGACCACCGGCACCCCGGCGCGGGCCGCCGAAGCCGCCGCCACCACCGGGACGACCCGGAGCACCGGCACCGCCGGCGCCACCGGGACCGGGACGGCCACCGCCGCCGCCACCGGGGCGACCACGGCCACCACCCGGAGCCGGGCGGTCACCCGGACGCGGCATGTTGGTCTTGCCCGGCATCATGCCGGGGTTCGGGCGCGGGCCGCCGCCACCGGTGCCACCGGGACGGGGCGCCGAGGGACGCGGACCACCGGGACGGGGACCGCCCGGGCGCTCGCCGGCCGACTCGCTGCGCTCGGGGCGCTGCCCCGGACGCGGCATGCCCTGGCTGGTCGCGAACGGGTTGTTGCCCGGACGCGGGTTGCCGCCACCGGGACGCTCGCCGCCACCGGCCGCAGGACGGCCACCACGGCCGCCACCGGGACGGGGCATGCCCTGGCTGGTCGCGAAGGGGTTGTTGCCCGGGCGCGGGTTGCCGCCGCCCGGACGGCCACCACGGCCGCCGTCACGACCACCCGGACGCGAGCCCGAGGGGGCGGCGGCGGGCTTGGGCGCACCGGGCTTGGGCGCCGCGGCGGCCGGCTTCGGCGCACCGGGCTTGGGCGCCGCGGCGGCCGGCGAGGCCGATGCCGCGGGGGCCACAGGGGTCTGCTCGGCCGCCGGGGCCGGGGCGGGAGCCGCCGGCGCAGGGGTCGGTGCCGGGGCGGGCGCGGGTGCGGGTGCCGCCTCGGACTTGGGTGCCGGGGCCGGTGCGGGAGCCGGGGCGGGTGCCGCCTCGGCAGGCATCCGGGCCGCGGGCTTCGCGGCCGGCTTCGGCGCGCTCTTCGCGGCAGGCTTCGCCGCAGCGCCCTTGTCGGACGCGCCGCCGGCGCCACCGACGGGGAACTTGTCGCGCATCGCTCGCTCGACCGGGGCCTCGAGGGTCGAGGAGGCCGAGCGGACGAACTCGCCCGCGGCCTTCAGCTCGCCCATCAGGGTCTTGCTCTCCACTCCGAGCTGCTTAGCCAGCTCGTGAACGCGGATCTTCGCCACATCTCTCCTGTCTCGGTCCGTCCCGGGACAGGGAGGACCACCGTTAGTACTGCGTACTCATCGCTGGGGACTCATCGGGTGCCCATCGGCTTCAAACCCGCTTCCTTGTCGACGAACTTCATGATTCGGCCGGGCGCTCTGTCGCGCCCGGTCGGAACGGTCGTGCGGTCGGCACCCTCACCGGCCGAGGTGTGCTCGTACCTCGCCGAGGTCGAGGGGCCCGTCGGTGCGCAGTGCGCGGGGGACGGCCCTGCGGCGCTCGGCGAGCTCCAGGCACTGCGGCACCGGGTGGACCCAGGCGCCGCGACCCGGCAGACAGGCACGGACGTCGACGACGATGCGCCGTGGCTCTGCCACGTCGACATCATGCATCGGGGTGTCCAGCACCAGACGCAGGAGTGCAGACCGCTGGTCACGCCCCCGGCATCCGACACACGTCCGCACCGGGCCCATGACAGGCGAAGCGGGGTATGTCGAAGGACGAGCACGCGGCCCAGACTCGGACAGTCTACCGCGCCGACCCACCGGGCGTTACCGGCCGCTCTGTGCGTCGGCGGCGGCGCCACCTGCGTCGGCGTCGGCCGCCTCGTCCGAGCGGATGTCGATCCGCCACCCCGTCAGCTTCGCGGCGAGCCGGGCGTTCTGCCCTTCCTTGCCGATCGCGAGCGACAGCTGGTAGTCGGGGACGATCGCCCGAGCGGCACGCGCGTCGGCGTCGACCACTGTGACAGACGACACACGGGCCGGCGACAGCGCGCTGGCCACGAAGGACGCGGGGTCGTCGCTGTGGTCGACGATGTCGATCTTCTCGCCGTGCAGCTCCGCCATGACGGCGCGCACGCGGGCACCCATCGGGCCGATGCACGCACCCTTGGCGTTGAGCCCGGACACCCGGGACCGCACGGCCATCTTGGTGCGGTGCCCCGCCTCGCGGGCGATGGCGGTGATCTCCACCGAGCCGTCCGCGATCTCCGGGACCTCGAGCTCGAAGAGCTTGCGCACCAGGTTCGGGTGCGTACGGCTCAACGTGATCTGGGGACCCTTCATTCCGCGGCTGACCTCCACCACGTACGCGCGCAGCCGCTCGCCGTGCACGTACTCCTCGGTCGGCACCTGCTCGTGCGGGGGCAGCACGGCCTCGGTGCCGCCCACGTCCACGAGCACCATGCGCGGGTCGCGGCCCTGCTGGATGACGCCGGCCAGGACCTCGCCCTCCTTGCCACGGAAGGTGCCGAGCACCTGGTCGTCCTCGGCGTCGCGCAGCCGCTGGACGATCACCTGGCGGGCCGTCGCGGTCGCGATGCGGCCGAAGTCCTGGGGCGTGTCGTCGAACTCGGGCCCGAGCTCCACCACGGGACGCGCGTCCGGGTCCTCGGGGTCCGCGGCGATCGGCAGCTCCTCGCGCGCCCACACCGTCACGTGGCCCGACGCGCGGTCGACCTCGACCCGGGCCCGGTTGTAGGCGTCCGGGGTGCGGTGGTAGGCCGAGAGGAGCGCCTGCTCGATGGCCGCGACGAGGACGTCCAGGCTGAGGTCCCTCTCGCGCTCCAGCATCCGGAGCGTGCTCATGTCGATGTCCATGTCAGCCTTCCTCGTTGCGGCCGGGGTGACCCTCGGTCGTGTTGTCCGTAGCGGCACCGTGCGAGTCCTCGTCGGTGTCTTCACCTGCACTCTCGCCCAGTTCCGAATCCTCGGCATCCTGGGCGTCCTCGAGCCGTCGCAGCTCGACCTCGACCTTGCCCCGGGCGACGTCGCCGGCGGGGAGCCGCCGGTCGTCGTCGAGCACCAGCACGGCGCCGTCGGCGTCGTCGAGCACGTCGGTCAGCCGGCCCTCGACCCTGCTGCCGTCGGTGAGCTTGAGCGTCACCATCCGCGTCCGGGCGCGCTTGAAGTGCCGCAGCTCGGTCAGCGGCCGGGACGTGCCCGGCGTGGAGATCTCGAGCGTGTAGGCGCCGGCGACGACGTCGTCCGTGTCCAGCGCCGCGGAGATCGCGCGCGACACGTCGCCGAGGACGTCGGAGTCGAGGCTGCCCACGGCGTCGTCCGGCAGGTCGACGGTGACCCGGACCACGGACTTGCTGCCCGCCCGGGTGGCGCTCACCTCCTCGAGGTAGAGCCCCGCGGCCTCGACCACCGGTCCCACCACCTCGCGGACCGCATCCGCCTGCTGTGTCATCGACTGCCTCCCGTCGGCTCCCCCGGGCGGGGGCACGGTTCGAGCCGGAACGGTTCGACCGATGTGCTGTTGTTGTCTGCGTCAAGCCTAACGAAGCGTCGGACCTCGGCACTTCGCGAAGAACGTGATGTCCGTGACCCGACCGCAACCGGCCGGGGACGAACGGGGTTCCGGAACATGGCATCATCGGCCACGATGAACGCCTCGAACCGCACGGCCCGCACCCGACGCCGGTCAGGCCTGACCGCGCTGGCCCTGACCTGCGCGATCATTCTCTCAGGTTGCGGGCTACGGCTCGAGACACCGCCGCCGACCGAGCCGGTGCCGGACGCGGCGGAGGTCCTGCGGCGCACGGCGGTGGCCGACGCGCTGCTCGTGGCCGACCAGGCCGAGGCCGCCGCGACGTCGGACGGCATCAGGGCCGACGTCAGGACCGAGCTCACCGTCATCGCCGAGACGGCGACCGTGCAGGCGGAGGAGCTCGGCGGCGAGTACGACTCGGGCCTCGGCGACATCGTGTCCGAGGACTCCGGCTCCTCGCCCTCCGCGACCGCCGAGGAGCCCACGCCGCGCGCCGTGGTCACGTCGCTGCGCGACGCCGCGACGCGCACCCGGGCCGCCGCCGACCAGGCGCAGTCCGGGCCGCTGGGCCGGCTGCTCGCCTCGATCTCCACGTCGCAGACGCAGCACGCCCGGACCCTCGCGCAGCTCACCGGCGCGGACGGCCCCGCCCTGCCCTCCACGGTGATCCCCGAGCCCGCCGATCCCGCTCCGGAGCCCAGCGAGGGCGACGAGGGTTCGGCGACGCCGGCGTCGGCCACGAGCGAAGAGGCGCCCGTGGCACCCACCGGTCTGGCCGCCGAGGACCTGAGCGCCCTGATCCTGGCCGAGGACACGGCGGCCTACGCGCTCGAGGTACGGGCGGCGCAGGCCGACGAGCCGATCCGCACGCAGGCGCTCGACCGAGCCGTCGTGCACCGCGCGCGGGCCCGGGACTGGGCCGTCCTCGCGGGGACGGCCGGCACCGACCAGGACCCGCGGCGCGTCGCCTATGCGGTGCCCGGACCGGACACCACCACGACGGACCTCGCCCGCGACCTCGAGAACGGCCTGGCGCAGAACTACGCCTCGCTGGTCGGCCGGGCCGAGCCGGGCACGCGCGCCGTGCTGGTCGCGCTGCTCACGGACACCACGCTCGCCGGCGCCCGCTGGGGCGCGCCGGCAGTCCCGTTCCCGGGACTGCCGGAGCTCGCCTGACGGTCTCGCCCGACGGTCGGGCTCGACCCCGGCCTCAGCCGAGCAGGGCCTCGACCCGCTCGACCACGGCGTCCACGATGCCGTCGACGGGGAACTGCTCCGCCTCGCCCGCGCGCGGCCGGACCTCGACCACGCCGTCAGCGAGGGACTTGCCCACGGTGACCACGAGCGGAGCACCAAGCAGCTCGGCGTCCTTGAACTTCACGCCGATCGACGTCTTGCCGGCCCGGTCGTCGTAGAGCACCTCGACGCCGCGGGCGGCGAGTTCGTCCGCGATCTTCGCGGACGCCTCAAACACCGCGGCATCCTTGCCCCCCGCGATGAGGTGCACGTGCGCCGGAGCCACGTGCGCCGGCCACGCCAGGCCGCGCTCGTCGTGGTTGGCCTCGGCCAGCGCGGCCAGGGCACGCGTGACGCCGACGCCGTACGAGCCCATCGTCACCACGGCCTGCTTGCCGTTCTCGTCGAGCACGACGAGCCCCAGGGCCTCGGCGTACTTGCGGCCGAGCTGGAAGATGTGGCCCATCTCGATGCCGCGGGCGAGCTCCAGCGGGCCGGAGCCGTCGGGGGCCGGGTCGCCGGGGCGCACCTCGGCGGCCTCGACGGTGCCGTCGGCAGTGAAGTCGCGGCCGGCCACCAGGTCGAAGACGTGCTTGCCGGGCTCGTTGGCGCCCGTGATCCAGCGGGTGCCGGGCACGACGCGGGGGTCGAGCAGGTAGCGGATGGCGGGGACCTTCTCGCCGTCGTCGCCCTCGACCTGCTCGCCCTGGGGGCCGAGCGCCTGCGGGCCGATGTAGCCCTTGACGAGCTGCGGGAACCTCTTGAAGTCCTCCTCGGTGGCGGCCTCGGGCTCGGCCGGGGTCAGCGCCGCCTCGATGCGCTTGAGATCCACCTCGCGGTCGCCGGGCAGGCCGACGACGACCAGCTCGCGGGTGCCGTCGGGCTGGACCAGCGCGAGCACCACGTTCTTCAGGGTGTCGGCTGCCGTCCAGGGCCGGTCGGGGCGCGGGAACTTCGTGTTGGCGACGTCGACCAGCGTGGCGATCGTCGGGGTGTCCGGCGTGTCCTCGACGTGGGCCGCGGGGGCGTCGTCGTACGGGATCGCCTCGGGGACGGGCGTGACCACGGCCTCGACGTTGGCGGCGTAGCCGCCGGGCGAGCGCACGAACGTGTCCTCGCCGATGGGCGAGGGCGAGAGGAACTCCTCGGAGCGGGAGCCGCCCATGGCACCCGACATCGCCGAGACGATCACGTAGTCCAGGCCGAGCCGCGTGAAGATCTTCTCGTACGCCTCGCGGTGCTTCTGGTAGCTGACGTCCAGTCCCTCGTCCTTGACGTCGAACGAGTACGAGTCCTTCATGATGAACTCGCGCCCGCGGATCAGGCCCGCGCGGGGGCGCGCCTCGTCGCGGTACTTGGTCTGGATCTGGAAGAGCGTGACCGGCAGGTCCTTGTACGACGAGTACAGGTCCTTGACCAGGAGCGCGAACATCTCCTCGTGCGTGGGCGCGAGCAGGTAGTCGGCGTCCTTGCGGTCCTTGAGCCGGAACAGGCCGGCGCCGTACTCCTCCCAGCGGCCCGTCGCCTCGTAGGGTTCTCGCGGCAGCAGCGCCGGGAAGTGCACCTCCTGGCCGCCGATCGCGACCATCTCCTCGCGGACGATCGCCTCGATCTTGGCCAGCACCCGCAGGCCGAGCGGCAGCCACGAGTAGATGCCCGGCGCGGCCCGGCGGATGTACCCGGCCCGCACGAGGAGCTTGTGGCTGGCGACCTCGGCCTCGGCCGGGTCCTCGCGCAGGGTACGGACGAAGAGGGACGACATGCGCAGCACGTCGCCCTGGGTGAGGCGTGCGGAAGACATGGGGCACAGCCTATCCGCGCGAGGCGCCGCGGCTCGCCCGGAATTCGTGGTGCCTACCTTGCCGAGTTCCGGGAAGTTGCGGAGGATGAGGCCATGCCGGAGCTGCCCGAGGTCGCCGCGCTCGCCGACTTCCTGCGCGCACGGACCGCGGGACGCACGGTCAGCGCGGTGGAGGTCGGCTCGATCGCCGCGCTCAAGACGTTCGACCCGCCGCCCGCGGCGCTCGCCGGGGGCCAGGTCACGGACGTGGCGCGGCACGGCAAGTGGTTGGATCTGGCGGTCTCCCCCGCTGGCTCGGCGCCCACCGACGCCCCGCTCCACCTGGTCTTCCATCTCTCCCGGGGCGGCTGGGTGCGCTGGTCGGACGCCCTGTCGACCAAGCCCGTCCGGCCGTCGCTCGGCGGGTCCAGCCGGGGCGCCGTCCTCGCCCTGCGCGTACGGCTCGACGACGGCTCCGGATTCGACCTGACCGAGGCGGGAACCCGCAAGCGGCTCGCGGTGCACGTGGTGCGCGACCCGGCCGACGTCGAGATGATCGCCTCCCTGGGCGTGGAGCCGCTGGCGCCCGAGTTCACCACCGACGTGCTGGCCCAGCTGCTGGCGGCGAAGAACCAGCAGGTCAAGGGCCTGCTGCGCGACCAGCGGGCCATCGCCGGCATCGGCAACGCCTACAGCGACGAGATCCTGCTCGTGGGCCGGTTCAGCCCGTACAAGCTGACCGGGACGTTCACGCCCGAGGAGACCGCCCGGCTGCACACGGCAATCGGCGACGTGCTCACGGAGGCGATCGCGGCGGCGTCGGGCAAGCCCGCCAAGGAGCTCAAGGACGCCAAGCGGGCCGGGATGCGGGTGCACGGCCGGACGGGGCTCCCCTGCCCGGGCTGGAACGGCGTCCCGTGCGGCGACACGGTGCACGAGGTGTCGTTCGCCGACCGGTCGATGCAGTACTGCCCCACCTGCCAGACGGGCGGCAAGCCGCTGGCCGACCGCCGCATGTCCAAGCTGCTGCGCTGAACCGCCATCACCGAACCCGCCCCACTCCTTCGAGGCCCGGGTTTCTTCGCTCTGAGGCGCGCGAAAGCGAAGAAACCCGGGCCTCGAAGGGAAGAGTTCAGAACAGGACGGTCGCGAAGGTGCCGACCTGCTCGAAGCCGACCCGCCGGTAGGCGGCCATGGCCCGCTCGTTGTAGGCGTTCACGTACAGCGAGACGATCGGCGCGACGGACGCGCGGGTCGTCTCGACCACCGCGGCCATGCCCGACTCCGACCAGCCGCGGCCCCGGAACGCCGGCTCCACCCAGACGCCCTGCACCTGGGCCACCCCGCCGGCCACCGCGCCGAGCTCGGCCTTGAAGCCCACGGCGGGCCGCCCGGTGCCGTCGGGCACGAGGCGGACGAACGACCGCCCCTCCGCGATGAGCGACTTGACGCGCTCCGCGTAGGCGGAGCCGCCGGAGGCGACCGGCGAGTAGCCGACCTCCTCGGTGAACATGCGCACGCATGCCGGGAGCACGAGTTCCAGCTCGGCCGGGACCGAGCGGCGGACCGTGGGCTCGGGCGGCACCGAGGGCGCCGTCCCGATGGCCATCGACGGCTGGTCGGCGCGGATGTCCCGGGCCGGCGGCCAGTGCGGGGACAGCCGTTCCCAGAGCGCGAGCGCGGCCCGCTGCTCCCCCACGATCGACGACGACCGACGCCCGTACACGCGGGCGACCGCCGTGAAGGCGGCGATCGCCTCGGCACGCCGGGCGCGCTCGCTGATCGGGACCACGGGCACCAGGTTGGCGCCGGACCAGCACACCGCCTCGAGCGGGCCGACGGCGGGGAACCCCCACGCCTGGCCTGCGGCCGCGCCGAACCCGGAGCGCGCCGCGATCTCCAGGCGCGCCGTGGCGAGGACCGAGGCGACGGGGTCGACCGCACAGACCGCGAGCGCCGCCGTCAGGTCGGCACGCGTCAGGGCCCGGGCGAGGACCTCGCCGCGATCGAGCTGCGAACGAATGTCCCCTTCGCCCGGTTCGAGCGGCCCGTCAGGGCGCGCCCCGGCCGGAACCGGGGTGCGCCACCGAGCCATGCCTTGCTCCGTTCGAGTCCGACTCTTCAGTATCGCCCGAGTCCGAGGTGCTGCTCCGGCTCAGCCGACCGAGACGACCGGCGAACCGGCCTGTGCCTCATTCTCCGGCGTGGGCATCTCGTCCGCGATCCGCATCGCCTCTTCGATGAGGGTCTCGACGATCATCGCCTCGGGAACGGTCTTGATGACCTCGCCCTTGACGAAGATCTGGCCCTTGCCGTTGCCCGACGCCACGCCGAGGTCGGCCTCGCGGGCCTCGCCCGGGCCGTTGACGACGCAGCCCATGACGGCGACGCGCAGCGGGACGGTCATGCCCTCCAGGCCCGCCGTGACCTTCTCGGCGAGGGTGTACACGTCCACCTGGGCGCGACCGCACGACGGGCAGGACACGATCTCGAGCTTGCGGGGCCGCAGGTTGAGCGCCTGCAGGATCTGGTTGCCGACCTTGACCTCCTCGACCGGCGGGGCCGAGAGGGAGACGCGGATCGTGTCGCCGATGCCCTTGCTGAGCAGGGCGCCGAACGCGGTGGCCGACTTGATGGTGCCCTGGAACGCCGGGCCGGCCTCGGTGACACCGAGGTGCAGCGGCCAGTCGCCCCGCTCGGAGAGCAGCTCGTAGGCGCGCACCATCACGACGGGGTCGTTGTGCTTGACCGAGATCTTGAAGTCGTGGAAGTCGTGCTCCTCGAAGAGGCTGGCCTCCCACACGGCGGACTCCACGAGGGCCTCCGGAGTGGGCTTGCCGTACTTCTCCAGGATGCGCTTGTCGAGCGAGCCCGCGTTGACGCCGATGCGCAGGGAGACCCCGGCGTCCTTGGCCGCCTGGGCGATCTGCTTGACCTGGTCGTCGAACTTGCGGATGTTGCCCGGGTTGACGCGGACGGCGGCGCAGCCGGCGTCGATCGCGGCGTACACGTACTTGGGCTGGAAGTGGATGTCCGCGATCACGGGGATCTGGGACTTCTTCGCGATGATCGGCAGCGCCTCGGCGTCGTCGGCGCTCGGGACGGCGACACGCACGATGTCGCAGCCTGCCGTGGTGAGCTCCGCGATCTGCTGGAGGGTCGCGTTGATGTCGGTGGTGGGCGTGGTGGTCATGGACTGCACGCTGATGGGAGCGTCACCGCCCACCTCCACCTTGCCGACCTTGATCTTGCGGGTCTTCCGGCGAGGGGCGAGGACCGGCGGGGGTGCTGCTGGCATGCCGAGGCTGATTGCGGTCACAGGATCAGTATCCACGCTTCAGAAGGTGCAAAACGCACTTGGTGTCTGGCATCACGTGATCCGCACGGGATCCACCAGGTCGGCCACGACGAGGACGCCGCCGACGCCGAGCAGGATCAGGAAGACCACGTACGCGACGGGAGTCATGCGCGCGACGTCGGCCGGGCCGGGCAGCACCGCCGCCCCGCGCACCCGGGCGACCGTGCGCTTGCCGCCCTCGTAGAGGGCGTTGACCAGGTGCCCGCCGTCGAGCGGCAGCAGCGGGATGAGGTTGAAGACGAACAGCGCGATGTTGAGGCTCGCGAGCAGGCTCAGGTAGATCATGACGCGGTCGAGGATCGCCTCGTCCAGTGCCATGATCTCGCCGCTGATCCGGGCCACGCCCACCATCGACTGGACCGAGTCCTGCGAGCGCTCCTCGTCCGTGAAGGCCTGGGTCGCCGCGTCGGCCACGCGGACCGGCAGGGTCGCCACCATGGTCGCCGTCTGCCAGGTCATGTTGCCCACCTCGGGCAGCACGCGGGACAGGGGCTGGCGCTCACGGACCTGGAGCGGGGAGAAGCCCACGAAGCCGCCGGGCTCCACGACGGGCTCGCCGTCGGCGCCGAGGACCGGGGCGCCCTGCTCGTCCACGACCGGGCGCTCGGTGGGGGCGGGGGTGACCTCGAGCGAGACGCGCTCGCCGTCGCGCAGCACCACGACCTCGGACTCCTGCCCGGCGGACTCGTTGATGAGGCCGACCAGCTGCTGCCAGCCGGTCACCTCGGTGCCGCCGAAGGAGACGACCTCGTCGCCGGGCTGGAGCCCGGCCGCGGCGGCGGGGGCGGCGGGCTGCCCCTCGCAGTCGTCGCCGGTGGCGGTGGACGTCGCGGAGGCGGGGACGCACTCGGAGAGCTGCGCGACGGTCGTGGAGACGGCGGGCAGGCCGTAGCCGATGAGGATGATCGCCATGAGGAACGTGGCGATCACGAGGTTCATGAACGGTCCGCCGAACATGACGACGAGCTTCTTGGGTGTCGAGAGGTTGTAGAAGGCGCGGTGCTCCTCGCCGGGCCGCACCTCGGCGACCGACGCGTCGCGCGCGTCGGCGACGAGCTCGTTCCAGAAGCCCTTGCCGCGCCGGGTGCCCGCGGGCGCGGGCGGCATCATGCCGACGAGGCGCACGAACCCGCCGAGCGGGATCGCCTTGATGCCGTACTCCGTCTCGCCCTTGGTGCGCGACCACAGGGTGGGGCCGAAGCCCACCATGTACTGGCTCACGCGCACGCCGAACTTCTTGGCCGGGATCATGTGCCCCAGCTCGTGCAGACCGACCGAGACCAGGACGCCCACCAGCAGGACGAGCACACCGATGATGTGCGGAACGATGCTCACGGGACCGAGACTACGACACGTCTCTGACAGCCCGGCGAGGAGCGCACGGCTCCCCCGGGAAGGCCACCCGACGTTCACTCCATGCCGCCTACATGGCGATTCGTTGAAACATCGGTTACTGATCATTAACCTGTGGGCATGTCGGTTTCGTCCGTCCCTGGGTTTCGGGAGCTGCACGCGCACGGCCCGTCCTCCCTCGCGGAGAGCCTGACCTCGATGTTCCAGACCGAGGCCTGGTCCGCGGCCGACGGCGACTCCCGGGTGGCGCGGCAGCTGCGTGAGATCGGCGTGGACGTCAACGCGATCTGGGCGGCCTCGCGCTGGAACATGGGCGACGACGGCGACGCGCCCAACCGCCGCCACCCCGTGCCCGGCGACCCGCGCGGCCCGGAGACCGCCGCCGCGCTGCGCGCCGTCGTCGCCCGGCCGCGCGCCGCCGCGCTGCTCGGCGTGTACCTGTGGTCGCAGGCGAGCGACGCCCTGCAGTACACCTTCCGGCACGGCCGCATCATCGTGCCGCTGCGCGCGTTCGTCGAGACCTGGGAGACCTGCCGCGACCGCGCGCCGGACGACGTCTGCCGGGCCGAGGGCGACGCCGTCGCCGTGCTGCTGCGCACGCTGATCACCCAGATGCACACGGCGGCCGCCCGCAGCGCGGGCGACCTGCTCCGCGTGGCCGACGCGGCCGGCCGGGCCGGCGAACGCTGCGGGGACCTGCTGCGGGCCGCCCGGGCGATCCCCGACCCGACGTCGCCGTTCCGCCGCGCCCTGGTGCCCCAGGCGGTGACCCGCGTCCGGTACTTCCGCGCCCTGGCCGAGGCCGCGCGGGCGGCGTCCGAGGCCATGGCGGGCGAACCCGCCCGGCTGGGCCCCGCGCTGGACGGCCTGCGCGCCGCAGAGACCGACCGGCACCTCAACTACATCCTGGCCAGCGAGCTGCGCTCCTACCGGATGCACCTGACCGAGCTGTACCGCAACCTCGACTCGACCTGGCTCACGCTCGACCGGCTGCGGACCGTCTACGTCTACCCGTTCGGGCTGCGGGACGTGCGGCCGGCCGCCGCCGTCACCGCCATCCGCCGCCTCGCGCACCGGGACGAGCGCCCGGAGCTGCTCGGTGTGCAGGCCTTCGCCGTCCGCGGCCGCCTCAAGATGGACGACGTCTGGGCGAGCGTCGACCGGGCCGCCCGCCCGTACGGGGGCGCGTCGCTGTCGATGCCGAACGTGCGCCTGGAGCAGCCCGACGGGACGTTCATCGCGGAGCTGTCCTGCGACGTGCGGTTCACCGAGTTCGGCAACCACTACGTGCGGTTCCGGTACTCGTCGCGCGACCAGTCGCCGCAGCAGGTCCGCGACGCCCGGTTCCGCCTGTCCAACCTGCACGCCGACATCCGCGTGCGGTGGATCGCGCTGGACGGCTCCCCCGTCGACGTCGACCCCGGCGGCGCGCTCCCGCCCGAACGCCTCTTCGACCTGGCCGACCTCCTCCAGCGCGCGACCGCGGACCTGGTCCGCAAGGGCACCGAGATCGCCCAGGGGCGGGCCCACGTGGTCACCACGGTCTACGAGGCGAGCCGGGGCCGCGGCCCGGCCGCACCCCCCGAGCGCCGGACGCCGGTGAGCATGGGCGACGAGATGCTCGCCGCGTTCGGCTCCCAGGTGCTGCTGCAACCCGTGTCCTACGGCACGGCCACGCTGTGCGACTGGACCCTGCGCCAGCGTAACCCCGTGCTCCTGGAGGGGGTGCGGCACCTGGGCGACGTCGTGGCCGTGGCCACCAACTCGACCACGGTGGCGCTGGTCGGCACGGCGCACTTCAAGATCTCCCAGTACGGCTCGCTCGCCGAGTTCGTGGCCAGCCTGAACGGGCTGTTCAGCGCGTGGAACGCCACCCTTGCGGACCACCTGCGGATCGTCGCGACCATGCTCGCCGACCACGACGTGAACAACGGCGCCGACCTCGCCGACCGCAAGGAGCGGCTGACCCGCGAGCAGCTGCGGCTGCACGAGTTCGCCTCGGAGGTGCGCACGACCCTGACCACCATCACCTCCCCCACGTTCCTCGCCTCCGCGCTGGAGTCCCGGATGCTCAACCAGCTGCTGCACGCGTCGCGGTTCGAGCAGCAGGCCGCCGTCGTCACCGAGCGGCTGCGCGAGCTGCTCCAGGAGCCCATCGCGGCCCGGCTCGCGGCGCTCGAACGGCTGCACGGCGACCGCGAGCGCGCGGCCGAGATCAAGCGTGAGCGGTCCCGGCGCCGGCTGATGGACGGCACGCTGTCGGCCATCACCGTGTTCGCCGGTGTGTATGCCCTGATCGGCACGGTCCAGGTGGCGCTGGACGCGTCGCTGATCGGTCCGATCCAGGCGGTCACGGCCACGGCGCTGGTCACCGTGGGGGCGCTGGTGACGGGGTGGGCGGTCTTCAACTGGACGAGCCGCCGCTGAGCCGCCCGGCATAGCCTGGTCAGGAGCGCCTGGTCGAGGAGCCGTGACGACGGGGGACGACGATGACCGAGAACGCTGCGCCCGCACCCGGAGGGGCGAACGTCACGCCGCGCGGCACGCCGCGGGACGACGCCGCCCGGCGGCACCTCTGGGGGCATTTCACGCGGCAGTCCGCCTGGGACGCCGGGGTGCCCACGCTGGTGCGCGGCGAGGGCCACCACGTCTGGGACGCCGCCGGACGCCGGTACATCGACGGGCTCTCGGGCCTGTTCGTGGTCCAGGCCGGGCACGGCCGGCGGGTGCTCGCCGAGGCCGCGGCCCGGCAGGCGGGCGAGCTCGCCTTCTTCCCGCTGTGGTCGTTCGCGCACCCCCCGGCCATCGACCTGGCCGAACGGCTGGCCGACCACGCGCCGGGCGACCTGAACCGCGTGTTCTTCACGACCGGCGGCTCCGAGGCCGTGGAGACGGCGTTCAAGCTGGCCAAGCAGTACTGGAGACTGCAGGGCAGGCCCGGCAAGTACAAGGTGATCTCGCGGACCATCGCCTACCACGGCACCACGCACGGCGCGCTGTCCGTCACGGGCCTGCCGGGCCTCAAGGAGCCGTTCGAGCCCCTCGTCCCGGGCGCCTTCAAGGTGCCGAACACCAACATCTACCGGGCCGCGGAGGACCTCCGCGACGACCCGAAGGCGTTCGGCCGCTGGGCCGCCGACCAGATCGAGGCGCTCATCGAGGCCGAGGGGCCCGACTCGGTGGCGGCCGTGTTCCTGGAGCCCGTGCAGAACGCGGGTGGCTGCTTCCCGCCCCCGCCGGGGTACTTCGAGCGGGTGCGCGAGATCTGCGACCGGCACGACGTGCTGCTCGTCTCCGACGAGGTGATCTGCGCGTTCGGCCGGATCGGGTCCATCTTCGCGTGCGACGACTTCGGCTACGTGCCCGACATGATCACGTGCGCCAAGGGCATGGCGTCGGGCTACTCCCCGATCGGCGCGTGTCTCGTCTCCGACCGGGTGTTCGAGCCGTTCGCCCACGGGTCCACGACCTTCGCGCACGGGTACACGTTCGGCGGGCACCCGGTGTCCGCGGCGGTCGCGATGGCGAACCTCGATCTCTTCGACGAGGAGGACCTGACCGGGCGGGTGAAGGAGAACGCGCCCGCCTTCCGGGCCACCCTGGAGCGGCTGCACGACCTGCCGATCGTCGGCGACGTGCGCGGCGCCGGGTACTTCTACGGGATCGAGCTCGTCCGGGACAAGACCACGCGGGAGACCTTCTCCGGCGACGAGGCCGAGCGCCTGCTGCGCGGGTTCCTCACACCCGCGCTGTTCGAGGCGGGGCTGTACTGCCGCGCCGACGACCGCGGCGACCCGGTGGTGCAGCTCGCGCCGCCGCTGACGATCGGACAGCCGGAGTTCGACGAGATCGAGCAGATCCTGCGGGGCGTGCTGAGCGAGGCGTGGACGCGGCTGTGACGTGCGGGCGACGCCGCCCGGCTGGGCCCGGCCGCGATGTGCGCTTCTACCCCGTCATTGGGCCCGTAAACACCTTCGTTTCGGGCCCAATGACGGGGTAGAAGCGCACCTTCGGTTCCAGCCCCGGACCCCGGCCGGTCCGGTCACCCCGGCCCCGGCGACCGCCCGCGTCCGTCACGCCGCCAGCAGCCGCTCCGTCAGGGCCCACAGCCGGCGGGCCGAGTCCGGGTCGATCGAGTGCGGCACGACGTCGGCTGGGACGTCGTCGGCGTCGGCCCCAGTGAGGTCGACGGGCCGGGGGTCCTCGTCCAGCGGCGAGACGTCGCTGTTGATGAGGTACACGCCGCCGACGTCGGCCAGCAGGGAGCTGGTCGCGGCGAACACGATCGTCGCGGCGCCCTGCTCCGGCGTCTTCTTGCCGTGCTCGGGGTCGATGACCGGGTTGCCGTCGTCGTCGATGAGGCGCATCGCGCGCTGGGCCGCCTCGCCCACGGAACGGTTGAAGGACGTCGCCGGCACGATGCCGGGGTGCGGCGCGTACGCGCGGATCCCCTCGCCCGCCCAGCGCCGGTCGAGCTCGACCGTGAACAGCACGTTCGCCGTCTTGGACTGGGCGTAGGCGAGCCCCGGGTCGTAGCCGCCGGCGGTGAAGTTCGGGTCGTCCCACAGGATGTCGGACATCCGCTGCGCGCCGGACGTGGTGGTGACCACGCGGGCGCCGTCCGCGGCCCGGAGCGCCGGGTGGAGGCCCAGGGTGAGCTGGGCGTGCCCGAGGTGGTTGGTGGCGAGCTGTGCCTCGTAGCCGCGCGCGTCCCGCTCGATCCGCGCCGGGGCCGGGTAGCCCGCGTTGTTGATCAGCACGTGCAGCGGTCGGCCGGAGCCCAGGTAGCGCTCGACGAACGCGTCGATCGACGCGGGGTCCAGCAGGTCGAGGCGGCCGACCTCGACCCGTTCGATCCCGGCGACGGCCGCGGCCGCGCGCTCGGGGTCGCGCGAGGCGACCGTGACCGAGGCACCGGCCCCGGCCAGCGCTCGCGTGGCCACCAGGCCGAGGCCCGAGTGGCCGCCCGTGACGATGATGTTCCTGCCGGTCAGGTCGACGCCCGCGAGGACGTCGTCGACCGTGGAGGCGGCGGTGAAGCCGGTGCCGAGGGGGTGCTGGCGGTGTGACATGGGGGTTCCCTTCGTGCGGTGGGGCGCGCCCGCGTCAGGCGGCGGCCGCGCGCTGCTCGGCGGGCCGACGGCGCAGGGCGGGCTGCTGGATGGCGGGCGGGTCGTAGGCCATGTCGAGGCGGCCGATGTCGGTGCCGGGCGGCACGATGGCGTCGATCCGGTCGAGGGTCTCGTCGCTGAGGCTGACCTCGGCGCCCGCGAGCGCGCTGTCGAGGTGCTCCATGGTGCGCGGGCCGATGATCGCGGACGTGACGCCGGGATGGGCGATCGCGAACGCCATCGCGAGGTGGTTCAGCGGGATCCCGGCCTCCTGCGCGACGGGGATGAGCTGCTCGACGACGTCGAGGCGCCGCTCGTCCTGCAGGTGCGCGAACCCGTACTGCGCCCGGTGGGCGTCGCTGGCGCGGCCCTTGCGGTACCTGCCGGTGAGCATCCCTCCGGCCAGCGGGCTCCACACGAGGGTGCCCATGCCGTACTGCTGGGCGACCGGCAGGACGTCCCGCTCGATGCCGCGGTTGAGGATCGAGTACGGCGGCTGCTCGGTGCGGAACCGCTCCAGGCCGCGCCGCTCGGCCACCCACTGCGCCTGGACGATGTCGGCGGCGGGCATGGTGGACGAGCCGATGGCCCGCACCTTGCCCGAGTTGACGAGGTAGGTCAGCGCGGCCAGCGTGTCCTCGACGTCCGTGTCCGGGTCGGGCCGGTGGATCTGGTACAGGTCGATGTGGTCGGTGCCCAGGCGACGCAGGGAGTTCTCCACCTCGGCGATGATCCAGCGCCGCGAGTTGCCGCGGTGGTTGGGGTCGTCGCTCATCGGCAGGTGCACCTTGGTGGCCAGCACGACGTCGTCGCGGCGCCCCTTGAGCGCCTTGCCCACGATCTCCTCGGACTCGCCGCGCGAGTAGGCGTCGGCCGTGTCGATGAAGTTGATCCCCGCGTCGAGGGCCTTGTGGATGATCTTGACCGACTCGTCGTGGTCCGGGTTGCCGATCGCGCCGAACATCATCGCGCCGAGCGCGTAGGGGCTGACCTTGATGCCGGTCCGGCCGAGGCTGCGGTACTGCATGGGGCCCTCCTGGGGTCGAGAGGTCTGGTGGGCGTCGCCGCGGTGCCGTACTCTGGAACTAAGCGGAACGCTCTTCCAGAACTATATGGAAAGCCATTCCGGTTAGCAAGAGATCGGGAGCGAAGTGATCCAGAACACAGAGCAGCGGCCGCTGCGCCGCGACGCGCAGCGCAACATCGACGCGCTGCTCGACGCCGCCAAGCAGGTCTTCGGCACGTCGGGCGTCGACGCGCCCGCCAAGGAGATCGCCGACCTGGCCGGCGTCGGGGTCGGCACGCTCTACCGGCACTTCCCCAAGCGGTCCGACCTGGTCAAGGCCGTGTTCCAGGCCGAGGTCGACGCCACCGCCGACGCCGCGCCGGTGCTGGCCGCCGAGCACCCGCCGGTCGTCGCGCTCGAGAAGTGGCTCCACCGCTACACCCAGTTCCTCGTGACCAAGCGCGGGCTCGCCTCGGCGCTGCACTCCGGCGACCCGGCGTTCGACGCCCTGCCCGCCTACTTCATCGGGCGGCTCGGCCCCGCCCTCGGCTCGCTGCTCGACGCCGCCGTCGCGGCCGGCGCCGTCCGCGCCGTCGCCAGCCCACAGGACCTCCTGTACGCCGTGTCCAAGCTGTCGCTGCCCATGGAGGACGAGGAGCCGGACCACGGTCGGCGCATGCTCGACCTGCTCGTCGACGGGCTGCGGTACGGCGCGGGCCAGGGCTCCACGAGCTAGCACCCCACCCGCCGAGACGGTTTCGGACGGACGACGTCCGCGGCTAGGGTGGGCCCACTTGGCGCGGGGCGCCGGGCACCAGCCCGGCTGAGATGCACCCGTGGAACCTGATCTAGGTAGTGCTAGCGAAGGGAACGCCTCATGGGCTCCGTCCTGCCCGACGCCGTCGCGTCGGTCGTCACCGCGGTGCGCGACACCGCACCCCTGGTGCACTGCGTGACCAACGTGGTGGTCACTAACTTCACCGCCAACGTGCTGCTCGCCGCCGGGGCGGCGCCGGCCATGGTCGCCGACCCCGAGGAGGCGCCCGTCCTGGCCGGCGTCGCCGGCGGCCTGCTCGTCAACCTCGGCACCGTCGAGGGTGGCCAGGCCGACGGCATGCGCGCCGCCGTCGACGGCGCCACCGCCGCGGGCGTGCCCTGGGTGCTCGACCCCGTGGCCATCGGCGCGCTGCCGCTGCGCACCCGCCTCGCGGCCGAGCTCTTCGCGCGCGGACCCGCCGTCGTGCGCGGCAACGCGTCCGAGGTCCAGGCGCTCGCCGGCGGCGCCGGCGGCCGGGGCGTCGACTCCCTCGACACGCCCGACGCCGTGCGGGATGTCGCGCTCGGCCTCGCCCGGTCGTCCGGCGCGGTGATCGCCGTCAGCGGCGCGTCCGACCTGATCACCAACGGCGAGCGCGTCGTACGGGTCCGAGCCGGCACTGCCCTGATGACGCGGGTGACCGGCGTCGGCTGCTCGCTCGGCGCGCTCGTCGCGGCCTGCTCCGCCGTCACCGAGGACCGCCTGCTCGCCGCGACCGCCGCGACGGCCTGGCTGTGCGTCGCCGCCGACCGCACCGCGTCGACCACCCCCGGCAGCTTCGCCGTGGAGCTGGTCGACCGCGTGTTCGACGTCGACCCCGAGGCCGTCGGGTTCGGCGCCGGGCTGGTGAACGAGCCCGCCACCGGGCACGAGCCCGCGCGGGCCGAGGCGTGAGCGCCCGGATCCGCCTCGACCCGACCGTCTACCTCGTCACCGACACCCGGCAGTGCGGCGGCCCCGCCGGGGTCGTCGCCACGGTAGGCGCGGCGGTCGACGGCGGCGTGACCGCCGTCCAGCTCCGCGACCCGGGAGCGACCACCCGCGAGCTGGTGGACCTGGGCCGCGCGCTGGTCGCCCTGCTGCGCCCGCTCGGGGTCCCGCTCGTCGTGGACGACCGGGTGGACGTGGCGCTCGCGATCGACGCCGACGGCGCCCACGTGGGCCAGTGTGACCTCGACCCCGTCTCCGCGCGGCGCCTGCTGGGTCCGGACCGGCACCTCGGGCTGAGCGTCAGCACGCCCGAGGAGGCGCGGGCCGCGACCGATCTCCCGCCCGGCACCGTCGACCTGCTCGGCGTGGGCCCGGTGCGGCCCACCCTGACCAAGTCCGACGCCCGGCCGGCGATCGGCTTCACCCGGCTGAGCGTCGTCACGGCCGCCGCGGCGCTGCCGTGCGTGGCGATCGGCGGGCTGCGGGCGGACGACGTCGCCGCACTGCACGGGGCCGGTGCGGCCGGCAGCGCCGTCGTCTCCGCCGTCTGCGGCCGGCCCGACCCGGCCGCCGCGGCGCGGGAGATCGCGGTGGCCTGGGCTGCGGCGCGGGCCCCGGGCCGTTCGGGGGCGCGCCCGCGGGCGACGACGGGACCGGCCTCATGAGCCCGTCCGCACGGGACGCGGCGCGGGCCGCCGACGTCGCCCCGCGCGTCCGCCCGCCCGGTCACCCGGTCGTGGCGCTGACGATCGCGGGGTCGGACCCGTCCGGCGGTGCCGGGATCCAGGCCGACCTGAAGACCTTCGCGGCGCTCGGCGGCTACGGCTGCGCGGTGCTCACGGGGCTGACGGCGCAGTCCACGACCGGCGTGACGCGGGTGCACCCCGTGCCCGCCGACATGGTGCGCGCGCAGCTCGACACGCTGTTCGCCGACGTCGCCGTGGACGCGATCAAGATCGGCATGACCACGGACGCCGCGATCGCCCGGGCCGTCGCCGCGGCCCTGCGCGACCTGCGGGCCGCCGGACGCGCGCCGTACGTGGTGCTCGACCCGGTGATGGTCGCGACGTCGGGCGACCGGCTGCTCGCGCCCGACGCGGAGGCGGTGCTCCGCAACGAGCTGCTTCCCCTGGCCGACCTCGTGACGCCCAACCTGCCCGAGGCCGCCGTGCTGCTGGGCGCCGACCCGGCCCGCGACGGCAGGGAGGCGGCCGACCAGGCCCGGGCGCTGCGGGCGCTCGGCACGGGGTTCGCGCTGGTCAAGGGCGGTCACCTCGACTCGGCGGAGTCGGTGGACCACCTCGCGGGTCCGGGGCTCGGGCCGGACGGCGTCGTCGCCCTGGTCGCCCCCCGGATCCCCACGCGGAACACCCACGGCACGGGCTGCACGCTCAGCTCGGCGTGCGCCGTGCTGCGCCCCGCGCACGACGCGTGGGAGCCGGCGGTCCGGGCCGCCAAGGAGTATCTGACCGGGGCGCTGCGCGCGGCGGACGCCCTCGTCGTCGGCGGCACGGGGACGGCGTCGGGCCGGTGGCAGGGCCACGGCCCGGTCGACCACGCCCACGCCACCCGCCGACCAGCCAACTGACTCACCAACCGGCGGATGCCGAGTCAGCCACCTGGTCGGACCACCTGGCTGACTCGGCGAACCGGCCATGGCGAGTCAGCGGGGTGGTCACGCCGACTTGAGGATCTCCGCCGCGCGCGCCCGCGCCCAGGCGTCGGCCTCCAGCACGCCCTCGACCGACGACGCGTCGCCCGCCCCGACCGACGCGTGCGCCTCGACGACCGCGGCCACCGTGTCGACGATGTCGAGGAACCCGATGGTGCCGTCGTGGAACGCGTCCACGCACACCTCGTTCGCGGCGTTGTAGACGGCGGGATGGGTCCCGCCGGCCTCGCCGACCTGGCGGGCCAGCCGGACGGACGGGAAGGCGTCGTCGTCCAGGGGCAGGAACTCCCAGCTCGCGGCCTGCGTCCAGTCGATGCCGACGTCGACGTCGGGCAGCCGGTCCGGCCAGGACAGGCCGAGCGCGATCGGCACGAGCATCCGCGGCGGCCCAGCCTGCGCGATGGTGGAACCGTCGACGAACTCGACCATGGAATGGATCATCTGCTGCGGGTGCACCACGACGTCGATGGCGCTGAACGGCAGGTCGAACAGCAGGTGCGCCTCAATGACCTCCAGACCCTTGTTGACCAGGGTCGCGGAGTTGGTGGTGACCACGCGACCCATCGCGAAGTTCGGGTGCCGCAGGGCCTGGGCGGGCGTCACGTCGCGCAGGTCGTCCCGCGAGCGCCCCCGGAACGGCCCGCCGCTGGCGGTCACCACGAGCCGGCGCACCTCGGCCGAGGAGCCCGAGCGCAGCGACTGCGCGATGGCCGAGTGCTCGGAGTCGACGGGCACGATCTGGCCCTCGTGCCGCACGGCGGCCTTGACCAGGGCGCCGCCCACCACGAGCGACTCCTTGTTCGCGAGCGCCAGCGTCGACCCGGCGTCGAGCGCGGCCAGCGTGGGGCGCAGCCCGACGGAGCCGGTGATGCCGTTGAGCACGACGTCGCTCCCCCGGCCGGCCAGCTCGGTGGCGGCGTCGGGCCCGGCGAGCACCTCGACGCCGTCGGCGCCGGCCTCGCCGAGCAGGGTGGTCAGGGCGGGGCGCGCGGCGGCGTCGGCCACGGCGACGGCGCGGACCCCGAGCGTGGCCGCCTGCCGGGCGAGCAGCGGCAGGTCCGTGCCGCCCGCGGACAGCGCGTCGACGCGGAACCGCTCGGGGTTGCGCCCGATGACGTCGACGGCCTGCGTGCCGATGGAACCGGTGGAGCCGAGAAGGGTGACGCTTCGCATGGGTCCATCCTGTCAGCCCGGGACGGCCCGCCCGACGTCAGGACTCGCCCGGCTGCTCCGTCCGCCCGCGGCCGAACATGCGCCAGCCGCGGACCACGCCCCGCGGGTCGGGGACGGGGGCGTCCGCGGGCTCCCAGCCGGCGTCGTCGTCGAGCGGCACCACGCGCAGGCCGAAGTCGGCCAGGATGACCGGGATGGCGCGGATCGCGGCACGGTCCTTCTCGCGGTCGGGTTCGGACAGGTCCGCCCAGGGCCGCAGGTCGGGGTGCAGCCGGCGGGCGTCGTCGCGCTCGGGCCCGTAGGTCCAGCCGGCGGCGACCTTCTCGGCCATCCAGCGGTCGTGCTCGTCCACGGCCCGCGCGTCGACCACGGGCTCGGGGATCCGGCCGTGCTCGACGTCGCCCGCGGGGACGACGGTGCAGCCCATCTGCCGCAGGCGGTCGGGAATCGCGCGCACCTGGGCCCGGTTGGCGGCCCGCAGGTCCTCGGACAGCTCGGACCACGAGACCATGGCGGGAGTGCTCTGCCACGCCACACCGCGGGCACGCTGGTTGCGCAGGTAGGTCAGGTGGGCGGAGACGGCCATCAGGTCGTAGACGTCGTCGTGCACGAGCGCGCCGGGCGCGGTGGCCCGGCGCAGGAGCGTCCCGGGCTCGACGATGTCGAGGCGGCCGGCCAGGTCGTCGAGGATGGCGCCGTCGTGCGCGCCGAAGAGCCCGCCCAGCCCGGCGAGGCGGTTCAGGCGGAGCACGACGGCGCCCTCGCTCGCGCGCCAGAGGTCGCTGTCGTGCAGCGCCTCCCGGAGCGCGTCGCCGTCGTCGTCGTGGCACACGTAGACGCGCTGCGGGCTGCCGACCGCGCGGACCTCGGCGAACGTGTCCACGGGCACGAGCCGGCACGCCGCGCGCACGCTCGGCCAGCGGGCGCGTAGCGCCTCGGCGGCCTCCCACGCGCCGGGCCCGACCAGGGTCACGGTGAGCGGTTCACCGCCGTTGGCGATCTCGACGCTGCGCAGTCGCGCGAACGCCACGACGAGAGCCCGGCTGAACGTGCCGTGCCCGACGACGGAGATGTGCGGCGCGTCGCCGCGGGCGAGGACCCGGTCGCGCCGGACCAGGGAGCGGGCGACGAGCTCGCCCAGCGTGAAGAAGTCCACGCCCGGCTGCGGATGGCTCAGGTGCCGGGCCTGCAGGGCGAGCGCGAGCTCCGGGTCGCTGACGTGGGCGTTCAGGCGCAGGCCGGGGAGGTCGGCGGTGCGGTCGGCGCGGTTGGCCACGGCCACGGTGAGCACGTTGACGCCCGGTTCGTCGTCCTCCGCCGCGCAGGCGTACAGGACGGCGGCGCCGGACACGCCCGCGTTGCGCAGGGACTCGGCCTCGCCGGACGCGGTGCGGACGACGACGGCGCCGCGGGCCGCGAGCGCCTCGGCGATGAGGTCCGCCGCGGGCGTGCGGCCGACGACGATCGCGTGCCCCCGCATCCGGCGGGTGCGCAGGAGCACGAACTGGTCGGCGAAGAGCGACCGCACGGCCTCGAAGACGGCGTAGCCGGTGGCGACCGGCGCGAGGAACCGGGCCGCCTGGAGCTGCCAGGGCAGGTCACCGCCCTGGTTCGTGGCCTCGGCGCCGAGCACGAAGAGCTGGACGGAGTAGTAGACGAGGTCCCAGCCGCTGGTGCCCCACTCGAAGTCGGGCGAGGTGCGGTAGAGCCAGAAGCCCCACAGCCCCAGGCCGAATGCGACGCCGAAGAGTGCCGTGAAGCCGGCGCGGACCCAGGACCGGCGCACGCGCAGCCGCCGGGGTCCGTCGCGAGGGACGACCAGCTCGGGTGCCATCTCAGACCTTCCTCGTCGGATTGCACGACCCATGCCTAACCGTGCATTTCACCACGAAGGTGACTAGCGTCATGACCTGCGGCGACACTACACACCGGGAGATATGTTTCTCCCGGTCCGCACACATTCGCCGAGGAAAGGCTGCGGGAGCAGGATGACCGACCGGATTGTCCGCTCCCTGCTCCCGACCGCCCGCGCGCACGCGGCGCCGCGTACCGACGGGTACGACGCCTTCCTGTCGTACAGCCGGGACTCCGACGGCGAGTTCGCGCCCGAGTTCCACGCGCAGCTCCTCGACTTCGACAAGCGCGACGGCGTACCGGACCTGAACATCTTTCTGGACCGGACCGGCCTGGCGAACAACCCGAGCCTGTGGGACGCCATCGAGCTCAAGCTCGAACGGTCCGACTACCTGATCCTGCTCGCCTCGGAGGGCGCCGCGAGCTCGAAGTACGTGGCCAAGGAGGTCGCCTGGTGGCTCGACCACCGCGGCCCCGAGACCCTGCTGGTGGCGCTGACCAGCGGCAGGATCGTCTGGGACCAGACGGCGAACGAGATCGACGCGATCAGCACCACGGCCCTGCCCGCCCCGCTGGTCGAGCGGATCGACCACGAGCCCAAGTGGACCGACCTGACACGGCTGCGCCAGCGGCGGCGCTGGCGGCACCACCCGGACCTGGCGGGGGTGCTCGCGGAGCTGGTCGCCCCGCTGCGCGGCCCCGACGTCAGCACCGAGGAGATCCTCAGCGCCCACATCGCCCGGCAGAGCTCGGCCGGGATGCGCAACCGGCTGGTGAACATGGCCCTCGGGGTCATGCTCGCCCTGTCCATCGGCGCGTTCGCGTTCGCGGAGCGGGAGGCGGACCGCGCGAACGAGGCGGTGAACGCCAACGCCGCCCACCTCCTGGGCGCGACGTCGCACGTGGTGCACCAGGACGATCCCGCGTCGGCGCAGCTGATGGCGGTCGAGGCGGTCCGCCGGCTGCGGGACGGGCAGACCCGGACGGCGCTGTTCAACGCCGTGACGGCCAACGAGCCGGCGGACCCGTACCTGCTGCGCACGGTCGACGTGCCCGAGGAGACCGGCCTGGCCGACGTCGCGCCGACCGGTACCGGCGTCGTGGGCCGGACCGAGACCGGCGACCTGGTGCGCTGGAACCCGGACGACGGCGCCCCCACGGTGCTGCGCGGCGACCGCACCCCCTTCGGCACGGTGAGCGGGGCGAGCAGCGGGTCCGGGGGTGGGTCCGGGGACGGATCCCGGCGCACGGGACCCGTCGTGGCCGGCAGCGCCGACGGCTCGGTGGTCGCCGCGGTCGACGACCTGGGCGTGACCGTGGGCCGGTTCGGGCTGCTGCCGGCCGGCAGCACCAGCCGGCAGACGCACCTCGACCTGCCGGGCACGACGGCGGTGGCGGTCACACCCGACGGCGACACCCTGCTCCTCGCGTGGCGGGACGCCGAGACCGGTCGGAACCGGATCGGCAGCATCAACCTGGCCGGCCGCGACCTGGCCGTCCTGGAGTCCGACGACGGCCCGCAGCGCCCGCACGAGCAGCGGCTGGCGTTCCGCACCAAGGCGGGGACGGACCTGACGGTCACCTCGCTCGCCGTCGGCTCAAGCCGCACCCTGGCCGTGGCCGACGCCGCCGCCGGGACCCTGGAGATCCGCAGCCTCGACTCCCTGGAGCTGACCGGGGCCGCGCCCGTCGAGCTGCCCGAGGGCGGCGTGCCGTCGCCGTCCCTGCGGGACTGGGCGACGCTGACCGCCGACGGGGACGCGACCACCGTGACCCTGCACCACTGGGCGGACGGCTCCGTGCGGTCGGCAGACTGCCCGGTCCCGCGCGTGTGGTCGAACCCCGAGGTGGTGGCTGTCGACGACGACACCACGCGCGCCCTGGTCGCCACGGACGACGGCCTGGTCGCGTGCGAGATCGGCGCCGACACCGACGTGCACCGCACCTGGCACCTGTCGGGCATCCGGCGGCCCCAGTCGCCGGTCCTGGTCGGGGTCGACCGGGTCGCGGCGGCGTCGGACGGCCGGATCGCCCTGTGGAGCACCGCCGACACCCACGGGGACGTGCCCCTGCCGAGCGCGGCGGGCGCGGCGGCGGCCCGCGCGGCGGACGACGCGGCGGACGACGCGGCCGATCCCGACGGGCCGACCGCCGTCCTGGCCACGTACCGGGCCGGGCCCACGCAGCCGGCCAGCACCGCGGCGTCCTGGTCGGACGGCACCGTGATGATCCACGGCCTGGGCACGGTGGACCTGCCCGCGGGCAGCCCGGACGCGGGGCGCCCGCTGCTGCCGGTCTGGCTCGACGAGAACCGGCTCCTGCTCGTGACCGCCGACGGCGACGCCTACCGCACCCAGGGCGGGACGACGGCGGGGTACGAGGCCGGGTTCCGCGACCTCGTCGCGTCGGGCCTCGACCAGGGCGACCCGGCCTGCGCCGCGATCGTGAACGCCCAGCGCACGCGCGACGACATCGTGCTGGTCGACACGTGCTCCGGGCTGCACCTGCTCGACGTCGGGCTCCAGGAGCGGGCGCTGTACGTACCCGGCCCGATCGGTTCCACGCCGCGGCTCGCGTCGCCGTGGGTGGAGCCCGGCCGGGTGGCGGTCGCCGACGACGGGAGCAGCGTCGCCGTCGCGCCCCGTGACTTCTCGCTCCGTGTGGCCGACCTGGCGGCCGCGGCCGAGGGCGCGAGCGACGTCTGGACGGTGCGCGGCAGCAGCGTGGACCAGGTGCACGTGATCGGCGAGCGCAGCAGCCCTGAGGACACGGCGCTGCCCGAGCAGCTCGTCACGCTGGGCCTGGACTCGAAGGTGCGGCTGCGTGCGGTCTTCGGGCCGGGCGCCCCCGAGAGCCTCGACCTCACCGGCACCTACGGCGACGTGCTGGCGGTGCTGCCCGGGCCCGACCTCGTGGCCCGCAACCAGGGCTCGGCGCTGGCGTTCTTCGACATCGGGACAGGTCAGAAGGTCGGCGCGCTCGCGACCCGGCTCTACGCGCCCGGCGGCACCGTCGCGCCGAGCGACGTGTACGCCGACGACGGTCAGCTGCTGGTGGTCCAGGACCACGGCGTCACGACGGGGTGGACCTTCTCGGACGACCAGATGATCGCCCGGGCCTGCGCGATGGCGGGTCGCGAGCCGACGGCGTCGGACATGCCGGAGGGGGTAACCCTCAGGGACACCCCGACCTGCACCCCGTAAAGCGTTGAGTGCTGGATATTCGCGCCTCTGGCACACACAAAAGGGCGAATATCCAGCACTCAACGAGGTGGGGGGCCGGTCAGGACTCCAGGCGCTTGGCCTCCGACTCGGCCTCGTCCGCCTCGTCGTCGCGGCCCTCCTTGCGCAGCGCGCTCGTGAGCGAGCGCATCGAGGTGGCGGCGTCGGACTTGGCGAGGTCGGACGACGTCCCGCGCAGCTTGGCCCACAGGCCCATCGCCTCCTCGGCGACCTCCAGCACCTGCGAGCGCTCCTTGCTGCCGAGCGCCGACGTCGTCACCGTCTCCAGCGCATGCTCCAGGGCCACCCGCTGCTTGCCCGGGTCGTCGTCGTCCAGGCTCTTGAAGAGGCCCACGGCCTCGCCGACGAGCGCCGAGGTCGACTTCTCCGGGTCCTTCGCCGCGGCCTGGCTGCCGAACGACAGCAGCGCCACGGCCAGCCGCGACACGGTGCTGCCGGCCTCGCCGGGCAGCTTCTCCGCGCCCGAGGCCACCAGCTGGTGCAGCCGGGCGGCGGTGCGCGTCTCGATGTTGTCCTCGCGCTCCGGACCCTCGTCCTGCACCGGCGCCGCGGCCGGAGCCGACGTGGCGGCCGGCGCCGGTGCGGCGGCCGGCGCCGGTGCGGCCGCCTGCTCCGGCTCGGCGACCGGAGCCGCCCCTGCGACCGGCTGCGGGCCGGCGTCGGGCTCCGCGACGGCCGACGCCGCCTGCGGCGACGTCCCCGGTGCCGGCTCCCCTGTCGCGGCGGCCTGCGCCACCTCTGCCTGCTCCGGCAGTGCGTCCGTGCTCACTCGTTCCTCCTGTTTTTGGTGCGACGAAACTACCAGAATGAGCATTCGGTCCGGTATGTAAGAAACGTCGGTCCAGGACGCGCGTCGAGGCCCTCGGGACGGCCTGCACCCAGTACCGTCGTCGGCCATGAAGACCTGGTCCCGCGGCGAGGCCCGCGACCTGCTCGAGCACGCCGGAACCCGGCACGACCTGGGCTCCCGTACCCTCAGCCAGCGCCGTGGCGCCCCCGCCCGCGTCCGCGCCGCCTACCGCGCGGCGCGCGACGCGCGCGTGCTGGACGAGCTGTCCGAGGTGCCCCTCGACCGGATCCGCGAGGTGGGCACGGGGCGCCTGCGCCTCGGCCCGGTGGAACAGGCGGGGTACCGGACCGTCGGCCAGGTGCGGGCGGCCGCCCCGGAGGAGCTCACGGCGATCGCGGGTGTCGGCGCGCGCACCGCGGAGGCGCTGCGCGCGGCGGCCCAGCAGGTCTTCGACGCCGTGGACGCCGGACTCGCCTTCCGGCTGGACCACGCCCCCGCCGACCCGCTCGCCACCCGCCTGGTGCGCGCGCTGCACGACCACCTGCACGTCCAGCGCTTCTTCCAGACCTGGAACGACCGGCTCGACGTCGACGTGCGGGAGCTCGCCCGCCTGGCCGAGGCCGGTGCGCTGCGCGCCACGTTCGTGCGGCGGTTCTTCGCGGGCCGTGCGCGCACCGACCGCGCCGACACCGCACTGACCGAACTGAAGACGCTGTCCGACGACCTCGACGCCGTGGGGATCACCGACGACCTGCGCCGCCTGGACGAGGTGCTGACCGCGACGTCCGACGCCGACGTCTGGAGCGACTACGAGGCGCGGGCCGCCGCGTACATCACCGCGCTGGGCGACCTGGTCGACCTCGGCATCGACGTCGCGGCCGCCGAGGGCTTCCTGCCCGAGGAGGTGGTGGGCGAGGTCGCGGCGCAGGACCTGGACACCTCGCTGCTGAAGGTCTCGCTGCGCAGCTACCAGGCGTTCGGCGCCCGGTACGCGCTCGCCCAGCGGCGCACGATCCTCGGCGACGAGATGGGCCTCGGCAAGACGGTCCAGGCCATCGCGGTGATGGCCCACCTCGCCGCCAAGGGGGGCACGCACTTCCTCGTGGTCTGCCCCGCGAGCGTCGCGGCCAACTGGGCGCGCGAGGTCGCGGCGCACTCCGAGCTCACGGTCCGCGTGCTGCACGGCGACGACCGCGAGGCGGGCATCACGGAGTGGGCGGCCGACGGCGGTGTCGGCATCGCCACGTTCCCCCAGCTCGGGCACCTGCGGGCCGGCGACCTGCCGCGCCCCGCCCTGCTGGTGGTGGACGAGGCGCACTACGTGAAGAACCCGGAGGCGCAGCGCTCCGAGCGGACGGCGGACTGGGCCCGCGCGGCCGAGCGCGTGCTGTTCATGTCGGGCACGCCCATGGAGAACACCGTGGACGAGTTCCGCAGCCTGGTCGGCTACCTCAAGCCCGACGTCGCCGAGGGCATCGACCCGGCCGCGGGCCTTGCGGGCGCCGCGGCGTTCCGCCGGTCGGTCGCGACGGTGTACCTGCGGCGCAACCAGGAGGACGTGCTCACCGAGCTGCCCGAGCTGGTCCAGGTCGACGAGTGGGAGCGGTTCGGCAAGCACGACGGCGCCGCCTACCGCCACGCGGTGCTCAAGCGGTCGTTCGCGGACATGCGCCGGGCCGCGTTCGTCGAGGCCCCCGAGCCGACGGCGAAGCTGGTCCGGCTGCGCGAGATCGTCGACGAGGCGGTGGAGAACAACCGCAAGGTGGTGGTCTTCTCGTACTTCCGCGACGTGATCGAGCGCGTGCTCGCCGAGCTCGGCCCGCTCGCCGTCGGGCCCATCACCGGATCGGTGCCGGCGGCCCGCCGCCAGGAGCTGGTCGACGAGTTCACGCAGGCGAAGGAGCCCAGGGTGCTCGTGAGCCAGATCGAGGCCGGCGGCGTGGGGCTCAACATCCAGGCCGCCTCCGTGGTGATCCTGTGCGAGCCGCAGGTCAAGCCGACCGTGGAGGCGCAGGCCATCGCCCGCGCGCACCGGATGGGTCAGGTCCGCACCGTGCAGGTGCACCGCCTGCTCATCGAGGACAGCGTGGACGAGCGGCTCCTGGAGATCCTCGGCACCAAGGCCGAGCTCTTCGCGGAGTACGCCGGGCGGGCGAGCGTCGCCGGGACGCCGTCGGCCTCCGACGTCACCGAGAAGGAGCTGTCGCGACGGATCGTGGACGAGGAGCGCGCCCGGCTGGAGGAGCCCGCGGCCTGACATCTTTCACCCCTTTCCTCGCCGCTCCCGCGCTGACCTGGTGTGATGTATGCATGTCAACCATCACCCTGATCAGGGGACCGGTCCAGGCCGCCGAGCGCTCGCCCGCGCCGGACCTGGCACGCGGCTTCATGCTGCTGCTGATCGCGATCGCCAACACGACGTACTACCTGTGGGGCTCGGAGATGAATCCCGGGACGTCACACCCTCGGGACGGCTCGGCGGTCGACAAGGTGGCCGACTTCCTGAGCATCACGTTCGTGGACATGCGGACCTACCCCATGTTCGCGTTCCTGTTCGGGTACGGCATGATGCAGCTCTACAACCGCCAGGTCGCGTCCGGGACCCCGGATGCCATCGCCCGCAGCCTCCTGCAGAGGCGCAACGGGCTGCTCCTCGCGTTCGGGTTCGTGCACGGCGCGCTGCTCTGGATGGGTGACGTGCTGGGCGCCTACGGCCTCGCAGGCCTGCTGATGGTGTGGCTCTTCTTCCAGGTGAAGGACCGCACCTTGATCGTGTGGACGTGGGTGCTCGGCGCCCCGGCGGCGCTGTTCGTGGTGCTCGCGACCGTCGGCGGATGGTTCATCGCGCGGCTCCCGGCGGACGACCCCACAGCACGAGAGATGGCGGCCGCCTTCATGCCCTCGGACGGGGAGTCGGTGTCGACGACGTCGTACCTCGCCTCGATCGGGTGGCGCCTGGCGTACTGGACCCTCGGTACGGTCGGCCAGGGCGTGCTCACGCTCGTGGTGCCGGTGATGCTGCTGCTCGCGTTCTGGGCCGGACGGCGCCGCATCCTGGAGAACCCGGGCGAACACCTGCCGCTGCTGCGCCGCGTGGCCGTCGTGGGCCTCACCCTCGGGTGGCTCGGCCCGCTCCCCGCGGCGCTCGACCACGTCGGTGCCATCGACGTGCCGGACCACGCAGCCTGGGTTTTCCTTCCCGTTCAGATCCTGACGGGGTTCTTCGGCGGCCTGGGCTACGTGGCGCTGTTCGGTCTGATCGGCCATCGCGTCGCCCAGCGGCGCAGCGGGCCGCCGTCGGGCAACCTGTTCCTCACGGACGGGCCCTTCACGGGCGCGATCCAGGCCGTCGGCAAGCGGTCGCTGACGTCCTACCTGCTGCAGTCCGTGCTGTGCGCGCCGGTCCTCGCCGCGTGGGGCCTCGGGCTCGGCCAGTACCTCAGCTCGTGGAGCATGCTGCTGTACGCGGTCGTGGTCTGGGGGCTCACGGTCGCGTTCGCCGTCTGGCAGGAGCGCACGGGCCGCCGCGGACCGGCCGAGGTGCTGCTGCGCCGGCTGGTCTACGGCCGGCCGACCGCGCCGCGCTGACCCGGGGCCCGGCGCGGGCCGCTCGTCACAGGTGGCTCGTCGCGGGTGGCTCGTCGCGGGTGGCTCGTCGCGGGCCGCGTCCGAAGGTGCGCTTCTACCCCGCCATTGCGCCCGGAAACGACGTGATTTCGGGCCCCATGACGGGGTAGAAGCGCACTTTCGGACGCAGTCCGCGGCGGCAGCGGTCGGCAGCGGGAGTCAGGCCGGGAACGAGTCGACGGGCTCGTCCTCGCCGTCGCCGTCGGTGTCCACGGAGATCGTCGACGTGCCGGCGGTGGTCTCCAGGACGACGTCGGGCACGCCGTCGCCGTCCGTGTCGTACAGCTCGATGTCGGGCACGCCGTCACCGTCGTAGTCCTCGAACTGGGCGTCCACCACGCCGTCGCCGTCGGTGTCGGCGACCTCGACGTCCGGGACGCCGTCGCCGTCGAGGTCGTACTTGCCGGGCTTGTCGGCCAGGAACTCGGACACGTGGTTCTCCTTGCTGCTCGGGGGACACCGCTGTTCCAGTGCCACCGCTGGGTGCTCCTCCGATCATGCCCCACGCCGGCGGTATCCCGGGCGCCCGGCGGACCACGCGACCGCAAGGTCATCCGACACGTCGTCGATCGGCCAAGATTTCACCCGTTTCCCCTCGCGGGTGAAATAGGTGGTCGCCTACATTCAGCACATGCTGATCCAGGTTCGCAGTCCCCGACGCCGCGCCGCGCTCCTGGCGGCCACCACCTGCGCCCTCCTGATCGTCTCGGGCACGGCCGGCGCGGCCGGCGCGGCCAGCGCGGTCGGCGCGGCCGGCACCCCGGGCACCGGGACCGGGGCGGACGGCGCCGCGCGGGCGTGGTCCGTCGACCTCGCCGACGTCGGGGCGGACGACGCCGGCGTGCTTGCCTCGGAGGACGGGCTGCGGCTCGACCCGAAGGACCCGGCCACGGCGTCGGGCGGCGCGCCGGATGCCGCGAGTGGCGCCGATGACCCGTCGGACGCCGACGGTGCGAGGAGCACCGGGACCGCTGCCGGCGCCGCCTCGCCCGAGCGCCGCGAGGTGTCCGGCCAGCTCGTCGCCGACCCGGTGGAGCTCGACTCCCCCGCGAGCGGCGTCGCCGCCGACGTCGACGCGGCGACGCCGGCGGGCACCTCCGTGCTGGTCGACATCCGCGGCCGGTACGCCGACGAGGGTCCCGACTCCTGGACGGAGTGGGTCCCGGCCGGCACGCCGCTGCCGGTGGCGGCGCGCACCGTGCAGGCCCGTGTCACGCTCGTGGGAGACGCCGGCGACGGCGGCGACAGCGAGGCCGGCGACGTCAGCCCCGTCGTGCGGGAGGTGACGCTCACCCCCGAGACCGGACGGTCCCGGTCCCTCCAGGAGGTCGAGGCGCGGCCGACGTCCGGCGAGCGCGCGTACACCGTGTACGCGACCCGCGAGGGCCTCGTGGGCGGCACGACCGCCAACGGGCACGTCATCACGTCGCGCGACCACTTCGTCGCCCTGCCGTCCCGGCGCGGGCTGTCGTCGAACAACTCGGGCAGCTACTCGGTGCGGGTCTGCGCCGCGAGCACGGGTCGCTGCGCGTACGCCCCGGTGTGGGACGTCGGCCCATGGAACACCACCGACGACCACTGGAACGCGTCCGGGACGCGCCAGTCCTGGGCCGACCTGCCGCAGGGCAAGCCGCAGGCCCAGGCCGCCTACCAGGACGGTTACAACGGCGGGCTCGACGGATTCGGCCGCCGGGTGGCCAACCCGGCCGGGATCGACCTCGCGGACGGCACGTTCTGGGACGCCCTGGGGCTGACCGACAACGCCTGGACCACCGTCACCTACCTGTGGACCGGCTCCGGACCCAAGGGCATCGTGCGCACCAGCGGGGGGCCGCTCACGGTGCGTTCCGGGCCCGGTACCGGCCGGTCCGCCGTCGGGCAGGCCGGGAACCACGCGAACGTCGTGATCGAGTGCACCGCCACCGGCACCACCGTGGACGGCTACTACGGCACGAGCAACGTGTGGAACCGGATCGGCCCGGGCAACTGGATCTCGGACGCGTACGTCAACACGGGTTCGAGCGGGCCGGTGGCCCCCGCCTGCTGACCCGTGGCGGGGGTCGTCAGGCCCGGCGGACCGACACCGCCAGGCCCACCGCCGCGGCGCCGACCACCACCGCGGCCAGCACCGGCACCGCCGTCACCCCGGACCCCGCCACCACGAACGAGGCGAGCGCCGCTCCGACGGCGATCCCGCCGTTGAACAGCACCGGGATCAGCGCGCCCGCGAACGAGCGGCGCTCGGGCCCGGCCAGCCGCAGGATCAGCGTCTGCGCGAACGGCGGCATCGCGCCCGACACGACACCCCACGCGACGACGACGGCGACCCCGATCACAGGGCCGGCGTCCACGGCCCCGAGCCCGAGCACGGCGAGCGCGGTCGCGGCCACGCTGACCACGAGCGCAGGCCCGCTGCGGTCGCCGAGCCGACCGGCCAGCGCGACGCCGACCGCCGAGGCGAGCCCGAACACCAGGAGCAGGGTGCTCATCCCGCCCGGCAGCGCCTGCGCGGGCGCCTCGGCCAGCCGGGTGATGTACGTGTACGCGCCGTAGTGGCCCACCAGGACCAGCGCGACCAGGCCGGTCACCGTCAGCAGCCGCGCCGCCCCGCGGCGCGGCCCACCGACGACGTCCGCGCCACCGGCGGCCCCGGCACCGTCCCCGGCCGGGGCGTCCGCGACGGCCGCCCGGGCCACGACCAGCCGGACCGCGACCGCGGCCAGCAGGCTCAGGGCCGCGAGGGCCCAGAAGGCGGTGCGCCAGCCGGCGGCGTCGGCCACGAGCCGGGCCAGCGGCGTGCCCACCACCATCCCGAGGGTCGCCCCGCCGAGCACGACGGCGATGGCCCGGCCGAGCAGGCGGTCGGGGACCAGGTCGGCCACGTGCGCGTTGGTCGTCGCCCACAGCAGGCCGACCGCGGCCGCACCCAGCACCCGTGCGCCGACCGCCACCTGGAACGTCGGGGCGAGCGCCGTGAGCGCGGACGACAGCCCGAGCACCGCCAGTCCCCCGGCGATCACCGCGCGACGGTCCCACCGGCGTGTCAGCCGCACCAGCGGAAAGCTCAGCACCACGACGACGGCCGCCCACACCGAGACCAGCAGGCCGGTGCTGGACTCCGCGACGCCCAGTCCGGAGCTCATCTGCTGGAGCACGGCCGTGGGCAGCATCTCGGCCGTGACCATGAACAGCGTGCCCGCGCCGAGCACGAGCAGCGACGGCCAGGGCAGGACGTCGGCGCGCGGTGCACGAGGGCTGGCGGGTGTCGCCGGAGCGGCATCCGTGCTGGTCCGGGGGGCTGGGGTGGTATCTGTCGTGTCCATGCCAGCCACGCTAAAGTTTGACACTGGTGTCAATGTCAAGCCCTGCCCGGAGGTGCGTCATGAAGATCGGTGAGCTCGCCACGCGGACCGGGGTCACGACCCGGCTGATCAGGTACTACGAGCAGCAGGACCTGCTCGAGGCGGACCGGGCGGCCAACGGCTACCGCACCTACACGGAGGCGCACGTGGAGCGGGTCTCCCGCGTCGCCGGGCTGGTCCAGGCGGGCATTCCCACGCGGCTGGTCAAGATCCTGCTCGACGCGGAGGACGCCGCGGAGCGCGAGGACCCGACCTGCCCACGGGAGGTGGCGCAGCAGCTCGCCACGGAGCTGGTCGGGGTCCAGGCGCGCATCGACTGCCTCACGCGCAGCCGGGACTCGATCCGCAGGTTCCTCACGGCGACCCAGCACGAGGTGCTGCTCCGGGAAGCACAGGAGCCCGCGGCCGCCGCCGTCTGACCTGCGAACAGGTCGGAGGACGGGGGCCGCGGGCTCGGTGCCGCAGCTCGGGGCGAAGGGTCACTCGACCCCGAGCAGCACCTCCACGGCACGGCTCAGGAACGCGTCGACCGAGGCCTCGTCGTAGGCCTCGGGCCCACGGGCCCGGCCGAACGTCGCCGAGCGGATGTCGCCGGCCGTCAGGGGCTCCTGCCGGTCGAAGTACCCGATCAGCCGGTCGCACAGGTCGTCGACGTCGTCCTTGTCGTAACCCTGCGAACCGCGGTCGGCGGGCGCGAACTTCTCGCCGTCCGGCCGGCCCAGCCGCCCGTACAACGAACGCGCGCGCTCGGCGAGCGCGTTCATCCAGGCCTGCTGACCGTGCGCCGAGGCGTACTCCGCACGCTGCCGCGCGATGAACGCCGCCTCGAGACGGTCGAGCGCCGCGTCGACCTCGTGGGTGTTGTACCCGCCACGGGTCAGGTCGAACGTCGACGCCTGGATGTCGGCACTCGTCAGCCGTTCGGCCGTGCGCCCCTCGTACGCCTGCCGGGCATGCTCGAAGAACTCGTCGACCTCGTCCTTGTCGTACCCGGTGCGCATCTTGGGAACGCTGTTGAACATCCCACTCACTCGTCGTCCTCCTCAGCCGCCAGCTGCCCGCAGGCACCGTCGATGTCGCTGCCGCGGGTGTCACGGATCGTGGTCGGGATCCCGTGCCCGCGCAATCGTGCCACAAACTCGTCCTCGACATCCCGGTCGCTCGCGGTCCAGATGGAGCCCGGCGTCGGGTTGAGGGGGATGGGGTTCACGTGCACCCAGCCCTTGCCCCGTGAGTTGAGCTTCTCGCCCAGCAGGTCGGCCCGCCAGGCGTGGTCGTTCATGTCCTTGATGAGGGCGTACTCGATGGAGACGCGGCGCCCGGTCACCTCGAAGTAGTTCCGTGCGGCGTCCAGCGTCTCGTCGACGTTCCAGCGCGTGTTGATCGGCACCAGCTCGGAGCGCAGGTCGTCGTCGGGCGCGTGCAGCGACAGCGCGAGGGTCACCGGGATGCCCTCCTTGGTCAGCTTCTGCATGGCCGGGACCAGGCCCACCGTGGAGACCGTGATGTTGCGGGCCGACATGCCGAGCCCCTCGGGCTGCGGCGCCACCAGCGTGCGCACCGTCTCGATGACCGCCTTGTAGTTGGCCAGCGGCTCGCCCATGCCCATGAACACGAGGTTGTTCAGGCGGGTCACACCGCCCGGGATCTCGCCGTCCGCCAGCGAGCGGAACGCCGCGCGCACCTGCTCCAGGATCTCCGCCGTGGACAGGTTGCGCGTCAGGCCGAGCTGGCCGGTCGCGCAGAACGGGCAGGCCATGCCGCAGCCGGCCTGGCTGGAGACGCACAGCGTGGTCCGGTTCGGGTAGCGCATGAGGACCGACTCGACCTTGGCGTCGTCGAACAGGTGCCACAGCGTCTTGACCGTGGTGCCGCCGTCGGCCTCCAGCTTGCGCGTGGGGCGGATGAGCTGGGGGAACATCGTGGCCGCGAGGGCCTCCCGGGACTTCGCCGGGAGGTCCGTCATCTGCGCGGCGTCGCTCGTGTAGTGCGTGAAGTAGTGCGTGGCGAGCTGCTTGGCCCGGAAGGCGGGCTCCCCCGCCTCCAGCACCGACGCCACGCGCTCCTCGGGCGTGAGGTCGGCGAAGTGCCTCGGCGGCTTGCCGCGGCGCTTCGGCGCCATCTGCAGCGGGATCGCCGGGGTCTCGTCCGACGGACGCACGACAGGCTGGGCAAGGGGAGTTTTCATCAGGCAACCACCGAGAGCACGAGATAGACGAAGGGCGCTGTGATGACCAGCGAGTCGAGGCGGTCCAGCACGCCCCCGTGCCCCGGGAGCAATGAGCCCATGTCCTTCAATTCTAGGTCACGCTTGAGGAGCGACTCGGCGAGATCGCCGACCGTGGCAGTGACGGCCGTCATGACGCCGAGCGCGATCCCGAGGATCGGGCTCTCGCCGAGGCCGTACACCGCCCCGACCACGCCCACCGCCGTGGCCAGCACGATCGAGCCGGCCAGGCCCTCCCACGACTTCTTGGGGCTCACCGTCGGCGCCAGCGGGTGGCGGCCGAGCATGACGCCGGCGATGTAGCCGCCGGTGTCGTTGGCGACCGCCAGGAGGATGAACAGCGCGACCCGGATCTCGCCGTCGGGCTGCGCCAGCATCAGGACCACGAAGCCGGCCAGGAACGGGAGGTAGGACGCGGCGAACACCGCGGCCGCCGAGTCCCGCACCGCGCTGAGGCCGGAGCCGTCGAGCGCCCGCCACACCACGGTCGCGGCCACGGTCAGCACGAAGGCCACGAACAGCGCCTCCGGCCCGCCCCGGTAGGCGGAGACGATCATGCCGGCGGTCCCGACGAACAGCGGGACCATCGGCAGCCGCAGGTCACGGCGCGCGAACGCCTGCCGCAGCTCCCAGAGCCCCGCCCACAGCAGGACGACCACGAACGCCACGAACGGCTCGGGTCGCCAGTACAGCGACGCGCCGACGATGCCGAGCAGGCCGACGCCCACGAGGATGGCGGCGGGCAGGTTACGGCCCGCGCGCGACTTCTTCGCGGCGGGTACGGGTTCCGGGCTCACGGCGGGGTGCGCGTTGTCTCGCTCTGTCGTGTCTCGAGGCGGTGCGGGCATCAGACCTCGAGCAGCTCGCTCTCCTTGCCGGCAAGCAGCTGGTCGATCATCTCGACGTGGCTCTTGGTGATCTTGTCCAGCTCCTTCTCCGCGCGCACGACCTCGTCCTCGCCGGCCTCGCCGTCCTTGACGATGCGGTCCAGCGTCTCCTTGGCCTTGCGGCGGATGTTGCGCACCGAGACGCGCGAGTCCTCGGCCTTCTGCTTGGCCAGCTTCACGTAGTCGCGCCGGCGCTCCTCCGTGAGGGAGGGCAGCACGATGCGGATGGCGTTGCCGTCCGTCGCCGGGTTCACGCCCAGGTCGGAGTCGCGGAGCGCCTTCTCGACGGCGGGCACCGAGCTCTTGTCGAAGGGCGCGACCAGCACGGTCCGCGCGTCCGGGATGTTGAAGGACGCGAGCTGCTGCAGCGGGGTGGGCGCGCCGTAGTAGTCGACGGTGATCTTGCTGAACATGCCGGCGTTCGCGCGTCCGGTGCGGATGCCCGCGAAGTCCTCCTTGGCGACCTCGATCGCCTTCTCCATCTTTTCCTCGGCTTCGAGGAGGGTCTCGTCGATCACCACTGCTCCTGTCGTTGGTCTACGGGTGGTGCCGGGGCCACTCTACGGACACTTTGCCCGGCTACCGAAAGGTTCGCGCGTTACCCGGCCTGGCCGGGCCGCACGGGTCAGCGCGTCGTGATCAGCGTGCCGATCGGCTCGCCGGCGAGCGCGCGGGTGACGTTGCCCTCGCCCTCCATGCCGAAGACCCGCATCTGGACGTCGTTGTCGCGGCACATCGCCAGCGCCGTGTCGTCCATGACGCCGAGCCGGTTCACGAGGGCGTCGGTGTAGGTCAGGTGGTCCAGCTTCTTCGCGTCCGGGTTGCGGCGCGGGTCGGAGTCGTACACGCCGTCGACCCCGTTCTTGCCCATGACGACCTGCTCGCAGCCCGTCTCCAGGGCGCGCTGCACCGCCACGGTGTCGGTGGAGAAGTAGGGCATGCCTGCGCCCGCACCGAAGATGACCACGCGGCCCTTCTCCAGGTGCCGGATGGCGCGCAGCGGGATGTACGGCTCGGCGACCTGCCCCATCGTGATAGCGGTCTGCACGCGCGTCTTGACGCCGGCCTGCTCCAGGAAGTCCTGCAGGGCGAGGCAGTTCATGACCGTGCCGAGCATGCCCATGTAGTCCGCGCGGGCGCGGTCCATGCCGGCCACGCTCAGCTCGGCGCCGCGGAAGAAGTTCCCGCCGCCGACGACGATGGCCACCTGCACGCCGTCGCGCACGGCCACGCCGATCTCCTTCGCCATGCGGCGGACGACGTCGGCGTCCAGCCCCACGCTCCCGCCGCCGAACGCCTCGCCCGACAGCTTCAGGAGCACACGCCGCGCGGGCTTGCCCTCCTCGTCCACCGCGAAGTTCTGGGTCGCCTCGTCACTCACTGGTCAGTCACCCTTCGATCGTCACTGCCGGGACACCGCCCTCCCGGAATACTGCGCCCGACTCGCGGACGACGCACCTCTGCACCGCGCGGAGGCCTGCGGGCCGACCTCGAGACCCCTGGTGCGCAGTGGAGCCCGCCCGCTCTACCCCACACCAAAAGTATCGAAGCCGTGCCGCGCTCCCGGTGGAGCGTGGCGTGCGAGCCGGCGTCGTCCCTCGGACGCGGCCGGCCGCGTATGCGTCGGCCCGGCCCGCGCCGAGGCGCGGACCGGGCCGAACGAGCTGCGTCAGGAACCGACGCGGAAACGCACGAACGCGGTCAGGGCACCGTTCACCGAGGCGACGTGCTTGGCGACCGTGGTCTTCGGGTCCTTCGCGAGGGGCTGGTCCACCAGGACGACCTCCTTGAAGAAGCCGTTCAGGCGACCCTCGACGATCTTGGGCAGCGCCGCCTCCGGCTTGCCCTCGTTCTTCGAGGTCTCCAGAGCGATCTCGCGCTCCTTCTCGACGACGTCCGCCGGGACGTCCTCACGCGTGAGGTACTTCGGGGCCATCGCGGCGACGTGCTGCGCGATGTCCTTGGCGACGGCCGCACCGGCCTCGTCGGTGACCACGAGGACACCGATCGACGGCGGCAGGTCCTTGGCCGTCTTGTGCAGGTAGGTCGTGACCTTCGGGCCCTCGACGCGCGCGACGCGGCGCAGGACGAGCTTCTCGCCCAGCGTGGCGCCCTGTGCGGCGATGAGCTCGGCGACGGTGCCCTCACCGGCGGGGGCGGCGGCAGCCGCGACCTCGTCGGCGGCACCGGCGGCCGCGGTGGCCTCCAGGACGGCCTCGGCGAGCGAGATGAACTTCTCGTTCTTGACGACGAAGTCCGTCTCGGCGTTCAGCTCGATCATCGTGGCGACCTGGCCGGCCGCGGTGTCCTCGACCTTGACGGCGACGAGACCCTCGGACGTGGCGTTGCCCTCGCGCTTGGCGGCGCGGGCCAGGCCCTTGGTCCGGATGATCTCGATGGCCTTGTCGGCGTCGCCGTCGGCCGCGTCCAGGGCCTTCTTGACGTCGAGCATGCCGGCGCCGGTCCGCTCACGCAGCGCCTTGATGTCAGCGGCGGTGTAGTTCGCCATTGTTCTGGTCCTCCGTGCAGTCGTGTTGTTCGTGGGAGGTCGTTCGACCCGAGGAACGGTGCGCTGACCGGGCCGACACGAGGTCGGCCCGGTCAGCGCGGCGCGTCACTTCTCGGTGTCGGCCTCGGGGGCGGCGGCCGGAGCAGCCTCGGCGGCCTCGGCGGCCTCCACGACCTCGGCGGGAGTGGCCGGGGTGGCGGCGGCAGCAGCCTCGGCGGCCGCCTCCTCGACGGTGCCCTCGGCGGTCGCGGCCGGGGTCTCGACCGTGCCCTCGGTGGTGTCACCGGCCAGGAGCTCGCGCTCCCACTCGGCCAGCGGCTCGGCGGCGGGCTCGGTCTCGGCACCGGTCTTGCTGCCACCCGAGTGGCGCTGCATGAGGCCCTCGGCGGCGGCGTCCGCGATCACGCGGGTGAGCAGCGTGACGGAGCGGATCGCGTCGTCGTTGCCCGGGATCGCGTAGTCGACCATGTCGGGGTCGCAGTTGGTGTCGAGGATCGCCACGACGGGGATGCCCAGCTTGCGGGCCTCGTCCACCGCAAGGTGCTCCTTGTTGGTGTCGACGATCCAGACGGCCGAGGGGACTTTGGCCATGTCACGGATACCGCCGAGGGTGCGCGCGAGCTTGTCCTTCTCGCGGCGCAGCACCAGGAGCTCCTTCTTCGTGAGGCCCGAGGCGGCCACGTCGTCGAAGTCGATCTCCTCGAGCTCCTTGAGGCGCTGGAGACGCTTGTGCACCGTGGTGAAGTTGGTGAGCATGCCACCGAGCCAGCGGTGGTTCACATAGGGCATGCCGACGCGGGCAGCCTGCTCGGCCACCGGCTCCTGGGCCTGCTTCTTCGTGCCCACGAAGAGGATGGAGCCGCCGTGGGCGACCGTCTCCTTGACGAAGTCGTAGGCACTGTCGATGAAGTGCAGCGACTGCTGCAGGTCGACGATGTAGATACCGTTGCGCTCCGTGAAGATGAAGCGCTTCATCTTCGGGTTCCAACGGCGGGTCTGGTGTCCGAAGTGGACACCGCTCTCGAGGAGCTGGCGCATGGACACGACGGCCATGACACGTCCTTTCGGTGCGGTCCGGGATCGACCCGGGCTCCGCACGCATTTCAGGCGGCACAGGACGCAAGGCCTGGGCCACGGTTCGGTTGGCGGCACCCTCTCGTGACGGTGCCCCTGGCGCCACGTCGTGCCCGACGCCGACCCCTGGGGGCCGGACCACTGCCGGACGCGACTCGGTGTGACGCGCGATGTCGACCAGGTGTTCTCCCTGCCAGGCAAGCAGTCAGCTGAGCTGGACGCCTGCCGGACGGGCAGCACATGCCGGTCGCGGGTTGAAGTCTACCCGACCGACCCCCGCGGCGAGGACCCGCGTGAGGGGCCTTGGCTGTGACGTCGCACGCTCCTCGGCGGGCGCTCGTCCGGGCGCTCGTCCGGGCGCTCGTCCGGGCGCTCGTCCGGGCGGTTGTCGGGGCGGTTGTCCAGGCGGTTGTCCGGGTGGTTCCCGGCACTCTTCACCGGGCGTTCTCCGTAACTCGTGACGGCGCCCGGGAGACCCTCGCGACGGTGGTAGCGGGAAACGAGCGCGACCACAGGAGGGTCCGGGACGGGTTCGTGCACAGGCGGGCCGCTTGTCGCCGACGCCGTCGAGATCGCGAGGCGATGCTCGGGCCATGACGACTCCACGCCCTTCTCACGCTTCCCGCCGTGCGGCCCAGCGCCGGACGGCCGCCGCGGTCCTGACCGCGCTGCTCGCCGTCGTGCTCGCCGTTCTCGCGCTCGTCGCTCTCATGCCGGCCCCGCCGGCCGCCGCCCTGCGCTCCGGGCCGGACGTCGCCGTCCGGCTGGGTCTCGACGCCCGGCTCGCGCCCGGTGGGACTGACGGCGTGACGGAAGGTGGTACGGCGGACGGCGGCGCGACGGACGGCGCCTCGGCGGCCCGCGCCGCGGGTACCGGCTACGTGCCGCCGGTCGCGGGCGTGGACCCGCCGACCGGCGTGGAGCGGCTGTTCGACCCGCCCGCGGAGGAGTGGGGCGCGGGACACCGTGGCATCGACCTGGCCGCCGCGCCGGGCACGCGGGTGTTCTCCCCCGGTCCGGGCGTGGTGACGTTCGCGGGGCAGGTGGCGCGGCGCGGGGTCGTGGTGGTCACCCATCCGGGCGGCCTGCGCAGCAGCCTGGAGCCGGTCGCCGTGTCCGTCCCGGTCGGCACCGCGGTCGCCGCGGGGACGGCGATCGGCGTCGTCGAGGGGAGTCCGGGCGCGGACGAGCCGGGCGCAGACGGCACCGACCAGGGCGCGCCGCCGAACCACTGCGCGCCCCGGTCCTGCGTGCACTGGGGCGTGCGGCGGGGCGAGCGCTACATCGACCCGCTGTCCCTGCTGGACCGCCCGCCGATCGTGCTGCTGCCGGACCGCTGACCCCCGGTTCGGGCGCCGACGGGCGGCACCGCTCGCCGGCGCGGTGCGCGGCGTCGCCGACCCAACGCGCCGCGGTCGGGCGCGCTCCACCTGCCCCTCGGGCGCATCGCCGGACGGGCAGGCGCGCACCACCCGACGCTCAGGCGCGCGGGAAGGCTTGGGCGTAGACGCTGCGCAGCCGCTCGGCGTCCACGTGGGTGTAGCGCTGGGTGGTCGCGAGGTTGGCGTGGCCGAGCACCTCCTGCACGGCACGGAGGTCGGAGCCGCCCTGGAGCAGATGCGTCGCGGCGGAGTGCCGCAGCGCGTGGGGTGCGACGTCGTCGACGCCGGCCTGGGCCGCGAGCCGGTGCACGGCCTCGCGCACCTGGCGCTGGCCCCAGCGACCGCCGCGCTCCCCCACGAGGAAGGCGTCACCGGTGGCGGCGGTCATGAACGCGGGCCGGCCGTCGGTCAGCCAGGCGTCGACGGACCGCGCGGCCGGGATCCCGAACGGGACGACCCGCTCCTTGCCGCCCTTGCCGAGCACCCGAACGAGCCGGTCGCGCGCGTCCACATGCCCGACGTCGACCGAGACCAGCTCGCCCACGCGGATCCCCGCGCCGTACAGCAGCTCCGCGGCGACCCAGGAGCGCAGGGCCGCGGGACGGGACGCCTCGTCGGCCTCGTCCGCGGCGGCCCGGGCGCCGTCGAGCAGCCGGCTGGCGGCGTCCACGTCGAGCACCGTGGGCAGCGTGCGCGGCACCTTGGGGCTCGCGAGCCGCGCCGAGGGGTCGACGGGCACGAGCCCGGCGCGGTGCGCCCAGCGCAGGAACGCCCGGGCCGAGGCGCCGCGGCGGGCGAGCGTGGAGCGCGCGAGCCCGCGGTCGGACTGCGACGCGAGCCACCCGCGAAGCAGCGTCAGGTCGATCTCGTCGAGGCTCGTGCTCCCGTGCCGCATCGAGTACCGCAGCAGGTCGGTCACGTCCGCCACGTAGGCACGCCGCGTGTGGGCGGAGTGCCCGCGCTGCGCGTGGAGGTAGCTGGCGAAGCGGGACACGGCGTCGGACAACTGCTCGGGCAGCCGAGGCAAGCCGGACAGGTCGGTAAGGTCCACGTTTGCCAGTGTGCAGCCGGACCGCCACGGGGTGAAGCAGGCGCGCCGCGTTGCGCGACCCGGTGCGTCGCCACCCCGCTCTGCCGGACTGCGGGCCGGGCCGCTCTGCCAGACTGTCGGGTCGGAACTGTCCGGTCGGACAGGTTCCCGCCGGACGAGTGCAGGAGGAGCGCGATGATGCGTGCCGTACAGGTGACCGAGTTCGGTGGGCCCGAGGTGCTGCGGCCCGTCGAGGTGCCGGAGCCGACCGCAGGACCGGACCAGGTGCTGATCGAGGTGTCGCGTATCGGCGTGAACTACGCCGACACGCACCAGGTCGAGAACTCCTACCAGACGCCGACCCGGCTGCCGTTCGTCCCCGGGAGCGAGGTCGTCGGACGCACGCCGGACGGGCAGCGGGTCGCCGCCCTGCTCACCGGCGGGGGCGGGTACGCCGAACGGGCGGTCGCCGATGCGGCCATGACCTTTCCCGTGCCGGACGACGTCGACGACCTCACCGCGCTCGCCATGCTGGTGCAGGGCACGACGGCCTGGATCCTGCTGCGCAAGAACGCGCACCTCGAACCAGGCGAGTCCGTGGTGGTGCACGCGGCCGCGGGCGGCGTCGGCACGATCGCCGTGCAGCTCGCCAAGGCCTGGGGCGCCGGCCGGGTCGTCGCCACGGCGAGCACGACCGACAAGCGCATGCTGGCCCTCGGTCTCGGCGCGGACGTCGCCGTCGACTCGCGCGCGGACGACCTGCGGACGGCGCTGCTCGACGCCAACGGAGGGCGCGTCGACATCGTGCTCGACATGGTCGGCGGCACCACGACCGACCAGAGCCTGGCCACGCTCGCGCCCTTCGGCCGGCTCGTGTTCTACGGCATGGCGGGGCGCGAGCAGCCGCGTCCCGTCGAGCTGCGCAACCTGCTCGGCCACAGCAGCACGGTCGCGGGCATGTGGCTGCCGCACGTCTTCCGGCTGCCCGGCAATCTCTACGGCCGGGCACTGACCGAGCTGTTCGACCTCGCCCGCAGCGGCCAGATCCGCGCCGTCGCGGGCGGCGAGCACCCGCTGTCCGACGCCCGCGGCGCGCACGAGGCCCTGCGCTCGCGGGGCACCGTCGGCAAGCTCCTGCTCGACCCGACCGCCTGACCCACGCCCCGTCGCCGGCCTGGTCACCGCTTGCGCCAGCCGCCGTCCTGCCGCTCGGCCAGCCCCATCAGCTCCAGCAGCCCGAGCGCCCCGGTCGTGTCGGCGAGCGCGATCCCGGCAGTCCGCGCGATCGACCGCTCGTGCGCCGGCTTGCGCACGGGCAGCGCGTCGAGCACCGCCTTGCCCGCCGCGTCGAGGTCGTCGCCCGGCCGCGTCTCGCCGCGGCGGCGCGGTGCGGTCTCGCCGAGGTCGCCGACCAGCTCGGCAGCCTCGGCGGCATCCGTGACGCAGACGGCCGCGCCGCGCCGCAGCAGCTCGTGACAGCCGCTGGAGGCCATGGACGTGACCGGCCCCGGCACCGCTCCCAGCGGGCGCAGCAGCGACACCGCGTGGTTGGCCGTGGACAGCGCGCCGGAACGCAGCGCGGCCTCGATCACGACGGTGCCCGCCGTGAACGCGGCGATCAGACGGTTGCGCTGGAGGAACCGCTGCTTGCCCGGCACGGAACCCGGCGGCACCTCGCTCACCACGGCCCCCTGGTCGGCCGTGCGCCGGAGCAGGTCCGTGTTGGCCGCGGGGTAGAGCCGGTCGACCCCGCCTGCGAGGAAGGCCACGGTCTGCGCTCCCGAGACCAGCGCGCCCCGGTGCGCCTCCGCGTCGATCCCGTGGGCGCCACCGGAGACCACGGTGAACCCGCGGTCGGCCAGCCCGCACGCCAGGTCCCGCGTCACGCGCACCCCGTACGCGGTGCAGGCGCGCGAGCCCACCAGCGACACCGAGCGCGCCGCCAGCCCGGCCAGGTCGGGATCGCCCCGCACCCACAGTGCGAGGGGCGCGGTGGCGCCGAGCCCCGCGAACGACCGGGGCCAGCCCGGGAGGTCCGGCGTCAGGAAGGTGCCGTCGTAGCGGCCCAGGACGGCGAGCTCGCCCTCGGGATCGAGGCGCTCGAGCCGAGGCGCCCAGCGCCCTACGGCGGCGGCGACCAGGGCGGCCGCCCGCGTCCCGGAGGCGCCCGGCCCCTCGGTGACCGCCCCGAGCACGTGCCCCGGAGCATCGGCGCGCCCCGACGAGCCTGCCAGCGCCTCCCGGACCACACCCGGCGTCGCGGCCCCGCCGATCCGCCGCAGGAGGGCACCGGCCCGCTCGGGCGCCCGGGCGGCGTCGAGCAGCCAGTCGAGCGCGTCCACGGGACCGAGCTGCTCCACCAGGGCGCCGGCCACCGGGTCGCCCGGCTCGGCGATGCGGCTCCACGCAGCCCGCGCCAGCACCGGGTCCGCGGGGTCGAACCGGAGCCGCGCACGGGGCAGCTCGAAGAGCGGGTCAGCCATGCTCGCCTCCTGTGCGCAGCAGCAGCGCGTTCCCGACGTCGGGCACCGTGGGCGCGTCGCGCCCGGCGAGGTCGGCGATGGTCCAGGCGATCCGCAGCACCCGGTCGACGCCGCGCAGGCTCAGCCGCCCGGCGGTCATCGCCCGCTCGATCGGCGTGAGCAGGCCGGGGTGCGGGCGGAGGAGATCGCGCAGGAACCGGCCGGGCATCTCCGCGTTGGTGGACCAGGGTGTGTCGGCCAGCCGGGCGCGGGCGGCCTGCCGCGCGGCCAGCACCCGGGAGGCCACCACCGACGTCGGCTCGGACGCGCCCTCCAGCCGCTCGACCCGGTCCACCGGCTGCACCTCGACCTGCACGTCCACCCGGTCCAGCAGCGGCCCGGAGAGCCGTGCGAAGTATCGGCGCCGGGTGGTCGGCGAGCAGGAGCAGTCCAGGCCCTTGCCGACGGCGAGCCCGCAGGGGCACGGGTTGGCCGCGAGGACGAGCTGGAACCGCGCCGGGTACCGCGCCGAGCCGCCCGACCGGTGGATCACGAGCTCGCCCTGCTCCAGCGGCTGCCGGAGCGTCTCCAGCACCCGGGCGCCGAACTCGGGGGCCTCGTCCAGGAAGAGGATCCCGCGGTGCGCCAGCGACACCGCCCCCGGCCGCGGGATGCCCGACCCACCGCCCACCACCGCCGCCTGGGTCGCCGTGTGGTGCGGGTCCTCGTACGGGGGCCGGCGGATCAGACCTCCGCCGGGGTCGAACGTGCCCGCCACGGAGTGCACCGCGGTGACCTCGACGGCCTCGCGGTCGGTCAGGTCGGGCAGGATCCCCGGCAACCGGGACGCCAGCATCGTCTTGCCCGCGCCCGGCGGCCCGACGAGGAGCAGGTGGTGCCCGCCGGCGGCCGCGACCTCCAGGGCCCTGCGCGGCTCCTCCTGACCCACGACGTCGGCCAGGTCGCCCGGTAACCGCGCCGCCAGCGCCGAGCGGACCGGCCGCACCGCGACGACCTCGCGCACCAGCTCCGGCGGGCCGCCGTGCAGCGCCACCACCTCGGCCAGGCTCGTGGCGCCCACGACCCGCGCCCCCGGCACGAGCCGCGCCTCGTCGGCGTCGCCGGCCGCCACCACGACGTCCGGGTAGCCCGCGGCCACGGCTGCCGCCACGGTCGGCAGCACGCCCCGGACCGGCTGGACGCGCCCGTCGAGGCCGAGCTCACCCAGGTGCACCACCCGGTCGAGGCCGGTCCGGCGCATCCCCGGGGACGTCGGTCCGTCGGTGCCCGCGAGGATCGCCACCGCGATCGCCAGGTCGTACGCGCTGCCCTGCTTGCGCAGCGACGCGGGTGACAGGTTCACGGTGATCTTCTTGACCGGCCACGGCAGCCCCGTGGAGGTCACCGCGGCCCGCACCCGGTCGCGCGACTCGCTCAGCGCGGCGTCGGGCAGCCCCACCAGCGTGAATCCCGGGACCGACGCCGCGAGGTGCGCCTGCACCTCCACCACGTGCCCCTGCATCCCGACGAGCGACACCGCCCGGGTGGTCGCGATCCCCATCACGCCACCGACTCGAGGTGCTCGACGACGGCGGGGCCCTGCCGCTGCAGCGTCACCGCGACCACGTCGATGCGGATGGCACCGAAGCGGGTGCGCACCTCGGGCAGCACCGGCACCGGGCTGCCCGGGGGCGCCTCCGCCCGCAGCCGCGCCGCGTCGAGGCGGTCGGCGGCGAGCCGTTCCCGGAAGACGGTGAGCCACTGCCCCGTCAGCCGCTTGATCCGGGTGAGCTTGCGCGGCGTCACCGCCTCCGCCGGATGCCCGTACCCGAGTCCCGACCTGGTCTTGACCTCGACCACCACGAGCACGTCGCCGTCGAGCGCGACGATGTCGAGCTCACCCTCCGTGCCACGCCAGTTGGTGTCGAGCACCTGCCAGCCGCGCGCCTCCACGTGCCGCAGTGCGACCCGTTCGCCGTACCGGCCAACGCCGTCCTTCTTCGCCATCGCGTCCACCTCCGTGACCAGCCTTGGTCACGGAGGGGCGGGCAGGCAGCCTTCGCGGGGTCACCTGTGCACGGATCGATGATCCACAGGGTCGGCGTCGCGCTCGAACCGCTGGAACCTCGTCACGAGGGTCCGTACCACCCCACGGGGAATGTCCACGGTCCCGCTGGAGCAGGACCTGCCAGAGCGGGGACCCGCCAGAGCGAGCCCTGTCAGAGCGCGAGCTCGGCCTTCGCCAGCTCCTCGACGTTCACGTCCTTGAACGTCACCACGCGCACCGACTTCACGAACCGCGCCGAGCGGTAGACGTCCCACACCCAGGCGTCGCCGAGCCGCAGCTCGAAGTACACCTCGCCCGCCGCGGACCGCACCTGCAGGTCCACCTGGTTGGCGAGGTAGAACCGGCGTTCGGTCTCCACCACGTAGGCGAACAGGCCTACCACGTCGCGGTACTCGCGATAGAGCGCTAGCTCCATCTCCGTCTCGTAGTTCTCGAGGTCTTCGGCGCTCACGACGACATCATCCCACCGACGCCGCAGTTCCGGGCAGGTTCCAGGACCTGCGGTGGTGTGGCGTGGGCCCGTGCAGCCCGAGGGCGTCCATGTGGGCCTTCGCGCTGTAGCCCTTGTTCTGGTCCCAGGCGTACTCGGGGTGCCGCTGCGCGAGCTCGACGAGGATCGCGTCGCGCTCCACCTTCGCGAGCACGCTCGCCGCCGCCACGGACGTGCAGGTCATGTCGGCCTTGATGAGCGTCCGCACCGCGGGCTCCGGCAGGTCGTCCTCGGGGGCGTCCGCCGCGGCGAACAGGTCGAGGGCGGGCGTGGAGAGCCAGTTGTGCTTGCCGTCCAGCACGACGACGTCGACGTCGCCGCACACCTGCCGCACCTGGGCCAGCGCGCGCCGGCCGGCCATCCGGAGCGCGGCGATGATCCCGTGCTCGTCGATCTCGGCCGGACCCGCGTGCCCCACACCCCACGCGACCGCCCAGCGCCGCACGGCGGGCGCGATGGCCTCGCGCGCGCCGGGCGTGAGCAGCTTCGAGTCGGCGACGCCCTTGGGACCCGTGCGCGTGGCCGCATCGACCACGACGACGCCCACGCTGACAGGCCCCGCGAGGGCGCCGCGCCCCACCTCGTCCATCCCCGCCACGAGGCGGGCGCCCGAGGCGAGGAGCGCCCTCTCCTGCCTCAGCGTGGGCACCTTGCGCACCGCCTACTTCTCCGCGGGCGGCGCGTCCGGGACACCGCTGAAGACGTCACTCGGGTTGCTGTGCCAGTTCAGGCGGTCCAGCGGCCACACGGTCGCGAACGCCGTGCCCACCACGTTGTCGATCGGCACGAACCCGCCGCCCGGCTTGCCGCGGTTGTACCGCGAGTCCTGCGAGTTCTGGCGGTTGTCCCCCATGACCCAGAGCATGTCGTCGGGCACGGTGACCTCGAACGGGTCCTGGCTGGGGATCGACCCGTCCTTGATGTACGTCTCGTCGATCGGCGCGCCGTTCACCGACACCCGGCCCTCGGCGTCGCAGCAGACCACCTTGTCGCCGGGCAGGCCGATCAGTCGCTTGATGAGGTGGTCGCCCGTGTCCTGCGGCAGCAGCCCGACCGTGGTCAGGAACGACACCGCCGCGTCACCGACCGGGCCGCGCTCCGGCGGCACGTACGGCGGCAACCAGTCGCCCGGGTCCACGAAGACGACGATGTCCCCGCGCTCCAGGTCGAACGGGCCGGGCGTCAGCCGCGAGGCCATGACCCGGTCGCCCTCCGTCAGCGTGTCCTCCATGGACGCGCTCGGGATGTAGAACGGCTGCACCAGCAGCGTCTTGATCAGCCACGACAGGACCAACGCACTGACGACGATGATCCCGACTTCCCTGAGCATCGCGAGGACGCCCGACTGCTGCCGGCGTGGCTCACGACCGTGCGCGGCTCCACCCTGACGATGCGCCCCGCTGTTTCCCCACGGATCCTCTGCGCTCAAGGGCGTCCCATCGATAGGGGTGGGCGGTGCCACCCGGTCGAAACTCGTCACGAGCCTAACTCTGTCACCTCGGAGCGCCCCCGGCGAAATGGTCGGGCAGGCGAACATCAAGCCCGACGGATATCCGCACAGACCGGACGTGAAACGACACCGGCCGCCGTCCTCGCTCACGGAGGACGACGGCCGGTACCGGTGGAGCGCCGGAGCGCTCAGAACGCTCAGTTCTCGCGCTTCTCGCGGATCTTCGCCTTCTTGCCGCGCAGCTCGCGCAGGTAGTACAGCTTCGCGCGGCGGACGTCACCGCGGGTGACGACCTCGATCGACTCGATGGTCGGCGCGTGCAGCGGGAACTTGCGCTCCACGCCCACACCGAAGCTGACCTTGCGGACGGCGAAGGTCTCGCCGATCCCGCCGCCGTGGCGGGAGATCACGACACCCTGGAACGCCTGGACGCGGGAGCGGTTGCCCTCGACGACCTTGACGTTGACCTTGACGGTGTCACCGGCACGGAAGGCCGGGATGTCGGACCGCAGCGAGGCTGCGCCGATGTTGTCGAGCTTCTGCATCGTTCTCTCCGGGCCTGCCACAGGTCAGGCGCGAATCTCGTGGGCCCTGCCCCGGCCGTGCGGCCGTCAGGGTCCCGAAAGGGTGTGGATGGCGGTGCGGCTTGACCCGGTCGGGGGCGGTTGCCCGCCCCGGTCGTCCCCTGTGGCAGAGACCTGACCGGCGACGCACCAACGGCTCATTCTGCCACACGAACGCGCGAAACCACGGCCGAGCAGGTGTGACCCGTGACGGCGGGACCGTCAGCCCCGCGTCAGCCCGCCGCCGTCCGGCCCCGGCACCCAGCCGAGCTCCGCGAGCAGCTTCAGGTCGTGCTTGTCCAGGCCCGCGACGTCCAGGGCCTCGATCATGTCCGGCCGCCGCGCCGCCGTCCGCTCCAGCGCCTGGTCCCGGCGCCAGCGCTCGATCTTCGCGTGGTGCCCCGACAGCAGCACCTCGGGGATCTCGAGGTCCGCCCACGACGGCGGCTTCGTGTACACCGGGTACTCCAGCAGCCCCGCGGCCCCGTGCGACTCCTCGACCAGCGAGTCCGGGTTGCCGACCATGCCGGGAATCAGCCGGGCCACGGCCTCGATCATCACGAGCGAGGCCACCTCGCCGCCGTTGAGCACGTAGTCGCCGATCGACAGCTCGTGCACGGTGACGCCGGCGGACCGGTAGTGCTCGGCGACGCGCGCGTCGATGCCCTCGTAGCGCCCGCACGCGAACACGAGCTGCTCGGCCGACGCGAGGCTCTCGGCGTGCCGCTGGGTGAACACCTCGCCCGACGGCGTGGGCACGATCAGGTGCGCACCCTGGGTGCCGCCGACCAGGACGTCGTCGATCGCCTGGCCCCACACGTCCGGGCGCATCACCATGCCCGCTCCCCCGCCGAACGGGGTGTCGTCGACGGTGCGGTGCCGGTCGGTGGTCCAGTCGCGCAGGTCGTGCACCCGGAGGTCGAGCAGGCCGCGCTGCCGCGCCTTGCCCACGAGCGACAGGTCGAGCACGGACAGGTAGTCCGGGAAGATCGAGACGACGTCGACGCGCACGTCAGCCGTCCTCGCCCTCGACGGCGTCGGCGTCATCCGCGTCATCGGCGCGGTCGACGACGGCGGCGTCCGCGTCACGGGCCAGCAGCCCGCCGGGCGGCGTGAGCACCACGCGGCCGCCCGGGACGTCGACCACCGGCACGATGGCCAGGACGAACGGCACCAGGGTGCGCGCCGTGCCGCCGTCGGGCAGGGTCTCCTCGACGAGCAGCGACTCGTGGGCCGGCTGGTACTCCAGCGTGATCACCGTGCCGACCACGGTGCCGTCGGCGAGCTCGACCCGCAGGCCCGCGAGCTCGTGGGGGTACCAGGCGTCCTCCTCGTCGGAGACGTCCGCCTCCACGACGAGCTCGGTGCCGCGCAGCTCCTCGGCCGCGTTCCGGTCGGCGATCTCGGCGAACGTGACCAGCCACCGCCCCTGGTGCTCGCGCGCCCGCGTCACCGTGAGCGGACCGGCGTCCGCCGGGACGGTCTCGAGCCGCTCGCCGATCGCGAGCCGGGTCTCCGGGTCGTCCGTGCGCAGGTCGAGGGCCACCTCGCCCTTGAGCCCGTGCGCCTTGCCGACGCGAGCCACGGTCAGCTGCATGTCACTCCTGAAGGATGGAACAAGAAGATGGGGCAACGAGCGAGGCCCGGTCCGCGTTCGGACCGGGCCTCGTCGTCGTGCTGGATGCCGATGGTTCAGCGCCGGTCGACGTCCACGACGTCGACCCGCACCGGGCCCTCGGTGGCGAGCGCACCGATCACGGTGCGCAGGGCGCGCGCCGTGCGACCACCGCGACCGATGACTCGGCCGAGGTCGTCAGGGTGCACGCGGACCTCGAGGAGGTCACCACGGCGGAGCGTCTTCGCGGACACGCGGACGTCGTCCGGGTTGTCCACGATGCCGCGCACCAGGTGCTCGAGGGCCTCCGAGAGCATCAGGCCTCGTCGCCCTCGGCCGGCGCAGCCGGAGCCTCGGCGGCGGCAGCAGCAGCCTTCTCGGCAGCCTTGGCCTTGGCCTTCTCGGCGTCAGCGTTCACGGCCTCGATGGCGGAGGCGGCGTCCGCCTTCTCGCCCTTGACGCGCAGGGTGCCCTCGGCGCCCGGCAGGCCCTTGAACTTCTGCCAGTCACCGGTCACCTTGAGCAGGGCGGCGACCTGCTCGGTCGGCTGCGCGCCGACACCGAGCCAGTACTGTGCGCGCTCCGACTTGATCTCGATGAGCGACGGCTCCTCGGTCGGGTGGTACTTGCCGATCTCCTCGATCACGCGACCGTCGCGCTTGGTGCGCGAGTCGGCGATGACGACACGGTAGTACGGGGCCCGGATCTTGCCGAGGCGCTTGAGACGAATCTTGACAGCCACGAAGTGGTCTCTCCTGGTTCTGATGGGATGGTCCGAGCACCGCGACGTGGGGTGAAGCAGTGTGTGGGACCGGGACACGGCCTGACCAGGTGAGAGGGGTCCGGGCACGCCGAGTACGTGGATATTGTGCCAGACGGCGCGGGGCCCCACCAACCACGCGTGCGTCACACGGGTGCGGTCAGCGGGCGGTCGGGTAGACCGTGCCGCGCAGCACGACGGCGGTCGGGTGCCGGAGCACCTCGATGTCCTCGCGCGGGTCCGCCGGGTAGACCACGAGGTCCGCGCTGGACCCCTCCACCACGGCCCCGAAACCCAGGTAGTCCCGGGCGCGCCAGGACGCCATCGCCACGACCTCCGCCGCGGGGATGCCCGCCGCGACCAGCTCGGCGCACTCGTCGGCGATGCGGCCGTGCGAGATGGTCCCGCCCGCGTCGGTGCCGACCAGGAGCTGCACGCCGGCCTCGTGCAGGTCGCGGACCTGCTGGTACCGGCGTGCGTACATGGCTCGCATCCGCTCCGCGTAGACCGGGTACTTGCCGTCGGCCTGCGCCGCGATGCTCTCGAACTGCCCGATCTGCAGCAGCGTGGGCGTGACCGCGATCCCCCGCCGGGCGGCCTCCGCCATGTGCTCGGCCGTCATGCCGGTGCCGTGCTCGATGCAGTCCACCCCGGCCGCGAACAACCCGTCGATCGTCTCCTCGCCGAAGGCGTGCACGGTCACCCGGGCCGCCTCGGCGTGTGCCACGGCGACGGCCTCGCGCAGCACGTCGTCGGGCCACAGTGGCCGCAGGTCGCCGTCCTCCCCGAGCGTGCGGTCGATCCAGTCCCCCACGAGCTTGACCCAGCCGTCGCCGCGCCGGGCCTGGGTGCGCACCTCGTCCGGGAGCAGCTCCGGGGACTCCAGTTCCAGCCCGAAGTTGCGCAGGTACCGCTTGGGCCGCGCCAGGTGCATGCCCGCCCGCAGCAGGTGCGGCAGGTCGGCGCGCTGGTGCACCCACGCGGTGTCCAGCGGCGAGCCGGCGTCCCGGATCAGCAGCACGCCGGAGTCGCGGTCGGCCACCGCCTGCTTCTCGGCCTCCTCCGGGGAGACGGCGCCCTCGGCGGCGAGCCCGATGTGGCAGTGCACGTCGACCAGGCCGGGCAACGCCCAGCCCTCCAGCACCCGCATGTTGGTGCCCTGCGCCGACGGCCGGGTGAGGCTCACGCGGCCGCCGCGGACCCACAGCTCCTCGGCCTCACGGTCGTCACCGAGCAGGATGCGCCCGCGGATCGCCGCGGTCGGACCTTCCAGCGCAGACATGCGGCTCCTTCGCTCTCCCCGTCACCCTGTGGACCTGTCCCCCTGCCACGCCTCGGACACACCCTGCCCGCCCCGGCGTCGTCGCCGGCCTCCGCCCCTTCCGGCACCCACCGCCGGTACCGCGTCCGGCCACCGGCCGGACCACACCTACCGACCGAGGAACTTCTCCAGGCCCGGGGGCAGCTCGATGTTGTTCAGGTCGGGCGCCTGGTCGCTCTGCTTCGGGCCCACCCCGAAGGCCGACCCGGCGGGCGCGGCCGGCGTGGCGGCGGGGCCGCCGCCCAGGGCGCGCTGCATGGCTTCCTTCTCCTGCTGGGCGCGCTTGGCCGGGTTCCCGGACTTGCCCTTCTTGCCCTTCTTGGGCGGCGGGGTCTTGCCGCGCGACTTCTTGCCCATGCCCATGCCGGGGCCGCCGGGCATGGCGGGCATCCCGCCCGGGCCCATGCCGCCGCCCTTGGCCATCTGCCTCATCATCTTCTGGGCGTTGTCGAACCGCTCCAGGAGCTGGTTGATGGCCGTGGTCGTGGTGCCGGCACCCTTGGCGATGCGGGCGCGGCGCGAGCCGTTGATGATCTTCGGGTTGTCGCGCTCCGCCGGCGTCATCGAGTGGATGATCGCCTCGATGCGGCCCACCTCACGCTCGTCGAACTGGTCGAGCTGGTCGCGCATCTGGGCCATGCCCGGCAGCATGCCGAGCATCTTCTTCATCGAGCCCATGTTCTTCAGCTGCTGCATCTGCACCAGGAAGTCCGCGAGCGTGAAGTCCTGGCCGCTGGCGAGCTTGCCCGCCATCTTCTCGGCCTGCTCGGCGTCGAACGCCTTCTCGGCCTGCTCGATCAGGGTGAGCACGTCACCCATGTCGAGGATGCGGCTCGCCATGCGGTCGGGGTGGAAGACCTCGAAGTCCGTCAGCTTCTCGCCGGTGGACGCGAACATGATGGGCCGGCCGGTCACCTTGGCGACCGACAGGGCGGCACCACCGCGGGCGTCGCCGTCGAGCTTCGAGAGCACGACGCCGGTGAAGTCCACGCCGTCGGCGAAGGCCTTGGCGGTGTTCACCGCGTCCTGACCGATCATCGCGTCGATGACGAACAGGACCTCGTCCGGGTTCACCGCGGCGCGGATGTCCGCGGCCTGCTTCATCAGCACCTCGTCGATGCCGAGGCGGCCCGCGGTGTCGACGATCACGACGTCGTGCTGCCGCTCCTTGGCGTACGCGACGCCGTCCCGCGCGACACCAACCGGGTCGCCGATCAGGGGCGCGTCGGCCGCGGGGTCGTCGGCCGCCGAGGTGTTGCCCGGGTGCGGCGCGAACACCGGCACGCCGGCACGCTCGGCCACCACGGACAGCTGGGTCACGGCGTTGGGGCGCTGCAGGTCGGCGGCGACCAGCAGGGGCGTGTGGCCCTGGCCCTTGAGCGCGTGCGCGAGCTTGCCCGCCAGCGTGGTCTTACCGGCACCCTGCAGACCCGCGAGCATGATCACCGTGGGCGGTGTCTTGGCCAGCGTCAGCGGGCGCGTGGCCCCGCCGAGGATGTCGACGAGCTCCTCGTTGACGATCTTGACGACCTGCTGGGCGGGGTTCAGCGCACCGGACACCTCGGAGGACAGCGCGCGCTCGCGCACCGCTGCGGTGAACTCGCGCACCACGGGCACCGCGACGTCCGCGTCGAGCAGGGCGCGGCGGATCTCCCGCACGGTCGCGTCGATGTCCGCCTCGGAGAGACGGCCCCGCGTGCGCAGGTTCTTGAACGTCGAGGTAAGCCGGTCGGACAGGGAGTTGAACACGGACACAGCCTAATGGAGTCCTGTCGTCAGGGGTTCATCCGGCGAGCAGGGCCCGGGCCCGCTCGGTGAGCCCGTCCACGAGCTGCGAGCGCCACCCCGTCCACGCCTTCGGTCCCAGCGACGTGGTGTCCGCCTCCGTCAGGGAGCGCAGCACGTCGAGCAGGTCGCGCCGGTGGTCCACGGCCTCCAGGAGGGTCGTGAGGGTGGCGGGGTCGTCGTGGTCGGCGCGGGTGGCCAGGTCGGCGAGGGTGAGGTGGTGGCGCACGAGCCGGGTGACGTCGTCGACCACGTCGGGGGCGAAGCCGGCGCGGGTCAGGATGCCCGGGACCAGGCGGGCGCCCTCCACGGAGTGGTCGGCCGCGCCGCGCACCTTGCCGATGTCGTGCAGGAGCGCGGCCAGCAGCAGGAGGTCGCCGGAGCGCTGCCCCGCGACGGTCGACGGGTCGGGCAGCCGGCGCCGCAGCCGGGCCGCGACGGCGGCCGTCTCGACGAGGTGCCGGTCCACGGTGTGCCGGTGGATCGCGGCGCGCTGAGGCCTGTTGCGCACGTCGGCCCACTCGGGGATCCAGGAGGTGACGACCCCGGCGAGGTCGAGCGCCTCCCAGACCGGCACCTGGGCCGGCCCGGCGGCGAGCAGCGCGAGCAGGCTCTCGCGCGCGGTCGGCGGCCAGGGTTCGGGCAGGGGCGGCGACTTCTCCAGGCTCCGGATCGTGACCGGGGACAGCACCAGCCCGGTCCGGGCGGCGGTCGCCGCGGCGCGCAGGGGCAGCAGCGGGTCCGACGCCGGCCGGGTGCCGACGCCGAGCACGAGCTCGCCGTCGTGCTCGACCAGGCCGTCCCCCACGGAGCGCAGGCGGGGCGGCGTGCGTCGTCCGCGGACCATGATCGGCTTGCCCACACCGACCGGCCGGGACAGCGCCTGACGGGCGTGCCGGATGGTGGTGTCGAGCGCGTAGGAGATCACGCGGCCCGACTCGGCGAGGCTCGCCAGCAGCTCGTCGCCGTCGTCGTACCCGGTGCGTTCGGCGACCTCCTCGAGGTCGGCGAGCAGCAGGCGGCTGGAGCGCCGCCGGGTGACGACCTGGAGGGTGTCGCGCACGTCGAGCAGGTGCGTGTAGGCGGTGTCCACCGCACCGTGCGGGCGGTCGGTGAGCCAGGTGGCGGCGAGCGCGGAGAGCAGCACGGCGTCCCGCATGCCGCCGCGGGCCTCCTTGAGGTCCGGCTCGATGAGGTAGGCGAGCTCGCCCGCCCGCTGCGCGCGGTCGCGCGTGGACGAGATCAGCTCGGGCAGGCGGCGCCGCGCGGCGGCGCGCCAGTCGGTCAGCACGGCGGACGCCGCCCGGTGCACGACGACGGCGTCGCCGGCGACCGCGCGCACGCTCAGCCAGCCGATCACCGCCGGGAGGTCGCTCGCCGCGACCTGCCGGGACTGGCTCAGGGACCGCACGGCGTGGTCGATGTCCACGCCCGAGTCCCACAGCGGGTACCAGAGCTTCTCGGCCACGCGCTGCAGCTCGTCGGGGCCGTGGGTGCGGCCGTCGTGCACGAGCACGAGGTCGAGGTCGCTCAGCGGGCCGAGCTCGCCCCGGCCCAGGCTGCCGACGGCCGCCAGGGCGATGCCCGACGGGTCGACGTCCTCGGTCGCCGCGGCGAACAGGTCGCCGAGGCGTTCGGTGACCCGCTGCCCGACGGCGGACCGCCGGGCCAGGCCGGACCGGCCCGGACCGGTGAGGCCCGTGGCGATGGAGAGGAGCTCATCGCGGAGGCCCCGCACCCCGACCGGGGGGTGCGGGGCCTCCGCCTGCTCCCGGGTGCCCTCGGGCACCGGGTCACGTGTCATGCGTCGTCAGGCGCTCCCGGATCAGAGCGCGGCGTCGCCGTGCTCGCCGGTGCGCACCCGGGCCACGTCCTCGACCGGCACGACCCACACCTTGCCGTCGCCGATCTTGCCGGTCTGCGCCGCGCCGACGATCGCGTCGGTCACCGCCGCGACGTCCTCGTCCGTGACGAGCACCTCGATGCGGACCTTCGGCACCAGGTCCACGGTGTACTCCGCACCGCGGTAGACCTCGGTGTGGCCCTTCTGTCGGCCGTAGCCGCTGGCCTCGCTCACGGTCATACCGCGCACCCCGGCACCTTCCAACGCCGTCTTCACGTCGTCGAGGCGGTGGGGCTGGATGACACCCGTGACAAGCTTCATGCGCTGCCTCCTAAGCAGTCGGGTAGCTGGACCGTAGTACGGTCAGCGCACCTCGGTGATGGTGGAGCCGGAGTTCTCGTACGCCGTCTCGCCGTGGACCGCCAGGTCGATGCCGCTGACCTCGGCCTCCTCGGAGACGCGCCAGCCCAGGGTCGCCTTGAGCGCCAGACCGATGATGTACGTGAGCACGAAGCTGTACACCACGGCCACCAGCGCGGCGACGATCTGGGTGAGCAGCTGCGTGACGCCGCCACCGTAGAAGAGGCCGTTGAGCGAGCCCTCGAAGTAGAACGAGTCGTAGCGGCCGTTCGTCGCGAAGAACCCGATCAGGATGGTGCCGACCAGGCCACCGACGAGGTGCACGCCGACCACGTCGAGCGAGTCGTCGTAGCCGAACTTGTACTTGAGGCCCACGGCGAGCGAGCACAGGACACCGGCGACGAGGCCGATGACGATGGCGCCCCACGAGTCCACCGTGCCGGCGGCCGGGGTGATCGCGACCAGGCCTGCGACGACACCGGAGGCGGCACCCAGCGAGGTGGCGGCGCCGTCACGGAACTTCTCGGTGGTCATCCAGGCGAGCATCGCGACGGCCGTGGCGACCAGCGTGTTGACCCAGGCGCGGCCGGCGGTGCCGTCCGCGGCGAGCTCGGAGCCCGCGTTGAAGCCGAACCAGCCGAACCACAGGAGGGCGGCGCCCAGCATGACGAACGGCAGGTTGTGCGGGCGCATGGCCTCGGTGCCGAAGCCCTTGCGCTTGCCGATCACGAGGGCCAGGGCCAGGGCCGCGGCACCCGCGTTGATGTGGACGACGGTGCCACCGGCGAAGTCGATCGGCAGCGAGAGGGCCGAGGCGAGCCAGCCGTCGGCGCCGAACATGCCGCCGCCCCAGACCCAGTGGGCCAGCGGCGCGTAGACGACCGTGACCCAGATGGCGCTGAAGACGATCCAGGTGCCGAACTTGACGCGGTCGGCGATCGCACCGGAGATGAGGGCCACCGTGATGATGGCGAACGTGGCCTGGAACCCGGCGAACACGAGCCCCGGGATGCCGACGGCGGTCGTCGGGCTGGCGGCGTTGTCGATCGTGAGGCCGATGAGGCCGGCCGGGTTGCCGATGAAGCCGCCCAGGTCGGGGCCGAAGGCCAGACCGTAGCCGTAGACGACCCAGATGAGCCCGGCGACGCCGATCGAGGCGAAGCTCATCATCATCATGTTGAGGACACTCTTGCCCCGCACCATGCCGCCGTAGAAGAACGCCAGGCCCGGCGTCATCAGCAGCACGAGCGAGGAGGCGGTGATCAGCCAGGCGGTGTTGCCCGTATCGAGCTCGAATTCCATCGCGGAAAATGCCTCTCTCCCCGGACCGGTCCTGGTGACTCGGCCCACCGCGACTACCGTCGCGGGACGCCGTTACGCGTGGCCCGCATCGAGGTTACGGATGCGTGACGCAGGCGGGGAGCATGTAAACGTCTTATTTCGAGACCGGCTTGGGCGAATTTTCCGACCCAACCGTGATCGCCCGGTTATTTCGTGGCCATCCGCCGGTAACTTAACGCTTACATGTACTTCTCACATGGTGGACGGCGACCAATGCCGTGCCATTCACAGGGGCATTCCTGACCCGGGGTCAGCCCAGGATCCCGTCCACGAACTCCTCGACGTCGAACGGCGCCAGGTCGTCCGGACCCTCGCCCAGACCGATGAGCTTGACCGGCACGCCGAGCTCCCGCTGCACCTGGACCACGATCCCGCCCTTGGCGGTCCCGTCGAGCTTCGTCAGCACGATGCCCGTGACGCCGGCGACCTCCGCGAAGACCCGTGCCTGGGAGAGCCCGTTCTGCCCCGTGGTCGCGTCCAGCACCAGCAGCACCTCGCTCGGCGCGGCGACCTTGCTGGAGACCCGCACGATCTTGCCGAGCTCGTCCATGAGGCCGGCCTTGTTCTGCAGGCGCCCCGCGGTGTCCACGAGCACGACGTCCGTCTTCTCGTCGCGCCCGCGCGCGACCGCCTCGAAGGCCACCGACGCCGGGTCGGCGCCCTCGCGGTCCGAGCGCACCGTCTCCACGCCCACTCGGTTGCCCCAGGTGGTGAGCTGGTCCGCCGCGGCCGCGCGGAACGTGTCGGCGGCGCCGAGCACCACGCTGCGGCCGTCCGCGACCAGCACGCGGGCCAGCTTGCCGACCGTCGTGGTCTTGCCCGTGCCGTTCACGCCCACCACGAGGGTCACCGCGGGCAGGTGCGTGCCGTCCTCGGCCGTGCGCGGCTCGGTGTGCAGCGTGCGGTCGAGCTCCGGCTGCAGCAGCGCCACGAGCTCGGAGCGCAGCAGGTCGCGGACCGCCGCGGGCTCGCGCACGCCCAGCACGCGGACCTTGGTGCGCAGCGCGTCGAGCAGCTCCGTGGTGGGGCCGGCGCCGACGTCCGCGAGGAGCAGCTCCTCCTCGATCTCGTCCCAGTCGTTCTCCGTGAGCGAGTCCCGGGACAGCACCGAGAGGAGCCGGGCGCCCAGGGGCGAGCCCGACCGGGCGAGCCGGTCGCGCAGCCGCACCAGGCGGCCCGCGGTCGGGGCGGGACGCTCCAGGACGGGCGCGGCCGGGGCCTCGGGCGCAGCCTCGGGTTCGGCCGTGGCCGGCTCGGCGGTGGCGGTGGGCGCCTCCGTCGGCTCGGCCGTCGTCGTCGGGGCGCCGTCCTCGTCCTGGGTGCGCCTGCGGTGCCGCGCGACGAGGACGCCGGTGAGGCCGCCACCGGCCGCGAGGACGGCGAGGGCGGAGATGATCTCGATCCAGGGAAGCTCGTTCACGCCCCAGATTCTTTCATCTCGCGGACGGCGCCGTGGAAACCCCTGACACCCGGCCTCCTCGCCGGACGGAGTTAGGGTCCCCTAATCTCCGCGTGTAGGGTGACCCCGCCGAGAGAGCCCGAGCGCGACGACCGCGCCGCCTCAGACCCGCGGCCGTGCAGGACCTTTCAGCCCAGAACATCGAAGGAACGACCATGCCCCGCGCAGTTTCCGCGTCTCTCGCCGCCCTCGTGGTGGGTGCCACCCTGCTCACCGGCTGCGGTGGGACCGCCGAGTCCGGCAGCGGCGACAACAAGTCCAACGTCGCCACCGGCCAGGAGGGGTTCGACGACGTCCGGGAGCTCGCTGGCCGGCTCGGCACCGACGCCGCACCGGGCGAGTTCCCGCGCACCGTGCGCAACCTCGTGGCCAACGAGGAGGTGGGCGAGACCGAGATCCCCGCGAAGCCCGAGCGCGTGATCGTGCTCGACACCGGTGAGCTGGACAACATGATCTCCCTGGGCATCGAGCCGGTCGGCATCGCCCACCCCGCGGACGCCCAGATGGCGCCCGACTACCTGGACGTCGGCGACGCCGTGGACCTCGGCGCGTACGACGCCCTGGACCTGGAGCAGATCAAGAACCTGGAGCCCGACCTGATCCTCGGCACGTCGCTGCGGATCGACGACGACGGCCTCAAGGCCAAGCTGCAGGACATCGCGCCGACCGTGCTGGCGCCGCGCCCCGGCGTCCTGTGGAAGGAGAACTTCCTGCTCAACGCCGCGGCGGTGGGCGAGGAGGACCGCGCCCAGGAGCTGCTGGACGCCTACGAGCAGCGCGCCGACGAGGTCGGCGCCGAGGTCGTGGAGGCGAACGGCGGCGAGGCCCCGACCGTCTCCATGCTGCGGTTCATGGCCGGGCAGATCCGGCTGTACGCCAACGACTCGTTCGTCGGCATCATCCTGGCCGACGCCGGCCTGCCCCGGCCGGAGACCGAGGACATCGCCGACCTCGCCGTCGAGATCTCCGCCGAGGAGATCACGCTGGCCGAGGGCGACTGGCTGCTCTGGGGCACCTACGGGGAGCCGGACGCCACCGAGCAGGCGGCCGTCGTCGACGGCCCCCTGTGGGACCAGGTGCCCGCCGTGGCGGACGGCGGCGTCGTCCGCGAGGTGCCGGACGAGACGTGGTACCTGGGTCTGGGCGTGACGGGGGCCGAGCTCGTGCTCGACGACCTGGAGACCATCGCCGCCGACCAGCGGTGAGCACGTCCCGGACCACGGCGCGCAGCAGGACCACGGTCACCGCGGTCCTGCTGACCGCGCTCGTGCTGCTCGTCGTCGCGGCGCTGGCCGGCATCACGGTCGGTGCCCGCGTGCTCTCGCCGGCCGAGACGCTCGCGGGGCTGCTCGGCCACGACGGCGTCGCCGCGACCGTCATCTGGGAGCTGCGGCTGCCTCGGACCCTGCTCGGCCTGCTCGTCGGCGTCGCCCTCGGTGTCGCCGGGGTGCTCGCGCAGGCGGTCACCCGCAACCCGCTGGCCGACCCGGGGCTGCTGGGGATCTCCGCCGGCGGCGCCGTCGCCGTGGTCGCGGGCAGCGTGTTCCTCGGGCTCGGCGCGGGCGCGCCCCGCGTGCTGCTCGCCCTGGCGGGCGCTGCGCTGGCGACGGCCGCCGTCTACCTGTTCGCGAGCCGGTCGCCCGAGGGGCTCACGCCCGTGAACATGACCCTGGCCGGGATGGCGATGACGGCCTTCCTCGGCGCCGCCGTCTCGGCCACGGTGCTGCTCAGCGCCTCGACCATGGACCAGTACCGGTTCTGGGTGGTGGGGTCGCTGAACCTGCCCGACCCCGCCGTGCTGCTGCCCGCGCTCGTGCCGGCCGTGGTCGGGGCGGTCCTGGCGGTGGCGGTCTCCGGGTCGCTCAACGCGCTCGCCCTCGGGGACGACACGGCGGCGGCGCTCGGCGTCCCCGTCGTGCGGACCCGCCTGCTGGCGGGCGTCGCCGTGGTCCTGCTGTCGGGCACCGCCGTGGCGCTGGCCGGCCCGATCGCCTTCGTCGGCCTCGTCATCCCGCACGTGGCCCGGGCCCTGGTCGGCACCGACGTGCGCCGCGTGCTCGCGCTCTCCGCGGTGCTGGGGCCGCTGCTGCTGGTCACGGCCGACGTCGTGGGCCGCCTCGTGGCTGCCCGGCCGAGGTCCAGGTGGGCGTGGTCACGGCGCTGCTCGGCACGCCGTTCTTCATCTGGCTGACGCGCCGCGCGAAGGAGCGTGCCCGATGACCGCGACCCGCGCCGTCACCCGAACCGCGCGCCGGCTGCTCCCCCGCCCCCGGCCGCGCGGCCGGGTGGTCGTCGCCGTGCTCGGGGCGCTCCTGCTCCTGCTGCTCGTGTCGGCGCTCGCCCTGAGCCTGGGCGACCAGGCGACAGCGCCCGCCGCCCTGTGGCAGGCGCTGCGCGGGCAGGGACCGGAGAACACGGTGTACGCCGTGCAGGAGGTCCGGCTGCCCCGGGTGGTCCTGGCGCTGGCCGTCGGCGCCGCCTTCGGCGTGGCCGGCGGGCTGAGCCAGAGCGTGCTGCGCAACCCGCTGGCCAGCCCCGACGTGCTCGGTATCAGCGCCGGCGCCTCGGTCGCGGTGGTGGGGATCATCGCCGTCGGCTCCCTGGGCGGGCCCGTCGGCATCCTGCCGATCCCGGTCGCCGCCCTCACGGGCGGCCTCGCCGCGGCGGGGCTGATCGCGCTGCTGGCCCGCGACGGCGCCCTGCGGGGCCGCCGCATCCTGCTGGTCGGCATCGCACTGTCCGCCGCGCTGACCTCGCTGACGCAGTTCCTGCTCACGCGCATCGACGTCTACGACGCACAGCGCTCCGCGGCCTGGCTGACCGGCAGCCTGAACGCGCGCGGCTGGGGCGAGGCGACGCCCGTCCTGGTGGGACTGGCCGTGCTGCTGCCCGCGGCGCTCGTGCTGGCCCGCACCAACCGCGCGCTGCTGTTCGAGGACGAGGTGGTGGCCGGCTGGGGCGTGCGCCCGGGCCTGGCCCGCGCCGCCCTGCTGGTGGTCGCGGTGTGCCTCGCGGCGCTCGCCACGTCGGCCGCCGGACCCGTCGCGTTCGTGGCCCTGGTCGCCGGGCAGGTGGCGCGCCGGGTGGCCGGCGTGCCGGACATCCCGCCGGTCCTGGCGGGGGCGGCCGGCGCCGTCCTCGTGCTGGTCGCGGACACCGTCGCCCGCACGGCGCTGCCCGCGCAGCTTCCCGTCGGCGTCCTGACCGGTCTGGTCGGCGCGCCCTACCTGCTGTACCTGCTGCAGCGCCGCCGCCCGTCGAGAGGGACCCCCTGATGCCCACCACCGCCACGTCCACGGCCCGCCTGCGGGCGGACGCCGTCACGCTGGGCTACGGCGACCGGACCGTCGTGCGGGAGCTGTCGCTCGACGTCCCCGACCAGCAGGTGACCGTCATCGTGGGCCCCAACGCCTGCGGCAAGTCCACCCTGCTGCGCGGCCTCGCCCGCCTCATGCCGCCCGCCGGCGGCACGGTGCTGCTGGACGGCAGGGCCATCGCCGAGCGTCCCACCCGGGAGGTGGCGCGCGTCCTGGGCATGCTGCCCCAGTCGCCCGTGCCGCCCGAGGGGATCACGGTGCGCGACCTTGTCTCCCGGGGGCGCCACCCCCACCAGAGCTGGTGGCACCAGTGGGGCGAGGGCGACACCGAGGCCGTCGAGGAGGCGCTGCGCGCCACGGGCACCGCCGAGCTGGCGACGCGCGACGTCGACGAGCTGTCCGGCGGGCAGCGCCAGCGGGCCTGGATCGCGATGGCCGTGGCCCAGCAGACCGACCTGCTCCTGTTGGACGAACCGACCACGTACCTCGACCTGGCCCACCAGCTCGACGTCCTGGAGCTGGTGGCCGCACTCAACCGGGACCACCGCAGGACGGTCGTCATGGTGCTGCACGACCTCAACCTCGCCTGCCGCTACGCGCACCACATCGTGGCGATGCGCGACGGCGAGATCGTCGCGCAGGGCTCGCCCGGCGAGGTGGTGACGCCGGAGCTGCTGCGCGAGGTGTTCTCCGTCGAGGCGACGATCCTCGGCGACCCACGCACCGGGACGCCGGTCATCGTGCCGCACCACACGGTGGGCTGAGCGGAAGGGCTGCGGTCGGGGAACGGCGGGGGCCGCGGCCCCCGCCGCGGCTAGCTCGCGGCCTGGGCCGGGCCCTGGTCGGCGGCCGGCGGCTCCTGCGCGACCTTCTGCTGCGTGACCTTCGGCTGCGTGACCTTCTGCGCGGAGCGGACCGGCCGCACCGCGCGGAGCTGGCCGGGCACGAGGTTGGCCGGCTTGAGCGGCACCGTGCCCAGCGGCACGTGCAGCGTCTTCTGCGCCTGGTCACGTGCCCGGTTCAGCACGTCGGTCAGCTCCTCGGCGTCGACGTAGCCCGGCTTGGACTCGATCGTCGCGGCGAAGAACTCGGACATGCCCATGTCCACGGGCGAGGTGTCCGGCTTGACCACGCGCGGCTTGCCGACCCACACGGACGGGGCGCCCACGGCATGGGTCGCGACGGCGGACGCGCCGTGGCGACGACCGTCGTTGCGTCGCTGGTCGTCACCGCGCAGGCGAGCGAGGCCTGAGCGGAACCATTGAAGGAACGAGAACTCCTCGGTGTTGCTGCTCGAGGGCGCGTCCATCTGACTGGCGACGACGAAGACACCAACGGCCAACACCAAGCACACCACGAGCAGAATGACCGACCACCACATGGGGCCTATTGTGTCGTGTCTTGTCCGGTCCCGCCGCGCGGAAGGCCCCGACACGCCGTGTGACACGCGCCGTTCCGCCAGGAGAAATCCCTCACACCTGGAGGTATCCGACGGCAAGGTGCGAAAAATCACCCTCTATGAGGAGGGGACCACCTCGCGGTCGCCCATGCGCTGGCTGATGAGCGTCGTGACGCCGTCGCCGCGCATGGTCACGCCGTAGAGGGCGTCGGCCACCTCCATCGTGCGCTTCTGGTGCGTGATCACGATGAGCTGGCTGTCCTTCTGCAGCTCCTTGAAGATCTCGATGAGGCGACCGAGGTTCACGTCGTCCAGCGCGGCCTCGACCTCGTCCATGATGTAGAACGGGCTGGGCCTCGCCTTGAAGATCGAGACGAGGAACGCGACGGCCGCCAGCGACCGCTCGCCGCCGGAGAGCAGCGACAGCCGCTTGACCTTCTTGCCCGCCGGGCGCGCCTCGACCTCGATGCCCGTGGTCAGCAGGTTCTCGGGCTCGGTGAGCGTCAGCTTGCCCTCGCCGCCGGGGAACAGGCGGGGGAAGATCTCGAGGAACTTCGCCGCGGTGTCCTGGAAGGCCTCGGCGAACACCTGCTGCACGCGCTCGTCGATGTCGTCGACGATCTGGAGCAGGTCCTCGCGCGACTTCTTCAGGTCCGCGAGCTGGTCCACGAGGAACTGGTGCCGCTCCTCCAGGGCCGCGAACTCCTCCAGCGCCAACGGGTTCACCGCGCCGATGCGCGAGAGCGCCCGCTCGGCCTTCGCCAACCGGGCCTCCTGCTCCTCGCGCACGTACGGGACCGTTCGGTCCGGCTTCGGCGGTCCGGGGACGTCGTCCGCCGGGGCCTCCGCCACCTCGTCCTCGGCCGCGGGATCCTCCGGCTCGGCGCCGGCCGCCGCGACGATCACGGCGGTGGCCGCGGGGTCGTCGGGCCGGATCCCGGCCTCGTGCAGGGCGCGGGTCCGCGCGATGAGGGCGTCCTCGCGCGCCGCGGCACCGCGGGGCAGCGGCGGGTCGCCCTCGTAGCGGATGGCGTTGCCCTCCTCGTCCCGCTCGACCACGGCACGGCGCTTGCGGCCGCGCACCGCCACGTCGCCGTCGAACACCGGGACGGGCTGGTGCGGGCCGAACTCCTCGACCAGCACGTCGGGGTCCGTGCCGAGCTCCTCGGTGGCGCGCGTCCGGAGCTGCTCCAGGCGCAGGAGCTGCTGCGCACGGGCGACCTCGTCGCGGTGGGCGACGTCGGTCAGCTCGCGCAGCTCGGCCGTCAGGGACTCCACGCTCCCCCGGACGGCGACGAGCTGCTCCGAGCCGGCGGCGCGCGCCTCCTCGGCGGCCGCCTTGTCGGCGGCGGCGCGGTCCAGCGAGCGCGCGATGGCCTCCAGCGCCACGGCGACCGCCTGCTGCACCAGCACGGCGCGCGACGCGTCGCGGCGCCGCAGCTCCTCGCGCTCGGCGGCACGGGCGCGGGCCTCGCGCTCCTGCTCGGCCGCTGCGGCCAGCGCCTGCGCGCGGCCCGACACGGCGCGGGCGCGCTCCTCGGCGGTGCGCAGCGCCAGCCGGGCCTCGGTCTCGCGGGCGCGCGCGGCCGAGGCGGCAGCGGCGGCCTCGTCCCGCTCGGCCTGCAGCTCGTCGACCGAGCCCTCGTCGTCGGCGGGCTCCTCCTCGGCGATCGTCATGCGCTCGACGAGCGCCTCGAGCTCCATCTCGTCCTCGGCGCGCCGGGACTGCGCCTGGTCCAGCGCGGCCCGGTGCCGGTCGGCCTCGGCGCGGGCGGCCCGCGCGGCGGCGCCGAGCGAGCCGAGCTGCTCGGCGGCGGCGGCGCGGGCGGCGTCGGCCTCCCCGAGCCGGGCGAGCGTCTCGTCGTAGCGTTCCTGAGCCGCCGCGCGCTCGGCGCGGGCCCGCTCCAGGTGGGCCGAACCGTCGGTCTCGCGTGCGGCGGCCTCGTCCCGGGCCGCCTTGGCCTCGTCCAGCGCGGACTGCAGGTGCAGCACGCTCGGCGCGGCGGCCGAACCGCCCCACGCCCGCGTGGCGCCGAGCAGGTCGCCGGCGCGGGTCACCGCGACGACCGGCTGGTCCCGGACCAGCGCGCGGGCACGGGCGAGGTCGTCCACCACCACGACGTCGTGCAGGATGGTCCGCAGCGCGGCCGACGCGGGGCCTGCCACCTGGACCACGTCGGTGGCCCACCGGGCGCCGGCGGGCAGGTCGACGGCGGGGCGCTCGGCGGCGGGCGTCGTCCCGTCCGAGCCCACGACCAGGCTGGCCCGGCCCGCGTCCTCGTCGCGCAGCAGGCGCAGCGCGTCGACGGCCTCGTCGACGCCCGCCACGGCCACGGCGTCCGCCACCGGGCCGAGCGCTGCGGCGACCGCGTCCTCGAAGCCCGCCTCGATGCCCAGCAGCGCGGCCACCGAACCGAGGACACCCGGGTGGTGGGCCGCGAGCAGCGTGCCCGCGCCGTCCTTGCGGTCCAGGCTCAGCTCCAGCGCCTCGACCTTGGCGGCCGCGGAGCTGCGGTCCCGCTGCGCCGTCGTCACCTGCTCCTGGAGGCGCCGCACCTCGGCCTTGGCCAGCTCCAGCACCTCGGACGCCGCCTCGTGCGCGACGTCGAGCCCTTCGCCGTCCCCCTCGACCCCGCCGACCTCGGTCTCGAGGGCCGAGAGCTCGCGGGAGGACTCCTCCACGCGCTGCTCGGCCTCCAGCAGCGCGTCGCGCAGCCGGTCGAGCTCCGACTGGGCGGCCTCGACCCTGCTGCGGCGCGCGGCGACCTGGCCGGCGAGGCGCGCGAGGCCCTCGCGGCGGTCCGCGGCGGCGCGCAGCAGCGCGGCGTGCGAGCGCTCGGCGGCCTGGGCGGCCGCCTCGGCCTCCGCCCGGACGTCGACGGCGGACTCGACGGTCTCCCGCGCGATGGCGACCTCGGTGGCCAGCTCCTCCTCGCTCGCGCGGGAGCGGGCGGCCTGGGCCTCCAGGTCGTCCGGGTCCTGGCCCTGGTGGGCGGGTTCGGCGGTGCCGAGCAGCCGGGCGCGCTCCCCCGCCAGCGACTGCAGGCTGCGCAGGCGCTCCCTGGTCTGGGACAGCGCGAAGACGGTGTCGCCCGCCTCGCTGACCTGCTGCGACTCGGCCGACGTCGCGGCCTCCAGGCGGGCCAGCAGGCCGCGCGCCTCGGTCAGCGCCGCCTCGGTCTCGGCCTGCCGCTGCTTGAGCGACCGCTCGTCGGCGCTCTCCTGCTCAAGCTGCGCGGTGAGCTGGGCCAGGTCGTCGGCGAGCAGGCGCGACTTCGCGTCGCGCAGGTCGCGCTGCACGGTCTGGGCCTTGCGGGCCGCCTCGGCCTGCCGGCCCAGCGGGCCGAGCTGGCGGCGCAGCTCGGCCGTCAGGTCGCCCAGGCGCGCCAGGTTGCCCTGCATCGCGTCGAGCTTGCGGAGCGCCTTCTCCTTGCGCTTGCGGTGCTTGAGGACGCCCGCGGCCTCCTCGATGAAACCGCGGCGCTCCTCCGGCGTGGCACGCAGCACGGCGTCGAGCTGCCCCTGCCCCACCACGACGTGCATCTCGCGGCCGATGCCGGAGTCGCTCAGGAGCTCCTGGATGTCCAGCAGGCGGCAGCTGTTGCCGTTGATCGCGTACTCGGAACCGCCGCTGCGGAACAGCGTGCGGGAGATCGTGACCTCGGTGTAGTCGATCGGCAGCGCGCCGTCGGTGTTGTCGATCGTCAGCGCGACCTCGGCGCGGCCCAGGGGCGCGCGGCCGGACGTGCCGGCGAAGATGACGTCGTCCATCTTGCCGCCGCGCAGCGACTTGGCACCTTGCTCACCCATGACCCAGGAGAGCGCGTCGACCACGTTGGACTTGCCGGAGCCGTTCGGGCCCACCACGCAGGTGATGCCCGGCTCGAGCTCGAGGGTGGTCGCCGACGCGAAGGACTTGAAGCCCCGGAGCGTGAGCGTCTTGAGATGCACTCGGTGAGCCTAACTGTGAACGCGGTCTGAACGTCGGACGTACCGCCGGGATACGCCGAAGCGGCACCCGAGTACCTCGGCAGGGTGCCGCTTCGACGGACGTGCGGTGCGGGGGCGGTCAGCCCAGCTCGGGGAACCAGAGGGAGATCTCGCGCGCCGCCGACTCCGCGGAGTCGGAGCCATGCACGAGGTTCTGCTGCACCGTGGTGCCCCAGTCGCGGCCCAGGTCGCCGCGGATGGTGCCGGGGGCGGCGTCGGTCGGGTTGGTGGCGCCGGCCAGCGAGCGGAAGCCAGGGATCACGCCCTGGCCCTCGGCCACGACGGCCAGGACCGGGCCCGACATCATGAACTCGACCAGCGGGGCGTAGAACGGCTTGCCCTCGTGCTCGGCGTAGTGCGCGGCCAGCAGCTCGGTCGTGGCGTCCTTGAGCTGCACGGCGCGCAGCGTGTAGCCCTTGGCCTCGATGCGGCGCAGGATCTCGCCGGACAGGCCGCGGCGCACGCCGTCCGGCTTGACGAGGACGAGGGTGCGCTCGGCCACGGGCTGCGTCGAGGCCTCCGTGGGCAGGGTCTTCTCTGCGACGTCGGTCATGACCCAACCCTATCGGGACCCCGACCCCTCCCCGGAACGCGCCGGACGCCCGGGCCACCGTGGGTGGCCCGGGCGTCCGGGTGTTCGATCAGGGCGTGTTGGGCGCCGTCTCGGGGTGGGCGGCGTCGTACTCCGCCCGCTCCCGGTCCACGCGCGCGCCGAGCCGCAGCGCGTAGAACCACAGCACCACGAAGATCCCGCCGACGAAGTACATCATCGGCAGCAGCAGGCCCATGGCGAGCACCGGGAGCTGGGCGAGGGTCCCCGCCGCCCGGCCCGTCGTGCTGCCCTGGGCCCGCGACAGGATCACGAGCACCAGGCAGAGGACCCCGCCGAGCGCCCAGATCGCGCCGCCCGACTCGATGCGCAGCGCGCCGCGCCCGAACTCCGAGTCACGCAGGGCCCACACCACCAGGGTCGCGAACAGCACGAGGAACACCTCGAGCAGCAGCGTGGTGGAGGTGAACTGCACCAGCGCGGACTTCTTGGCCTTGATGCGGTCGCCGGGGGCGGGACGGTCCTTGCTCACCGGTTCAGGATATCCGTCTCCTTGCGGTCCCCGTCCCGGCCGGCGTCGGGCGCGGCGTCGCCGTCGAGGACCGCGACCCCGCCGCCCACGGCGACGGGCTCGGTGGCGCCCTCCATGACGGCCTCGCCGCGGGCGACCATGCCCGCCTGGTTGGACAGCTTGACCTCCTTGAGGAACAGCGCGAGCACGAGGCCGACGACGACCAGCGGCACCAGGTACCAGAACGCCGGGGCGAGCGAGTCCGCGAAGGCGTCGACCACGCCGCTGCGCAGCGGCTCGGGGAGCTGCTGGACGATCTGCGGCGTCAGGCCGGAGCCACCGCCCGCGGGCGCGGCGCCCTCCGGGAGGCCCTCGAAGACGCCCTGCAGGTTGTCCGTGAGGCGCGAGGTGAACACCGTGGTGAACGCCGCGGTGCCCACGGCCGCGCCGATCTCCCGGAAGAAGTTGTTCGACGACGTCGCCGTGCCCAGCTCGTGCGGGTCCACCGAGTTCTGCACGGCGAGCACGATGGTCTGCATGATCAGGCCCATGCCGGCGCCGAGCACGAAGATCATGGCGCCGAACAGCCACAGCGACATGCCGCCCTCGAGCCGGGTCAGCCAGATCATGCCGAGGATCGTGATCGCGAGGCCCGCCACCGGGAACATCTTGTAGCGGCCCGTCCTCGAGATCGCGAAGCCCGAGACGATCGAGGTCAGCATCACGCCGGCCATCATCGGGAGCATCAGCAGGCCGGACTCCGTGACGCCGGCGCCGGCCGACATCTGCAGGAACGTCGGGAGCATCGCCATGGCGGAGAACATGCCCATGCCGAGCACGAGGCCGATGAGCGTGGTGATGGTGAACGTGCGGTTCTTGAACAGCCGCAGCGGGATGAGCGGCTCCGCCACGCGGTTCTCGATGACGATGAAGAGACCCACCAGCACCGCCGTGCCGAGCAGCACGCCGAGCAGCGTCGGGTCGGACCAGTCGTAGCCGTCGTGGCCGAGCGACTCCCAGCTCGTCAGCAGCACGATGCCGGTGGTGCCGAGCGCCATCGTCAGGATGCCGCCCCAGTCCGTGGGCCGGCCCGAGCGGTGCGAGGGCAGCTTGAGCGCGAAGTACGCGATGAACCACGCCGCGATGCCGATCGGCACGTTGATCCAGAAGGTCCAGCGCCAGCCGGGGCCGTCGGTGAGCCAGCCGCCGAGCAGCGGGCCGGCGACGGCGGAGATGCCGAACAGGGCGCCCATCGGGCCCATGTACTTGCCGCGGTCGGACGCCGGGATGATGTCGGCGATGATCGCCTGGGACAGGATCATCAGGCCACCGCCGCCGAGGCCCTGCACGGCGCGCCAGGCCACGAGGGCCTCGAACGACTGCGCCATGCCGCCGCCGAGCGACGCGACCACGAAGAGGCCGACGGCCACGAGGAACGGCCAGCGCCGGCCGTAGAGGTCACCGAACTTGCCGTACAGCGGCATCGCGATCGCGATCGCGAGGATGTAGGCCGTGATGACCCAGCCCTGGTGCTCCACGCCGTTCAGCTCGCCCACGATGGTGGGCATGGCGGTGCCGACGATGGTCTGGTCCAGGGAGGACAGGAACATGGAGGCCATCAGGGCCCCGAAGATCAGCCAGATCGTGCGCTGGTTCAGTACGACCAGCGGCTTGTCCGGCGCCGTGGTCACGGCGTGGCTCATGGAGGTGCCTTTCTGGGGGTCAGGTCGGGAGAGGTGCGGGAGGTGCGGGAGGTGCGGGAGGTGCGGGAGGTGCGGGAGGCGCGGGAGGTTCAGCGGTCGAGGTCGGCCGCGACGAGGTCGACGAGCTGCGCGACGGCAGCGGGCAGGTGGTCGGCCGGGTTGCCGGTGTAGCCGGCGTGCTCCCAGGCGACGAGGGCTGTGCGGAGCATGAGCAGGACGAGCATCGTGAGCAGCTCCGTGTCGGCGCCGAACGGGACGGTGGCCCGGCGCGCCTCGAACAGCTCGCCGAGCCGGCTCTTGTGCCGGTCCATCCAGACCACGTGGCGCCGTAGCAGGGCCGGTTCCTGCTGCATGAGGTCCATGGCCCGCATCACCCGGTCGTGGGCCTCGCCGGCCGGCGCGAGCAGGGCGGCGACCACGACCTGGAGGTCGGACAGCAGGCGGCCCGTCGGGCCGCCCTCGACGAACGTGCGGATGACGTCCTCGGGCAGACCCGTGTCCTCCGCGCCGAGCACGGCGTCGTCCTTGGACTCGAAGTAGTTGAAGAACGTGCGGGGCGAGACGTCGGCCTCGGCGCTGATCATCTCGACGGTCACGGCGTCGAGGCCGTGCTCGGTGACGAGGTTCTGCGCCGCGTCGATCAGGGCCGCGCGCCGCGCGCGCTTCTTGCGCTCGCGCAGCCCCTGCTCGGCGGGTGAGCCCTCCAGCGCGGACACGAGCTCGCGCAGGTCCGGGCTGGATCCGTGCTCAGCGGGCGCGATGGTCTCGCGCGAGGAGGTGGGGGCCATGCGTCAATTCTTGCACCCCGCGCAAAAATTCATCAACTGCAAAAAGACGAGACCGCGGTCACACCTCGCCGAACCCGGACTCGATCATCTCCACGACGGTCGTCACGGCCTCCGCGGCGCCGTCGCCGGTGGCCTCGACGCGCAGCTCGCGGCCCTGCGTGGCGCCCAGCGCCATGAGCTGGAGCACGCTGGAGGCGTCCACGCCGTCGATGGTCACGCTCGCGCCCAGCTCGGCCACCTTGCGCGACACCAGCGCCGCCGGGCGGGCGTGCAGGCCCAGCGGGTTGCGGACCGTCACGGTGCGGGAGCCCTCTGCCGCCGGGGCCGACGGCGCGTCGCCCGCCGCGGGCGACTGCGCGGTCTCGAGCGCCGCGAACATCCCCACCGCCGCGTTGGCCGACGCCAGGACGGCGTCCCGGTCGGCACCGCCGTGCGCCGTCACGGCCGCGGCGACCGCGCCCTCGACGAACGGGGCGCGCGCCAGCACGGCGTGCTCGGCCAGGGTGTCGTCCAGCTCCAGGGCCGCCTCGACCGTCAGCACCGAGGACCCGAGGTCCCCGAGCACGACGACGCCGCCGCCGGCGGCACCGGCGCCCGCACCCGCGTCGGCCAGGACGGCGAGGACCTCCTCCAGGGTTTTCTGGATCGCGTCGAGCGAGGTGCCCAGCCCGCCGTCCGGCCCGCCGCCCACGCCGCGGACCAGCACGTCGGGCGCCATCTGCCCGGCGAGCTCCGCCGCCCCGCGCGCCAGCTCGGCGGAGTGCGAGACGAGGATCAGTGCGACCCGCGCCGTCATGCCGCGCCGCGGGGGTCGGCCGACTCCGGACCGGCGAGGGCCGCGGCCAGCGCCGCGCCCAGGACCAGGGCGGTGGAGCGCGCGCCCGGGTCCTCGTGCCCCGCGCTGCGCTCGCCGAGGTAGGAGGCCCGGCCCTTGGTCGCGACCATCGGGATGGTGCCCGTCGCCGCCTTGTCGGCCGCCTCGGCCGCCGCGCGCAGCACGTCCACCTCGGACCCGCCGTCGCCCGCCGCGGCCTCGGCCGCGTCGACCGCCGCCTGCCACGCGTCGACCATCGTCTTCTCCCCCACCGTCGCCTTGCCGCGCGAGGACACGCCCTCGAGCGCGGCCTCCAGCACGGCGACGACGGCCGGCGGGTCGATCTGCGGGCGGCCCGAGACCTTCGCCGCGCGCAGGTACGCCGTGCCGTACAGCGGGCCGGACGCGCCGCCGACCGTGGACATCAGGGTCGTCGCCACGAGCTTGAGCACGTCACCGACGGTCCGCTCGTCCGCGCCGCCGGGCTGGGCCGCCGGGTCGTCGAGCCGCGCCACCACGGCGTGGAAGCCGCGATGCATGTTCTCGCCGTGGTCACCGTCGCCGATCTGCCGGTCGAGCTCCGTGAGCTCGTCCTTCGCGTCCGCGATCGCGTCCGCCGTGCGGCGCACCCATCGCTCCGCCCAGTCCGCGTCCAGCGCCATGTCTCGGAACCCTTCTCGTCTCACCACCGGAGTGCTGCAGTGTTCACCGGCGCGTCCCAGAGGGCCTCCAGCTCGTCGTCCAGCCGGAGGACGGTGACCGATGCCCCCTGCATCTCGAGGGACGTCACGTAGTTGCCCACCAGCGACCGGGAGACCGTGACGCCGCGCTCCTCGAGAAGGCGCCGCGCTCGACCATAGACCACGTAGAGCTCGGAGAGCGGGGTGCCGCCCATACCGTTGACGAACAGCAACACTCGGTCGCCGCCGTCCAGGGCGAGGTCGTCGGCCACCGGGGTCAGGAGCATCTCCGTGACCTGGTCGGCGCCGACCGCCGGCACGCGGTGCCGGCCGGGCTCGCCGTGGATGCCGATGCCCACCTCGATCTCGTCCTCGCCCAGGTCGAAGCTGGGCCGGCCCACGTGCGGGACGGTCGGCGCGGCCAGCGCCACGCCCATGGTCCGGACGTTCGCGATCACCCGTTCGGCCACGGCGGTCACGCCCGCGAGGTCCGCGCCCCGGGCCGCGGCGGCGCCCGCGATCTTCTCGACGGCGACGGTGCCGGCCACCCCGCGCCGGCCGGCGGTGTAGAGCGAGTCCTCGACGGCGACGTCGTCGTTCACGAGCACCGAGGCGACCTCGACCCCCTCCGCCTCGGCGAGCTCCACCGCGGTCTCGAAGTTCAGCACGTCGCCCGTGTAGTTCTTGACGATCGTGAGCACCCCGGCACCGCCGTCGGCGGCCTGGATCGCGGGCTGGATCTGGTCCGGCGTCGGCGAGGTGAACACGGCGCCCGGGACCGCGGCGTCGAGCATGCCGTCCCCGACGAAGCCCGCGTGCAGGGGCTCGTGCCCCGACCCGCCGCCGCTGACCAGCCCGACCTTTCCGGTGACCGCACCTCCGGCGCGGCTGACGAAGACCGGTGAGGTACTGACCTGCACCAGGTCCGCGTGCGCGAGCGCGAAGCCGGCCAGGGAGTCGGCGACGGCGTCAGCGGGATCGTTCAGCAGCTTCTTCACGGCGACCTCCTCGCGGGACTGTGCGGCCCGGCGACGGCGCCGGGCCCGCGAACACGTCCCCTGGGGTTCATGTAACACCACGCCGGGCCGGGGCGTACAGGAGAGGCGGGGCCGGGCGCACACGTCACCCGGGTGACGTGTGCGCCCGGGGCGCGGACGGCGCTCGTGCTCGGGCGCGACGGGCGCTCGTGCTCGGGCGCGACAGGCGCCCGTGCTCGGGCGCGGCCTACGCTCGTCGTCAGACGCGGCCGACCAGGATGCGGGCGTCCGCGACCGTGACCACGGAGCCGGTCACGAGCACGCCCGTGCCGGCGGCGGCGCCCGCCGTCTCGTCGGCCTCCGCCAGGTCCGCCGCGACCTGGAGCGCCTCGTCGAGCCGGTCGGCCACGTGCACGCGGTCCTCGCCGAACACCTCGCGCGCCACCTCGGCGAGGTCCTCCGGCTCGGCGGACCGGTCCGAGGAGTTCCGGGTGACCACGATCTCCGCGATCACGGGCTCCAGGACGGAGAGGAAGCCCTCGGAGTCCTTGTCCGCCATGACCGCGACGACGGCTACGACCCGCTCCAGGTTGAACGACTCCCCGAGCGCGTCCACCATCGCCTCCGCGCCGGCCGGGTTGTGCGCGACGTCGACCAGCACCGTGGGGCTGGAGCGCACCACCTCGAGCCGGCCCGGGGCGTCGACGTCGGCGAACGCGGCCTCGACGATCTCGGCGCCCAGCGCGCGGCCGCCGCTGAGCAGGGCCTCCGTGGCCGCGAGCGCCAGCAGCGCGTTGTGCGCCTGGTGCGCCCCGTGCAGGGGCAGGAAGATCTCGGTGTAGACGCCGGCGGGGGTGCGCAGGTCGAGGAGCTGGCCGCCGACGGCGATGCGCCGGTCGGCGACGTCCAGGTCGACGCCCTCGCGGATCAGGTGGGCGTTGACGGAGTGCGCGCGGGCGAGGATCGGTTCGATCGCGGCGTCGGGCTGCTCGGCGATGACCGCGACGGCGTCCTTCTTGATGATCCCGGACTTCTCGGTGGCGATCTCCTCGATCGTGGAGCCGAGCCAGCGCTCGTGGTCCATGGCGACGGGCGTGATGACGGCGACCTCGCCGTCGACCACGTTGGTGGAGTCCCAGGTGCCGCCCATGCCGACCTCGATGATCGCGACGTCGACGGGCGCGTCGGCGAACGCGGCGAAGGCCATGACGGTGAGCACCTCGAAGAAGCTCAGGCGCGGCCCGCCGTTCTCCTGGGACTCGCGGTCGGCGACGCCGATGTAGGGCGCGACGTCCTCGAACACCTCGACGAACCGCTCGGGCGTCAGGGGCTCGCCGTCCACGGCGATGCGCTCCGTGACGCTCGTCAGGTGCGGGGAGGTGAACCGGCCGGTGCGCAGCCCGTGCTCGCGCACCAGGCGCTCGACCATGCGGGCCGTCGAGGACTTGCCGTTGGTCCCGGTGATGTGGACGGTCCGGTAGGCGCGATGCGGGTCGCCGAGGAGCTCGAGGACGCGCTCGACGCGGGCCATGGTGGGGTCGATGTCGTGCTCGGGAGCACGCGACAGGATCTCCTTGTAGACCGCGTTCAGCGCCTCTTGGATCGCGGGGTCGGTGTTCTCGGCGCCGCGGCTGGTACCGCGTCGGTTCTTCCGCGGGTTCTTCTGGGAGTCGTCCACCCTCAGAGGATAGTTTCCGCTCGGGCCGCGGACCGCCACGGTGCCCTATCCTGCGAGAACGCTCGATCGGCCGCGCGAGGAGGTGTTGTGCCCGACCCTGGATCGCACGTCCCGCACCGTCTCGTCGAAGCCACGGCGATGCTCTCCAAGGTCCCGTCGTCGATCCCTGTCGTGGTCCTGCCGGATGACGTCCTGACCTGGACGGCCGGACCCGTGCCGGTACTGATCCGGCACGGTGGGCACAGCGGCCCTGCCTGGGCGTGGGCAGAGCGCGCGTGGGACGGCTCTGACGCCCCCTCCGGCCGAGTCGACGGGCAGGAAGAGAGCACGCCGGCGTTCTGGCTCAGCCGGCTCGCGATCGAGCGCCTCGGTCTCGGCCCGGGGACGGCGGCGGTCTCGCTCGCGATCCCGGAGCCGAAGACGCTCCGGCCCGTGCTCCCGCTCGTGCACGACGTCCCCGGCAACGACGAGGTTCAGGTCGCACCCGTCGAGGCCAGCGGTCCGAGCCGCCAGATCATGGTGCACAACGGGGTGGCTGCATGGGTCACCCTCGTACCCCGTGCACACGTCCGGCCCGGGACCGCACGTATCTCCAACCAGCTGCGCGTGATCACCGGACAGACATCGTCCGGCGCGATCGCCACCGACGCGCTGTTCTTCCAGCCCGTCGCCGGAGCACCGCGCCCTCGACGTCGGGTACGCACGTTCGCCTCCCTGCGGACTCGTCTCCGGTCGGCCACGGAGCACGGCCTGCGGTGGTTCTTCCTCGCGCCGGAGCAGTCGTTCCGCGTCGCACCCGCTCACCCCGACGACGAGCACCAGCACGTCGTCGCCCTGCACGAGGTCGCGCTGTCACGGCTGGGCGTGCGCTCCGGAGACGACGTCATCCTTCGCTGGGGCACGACGGAGGTCGAGGTCCCTGCCGTCGCCGACCACGCACCCGTTGCTTCCGGGCCTTCGGACCACACACCCGACCCGACGAGGCCGCCGCCGGCCCGCGACATGCCACCGCACCTGGCAGCACGGGTCCCGACTGCGCTCCGGCACGTCATGGACCTGCCGGGAGCATCCGTCATCACCGTCCGCCGGAGCACACGGTCGGTACTGGCCAGAAACCTCAACAGCCTGGTCATCCCCGTCGCCTCATTGGCTCTCGCCGGCGCGGCCCTCAACGACCCGAACTGGGCTCTGCTCACCTGCGGCGCTGTCGCGACCGCCGTCCTGGGCCTGAGCCGACTACGGATGGGGAACCGGCGAGCAGTGCGGCTCAGGGACTGACTCCTCCGAGGTGCTCCGGGAAACGGATGTACCCGCCGAGCAGGTAACGCTGAGGTAGCAGTGCTACGTCAGCGTTACACCCTCCGCTGCGTCGTCGCCCCGCCGGAGGCGCCTGGCCGGCTGAGCTGCGTTCAGCACGGCTGGACACGGGAGACGGTCGCAGACGGCCTGCTGAACGCGCGTCAGCCCACGGGCACTCCGGGCGAACCACACGTCTGTGTTGCGGCATTTCACCCTGTCGAGAACGATGACACCGCGGCGTCGGACGTGATGCGCAGGGTTCGTCGAGGGGGAACCAACAGCATGGGACGAAAGAGCACGGTGCACCGCACGATCGTCGTCGGGGTCGCCGCGGCGGCGCTCGCCGCGTCGGTGGTGGTCTCGGTTCCGGCGACGGCCGGGGGTCTCGACCAAGGGTCGGCGAACGCTGCCCTGGAGTCAGCCGTCGACCACACCGCGCACGCCGCGACGGCGCTGGCCGGCGCTCCCGGTTATGCCGGTGTCGCCGTCGACTACGACGCCGCGCGCGTGACCGTCTCCTGGAAGGGTGACGCCCCGGCCGCCGTCGGCGCGCTCGCGGAGGACGTGCCCGCGGGGGTGACCGTCGACGTCGCGCGGGCCGCGCTGAGCGAGGCGGACCTGCACACGGCGAGCACCCGGCTGCTGGACGGCCAGCGGGCGGCGCACGGCCCGGACGCCGTGGTCGCGGCGATGCCGGCCGGCGACTACGCCGGCCTGGTGGTCGAGGTCAGCCGGGACTCGGCCGCCGCCCGGACGGCAGGCCTGGCCGAGAACCTGGCGGCCGAGGCCGGTGTCCCGGTCCAGGTCGAGCTCGTCGACGACGGCGTGCAGCCCACCGCCGTCAGCCGCCGGAACGACGCCGCGCCGTGGAGCGCCGGCGGCGCGATGGCCACCAGCAGCGGCTCCGACTACTGCACCACGGGCTTCTCGATCGTCACCGCAGCGGGCAACCACAAGATCGTCAGCGCGGCGCACTGCAACGCCGGCATCGGCTCCCTGGTGCGCGACGGCGAGGGCCAGCAGCTCGGCAAGGTCACCAACCGCGCCCTCGAGATCGACGCCGAGCTCATCGACCCGGTCGGCGAGCCCGAGACGTCGGGCTCGGTGTTCGGCGGGCCGTGGAACGCGTCGAGCGTCAACGCGCGCTACAGGTTCCCCGTCGTCGGCGTGCAGCAGCCCGCCGTGGGCCAGAACATCTGCTCCTCCGGGGCCGTCACGGGCGAGCACTGCGGGGCCAAGGTCCGCGCCGTCGACGTCGCGTGGAGCTGCGGCAAGAAGACCTGCCACGGCTTCCGGGCCAGCCGGGACGACGGCGGCGTCGTCGTGGGCGGCGGCGACAGCGGCGGGCCGATGTACGCCGTCATCGACGGCAAGGCGTACGCCCGCGGCATGATCGACGGCGGCTCCAACCGCCACAGCTGCGGCAGCACCTCGGTGACCACGCAGTGCTTCTCGTACGTCTACGGCATCCCGATGGTGGACATCCTCGCCAAGTGGGACGCCCGCATCGACAGCTGACGCCGCCCGCGGTGCGCGGGCGGCGTCAGCCGACGGGGATCAGGCCTTGGCGACCGTCACGGCGCGCTCCGGCCCGGCGGTCACGCTGAGCGTCTCCGCCAGGGTCTCGCGGGAGACCAGGTCGCGGTGCGCCTCGACGGCGGCGACCCACTCGGCGGGAACCGTGAGGTCCAGCGTGATGCGGTCGGCGACCTGCAGGCCCGCGGCCTTGCGCGCGTCCTGCACGTCCCGCACCACGTCGCGGGCGTAGCCCTCCGCCAGCAGCGCGTCGTCGAGCTCGAGGTCGAGCACCACGAACCCGCCGCCCGCCAGCACGCTCGCCGCCGTGGTGGGCTCCGCGGCGGCGTCGGCCCCGGCGGTGTCGCCGGCGACGACGGTGGTCAGCTCGTACTCGCTCTCGAGCAGCTCCACGTCGCCGTCCGCCGTCGCGACCACCACGGCTCCCGTACCGGACACCGACCAGGCGCCGGACTTCGCCGCCTTGATCACGGCCTGCACGCCGCGGCCCAGGCGCGGCCCGGCCGCGCGGGCGTTGACCGCGAGCCGCTCGGTGACGCCGAACGACGCCGCGACCTCGGGCGAGAACGCGACGAGGCGCACCTCCTTGACGTTCAGCTCCGTCTCCAGCAGCCCGGTGAACGGCGCGACGCCGTCCGGGTCCGCGACGGCCACGACGAGCGACCGCAGCGGCTGCCGCACGCGCAGCTTGTTCGCCTTGCGCAGCGCGAGGGTCTGCGACACCACGGCTCGCGCGGACTCGACGGCGGCCACGAGCGCGTCGTCGGCCACGAGGACCTCGCCCTCGCGCGAGCCCTCCGCCAGCGACGGCCAGTCCGTCAGGTGCACGGAGCGCTCGCCGGTCAGGCCGCGCCAGACCTCCTCCGTGAGCAGCGGCGCGAGCGGCGCCATGACCCGGCACAGCACCTCCAGCGCGGTGGACAGGGTGTCGAACGCGTCGGCGTCCTCGGCCCAGAAGCGGTCGCGCTGGGTGCGCACGTACCAGTTGGTCAGGGCGTCGAGGTACTGGCGCACCGAGTCGCAGGCACCCGCGATGTCGTACGTGTCGAGCTGCTCGGTCACGTCGGCGAGCAGGCCGCGCGTGCGCGCCAGCAGGTACCGGTCCATGACGGGCAGGCCGGCCACGCGCTCCGCCGTCAGCGGCTGCGCCGCGTAGCCCGCGCCGTCGTTCGCGGCGTTGGCGTACAGCGTGAAGAAGTAGTACGTGCTCCACAGCGGCAGCAGCACCTGGCGGACGGCGTCGCGGATGCCGTCCTCCGTGACGATGAGGTTGCCGCCGCGCAGGATCGGCGAGGCCATGAGGAACCAGCGCATCGCGTCGGATCCGTCACGGTCGAAGACCTCGTTGACGTCCGGGTAGTTCTTCAGCGACTTGCTCATCTTGCGACCGTCGGAGCCCAGCACGATGCCGTGCGAGACCGCCGTCTTGAACGCGGGCCGGTCGAACAGCGCCGTGGACAGCACGTGCATCATGTAGAACCAGCCGCGCGTCTGGCCGATGTACTCCACGATGAAGTCGCCCGGGAAGTGGTGCTCGAACCAGTCCGCGTTCTCGAACGGGTAGTGCACCTGGCCGTAGGGCATGGAGCCGGAGTCGAACCAGACGTCCAGCACGTCCTCGACGCGGCGCATCGTGGACTGCCCGCTCGGGTCGTCCGGGTTGGGCCGGGTCAGGTCGTCGACGAACGGCCGGTGCAGGTTCGGCTTGCCGTCCTGGTCCAGCGGCAGCCGCCCGAAGTCCTTCTCCAGGTCCTCGAACGACCCGTAGACGTCGATCCGCGGGTAGGCCGGGTTGTCGCTCTTCCACACCGGCACGGGCGAGCCCCAGAACCGGTTGCGCGTGATCGACCAGTCGCGGGCGTTCTCCAGCCACTTGCCGAACTGGCCGTCCTTGATGTGGTCGGGCACCCAGGTGATCTCCTGGTTCAGCTCGCCCATGCGGTCCTTGAACTTCGTGACCTCGACGAACCACGAGGACACGCCCATGTAGATCAGCGGGTTGCGGCAGCGCCAGCAGTGCGGGTAGGAGTGCGCGTACTGCTCGCGGCGCAGCAGCACCGTGCCCGGCGTGGTCCGCCCGGCCTCGTCGTCGCCCGCGCCGCGCGTGCGCGCCTTGAGGTGGTCGATGATCGGGGCGTTCGCCGCGAAGACCTGCAGGCCCGCGTACTCCTCGACGGGGAACGTGAACGCGCCGTCGGCGCCCACGGGGATCACCGGGTCCACACCCTCGCGGTCGCTGACCTGCTTGTCCTCCTCACCGAAGGCGCCGGCGTTGTGCACCAGGCCGGTGCCGTCGGTCGTGGTGACGAAGTCGGCCTCGACCACGCGATGCGCGCCCGGGTGACCCTCGAAGTAGGAGAACGGGGGCTCGTAGGCCGCGCCCAGCAGGTCGCTCCCCTTGAGGCGTCCGACGACGGTGGGCTCGTCGTTGCCCTCGTCCGTGAGCTCGCGGGCGTACGCCGCCACGCGCGCCTCCGCGAGCACGTACCGCTGCGGGGTGCCGGTGAAGGACGACTCGACGATCGCGTAGTCGACGTCCGGCCCCACCATGACCAGCAGGTTGGACGGCAGGGTCCACGGCGTCGTGGTCCAGATGAGCAGGTGGTCGTCCGCACGCAGCGTGTCCGCGCCCTCGGGCACCTCGGTGACCCGGAAGCCGACCGTGACAGCCGGGTCCTGGCGCTGCTGGTAGACGTCGTCGTCCATGCGCAGCTCGTGGTTGCTCAGCGGCGTCTGGTCGTTCCAGCAGTAGGGCAGCACCCGGAAGCCCTCGTAGATCAGACCCTTGTCGAACAGCGACTTGAAGGCCCAGATCACGCTCTCCATGAACGTCGGGTTCAGGGTCTTGTAGTCGTTCTCGAAGTCCACCCACCGCGCCTGGCGCGTGACGTAGGTGCGCCACTCGTCGGTGTACTTGAGCACGCTGGAGCGGCAGGCCTCGTTGAACTTGTCGATGCCGAGCTCGACGATCTCTTCCTTGGTCTTGATGCCGAGCTGGCTCATCGCCTCCAGCTCCGCCGGCAGGCCGTGCGTGTCCCAGCCGAAGCGGCGCTCGACGCGCTGCCCCTTCATGGTCCGGTAGCGCGGCACGACGTCCTTGGCGTACCCGGTCAGCAGGTGGCCGTAGTGCGGCAGGCCGTTGGCGAACGGCGGGCCGTCGTAGAAGACGAACTCGTTGCTGCCGTTCTCGCCGGCCGGGCGGGCGGCGACCGACGCGCGGAAGGTGTCGTCCTGCTCCCAGTACGCGAGGATGTCGCGCTCGAGGTCGGGCAGGCTGGGCGAGGCGGGGACGGCGCTCTCGGCGTCGCTGGGACGGTGCAGCGGATAGGCCATGGTTCTTCTGGCTCCTGGCGGGTACGCGGTTCGGCAGCAGGTGGACTTCTGTGGTGCTCTGCTGCGAGGACGCCGCACCTGGGTGCGCCGCGGTACCACCCCGCTTGCCGCCCGCCTGCGCGGTCGGCCGCTCGTTGACGGCTGTGACGGGCCTACCCGTCCGGTTCTACTGGGGCTCCCCTCTGCCTGACGGCGGTGGGGTGACCTGTTCTTCCGGAGGCTCGCCGGTGATGGCCGGGTCGATGCCTGTGGGGCAATCGTACCGAACCTCGGCAACCGGAAAGATCCCGTGTGCAACCTGATCGGACCCGGGGCGCGTCCAAGCGACATGAGCACAATCAGCGAAGCGACCGGTCCGCCGGTCCGCACCTCCCGGCAGGCCGGGCCCGTCGGCGCTCCTGCGGCGGTCCCCGGGTTCTCGGTGGTCCGCACCGGCGCGTCCGCCGAGGAGCAGTTCCGGCTCTTCGCCGTCGAGCACACCGCGGCGCTGCACCGCATCGCCTACCTGCTGTGCGGTGACGACCACCGCGCGCACGACCTCACCCAGATCGCGCTGGAACGCACCTACCGCCGCTGGTCCCGGATCGACGGCAACCCGTTCGCCTACGCCCGGAGGGTGCTGGCCACCGCCCGGATCGACGGGTGGCGGCGCACCCGCCGCGAGGTGCTCCGGTCGCCGGAGGACGTGGCCGTCGCGCAGGAGGTACGGCAGGACGCCGTCGGCGACGGGGGCGACGGCGGTGCCCAGGTCGCCGAGCGCGAGCGCCTCGTGCGGGCGCTCCGGCAGCTCGGGCCGGGCCAACGGCGGGTCGTGGTGCTGAGGCACCTGCTCGACCGGTCGGAGGCCGACGTCGCCGAGGAGCTCGGCGTCAGCGTCGGAAACGTGAAGTCCCAGGGCGCACGCGGCCTCGCCCGCCTGCGCGCACTGCTCTCGGAAGGACAGGACGCATGACCAGGAACGACCACACCCCGGAGCCGCTCGACGACGGCTGGCTGGCGCACGTGCGCGACGTCGGCGGCGGCGTGGTGCCGCCCACCCCCGCCGACGCCCACGCGCTGGCGAGCGTCGCCGTGCGCCGCACGCGCACCCGCCGCGCGGTCCTCGTGGCCGGCGGCGGGGTGACGGCGGTGGCGGCCTTCGCGGGCGCCGCGTTTGCCCTGGTCGGCCCGACGGCGTCCGGGGAGCTGCTCCCGGGTGGGCCGGTGTCTTCGTCGGCGACGATCTCGGCGTCGGCCTCCGCCGATCCGGCCGCCGGCGCGGCCTCCGGGGAGGCGCCCGCGGGGTGGCACACGCACGAGCTGGCGAGCCTCACGTACTCGCTGCCGCCCGACCTCGTGACGAGCGGGCCGGTCGAGGACGAGCCCGGCGTCACGTCGGACATGTGGCACAGCGAGGCCGACCCCGACGCCCCGCCGTTCCTCCGGATGGCGTACTACGACGAGGGGCCCGAGAGCACGGAGTGGCCGGACATCGCCGACCGGTCCGGCGGCGAACCGTTCGACCTGCCGGGCGCCGCGAGCGCCCTCGCGTTCGACGTCGCCGTCGAGGTGGCGGGCCTGCCCAGCGGCACCGAGCTTCCCGACGACCAGAAGGGCCCGACGATGCTGGTCATCGAGCCGGCCACCGGTCAGGGCGCGTACCTCGTCACGCTGAACCTCCCCCACGAGACGGCTGAGGAGTTCGTCAGTTCCTTCGAGGCAACCTTGTCGCTCGACTGACCGCGGGAACGGGCGATGGGGACCATGCATCTGCTGCCAGGCCAGGCGCTGATCTGGCAGCAGATGCCTGGTCTCAAGGGCACCCTGTGGACAACAACAGCACCCAAGCGCCGTCATCGGATCTAATGGTCCATGTGCCACCGACAACGCCCGTGCCCCGATCCCTGCTGAGCCTTGCCCGGGGCCAGGCAGGCCTGGTGTCGAAGGAGCAGTGCGAGGCCGTCGGCGTCGGGGCGTCACGCCGCCGCAACCTCGTCGCACGCGGCGGGTGGCGGCGCGTGACGCGAGGCGTCTTCGACACCGGCGAGACGCCGACCGACCTGCACCCGTACGACGTTGACCGGCTGCGGTCAGCGTGGACGGCGCTGCTGGCCAACCCGCTGGCCATCGCCGTCGGCCCGTGCGCGCTGGTGCTGCACGGCGTCCAGGGCCTGCCTCGCAGGATCACGCCGGAGGCGACCTTCGCCGGTGGGGTCGCACGCAAGTCTCGCGACGGGATCGTGTTCCGCCAGTACGTGGCCGGCATGGCGACGGTCGAGGTCGGCGGTCGGGACGTGGTCGTGGTCGGACAGGCGCTGATCCAGACCCTGCCGACCCTGACCCGCGACCAGGCCGTCACCTGCCTGGACAGCGCGTTGCACCAGGCCCTGATCCGGACGGACCACCTGGCCGAGATCCGGCGCAGGCTGGGGAGCCGCAGAGGGGGCCGCCACGCGATCCCCTGGCTCGCGCTGGCCGACGGCCGCGCCGAGTCCCCGCCCGAGAGCCATGCACGCCTCTGCTGCCACGATGCCGGGATCGCGCCGGACGACCTGCAGCGGGATTTCTTCGACGAGCGGGGCCGCTTCCTCGGCCGTGCCGACCTCGCCTGGTACCTGGGCGGCGACCGCTGGCTGATCGTCGAGATCGACTCGCAGGAGTTCCACGGCGCCGAACGGCAGGTCCGACGGGATGCGAACCGGCAGAACGGCCTCGCCGGCGCAGGGCAGAACATCATCCTGCGGTTCTTTCCCGGCCAGGTCACCGGCGGGCATCTCGTCGGGGAGGTCGCCCAGGTCCTGCTCCGTGCGGACTGGACGCCCGGCCGTGAGCTGCCGCCCACCCGCCGGACGGCGGTTACGCCGTCGGCCGGCGCGGGGTCGTGAGCAATGACCATGCACCTGCTGCCACAACCGGCGCCGATCTGGCAGCAGATGCATGGTCACTGGAGGTCGGCCGCCTCGGCAGCGACTGCCGGCACGCCGAAGACCGTCGACTCCGGCGGGAAGAGTGAGCCAGATCACATGCAGGGCGGAAATACTCTGTGGTTCACGAACGATTGACCTTGGAGGCCGCATCGGCCGGACACGACACCTCCAGGAGGAACCCGACCATGGCAACACTGCTGCACATCGACGCGAGCATCCAGGGCGACAACTCGGTCAGCAGGCAGCTCACCGCACGGGCCGCGAGCGCCTGGCGCGCCGCGCACCCGGGCGGCACGGTGACCTACCGCGACCTCGGCGCCGACCCGGTGCCGCACTTCGACACGGCCGCCAACCTCAGCCGCGGCCTGCCGGCCGACCAGCACACCCCCGAGCAGGCCGAGTCGTGGGCCCGGATCTCGGAGCTCGTGGGCGAGGTCGCGGCCGCCGACACGGTGCTGCTCGGTCTGCCGATCTACAACTACGGGGCGCCGAGCACGGTGAAGTCCTGGGTGGACCACCTGATGGCGCCCGGGCTGTCCATCGACCCCGAGACCGGCAAGGGCCTGCTGGGCGGCCGCGACTTCGTGGTGGTCGTCTCGCGCGGAGGCGGGTACGGCGAGGGCGCGCCGCGGCACGGCTGGGACCACGCGACGGCGTGGCTGCCGCACGGCGTCGCGATGGTGGGGCTGGAGCCCCGCTTCATCACGACCGAGCTGACGCTGGCGGGCACCAACCCCGCGATGGCCGGGCTGGTGCCGCTGGCCGAGGAGAGCCGCCGTCAGGCCGAGGCCGCCATCGACGACCTGTGGGCGCCCGCGGTCGCCACTGCCTGAGCACCCGCTCACGGCGTAATTCCCCACGTCGCGACCCGGTGCTCCCGTAGGGTTGCCACGGGGTCGCGACGACGAAGGAGACACCGTGGAGGAGCCGCCGGTGCTGGAGCAGTCGGTACGCCGATCGGGCGCGCTCATCGACTACCTGGCCCGTCACCTGCGCCGGCGCAGCGAGTCGGCGCTGGCGCCGCTGGGCCTGCGCACCCGGCACCTCGTGGCTCTCACCGTGCTCCGGGACCGGGCCGAGATCACGCAGCAGGACCTGGCCGCCGCGCTCGTGCTGGACAGCACCAACATCGTGGGGCTGCTCAACGAGCTGGAGGGCAAGCACCTGGTCGAGCGGCGGCGTTCACCGCAGGACCGACGCCGGCACGTGGTCTCCCTGACCGACGACGGCGTCGCGCTGCTCTGCCAGGCGGAGACGGCGCTCACCGCCGTCGAGGACGAGGTCTTCGAGACCCTGCGGCCGGAGCAGCGCGACCAGCTCCACGAGCTGCTCGTGGCGGCGACGTCGTCGGCGTCCGCGCCGTTCTGCTGAGCGCCCGGGGCTTCGGCCCGGGCCGCGCTGACGGGCGGACCGGCCGGCCCGGGCGGACCGGCCCAACCGGCCAGCCGGACCGGCGGGTCCGGCTCAGCCCACGGAGACGGTGACCGTGTGCCAGCCCGTGGCGCCGTCGGGGGCGGGCGGCGCCTCGGCCTCGGTCTGGACCAGGCCGTCGGCGTCCGTGGCGCGCACCGCGAGCGTGTGGTTGCCCGCGGCCAGGTCGATCGACGTGTGCCACTGGCGCCACGTGTCGGGGCCCACGGTCTCGGCGAGCTCGGCGGTGACCCAGTCGCCGTCGTCGGCCCGGACCTCCACCTTGCCGATGCCCGTGTGCTGCGCCCAGGCGACGCCGGCCACGGTCACCGCGCCGGCGGGCGCGGAGCCGCGCGGCACGTCGATGCGCGACTCCACCTTGATCGGCCCCAGCGCGGACCAGCCGCGCGGCGTCCAGTAGCCCTGGTCGGCGTCGAAGGTGGTGACCTCCAGCGAGGTGACCCACTTGGTGGCCGACACGTACCCGTACAGGCCGGGCACCACGAGCCGCGCGGGGAAGCCGTGCTCGACGGGCAGCGGCTCGCCGTTCATACCGATCGCGAGCAGGCTGTCGCGGTCCGGGTCCTGGAGCACCTCGAGCGGCGTGCCCGCGGTGAAGCCGTCGTCGCTCCGGGAGAGCACCATGTCGGCTCCCGCGCGGGGCTTGGCGCGCTCCAGCAGCGCGCGGATCGGGTAGCCGAGCCACAGGGCGTTGCCGATGAGGTCGCCGCCCACGGTGTTGCTCACGCAGGCCAGCGTGACGTGGTGCTCCTCCAGCGGGAGCGCGAGGAGCTCGTCCCAGGTGATCGTGAACGGCTCGTCCACCAGGCCGTGGATCTCCAGCGACCAGTCCTTCGGGTCGACCTGCGGCACGATCAGCGCGGTGTCGATGCGGTAGAAGTCCGGGTTCGGCGTGACGTAGGGCGTGAGGCCGTCGAGCCTCAGGTCCGCGCCCGCGGGGACCGGGGCCGCCGTCGTGCGCGCCGTGGGCAGGCGCAGCTTCTCCCGGACGGCGCTCACCGCCGTCGAGCCCGCCGAGAGCACGCGCGAGCCCACCAGGGCCAGCGCCGCCACGCCCACGGCGAGGCCGGAGACGGTCAGGAACCCGCGGCGGTCCACCCCGTCGCCCGACGTCGCACCGCCCGAACCGCTGCCCGACGCCGCGCGCCGGGCCGGCACCGGGCGCAGCCGCGCCACGGCCGCCCGCAGCAGGAGCACACCGGCGCCCAGCCCGATGATGCTGGGCAGCGCCCACATCGGCGTCGCGTCCGGGCGCAGCACCGCGACCATCGCTCCGACCACGCCGACGGCGCCCATGAGCAGCGCGCCGAACGGCGGCCGGCGCAGCTCCAGCCAGCCCGCGAGCGCCGCGCCCAGGGCGAGCACCACGCCCATCGTCCCGAGCAGGACCGCCTTGTCGTTGGTGCCGAACCACTGGACGGCGACGTCCTTGAGCCAGCCGGGCACGGCGTCGACCACGGCGGCCCCACCCGCGAACAGGGTGCTGGCGCCGGGCGCGACGACGGCGGCGACAAGCTCCGCGACGGCGAGCCCCGCACCGCCGGCGAGCACGCCCGCCAGGGCGGCCCAGCCGGCGTCTCCCGGAGAGCGGTCAGCCCGCGAAACCGCCGGGCTCTCGGTTGCCTGAGTCATGAGCTCAGCCTGGCACGGGTTGCTGGGAGGACCGAACCCCGGCGCAGATCATGACGATCCCGTAAGAACTCGCCCGGACCTGCCCGGGACGTGGTGGCAGCGCTCAGATCCCGGTGTTGCGCACGATCTTCGAGTTGTGCGCCTGCGCGCGCGGCCGGATCGTCACCAGGTCGATGTTGACGTGGTCGGGGCGGGACAGGGTCCAGGCGATGGTGTCGGCGATGTCGTCGGCGACCAGCGGCGTGTAGCCCTCGTAGACGGCGGCGGCCTTCGCGGCGTCGCCGCCGAACCGGACCAGCGAGAACTCCTCGGTCGCGACGGCGCCGGGGGCCACCTCGATGACGCGCACCGGCTCGCCCGCGATCTCCCAGCGCAGCGTCTGGGACAGCATGTGCTCGGCATGCTTGGCGCCCGTGTACCCGGCGCCGCCCTCGTAGGCGCCCTGGGCGGCGGTCGAGGTCACGTTCACGACATCGGCCACGCCCTTGGCAGCGCCCGCCGCCCGCAGCAGCGGGAGCACGGCCTTGGTCACTCGCAGCGTGCCCAGCACGTTGATCTCGTACATCTGCCGCCAGCCGTCGATGTCGGCGGCCTCCACGCGGTCCAGCCCGAGCGCGCCGCCCGCGTTGTTGACGACGGCGTCGAGCCCGCCGGTCGCGGCGAGGTGCTCCGCGAGCGCGGCGACGGCGGCGTCGTCGGTCACGTCGACGGCGTAGACCTCGCAGCCGGTCTCCGTCGCGAGCGCCTCCAGGCGGTCCGCGCGCCGGGCCGCGGCGACGACGTCCCAGCCGTCGGCGCGCAGCCGGCGGGTGGTCGCGGCACCGATGCCCGACGACGCGCCGGTCACCAGGGCGCGTCGGGTCGGCGTGGTCTCGGGACCGGTCTGCGGGGCGGTGCTGTCGCTCATGGCCGCACCTTAACGTCGGCGGCCGCTCGCCGTCGGCCGGGTCCGACGCCGAGAGCGAAAGCGCCCCGGACGCGCAGGACGGCCGGTGTAATGTGGCGGCCGGGTCGCGGGCCACGCTTTGGCCCGCCGATGCGGCTCTCGTCGTGAGCCGCTTCCCGCCCGGACGCGAGATGGCGCGTCGCTGTGCACCCATGGCACTCATGTCGTGGGCTGTTCGTCGACCCCTTGGAGCCATCGCGTGAACCCCCGACCTGCCCGTGCGTCCCGTTCGCCTCGCCCGTCCGCACGGACCGTCGTCCTGCCCGCCGTCGTCGCCGCGGCGGCTCTCGCCCTCGCCGCCTGCTCGGCCGGCGCACCCGGTGCGGTGGACGCCGAGGGCGCGTCCCCGGCATCAGCCGGATTCCCCGTCACCCTGGACAACTGCGGGTTCGAGACCGAGGTCACCGCACCGCCCGAGCGGGTGGTGACCATCAAGTCGTCCACCACGGAGATGCTGCTGGCGCTCGGCCTGGGCGACCGGATCGTCGGCTCGGCGTTCCTCGACGGACCGCTGCCGGAGTCCCTGGAGTCCGTCCCCGCCGTCGACGAGCCGTTCGCCGACGAGGCGCCCGGCTCGGAGGCCACGCTGGAGCTGGAGCCCGACCTGGTCTACGCCGGCTGGGAGTCCAACCTGACGGCGGAGACCGCGGGCGACCGCGAGACCCTCGCGAAGCTCGGCGTCGCGACGTACGTCTCCCCCGCCGCCTGCAAGGAGGACGGGTACATGCCGGACCCGCTGACCTTCGACACGGTGTTCGCGGAGATCGAGGAGGTCGGCTCCCTGTTCGACGCCGACGACGCCGCGGCCGCGCTCGTCGAGGAGCAGCGGGCGGCGCTGGCCGCGATCGAGCCCGACGAGCGCGGCCTCACGGCCCTGTGGTGGTCCTCGGGCGACGACACCCCGTACGTCGGGGCGGGCATCGGCGCGCCGCAGATGATCATGGAGGCCGCCGGGCTGACCAACGTCGCGGCCGACGTGCACGACACCTGGACGTCGCTCGGCTGGGAGAACGTGGTCGAGGCCGACCCCGACGTGATCGTGCTGGTCGATGCCGCGTGGAACCCCGCCGACGCGAAGATCGAGGCGCTGGAGGCCAACCCGGCGACCCGCAAGATGTCCGCGGTCAAGGAGGAGCGGTACGTCGTGCTGCCCTTCCCGGCGACCGAGGCCGGCGTGCGGAACGTCGACGCCGTGGCCTCGGTGGTGGACCAGCTGGCGGACCTCGGGCTGTGAGCGGTCCCGTGTCGGACGTGGCGCGACGACCGGGCGCGCCGGCCGCGCCGGGTCGGCCCGGCGTCTCCCCGCGGCCGGGCGGCTGGCTCGCCCTGCCCGGCGCGGCGCTCGTCCTCGTGCTGAGCGTCGGCGTCGCGGTGACGATCGGCCCGGCGGACCTGGCCCTGTCCGAGGTCGGCCGCTCGCTCGCGACACACCTCGAGCTGGGCGGGCCGCTCGGGCTGGAGCCGCTGCCCGCGCTGCGCGACGGCATGGTGTGGCAGCTCCGGATGCCCCGCATCCTGACGGCGGCGGCCGTCGGCGCGGGCCTGGCGGTCTGCGGCGCGGTGATGCAGTCGCTGACCCGCAACCCGCTCGCCGACCCGTACCTGCTCGGGCTGTCCTCGGGCGCGTCGCTGGGCGCCGTCCTGGTGCTGCTGGCGGGCGTCCCGCTGCTGCTCCCGGTCGCGGCGTTCGCCGGGGCGGTCGGCGCGCTCGCCCTGGCGCTCACCCTGGCCGGGGCGCTCGGCACGATCACGCCCACCCGGACGGTCCTCGCCGGGCTCGCGATCAGCCAGCTCTGCGCGGCGGCGGTGTCGTTCGTGATCTTCTGGTCGGCCAAGGGCGACGCGTTCCGCGAGGTGCTGTCCTGGCTGATGGGCTCGGTGGCGTCCGCGACCTGGACGTCGGTGGCGATCGCCGGCGGCGCCGTGCTGGTGCTCGGCACGCTGCTCGCGCTCACCGGGTCGGTGCTGGACGCGTTCACGTTCGGGGACACCGCGGCCGCCGCTCTGGGCGTGCCCGTGAACCGTGCCCGGTGGGTCCTGCTGATCGGCGTGGCCCTGCTGACCGGCGCGCTCGTGTCGCAGAGCGGGTCCATCGGGTTCGTCGGGCTGATCCTGCCGCACGCGGTGCGGCTGTTCACGGGCGCGCGGCACCGGCTGCTGCTGCCGCTGTCGGCCCTGGCCGGCGGGTCGTTCCTGGTCTGGGCCGACACCCTGGCCCGCACCGTGTTCGAGCCGCGCGAGCTGCCGGTCGGCATCGTCACGGCGGCGATCGGCGCGCCGGTCTTCGCGTTCCTCCTCTGGAAGGGAAACCAGCGGTGAGTGCTGGACATCTGCGGGTCTCAAGTGCCTCTGGCCAACAGATACCCAGCACTCAGCGGGCGGGGCTGGCGGTCGAGGGGGTGTTCTGGGAGATCTCGTCGCGAGGGATCCTCGACGACGTCGGACTGGTCGCGCCGGTGGGCGCCGTCACCGGGCTGCTGGGGCCGAACGGGTCCGGAAAGTCGACCCTGCTACGCGTGCTGGCCGGGGTGCAGCAGGCGGGGCGGGCGCCGTCGTCGGGCAGCGGGCAGGCGGGGCGGACGCCGTCCGCAGCCGAACCGTCCACCACGTTCGACGGCGCCGACCTGGCCGCCCTGCCCCGGCGCGAGCGCGCCCGCGTGCTCGCGCTCGTGGAGCAGGACGCCACGACCGACCTCCCGCTCACCGTGCTCGACGCCGTGCTGCTCGGCCGGATTCCCCACCGCTCGCTGCTGGCGGGCGACTCCGACGCGGACCGTGCGGCCGCCCGCGCGGCCCTCGACACCGCGGGCGCCAAGGAGCTCGCGGACCGCGAGGTCGGCACGCTGTCGGGCGGCGAGCGCCAGCGTGTGCACATGGCGCGGGCCCTGGCGCAGCAGCCGCGCCTGCTGCTGCTCGACGAGCCGACCAACCACCTGGACATCTCCGCCCAGCTCCACGCGATGCGGGTGCTGCGCGACCTCGCGGCCGACGGCGTGACCGTCGTCGCCGCCCTGCACGACCTCAACCTCGCCGCCGCGACCTGCGACCACCTGGTGCTGCTCGACCACGGCCGGGTGGTCGCGGCGGGCCCCGTCGGCGAGGTGCTGGTCCCGGAGGTGCTGGAGCCGGTCTACGGCGTCCGCGTGGACGTGCTGCGCCACCCACGGACGGGTCGGCCGGTGCTCTCCTTCGAGCGCGGCTGACATTTCGGTCGGCGCCCTGGGGCTGACGGATGAGCTGACCTGCTCCATGATGGGAGCCATGGCCGCACCAGAGTTCGTCGTCCAGGCAGGCAAGGTTCTCAACCCGTGGGTGCTCCGCGTCGCCGGACGCATCCCGCCGTGGGTGGTGCTGCACCACGTGGGCCGCCGCTCCGGCGTGGAGTACCGCACCCCCCTGGTCGCGTTCGCGGCCCAGCCCGAGGACGAGGTGCTGGCGGTGCTGCCGCTGCCGTGGGGCTCGGGCACCGACTGGGCCCGCAACACCATGAGTGCGGGCACGGTGCGCCTGGAGCGCGGCGGGGCCGACTTCGTGGTCAAGGACGTGCGGCTCGTGCCCGCGTACGAGGCCGTCGGCTGGCTCGGGGCGGTTCCGTCGCGGCTCCTGTCGGCGATCGGTATCGAGGAGTGCCTGGTGGGGACCCTGCACAAGGGCTGACGCCCAGGTCAGGCCGGGTTTCCGGGCGGACGGCGGCCGGGTGGTGGCCGCGTGTCATCGGGCACCCCGGCGCGGGAGTATGTTTCGCGTCGTGATCTTGCGCACAGCCACGCTCTCCGACGCCGCCGCCGTCGCCCAGGTGCACCACACCACCTGGGTCACGACCTACGGGGCGATCCTCCCGCCCGAGTTCTGGGCCACGGCCACGCTCGAGCGCCGCATCACGACGTGGGAGCGGTGGCTGTCGAACGGCGCCACACCCGTCGTCGCCGACGCCGACGGCGAGGTGGTCGGCATCGCGATGGCCGGCGACGCCGTCGAGCAGGAGGACGTGCTGCCCGTGCGCGCCCGGCAGCTCTACCTGCTGTACGTGCTGGCGCCGTACCACGGGACCGGCGTCGGGCAGGCACTGCTGGACGCCGTGGTGCCGCCCGGAACCCCGGCCCAGCTCTGGGTCGCGGAGGACAACCCGCGGGCGCGGCGCTTCTACGAGCGCAACGGCTTCGTCCTGGAGGGCGCCCGGGTGGTCGACACGAGCACCGCTGACCTGGCAGAGGTCCGGATGGTCAGGTAGTCGGGTTACCGTTCCCCTCATGTCAGACTTCCACGTCCGCGCCTCGACCCCCGACGACGCCGTCGGCATCGCCGCCGTGCACTGGACCACCCGGCGCGCCATGTTCGAGGACCTCCTGCCGCCCGAGCACTGGAAGACCGAGACTCTCGGCACCCGCACCGAGGGCTGGATGCGGATCCTGGCCGCCGGCAACAAGGCGCTCGTCGCCGAGGTGGGCGACAAGATCGTCGGCTTCGCGATGAAGAACCCGTCCGGCCCGCACCTGGGGCAGCCCCCGGCCAAGCCGATCGAGCTGCACGAGCTGTACGTCGACCCGGCCTTCCACGGCACCAACGTGGGCCACGCGCTGCTGGAGAACATCCTCCCGCCCGGCACGTCGGCCCAGGTCTGGACGTTCGCCTCCAACCCGCGCGCGCGCAAGTTCCTGCAGCGGGCCGGCTTCCTGCCCGACGGCGTCACCGCGACGGACCCGGACACGGACCTGCTGGAGGTCCGGCTGGTCCGCTGACCAGAGGGACGGTCGGCAGTCTGTCAGGCGGTCGGCAGTTCGGGGCGGTCGGCAGAATGTCAGGTGATCGGCACCTCGGGCTGCCGACCACCTGACATTCCGCCGACCACCTGACAGATTGCCGATCACGCCGCGGGCCGGACATGACGTGCCGGCGGATCAGCAGCCCGCGGGCGTCGTGCGCTCGATCCGGGGCGCGGCGCGTGCCAGGATTTCCGGGTGACCAGCGCCTACAGCGTCGAGCTGTTCGATGATCCGGCGGCCGTCCTCGACGTCGCGGGCGACCTGCTGGCCGCCGACCCGGTGGTGTCCAGCATCGTCGCGACGGTGACCCACCAGGCCGCCCGCTCCTTCACTCCTGGCGGGCCGCGGCCGGAGCACCCGATGTGGTGGGCCGTCGTCCGGGAGCACGACGCCGTGGTCGCCGTGGCGATGCGGACGATGCCGCACCCGCCGCACACCGTCTGGGTGCCCGACCTGCCGCAGGACGCCGCGCGGCTGCTCGCCCGCGCCGCCCTGGACCGGACCGCCCGCGCCGGCGACGCCGCGCTGACCTCGGCGAACGGCCCCGTCGCCGCCGTCCGCGCGTTCACCGACGAGGTGGTGCGCAGCACCGGCGGCACCGTGCGCGAGGACCGGCCGGAGCGGCTGTGGGAGGCGACGCGGATCGTGCGGCCCGCGCCGCCGTCGGGCCGCGCCAGGCTCGCCACGCTCGCCGACCTGGGCGTGGTCACCGCGTGGTTCGACGTGTTCCACGCGGAGGCCGACGCCCAGTCGGGCCGCGCGCCGGACGAGGACGCGGAGCCGCTGCGGATCGGCGGCGCCCGGCAGCGCATCGAGGACGGCGACGTCTGGCTCTGGGACGTCGACGGCGAGGTGGTGCAGCTGACCGGTGCCCGGCCGCCGTCGTTCGGGGTGGTGCGGATCGGTCCGGTCTACACGCCGCGCGAGCACCGCGGGCGCGGTTACGCCCGGGCGCTCGTGGCCGACGTCGCCCAGCGCGTGCTCGACGACGGCCACCGGGTCTGCCTCTACACCGACCGCGACAACCCGGTGTCGAACCGCGTGTACGCGGCGATCGGGTTCGAGCCGGTGCTCGACCAGGTCAACCTCGCCGTGGACCCGGCCGTGCGGCTGGCCGGCCGGTAGCGTCCGTGCCGGAGACCACGCCGGACACCACACGCGAACGGACGCCCCCGTCCGTTCGCGCGACGAAGGAGAGCTGATGGGACGCAGGGCGATCATCTTCCACGGGACCAACGCCGACCCGGCCTGGATCTGGTACCCCTGGCTCGCGGACCGGCTGCGGCAGCGGGGGTACGACGTCGAGACGCCGCACCACCCCGGGACCAACGTCGAGCCGATCGCGACGTTCCTGCCCACGGTGCTCGCCGCGCACACGTTCGACGAGGACACCGTGCTCGTGGGGCACTCCGGCGGGGCCGCCCTGCTCCTGGCGCTGCTGGAGCATCTCGACGTCACCGTGGCGCAGGCGGTGCTCGTAGGCGGCTACTCGACCAACCCGAACCCCGGCCCGGAGCCGGTGCTGCAGGACTCCTACGACTGGGACGCGATCCGCTCGCACGCCCGGGACCTGGTGTTCCTCAACTCCGTGACGGACGAGTTCGGCTGCGACGCGGAGCAGGGCCGCGCGATGTTCGACCGGCTCGGCGGCACGCTCGTGGTGCGCGACGACGGGCACTTCACCGAGGACACGCTGGAGATCGCGGACCGCCTGATCCCCTGACCCGGACGGGTGAGAGCGGACCCGGACGTGTGAGAGCGTGGGCGCCGCACGACCGACCACTCATCGACGAGGACGAGGTACCGACGATGCGACCCGCCCGGATCACCCCCGAGGCCCGTGACCTGACCGCCCGCTCCCTGCACTGGATGGACCAGCAGTGGGACCCGGAGGTGGGGCTGCTGCGAGCGCCCGAGGAGCCCGGCGGCGGCCACGCCCCGACGGGGCACCTGGTCCGCGAGACCGGCTGGTACGCCGTCGGCCTGCTCGCGCGGAACCTGCCCGCCCGGGACGGCGTCTCCGGAGCGGGCGCGGCGCGGGACGGCGCGGAGTCCGACCTGGAGCGGGCCCGGCGCGCCCTGACCAGGGTGCTGGACCACCAGCTCGACGCCCCGGGGACGCCGTTCCACGGCACGTGGCTGCGCAGCCCGCACGAGCCGCGCCCGACGGCGAAGTCCGTCGCGTGGCGCGACTACGACCCGAACTGGCGCGAGTTCATCGGCACGACCCTGGTGGTCGTGGCGAACGAGTTCCCCGAGGCCCTGGCGGGTGACCTGGGACCGCGCGTGGAGGCCACACTGCGGCTGGCCGTCGAGGGGTCGCTCGCGCGCGGCGTCGGCGCGCACTACACGAACATCGCGCTGATGGCCGCCTTCCTGTTGGACGACGCCGCCGTCCGCCTGGGCGAACCCGCCTGGGCGGCACCGGCGCTGCGGCTCGCCGAGCAGGTGCTGGCCCGGTTCCGGGTGGACGGCACGTTCGACGAGTACAACTCGCCCACCTACTACGGCATCGACCTGTACGCGCTGGCGCTGTGGCGCCGGTACGCGCACCAGCTCCCGTTGCGCGACGGCGGGGCCGAGCTGGAGGCGGTCCTCTGGCAGGACACCGCGCGTCGTTACCACGCCGGCCTGCACAACCTCGCGGGCCCGTACGACCGTAGCTACGGCATGGACCTGCGGCACTACGCCTCGGGGATCGGGCTGTGGATCTGGGCGGCCGTCGGGCGCGACCTGGCGCCGTTCCCCGAGACGGACCGGCCGTTCCGCCACGCGTGGGACCTGGCGCTCGGCCCCATGGTCGCGGTCCTGGGCGCCGAGGTGCCGGACGACGCCCTGGCGCACCTCACCGGGTTCCGCGGCGAGCGGCAGGTGGACCAGGTGATCGTGCGCGACCCGCGCCGGGTCGCCACGTCGTGGGTCGGCGAGCGCCTGCTGGTCGGCGCGGAGGACGTCGAGGGCGAGCGCGGCAACCTGGCCGACCAGTTCCACCCGGCGACGGTGCACTGGCTGGTGGACGGCGCTTCCGGGGTGGGCGGTGCCGGGGCGAGCGGTGCCGGTTCGGGCGACGGCGTGGGTGCGGACGGCGTCGACGTCGGCTGGATCCGGCTGGTCAGCGACCTGGCCGTCGACGCCCGGGCCGAGGGGCCGTCGCTCGACCTGACGTGCGCCCGGCACGACGGCGGCGACCTGGCGTTCGCGTTCCACGTCCGGGTCCCGGAGAGCGGCCTGGGCGGCGGCACGGTGCGCGACGTCGCCGACGGCGTCCCCTTCGCCGATCTGACGACCGAGCGCTGGGAGCTGCCAGGCCTGGAGGTCACGCTGGACACCGATGCCGAGCTGGTCGCCGTCGAGCCCGACGCCGCGGACGACACCTGGTGGCTGCGCTACGTCGCCCGCGAGGTCCCCGCCGACAGCAAGGTCCGGTTCGGGATCGACCTGCGCGTCGAATAGTTCTCGCTGCTCAGAGCAGTGCTGCTCACGGCAGATCCGCCTCCCCGGGGCCCACCCGGGGAGGCACGGTGAGGTCATGACCGAATCACCGCAGCCCCCGCAGTTCGGCGAGCGCTCCCGGCGCGACCTGTTCGAGCGGCGTGTCCTGGTCCTCGACGGACCCCTCGACGACGACAACGGCACGCTCCTGATGACGCAGCTCATCACGCTGGCGACGGAGGACCCGTCGTCGGACATCGACCTCTGGATCCACTCCCCGGGTGGCTCGGTGCCGGCGATGCTGGCCATCCGCGACATCATGCGGACCATCCCCAACGACGTCTCCACGCTCGTGCTGGGCATCGCCTACAGCGCGGGCCAGTTCCTGCTCTCGGCGGGCACGCCGGGCAAGCGCCGCGCGCTGCCCAACGCGCGGGTCCTGATGCACCAGGGGTCCGCCGGGATCGCCGGCACCGCCGTCGACATCGAGCTGCAGGCCGACGACCTGCGACACACCCGCGACACGGTGCTGCGGCTGATCTCGGAGGACACCGGGCAGCCGGTCGAGCGGATCTTCGACGACTCGCTGCACGACCACTGGTACACGGCCGAGGAGGCGCGCGAGTTCGGGTTCATCGACACGATCGTGGGCGGCTTCGACGGCATCCGGCCGCGGGAGCGCGCCCGGACCGGGTTTGCGCCGACCGCCGCGACGACCACTGCGACCGCCGAGGGGGACGCCCGATGAGCACCTACACCATCCCGAACGTCATCGCCGCGCACCCGCGGGGCGAGCGGATCATGGACGTCTACTCGCAGCTCCTCAGCGAACGCATCATCTACCTGGGCACCGCGATCGACGCGGGCGTCGCCAACGCGCTGATCGCCCAGCTCATCCACCTGGAGTCGAGCAGCCCGGACAGCGACATCCAGCTCTACATCAACTGCGAGGGCGGCGACCCGAGCGCCGGCATGGCCATCTACGACACCATGCGCTACATCCGGCCACAGGTGTCGACCACCGTCGTCGGGCAGGCTGTCGCCGTCGGCGCCGTGCTGCTCGCCGCGGGCGCCGAGGGCAAGCGCGCCGCGCTGCCGCACGCCCGCGTCATCCTGCACCAGCCCGCGGCGCAGGGCCGCGGGGCGATCCCGGACCTGATCCTGCAGGCCGACGAGGTGGTGCGGATCCGGGCCGACATGGAGGAGGCGCTCGCCCGGCACACCGGGCAGAGCGTGGGCGCACTGCGCACCGACACCGACCGGGACCGCATCTTCACCGCCGGCGCCGCGCGGGAGTACGGGCTGCTGGACCACGTCATCGAGCAGCGCTGACGCGGCCGCGGGCGGGCCGGGTGGGTTCCGGCCCGCCCGGTCCGGGCCCGGTCGCGGCGGCGGCCAGGGCCGACCGGATCGGCCCGGTCCGGACAGCCGGCCGGGCCTATGCCGCCAGCGCGAAGGCCGACCGGCAGGTCGGGCCGCGCGGGGTGGACCGTACGGTGACCAGACGATCGGCGACGGCGCTGACCAGGTCGACCAGCGTGACGTCCAGCGCGCCGGTGATCGCCGCGATCATCTCGCTGGACGGCTCCTTGACCCCGCGCTCGATCTCCGAGAGGTACTGCGGCGAGATGCCGGCCCGGCGCGCCGTCTGGTCGAGGGTCTCACCGCGCAGGTGCCGGAGCTGCCGCAGACGTTCGCCCACCAGGTGCCGCCACAGGGGCTCACGTCTCGGCCAGGCGGCACGGGCCGACGACGGCGGGGCGTCGGCGCCCGAAGGCACGTCGTCAGGCACGGGCTGCGGCGGCGGAGCGGTTTCGGCCATGGTTTCGAGAGTAGAGCGGCCGTGCCGACGGAGCCGGGCGTTCTGCTCAGAGCAGCGGGCGCCCTCACCAGCCGGGATGCGAGGCGGTAAAACGCTCAGCATCCCGGCTGGTTCAGGCGTGGCTCACCGGGAAGGTCGTGGCTCCTTCGTCGGCAGCAGCACCACCGACGGGTGCTCCGCGTCGTGGAACACCTCGATGTGGGCCTCGTACGGGGTGGTGGCGGTGGGCAGGGGTTCGCCGCCGCCGAGGTTGCGGGCGAAGCGGGGGAACGCGCCACCGGCTACCTGCACCCGGATCCGGTGACCGGCTCTGAACACGTGCGCGGTCGGTGAGAGACGCAGTGCGGCCTTGGTGATGCCGTCGGCGGTGAAGTGGACCAGCTCGTCGCACAGGTTGGTGGACCTGCCGTTCTCGTCCACGTCGCAGAGGCGGACGAACACGTCTCCGTCCGGGCGGTCGGTGCGCACCCAGACCTCGGCAGTGACGTCTCCGATCACCTCGAGGTCCGCGTCGAGCGTGTGAGAGGTGAAGGTGAGGACGTCAGGGCGCGCCTCGAGCGGGCGGTTGTCGACGGGGCCGGCACCACCCGGGTTCAGCTTGGGGCCACCGAGTGAAGGAGTGGGGTCGGACGGGTCGTAGACGAACGGGGTCGGCTCGGCGGAGCTGGTCGGTGTCGGACCGAGCTCTCCCCCGGGACGCAGGTGCCACGGCTGGTGCGGGTAGCCGGTGGGCGGCCACTGCTCGACGTCACGCCACTGGTCGATGCCCATGACGAACAGCCGCACCGGACCGCGCTGCTCGGGCTCGTCGCCTCGGGCGAGCGCGGCCGCCCAGCCGACGGTCTCGCTCACCGAGGCGGCCATGCCACGAGGATCCGCGTGCCACCACGGGCCGATCGTCAGTCGAGGTGCGCGGCCTGCGGTCATGAGGTTGGTGTAGTCGCGGAGCTGATCGGGCAGGAAGATGTCGTACCAGCCCCCGACGAGGCTCATCGGTACCTGCACGTCGCCGACCGTGCCGCTGAGGTCGGCGACGGTCCAGTAGGGGTCGTCCTGGTCGTGGTGCAGGAGCTCCTGGTAGAACCGCGAGTCCCGCCCGAGCAGCGCCGTGTCGACGTCGGTCAGCGGCAGCGTGCTCATGGCGCGGTCGACACGTCGCCTGTCGGCGCCGATCGTGGCGCGCAGCAGGTACCCGCGACGTTCCTGCGAAGCCGGGAGCTGCTGGTCGCGGCGCCGTTGCGGCGCCGTGTTCCAGGAGAACCCGACGATGGTCTCCAGGTCGAACCTCCCGGGTGGCATGAGGCCGAGCGCGAGGCGAGAGGAGGTGACGTGGGGAACCATGGCCTTGACCGAGGGCGGCGCCACGTCCGCGACAGCCCACTGCGTGTACCCGAAGTAGCTGGAGCCGGCCAGGATCACGCCGGCGCCCGCCCACGGCTGGTCGTCCAGCCAGCGCAGGGTCGCGAGCCCGTCCTCGCGTTCGTTCCGCATCGCCAGGAACTCGCCACCGGAGCCGAACGTGCCGCGTGCGCTGACCAGGAGCACCTGCACACCGCGCTCGGCCAGCACCGGCCCGTACAGGAGCCCGAGCGGCCCGCCGCGTCCATACGCCGTGCGGACCAGGACGACGGGGATCTGGTCGAGCCGTGTTCCCGCCGCGGGCCTGGGTGCCCAGTGGTCGGCGAGCAGGGTGACGCCGTCGTCCATCGGAATCCGGAGACCCCGCTCGACGGTCACCTTGCGCGTGGTCGCGGGCGGCAGCGGCGCCAGCAGCTCGGCGACCCGCCCCATGACCGTCATGACCGGGCCCCGAGAACGATGCGCCCGGCGACGCTGCGGTTCTCCATCCGCTCGTGCGCGAGAGCGGCCTGGCTGAACGGGAGCACGTCTACCACGGTCTGGCAGAGGCCCGCGGCGACCGCGGTGCGCGCTGCTTCGAGGGCGGGGCGCACCACCTCGGGGTGGGTGGGGAGGAAGGCGCCGGCGTTGAAGCCGGCGATCGTGATGCTGCCGAGCCAGAGCTCGCTGTCCGTGATGGTGTGCTCCCGGTCGCCGCTGGCATTGCCGGCTGCGATCAGGCGCCCACCAGGGCCCATCAGCGCGAGGCTCTGGGTACGGATCCTGCCGCCGACCGGGTCGATGATCACGTCGAACTTCTCGTCCCCGAGGACCTCGGAGAGCTGGGTCGAGTCCACGATCCGGTCGTAGGGCAGCTTCGTGGCACGAGCCTGGTCGAGCTTGCCGGTCAGGACGGTGCCGACCACCCGAGAAGCGCCGAGCTGCTTCGCCATGCCGGGGAACGCGCCGGCGAGGCCGCCGAGCGCGCCGTGCACCAGCACGGTCTCCCCCTCGCGTAGGTGGGCCACCTCGGTGAGCGCCGCGTAGGCCATCGCTGCGTTCGGGATCATCGCCACGGCCAGCGCAGGATCGATACCGGAACCTTCGATGGAGACGACGGAGTGCGCGTTCGCCACGTACACGGTGGCGTAGCCCCCGGTGCCGGTCTGGGACATGGCCACGACCTGCTCGCCGACGTGGAGGTCGGTGACACCCTCGCCGAGCTCCCGGACCGTGCCGGCGACCTCGAGACCCGGGACGAACGGGGGCTGGGGCATGCCGGGACTGTCCCGGTAGACGCCCTGCCGGAAGAACAGGTCGATCAGTCCGACCGCGGCATGGGAGACGTCGATGGCGACCTGACCGAGGCCCGGGGCGGGGTCGGGGAGCTCGACGACGGAGAGGACCGCCGGATCTCCGAAGGCGTTGGCCTGAACAGCTTTCATGGGGGGTTCCTCTGCTCTGCGGCCGCAGCCGACTGATAACGCACCTCATGATGCGTTAAGTGGAACCTAGCACAGAGTTCCGAGATAGCGCACTACGCGATGCGTTACCTTGGTGGCATGCGTGAGAGAGCCCGCTCAGCCGAGGACAAGGCCACGAGGTCCGAAGAACTCCTCGCCGCGGCCGAAGCCGTCGCACTCGAGCTGGGCGGGGTCCGGTTCGTCACGGTGGCGGCGGTCACCGAGCGTGCCAACCTGCACCGCACAGGTGTGCGGCGGTACTACGCCAGCAAGGAGGAGCTCCTCCTCGAACTTGCCGAGCGCGGGTGGGGCCAGTGGCGCGACGCCGTCACGAAGGCGGCCGCCGGCCGCAGCGGGCTCGGCCCCGTCGAGGTCGCCCAGGTCCTGGCCGAGACCGTCACGTCCCTGTCCGTGTTCTGCGACCTCCTGACCCACGTCGTGATGAGCCTGGAGAACGACGTCGGCCTGGACCGCGCCCGCCGCTACAAGAGCCGGGCGACGGCGGCTCACGACGAGCTCGTCGGCGCACTGGACCGTGCGAGCTCCATGACTCTCGCTCAGATCCAGACCCTGGTGGCGACGACCGTCACGGTGACGGCCGGTCTCTGGCAGGCGGCGCACCCCGCCCCGACACTCGCAGCGCTCTACGAGCAGGAACCGCAGTGGGCGCATGCCGCGCTCGACTTTGAGCCGAGGGTCTCGCTGATCCTCCAGGCAACCGCGGTGGGACTCGGAGAGATCCTGCCGGAGCACGGGTGACCGCCGTACGCCAGGGCTCACGAGGGATCTGGGGTCCAGATCCAGCGCCTCAGGGCCCGACACGAGGCAGGATGGATCCATGGCTACCGAGCTCTGGATCACCGGCGACCCTGACACCGACCGGCTGCTGAGCGACGACCCGTTCGCCCTCCTTGTCGGCATGTTGTTGGATCAACAATTTCCGATGGAGCACGCCTTCGCCGGCCCCGGCAAGATCCGTGACCGGATGGGCTCGTTCGACGTCCGCGCCATCGCCGAGGCCGATCCGGACGAGTTCGTCACGATGGCGACCACTCCCCCGGCGATCCACCGCTACGGACGGTCGATGGCGGGCCGCGTGCTGGAGCTCGCCCACACCGTCGTGGACGAGTACGACGGCGACGCCGCGCGTATCTGGACCGCGCCCGGCGCCGACGGCGGCGCCCCGACGGGCCGCGAGGTGCTCCAGCGGCTCAACGCCCTGCCGGGATACGGGGAGCGCAAGGCCAAGATCTTCCTCGCCCTGCTCGGCAAGCAGCGCGGCGTCCGGCCGGAGGGCTGGCGCGAGGCCGCGGGCGAGTTCGGCGAGGACGGCTCGCGCCGCTCCATCGCCGACGTGACCAGCGCGGAGACGCTGCAGGAGGTCCGCGCGTTCAAGAAGGCGCAGAAGGCGGCCGCCAAGGCCCAGGCCTGACCCCGTGTGCCGCGGTCCGGGCCACGCCCGGACCGCGGCACACCGTCACAGGCTCTGGGCCGCGGCGATGTCCTCGCGCGTCCAGTCGGGCAGCAGGTGGTCGTAGAACTCGGTGACCTCCGCGGCGGGCGTGTCCTCCGGCGTCCTCCCCGAGAACCCGGAGTCGCACCCAGGAGCCGGCATCTTCCAGACGCCGCCCGCCACGAGCTGCGCGCCCACCTGCGGGAACCGGTCGAAGTCGCACCGCTGCCCGTAGTCGCCGCACTGGACGCGGCCGCCGTCGCCCAGGTCGACGTACGACGCCACCTGCCGCACGTCGCCGCCGCGGCGCGCCTGGGCGAGTCCCGACGTGCAGTCGATCGACGTCCAGCCCACCGTCGACGCGTCGCCGCCGGAACCGGTCTGCAGGCCCGTCATCGACACCTCGGCCAGGGTGAACGTCGCCGTCGCCTCCTGACCGGGCTCGGCCGGCTCGACCTGCTCGACCTGGACGCCGTCGAGGCTGGTGTCCTCGAACGACGAGGTGCCCTCGGGCGACCGGAAGACCGACCCGAACAGCACGGCCCCGTCGAACTGCGAACCCTCCAGGTTCCCGCCGATCTCCGCCGACGGCGCGAAGAGGTTGGTCGCCGACACCTCCGCCAGCGACCCGTCGACCAGGAGCGCGCCCGTGAGGTTCGCGCCGTCCAGCCGCGCGCCGGTCAGGTCCGCCCCGGTGAAGTCCGCGCAGGTCTCCACCCGGTCCCTCGTCCAGCCACCGGCGGGGTCGTAGTGGACGGGGCACCCGAGGTCCATCCCGGAGAGGTCGGCGCCCCGCAGGTTCATCCCGCGGAACGGCTTGACCCCCTCCGGCGCGTCGCGGATCGTCTCGCGGATGAAGGTCACGTTGGCGAGCACCTGGTCCCGCTCGGCGCGATCCGCCTCGACGGCCTGCGTCCGGCTCTCCCGCTCGTCGTCGATCCAGGCCTGGTAGCCGGCCAGCAGCAGGCCGACCGCGAGGCTGGAGACGACGCCGATCGTCACGTCGATCAGCCAGCGGCGGTCCGGCCGTTCCCGGGTCGGCGGGGTGTCGGAGGACGGCTCGGCCGGACCGGGCAAGGGCTCGGGCCGCGGCGGAGCATCCTCGAGAAGTGCGTTCATCGCGTGCGCTGTCTCCAGTCATTTCGAACAAAGCGGACACAGCATGCCCAAGGGCCCGGGGGCGCGCAACGTAAGGCGGGCGGGCCGGGCGACGGGCGAGATCCGCGGGCAGGACGGCGCTTGACGCCGGCGCGTCCAGGGAGGACGCTGTGACAGATATCGTCGCAGTGTCACAGCGGCGCAGGGTCACAGCGGGGGGAAGCATGGTCGACAGCTCTAGGCGCAGGGACGCGCTGCTCGACGCCGCCGTCGTCCTGCTGCTGAGCCGCGGCTACGACAAGCTGACCATGGTCGACGTCGCCGAGGCCGCCGACCTCAGCCGGACCATCGTCTACCGCCACTTCGCCTCGAAGCGGGAGCTGGTGGACGCGGTGGCGGCCCGCGCCCTGGCCGACTACGCCGTCCGCTGGCGCACGGGGCTGCGCGAGGAGCCCACGCCGGGAACACCCGCGAGCATCTACCGGGCAGGCTTCCGCGTGGTGGCCCGCGACCCGCTGCTCACCGCGATCGCCACGCGGGACCGCGACGTCTTCGGCCGGTACCTGCGCGACCCGGCGGCGACCATGCCGGGCCCGGCGGGTCCGGGGTTCCTCGGCGACTTCCTCGCCCTCCAGCAGCAGGCCGGGGTGATCCGCGAGGGCGTGGACCTCGCGTCCGTCGCCGTGGTCCTGGAGGCCCTCACGGCCGCGATCATGACCGCCATCCAGCAGCACCAGGACCGGCCGGACAGCCCTTCGCCCGAGGCGCTGATCGACACGGTCACCGAGATGATCGACCGGATGCTGACGCCCGACGAGCCGGACACCGCGGCCGCCCTGGCGTTGCTCGACGGCCTGCTCGACCAGCGCTAGCCCGTCATATCCACCTTCCACGGAGGACGACCATGCAGATCACGATCCTGACCGCGGGCTCGCGCGGCGACGTCGAGCCGTTGCTCGGCCTGGCCGTGGCGCTCCGCGACCAGGGCCACCACCCGACCGTCGTCGGCTCGCCGGACTACGCGGAGCTGGCGGCGTCCTACGGGACGGAGTTCGAGCCGTTCGGACCGGTCCTGCCCAAGTACGCGGACAACCCCGAGCTGGTCGACCTGGTCGAGTCGGGCAACATGCTGCGGTTCATGGCCTACGGCGCCAAGACCCGCAAGCAGATGCTGCCGCAGATCATCCGCGACACCTGGCGCGCCACGAAGCACAGCGAGGCCATGCTCTACAAGGGGCCGACGGCGCTGTACGGGTACAGCATCGCGGAGAGGCTCGGCATCCCGTGCGCCGACCTGCAGTTCTTTCCGGTCACGCCCACCCGCGAGTTTCCCACCTTCTTCCTCGGCGACGGCCGCAGCCGCGGCACCCTCCTGGACCGGGCGGGCTGGTGGGGCACGGACCAGATGATCTGGCGCACCATGCAGCAGCCCGGGGTGAACCGGCAGCGGCGCGAGGTGCTCGGCCTGCCCCCGCTGCGCACCAACGCGCGCGTGCTCCAGGACCGGCAGAACATGCCGCTGTACTACGCCTACAGCCCGCTCGTGCTGCCCCGCCCGGCCGACTGGCACCCCCGCATCCAGGTCACCGGCTACCTGCCCACGAGGGCCCCGGCGGGCTGGGAGCCGCCCGCGGAGCTTGTCCGCTTCCTCGACGCGGGCGACCCGCCGGTGTCGTTCGGCCTCGGCAGCGTGCCGACGGCGCAGCCCGGGCGGCTGGTCGACGCCTTCCTGAAGGCCCTCGACCGCACCGGACGCCGCGGCATCCTCATCGGCGGCTGGGCCGAGCTCGGCCGGGACCGCGAGCTCCCCGACCACGTGCTGCGCCTCGAGTCCGCCCCGTACGACTGGCTGTTCCCGCGCCTCGCGGCGGCGATCCACCACGGCGGTGCCGGCACGACGGCGGCGGGCCTGCGCGCCGGCATCCCCACGATCCTGACGCCGGTGGCCGTGGACCAGTTCAGCTGGGGCCGCCGCGTGGCCGACCTCGGCGTCGGGCCCGAACCCGTCCCCGTCAAGGTGCTCGACGCCGACCGCCTCACCGTCGCGCTGGCCCAGGCCACCTCGGACGACGGGATGCGCGAGCGGGCCGCCCGCCTGGGCGAACGGCTCCGCCAGGAGGACGGCATCGGCCGGACGGCGGAGCTGTTCACGGACTACCTGCGCACCGCCAGGGCGCCGGCCGCCCGCTGACCCCTACCGGACCTGCCGGCCCGGCGCCGCCGCCGTCAGCGGCGCCGGTAGGCCGTGGCCAGGACCGAGACCGTGACCTCGGCGGGCAGGGTCTCCTCGTCGTCCAGGTCCGCCTCCGTGACGTGGCGCGCGCTGGGGGTCATGAGCACCAGGTCGACCGCCTCCTGGCGGGTCAGGGGCGTCGTGTACTCGACCTGCTCGGTGCGCGCGGCCTCGAAGTACGGGTCCAGCGCCTGGTGCAGGCGCTCCTCCTTGTCCGGGTCGACGGTCACCATCCCGGCGACCTGGCGGCGCAGCTCGGCCAGGTGCCCACCGAACGGCCGCACGACCACCAGCACGCCGCCCGGGCGCAGCACGCGGTGGAACTCGGCCGGGTTGCGCGGCGCGAAGACGTCCAGCACCACGTCGACCCGCTCTGACTCGATCGGGAACGGCCGGAAGACGTCCCAGGTCGCGGCCGCCGCCCGTTCGTGCGCCTTGGCCGCCGACCGCAGGGCGTGCGCGGAGGTGTCGAGCCCCAGGCCGACGGCGCCTGGCATCGCGTCCAGCACGCCGGCGAGGTAGTAGCCGGTGCCGCAGCCGACGTCGACGACGGTGGCGGGGGGCCTGGCGCCGTCCGCCGCTCCCGCGGACTCGCCCGCCAGGTCGGCCACGGTGTCCCGGATCGCCGCGTACCGGTCCGCGGCCAGGAAGTCGCGGCGCGCCCGGGCCATCGGCCCGTCGTCGCCGCTGGTCGCGCGCGTGCCGGTCAGCAGACTGGCGTACCCGTGCCGGGCGACGTCGAAGCTGTGCCGTCGCGGGCAGCGCAGGGCGCCCGGCGCCGTCGTGAGCTCCGCGCCGCACGACGGGCAGCGCAGCAGCGGGAGGATCGGGTCGAAGGCGGTGGGAACGGCAACGGGCACGGTCGGTCTCCTGGCAGCGGGGATGGGGCGGGTCGCGCTAGACGAAGTCCGCCGGGACGGGGTTCGCGGCCCGGCCCTCGGTCGACAGGAGCAGCACGACGGCGTCCGGCCGCAGCCCGATCGCCTTCCGCCACCCCGGCTGTCCCAGCACGAGCCGGGCGGCGGCGAGCGTCGCGGCGCCGCACGGTCCCGCGTCGACGCCGGAGCGCGCCAGGTCGTCGACGGCGGCGGCCGCCTGGTCGTCGGAGACCGTCACGGCGCCGTCGAGCCCGTCCCGCAGCACGGGCCACGCGAGCGCGGAGACCGTGCCGCAGCAGAGCCCGGTCATGATCGTGTCCCCCACCGGCGCGGTGACCGGCCGGCCCGCGCGCAGCGACGCGACGAGGCCCGCGGCACGGTCGGGCTCGACGGCGAGCAGCGTGCCGCCGTCGACCGCCTCGCCGTCGGCCCGAGGAGCGCGGTAGTGGCTCACCACCGCCTGGGCGAACGAGCCGACGCCGACCGGGACGACCACCAGGTCGGGCCGCGCGACGCCCAGGGCGGCGAGCTGCTCGTCGGTCTCGACGCACAGCGTCCCGTAGCCGTCGACGATCCACTGCGGGATGTCCGTGTACCCGGGCCACGAGGTGTCCTGCACGAGGACCGCCGCCGGGTCGGCCGCGGCGTCGGCCGCGGCGCGGGCCACGACGTCGTCGTAGTCCCCCTCGTGCTCGACCGTCCGCGCACCCTCCGCCGCGATCGCCTTCTTGGCGGCCTGCGTGATGCCCGGCGGGTAGTAGATCGTCGCGGCGGCGCCGATGAGGGCAGCGACGTGCGCGACGGCGCGGCCGTGGTTCCCGTCAGTGGCTGCGTACAGCCGGACGTCGGTACCCCGGACGGCGTCGCGCACCGCGTCCAGCGAGACGGTCGCCAGGCCGAACCGCTCCCCCAGCGCGCGGGCGATCGCGTAGGACGCGCCGAGCACCTTGAAGGCCGGCAGGCCGAGCCGGCTCGACTCCTCCTTGACCAGCACCCGCCCGACCTTGAGCTCCGCGGCGAGCCGCGGCACGTCGCGCAGCGGCGTGGGCGCGTATCCGGGCAGGGTGCGGTGGAAGTCGATGGCGGGCACGTTGACGATTGTCCCCGACACCCCGCCCGAGGACCGACCCGTCAGAGCAGGCCGACCGCCGCGAGCGCCGTCGCCGCGACCCCCGCGAGGGTGCGCACGTGGTTCCACGCGGTCCAGGGCCGCCAGTAGGCGCGCCAGCCCGCGGCCTTGTCGTGGGCGGCCAGCAGCCGGTTGTTGAGCGGCACGTTCAGGGCCATCGTCACGCCGAACGTGCCGACCAGGTAGACCGCGGCGGCCGCGAGGATCCAGACGCCGCCGCCGTGACCGTCGACGAGGCCCCAGATCCCGGTCGCCGCCGGGACGAGGAGCGCGCCGAAGAAGACGCTCATGAAGGCCGGCATCGGCGCGGTCTCGTTGATGCCGTTCATCGCCGCCCCGGCGGCCTCGTCGGAGGCGCGGGCGAGGCCGCTCATGACGAACGACGAGAACCCGAAGAACACCCCGGCCGACAGGCCGAGGAGCACCACCGACGCGACGGCGAAGACGGTCCAGATCATCCGGGGCTCCAGGTCGGCGCGGCGGTGCGGTGGTCGTCGACAACTCTTCCACGAACAGGCCCGGCAGTTCCAGGACTCGCCGACAGGCGAACCGGGGCCCGTGACGCTCGGGTAACAGATCGGGCACACCGGACACGTTTCGCCCACGGAGTGTCGGTGTGCCGTGGAACACTTCGGGGCATGCTCGAACTTGCCACCGGTAGCGGGCTCGCCTTGTCGGCGGGCCTCAACGCATGGATCCCGCTCATCTTCCTCGGCGTGCTCTCGCGCTTCACGGACCTCGTGGAGCTGCCCAGCACCTGGGCGTGGCTGGAGAACGGCTGGGTGATGGCGATCCTGGTCGTGCTCCTGGTGCTCGAGTTCGCGGCGGACAAGATCCCGGTGCTCGACTCGATCAACGACGTGGTGCAGACCGTCATCCGCCCCACCGCGGGCGGCATCGCCTTCGGCGCCGGCTCGATGTCGGAGACGGCGACGGTCACCGACCCGGGCGCGTTCGTGCAGTCGGGGCAGTGGATCCCGATCGTGGCGGGCGTGGTGCTCGCGCTCGGCACCCACGCGGCGAAGGCCGGCGGGCGCGTGGTCGCCAACACGGTCTCGGGCGGCACGGCGGCGCCCGTGGTCAGCGCGGCGGAGGACGCGACGAGCATCGGCGTCTCGTTCCTGGCCGTCCTGGCCCCGCTGGCGATCATCCCGGTGCTGATCCTGTTCGTGGTCGGGGTGATCATGCTGATCCGGAGCCTGGCCAAGCACCGACGCGCCCGAGCGGCGGGACATGGTGGCGAGGATGCCTACTACGTCTGACGTCCAGGAGCTCCAGCGGGCCCGGCTCACCTCGGTCGGCCTGGGCACGCTGGACCCCGCGCACTCCGCCGGCGACGGCGCGGTGGCCCGCGTCGTCGCCCGGCTGGGCGCCGTCCAGTCGCAGGAGCTGCACTCCTCCGCGTGGGGTGTGGCGCAGCGCCTGGCCGCGCCCGCCACGCTCGAACAGGTGCAGGCGGCGCTGGCCGACGGCTCGATCCTGCGCACCCATGTCCTCCGCCCCACCTGGCACTATGTGGTCCCCGAGGACCTGGCGCCGCTCATGACGGCCACCGCACCGCGGGTCCGCAAGGCGATGGCGTCGACGGAGCGGTCCTACGACTTCGACCACTCGCTGCTCCCCCGGCGGCAGGCCGTCCTCGCCGAGGCGCTGGCGGACGGTCCGCGCACGCGCAAGGAGCTCGGCGTCGCGCTCGCCGAGCGTGAGGGCGCCCCGCTGGACGCCTGGCACCTGGGCCAGGTCATGATGCACGCGGAGCTGGACCTGATCGTGGCGAGCGGCCCGATGCGGGGCAAGCAGGCCACGTACCGGCTGCTCCCGGAGCAGCGGACCTGGGACGAGGACGAGGCCCGCGTGCACCTGGCGCGCGCGTACGTACGGGGCCACGGCCCCTGCCGCGCGGAGGACGTCGCCTGGTGGGGCACCCTGACCAAGACGGCGGCCCGCGCCGCGGTGGCCGACGCCGGGCTGACCCGCCGCGAGATCGCCGGCCTGACCCTCTGGACCGACGGCGACCTGCCCGAGCCCGCCCCGGAGGGCACCGCCCGCCTGCTGTCCGTCTACGACGAGTTCTTCTGCCACGACTTCAAGAGCTGGCCCTCGCTGACCAGGGACGGCATGCCGAGCCGCTGGCTGTACACCGGCCTGGTGACCGTGGACGGGCTGATCGCCGGCGGGTGGTCACGGGTCCTCAAGGCGCAGACCGTGGAGATCACCGTCGAGCTCTCGGACGAGCCCTCGGCCACGGTGTGGGCGGCCCTCGCGGCCGAGGCCGCGCGGTACGGGGCGTTCTGCGGGCTCGAACCGACGCTCGTGCGCGGCACGGTGGGCAAGGGCACCATCGGCTGACGCGTCGCCGGGGAGCACGCGGTCGGCGCGGCGGGGTGGCGTGGTCCGCGGCATCGTGGGCAGACTCCGCACATGACTCGCATCGCCGTCGAAGGCCAGGCCAAGCGCACCCATCCCGCCGAGCGCGGGACCGTCAACCTGCACGTCGCGTTCTCGGGCACGCTCCGCAACGACGTCGTGGAGCGGGTGGCCCGCACCCACACGATCCTCGTGGACCAGGCCAAGGCGCACGTCGCGTCGGGTGCGGCGGAGAAGTGGGACTCCGCGTCGGTGCACTCCTACGTCTACGACGACCGGGTCAAGAACTCCCAGACGGGCGGCAAGCAGCGGATCCGGCGGTTCCGCGCCTCGGCCCGCCTGTCGGTCACGTTCCGCGACTTCGAGGTCCTGTCCACCTGGCTCGCCGACATCATGGACGTCGAGGGCGTCGAGATCGACTGGCTCAACTGGACCCTGACCGACGAGACCCGTAAGGCGCTCCAGGCCGAGGCCCGCGTCGAGGCCGCCGAGGAGACCGTGGTGCGCGCCCAGTCGTACGCCGACGCCCTGGGCCTCGGCCCGGTGGCGCCCGTCGCGATCTACGAGGCGGGTCTGCGGGGCGGCAACGACGGGGGTGGCGGCGCCCCGATGTACGCCATGCGGGCCGGCGCGGTGGCCGCCGCGGGCGGCGGCGCCCAGGTCGAGCTGCAGCCGCGGGACATCGACGTCGAGATCACGCTGTCCGCCGACTACGAGACGGGGCCCGTCGCCGAGGGCTGAGGCAGCACGCCGGCAGCGCGCAGCCGGTCGAGCACCAGGGCGTGGGGCACCGCGGTCGCCGTACCGCGGTGCCCCACGGTCGTGGTTGCCATGAACAGCGAGTTGAGCAGGGCCTCCTCGACGGCGTCCATCGTCGCGGCGAAGACCGGGTCGAGGTCACCGTCGTCCACCCCGCCCGAAGACGGCGCCCCGGCTGTGCCGAACGCCAGCGCGTAGTCGCCGCTGCCACCCGCGAAGTCGGAGCCCACGCGCGCCATCGCGAACACGGCACGGCGCGCGACACGGCCGAGCTGGCGCGCGTCGAGCGGGGCGTCGGTGGCGACCACGATCATGCAGGAGTTGCCCTCGGGCTGAAGCCCGGCGACGGGGGCGCCGTCCGCGGCGGGCGGCGCGGCGCCGTCGTCCGGCCGGATCGGGACGCCGCGCACCGTGAGCGTGCCGGAGAAGTTGGACTGGACCAGCACGCCGACCGTCCAGCCGCCGACGATCCGCGACGACGTGCCGATGCCGCCCTTGAACCCGAGCGCCACGGTGCCCGTCCCGGCGCCGACACAGCCCTCGCCGGGCACGTCGGACGTCGCGCCGTCGAGAGCCGCGAGCACGTGCGCCTCGGTGATCGGCCGGGCCCGGATGTCGCTGAGCCGGCCGTCGTTGGTCTCGCCGACGACCGGGTTGAGCGTGCGCGTCTGCTCGTGACCCGGGCCGGCCAGCACGTGCGTGACCAGGGCGTCCGCCGCACGGAACGCGCTCAGGGTGGCGGTCAGGAGAATCGGCGTCTCGATCGCGCCGAGCTCGGCGACCTGGGTTGACCCGATCAGCTTGCCGAACCCGTTGCCGACGAACAGCCCGCACGGCAGGCTGCGCCGGCCCTGCTCCAGGGCATCCGGCACGATCGCCGTGACCCCGGTGTGCAGGCGCGGCGGGTCCACGATGGTGGTGTGCCCCACCCGCACACCGGGCACGTCGGTGATCGCGTTCGACGGGCCCGTGCTCAGCGGCCCGACCACGATCCCGAGGTCGCGCAGCCGCCGGGGCTGCTGTCGGTGGTTGCTCATGCCCACAGCATCCCCGATGGGCCGCGCTGTCGGACGGTCAAGGACGGCGTCGCGAGCCCCGGCCGCTGTCGGCACAATGACGACGTGCGCCTCGATGCCGATGTCTGCCGGTCGCGGTTCGCCGCGGCCCGGCACGCCCACCTCGCCACGGCCGACGCCGACGGCGTGCCGCAGCTCGTGCCGGTCACGTTCGCGCTGATCGGCGCCGCGGAGGGTCCGTTGCCGGGAGCCGCCGCCGAGATCGTCGTCGCCGTCGACCACAAGCCCAAGACCACGCGGGACCTCAAGCGCCTGCGGAACATCGCGGAGAACCCCCGCGTCGCCCTGCTGGCGGACCGGTACGACGACGACTGGACGCAGCTCTGGTGGGTGCGGGCCGACGGCGTCGCCGCCGTCGAGCACGACGGCGCACCCCGGGAAGCGGCGCTGGACGCGCTCGCCGTGCGGTACCCGCAGTACCGCGAGCGCCGTCCGGACGGGCCGGTGATCCGGGTGCGCGTGACCCGCTGGTCGGGCTGGGCACACGGCTGACCGCGAACCCAGTTCGGCCGATCCCCTTTGAGGCCCGGCTTTCTTCGCTTTGACCCTGCTCAAAGCGAAGAAAGCCCGGCCTCAAAGGGGACTTGCCGGGTCAGACCCGCAGAGGCCGGGGCAGCCCCGCAGAGGCCGGGTCAGACCCGGAGAGTGCGGGACAGGCCCGCAGAGGGCGAGGTCAGCCCCGCGAAGAGCCGGTCAGACCCACTGGACGAGCTGCCACACGATCCCGTTGGGGTCGGCGAACTGGCAGTAGCGCTCGCCCCAGGGCTCGGTCTCGGGCGGGGTGACGACCTCGGCCCCGGCGGCGGCGATGCGGGCGAACTCGGTGTCGAGGTCGTCCACGACGAACGCGATCAGCAGGCCCTGGCCCGCAGGGCCGGCGATCCGTTCGGGCTTGAACGTGCCGAGGCCGACCCGCAGGAACACGATGTTGACGCCGGCCGAGTCGTGCTGCAGCGACACGAACCCGTCGTCCGACATGGCCTCGGTGAACCCGAGGTGCTGCTTCGCGAACTCGGCCGACGCGGCGACGTCGGGCACGTTGAGGGACAGGGCGGTACCGGTGATCTTCAAGCTGGCTCCTCACATCCAATAACCTTGTACAGCGTACAACGTAAGATGGTTGCAGAATGTTCCCGGCCCGTCACCCTGACCCTGGAGACCCGATGCCCCGCGAGCTGATCGACCTGCTCTGGCGCGATCACCCCGCCGCGCCGCAGGGCGGCGCGCGGGGCCCGCGGTCCGCCGTCACGACGGGCGCGGTGGTCGACGCCGCGGGCACGGTGGCGGACGCCGAGGGCCTCGCCGCCGTCACGGTCCGCCGGCTCGGCGACGTGCTGGGCGTCTCGGCGATGTCCGTCTACACGCACGTCAACAGCCGCGACGACCTGCTGGTGCTGATGGCCGACGCCGCGTTCGCGCGCATGCCGCGACCCGCCTACGGGAGTGCCGGCTGGCGCACCCGGGTGCGGAGGGTCGCCGAGACCAACCTCGCACTCCTGGGCGAGCACCCGTGGCTCCTGGAGATCGACGACGACCGCACGGCGTTCGGACCCGGCACCATCGCCAAGTACGACCACGAGCTGCACGCGCTGGACCCGCTGCCCCTGGACGACGTCGCCCGCGACGCCGCACTCACGTTCGTGCTCGACTTCGTCCGCGCTGCCGCCCGGGCCCAGCGGCCGGACCCGCGGGCCGGCGAGCTGCCGGAGCTCTGGGGGCGGTGGGGCGGGCGGCTCGCGCAGTACCTCGGCGACGACCACCAGCTCGCCCAGCGGGTCGGCGGCGCGGCGGGCGAGGCGATGAACGCCCCCTCCAGCCCGGCCCATGCCTGGACCTACGGCCTGGACCGAGTCCTGGACTCCCTAGCCCCACCCCCCACTCGTTGAGTGCTGGCTATCTGCGCATTTCACGGCTGGATCAGCGCAAATAGCCAGCACTCAACGGGGCGAGAGGGGCAGGCGGGGCGGCGAGCGGGGACGGCTTGTGGGTCAGGCCGGGTCTTCCGAGCGGAGGCGGGGTTCCGTGCGGTTGGCCGGCTTGACGCCGGACTTGTCCGCGTAGAACGCGCGGATCACGTCCATGTCCGCGCTCACGTCGCCCGTCAGCTCGATGCTCGGGCCGAGCCCGGCGACCTTGGCGACGCCGTCGACGTAGCCGAGCGTGACCGGGAAGCCCGCCTTGAGCGCGATGCGGTAGAACCCCGACTTCCAGTAGCCGGACCCGGCGCCGCGTGTGCCCTCCGGCGTCACGACCAGATGGAACTCCTCGCCCCGGCCGACGGCGGCCAGGATCTCGTCGACGATGCTGGCCGGATCCTTGCGGTCCACGGGGATGCCGCCCAGCGACCGCATGACACCGGCCAGCGGCCCCTTGAACCAGGAGTCCTTGATGAGAAACCGGATCTTGAGGTCCATGTCGAACGCGATCGCCAGCATGAGGAAGAAGTCCGTGTTGGACGTGTGCGGCGCCCCGATGAACACGGTGGGCCTGGTCGGGGCGGGTTCCGAACGCATCCGGTAGCCGGTGGCGGCCCAGATCAGTCGTGCAACGGCCCGGCGGATGGAGCGTGACATCGTCGTCCTCGAGTCAGGTGGAGCGGAGAGAATCTCAGGCGGCGCCGAGCTTCGGGGTCTGCAAGTCTGACAGACCGACCGAGTCGTCAACGATCGCCGTCCGCCGCCCGTTCCTCGCCCGTTCCTCGCCCGTTCCTCAGCGCCGTCGCAGCAGCGGCCGCACGCTGTGCGCCGCGAGGCGCAGCAGGCCCCGGGACCCCGCCGACTGCTCGTCGAACAGCATGAGCGCCACGTGCGCCATGGCCTCGTCGGACGCCGCGACGGCGCGCGTCGCGATCCCTGCCCACGTCTTGGAGCGCATGAGCTGCTGCGCCAGGTAGCACTCCCGGTAGTGCCGCGCGAACCGGCGCCGGTGCGCCCGCTCGAACCCCGCCAGGGCACCGGGCAGCCCCGCCCCGCTCCAGGTCGCGCCGGACCGTTCCAGCCCGCCGAGGTGCTCCGCGAGCTGCACGCCGGCGGCCATCCCGTAGAAGATCCCCTCGCCGCTGAGCGGGTTGATCGTCGCGGCGGCGTCCCCGACCAGCACCGCGGCCCGCCCCGGGGCCGTCATCGGCGTGCGGGCGGCGGCGTGCGGGAGCTGGTGCGTGGCGACCCGCTCCACCCCGGACACCGAGAAACCCCGCCGCTGAAGGTCCTCGACGTACAGGTCGAAGAGGTCCCGCAGCTTGCGGCCGTGGCGCGAGGTCTGGCGCTTGAGGTGGTTCACGGGGAGGCCGACGCCGATGTTCGCGCCGTCTTCGGGCAGCGGGAAGACCCAGCCGTAGACCGGCAGGAGGGACTCCAGGAAGTCGAACCGGAGGGTGTCGCTCACGGGCTTGTCCGGGTGGGTGACCCGACCGTAGGCGCGCATCGCGATGTGGGTGTGCCGCATCGCGGGGCGGTCGACGCCGATGGCCCGCCGCACCGTGGAGTAGGCCCCGTCCGCGCCGACGACGAGGTCGAACGCCTCCTCGGAGCCGGAGGATCCAGAGGCGCCGGAGAGCGTGACCCGCTCGCGCGTGCCCCCGGCCGCCGTCATCCCCTCGAACGCGACGCCCTCGCGCACCTCGGCGCCGGCGTCGCGCGCAGCGTTCAGCAGCAGGTCGTCCAGGGCGAGCCGCGGGGTGACGTACCCGGCGAGGTCGCGGCCCTCCATGAGCGGGCCGCGCGCGAGCGCCTCGACGCCGCCCGGGCCGCTGATCGCCACCGACATCGGCATGTGGAACGGCTTGAGGAGCTCCGTCAGGCCGAGCCCGTCCAGCACCCGCCGCGCGCCCGGGCCCAGCCCGTCCCCGCAGGTCTTGTCGCGCGGGAACGTCGCCTTGTCGACCAGGGTGACGTGCGCGCCCGGGACCTCGCGCCGCAGCGCGATCGCCGTGGCAGCGCCTGCGGGGCCGCCCCCGACAACGAGGACCCTGGGTGCGTTGTCGCCGGTCACGCCGTCGACACTAGACCCGCCCGGGCCGACGGGCCAGGGCGGGCTGACGAGCCTGGCAGGCGCACCGGTCAGCGGTGCGGCTTGCGGTTCGGCGTCACGTCCTCGGCGGTGCCCGGCACGGTCTTGCCGTGGGGCGCGGGGCCAGGCGTCGTGGTGCCCTGCGGACCACCCGGCGTCGCGTCCCCGGTGGTGCCCGGCACCGTGCGGTGCTGCCGGAACCGGCGGATGGCCTTGTAGAGGGTGACACCGGCGATGACGATCGCTATCGCGTCGTCGCCGAGGCCGAGCGGACCCAGCACGCCCTCGGAGAGGAGGTCGATCGGACTGGCCACGTACCCGGCGCCCGCGACGAACGTGAGGATCTCCTGCCAGGTGAACTTCCTGGGATCCTTGCCCCGCTTGTTTTCCTCGCGCATGCCCGGAACGTAACGGAGAACGGAGCGACTCGCCAGGGATGTCCCGGAAGCCCGTTTCGTGACGTCGGCCTCAGGCCGCGGTCACACGTCGATCGGACGGCGGTCCTCCACCAGCCGCGACGTGTACCCGGCCGCCACGAGCCGGTCGAAGGCGCCCAGCACGTCGGCGGGCACGTCCTCCTCGTGGGAGATGAACCCGAGCTCGGCGTAGAGCGTGAGGCGCTGCGTCTCGCCCACGAGCATGTCGATCACCCGGTCGGCGTCGCCGATCGTGCGCACGTACGCGTCGAGCGACATGGGCCGGGACACGCACAGCACCTCGATGTCCGGCCAGACCATCTGGGCCGTCGCGAACGCGCGCCGCTGCTGGTAGGGGTGCGAGACGAGCAGCACGGAGGACGGCTCGACCTCGTTCTCGGCGAGCAGCTTGCGGCTGTACTCCAGGTTCTCGCTGGTGTTGGTGGCGGCGGGCTCGACCAGCACCACCTCCGCGGGCACGCCCTCCGCGATGGCGCGGTCGCGGTAGCCGAGCGCCTCGCCCTGGGGGAAGGCGTCGACCGTGGTGGGCGCGTTCGCGCCCGTGAAGACGATCTGCGGGAACAGCCCCGCGTGGTAGAGCTCGGCGGTGTAGACGGCGACGCCGAGGTCATGACCGCCCAGGCCGATGCCGACGTCGACCGGCCGCGGCACGTGCTGCAGGTCGTGGAACACCCACAGTGTCTCTACGTCCTCCCGCACTTCGACGGGGATCATGACGTTCGGCATATGACGACCATATTGCTCGGAGGAATGAGGGGCACAACCTGAGTGAGAGTGCATGCCCGGTTTCCACGGGAATTGCGTGCAATGTCACATTCATCGGGAACGCACCGCCGCCGCGGCGCCTCCGCGTCCCCGTGCCCCCCGCACCGACATCCCATACGCAGACAAGGTAGCGGACCAGATGAAACCGCCCTAGTGCGCGGGATCGTCGTCGTCCTCCCCCTCGCCGGCCGGGTCGGCGGCGACCGCGACGACGTCGTCCTCGAGCTTGCCCGAGAACAGGTCGAGGTACTGCAGGTGCAGGTGGTAGCCGGCCCCCAGGGCGATACGCCGGATCATGCCGAGCGTCGGTTCGATCTGGCCGGACTCGATGCGGCTGATCGTCGACGTGGGCACGCCCGCGAGCACCGCCAGGGAACTCATGCTGAGCTCTCGCTCGGCGCGGATCCGGGCGATGATCTGGGCTGCGTTCGTGAGCAAGGTGCCCTCCCGTCGACGCTCTGCCATCGAAACGTGCCATGACGCACGACAGGGCCTGCCGGAAAGTAGAGATCTGTTTTCCGGCAAGCCCTGTGGGACCTGACTCTATACGTCTATGGCCGTCGCGGCGCAGCGACGGAGCAAGTGTCGCCATGTTTCCCCCGGGGGTGCCGCACCGACACGTTGGCCTACTACTCTCAGCCCCCATGGGTACTGCGAGCTCACCGGGGGACGCCGCGCCCCGGCCGGCCGCCGGGCACGGGACAGGTCGCCGCGGCCAGGCGGCGCGCGCCGTGCGCGCCCTTCTCCAGGAGCACCCCGCGTGGGTGCTGCTGCGGTCGAGGAACGCCGCGGCCGCCGTCGTGCTGCTCGACCGCAACCTCGGCGCGTCCCGCCGGCGGCTGCCCGTGGAGCAGCTCGCCGACCGGATCGACGACGACGTGCCCGAGCTGCGCCGCGCCGGGTTCGAGCTGCCCTACTCCGGCTACTTCTACGTCTCCGAGTGGATCGACGAGGGCGTGCTGGTGCGCCGGCGCGCCCCGCAGACCGGAAGCGAGCCCGGTGCGGAGACGGTCGAGCTGTCCGACGGCGCCCTGCTCGCCATCCGCTTCGTCTCCCGCCTGCGGCGGCCGCACCCCGCGGTGACGCCGTCCCGCCTCGGCGCGGTGCTCGACGGCCTGCACCGCCTGGCGGACGAGGCCGACCCCGACCCGGAGGCCCGGCTCGCCGCCCTCCTGGAGCAGCGCGCGGCCCTCGACGCCAAGATCGAGCGCGCCCGGCGCGGCGACTCCGAGGCCCTGCCGGCGGACGTCGCCGCCGAGCGGGCCCGCGAGATCCTGGCCCTCGCCGGCGACATCCCCGCCGACCTGGCCCGCGTGCGCACCGAGCTGGAGCGCACCGACCGCGAGCTGCGCCGCCGGCTCCTGGAGTCCGACGGGTCCCGCGACACCTTCCTCGACGACATCTACCGCGGCGTGGACCACCTCGCCGAGTCCGAGGCGGGCCGCGGCCTGGTCGGGTTCCGTGAGCTGCTGCGGCAGTCGGAGCACACCGCGCAGGACGACCTCGGCCGGGTGCTCGACTCCGTCCACCTGGCGCCCGGCGAGGCCTCCGCGCTGCGCCGCCTGCTGCCCACCCTGCAGGACGCCGCCGACGAGCTCACCGACACCATGGGCACCCTGCGCCGCGCGCTGCAGCGGACGGTCCGGTCCGGCGAGCTCCCGGCCGAGCGCGCGCTGCGGCGTCTGATCGGCGAGGCGCAGGACGCCGCCCTCGCCGCGGCCCCCGACGTCGCGCCCGGCACGGAGCTGCGCCTGACCCTGCCGCTGGGCGCCGTGGCACCCCGGTCCGTGGGCGGCCTCGCGCCGCACAACCCCGGTGGGGAGGACGCCGAGGCGCCGCCCGCCGCCCCGGCCCTGCCGCCGCGGCCGGTCTCGCTCACGGCGCTGCGCGCCATGGCCCGCGACTCGGAGATCGACGTGGACGAGCTGCGCGGGCACGTCAACGACGTGATCGACCAGGCCGGCCGGGCCACGGTCGGCTCGGTGCTCGGCGCGCACCCCGCCACGCAGGGCGCCGCGAGCGTCGTCGGCCTGCTGACGCTCGCCGAGCAGCACGGCACCCCCACCGGCGACCGCGAGGACGTCAGCTGGCGGTCCTCGCGCGGCGTCGCGCGCCGGGCCGCACTACCCCAGCACCAGTTCGAGGAGCATGTCCCGTGACAGAACCCGGCGTACCCGGATCCGGCCCGGCGCGGCCCGACCCGGCAGACCTCCGCAGCGCGCGCCCCGGCCGGCCGGCCGGCACGTCGTCGGGCGCCGGCGGCTCGGCGACGTCGGGCGGCGGCGCGCCGGGAACCGCCGGCGAGGCCGGCAACCACCTCTGGCCCGGCGACCACGGCACGCTCCCCGCGCCCGCGCGCCTCGCGCTGGCCCGCCTCGTGCGCGGTCCCTACCTGGCGGCCGAGCCCGAGCCCGACACCTGGCGCGCGCTGCTGGCCCACGAGGACGTGGTCCGCGAGCGCCTCGCCGACCAGTACCTCGACCTGGTGGTCGACGCCGACGCGCAGGTCGCGTTCGTGCGGGACGTGCCGGCGGCCGACGCGCCGCAGGTGGTGCGCGAGGTGGCGCTGACGTTCCTGGACACGGCGCTGCTGCTGCACCTGCGCGCGCTGCTGCTGGACTCGTCCGACGGCCGCGTGGCGATCAGCCGCGACGAGGCGGCCGACCATCTCGCCGTGTACCGGCGGCGCGGCGGCGGTTCCCCGATGGACTTCAGCCGGCAGCTCGACGCGACGTGGGCCCGGCTGATCGAGTCGGGCATGCTGGAGCCGCTCAGCGGCGACCGGTGCACGGTCTCCCCCGTGCTCCGGACCGTGTTCGGGGCGGACCAGGTCGCGGCGCTGAGCGCCGAGTACGTCCGGCTGGCGAAGGAGAGCGCATGAAGACCCCGCACCCGACCCCCACCGGGCAGTGGCGCCTGTCGCGCGTCGAGCTGGTCAACTGGGGCACGTTCTCGGGCCACCACGTGGTGCCCGTGCCGCGCGAGGGGTTCCTGCTGACGGGCCACTCGGGCTCGGGCAAGTCGTCGCTGGTCGACGCCGTCGCCGCGGTGCTGACCCCGCCCGAGCACCTGCGGTTCAACGTGGCCGCCGCGGGCACGGCCGCCACCGAGCGCGAGGCGGGCGACCGCGACGTCGTCTCGTACGTGCGCGGGGCGTGGCGGCACCGGACCGACGAGAGCACGGGCGAGGTGGTGGCCGACCACCTGCGCCAGGGCGCCACCTGGTCCGGCGTGCTGCTGCGTTACTCGGACGGCACCGACACCGACGACGGCACCGTGACCCTGGTGCGCCTGTTCCACCTGACGCGGGGCTCGTCGACGCCCTCGACGCTGCACGTCGTGGTGCCGGGCGAGGCCGGCCTGCTGGACTTCGAGCGGTTCGTGCGGTCCGGGCCCGACGTCGCCGGCGTGACCGCGGCCTGGCCGGCCGCGACGGTCAGCGAGCGGCATGCGCCGTTCGCGGCGGCCTTCACGCAGGCGCTGGGCATCGGCTCGGAGCAGGCGCTGGTGCTGCTGCACCGGACCCAGTCGGCGAAGAACCTGGGCAGCCTGGACGACCTGTTCCGCGGGCACATGCTGGACGAGCCCGGCACGTTCGAGCTGGCGGCCCAGGCCGTGCAGCAGTTCGCCGACGTGGCACGCGCCTACGCCGACATCGAGACGTCGCGCCGGCAGATCGAGCACCTGAGCCGGCTCTCGGCACTGACCAAGACGTACGACGAGGGTTCGGCGGCCGGGGTGCGTGCGGCGACGCTGCGCGGCTCGCTCGAGACGTTCAAGGACGCGTGGAAGCTCGACCTGGCCCACGGCGCGCTCGCGGGAGCACGGGCCGCGGAAGAGCGGGCGCAGCACCACCGCAAGGCCGCCGACACCGAGGTCGACGTCGCGGCGAACACCCACCAGCAGGCCGTCAACGTGCTGGGCGCGCGCGGCGGGCAGGCCCTGGCCACCCAGGCCGACCGCCTGCAGCGGGCGGGCGAGATCGCCGCCCTGGTCCGCACGCGGCGCGGCGAGCTGAAGACCGACCTCGAGTCGGTGGGCATGAACATGCCCGAGACCTTCGCGGAGTTCGCGGCGCTCAAGGAGAAGGCCCGGTGGGAGCTGGGCGGCGCCAGGCCGCCGGCCACGGGCGCCGTGCCGACCCTGACGGGCGCGGTACCCGCCGTGGCCGCCGCGTCGACCGGACAGGTGGCCGCCGTCGCGACCGGTGCCGTCCCCGCGGTCACCACGGACGCGCTGCCCGTCGTGGCGACGGGTGGGGCGACCGGTGCGGTGGCGACCGGGGCCGTGGCCGCGGTCGGGCGCTCCCGGGCGCCGGAGGCCCTCGACGGCCGCATCCGGGAGGCCCTGGCGGCGCGCTCCGCCGTCGGGCAGCAGCACGAGGCCGTCGCCGCACGGATCCAGGCCGTGCGGCAGACGCAGACGAACGTGCCGGCCGCGCTCGCCACGGCCCGCCGCGCGGTGGCCGAGGCTGCCGGGCTCGACGTCTCGATGCTCCCGTTCGCGGCCGAGCTGCTGCGCGTGCGCGAGGAGGACGCCGCCTGGCGCCCCGTGATCGAGGAGATCCTGCGCCCGCTGGCCACGCTCGTGCTGGTCTCCCCCGCGCACCGGGCCGCCGTCGCGCGGGCCGTGGAGGCCGGGCCCGGGCTGCGCTACCGCGTGGTCGGGGTGCGCAACGACGCGCCGCGGTCCACCGACGACTCGTCGCTGGTGCACAAGGTCGAGGTCAAGGACGGCCCGGCGGCGGGCTGGCTGCACCGCCGCCTGTCCGAGCAGTACGACTACCTGTGCGTCGAGGAGCCCTCCGGGCTCGACCTGCACGAGCGCGCCGTGACCCGCGAGGGCCTGATCAAGCACGGGCCCGAGGAGATCGAGCAGCCGCTGCTGCCCGGCGTCGAGGACTGGGCGCTCGGCTGGGACGCCGACGACCGGCTCGACCAGCTCCTGGAGCTCGCGCGCGCGACGCAGGCCCGGCTCGCCCAGGCCGACGAGGCCGTGGCCGACGCCGTCGCCGAGCAGCGCGAGGCCGTGCGCCGCCAGCTCACGCTGCGGCACGTGGCGCGCCGGGAGTGGCGCGAGGTGGACATCGAGACCGCCGAGGCCGACCTGACCGACGCCCAGGCGTCGTTCGACCGGCTGCTGGACGGCACGATGGACCTGCTGCAGGCCTCGCAGGACGTCGCGGCGGCCGAGACCCGGCTCGACCAGGCGCGCGCCGCGGCCGCGGAGGCAGCGGACGCGCTCGCCGAGGCCCGCGCGCACCGCCGGTCCCTCGAGCACGTGGTCGCCGAGCTCGGCGACGCGCCGACTACTGCGATCCCGCTCGCGCACCGCCACGAGCTGGAGAAGCGCTACGCCGCCGTCCGCAAGACGGTGACGCACGAGGTGATCGACGACGTCTCCCTGACGGTGTCCCGCACGCTGGACGCGGAGCGCGAGGCCGGGCTGCGCACGTCGGGCGCGGCCGAGCGGGAGATCGTCGGTCTCCTGGCCGAGTTCCGGCGCCGCTGGCCCGCGATCACCCGTGACCTGACGGCCCAGGTGGGCGACCGGGCGCGGTACCTGGAGGTGCTGGAGCGCATCCGGACGTCGCGGCTGCCCGAGCAGGAGGCCCGGTTCTCCGACCTCCTGACCGACCAGGCCCGCCGCGCCCTGCGCAAGCTGGCCGCCGAGATCCGGCAGGCGCCGGCGACCATCCGCGAACGGATCGTCGGGGTGAACACCTCGCTGCGGCGGTCCCCGTTCGACACCGACCGGTTCCTGGAGATCCGGGTCAAGGAGCGCCGTCCGGCGGCCGTCGAGGAGTTCCTGACCACCCTCGACGCCCTGACCGGCGACACCGAGCCCGAGTACGAGGTGCTGGAACGGCTCGTGCGCCGGCTCGGGTCCAGCGACCCCGCCGACCGGGCCTGGCGCTCCCTGTGCCTGGACACGCGCCGACACGTGCACTTCACCGGCGTGGAGGTCACCGCGGGTGGCATCGCGCTGGCCGTGCACGACTCCTCCGCGGGCCTCTCCGGCGGTCAGCGGCAGAAGCTCGTGGTGTTCTGCCTGGCCGCCGCCCTGCGGTACCAGCTCGCCGGCGCCTCCGACTCGGCGACACCCGCCTACGGCACGATCCTGCTGGACGAGGCCTTCGACAAGGCCGACACGGCGTTCACCCGCACCGCGATGGACACGTTCACCGCGTTCGGGTTCCACATGATCCTGGCGACGCCGCTCAAGCTGCTGCAGACCCTGGAGGACTACGTGGGCGGCATCGGCCTGGCGACCTGCCGGGAGATGCGGGAGTCGCGCGTGGACGTGGTGCTCCTGGAGACCCCGCTGCCCGACGTCGACCCGGTCGCCTCCGCGACCCGGGGCGGGTCCGGCGGTGGGGCCGGGGCCGCGGGTGGTGGTTCCGCGGGGGGTGGTTCCGCGGGTGGTACTGGTTCCGCGGGTGGCGGTGCCGACTCGGCCGCACCGGTCCGGACAGGTCCGGCACCTGGCCCGACGTCGGCCCCCGGCCCGGCGGTTCCGGGAGAGAACCCCGGCGACGCCACCGGCACGGGCAGCACGGCGGGCACGGCGGGCACGGCGGGCACGGCGGGCGACGCTGCCGCCACGCCGGCGCGCGGGATTCCCGCCGTTCCGCCGCCGCCCCCGCCCGGACCGGCCCCGAGGGGCCTCCAGCCGCTGGCCTCGGCCGTGGCGCCGTCCGAGGGACAGACACCGGCGGCGGGACAGACACCGGCGGCGCCGTCCGACGCGGCCGACGACGAGCCGGCGCCGGACTGGTCCGCGACGGTGACCGCCGAGGAGTCCGACGGCGCGTCGCCCGTCGTCCGGATGACGTCGCGCCGCCCGGCACTGTAGCGAGGCCGACCACGACACTGACTCGACACCCGGCCTCAGCCGAGTCAGCTGAGTGGTCCGACCAGCTGGCTGACTCGGCACCCGGCCTCAGCCGAGTCAGAGGGGTGGTCCGGCGTCAGCCGGCGCCGTCGTCCGCGGCCGGGACGGGCCTCAGCCGACCGCCGTCCCCGCGCGGCCCGCAGCCAGGCCGCGGGCGTAGGCCTCCGCCGACCCCTCGCGGAACAGGTCGTCCGCGCTGGCCCGCACCAGTGCGCGGGCACCGGGGCCGTCCTCGGCGGTGACGTGCCGGTCCATGCCGCGCACGACGGCGACGGCCCGGCCCGCGGACTTGCCGCGCACCAGCTCGGACGCCGCGGCGATCTCGTCGACGACGGCGGTGACGGTCACGTTGAGCGGCCGCCCGTGCGTGTCGGTACTGCCGCGGAGGTCGTCGGTCGGGCTGATGCCCGCGCAGCCGATCGCGATGTCGACCAGGGCGTCGCGCCAGGGCCGGCCGGCCGTGTCGGTGACGACGACCCCGATCCGCGACAGGCCGAGCCGCTGGGTGAGCGCCGACCGGACGGTGCGGGCCGAGGCGTCGGGGTCCACGGGGAGCAGCAGGACGGTGCCCTCGGGCGTGTTGCTGGCGTCCACGCCTGCCGCGGCCATCACCAGGCCGAGCTTGTTCTCCACGATCCGCAGCGGCGGCAGCCCCGGCCGCGTGCGCTGGGCGACCACGCGGACGGTCTCGTCCGTGATCGCCTGCTCCCGGTCGTCGGCGGCCACGACGCGGCCCTCCGCCTTGGACACGATCTTCGAGGTCACGACGACGACGTCGCCGTCGCGCGGCCGGTCCTGCTCCTCCAGGCCCGCCAGGAGGTCGGCGATCAGCTCGCCGAGGTCGTCGCCGGGGATGATCTCGGGCAGCCCGTCGGGGGCCCAGACGCTGAGTCGTTCCACGGGTCCATCCTCACATCGACCAGCGGGCGGCCACCCCGGCGCGATACCCTGCCTGGCGTTCGTCACAATTGTCTGTTTGATGCCGCGATCGATGGGGGAACCGTCCGGTGTTGCACGACCCGCCCGCACGAAGGACGGCGCCCGTACCGGAACCGGCAGCCCTGCGCCCCGGCGAACCACGCGCCATCGGACCGTTCCGCATCCGCAACAGGCTCGGCAGCGGCGGCATGGGAGACGTCTACCTCGGGACCACCCGACGAGGTCAGCAGGTCGCCATCAAAGCTGATCCGCGGGGCCCAGCTCGACGACGACGAGTTCCGCACCCGGTTCCGGCGCGAGGCGCGCGCCGCGGCCAAGGTGCGCAGCCGGTTCATCGCGAACCTCGTCGACGCCGACGCCGACGCGGACCTGCCCTGGCTCGCGACCGAGTACGTGGCAGGGCCGACCCTCTCGCAGGAGCTCGCGGCCCACGGGCCGCTGCCCGAGGCCGACGTGCTGAACCTGGTCGCGGGTGTCGCCGAGGCCCTGTACGAGATCCACCGCGCCGGCCTGGTGCATCGCGACGTCAAGCCGGCCAACGTGATCCTCGGGCCGGACGGGCCGCGCCTGATCGACCTGGGCGTGGTCGCGGCGATCGACGCGACGCGCCTGACCCTGACCGGGCAGCCCGTGGGCACACCGATGTACATGGCGCCGGAGCAGGCGACCGGCAGCCGCGCGACCTCGGCCGCCGACGTCTGGGCCCTCGGCGCCCTCGCCTACTACGCGGCCACGGGCCACCACCTGTTCGAGGGCGACCACCCCGCCGTCGTCCTGTACCGGGTGTCGGCGGAGGACCCGTCCTACGCCGACAGCCCCGCCTACCTGCGCCCCTTCCTCGACGCCCTGCTGGTCAAGGACCCGGAGCGCCGGCCGTCGCTCGACGCGATCCTGGGGTCGCTCGGCGTGCCGCACCCCAGCGGCACCGGGCCGACCCTCGTCACCCCGGCGAGCGGGGCCGCCGGGGCCGCCGCGTCCGCGCGGGGGCCGGCGGCGGGTACCGGGCCGGGGACTGCCGCACCGGGTCGCGCCGGCCGCGCCCCGCGGCGGAGGCGCGGACGCCTCCTCCTCGCGGTGGGCTCCGTGGCGGCGGGGGCGCTGGTGCTGGCCGGCGCGGGGTTCGGCCTCTGGGACTCGCTCACGGAGGACGACGCGGCGCGCGGCGACCTGGGCCAGTCCGGGACGGCCGGTCCGCAGGACCCCGCGGAGCAGTCACCGGGCGGCAGCACGAGTCCCGGGACGGGCACCCCGACCACCGGCCCGACCACCGAACCGGCAGCGGACGGTGACGGGAGCGCGCGCGATCCGTGGGCGCCGGGCACCGCCCAACGGCTCGGCCCCGAGTCCTGCTGGCTCGCGGACGTCGCCGGAATACATGGCCGGCAGGTCACGCTCGCGGTCCGGTGCGACCAGACCGGGTCCGCCACGTGGGGCCACCCCGTGCCGAAACAGTGGCTGCGGCTCAACGCCGTCGGCCGGGACGGGACGGTCAAGGAGGCCCGGGTGGAGGACGCCACGGCCCAGGACACGTTCTGGACGCAGGGCCCGCTCCAGGACACCTCGGCCGTCAGGCTCATCGTGACCTTGCCCGACGTCGGTCCGCTCGCCGCCGTCGAGGTGCGCCACAAGGACGGCTACGGCGCGTACTGGGCCGCGACCCCCTGACCCGCCGGCGGCTCACCGCACCAGCTTGGGCAGCACCTCGCGCCCGAACGTCTCGATCCACTCGCGCTGGTTGCGGCCCGCGTTGTGGAGGTAGATGCGGTCGAACCCGAGGTCGACGTACCGCTGGATCGACGCGCGGTGCTCGTCGGGGTCGGCGGAGACCAGCAGGCGCCCCTCGAAGTCCTCGGGACGAACCATCCGGGCGAGCTGGGCGAAGTCGTGCGGCGAGCGGATGTCGGACCGCGGGAACCGCATGCCGCCGACCGGCCACTCGGTCAGGGCGTTGGCGACCGCCTCGTCGTGGGTGGGCGCCCAGGAGAGGTGGAGCTGGAGCGCCTTGGGCATCCGCGCCGGGTCGCGGCCCGACTCGCGGGCGCCGTCCGCGAACCGGGTCAGCAGGGACGCCATCCGGTCCAGGGGCGCCGCCTGCGTGATCAGCCCGTCCGCCGTCCGCCCGGCGCGCCGTGCCGTGACGGGGCCTGCCGTGGCAACCAGGATCTCGGGGGCGACGTCAGGCATGGTCCACAGCCGGGTCGACTCCAGCTTGAAGTAGGTTCCCGCGTGCTTGACGTCGCGGCCCGCGAGGGACCCGGCGAACAGCTTCCGGATGATCTCGACGGCCTCGAACATACGGTTGATCCGCTCGGCCGCCTCGGGCCAGTAGCCACCCACCACGTGCTCGTTGAGCGCCTCCCCCGAGCCGACGCCGAGCCAGTGCCGGCCGGGGTTCATGGCCGCGAGGGTCGCTGACGCCTGCGCCACCACCGCCGGGTGCCACCGGAAGGTCGGCGCGGTCACCGGCCCGAGATCGCCCGTGGTGTGCTCCGCGGCGGCCGCCAGCACGTTCCAGACGAAGCCCGCCTGACCCTGCTGCGGGGTCCAGGGCTGGAAGTGGTCGGCGGCCATCACGCCCGAGTAGCCGTGCGTCTCGGCGAGCGCCGCGAGCTCCACCGCCTCGCGGGGCGCGAACTGTTCGAGCATCGCGGCATAGCCGATGGTCACCACGCGGGACAGCCTACGGCCCCTGCTCCCAGAGGTGTCAGACGCTCACGTCCTCCGGGTGACCTGAGCGTCTGACAGGTCAGCGGGTTCAGAGGCGACCGTGCGTCCGGAGCGTCGCGAGCGCGCCGAGGGTGGCGAGGCCGCGCGCGTCCACGGTCTGGCCGGGCGACCAGTGCAGGTAGTCGAAGTCCCAGCCGCCGTCGTCGAGCTGCTCCCGTTCCAGCCGGTCGAGCTCGGCTGCGATCAGTGGTTCGGCGAACAGCGCGCGGCTGGGCGCACCGGGCCGCGGCGACAGCAGCAGGGGCCGGAGCTGCTCGTCGTCCTCCCCGCCCGAGACGGAGATGGTCCCGTCGTCGCGCAGGGCGGGCCGCAGTCGCTCGACGGCAGCCGCGACGCGGCCCGGCTCGGGCACGGCGTCGAGGAAGCGGAGCGCGAACAGGACCGTGTACCCGTCCACGGGGTGCTCGCCGTCGAGCTGCTTCCAGCACCAGGCGGTCGCGGCGTCGAGCCACGGATGCTCCAGGCCCAGCTCCCACAGGTGCCCGGCGATCGCGTAGGTGAGGAAGCCGCCGTCGTTCGGCACCATCCACGGGGCGGCCGGATAGCCGGCGGCAGTGGGCAGCACGTGGGGCGCGCGGCCGTCGGGCAGCGCGACGCCGGCGAGCCAGTCGGCGGTCTCGCGGGCCAGCGTCGCGACGTCGGGGTCGGCAGCCGTTCCCAGCTCGGCCAGCACCTCCAGCGCGGACAGCGCGCCCGAGACCTGGCTGTCCGGCCCGCGCAGGTCGGGCTCCAGGGCGTGGCCCCAGCCGTGGTCGGCGTTGCGGTAGGGGCGGAGGGCGTCCAGGACCCGGGCGGGCGGGGCGCCGTCGAGCAGCACCGCGACGCGGTGCCGTTCCAGCAGGCGGGCGTCGTCGTAGACGAACCGCCGGGCGGCTTCGAGGTAGATGCTCGTCGATGTGCTCATGGCATCGACGCTAGGCGGCGGTCAGGGTCGCGTCTTCCAGAAATCGGACGGGTGTGAGGCCGGTGAGCCGCCGCACCTCGTCGGACATGTGGGCCTGGCTCGCGTACCCGGCCGCGGCGGCACGCTCCGCGAGGGACGGCGGTCCAGCGGTCGAGAGGGCGATGAGCCGCCGCAGCCGGGCCACGCGCCCGAGCATCTTGGGCCCGTAGCCGACGGCGTCCACCGTGCGCCGGTGCAGGTGCCGCTCGCTGACGCCGAGCTCCTGCGCGACGCCGGAGATGCGCGAGCCCGGCGCGCCGAGCCGCCGCGCGGCAGCCGCGACGAGCCCGTCCCGCTCGGCCTTGCGCCGCAGCACCGTGCGCGCGAGCAGGTCCAGGCGGCCGGCGGGGTCCGCCGCGTCGAGCGCGTCGGCGAGCGCCGGCCCGACGTCGGGCCACACCTCCGCGAGCGGGACGCGCTGGTCGCGTACCTCGGACGCCGGGATGCCCAGCACGGCGCCGGCCGCGCCGGGCCGGAGCCGGATGCCGCTGGTGCGCGACGTCGGGGCCGCGCCGGAGCCGGCGACGACCGGGCCGGTGTCGGCGCCGACGATCACCAGCTCGCCGTCGATCCGCACGAGGTCCACGCAGCCGTCCGGGATGATCCGCTGCTCGTGGCCCGGCGGGGCGTCGTGCTCCCACAGGCAGGCGACGACCGGCAGCAGGCCGGACGGCGGTGCGAGCTCGCGGTAGGGGGTCACGTCGTCCACGCTACGCGCCACCTCCGACACTCCCCCGTGTCAGACGTACGAGTCCCTCGGGGGACCTGTACGTCTGACAGGTCGTGGGCCCGATCGAGTGTCAGTGTCCGGTGGCAGAGTCGTGTCATGCCCCTCGTACCGGCTCGACCGAGCCGCAGGCTCCGCCTGCCCCGCGATCTGCGCCGCAGCCCGTGGCGCCGCCGCGCGCTGCGGGTCGGCGTCGTGGCCGTCCCGGCCGCGCTACTGGCGGCGGGCGCGTCGTCGTACGCCGCGGTGGTCACGGGGCACATGGCCGCGGACCCGACCCGGGACACCCTGCTCGTGCTCGCGGTCGTGAGCACCGCTGTCATCGTGTTCGACGCCGTGACGTGGCTGGTGGTGCAGCGGGGCGTGGCGCGCGCGGAGGCGACGCTGCGGTCGGAGCTGGCGGCGGCCGCGCTGGGCCAGCCCCTGCCGGAGCTGGAGGAGCAGGCCGTGGGCGAACTCCTGGACCGGGTCAACGGCGACCCCGAACGGCTCACCCGCGCGATCAGCGGGATCGGCATCACGCTCGGCCAGGCCGCGATCAGCCTCGTGGTGGGCTGGGTGGCCGCCGGCCTGGTGTGGTGGCCCGCCTGGGTGGCGTTCCCGCTGGTCGCCGCGGCGGTGCTGGTGTTCGCACGCCGGTCGGCGCGACCGTTGCGCGACCTGAGCAGGCGCGCCTCGGAGGCCGGCTCGGAGCACATGGCGCAGTTCGAGGAGGCGGTGGCGGCCCGGGACGATCTGCGCACCGCGCAGGGACAGCGATACGTGCTGCGCCGGTACGCCGAGCTGGCCGCGCGACAGATCCGGCTGCGGGAGGACTGGTCGGTCGCGTTCTCGCGCGTGCGGCTGCGCACCGAGCTGCCGCTGGACGCGCTGGTGGGCGCGGTGCTCGTGGGCGGGGTGTGGGCGGTCAGCGGCGGCGCGCTGGACGTCGCCCGGCTGGTCACGCTGTGGCTGCTGGTGACGGGGTTCGTGGGCCGGGTCGACGTGCTGGGCCGGCTGCTGCCCCGGGTCGAGGAGGCGATCGGCACGTTCCACCGGGTGCGCGACCTGCTCGGCGCGCCCCAGGAGCCCGCGGGCGGCGCACCGTTCCCCGGCCGGTCCGGCACCGGTGGGCGCGGGTCAGAGTCCGGCAGCCCGGGCGGGGTCGAGGTGGAGCTGCGCGACCTGACCTTCTCCTACGGCGAGGGCTTTGCCCTGGGCCCCCTCACCCTGACCGTCCCGGCGGGCACCACGTGCGCGCTCGTGGGGCGCACCGGGTCGGGCAAGACGACGGTGACCAAGATGCTGTCGCGCGCGGTCGAGCCGCCCGCCGGGAGCGTGTTCCTGGGCGGCCAGGACGTCACGGGCCTGGACGTGCACGGGCTGCGCACGCGGGTCGGCGTCGTCGGGCAGCGCACCGAGATCCTGGCGGCGACGCTCGCCGACAACATCACGCTCTGGGCGCCGGTCCCGGCCGCCCGGGTGGAGCAGGCCATGGACGCCCTGGGCCTGCGGGCGTGGGTCGCGTCGCTGCCCGAGGGGCTCGACACCCGGTTGGGACCCGACGGCGTGACCCTGTCCGCGGGTGAGGAGCAGCTCGTCGCCTTCGCACGGCTCCTGGTGCGCGACGTCGACGTCGTGGTGCTCGACGAAGCCACCGCGCGGATGGACCCCGCCACGGCGGAACGGGTCACCCTGGCCGCGCGGACACTCCTGGCAGGGCGGACGGCGATCGTCGTCGCCCACCGGCTGCCCACCGCGCGGCACGCCGACACCGTGGCCGTGCTCGACGGCGGACGGCTCGTCGAGCACGGGCCCTGGGGCCGGCTGGCGGCGTCGGACGGGCACTTCGCCCGGCTGGTCGCGGCGGCGGGGCTCACGGACGGCGAGCCGGTGCCCACGCCGGAGGCTGCCGTGCCGACGGTCCCGCCCGAGTCTCCTCCGCCCGCGGTTCCTTCCCCCGGGTCTCCGCCCGCAACGCCTCGCCCGGCCGCGCCGCGGCCGTCGATGGTGCGGGCGGTCTGGAGCACGCTGCGCGCCCGGCCGCACGGCATGCTGGTCCCGGCGATCGTGTTCGAGGTGGCCGACTACCTCACCTCGACCGGTCTGGTGGTCGGCTGGCTGTGGGCGTCAGCGGTCGTGGGCCTGGAGCACGGTTCCGCGCCCTGGCTGCTGGTGGGCGCCATCCTCGCGGCGATCGTGACCAACACCCTGCTGCCGCTGACGGTCCGGCCGACGAGCACCCGGTGGTGGGTCGACTCCCGGATGCGGCTGCACCTGTCCCTGCTGCGCGGGCAGACGGCGCAGCGCCGCACCGTCCGTGACGCCCCGGGCGAGATCGCGGCGCGCGCGCAGGAGGACTACCGCCTGACCGGCCACACCCAGGCCTGGAGCGAGGTGCTGACGGCGCCGCTCACCTTCGCCGTCCTGGTGGTGCTGAGCGGAAGCTGGCTGGCCGGCGCCATCGGCCTGGCCATGGCAGGCGTGATGTTCGCGGCGCAGGTGCTGGGCAGCCGGTCGGTCGCCGCGGCGGCACGGCGGGCGGGCGACGCCGCGGCGGAGCTGGGCCGGCTGCTCGGCTCGGCCCTCGACTCCGTGCGTACCGTCAAGCTCGCCTCGGCCACCGGGGGCGTGCTCGCGCAGGTCGCCCGCGTCGACGGGCGCCGCGTGCATGCGTCCCTGGTGGAGGAGCGGACCAACTTCCTGGTCGGCCTGGCGCCGTCCGTGCTGAGCCGCGTCGCGACGGTGCTCGCCTGGACGCTGCACCTGACAGGGACCTGGTCGCTGGGCACGACGCTCCTGGTCAGCACGTCGATCGGCACGTTCAGCTGGATCGGGTACAGCCTGGGCGCCCTCGTCACCAGCGCCGCGTCCGCCCGCCGCTGGGTCGAGGTCACCTCCCGGTACGCGGGCACCGAACGCCTCGCCGACGTGCCCGACGACGTCGACCTGTTCGCGGGCACGGCGGTCCCGGCGCGAGCCCGGTCGGGTGTCGGTGCCCTCTCCGCGCCGGGCCGCCTGCGCGAGCTCCGCCTCGACGGCGTCACTGCGACGCACGACGACGGCACCGTCGGCGTCTCCGGCGTGGACCTCACCGTGCGGCGCGGCGAGCTGGTGCTCGTGGTCGGCCGGGTCGGCTCCGGGAAGTCGTCCCTGCTCGGCGCGCTGTCGGGACTGGTCGACGTCGGCGGGCGGCTGTCCTGGAACGGCGCCACCGTCACGGATCCGCAGACGTTCCTGCGCCCGCCGCGCGTCGCGCACGTCGCCCAGGTGCCGCACGTCGTCTCCGGGACCGTCGCGGACAACGTACGGCTCGACCACGACCGCCCGGTCGACGGCCCCGTGCGGTCCGCAGGCCTCGACCGGGACGTCGCCGAGGCGGGCGGCACCGGCACGGTCGTGGGACACCGCGGCCTGCGGCTCTCGGGCGGCCAGGTCCAGCGGCTCGGTCTGGCGCGCGCCCTGGCCACGGGTTCCGACCTGCTGCTCGTGGACGACGTCTCGTCCGCCCTCGACGCCGTCACCGAGGCCGAGGTGTGGACCGGCCTGCGGGCCGCGGGCACCACGGTGCTCGGCACCACGTCGCGCGCCGCGACCCTTGCCGTCGCCGACCGGGTCGTGGTGCTCGACGGCGGGCGAGTCGCCGCCGTCGGGCGCTGGCGCGACCTGGCACCGCGCTGGTCCCACCTGGCCGGCTGACCGTGTCAGACCCGCACTGCCCGACGTTCCGCCTGCGCGTCCGGGTCCGCCACGGGCGCGGCGGTCACGAGCGCCCGCGTGTACGGGTCGACGGGCGCGCCCAGCACCTGCGCCGTCGGACCCGTCTCGACGATGCGCCCCTCCCGCATGACGGCGACCCGGTCGGCCACCCGCTCGACGACCGCCAGGTCGTGGGACACGAACAGGCACGCGAAGCCGAGCTCCGCCTGGAGGTCCCGGAACAGGTCGAGCACGTGCGCCTGGACGGAGACGTCGAGCGCGGACGTCGGCTCGTCCGCCACGAGCACCTGCGGTCCGAGCGCCACCGCCCGGGCGATCGCGACCCGCTGCCGCTGCCCACCGGACAGCTCGTGCGGGTACCGCAGCCCGTACCCGGGGCCGAGCCGGACCAGCTCCAGCAACTCGCGCACGCGGGCGTCCCGGGCGTCCCGGCCCAGGCCGGAGTGCAGCCGCAGCGGCTCGTCGACCGACTGTGCCACGGTCCAGCGCGGGTTCAGCGTCGAGGCCGGGTCCTGGAACACCACGCCCGTGGCCCGACGGCGCTCGGCCCGCTCCCGGCGCGACGCGCGTGCCAGGTCGACGCCGTCCACGACCGCGCGGCCCGACGTCGGCCGCAGCAGCCCCGCGACCACCTGGCCGAGGGTCGACTTGCCCGAGCCCGACTCCCCCACCAGGCCGAGCACCTCGCCCCGACCGATCGAGAGCGTGACGCCGTCGGCCGCGACCACGGGGTGCCGGCCGCCGTAGGAGACGGTGACGTCGTCGAGCAGCACGGCGGCACCGCCCGCCCCGACCCCGCTGGTCGGCCTCAGGACGTTGGTCGAGCTCGTCGAGACCTGGTTCCCCGCGGAGGAGGTCTCGACAGGCTCGACCAGCGGTGCCGGCTCGACCAGCGGGCTCCGCTCCCCCAGCCGCGGCACCGCCGCGAGCAGCGTGCGCGTGTAGTCCTCACGGGGCGCCGCGAACAGCTCGCGCACCGGCGCCGCCTCGACGATCCGCCCGTCGCGCATCACCACCACGTCGTCCGCGAGGTCGGCCACCACGCCCATGTCGTGCGTGATGAGCAGCACGGCCGTGCCGCGCTCGTCGCGCAGCCCGCGCAGCAGGTCGAGGATCCCGGCCTGGACGGTCACGTCCAGCGCCGTCGTCGGCTCGTCCGCGATGATCGCCACCGGATCCTGCGACAGCCCCATCGCGACGAGCGCGCGCTGGAGCTGACCGCCGGAGAGCTGGTGCGGGTACGCGGCGGCCACCCGCTGCGGGTCGCGCAGCCCGGCTTCGGCCAGCAGCTCCAGCACGCGCTCGTGCACCGCCCGCCGGGTGGGCCGGTCCGGTCCGCGCCGGTGCGCCCGCAGCGCCTCGGCGACCTGGTCGCCGATCGTGAGCACGGGGTTCCAGGCGCTCATCGGCTCCTGCGAGACGAGCGAGAGCACCGCGCCGCGCACCTCGCGGAAGGTCTCCGGGGACGCGCCGACCAGCTCGGTCGCCGCCCCTCCACCGGATCCGGCACCGCCACCGGCCTCTGCACCGCCACCGGCTCCGGCCCAGCCACCCGGCGAACCGCCCAGCCGGATCGACCCGCCGACGGCGGCGGCGTCGGGCAGCAGGCCCAGCACCGCCATCGCGGACACCGTCTTGCCCGAGCCGGACTCGCCCACCAGGGCGGTCACCCGCCCGGGGCGCAGCGCCCAGGACACGCCGTCGACGGCGGGCCGCTCGGCGTCGTCGAACACGACGGACAGCCCCTCCACCTGCAGGAGGGGCTGCCCGTCGGTCACCAGGACGCCGCTCACGGAGCCAGCGAGACCTGGAGGTAGTTCGGGTAGGCCGGGAAGTCCGGGATCCGGAAGTTCTCGACCTTCGAGCCGTGCAGGAACGAGTTCTTCGTGTAGATCAGCGGCACCACCGGGGCGTCGCCCAGGATGAGCTGGTCGGCCTCGACCCACAGCTTGGCCGCGGCGTCGACGTCGGTCTCCTCGGTCGCGCGGTCGATCAGGTCGTCCGCGTCCGGGTTGTCGTACCGGGCCAGGTTGTACCCGCCGTCGCCCACCTGGGACGAGTGGAACAGCGGCTGGATGTTGCCGTTCGCGCTCGGGAAGTCCGGCTGCCACGACGACAGCGTGAGGTCGTACTTCGAGCCGTCGCCCTGCGTCACGGTCTCGACCCACACCTCTTCGGCCTGCGGCACGATCTTGACCTTGAGGCCGGCGCGCTCCAGACCCTGCTGGATCGCCTGGGCCTTGGCCAGCGTCGGGGCGTCGTCCTCCACCACGAGGCGCAGCTCGCGGCCCGACCAGCCGGCGTCGTCCAGCAGCTTCTCGGCCTGCTCGACGTCGCCCTCCGGTGCCACGTCGTTCACGCCGTTCGAGTACTCCTCGCGGCCCGGGATGCCGGGCGTGACCAGCGTGGTCGCGAAGTCGCCCGCGATCTCGCCGCCGGACGCGACGCGGTACGCGTTCTTGTCCACGGCCAGGCTGATCGCCTTGCGGACGTCGAGGTCGTCCAGGCCGTCGGCCTCGGTGTTGATCGCGAGGTACGCGAGCGCCCCCGGGCCGGAGGTGACCAGGCGGTCCTTGGCCGGGCCCTGCTGCACCTGCGCGAGCTGCGCGGGCGGCACGAACGTGGCGCCGAACGCCGAGGCGTCGGCACCGGAGTCGGCGATGAGGCGCTGGGCCACGACCGTCTCGTCCTGGCTCAGCTCGAAGACCACCGAGTCCGGGCCCGCGGTGCGGGCGTCGTCCGTGGCCGGGTCCCACTCGGGGTTGCGCTCCAGGGTCACCGAGGTGCCCTCGACGGTGTCGGCCACCCGGTAGGGGCCGGTGGCGACGGGCTGGGTCGTGTAGGTCTGGATGTCGTCCTTCGCCTCGGGGACGGCGCCGAACGCCGGCATCGAGACGATCCACGGCCAGTCGCCGTACGCGCTGTCCAGGTGGAACACGATCGTCTTGTCGTCCGGCGTCTCGATCGAGTCGAGCTCGTCGCCCTGGAACGGGCCGCCGTACTCGTCGGCCCCCTCCAGCAGGTTCTTGTGGTAGCTCAGGCCGCCCGACAGCTCCGGGGCGAACGAGCGCTCCACGGAGTACTTGACGTCCGCCGAGGTGATCGGCGTGCCGTCCTCGAACTTCAGGCCGTCCTTGAGCGTGTAGGTCCAGCTCGCCCCGTCGTCCGACGGCGTGCCGGTGTCGGTCGCGAGGTCCGGGACCACCTCGGTGGTGCCGTCGGCGTTGGTCTGCCACGCCGTGAGCCGGCGCTCGACCAGGCCGAGCGTGGTGATCGCGAGGTTCTGGCTGGTGGCCGGGTCCCAGTTGATCGACGGCGCCGCGGTCAGGATGTGCAGCTCGCCGCCCTGCTGGACGGCGGTCGCCTCGTCGCTCGAGGCCGCGCCCGGCTGCGAGTTGGCGTTGCAGGCCGTCAGCGCGAGCGTGGCGGCGACGGCGATGCCGGCGACCGCCACCCGGCGGGCGGGCCTGCGGGTGGGACGTGGTGCGAGGTTCATCTGGTCTTCTCGTCTCTACGAGGTGCTGCGGAGTTCTGGGGTGCTACGGCAGTGCGGGACACGGCGTCCCGCGGGGTGCGGGGTCGGACGTCACCGACGACATCGCCGGGTCATCGGGTCCTCCCTCCGCGCCGCACCCGCGGGTCGAGCACGCCGTAGACGACGTCGACCGCCAGGTTCGCGATCACCACGATGGCCGCGGTGAACACCGTGACGCCCACCAGCAGCGGGACGTCGGTGGCGCCCACCGCCTCCATGAGCAGGGCGCCGATGCCGGGCATCGAGAACACCCGCTCGGTGATGACGGTCCCGCCGAGGAGCGCGCCGAGGTCCAGCGCGAAGAGCGTGACCACGGGGATCGCCGCGTTGCGCAGCGCGTGCCGGGTCACGACCCGGCGTTCCGTGATGCCCTTGGCCCGGGCCGTGCGGACGTACGGCGAGCCGAGCTCCTCCAGCATCTGCGAGCGTGTCAGCCGCGTGTAGACGGCCGCCGACAACAGGGCCAGCACGGACCACGGCAGCACCAGGTGCCACGCCCAGTCCACGGGGCTCTGGGCGAACGGCACGTAGCCGGACACCGGGACCATGTCGAGCGTGAAGCCGAACAGCAGGATCCCGAGCAGTCCCACCAGGTAGCTGGGCGCGGAGACCCCGGTGATCGCCCCGATCATGAGCCCGCGGTCCAGGGCGGTGCCGCGGCGCACCGCGGCCACGGCGCCGGCGCCCACACCCACGACGAGCCAGAGCACCGCCGCGCCGACCGCGATCGACGCCGTCACGGGAAACCGTCCCACGATGAGCTCGGTGACCGGCGCGTTCCGGACGAAGGAGTAGCCGAGGCACGGCTGCGGGCAGTCGATCGTCGCGCCCGCCGAGCCGAAGGTGCGACCGGTGAACACGCCGCGCACGAACTCCCACCACTGCTCCACGACGGACTTGTCGAGCCCCATGAACGCCCGCGCCGTCTCCAGCCGTTCGGGTGTGCAGGGCCGGCCGCAGGCGAGCTGCGCCGGGTCCGCGGGCAGCAGCACGAACAGCGCGTAGGTGAGGAACGAGACCGTGAGCAGCACGAACACGAGCGTCGCGAGCCGGGTCGCCAGGAAGCGGACGAGGTTCATCGCGCACCCCCTCGACGGCGCCGCCGCCTCGGGCCGCCGCCGCGCGGGTCGAGCGCGTCCCGCAGGCCGTCGCCGAACGCGTTGAACGCCAGCGTGACGCCGAACAGCGCGAGCCCCGGGAAGAGCAGGTAGACGGGGTCCACGGAGAACCACGTGACGGCGTCGCCGATCGACCGGCCCCAGGACGGCGTGGGCGGCGGCACGCCCACGCCCAGGAACGACAGCGCGGCCTCCGAGCCGATCGCGCCCGGGATGGAGATGGTCGCGAACACGACGACGGTCGAGGCGAGGTTGGGCAGCACCTGCCGGAACAGCACGTGCGCGTGCGAGGCGCCCAGCGCCTGGGAGGCGCGCACGAACCCGGCGGCGCGCAGCGCCATGACCTGGCCGCGCACCACGCGGGCGATCGACGACCAGCCGAACAGCCCGATGACGAGCACCAGGAGCAGCAGGCGGGGGAACCAGTCGGGTGCGACGGCGCCGACGGCGATCATGAACACGAGCGCGGGCAGCCCGATGAGGACGTCGATCAGCCGGGCCACCACCCAGTCGACCCAGCCGCCGAAGTAGCCGGCGACCAGGCCAAGCACCGTCCCGACCAGCATGGCCACGACCGTGGCGCCGAGGCCGACCAGGAGCGACGTGCGCGAGCCCATGACGACGATGGCGAACAGGTCGCGGCCCGTCAGCGGCTCGACGCCGAACCAGTGCTCCGCGCTGACACCGCCCAGCGGCCCGGCGGGCGCGCCTGTGGGCCCGAGCGCGTCGAGGTCGTAGGTGTACGGGTCCACGCCGAGCGCGCGGGTGATCAGGGGCGCGGCCAGCGCCACGAGCGCGTAGAGCACGACGACGACGGCGCCCACCAGGGCGAACCGGTCCCGGGCCAGGCGGCGCCACAGGGACGCGCGGCGGACGGCGGCGGCAGCGCTGCCGGCCGGTGCGGTCGGCGCGACCAGCTCGTCGGAGCGGTCGAGCGACATGGGACTCCTAGGTACGACGGGACATGACGGGGCGGTGCGGCGAGCACCGACAACACGACATGCGCACGATTCGTCTCCTGGAGAGCGTCGGACGGCCACGATGACCGCCCTGACCGGTGTGCCCGGTTCCGGGCCCGGCAGAACGATAGTGCATGCCTCTGGCACCTATCGACCATCTCGAAGTATCTGTGGCGGACGTCTCGTCGACGCACCCCGCGCGCACGGCCGTCGCAGCCTGTGGAAGACGTGCGCCTCGGGTTGCTCGAATCTGGGACACTGGTGCGCATGAGCATTCCCGCCTCCACCGGGCCGACGGACCCGGCCGCGACCACACCCGCACCTGACACGACACCGACCCCTGCCGCCGCCGCGGTACCGGGCGCCGAGGTCGTACGCGCGGTGGTCAAGGAGGTACCGGACAAGGTCAGTGCGGACGGCCTCGAGGCCAAGTTCGACGAGCGCTGGACCGCCGAGCAGACCTTCGCCTTCGACCGCACCAAGACCCGTGCCGAGGTCTTCTCGATCGACACCCCGCCGCCGACGGTGTCGGGCTCCCTGCACGTGGGGCACGTGTTCAGCTACACGCACACTGACATCGTGGCGCGCTACAAGCGCATGCGCGGCCTCGAGGTCTTCTACCCCATGGGCTGGGACGACAACGGCCTGCCCACCGAGCGCCGCGTGCAGAACTACTACGGCGTCCGCGTGGACCTCTCCCTGCCCTACGACCCCGACTTCACGCCGCCGTTCGAGGGCACCGACAAGAACGTCAAGGCCGCCGACCAGGTCCCGGTCAGCCGGCGCAACTTCATCGAGCTCTGCGAGCGGCTGACGGCCGAGGACGAGAAAGAGTTCGAGGTGCTCTGGCGGCGCCTCGGCGTCTCCGTGGACTGGGCGCAGACCTACCAGACCATCAGCGACTCCTCGCGCGCCACGGCGCAGCGGGCGTTCGTCCGCAACTTCCAGCGCGGCGAGGCCTACCAGGCCGAGGCCCCGGGCCTGTGGGACGTCACGTTCCAGACCGCCGTGGCCCAGGCCGAGCTGGAGGCCCGCGACTACCCCGGGCACTTCCACAAGGTCGCGTTCCACAAGCCCGACGGCGAGCCGGTCTACATCGAGACCACGCGCCCCGAGCTGATCCCCGCGGCGGTCGCGCTCATCGCGCACCCGGACGACGAGCGCTACCAGCACCTGTTCGGCACCACCGTGACGTCCCCGCTGTTCGGGGTCGAGATCCCCGTCCTGGCGCACCACCTGGCGGAGCCCGACAAGGGCGCCGGCATCGCGATGTGCTGCACCTTCGGTGACCTCACCGACGTGCAGTGGTGGCGCGAGCTGCAGCTGCCGACGCGCTCGATCATCAACCGCGACGGCCGCATCACGCGCGAGCTGCCGGAGTGGCTCACGGGCGGCCCGGGCGCGGAGCTGTTCGAGGCCGAGGTCGCGGGCAAGACGACCTTCAGCGCCCGCAAGGCCATCGTCGAGGCACTCACCGCCTCGGGCGACATGCCGACCGAGCCCGTCGCCACCCAGCGCAAGGCCAACTTCTTCGAGAAGGGCGACAAGCCCCTCGAGATCGTGACGTCGCGCCAGTGGTACATCCGCAACGGCGGCCGCGACCAGGAGCTGCGCGAGGAGCTGCTGGCCCGCGGCAAGGAGCTCGACTTCCACCCGGACTTCATGCGGGTGCGCTACCAGAACTGGGTCAACGGCCTGAACGGCGACTGGCTGGTCAGCCGCCAGCGCTTCTTCGGCGTCGCTATCCCGCTCTGGTACCCGGTCGACGCGTCGGGCGAGGTGGACTACGCCCACCCGATCGTCCCAGCCGAGGAGGCCCTGCCCGTCGACCCCACGTCGCAGGCGCCCGCCGGCTACACCGAGGAGCAGCGCGGCCAGGCCGGCGGCTTCGTGGGCGACGCGGACGTCATGGACACCTGGGCCACCTCGTCCCTGACCCCGCAGATCGTCGGCGGCTGGGAGCGGGACCAGGACCTCTTCGAGCGCGTGTACCCGATGGACCTGCGCCCCCAGGGCCAGGACATCATCCGCACCTGGCTGTTCTCCACCGTGGTGCGCTCGCACCTGGAGAACAAGGTGCTGCCCTGGAAGAACGCGACGATCAGCGGCTGGATCCTCGACCCGGACCGCAAGAAGATGTCGAAGTCCAAGGGCAACGTCGTCACGCCGATGGACCTGCTCGTCGAGCACGGCTCGGACGCGGTGCGGTACTGGGCGGCCTCGGCCCGCCTGGGCACCGACGCGGCGTTCGAGGTGGGTCAGATGAAGATCGGTCGCCGCCTGGCGATCAAGGTCCTCAACGCCTCGAAGTTCGCACTGTCGTTCGGCGGCGGCGCGGGCAGCGAGATCGCCCTCGACCCGGCGGCGGTCACGGTCTCCCTGGACCGGTCGATGCTCGCGGGCCTGGCGGGCGTGGTCGAGCAGGCCACGGCCGCGCTGGAGGCCTACGACCACACCCGTGCGCTCGAGCTGACGGAGACGTTCTTCTGGACGTTCTGCGACGACTACCTCGAGCTCGTCAAGGACCGCGCGTACGGCGCGGGCGCCGACTCGGCGGACATCACGCCGGAGACAGCCTCGGCCCGCACCGCCCTGGCCGTCGCGCTCGACACCATGCTCCGCCTGCTGGCGCCCTACCTCCCGTTCGCCACGGAAGAGGTCTGGTCCTGGTGGCGCGAGGGTTCGGTGCACCGCGCGCCCTGGCCCGTGGCCGAGCCGCTGCGCGCGGCCGGCGGCGCCGCCGACCCGGCCGACCTCGCGGCCGCCGGGCACGCGCTCGCCGCGCTGCGCAAGGTGAAGTCCGAGGCCAAGGCCTCGATGCGCACGCCTATCGTGGCGGCGTCGCTGGCCGTCCCGGCCGCCTCGCTGACGGCGGTCGAGACCGCGGTCGAGGACGTCAAGGCCGCCGGCCGTGTCACCGGCCCGCTCGACCTGGTCACCGCCGCGGAGGGCCAGGGCGACCCGGCCGTCCAGGGCGGGATCGTCGTCACCTCCAGCGAGCTGGGCGAGGCCCCGCCGCGCAACAAGGGCTGAGCCCGGGCAGACAGAACGGGGGCGGGACACTGATCGGCGTCCCGCCCCCGTTCTTTTCCGCTGCGACTGTTCCGGCTCAGTTGAGCATCAGCACCACCGCGTCGCCCGCCTCGGCCGCGGCACCGTAGAACGCGGTCAGCTCGCCGTAGGCGACCGCCAGGCGCTCGTGGTCGGTCTCTGCGGCGTGCTCACCCGGGTCCGGGCACACGTCCTCGTCGCACACCTGGTCGGCCACGGCCAGCGGCGCCAGGGTGTCGAACGACGTACCCACCAGGAACGCGGCCGCCTTCTCCACCTCCTCCGGGCCCAGGTAGCGCACCGGCGTGATCCCGTCGGTGGAAGCCAGCGCCGCACCGCCCTGCACCGGGTCGACGGGCATGCCGCCGTGCACCCGGAGCACCGTGTGGAGCGGACCCCACACGGTGCCGATGCTGAAGTACCTGGCCTCCTGTGCCGGAAGATCCACCTCCACCCATTCGCCGGCGAGCTCGTCGATGTGCTCCAGCGCCCAGGTCAGATCTGTCCGTGCCTTGTCGAAGTCGTCGGCGGCAAGCCGCGCGTACTCACAATGAATCATCCCCATGGCCCAGGACCGTACCGATAATGCGTTTCCGTGTGTATGGGCAAAACGGACACATTCCGGCGCAACAATTTCCCATACGCGGTAAATCGGAAATTCCATCCAGTCTGGCGCCCGTTCTGAGCGCCTTTTGTCCGATCAACCGGCCGAGAATTCACATCGAATTCACGTGGGAGGTCAGTGCAGCCGACGGTCGTCGCCGGACATGCTCGCGAGCACCTCCGTGGGCGTCCCGTCGTCACGCCAGCGCAGGGTCGCGCCGACGCCGTCCATGAGCTCCACCGAACCCTCGGGCGCGAACGTCAGGCCCGCGTCCTGACCCACCGCCGCGCGCACGAGCGCGACGCTGGCGGGCAGCTCCTCGAGCCGCTCCGTCACCCCCATGGCCTCGAGGTCGGACCGGTCGCCCGCGATGTGCATCGGGTCAGGCCCGATCCACAGCTTGCGCCCGTTCATCCGGCCGGGGCTCGTCCCGTACTCCTCCGCGAGCACGAGCTCCTTGACCTGACCGCGGGCGAGCACCGCCACGACGTCGTCCACCGAGGTCACGGCGTTCGACTCCCGGCCGAGCTCCTGACGCAGCTCTGCCAGCACCCGTTCGCGCCGCCGCTCCCGGTAGGAGTCCAGGGCGTCGGACACCCGCTCGGCGAAGGCGCTCTCGTTCACGCCCCCGTTGCGCCCGCCACCGGGCACCTCGACCAGCTTGTCGGTCGTCGGCGTCGTCAGCGCGGCCCGGGTGAGCGAGACCGCCCGCTTGTCCCCGGTGAGCAGCACCAGCTCCGGGTCGGACTCCCCCACGTGCCGTTCGATCTCGGCCGCCACGGCGGCGGCGTTGCGCTCCCAGGAGTCCTCGGCACGGGACTCTATCCGCGCGCGCTTGATCCCCGAGGAGCTGGTCTTCTCGATCTCGTCGTGGGGCGCCTGGAAGGTGCTGTGCACCTTGGCGTCCGGTCCCGCGCGGAGAAAGTCCGCGCCCGCCCGGTCCACCGTCACCTTGAGCAGCTCCACCGACTCGTCGGCGGCGAGGGCTGCCTGCAACAGGGCCGGCACGGCCTCCCAGGAGCCGGAGCTCGCGGTCGGCGGGTTGTTCACCACGCGGTCCACCAGCACGCCCGTCTCGTCGGCGATGACGACCCGGCCGTGCGGTCCCGGGACCCTCGTGGGTCGCAGCACCACCTCTTCGATCGCGTCCAGCACGGCGTCCGGAGCCTTCTGCTGCGCCAGGTCCCTGCGCACTGCGTTCCAGCGCCCGCCGACGTCGCGGTCGGCGGCGTGCTCGGACGGTGTCGCGTCCAGGCACAGGGTGGCGAACGGTCCCGGGTGGCCGAGGAGGGGTTTGAGCCAATCGATCTTCATGAACACCTCCGCATCACCCGCCGAGGTCGAGGCGATGCCCTACCGCATGACCTCGCCCCGGCGTTGACTCCAGGAAACGACGGATCTCGGGCACACGCCACCCCTGTGGGGGAAATTTCTGTGACCTGTACAGGAGATATTCGGACCCGAGGTTTGCCAAGTTCCCGGAGAGGGCAAAAATGCGTCACGCACAGGTCATCACCTTCAAGCGTAGGTGTCGACCTCAGGCAGGTTGTCGCCCTTGTGCTGCGCGGCGATCAGCTCGTGGTGGCGGATCACCTCGCTCACGATGAACTGGCGGAACTGCTCGGCGAACTCGGGGTCCAGGCCGGACTCCTCGGCGATGCTCGTGAGCCGGGCGATCTGCTCCTGCTCGCGGGCCGGGTCGGCCGGGGGCAGCCCGCCGACGGCCTTGAGCTCCCCCACCCGGCGCGTCACCCGGAACCGCTCGGCGAGCAGGTAGACCAGGGCCGCGTCGATGTTGTCGATGCTCCCGCGGAGCCGGATGATCTCAGACGGCACCGGAGCGCTGGTCGGTTCGTTGTCAGACACAAGTAGAGGCTAACCGGCCGTGACCGCCGCGGGCGAAAGACTGTTCCGACCTGAGACAGGGATCCGCTACAGTCACCCGAGCAGGCCACGCAACTTGGTGAAGACCCGATACCGGGCCTTCACCTCTTCAAGACTTCAACGGAGAGCAGCACATGACACTTGCCACGTCGCCGGCATTGGTGGAGGTGCCAGAGGGCACCAGCATCAACACGATCCTCGCGGACCGCGTGGCACGCTCCGGAGACCAGGCGCTCATCGAGCGGCGGGACGCACCAGACGGCCCGTGGATCAAGGTGTCGGCGAGCCAGTTCGAGGACGAGGTGCTCGCCGTCGCCCGCGGCCTGGTGGCCCGCGGCATCAAGGCCGGCGACCGCGTCGCGATCATGTCCCGCACCCGGTACGAGTGGACGCTGCTCGACTTCGCCATCTGGGCCGCCGGCGCCGTCGCCGTGCCGGTCTACGAGACCTCGTCGGCCGAGCAGGTCCAGTGGATCCTGTCCGACGCCGACGTGCGCCTCGTCGTGGTCGAGTCGAGCGCGCACGCGGAGACGGTCAAGCAGGTGCGGCCCAGCCTGCCCGGGCTCGAGGACATCCTGTTGCTCGACGAGGACGCCGTGCTCGACCTGCGCAAGGCCGGCACCAACCTTTCCGCCGGCATCGTGGCCGAGCGGCGCGACGCCGTCCGGCGCGACGACCTGGCGACCATCATCTACACCTCCGGGTCCACGGGCCGCCCCAAGGGCGTCGAGCTCACGCACGGCAACTTCGCACACCTGACCCTGAACGCCGCCGCCGGCATCCCGGAGCTGCTCGGCGCCGAGAACGCCCGGACGCTCCTGTTCCTGCCGCTGGCGCACGTGTTCGCGCGCTTCGTCGAGGTCGCGACCATTGCCGGCCAGGCCGTGCTGGGCCACGCCCCGGACATCAAGAACCTGGTGGCCGACCTGGGCTCGTTCCGCCCGACCTACCTCCTGGCCGTGCCCCGCGTGTTCGAGAAGGTCTACAACAGCGCCGAGCAGAAGGCGTCGTCCGGCGTCAAGGCGAAGATCTTTGCCTGGTCCGCACGCGTCGCCGAGGACTACTCGCGGGCCCTGGACGTGCCCGAGGGCCCGGGCGGCGCGCTCAAGGTCAAGCACGCGATCGCCGACCGGCTGGTGTTCAGCAAGCTCAAGGCCACGATGGGCGGGCAGCTCAGCTGGGCCGTCTCGGGCGGCGCGCCGCTGGGCGAGCGCCTCGGCCACTTCTTCCGCGGCGCGTGCGTGACCATCCTGGAGGGCTACGGCCTCACGGAGACCACCGCCCCGACGGCGGTGAACCTGCCCGGGAAGATCGTCATGGGCTCGGTGGGTCCGGCCTTCTTCGGTACGGGTATCCGCATCGCCGACGACGGCGAGGTGCTGCTGAGCGGGCCGCACATCTTCCGCGGCTACCGCAACCAGCCGGAGCTCACCGCCGAGGCGCTCGTCGACGGCTGGTTCCGCACCGGGGACCTCGGCCGCCTGGACGAGCACGGCCACCTGCACATCACGGGGCGCAAGAAGGAGATCATCGTGACCGCCGGCGGCAAGAACGTCGCCCCGGCCGTGCTCGAGGACCGCATGCGGGCGCACCCGATCGTGAGCCAGGTCGTGGTGGTCGGCGACCAGCGCCCGTTCATCGGCGCCCTCGTCACGCTCGACGCCGAGATGCTGCCCGGCTGGTGCGCCGCGAACGGCCTCCCGAAGCTGTCGGTGGCCGACGCGCGCGTGCACCCGAAGGTCCTGGCGGAGCTCGACAAGGTGGTCGCGCAGGCGAACGAGGCGGTCTCCAAGGCCGAGTCGATCCGCAAGATCACGGTGCTCGACCTCGACTTCACCGAGGCCAACGGGTACCTCACGCCGTCCATCAAGGTGAAGCGGGCCAAGGTCATCGCGGACTTCGCGACCACCATCGACGCCCTGTACGGTGCCCCGGTCGTGAAGGCCCTCCAGCCGAAGTAGAACGACGGTGCCGAGTCAGCGACTTGGTCCGCCTCGCCGGGTATTACCCGGGACGAGGCGGACCAAGTCGCTGACTCGGCACCGTCGTTCGTCGGGGTGTTACGCGCTCTTCTCGCGCGGCTGGCGGCCCCGTACGGGGCTCTTGCGGGGCACCACGGTCGGGTTCACGTTGTCCAGCACCACCGAGCGGGTGATGACCACGCGCTCAACGTCGTCGCGGCTCGGCACGTCGAACATGACCTGCTGGAGCACCTCCTCGAGGATCGCCCGCAGGCCACGGGCGCCGGTGCCGCGGAGCAGCGCCTGCTCGGCGATCGCCTCGACGGCAGGCTCGTCGAACTCGAGCTCCACGCCGTCGATCTCGAACATGCGCTTGTACTGCTTCACGAGCGCGTTCTTGGGCTCCGTCAGGATCCGTACGAGGGCGTCGCGGTCCAGCGACGAGACGGAGGCGATGACGGGCAGGCGGCCGATGAACTCGGGGATCAGGCCGTACTTCTGCAGGTCCTCGGGTCGCACCTCGGCGAAGAGGTCCTCGTCGCGGGCGATGGACTCCATCGGGGCGCTGAAGCCGATGCCGCGCTTGCGGGACCGCGCGGCGACGATGTCGTCCAGCCCCGCGAAGGCACCGGCCACGATGAACAGCACGTTCGTCGTGTCGATCTGGATGAACTCCTGGTGCGGGTGCTTGCGCCCGCCCTGCGGGGGCACGGAGGCCGTGGTGCCCTCGATGATCTTCAGGAGCGCCTGTTGCACGCCCTCGCCGGAGACGTCGCGCGTGATCGACGGGTTCTCGGCCTTGCGGGCCACCTTGTCGACCTCGTCGATGTAGATGATGCCGGTCTCGGCCTTCTTGACGTCGTAGTCCGCCGCCTGGATGAGCTTGAGCAGAATGTTCTCGACGTCCTCGCCCACGTACCCGGCCTCGGTCAGCGCGGTGGCGTCGGCGATGGCGAACGGGACGTTCAGCATCTTGGCGAGCGTCTGCGCCAGATAGGTCTTGCCGGTACCGGTGGGGCCGATGAGCAGGATGTTCGACTTGGCGATCTCGACCGGGTCCTGGTCGTCGGGATTGATGGAGCGCCCCGCCTCGCCGGCCTGGATCCGCTTGTAGTGGTTGTAGACGGCAACGGCCAGGGCGCGCTTGGCGGGGTCCTGGCCGATGATGTACTGCTCGAGGAAGTCGAAGATCTCGCGGGGCTTGGGCAGCTCTGTCAGACCGAGCTCCGCAGCCTCACCGAGCTCTTCCTCGATGATCTCGTTGCACAGCTCGATGCACTCGTCGCAGATGTAGACGCCGGGTCCGGCGATCAGCTTCTTCACCTGCTTCTGCGACTTGCCACAGAAGTTGCACTTCAGCAGTTCCGCGCCGTCACCGATTCGCGCCACTACCTGTCTCCTCGCCTTGTGCACCCTCGCGAAGTCCTGCACGGGCCGGCTGGCCCAGCAGATCCGCGACGTCGAGCGGTCTCAGATCCATTCCACACCACCGGTGGCCTGTTGTCAGCCGGGCGGCCCGGCGGGTCGCCTGACCGATTTTCACCAGATCATGACAATTTTGTCAGATTCTGCGCGGCGTGTCCCACAATGCCCGACGCCGGGGCGGATCGTCCACCGGTATTGGTGGCACGGCCCCGGCGTCGGACGCCTGCGGTCTCGACGGACCCGACCAGAGCGGTCAGTTCGTCACGACCACGACGGGCTTGCGCGACTCGAGCACCTCGTCGACCAGGCCGTACTCCTTGGCCTGGGCGGCGGTCAGGATCTTGTCGCGCTCGATGTCGTCACGCACCTGCTCCTGCGTCTTGCCGCTGTGCGTCGCGAGCGTCTTCTCGAGCCACTCGCGCATGCGGATCAGCTCGTTCGCGTGGATCTCGATGTCCGAGGCCTGCGCGTAGCCGCCACCCTCCATCGCGGGCTGGTGGATCAGCACGCGGGAGTTCGGCAGCGCGAGACGCTTGCCCGGCTGGCCGGCGGCCAGGAGGACGGCCGCGGCCGACGCCGCCTGCCCCAGGCACACGGTCTGGATCTGCGGCTTGATGAACTGCATGGTGTCGTACAGCGCCGTCATGGCCGTGAACGACCCGCCCGGCGAGTTGATGTACATCATCACGTCGCGGTCCGGGTCCTGGGTCTCCAGGACCAGGAGCTGGGCCATGACGTCGTCCGCGGACGCGTCGTCGACCTGGACGCCCAGGAAGATGATGCGGTCCTCGAACAGCTTGGTGTACGGGTCCTGGCGCTTGAAGCCGTACGCGGTGCGCTCCTCGAACTGCGGGAGCACGTAGCGTGCGGACGGCGTGGCGCCGGCGGTGGCAAACGGCATCCGTGCACCCGAACGGGCGCCGGCGAGGCGCTCTGCGGCTGCGACGAACTGGGCTTCAGGACTCACGGTCATCTCCTCTTGAGAAAGCTCTTTGTGCGTTTCCGGGCGGTCAGCTGTTCATGCCGCCGCCGCCGGCCAGCGCAGCGGTCTCGACGACGTGGTCGACGAAGCCGTACTCCAGTGCCTCGGAGGCCGTGAACCAGTTGTCGCGGTCGTTGTCCTTGATGATCGTCTCGAGCGTCTGGCCGGTCTGCTCGGCGGTCAGCTCGGCGAGCACCTTCTTCATGTGCATGATGAGCTGCGCGCCGATCCGCACGTCGGTGGCCGTACCACCGATGCCGCCGGACGGCTGGTGCATCAGCACGCGGGCGTGCGGCGTGATGTACCGCTTGCCCTTGGTGCCGGAGGACAGCAGGAACTGCCCCATGGAGGCGGCCATGCCCATCGCGACCGTCGCCACGTCCGGCTTGATGAACTGCATGGTGTCGTAGATCGCCATGCCGGCCGTGATGGAGCCGCCGGGCGAGTTGATGTAAAGCCAGATGTCCTTGTCGGGGTCCTCGGCCGCGAGAAGCATCATCTGCGCGCTGATCGCGTTCGCGTTCTCGTCGCGCACCTCCGACCCCAGCCAGATGATGCGCTCCTTGAGCAGCCGGTTGTAGATGGAGTCGTTGAGCCCGAAGCCAGCACCCTCCGTCCGCGCTACCGGCCCAGCATCCATCCGCAGCAGATCGTTCACGTCCATCTCCTCGGTTCTGACTCTCGTCTGTGGACCACGTCCTAAGACGTCGTGTCGCTCGACCCTAACGTGCCTCGTGCCGCCAGAACTTCCGATTCGACGGCCGTTTCGCCTACAGCGCACCGGTGCTGCCCACGGCGAAGCCGAGGGGAACGCGGACGGCGGTCCGCACCCTCGCGCGAAGGGTGCGGACCGCCGTCGGACGTCCTGCTCCGGCCCGACGGGCCGGGGGTGCGTCAGGCCTTCGCGGGCTCCGACGACTCGGGCTCGGCGGCCTCGGGCGCCTCGGCGTCCGCGGCCTCCTGGGCCTGCGCCACGGCGTCGCTCAGCGCGGCCTGGGCCTCGTCGGCCTCGTCCGAGCCGATGAACTCGCTCAGGTCCACGACGTTGCCGTCGGAGTCCTTGACCTCGATCTGGCGCAGGGCGACCGCGAGGGCCTTCGAGCGCGCGACCTCGCCGACCATGGCGGGGATCTGACCGCCCTGCTCGAGGGTCTTGATGAACTCGCTCGGCTCCATGCCGTACTGCTGCGAGGCGCTCACCAGGTACTCGACGAGCTCGCCCTGGCTCACCTGCACCTTGAGCTTCTCGGCGAGGGTGTCGAGCAGGATCTGGTTCTTGATCGCCTTGGTCGCGTCCTCGGTGACCTCGGCGCGGTGCTCGTCGTCCTCCAGGCGGCTCTCGGACTCGAGGTGACGGTGCACCTCGGCCTCGACCACGCCGGACGGCACGGGGACCTCGACGGTCTCCAGGAGCTTCTCCATGAGGGCGTCACGCGCGGTGACGGCCTGGTTGGAGGTCTTGATGCCGGCGACCTGGGTCTTCAGGTCGTCCTTCAGCTCCTCCAGCGTGTCGAACTCCGAGGCGAGCTGGGCGAAGTCGTCGTCCACCTCGGGCAGGTCGCGCTGCTTGACCGACGTCGCGGTGACGGTGACGTCGGCGTCCTGGCCCTCGTGCTCGCCACCGGCGAGCGGGGCCTTGAACGTGGTGGTCTCGGCGGCGGACAGGCCGGTCAGGGCCTCGTCGAGCCCCTCGAGCATGTTGCCCGAGCCGATCTGGTACGAGACGCCCGACACGGAGTCGACCTCCTCGTCACCGATGACGGCCTTCAGGTCGATGACGACGTAGTCGCCCTCGACGGCCGGGCGGTCCACGCCCACCAGGGTGCCGAAGCGCTCACGCAGGGCGTCCAGGCGCTCGGTGACGTCCTCGTCCGTCACCTCGGTGGAGTCGACGGTCAGCTCGACGTCGGAGAGCTCCGGGAGCTCGATCTCGGGGCGCACCTCGACCTCGGCCGTGAACTTCAGCTGGCCCTCGCCGGCCTTGGCCGGGACCTCGGTCACGTCGACCTCGGGCTGGGCGAGCGGGCGCAGGTCGGTCTCGCCGAGCGCGTCACGGTAGAAACCGGAGAGCCCGTCGTTCACGGCGTGCTCGATCACGGCACCCCAACCGACCCGCTGCTCGATGATGCGCGGGGGGACCTTGCCCTTGCGGAAGCCGGGGACGTTCACCTGCTCTGCGATGTGCTCGTAGGCGTGATCGATGCTCGGCTTGAGCTCGTCGTAGTCCACCTCGACGGTCAGCTTGACCTTGGTGGGCTCCAAGGTCTCGACGGCGCTCTTCACTTCGATGGTCTCCAGAATGTCGGGGGTGCGCGCACGCCGGCGTACTGCGTCCCGGGTGGCGCGGGGATGCTCTGCTCAGTTGCAGCTGCTCGCTGACAGCGACGTACGACAGGCGCACGGGCAACCCGTCAATAGTACGCCTGGAGTCCACGGGTGCCGAATGCAGTCGGGTGTCGTGCGGCACAGCCCGGCAGGGCCCCGGTCACCGGCCCATGCCGGCGGTGAGACCCGCCACGATCTGCCGCGTCGCGACGAGGAACAGCACCACCAGCGGCAGCGTCGCGATGACCAGGCCGGCGAACAGGGTCGACCACGACGTCTGGTACTCCCCGAAGAAGGTGGTCAGTCCCACGGGCAGCGTGTACTGCGTCCGGTCGCGCACCAGGATCAGCGGGTAGAAGAAGTCGTTCCAGATGGGCACGAAGCGGAAGACCACGACGGTGGCGACCGCGGGCTTCACGAGCGGCAGCAGCACCGACCAGAACGTGCGCAGCGGGCCGGCGCCGTCGATCCGGGCGGCGTCCTCCAGCTCGTCCGGGAGCTGGCGCAGGAACGTGGCCAGGACGAACACCGAGAACGGGATCGACACCGCCGAGTAGACCAGGATCAGCCCGGTCCGGGTCGACGCGAGACCGATCATGTCCAGCAGGTAGAAGATCGGCACGATCATGAGGAACACGGGCATCATCACGCCCGAGACGAAGACCTGCTCGATGACGGCCATCAGGCGCGAGCGCGACCGCGCCAGGGCATAGGCGGCCAGCAGCGAGACGGCCGTCGACAGCACCACGGAGACCGTCGTGACCAGAACGGAGTTGACGAAGTAGGTGGAGAACGACGCCTCGACCCACGCCTCCCGGTACGCGTCCAGCGACGGGCTGTGCGGCAGGCCGAGGGGCTCGACCACCAGCTCCTGGTCGGTCCGGAACGAGTTCCACACCATGATCAGCAGGGGCAGCAGCGCGACGGCGGCGTAGCCCCACAGCAGCGTGCCGACCGCGGCGCGCCTCACGTCAGCCGCCGTTCGACACGGCGGAACCAGCGCGTGAACGCCACCGAGACGCCGACGATCACGACGAACAGCACGATCGCCACCGCCGAGGAGATGCCGATGGCGTTGGACGCCCCCGAGTGGAACGCCGTGCGGTAGAAGAGGAGCGACATGACGTCGGTGGCGCCGGCCGGGCTGCCGCTGGACCCGCCCAGGGCGTACGGGATCGGGAACGCCTCCATGGAGAAGATGAACGTCAGCACGCTCACGGTGCCGATCACCGGCGTCAGCAGGGGCAGCGTGACGTGCCAGAAGCGCTGGCGGGAGCTGGCGCCGTCGAGCATGGCGGCCTCCTCCAGCGTCGGGTCGAGGGCGCCGAGGGCCGCGCCGTAGACCAGGAGCGGGAACCCGACCCACTGCCAGGCGGTGACCAGGACGACGACCCACAGGGCCGTGTCGGGGTCACCGAGCCAGGGCTGGGCCACCGCGTCGAGGCCGACGGCGCGCAGGGCGGCGTTGACCGGACCGAAGAGCGGCGAGAGCAGCAGGGACCACAGGTAGCCGACCACCAGCGGCGACACCAGGTACGGCATCGTGTACAGCACCTGGAACAGCCGCCGCAGCCGCCCCCGCCGGTGCAGCACGTACGCGAGCAGGAGGCCCAGCGAGTTCTGCACCACCATGGCCCCGGCGAACAGCAGCGCGTTGTGCCCGAACGCGCGCGGGAGCTGGCTGCGGTAGGGCTCCGTGGTGAACAGCGCGACGAAGTTGTCGAGCCCCACGAACGCGTCCTGCGCGGTGCCGCGCCAGGAGAACAGGGAGTAGGTCAGCGCCGTGGCCATCGGGTACAGCACGAAGACGACGAACAGCGCCGCGGCGGGCAGGATGAAGAGCAGTGCGACCGGCGTGGGCAGTGCCGCGGCTCGACGGCGGCGGCTCACTCGCCCGGCGTCCACCAGGCCGACAGGCCGTCCTGGATCACGTCGGCGGCGCCCTCGGCGTCGATGTCGCCGAGGAAGAGCTTCTGCCCCGCCTCACCCATCAGGTCCGTGCCGACGGGGTCGCCGTAGCGGTAGTCGACGAGCAGCAGGTACGGCGCGGGGTTCTCCTGGTACAGGTCCCACATCTCCTGCTGCAGCGGGTCGGAGAACTCGACGCCGGGGATCGGCGAGAACTGCTTGAGCTCGTCGGCCACGAGCTGCCCGAACTCGGGCGTGGCCAGCCAGTTCAGCAGGGTCTTGGCCTCCTCGGGATGCTCCGTCGTGGCCGAAAGGCCCCAGCTCCCGTCCGCGTAGCCCGCGCTGACGGGGTGGTCCAGGGCCGAGCCGGGCGGCGGCGGCACCTGGAAGACGCCGAGGTCGAGGTCGGGGTTGGCGTCCTGGAAGAACGCGAGCTCGTACGAGCCGCCGGCGAACATCGCGGCCTGCTCCGAGGTGAAGAGCACCTGCGCGTCCGTGTACGGCACGCCGGTCACGTCGTCGGGCATGTACTGCTGGAGGTCCTTGAGCGTCTGGATCGAGTCCACGTAGGCCGGGTCCGTGAAGTCCGTCGCGCCGTCACGCAGAGCCTGCTGGAAGTCGGCGCCGCCGTACTGGGCGGCGGTCAGGGCGTCGTGCACGGTCGGCACGAACCAACCGTCGCGCGCGCCCACGGCGAGGGGCGTCACGTCGTGCTCCAGGAGCGTGTCGTTCAGCGCGAGGAAGTCGTCCCAGGTCTCGGGCTCCTGAAGGCCGTGCTCCTCGAAGATCGCGGTGTTGTAGTAGACCTGGATGGTCTGGCTGGCCAGCGGCACGCCGTAGACGGCGCCGTCCTCCCGGCCACGGGAGCCGTCGAGGATCGCGTCGTCGAAGTCGGCGAGCGCCGGCACGACGTCCTCGAGCGGCTCCAGGTTGCCGCCCTCGACGAGCGGCTGGAGCAGGCCGTAGGAGCGCACCTGCGCGATGTCCGGGCCGTCCGACCCGGTCAGGCCGGTGCGCAGGATCTGGTCGTACTCGGTGTTGAGGTGGGCCTGGAAGTTCACCGTGATGCACGGGTTGGCCTCCTCGAAGACGTCGAAGATCTTCTCGTACGTCTTGACGTCCTCGGTCCGCCAGGACCAGACGTCGAGGGCCACGGCGTCGCCGTCGCACCCCTCCCCTGCCGCCGTGCCCGGCTCGGGGCTGTCCGCGGACGGCGCGCACGCGCCGAGGGTCAGTGCCACGAGCGCTGCGGCGGCTGTGGCAAGGGTCGTTCGGCGGCTCATGCGGCGGACGCTGCCGGTCGGAGGTCGAGGTGTCAAGCATTTCGACCGAATCGATACGTCGTGTCGGATCCGCCTACCTGCCGCGGGTCGCGTGCCGCGCGATCCGGCGGGCGTCGGCCGCCATCTCGAGGAGCATGCCGCTGATCGGGTTGGTGAAGCCGGTGAAGTAGAGGCCGGGCGCGGCCGGGCGGCCGTTGGTCGCCAGCGGCTTGCCGCGGTCGCCGAGCACGCCCAGGTGGCCCACGACGGGTTCGAGCGCGCGCCGGTAGCCGGTCGCGGCCAGGACGACGTCGGGGGTGAGCCGGGCGCCGTCGGCCAGGACCACCTCGGCGCCGTCGAACCGCTCGATCGCGGGGACGACGCGCACGGTGCCGGCCAGGACCGCGGCGACAATGCCGACGTCCTGGAGGGGCACGGAGCCCTGGGCGACCCGGGACGCGATGCCGACGTCGGGGATCGGCAGCCCGAGGTCGGACAGGTCCGGGACGCTCACCTTCCGGACGGCGACACCGACGGTGTCGACGAGGCGGGCGGGCAGGTGGCGCACCAGCACGCCCGTGTACTGCGCGGCCCACGGGCCCTGGTTGCGGGGCACGATGTGCGGGGGCGTGCGGACGGCGAGGTGGACGCTCGCGGCGCCGCCCTCGACGAGGTCGTGCGCGATCTCGGCACCCGTGTTGCCCACGCCGGCGACCAGCACGTGCCGGCCCGCGTACGGGGCGGGGTTGCGGTACCGGCTCGCGTGCACGACCTCGCCGGTGAACCCGTCCTGGCCGGGCCAGTCGGGCAGGTGCGGGGTGTGGTTGTAGCCCGTGGCGACGACGACGGCGTCCGCGGTGCGGGTGCCGTCCGTGGTGGTGATCGTCCAGCGGCGGGCCGCGCTGCCGTCCGCGCGCTCGGCGGCGGGCCGGTCGAGGCGCGTGACCTCGACGCCGTGCTCGATCCGCAGGTCGTGGTGGACGGCGTACGCCTCCAGGTAGCGGACGACGTCGTCCCGGGCGACCCAGCGGCCGTACTCCCGCGGGATCGCGAGGCCCGGCAGCTTGGACAGCCCGCGCGTGGTGTGCAGGTGCAGGCGGTCGTAGTGGTGGCGCCAGGCGTTGCCGACGTGCTCGGACTTCTCGAGCACGGTGACGTCGGCGCCGCGGGCCTTGAGGGCGGCAGCGGCGGAGAGGCCGGCGGGTCCGGCGCCGATGACGGACACGGTGAGCACCATGGTGGGAGCGTAGGACACTCGAGACGGGCGGCGAGGGGCGCCGTCCGCACCGGGAGGACGACGATGGCAGAGATCTGGGACCCGCACGGCAGCCTGGGCCGCATGCTGTGGATCGGCGGCGCGCAGTGGGCCGGCAAGACGACGGTCGCCGACCTGGTCGCCGCACGGCACGGGCTGACGGCCTACCACTACGACTACCACGACTCCCGGGGCCATCAGGACCGCCGGATCGCAGGGCGGGTCGCACGCGGCGAGCCGGTGACGGACCCGGACGTCGAGGACGTGTGGATCAACCACGACCCGGCGGCGCTGGCGGCGCAGGTCCTGGCCGACTTCCCGGAGCGGTTCGAGTGGACGCTCGACGACCTGCGCGCGTGGTTCACCGGGCGCCCCGCGATCGCCGAGGGCTGGGGGCTGCGGCCCGAGCTGGTCGTGCCGCTGGTCGACTCGCCGCAGCGCATGGTCGTCCTCGTGCCGACGGAGGAGTTCCGACAGCACCAGCTCCGCACCGTGCCGCGCGCGCTCGCCGTGGACGCCCCGGTCAGCGACCCGGAGCTCGCCCAGGCCCACCGGATTGCCCGGGACCGCCTGATCGCCGAGGACGCGGTGCGGAACGCGCGGCGGCTCGGCGTCCCGGTCATCGAGGTGGACGGGACGCGCGACGCGGCGGCGGTCGCGGCCGAGGTGGCGGAACAGTTCGCGCCCTGGCTGCGGGATCTGCCCGTGCCGGCGCCGCTCGCGTGAGGTCGTGGGTCAGTCGACGGGCGGGCCGTGGAGCACCTTGTGTTCGCGGAAGAGCAGCTCGGCGGCCGTGGTCTCGACGATCACGGCGAGCAGGTCCGTGGTCGCGGTCGTCGCGTGGACCTCGCCGGGTTCCCAGACCGCGGCCTGGCCGGGCTCGATGTCCCAGCGCTCGTCCGCTGCACCGTCGGCGCCCTTCGACGTGACGACGCCCTCGCCGGCGAGGACCGCGAACACCTGGAGCGACGTCGCCGGGTGCTCCCCCAGCGTGCCGCCCGCGACGATCCGGGCGACGTTCACGGTGGTGCGCCCGGCGTCGGGCACCTGGGGCAGGAAGTCCATGTCGACGCCGGTGCTGCCGAACCGCGTGATCTCCCGGGCGGGGAGCTGGAAGATGCGCATCGGACGATCTTCTCGTACCTCCCTCCGGGTGCGCTGCACGAAGGTGCGGGGTGCCGGGTGGACCTTTGCCACCCGGGTGACGCCCCGCGTGCCGCCTAGAAGTCGTCCGCCGTGCGGATCCGGTCGCGGATCCAGGTGCCGGCCTCCTTGAGCCGCCCCGTCCCGTAGTTGCCGCTCCCGCAGGTGCCCTCGGTGAAGACGGCGCCGGAGCGGTGGTCGTCGGAGAAGTTCCAGTTGACCCAGCTGATCTTCTTCTGCGCGGCGAGATCGAGGTAGCGCTGCGCCATGGCGAAGTCGTTGGCGCCCTCTCCCGCGTAGTCCTGGGTGCCGAACTCGGTGATGAACATCGGGATCCGGTCGGCGGCGCGGGACAGGGTGTCCAGGTACTCCTGGTCGTGCGACGCCGCGTAGAAGTGGAACGTGTACATGACGTTCGAGGCGTTGACGGGGTTGTTCACGACCTCGGACTCGCTCGCGCCGTCGGAGACGCCGAGCGAGGACCAGGCGCGGGTGCCGAGCAGGATGACGGCGTCCGGGTCCTTGGCGCGCACCACCGGGACGATCTGCTCGTGGTAGCCCTTGATGGTCTGCCACGACACCCCGTTGGGCTCGTTCGCGACCTCGTAGATGATGTTGTTCTTGCCGTTGTTCCGCTCGGCGATCGCGGTGAAGAAGGTCTTGGCGCGCTCCAGGTTGAAGTTCGGGTCGCCAGGGTCGAGCATGTGCCAGTCCACGATGGCGTACAGGCCGCGCGCGGTGAGCAGGTCGATGTACCGGTTGACCAGCGCGGTGAACCGGGCCGGGTCGGTCTCGTACCCGTCCTCCTGCACGTACGTGGAGATCCGCATGACGTCGGCGTTCCAGTCGTGCGCGAGGGTGTCGAGCGATGCGTCGTCCACGCACTGCGAGTACCACTGGGTACCGTGCGTGCTCATGCCGCGCAGCTGGACCTGCTTGCCCTGCTCGTTGCACAGGCGCACGCCGCAGACGCTGAGCTGACCGTTCGCCTCGACGGGGGTGGCGGCCTCCGGCGCGGCGGCGGGAACGACGTCGGCGGGCGCTGCGGCTACGGGCTGCGTGGCCGTCGGCGCCTCGTGAACGGCCGCGAGGGCGGGGACGACGGCCGCCCCCGTCGCCAGGAGCGCGGCCGTGGCGACGGCGGCGATGATCGGTGCGCGGCGGAGAACCATGGGAGACCACCTCAGTCGGTCAGGAGCCGGAGCAGGCCGGCGGCATTGCCCGCCTGCTGGTCCCAGGGACGCTAGCAAGATGATCGAGCGGGTGATATCCGGGATTCCCACACCGCGCATACAGCCGGATGACCCCCCTTGTGGCCTACGGTGAGCGCGAACAACCACCTGCAGACCCCAGGAGACACGATGAGCACGTCCGTGGAGCTGACCCGATTCCGGGTGCTGCCCGAGAGGATCGACGCGATGCTGGCCGCGCGGCCGGCGATGCTCGCCGACTTCGAGGCCGACCGCACCGGGTTCCTCGGGGCACGCCTCGTGCAGCTTCCGGACGACGAGTGGCTCGACATCGTCGAGTGGCGCACGTCGGAGGACTTCGCGGCGTCGCGCGCGAAGGGCGCCAACCTGCCCGGGATCGCTCGGTTCTTCGCGACCATCGCCTCGCTCGTCACCGCCGAGGAGGGCACCCTCGCCGAAGTGGGGTGACGCCGCGATGACATAGTGTCGGGCAGTCCCCTCCGGACCATCGCGATCCGGTTCCCGCACCCGAGGTGGGCTCATGACTGTTCCCCTGACACTGCGCATGCCCGCGCGCCCCGACGACCAGCCGCAGCCCCCCGACCCCGCGGTCCTGGCCGCGGCCCTCGACCGGCTGGAGGCGGCCGGTGGCAGCGCGTCGACCAGGCCGGACGCCGACACGCGGGCGGACGCCGAGGTGCTGTTGCACGCCCGCGGCGCCGACCTCGACCGGCTGCTCGCCGTCGCCGGTGCGCTGCGCGACCAGGGGCTGGCGGAGGCCGGGCGGCCCGGCGTCCTCACCTACTCCCGCAAGGTGTTCGTCCCGCTGACGCACCTGTGCCAGGACCGGTGCCACTACTGCATCTTCGTGCAGACGCCGGGCAAGCTCGCCAAGGCCGGCATCTCGCCGTACATGTCGGCCGAGGAGGTGCTCGACGTCGCCCGGCAGGGTGCCGCGCTGGGCTGCAAGGAGGCGCTGCTCACGCTCGGCGACCGCCCGGAGAACCGCTGGCCGGTGGCCCGGCAGTGGCTCGACGACCACGGGTACGCCTCGACGCTCGACTACGTGGGCCACATGGCCCGGCTCATCCTCGACGAGACGGGGCTGCTGCCCCACCTCAACCCGGGCGTGATGTCGTGGGCGGAGCTGCAGCGGCTCAAGCCGGTCGGCCCGTCGATGGGCATGATGCTGGAGACCACCTCGTCGCGGCTGTGGACCGAGAAGGGCGAGGCGCACTTCGGCTCCCCCGACAAGAACCCGGCCCTGCGCCTGCGCGTGATCGAGGACGCCGGCCGCTCCCGCATCCCGTTCACGACCGGCGTGCTGCTCGGCATCGGCGAGAACTACGCGGAGCGGGTCGACTCGATCCTCGCGCTGCGCGACGCGCACGCCCGGCACGGTCACGTGCAGGAGGTGATCGTGCAGAACTTCCGCGCCAAGTCGGCCACCGCGATGATGGGCGCCGCCGACCTGGGGACGCAGGAGTACGCGGCCGCCGTCGCCGTGACACGGGTGCTGCTCGGCCCGGGGATGCGCGTGCAGGCTCCGCCGAACCTGACCGACGCCGCCGAGCTGCAGCTCCTGGTCCGGGCCGGCATCGACGACTGGGGCGGCGTCAGCCCGCTCACCCCGGACCACGTGAACCCCGAACGGCCCTGGCCGCACATCGAGGACCTGGCCCGGCTGACCGCCGAGGGCGGGTACACGCTGCGCGAGCGGCTGACGGCGCACCCGCACTACCTGCGCGAGGCGCGCGCGGGGGCGGAGTGGCTCGACGACCGGCTCCGCGACCGGGTCCTGGCCCTCGCGGACGACTACGGCCTGGCCCGCCACGACGCCCTCCTGGGCGAGTTCCCCTCCTCCCCTTCTTCGTTGAGTGCTGGGTATGTGCGGGAATCCGGTCCGGATTCCCGCAAATACCCAGCACTCAACAAGGCGGGGCGGTTGGGGCGGTTGGTCGGGGACGTGCAGGCCGATCCCGGTGGGGCGGACGACGCCGCGTGGGTCGAGCTGCTCGGGGCCGACGGCGCCGACCTCGAGGAGCTCACCGCGCTCGCCGACGAGGTGCGCCGCGAGCGGGTCGGCGACGCCGTGACGTACGCCGTGAACCGGAACATCGACGCGTCGCTGGGCCTGCCGCCCGAACGCGTCGCGGAGCTCGCGGCCGAGGCGGTCGCGCTGGGCGCCACCGAGGTGTGCGCGCAGGGCGCGCCGCCCGCCGAGCAGGGCGCCGACGCCTACCTCGACCTCGCCCGGGCGGTGAAGCAGGGCGGTCCCGGGCTGCACCTGCACGCGTTCCGGCCCGCCGAGCTGGCCGACGGCGCCGCCCGCGCCGGCCTGCCGCTCACCGACTGGCTGGCGCTCCTGCGCGAGGCCGGTGTCGACACCGTGCCGGGCACGGGCGCGCGCATCCTCGACGACCAGGTCCGCGACCTCCTCACCGGCGGCACCGACATCCCCGCCGACCGCTGGGTCGAGCTGGTCACCGCCGCACACACCGCGGGCCTGCGGTCGACGGCGACGATCGTGTACGGCCACGTCGAGTCGGCGCGCGACCAGGTGCGGCACCTGCGCGCCCTCGCCCGGGTCCAGGACGCGACCGGCGGGTTCACGGAGCTGATCCCCATGCCGTGGCTGCCGTCCGAGTCGCCCGTGCCCGTGCCCGGCGCGCGGGTCGCGACCCTGCGCGAGAGCCGCGCCCTGCACGCCGTCGCGCGGCTCATGCTGGCCGGGCGGATCGACCACGTGCAGGCCGCCTGGACCAAGCTCGGGATGCGCGGAGCGCAGCGCGTGCTCGCGGGCGGCGCCGACGACCTGGGCGGCGTGCTGCTCGACGGCGTGCTCGACCCCGACGCCGGACCCGAGCAGGGCCGCGAGCTCACGGTGGGTGACGTGACGCGGCTGGCCGCCGAGCTCGGCCGCCCGGTGCGGCAGCGCACCACCACGTACGAGCAGGTGGGGTGACGGCGGCGCACCCGCACAGGCACGGCGACCACCCGGACAGGCACGACGGCCCGGCCCCCGACGTCGACGTGGCGGTCGTCGGCGCGGGACTGGCCGGCGTCGGCCTCGGCGTGCGCCTGCGGCGCGCCGGGCGCACCGGATTCACCGTCCTGGAGCGTGCCGACGACGTGGGCGGCACCTGGCGCGACAACGTCTACCCGGGCGTCGCGTGCGACATCCCGAGCGCCCTGTACTCCTACTCGTTCCTGCCGCAGCCGGCCTGGTCACGCGTGTTCGCACCGGGCGCGGAGATCCACCGGTACGTCCGCGACGTCGTCGGGTCCGAGGGCCTGACCCCGCACCTGCGCCTCGGCACGGACCTCACAGGGGCCCGCTGGGACGACGACGCCGGCGCGTGGCGCCTGACGACGTCGCGCGGGCCGCTGACGGCGCGGGTGCTGGCCACCGCCGTCGGCCGGCTGAGCGAGCCCCGCGTGCCCGAGATCCCGGGCCTCGCCACGTTCCCGGGCCGGGTGTTCCACTCCGCCCGCTGGGACCGCGACCTGCCGGCCGGGCTGCGCGTCGCCGTGGTCGGCACCGGGGCGAGCGCCGTGCAGCTCGTGCCGGAGGTCGCCCGGCGGGCGGCGTCCGTCGTCGTGCTGCAACGCACCCCGCCCTGGGTGCTGCCGCGCGGGGACCGGGCGTACGCGTCCGGCGAGGCGCGGCCCGACCGCGCGGCGCTCGCCGCGGAGGCGGAGCGGTTGTTCGACGCCCGGATCGCGGGCACGACGGCGGAGGCCGAGCTGCGCGAGCGGGCGCAGGCGCACCTGCGCGCCCAGGTGCCGGACCCGGCGCTGCGCGCCCTGCTCACCCCGGACTACGCGGTGGGCTGCAAGCGCGCGCTGTTCAGCGACGACTGGTACCCGGCCCTCCAGGAGCCGCACGTGACGCTGGAGCCCGCCGCGCCCGTCGCGGTCGAGGGGTCCACGCTGGTCGCGGCCTCGGGCGCGCGGCACGAGGTGGACGTGATCGTGCTGGCCACGGGCTTCGAGACCACGCGCCCGCCGTTCGCCCACCTCGTCACCGGCCGCGACGGGCGCACGCTCGCCGAGCACTGGTCGGGCGGGATGACGAGCCATGCCTCGACGGTGGTGCACGGGTTCCCGAACCTGTTCGTGCTGGACGGCCCCAACGCCGGGCTCGGCCACCACTCGGCCCTGGAGGTGATCGAGGCGCAGATCGGCTACGTGCTGGGCGCGCTCGACCACCTGGACGCGACGGGCGAACCGCTGGACGTGTCCGCGGCGGCCGAGGCGGCGTACACCGAGGAGGTGGACCGCCGCGCGGCGGAGACGGTCTGGCTGCGCGGCGGCTGCCGAAGCTGGTACGTGGACGAGCGCTCGGGCCGCCTGACGCTCCTGTGGCCGGGCCGCGCCGCCGAGTTCCGCGAACGGTTCGGCACCTTCGACCCGACCCCGTTCGAGGTCGCGGGGCTGCGGGCGGCCGGGATCCGGGCGGTCGGCAGAATGTCAGGTGATCGGTAGTTCGAGGTGCCGACCACCTGACATTCTGCCGATCACCCGGCCGCGGCCCCGGCGCAGCCAGCTCAGCCCGGGGCCAGGCCGTTCTGGTAGGCCCAGACCACCGTCTGGAGGCGGTCGCGCGTGCCGACCTTGGCCATGGCGCGGCCGAGGTGGGACTTCACCGTGCTCGTCTCGACCACGAGCTCCCGGGCGATCTCGGCGTTGGACAGCCCACGGGCGAGCTGCCGCACGATCTCGGCCTCGCGGGCCGTGAGCTGCGCCGCGGCGGCCGCCTCGTCCGCGGCGGACCGCGGCGGGGCCGTGCGGCGGGCGAACTCCGTGATGACCCGGTGGGTGACGGCCTGGTCGATGAGGCCCTGCCCGTCGGCGAGGCGGCGGACGGCGTCGATCAGCTCCTCCGGCTCGCAGTCCTTGAGGATGAACCCGCTCGCGCCCGCCTCCAGGGCGCCGAACACGTACTCGTCGAGGTCGAACGTGGTCACGACCAGCACGGCGCTGCCGGACCCGCCCGCCACGATCTCGCGCGTCGCCGCGAGGCCGTCGCCGCCCGGCATGCGCACGTCCATGCAGACGACGTCGGGGTGGTGCCGGCGCGCGAGCTCGACCGCCGCCGGTCCGTTCGACGCCTCGGCGACGACCTCGATGTCGTCGGCCTGCTCCAGGAGGAACCGGAACCCCGCCCGGACCACCGCCTGGTCGTCGACGAGCATGACCCTGATCATCCCTGTCCCCCCTCGGCGAGCGCCGGGCGCGCCGGCGTCGCGGTCGTGACCTCGTGGTGCAGCGGGAGCGCGAGACGCACCCGCCAGCCGCCCGACGGCGTCGGCCCGGTGCCGAGCACGGCGCCCACCAGGTGCGCGCGCTCCCCCATGCCGATCAGCCCCATGCCGCGCCGGTCCGAGCCCGCCGCGGACCCGCCGGGGGCGCGCCCGGGCGCCCGCTCGTTGGTCACCTCGAGCACCACCTCCCGCTCGTCGTACCGCACGGAGATCCGGACCGGCGCGCCGGGCGCGTGCTGGCGCGCGTTGGACAGCGACTCCTGCGTGACCCGGTAGAACGCGGCGTCGGCGATGGGGGCCAGCGGCCGCGGCCGCCCCGCCCGGTCCAGGTCGACGGTGTCGCCGAGGGCGCGCGCCGTCCGGACCAGGTCGTCGAGGGCGCCGAGCCCGGGCGGCGGCGCGTCGTGCGGGTCCTCGCCGGGCCCGCCGGAGCCCGGGCGCTCCCGCAGCACGCCGACGATGAGCCGGAGGCTGTCCAGCGTCTCCTTGCCCTGCGCGCGGATCCAGGCGGTGCCCTTCTTCGCGGCCTCGGGGTCGCTGTCGATCTGCCGCTCGACGGCGGCCGCCTGCACGACCAGCCCCGAGAGGTGGTGCGCGGCGACGTCGTGCAGCTCGCGGGCCATGCGGGAGCGCTCGGCGAAGACGGCCGCCTGGGTGGTCGCGCGCTGTGTCCGCAGCACCTCCGCGGCCCGGAGCCGGACCAGCTCGGTGTAGTCGCGGCGGGTGGCGACCGTGGTGCCGACCAGGGCGCTGACCACGTAGCTGATCAGGCCCGAGGCGAGGTGGTTGAGCACAGGCACCAGCGAGTCGTTCCCGGTGACGAGAGCGGTGGCCGCCGCGGCGAGCGCCGCGACCGGGGCCGCCGCCGCCGTCACCGCGAGCGCCCGCCGCACCGGCAGCAGGGTGCCCACCGTGTAGCCGGCGATGAACTGCGGGATGCCGCCGATCGACAGGTCGTCGGGCGATACCGCGGTGATGGCCACCTGGCAGGCCACGACGAGGACGAGGCACAGGACCGGGCGGACCCGGCGCAGGACGAGCGGCAGCGCCTGGACGCACACGGCGACCGCCAGCAGCACGCCCTGCACCGGGCCGATCGTCAGGCCCTCCTCGACGACCACGAACCCGAACAGACCGACCAGCAGCACCGCGGTCACGACCAGGACCACGGCCGCCAGGAGCGCGTCGCGCGCCACGAGGCTGGTCAGACCGAGCCGGTTCAGCAGTGCGTCGAACCGGCGGGGACGTACCGGGAGGATCACGTCGTCGAGCACCGTGGGGCCGTCCGTGGCGGGCCCCCCGCCTGTCCTGGGCATGGATCAGTACGATACCGACGGCGCCAGCAGGCGGAGCTCGAAGGCGAGCCACGCCACGCCGGCCAGGGCGAGGACCACGAGCACGGTGCCGGCGATGCGGCGCCAGCCGTGCCGGTGCCGGACGGCGCCGACGACCTGCAGCACGGCCGGGACGATGCCGAGCACGCCGATCGCCTGGACGGCCTGGAGCTGGCGCAGGGACGCCTCGGGAACGTCCTGGAGGCTCATCACGGTCTGCACGGTGACGGCCCACCCGACGAGGGCGAGCACCGTGGCGATCGCCGCGATCTTGGTCATGATGCGGGTGACGCGCCCGGTGCCCTGCGGCAGCGACTCCTTGCGCACCCGGCGGCGGATCGCACCGACCGGCCACGCGACGGCGGCCACCAGCAGGATCAGCGCGGACACCCCGAGCACGGGGAGCACCACGCCCTGGGCGCGCTCCGGCTGCCCGGGCAGCAGCGTGAAGGCCCCCTCGTAGACGATGGCCTGGACCTGGTCGTCCGCGACCCGCATGGCGATGGTCCGCTGGCCGTCGACCTCGCGCCAGACCCAGGGCTCGACCTCCTCGTACAGGGCGGGTGTGGTCGCGCCGGGGCCGGGCGTGATGAGCAGACGGCCGTCCGCCGTGGCCGTGACCTGGGTGGGGCTCAGCACGTCGAGGGTCGCGAGGAAGTTGCTCTGGATGCCGCGCGAGGAGGCGTAGCTGCCCTCGGCGAGCGCGGCGTGCTCGCGCGCGGTGTCCTGGTCGACGGTCACGTCGTCGGCGGTGGAGCCGGAGGTCGTTCCGGCGCTCGCGCCGCCGTCGTCCGCCGGGAAGTAGCGGTCGGTGAAGCCCTGCAGCACGGCCTCGCGCAGGGGGAGGGTGGCGTAGCCGCCGGTGCCCGAGCTGTTCAGCGACACGAAGATGCCGGTGCGCTCCTCGGGGTAGAGCTGCAGGTGCGAGTGGAAGAACTGGGTGTCGCCGCCGTGGCCGACGATCCGGTGGCCGTTGCGGCTCTCGTCGAAGAACCCGAGCGTCATCCGGGGCGCTGCCGCGAGGCCGCCGAGCGTGCTCTCGTCGAGGGCGGGGGCGTGCATCAGGTCCAGCGTGTCGGGGTCCAGCAGCGACCCCGCGCCGGGCTCGCCGAGCTGGGCCAGCATGAAGCGCGCCATGTCAGGGGCGGACGACGTGAGCGAACCGGCCGGCGGCGTCCCGACGATCTCGAACTGCCCCGGGGCGTCCCACGACGTGGCGTAGCCCTGCGACATGCGGTCCTGGAGCGCGGCCGGCAGCGGCTGCGCGAAGGTCGACGACGTCATCCCGGCCGGCTCGAAGATGTTGCGCCGCACGTACTCCTCGAAGGGCACGCCGCTGACCCGCTCGACGACGTAGCCGGCGAGCGCGTTGCCGTAGTTGGAGTAGGCCGGGACGGTACCGGGCGCGTAGATCTGCTCGGGCGGGTCCCCGGCGAGGGCGTCGCGGAGCACCACGGGCTGGTCGCCGAACCCGATCAGGCCGCCGACCCGCTCCTCGAACCCGGCCGTGTGGGTGAGCAGGTTCCGGAGCGTGATCGGCTCGTCGAACCGGCGCGGCACGTCGAAGTCGAGGTACTCGGCCACGTCGGTGTCCAGGTCGAGGTCGCCGCTCTCCACGAGCTGCAGCACGGCCGTGGCGGTGAAGAGCTTGGAGACGGAGCCCGGGCGGAACAGGGTCTGCTCGGCGTCGACCGGCACGGCGTCGCCGCCCGTGGTGCCCGTCTCGGCGTGGCCGTAGCCGCGGGTGGTGACCACCTCGCCGTCGTGCACCACGGTGACGACGGCGCCGGCGATCTCCCCGCTCTCCAGGGCGGCGGGCAGCAGGCCGTCGAGCCAGGCGTCGACGTCGGACCGCTCCAGGGCGTGCTCGCCGGAGGGCGCCGCGACCGGCGGGGGCGGCAGGGGCTGGTCGGCGGTCGGGACGGCTGCCGCGGTGGCGGCCGGGAGTGCGGACGCCGTGGCGGCCGGTGCCGCGGCGACGGCGAGCGCCCCGAGGAGAGCGAGGGCCGCCAGAGCTCGTGGGCGGCGCCGGACGGGCCGCTCGGTGGGTGTGTGGTCGTGGGACGAGAACATCGTCGCGCTCCTCGCGCTCGGCAGGTGTTCGGTCTGGTCCAGGGGTGTTTTCCGGACGAGACAACCCTGTCGAGCAGGGCGCGGGGACACATCGCCCGCAGGACCACACCCGCCCTACGACCTTTGGTGGAGCGGCCCTCCCCCAAGCGGGCGTCGAGCACAGCAGTTGCTGCCAGCGGGCCGCGAGTTCTGGCAGCAACTGCTGTGGTCGACGTGCCGTCGGAGGCAGCTCCCCGTGGGTAGGCTCTGCGCCGTGATCACCTCGGAGATGGTGTCGATCCTGTCGGTGGGGCTGCCCGCGATCGGCGCCGTGGTGTCGGCGTTCGCGGCGTTCCTCGGGGTGGTACCCGGCACCGACCGCAAGCTCGCCAGGCTCGTGACCATCCACCGGGACATGCCCGAGGGCGAGGGCAAGGAGGCACTGGAGAAGGCCGTCAACGAGCTCGCGACCCGCGCGGCACGCCGGGCGGTCGGCGCGCGCGTCACCAAGGACCGTCCCCGCCGCAAGCTGGACGCCGGCAAGGTGATCGGGGCGGTCCTCATCGTCCTGGTCGGCGGCGGCCTCGCCTGGCTGTTCTGGTGGCTCGGGTCGTTGATCCCGTTCGCGCCCCTGCAGTGGACGCTGTGGGTCATCGCGATCCTCGTGACCCTGTTCACGACGTTCGTCGTGACGCTCGACGACGTGTTCCAGGACGACGCCGAGGCCGCGGAGCGGAAAACCCAACGGGCGGCGCGGAGGTCGCCGACGGCGGACGGCGCCGGGGCGCCGGCCGAGGCTCCGGAGCCTACGGACGCGCCGACGGCGGAGGAAGCGCCGACGGCGGAGGACGCCCCGGCGTCCTCCGCCGCGGACAAGGCCTGAGCCGAGCCGGACCCGGAAGGTGCCGGCGGCACGACCCACCCGCCCGGGCCGCCCCGCCTCAGTGCGCCGAGTAGCCGCCGTCGACCAGGTGGTAGCTGCCGGAGATGAAGGACGCCTCGTCGCTGAGCAGGAACAGCGTGAGCGCCGCGACCTCCTTGTCCGTGCCGAGCCGCTTGCTGGCGTGCTCGTTCTCGAGCGCCGTGAGCGCCTCCGGGCTCAGCGAGGCCCGGACGAGCGGGGTGTCGATGAAGCCCGGGCCGACGGCGTTGGTGCGCACGCCCTGCTCGGTGTACTCCAGCGCGGCGACCTTGGTCAGGCCCACGAGCGCGTGCTTGCTCGCCACGTAGGCGGCGTTCTCCGCGATGCCGACGGAGCCGAGCACGGAGGCCATGTTCACGATCGCGCCGCCGCCGGCCGCGACCATCGCGGGCAGCTGGTAGCGCAGGCCGTAGAAGACGCCGTCGAGGTCGACGGCGCGCACGCGGTCCCACGCCGCGACGTCGTACTCGCCGATCTTGGCGGGCGGCGCGCCGATGCCCGCGTTGTTCACCGCGAGGTGGAGCGCCCCGTACTGCTCGACGGCGAAGTCCACGGCGGCGCGCGACTCGTCGGCCTGGGCCGTGTTCTGCGCGAACGCCGCCGCCGTGCCGCCGGCGGCGACGATCTGGTCCACCACGCCCTGGGCGGACTCCAGCTTGATGTCGGTCACGACCACGGCGGCGCCCTCGGCGGCGAGCTCGCGGGAGATCTCCGCGCCGATGCCGCTGCCGCCTCCCGTGACGATCGCTACCTTGCCCTGGAAACGGTCCCTGGTCATCGCGCTCACTCCTTGCGTTGGTTCCGACGGCGCCTGCCGTCTCCTTCAGTCCTATCCCATGGTTGCCCCGGGCGACTACATGCATCCGCATGATGTGAGGCGACAGACAGCCTCGTTCAGCACACCACGGCACGCGCCGACGTGCTGTCCGCGGAGACCCGCGAGCTCGGCTTCACCTGATCCAACCCTGCGACGTGTGCCAACGACCGTGGACGCCCTCACCCGGATGGCCGAGGATGGCCGCGTGATCACGCAGACCGTCGCCACGACCGACTACCACACCGCGGGCGAGCCGTTCCGGATCGTCGCGGAGCCGCCCGTGCCGCTGCCCGGCGACTCGGTGGCCGACCGCCGCGCCCGTGCCCTGGCGAGTCCCGACGCCCAGGACCTGCGGCGGCTGCTGTGCTCCGAGCCGCGCGGGCACGCGGACATGTACGGCGGGTTCGTCGTCCCGCCCGACGACGACGGCGCCCACCTCGGCGTGCTCTTCTGGCACAAGGACGGGTTCTCGACCGCCTGCGGGCACGGCACCATCGCGCTGGGCGCCTGGGCCGTCGACACCGGCCTGGTGGCGGCGCCCGACGACGGGACCGTCGACGTCGTCGTGGACGTCCCGTCCGGGCGCGTCACCGCGCGCGTGCACCGGGCGGCCGGGCGAACGGTCGGCGTCGACTTCGTGAACGTGCCCAGCTACGTGCTGGCCCGCGACGTCGCGGTCCCCACCACACGGGGCACGGCGTCCGCGACCCTGGCCTACGGGGGTGCGATCTACGCGAGCGTCGACGCCGCGAGCCTCGGCCTGTCGGTCGTCCCGGCGAGCTACGCGGACCTCATCGCCGTGGGCCGCGAGATCAAGGGTGCGCTCGACGCCGGCGGCCGCGCCGTCCACCCCACCGACCCGCGCCTGAGCGGGGTCTACGGGACCATCCTGTTCGAGGAGCTCGGCGACCCCGGCAGGGGACTCGGCGACGGCGACGGCGCCGACGGAACAGTCCGCCAGCGCAACGTCACGGTCTTCGCCGACGGCCAGGTCGACCGGTCACCCTGCGGTTCGGGCACCTGCGCCCGGCTGGCGGTGCTGGCCGACGACGGCCGGGTCGGCGTCGGCGGCCCCGTGCTGGAGCACACCTCGATCGTCGGCTCGACGTTCACAGGGGCCGTCGTCGGGACCGCGCGGGTGGGCGACCTGCCCGCCGTGATCCCGCAGGTCACCGGCACGGCGTACCGCACGGGCGAGCACCGGTTCGTGGTCGACCCCGCCGACACCCTCGTGCCCGGGTTCGTGCTGCGATGACCGCGCCCCTCGTGCTGGACGCCGCGGCCGTGGCCGCCGCCTGCTCCCCCGCCGACGCCGTCGCCGCCCTCCGGGCAGCCCTGGTGGCCGGGCTGGACCCGGCCGCCGACCTGCCCCGCCAGGGCGTGCCGGTGCCGGCCGGCGAGCTGCTGCTCATGCCGTCCGACGGCGGCGGCGACCGGGCGCACGTCGGGATCAAGGTCGCGGCGGTCGCCCCGGGGAACGCGGCCCGCGGGTTGCCCCGCGTCCAGGGCTCGTACCTGCTGCTCGACGCCGCCACGCTCGGCGTGGTCGCCGTGCTGGACGGCATCGCGCTGACCACCCTGCGCACGCCCGCCGTGTCGGTGGCGGCGGTGCTGGACCGGCTGCTGGAGGGCGCCGACCCGCTCCACGTCACCGACCCGCTCCGCGTCGCCGTCATCGGCGCGGGACCGCAGGCCCACGGGCACGTCGCGACGCTCGCGGACGCCCCGGGCGGGCGGCGGCCGCCAGCCCACGTCAGCCAGCTCGTCCGGGACCCGGACCGGGTCGCCGGGACGGAGGGCGCGCGGATCGCCGGCGGCCGGGTGATCCGGCTGGGCGGCCCCGGGTCGGACGACGCGCTGCGCGCCGCCGACGTCATCGTGTGCGCGACGTCGGCCCGCGAGCCGCTGTTGGACGCCGCGCTGGTCGCGGACACCGCCGTCGTGATCGCGGTCGGCTCGCACGAGCCGGGCGCCCGGGAGCTGCCGGCCGACCTGCTCGCTCGCGGGACCGTCGTCGTCGAGGACCCGGGCGCCGCACTGCGCGAGGCGGGCGACGTGGTGCTCGCGATCGCGGACGGCGCCCTGAACGCCGAGGACCTGGTGCCGATGCGCGACGTCGTCACCGGCGCCGTCCGCCCCGACCCGGCGCGGCCGCTCGTGGTCAAGACCACCGGGATGTCGTGGGAGGACCTGGTCGTGGCGGAGGCGGTGCTGGCGGGGGTGCGGTGACTCGCGGCCGGTGCTGGACCGGGTGGCCCGTGTCACAGCGGGGTCTGTCACACCTGCGGGGTGTGCGGAGTCATCTCTTGGTCGGTGCGGCACCCGGCCTGCACCTCCCGAGAGGATGACCATGAGCTCAGCGCAAGAATCCCTGCGCCGCGACTTCCGCGGCGACATCATCGAGCCCGGCGACGCCGGGTACGAGGACGTCGGTCGCTCGCGGCTCGCCGCGGGCAGCCCCGCCTACGTCCTGCGCCCCCGGACGGTCGAGGACGTCCAGGCCGCCGTCCGCTTCGCCGTCGAGTCGGGGCTCACGCTGTCGGTGCGCGGCGGCGGCCACAGCTTCGCGGGCTTCGGTACCAACGACGGCGGCATCGTGATCGACCTGAGCCCCCTCGCGGGCGTCGAGGTGGTCGACCCCGGGCGGCACGTCGTGCGGATCGGCGGCGGAGCCCACTGGGGTGACGTCGCCGAGGCCCTCACCCCGCACGGCCTGGCGATCTCCTCCGGCGACACCAGGAGCGTCGGCGTCGGCGGACTGACGCTGAGCGGCGGCATCGGCTGGAAGGTCCGCAAGCACGGCCTGGCCCTGGACAACGTGGTGGCCGCCGAGCTGGTCCTGGCCGACGGCTCGTTCGTCACCGCGAGCGCCGACGAGCACCCGGACCTGTTCTGGGCGATCCGGGGCGGCGGTGGCAACTTCGGGGTCGTGACGGCGTTCCACTTCGTGGCGCACCCGACCACCGACGTCTTCTTCGGCAAGGTCGTGTTCCCGCAGTCCGAGGCCGTCGAGGTGCTCCAGGGTTGGGCGGAGTACCTGCGCACGGCCCCCGAGGAGCTCACGTCCATCGCGAACCTCGCCAACCCGTTCGCGGGCGGGCCGGAGGCGCCCGTCGAGATCCACGTCGCGTTCGACGGGGACGACGCCGCGGCCGCGGCCCGGGCGATCGACCCGGTCCGGCGGCTCGGCACGGTGGTGGCCGACGACGTGGCCCTGATGGCCTACGCGGACGTGCTGGTGGAGGGCGGCTCTCCGCCGCCCGGGATCGAGGTGCTCGCCCACGACGGCTTCGTCGACCGGGAGGCGGTGCCCGAGGTGCTGCAGATCCTGGCGCAGGTCGGCACGTCGCCGGGCGCTCCGTCGATCGCGATCCGGACCGTCGGTGGCGCGGTGGCGCGGGTGCCGAGCGACGCCACGGCGTACGCGCACCGCCAGGCGGACCTGATGGTCGCGACCGTGACGGGCGGTCCGGTGGCCGTCGTCGATGCCGCGCGGGAGGGCGTGGACGCGATCTGGGGCAAGCTCGCCCCGCATCTCAGCGGGGCGTACGCGAACTTCCTCACGACCGCGGATGAGACGGACGTCACAGACGTCTACCCGAAGTCGACCTACGAGCGGCTCGCGTCGGTCAAGCGGCGGTACGACGCGGACAACCTGTTCGCCCGCAACCACAATGTGCGACCTGGACAGATGTCCTAGTCGGGACCTTCGACCCGGTGGGCGCCGCCCTCGATCAGGCCGGCGCCCATCGCACTAGCGTAGGTCGGACATTCCGGTCAATAGCTCCAGCACCGACCGGGATGTCCGTAACGCGATCGTGACTTTCGCGCCGAGGCGGGCTACGGTCGGTCCCGCTCACGGGGAATTCCGTGGGCACTCGTGGTGGACGCCGAGCCCTGTCACCGCCGCGAGATCTGCTCTGAACAGATGACAGGGACGGGGGAACCAAGTACGTGGGCACCGCCAGGTGCCCTTGGGGTGAAGCCGCAACCAGCACGACGCGGCCGGGTCATTCTCCGATCCGAATCCGACAGCTCACCTCGTAGGCGCCGGGAGAAACTGCTGTGACCACACGCATGCCCGGGCGCCATCGTGCTGCCCACGCACCGCTCACCCCGCTGACCCCGATCTCTCGTGCCGCGTCCCGCGGCATCTCCGCGACCGCCCGCCGTGGCGCGGTCGTCGCCGCCGGATCGGGACTCCTCATCTCCCTGCTCGGCATCCCGGCCAACGCCGCCCCCGCGAACGACCCCAGCACGAACACCGCCGAGCTCGAGGCCGTGCGCGACGCCGTCCAGGACGCCACGCAGAAGTCGACCGACGCCGAGGTGGCCACCGCGGCCCTGACCACGGCCAAGGTGGACACCGCCCCCGCCGTGAAGGTCGCCGCCGACAGCGAGTTCGAGCTGGAGACCGGCACCATCAAGGTGACGCCGGCCCCCGAGCCGGAGCCCGAGCCCGAGCCCGTCGTCGAGGCCGAGCCGGTCGTCGAGGCCGAGCCCGCCAAGGCGGAGGTCGAGGCCACCGCCGTCGCCGAGAAGCCCGCGGAGAAGGCCGCCCCGGCCTCCACCTCCGGGTCCAAGATCGTCGACATCGCCATGCAGTACCTCGGCGTCCCCTACGTCTGGGCCGGTGCGACCCCCGCCGGGTTCGACTGCTCGGGCTTCACGTCCTACGTCTACGCCCAGGTCGGCATCACCCTGCCGCACTCCTCGGCGCAGCAGCGCTACTCCGGCACCGAGGTCTCGGCCGCCGACGCGCAGCCGGGCGACATCATCTGGTCCCCGGGCCACGTCGCCATCTACGCGGGCGACGGCATGCAGATCGAGGCGCCGGTCCCCGGCCAGACCGTCCGGTACACCGAGATCTGGCAGGACAGCCCGGTCTACCTCCGGATCGGCTGACCCACCCGGGTCGGCTGACCCACCCGGTCGGCTCCGCCCGACACCGGCTCACGAAGTGGCCCGCACCAGGACGGTGCGGGCCCTTCGTGCGTCGTGGCAGGATCGCCACCATGAGCAGCGCGCCCACGAGCGTCGAGACCAACGCCCTGAACACCATCGACGAGGCCGAACGGCGCGGTTCGCCGCGCAACCTGTTCTGGCCGTGGTTCGGGGCCAACGTCTCGGTGCTCGGCCTCGGGTACGGCTCCTACCTGCTGGGCTTCGCCGTGTCGTTCTGGCAGGCGGTCGTGGTCGGCACCATTGGCATCGTGGTGTCGTTCCTGTTCTGCGGGTTCATCTCGCTGGCCGGAAAGCGCGGGTCGGCGCCCACCATGGTCCTGTCCCGGGCCGCGTTCGGCGTGCGGGGCAACAAGCTGCCGTCGCTGCTGTCGTGGATCCTCACGGTCGGCTGGGAGACGGTGCTCGTCGCGCTGGCCACGCTCGCGACGTCGACCGTGCTCGACACGCTCGGCTGGGGCGGCGGCACGGTCACCAAGATCGTGGCGCTCGTGGTGGTGGCGGGCATCGTGGTGGTCGCGGGCGTCTTCGGGTTCGACCTCGTGATGCGGCTCCAGGTCGTCATCACGGTGCTGACCGCCGTGCTCACCGTCGTCTACATCATCCTGGTGCTCGACCACATCGACTGGGCCACGGTCGCCGCGATCCCCGCCGGCGGCAGCCCGCAGGTCATCGGCGGGCTCGTGTTCATGATGACCGGCTTCGGGCTGGGCTGGGTCAACATGGCCGCCGACTACTCGCGGTACCTGCCGCGCTCCGCCTCCGGGCGCGGCATCGTCGGATGGACCACGCTGGGCGCCTCGCTGGCCCCCGTCGTCCTGCTCGTGTTCGGCCTGCTGCTCGCCGGCTCCGACCCCGTGCTCAACGAGGCGATCGGCGCCGACCCGATCGGCGCCCTGTCCACGATCCTGCCCACCTGGTTCCTCATCCCGTTCGTCGTCGTCGCGCTGGCCGGGCTGATCGGCGGCGCCGCCCTCGACATCTACTCCTCCGGGCTCGCACTGCTCTCCCTGGGCCTGCCCGCGCCGCGCTGGGTGGCCGCCGCGATCGACGGCGCGCTCATGGTCGTCGGCGCGATCTACGTCGTCTTCGTCGCCGACTCCTTCATCGGCCCGTTCCAGGGTTTCCTCATCACCCTCGGCGTCCCGATCGCCGCGTGGTGCGGCGTGCTGCTCGCCGACATCCTGCTGCGCCGCCGCGACTACACCGACGCCGACCTGTACGACCCGGCCGGCCGGTACGGGTCCGTGAACTGGGCCGCCGTGCTGCTCGTCGTGGTCGGCACCGGCATCGGCTGGGGCCTGGTGACCAACACCTACGCGCCCTGGCTGGCCTGGCAGGGCTACCTGCTCGGCCCCCTCGGCGGGGCGGACGGCGACTGGGCGTGGGCCAACCTCGGCGTGCTGGTCGCCCTGGTGATCGGGTTCGCCGGGACGCTGCTGCTGAGCGCCCGCGCGGTGCGCCGGCAGGAGGAGCGATGAGCACGGGTGCGGACGCCGTCGGGCCGGATGCCGCCCTGGTGGTCATCGACATGCAGGACGTGTTCGCCGTGCCGCCGAGCCCCTGGGCCTCCCCCGACTACCCGCGCGCGCTCGCCGGGACCCGCCGCCTGCTGCCCGCGTTCGCGGGCCGCACCGTCCTCACCCGGTACGTCGCCCCCGCCGTGCCCGACGGCGCCTGGCGCGCCTACTTCGACCAGTGGCCGTTCGCACTCGTGCCCGCGGACGACCCGCTGTACGAGATCACCGACCTCGCCGACGTCGTCGCCGCGGGCGCGCCCGTCGTCACGCGCACCACGTTCGGCAAGTGGGGCCCGGAGCTGGCGGCCGCCACCCGCGACGCCGGCACCCTGGTGCTGGCGGGCGTGGCCACCGACTGCTGCGTGATCTCCACGGCCCTCGCGGCCGCCGACGCGGGCCGCCGGGTCCTGGTCGTCGAGGACGCGTGCGCGGGCTCGACGCCGGAGAACCACGAGCGCGCCCTGGACATCATGCGGTTGTACGCGCCGCTGATCGAGGTCACGACGGCGGCCGACGTGCTCGGTGCGCTCTGAGGCCGGCGTCGGGCAGGCCCGGGGGGCACGGCCTGGTCACGCGGGCCTCCGGGGTACATAGCACGAATGCGAGGGGTGCCGGGAGGGCTGAATTTCGTTCGGCCGGGACCCGCGTTATCTGGCTGCACCGAACAGTCCATCCAGGGTGAACTACTCGGAGCCAGGCCGAACGACGTTCAGCGGATCCGGCACCCTCGGGTCCCGTGCACGTCGCCTGGCACCTGTCACACGCAAGCAACCGGACACAGGAGGACAGACGTGACCGACAACCGGATCCGCGCCCGGTGGGAGCGCCACGACGAGCGGTTCGCCCCCGTGCGCGGCGACACGTACGCCGAGGTGCTCTTCGACGAGGGCAGTTGGCTGGAGGGTCCGGCGTACTCGCCGGCCTGGCGGACCCTGCTGTTCAGCGACATCCCGAACGACCGGGTGCTCGCGTGGGACGAGGCCACGGGTGGCGTCGGCGTGTGGCGCAGCCCGGGCGGCTACGCCAACGGGCGGACGATCGACCGCGCGGGGCGGATGCTCCAGTGCGAGCACGGCAGCCGGTCGGTGACGCGCACCGAGCCGGACGGGACCGTCACCACGCTGGCCGACCGCTGGGAGGGCAAGCGCCTGAACAGCCCGAACGACCTGGTGGAGCACAGCGGCGGGAGCGTGTGGTTCACCGACCCGACCTACGGGATCCAGAGCGACTACGAGGGCTTCGCCGCCGTCCCCGAGGCCGGAGGCACCCACGTCTACCGCCGGGACCCGGACGGTTCGGTCACCCGCGTCGCCGACGACTTCGCCGGGCCCAACGGCCTGGCCTTCTCCGCCGACGAGCGCACCCTCTACGTCGCGGACAGCGAGCGCGAGCACCTGCGGCGCTTCGACGTCGGCCCCGACCTGACCCTGTCGGGCGGCGAGGTGCTCGCGACCTGCGACGCCGGCACGTTCGACGGCGTCCGGGTCGACGACGGCGGCCGGATCTGGGCGGCCGCGCACGACGGCCTGCACTGCCTGGACCCCGACGGCACCCTGCTGGGCAAGCTGCTGCTGCCCGAGGTCTGCTCCAACCTCACGTTCGGCGGGGCCAAGCGCAACACGCTGTTCGTGACGGCGACCAACCTGCTGCTGTCGATCCGGGTGACGGTCACGGGGCTGCGCTGACGCCAGCGCTGCTGAACCCGAGTCAGCCCTCCTGTCCAGCAGCCGATCCTGGTGTATCCGACAGACTGCCGCCATGACGGTCCGCTTCGACGGCCGCTTCAACGAGCCCTTGCCGCGAGCCGGACCTGAACCGCAGCAGCGTCAGCCTTCCGGGGTGACCGCCGTCGGGGTGCCGCCCGTGATGCGGACCAGCTCGTCGAACGTCGTCGGGAAGACCGTCTTGGCGTGCCCGGCCGCGGCCCACACCTCGTCGTACGCGCCGAGCGCGGTGTCGATGTAGGTGCGCACGGGCGCCGGGTGGCCCACGGGCGCGACGCCGCCGATGACCTGGCCCGTCGCCTCCCTGACCTGCTCCTTCGACGCCCGCGTGATCGTGGCGCCCACCTGCTCCCCCAGCCAGTCCGTGTCCACGCGGTGGGCGCCGGAGGTGAGCACGAGGGTCGGCGTCCCGTCGAACAGGAACACCAGGGAGTTCGCGATCTGGCCGACGCCGATGCCGAGGAACTCGGCGGCGAGTGCTGCGGTCGTCGCGGCGTCGTCCAGCCAGCGGACCTGGCCCGTGGCGCCCGCCTCGGCGAGCGCTGCGGTGACCTTCTCGACGGCGGGGTGGATCGGTGCGGGCACGGAGTTCGACATGCAGCGATCCTAGACACCTGACCGCCCGCGACCCAGACGTTTCCGCCCCGGCCACGAAGGTGCGCTTCTACCCCGTCATCGGGCCCGGAAACAGGGTGTTTCCGGGCCCGATGACGGGGTAGAAGCGCACATCGGCGCGGGCGGCCCCGCCGGGCCGGCGGTGGTCAGCCGCGCCGCACCCCGCGCGTCACCGCGTCACCGCGTCAGCCCGCGAACTCCACCTCCGGGTACGCCGGCGACGGGCCGTCGAGCAGCGGGGCGTCCAGGCCGCGCAGGTGCCGGTCCAGGAACGCGCCCACGTACGCGCTCGTGATCCGCACGCCGCGCTCGCCGCCGATCGTGCCCGGGCCGCCGGGCAGCGGCATCCCGAGCTGGTCGAGGAACATGAGCTGGTCCGTGAAGGAGCCGTGGTTCGCGGTCGGGACCTGCAGCCACCGGCTCGTCGCGCCCAGCCGCGCGAAGTTGTCGGGCCAGTCCGTCCCGTCACTGGCGCCCGGCTCGTGCGCGGCGCCGCCCAGCATGAGGAACGGCCGGTCCGTCCCGCCCTCGGGAAAGTCCACCTGGAACGTGCCGTCCAGGTTGACCCCGGCGTCCACGCGCGGGTCGTCCATGACCGAGACCGCCGCGGAGGCCCCGCCGAGCGAGTGGCCGACGACGGCTATGCGCCGCGCGTCGATCGCCGGCGCGTGCCGCCCCAGCCGGCCGCCGGTGAGCTCGTCCAGCACGAAGCTGATGTCGGCGCCGCGCCCGTGCGCGACCCAGGCGCCGAGCTCGGCGGTGTTCTCCCGCGCGCAGAGCAGGCACCCGGCGACCCGGTCGCCGGGCAGCTCCACCACGCGGGCCTCGTACGTGTGGTCGATGCCGGCCACAACGTACCCGCGGGAGGCCAGGTCCTCGGCCAGCGACGTCAGCGACTCGCGGCTGAGGCTCGCTCCCGGCGAGAGCACCACGAGCGGACGCCGCCCGGGGAGCGCCGGGGCCCGGTCGTAGGCGTGGGCCTCGACCGTCGTCAGGATGTCCGGCGCGACCGGCAGCCGGGCGGCCTCGATGATCGCCGTCGAGACGGCTTCGGACGTGTACGGCGCGATCTCGCCGCGCGGGACCGCCGGGTACCACAGCGACACCATCAGCTCGCGGCGCGTCGTGGGCACCCACGGGTCGGCGCGGTCCTCGTCGACGAGATGGAGCGGCATCAGCCCGACGGGGTACCGCCCCGTCGGTTCGGGCAGGGAGAGCGTCAGGTCGTCCGCGTCCGACGGCGTCACCGCTGACGGCGCGAGCACCGACGGTGCGACCAGCGACGTCGTAGCCGCGGCCGCCGACGCCGGAGCGGCCACGGCCGACGTCGGCCGCGCTGCCGCCCCGGCGAGCGCCACCGCGCTCGGTGCCACGAGGGCCGTGCACGCCACGACCGCGGTCGCGACAAAAGCGGATCTGACCAGGTGTTCAGGTGTCCTCATGCCAGAGTCTCTTCACACCGCGAGGAGCCGGCCAAGGGTTGCGCGCGGGTTCCAGGGGCGAGCCCGGGAGATCCCCGAACGGGCAGGATCGAAATGTCGGGGTTGTCCTCTACGGGCATTCATCCACGGGCACCGCGCGACGTCGCAGGTCAGCGTCCGGGCGGCAGGTCTGAGACAGATTTCATCCGCCGTAGCGGGCCATATTGAAGCTGCGTTACGTATGCTGGCCCGAACGGGATCGGGCGGAACGTCGCCTTTCACGTGCCATTTCAGACATCAATCACGTGTAGGCCGATCAACGCATTTAGCCCGTATCTCCTACCAGCGCAGCGCACCCGGGCTGCGCCTCCCAGGATCGTCTGAGTGGGGACAGCTCTGCGCGGAAAGGGGGTGGATCGGCGTGACCATCGATGACGCACCGGTCGACGACTGGGTGGTGCATCGCCCCAACGTCGTACGCTCCGTCGCAGCACGCGTACCCGGCATCGACGCCGAGGAAGCCACCAGCCGCGCCCTCGAGAAGATGGTCCGCCTCGTCTCCACCGGCGCCACCATCGACGACCCCGCCCCCTACTGGCGCCGAGCCGCGGTCAACGAAGCCATCTCCATGACCCGCGAAGCCGGCCGCGCCCGCCCCGTCGAGGACGACACCCTCGACGGCCTGACACCCACCGTCGCCGGGGCCGAGCTGGACGCCGAACGCGAGGCCGACGCCTCCATGCTCCGCACCGCCCTGTCCGACCTGGCCGACGAGGACCGCAAGATCCTCCTGGACCGGCACGTCCACGACATGGCCGTCACCGACATCGCCACCGGCCTCGGCGTACGCCCCCACGCCGTGACCATGCGACTACGCCGCGCCGAGGAACGCCTCGCCGGCGCGTTCGCCGCCGCACACGCCCAGACCGTCAACGAACCCGAGTGCCGCACCACCCGCGCCGCCATGCACGACTACCTCAAGGGCCGCCTCCTGCCCCGCAGGCAACGCCGCCTGGAAGTCCACATGGACGGCTGCGGCGAATGCACCCGCGCGTTCATCGACGTGCGCGAGGTCTCCTGGATGCTCCGCGACCTCGGCCAGCACCTCATCACCGGCGGACTGCTCACCGGCAGCGCCGGTGCCGGGATCGCGGGTGTCGCCGGCGCAGCCGGACCCACGCGCGCGACCCGGCTCCGGTCGTTCGGCACCAAGCACGCCGCGGTCGCCGCGGCGGTGGCCGCCGCGCTCGCCATCGGCGCAGGCGCCATGGCCCTGATCGCCGTCCAGCCCGACAGCCCGTCCATCCAGGCCGACGGCGAGCCGTTCGACGGCGGGGGCGCGGAGGCGCCCCTCGAGTCCGACCCGACGCAGGACCCGTCGACACCCGCCGACCCGCCTCGGCGTCCGGCCGCACCCGCCGAGGAACACACCGACGCCGAGCCGGCCGCGGCGCCGGACCCGGTCGCGGCCGCCGTACCCGCCTCCACCGTGACGGCCGAGACCCCGCGGGAGTCCGTGGACGCCCCCGCCCCGCCGCGGGCGGTCCCCGGCCCGGTGCCGGGCACGCCCGAGCCGAAGGACCCCGACCCGGCCGAACCCGCTCCGCCGGCCGCCAAGCCGAGGCCCGAGCCGAAGCCGGAGCCGGAGCCGGAACCCGAGACTCCCCCGGCGCCCGGCCCGCCCGACAAGGGCCCCGGTGGCCCGCCCGGCAACCCCTCCAACGACCGCGGCAAGGGCCCGGCGAAGGACAACAACCAGGGCCCGGGCAAGGGCAACGGGCACGGGCACGGTCACGGTCACGACAAGGGCCACGGAAACGATCGCGGCTCGGGCAACGGCCACGGCAAGGGCCCGGGCAACGGCGGCGGCCCCGGCAACGGCAACGACAAGAGCCACGGCAGCGACCACGGCAAGAGCCCCAGCAGGGACAAGGGCCACGGCCACCACAACGGCCGAGGCCGCTAGCGCCGGCGGGGCCCGAGCCCCTGGTCCCCGACCCCCAGCGCCAGGTCGAGCGCGTCCGTCCGCACCCGCTCCAGCGCGAGCGTCGACGCGCCGACGATCACGGCGTCCGCCCCGAACGACGAGGCGACGAGCTCCGGGGCGGGCGGGTGCACCATGGCGTCCAGCAGGGCCGCGGTGCGCCGCAGCAGGTCGCCGACCACGGGCGCGACGCCGCCCGCCACGACGATCCGGTCCACGTCGAGCATGCCGTCGATGACGGCGCACACCCGCGCGAGCCGGTCGGCCAGGCGGTCGACGACGGCGATGGCGCCGACGTCGCCGGCCGCGGCCGCGGCGAACACCGCGGGGGCGTCGATCGCGCTCACGGGCAGGGCGCCCAGAGGGCTGTCGGCGGGCAGCACGCCGGACTCGTGCGCCTCCCGGCCCCAGGCGCGGGCAAGATGGCCGAGGCCGTGCGGGCTTCCCACGCCGACCACGTAGTCGAGCACGCGCATCTCGCCGGCCCCGCCGTTGCTGCCGCGCACGAGGGTGCCGTCCACCACGATGCCGGCGCCGAACCGCTCGCCGGACAGGAGCGCGGCGAACGAGCCGACGTCGCGCCCCGCCCCGAGCATGCGCTCGGCGTGCGCGGCGAGGTTGGCGTCGTTCTCGACGGTCGCGTGCCAGCCGCGTCGGCGGAAGTGCTCGGCGAAGCCCGGGTTCATGCGCGGCCAGAAGGTGTTCGGGCCCGGCGGGGTAGCGCCCCGCGCGTCCGTCAGGGCCGGCACGCCGACGGCGATACCCAGCACCCGCGACGGGTCGACGCCGGCCGCGGCGAGCGCCTCGTCGATCGTGGTGTCGGTGACGGCGAGCCGGTCAGGCGCGTTGTCGTGCGCCCGGTCGATCGGGTGCTCCTGCCGTCCCACCTCGGTGCCGCGGAGGTCGCTGACGGTGGCGAGCACGCGGTGCTGTCCGGCGTCGACCCCCACCACGTACCCGGCGTCGGCCCGGAGCTGGTAGAGCCGGGCCGGCCGGCCCTTGCCCGCGGGTTCGGGCGCGCGCTCGACCTCGCGCATCCAGCCGAGCTCGATCAGCTCGGCGCACCGGCTGATCACGGTCGAGCGGGTCAGCCCGGTCGCGTCCATGGCCTCGGTGGCGGTGAAGACGTCGGTGGCCCATGCGAACTCGAGCACGCTCACGGCGTTGAGGCGCCTCAGCAGTCCTGACGACGGCGCGTTCCGGGGTGCTGGGCTCACGCTTGACCTTTCGTCCCCGACGCTGGAGGCTCTCTCCAGGAGATTAAATCTAACGCTTGCATAAAATTGCGACCGCTCGACCACGACAGCAAAGGATCCCGCACCGTGACCAGCACCCTCAGCGAGCAGCAGCTCCTCGTCGACGACCCCACCTGGTGGCGGCAGGCCACCGTCTACCAGATCTACCCGCGCAGCTTCGCCGACGCGAACGGCGACGGCATCGGCGACCTGCGGGGCATCATCTCGCGCGTGCCGTACCTGAAGCGCCTCGGGATCGACGCCGTCTGGCTGAGCCCCTTCTACCCGTCGGCGCTGGCCGACGGCGGTTATGACGTGGCCGACTACCGCGACGTCGACCCGCGGATCGGCACGCTCGACGAGTTCGACCAGATGGTGGCGGCCCTGCACGGCGCGGGCATCCGGGTGATCGTCGACATCGTGCCGAACCACTCCTCGGACCTGCACGTCTGGTTCCAGCAGGCCCTGGCCGCAGGCCCGGGCAGCCCGGAGCGGGACCGCTACATCTTCCGCGACGGCCTGGGCGAGGACGGCGCGCAGCCGCCCGCCGACTGGACCAGCATCTTCGGCGGCCCGTCGTGGACCCGCGTGCCCGACGGCCAGTGGTACCTGCACCTGTTCGCCAAGGAGCAGCCCGACTTCAACTGGGACAACCCCGAGGTCCGCGAGGACTTCCACCAGACCCTGCGGTTCTGGTCGGACCGCGGCGTCGACGGGTTCCGCATCGACGTGGCGCACGGCCTGACCAAGGAGCTCGCCGAGACCCTGCCGAGCCAGGCGGAGCTCGACGCCATCACCGAGCCCGGCGCCCACCCCCTGTGGGACCGCGACGAGGTGCACGAGATCTACGCGGGCTGGCGCCAGGTGTTCGACGAGTACACCCCGCCGCGCATCGCCGTGGCCGAGGCCTGGGTCGACACACCCCGGCGCCCCCGGTACGCGAGCGCCGACGGCCTGGGCCAGGCGTTCAACTTCGACCTGCTGGAGGCCGACTTCGACGCGGCCCAGTACAAGAAGATCATCACCGACAACCTCGCGCTGTCCGCCGCGTCGGGGTCGTCGACCACGTGGGTGTTCTCGAACCACGACGTCGTCCGGCACGCCACCCGCTACGCGCTGCCGCCGCGCGACGGCAAGCCGGGCAAGCAGGGCCAGGCCTGGCTGCTGTCGGGCGGCACCGAGCCCGTCGCCGACGTCGAGCTGGGGCTGCGCCGCGCCCGCGCGGCGACGCTGCTCATGCTGGGCCTGCCGGGCAGCGCCTACCTGTACCAGGGCGAGGAGCTCGGTCTGCCCGAGGTCGCCGACATCCCGGCCGACCAGCACCAGGACCCGGCGTTCTTCCGCAACCCGGGCGTGGACCCGGGCCGGGACGGCTGCCGAGTGCCGCTGCCGTGGACGCGCGAGGGCGCGTCGTTCGGCTTCGGCACGGCAGGCGCGCACCTGCCGCAGCCCGCGGGCTACGGCGACCTGTCGGTCGAGGCGCAGGACGGCGTCGCGGGCTCGACGCTGGAGCTCTACCGGGCGGCGCTCGCGCTGCGCGACGAGCTGCAGACCGACGAGACGCTGGAGTGGGTGGACGCGCCCGACGACGTCGTGCACTTCACGCGGCCGGGCGGCTGGCACGTGGTGACGAACTTCGGCACGGAGCCGACGGCGCTGCCCGACGGCGAGGTGCTGCTCACGAGCGAGCCGCTGGCCGACGGCCTGCTGCCGGGCGCGACGACGGCCTGGATCCGCACGGCCTGACGCCGCTCGGCGCGATCGGGCCCTGAGACCATGCGGTTGCTGCCAGGACGGGACTCGTCCTGGCAGCAACCGAATGGTCGGGACGGGTGCCCGGGCCTGGGCGCGACCCCTGGGTCAGGCGCCCAGCGTCGCGCCCCACGTCTGCTTCGGGTCGTGCACGGCCACGGCCAGCGTGGTGTCCGACTGGCCGTAGTACGCCAGCCACCTGCCCTGGAAGTGCACCAGGCCCTCGACGAACGTCACGTTGGACACCAGCCCGTTACGGTCCTCGAAGGTCTGCGGCCGCAGCCACGGCTCCTGCAGCCGGGCCAGCACCCGGGTCGGGTTGTCGGGGTCGATCGCGATCTGGCCGCACCGGTAGTCGACGTCGACGCTGCCGTCCGGGTTGACGGTGCGCGTTGCCCCGTTGGTGAGCATGACGAGCAGGCCGTTCTCCGTCAGCACGGGCGACGTGCCGATCTCCACGAGGTCGGCGTCGAAGGACCCCGGCGTCGGCGAGTACATGGGCTCGGTGTCCGGGGTGCCGGGCGTCCAGTGGACGAGGTCGTCGCTGGTGGCCCAGTAGATGGCGCCCTCGCCGAAGTACATCCACCACTTGCCCTGCATCCGCACCGGGACGATGACGCCGGCCTTGGACCAGTTGAAGCCGCGCGGGTCGACGGTGGCGAACGTGTCGAACGACTCGAACATCGGCCCGTGCCGGGTCCAGTCGTGCAGGTCGGTGGAGGTGGCCAGGCAGAGCTGCGCGCTGTGCCGGTCCCAGCCGGTGTAGGTCAGGTAGAAGGTGCCGTCGATGTACGCGATGCGCGGGTCCTCGCACCCGTAGCGCTCGTAGTCCTCCACCGGCGAGAGGATCGGCTCGGCCTCGCGCTCGAAGTGGAAGCCGTCGCGGCTCCGGGCCAGCCCGATGTGCGACACGATGTCCTCGGCGTGGGCCCGGTACAGGAGCACCACCTCGTCGTCGACCACGAGGGCCGCCGGGTTGTAGAGGTTCGCCGACTCCCAGCTGCCCCCGCGGGGGCGCAGGATCGGGTTGTCCTCGTACGGGACGAACGGCCCGAGCGGGAACGTGGCGTGGGTGAACATGCTGGTGACGTCCATGTGTGGGTCAGCCCTTCACGGCGGAGCCGATGTTGGATGCGGTGAAGTACCGCTGGAACAGGCAGAACAGGATGACGACGGGGAACGCGAGCGTGGTAGCACCCGCGAGGATCGCGCCGTTCGGGTTGGCGGTGGACTGGGCCACGTTGGAGATGTAGTTCGCCAGGGAGACCGCGAGCGGCTGCAGCGTGGCGTCCTTGGTGATGAGGAACGGCCAGAGGAACTCGTTCCACGGTCCGATGAACGTGACCAGCACGACCGTCGTCAGCGCCGGCTTGACCAGCGGCACGGCGATCGAGCGCAGGATGCGCAGCTCGCTCGCGCCGTCGATCCGCGCCGCCTCGAACATCTCCTGCGGCAGCGCCCGGAAGAACTGCGTGAAGATGAAGACGGCGGTCGTGTTGATCGCGAACGGCAGGATCATCCCGAGGTACGTGTCACCGAGGCCGAAACCCCGCGTGATCTGCACGTACAGCGGGATCATCAGCAGCTGGAACGGCACCATCTGGACCAGCAGCATGAGCACCCAGGTGGCGCCCCGGCCGCGGAAGTCGAGCCGGGCCATCGCGTAGCCGGCCAGCAGGCCGAACGTCACCGTGCCCAGCAGCACGCCGGCGGTGAAGATCAGCGAGTTGCCCAGCGAGCCCAGCAGGTCGATCCGCGAGTCGATCGCCGCGAAGTTGTCGAGCGTCCATCCGGAGGTCGGCAGGAGCTGGTCGGGGGTGTTGGTGGGGCTCTCCTGGAAGGCCCCCACCACCATGAACCAGAAGGGAAAGGCGAACACGGCCGCCGCGAGGGTGAGCAGCAGGTAGCGCACCCAGGTCCCGCGTTGTCGTCGCATGTCAGCGCTCCCGGTTGATGCGGTTGGCGGCGAGCGAGAGGACGCCGACGACGATGACCAGCAGCATGCCGATCGCCGCCGCGGTGTCCGGGTTCTGCTGCTGGATGCCGCGCTGGTAGATGAGCAGCACGGGGGTCACGGACGCGCCGTCGGGGCCGCCGCCGTTGGTCAGCAGGTAGGGCTCGGTGAACAGGTTGGCGCCGGTGATGATCGCGAGCACGAGCACCAGCACCGTGGTGGCGCGGACGCCGGGCACGGTCACGTTGCGGAACCGCTGCCAGGCGTTCGCGCCGTCGGTCGCCGCCGACTCGTGCAGCTCGCGCGGCACGCTCTGTAGCGCCGCGAGGTACAGCAGGATGTAGAAGCCGAGCTGCTTCCAGGTGACGTAGAGCGCGATCGTCGGCATGGCAAGCGACGAGTTGACCAGCCACGACGGGTCCGGCGCCAGCGGCCCGAGCACCGAGTTGACCAGCCCGCCCGACGAGAACAGCAGCATCCACACCCCGACCAGCGACACGCTCGCCGTCAGGTACGGCACGTAGAACGCGATGCGGTACGCCGCCGCCCAGCGGATCCCTGCGTTCAGGGCCGTGGCCAGCACCATCGAGAGCACCACCGTGAGCGGCACGTTGATGACCAGGAAGACCCCGATGTTCCGGAAGGCCTCCAGCACCTGCGGGTCGGTGAGCACGGCAGCGAAGTTGTCGAACCCCACGAACGGCTTGGGCACGTCGACACCGGGCGCGGTGAAGAAGTAGTCGTGGAACGCGATGTAGACCGCGAACCCGAGCGGGTAGGCGAAGATCGCGAGGACGAAGACGAGGTAGGGCAGCGCGAACAGCGTGCCGATCGGCTGCCGCCCCCACCATCTCTGCCGCGTGGTGCGCACCTCGGTGGTGCGCAGCTCACCTGTTGCCGTGCTCACCCGGATCAGCCCTGGACGAGCCCGTTGATGGTCTCCGCGGCACCGCTCAGGAACTCGTCCACGCTGGTCTTGCCGAAGATGACGGCCGACGAGTAGTCGTCGCGGAAGGCCTGCCACACCTCGACCGAGTTCGGGATGCTCGGCACGTCGCCGGTGCGCTGCGCCTGGTCGGCGAACACCTCGTAGGCGGGGTTCGCCGCGAAGTAGTCGGCGTACGTGCCGGCGAGGTCGGTGCGCAGCGGCATCTGGCCGGTGGCCTCCAGGAGCTGGCCGTCGCTCTCCTCGCTGGTCGAGAACTTGAGGAACTCCCAGGCGGTGGCCTGGTTCTCGCACGAGGTGAACATCGAGACGTTCTTGGAGTCGGCGAACGTGATCGGCTCCGCCTCGCCGGTCGACGTCGGCACCGGCATGAAGCCGACGTCGACGCTCTCCGCGTACGACGCGATGGCCCACGGGCCGGCGAGCTGCATGGCGGTGGTGCCCGCCGACATGGCGTCGTCCGTCGACGCCTCCTGCGGCGCGAGGCCCTCGGAGTAGATCGTCGCCCAGAAGTCGGCGACGGCCTTGCCGTTCTCGTCGTCGAACGTCGCCTGCTGGTCCTCGACCAGGGACGTGCCGCCCGACTCGGCCAGGTACAGCGGGTAGAAGTCGAACCACGGCTGGAAGAACTCGTTGGTCGGCGAGGGCCAGATGGCGCTGTCCGCGGCGCCCGACTCCACGATCTTGCGGCTGCCCGCGAGGAAGTCGTCGTAGGTGGCCATGTCCGGGTTCTCCGGGTCGAGGCCGGCCTTCTCGAAGACCTTCTTGTTGTACATGACCATGACCGGGTTCGACTTCCAGGGGAGCTGGTAGTAGCCGTCGTCGGTGAGGTACGTCTGCGCGCCCTCGCCCACCCGGTCCTCGATGTAGCTCGCGCCGTCCTCGAACTGGGACAGGTTCACGAGCCCGCCCTGGCGGACCCACCCCGGCACCGCGGCGCTGGAGATGTTGTAGACGAGGCACGGCGCGGTGCCAGCGGTGATCGCGGCGGTGATGGCCTCCTCGGACGACGAGCCGGCCGGGATCTCCTGCGCGGTGACCTGCTCGTCGGGGTGCTCGGCGTTCCAGGCGTCGACGACGTCCTTGCCCCAGCCGACCTCCTGCTCGTTGTTGGACAGCCAGACCGTGATGGGGCCGGTGCCGGAGGGGCTCTCGCCACCCCCGTCACCTCCGCCGCCGCCGGACGAGCAGGCAGCGGTCAGGGCCACCGCGGTGAGCAGGGCGGCCGTTCCGGCCAGACGGGGGTGCTTCATGAGAACTCCTCCTCGAGTTCGGTGTGGGGTGCCTCGGGTGCGGGGCCGGCAGTGCTGGCCCGCAGGCGAAGCGCGTTGCAGTCGACCGTCACGGACTCGGGCGGCTCGCCGGCGAGGTCGGCCAGCAGCCGCTCGGCGGCCACCCGCCCCCGCCGGAACGGGTCGGTCGAGACACTGGTCAGGGCAGGGCTCAGGTGAGCCGAGAGGTGGTCGTCGTCGAAGCCGGCGACGGCGAGGTCGTCGGGGACCAGCAGGCCCCGGCTCCGGGCGTAGGAATAGCCGGCGATGGCCATCGTGTCGTTGGCGTAGAGGATCGCCGTCGGCCGGTCGGGCAGGTCGAGCAGCTCGGCCGTGAGGGCCCGGCCGCTGCCGGCGGTGAAGTCGCCCTCGCGCAGCAGCTCCTTGCTGCCGACGCTGCGGACGTACGCCCCCGCGCGGGCGTGCGAGTGCACGTAGTCGAGCGGACCCGACACGTGGGCGATCCGCGTGTGGCCGAGCTCGCGCAGGTGGGCGACCAGGTCGCGGACCGGCGCGGCGTCGTCCGTGCGGACGGTGGAGAACGGGCTCTCGGCGTCGTACGCCCCGAGCAGCACCGCCGGCAGGCGGATCTGCTGGAGGTAGGCCACCCGCCAGTCGACGCGGTGCAGGTCGAGGACGATCACGCCGTCCGCCCGCCCGCTCGCCATGGCCCGGTAGGCGCGCTCCTCCGCGGTGCGGGTGCTCGCGACCTGCAGCACCAGGGCGATCTCGTGCTCCGCGAGCACGGCCTCCACGCCGGAGATGAACGCGGGGAAGAAGGCGTCGGACGCCAGGATCGAAGGATCGCGCGACAGCACGACCCCCACCGCGTCGGTGCGCCGCGCGGCCAGCGCGCGGGCCCGTGAGCTGGGGACCCAGTCGAGCCGCTGCGCGGCGGCGAACACCCGGGCCTTCGTGGTCGCGGAGATCGGCCGCTTGCCGCTGTAGGCGTGGGACACCGTCGCCTTGGTGACGCCCGCCGCGCGGGCGACGTCGTCGATCGTCGGCCTGTCCATCGCTCTCCTCCGTCATCGGGGCCGTCAACGTAAAACCGGTTTGACGATTCGGTCAACCGGTTTGACGATCAGCCGACGAACCGCCAGATCAGGGGTGCCGCCCACCCGACTGACTCACCGTCGTCGGATCGCCGAGTCAGCCGGTTGGTCCGACCACCCGACTGACTCGACGTCGTCGGATCGCCGAGTCAGTGGGGTGGTCGGACCAACCCGCTGACTCGGCATCCTTCGGGTCGTGGTGACCGGCGACAACAACAGCGCCGAGCACTCCGCCGACTGGGTCACCATCGGCTACTCCCTGGAGACCGGCGAGGCGCTGTGGACCGACCGGCTCGACGGAGGCACCGGCGACACGGACGTGCCCCGCACGGTCGTGGTGAGCCCGGACGGTGGTTCCGTCGTCATCACGGGCAACTCGTGGGGCGAGGGCACCGGCAGCGACTACCTCACGGCCGTCTACGACACCGCGACGGGCGAGAAGCGCTGGTCGACGCGGCACGACGGGTCGGCGCACGGGCTCGACGTCGCGTACACCGCGGCGTTCACCCCCAGCGGTGACCACGTGGTGGTCACGGGCCAGAGCAACTACCAGCTCGACGAGATGACCAGCGACGCCGACATGGCCACGATCTCCTACCTGGTCCGATGGAGCTGAGCTAGCACCGGTAGGTGAGCGCGGGCCCGGTGGCACTCTGATCGATCGGAGTGCCACCGGGCCCGCGTTCATCTGATCCGTCCCGGCGTCAGTCGACCGAGTAGGCCCGGATCACCGTCTTCCGCACCGCACCGCCGGCCGCGTCCCGGGCCTCGGTCCGGAGCGAGACGTGCTCGGTCCCGGCCGGCGCCCGGACGGACGCGACGAGCACGTCCGCGCCGGTCCGGACCGGCTTGGCCCGGTGCCAGGTGGCGCCGTCGTCCGCCGACCACCACAGGCGCACGTCCTGGACCGCGGAGGCGTCGTACGCGTCGTCCTGGTGGGCGGCGGTGACCCGCACCCGGGTGGTGGCGGGCGCCGAGCCGGACGGGTCGAGCCCGCGCACGTCCCACGCCGTGTCCAGCAGCGGCGGGCGCGAGCTGGCCTCGGCGTCGGACCGCGCGTGGAACGTCCACTCGCCGCGCACGCTGGTCGCGAGCCGGTAGGCCGGGTCGTCGGGCGTGCTCTCCAGCAGCATCCGGTAGTCGGCCCCGCCCTCCGGGACGGTGGGGAACGAGTAGGGGTCCGGGGCGTCCTCGACCAGCTCGCCGTCCTGCCAGACGCGCAGGCGCAGCGCGACGTCGGAGCCCCAGAGCACGCCGCCGTCGTCGTCGGCCCGGTCGGTGGGCGCCAGGCTGAGACGGTCGTCCCAGTGCTCCACGGGCGTGATGCGCGAGACGGCGGGTGCCAGCACACCTGCCGCGAGCCCCTGCCTGACGCGGCCCGGCTCGCTCCAGACGTGCGTCTCGGCCTCGGCGAGCACCACGCCCACGCCGTCCTCCTGGATCTCGGACCGGAGGTACCACGAGCCCGGCAGCGCCGTCAGGTACTCGGTGCGCCGCGTGCCCACGGGGACCGGCTCCACGAAGCCGCCGGCGATGATGGTGCCTGGCTCCCAGTACATGCGCTCCGCCTGGTGGGTGTCGCCGACCGAGGCGCCGTAGGTGGTCTCCACGGCGACCGTCGTGCGGCGGTCGCCCCGCAGCGCCGGCGCCTCGACGCCCTCGCTGTGGTGCGCGAGGTCGTAGCGGTAGGGCGCCGCCTCGTCCCCGGTGGCGGGCGGCAGGAGGGTCGCCTGGACGATGGTGTCGTAGTCGCCGTGGGTCGCCGCCGGAACGGGCGTGAGCGCGAGATCCGTCTCCGGCCCGTACTTCACGTTGATGCTGGCGGAGACCCACTCCTGCGAGTCCTCGGTCTCCAGCGACAGGCCCAGGCTCGCCAGGTCGGCCGGGCGCTGTGTCGAGGTGCTGACCTCCCGCGCCGTGGTCCCGTCCAGCAGCACCTCCGCGTCGGCGGTGGCGTCGACCTCGCCGCTGCCCAGGAACAGCGCGTCGGTGACCGCGCCGCCGTCGTCGAACGACTCGACGAACGCGACCGGGCTGTAGACGCCCGGGATGACACGCGCCCTGGCGACGCCGTCCTTGAAGAAGAGGTTGGTGGCGTACGGCTCGCCGTTCTCCACGTCCACGCGGATCGCGGCGCCCCAGGTGTCCGCGCTGACGGGCTCGCCGTCGCGGTCGACGGCGCGCACCGTCAGGTTCACGTACTCGCGCTCCTTGGCCCAGCCGACGGGCGTGCGCACCTCGGTGCCGTCCGCCGCGGTCGCCACGACGGTGCCGCCGATCGCGCCGATCTCACCGGGTCCGTCGGTCGCGGTCACGTCGACCTCGGCGGTGCCGCCCGCGGGCACGACGACGGAGCCGGCCGAGAGCGTGAGCGCTCCGGGCACCACGCTGCCGGACACGTCGGTGACGTCGGCCGCCAGGGTGAGCGTGACGTCGTCGGCGCCCGCGTTCGAGTAGGTCAGGGTGCCGGCGGCCGAGTCGCCGTCGTGCGGCCAGGCGAAGGTGCCCAGCGGCAGCGACGCCGGGGTCGCGGTGACCTCCTGCGCCACGGCGCCGGGGACGGTGATGCGGCCCGCGCCCTCGGACCAGACGTCCGCGCCCGTGGGCTCGGCCGAGGCCATGAGCGCGGACTTGAGGGCCTGGCCGTCCAGGTCGGGCCGGGCCTGCTTGAGCACCGCGGCCGCGCCCGCGACGTGCGAGGTGGCCATGGAGGTGCCGCTCAGCGCGGTGTACAGGTCGTCGACCGGGTCGCCCTCGGTCGTGCCCGTGGCCCGCGCTGCGACGATCCCGTCACCCGGCGCCACGACGTCCGGCTTGAGCAGTCCCGGGTCGACGCCGCCGCGGCTGGAGTACCAGGTCACCGCGTCGTCGTCGTCCACGGCGCCCACCGTGAGGGCCGACGCCGCGATGCCCGGCGAGCCCACCGTGCCGTTCCCGAGGTCGCCGTCGTTGCCCGCGGCCACGACGAACAGCGTCCCGAACTGCGCGGACAGCTCGTCGACCGCCACGGCGTCCGGCGACGGGACGTCGAAGAACAGGCTGCCGAGCGACAGGTTGACCACGTCGGCGCCCTCCGCGGCCGCCCACTCCATGCCCTCGATGACGCCGGAGAGCTCGCCGTAGCCGTCGTCGTCCAGCACCTTGCCGACCAGCAGGTCGGCGTCCGGCGCCACGCCCTGGTTCACGCCGTCGGACGCCTCGCCCGACCCGGCCACGATCGAGGCGACGTGCGTGCCGTGGCCGGCGCCGTCGGTCACGTCGCCCTTGCCGGTGAAGTCGCGCTCGCCGACCACCACCTCGTCGAGGTCGGGGTGCGTCGCGTCGATGCCCGAGTCGAGCACGGCGACCGTGACCCCCTCGCCCGTGTACCCGGCGTCCCAGGCCTCGGGCGCGCCGATCTGCGGCATGGAGTCGGCGTCCGACGCGCGGACCGGCTGATCCAGCCAGACGTACCCGACGGCGTCGGGGTCCGGGGACTTCCGGGCTTGCCTGCCCGATTCCGCCACGGGCGCGAGGGCGTCGAGGAGCTTCTCCGCCCGGCCCCGGGGCAGCACGTCGGCCACCGCGCCCACGGACTGCAGGTCCCGGTCGGGCGTGACGCCCGCCGCCGCCCAGTCCTGCTCGGCGGGAGCCGCGGCACGCGCGGCGGCGTCCGGTCCGGCGTCGGCGGCCGCGGCGGCGTCGGCGGCCGCGGCGGTCTGGACGATCACGGGGAGCGAGTCGCGCGAGGCATCGTCGTACCCGGCCTTCACCAGGCCGGTCACGTCGAACAGCGCCCGGTCCAGGCGGCCGGGCACGAGCTGCGCCACGTCGCGCGGGATCACGTAGAGGTGGTCCCCCTCGCGCTGCTGGAAGAACGCCATGTGCTCCCGGCCGACGCCGGGCCGCACGGTGACCGTCTCCGGGTCCGGCGAGCCGTCGGCCGTGGCCTTCACGGTGACGACGTCGCCCGTCAGGAGCGTCACCGTCGTGGTGCGCCCGGCGGCCGGCGCCGTCGGCTGCTCCCGGGCGTCGTGCGGTGCCGGTGTGTCCTGCGGTACGGCCGCGGTCGCCCACGTCCCGCCGCCCAGGGCGATCGCCAGAGCGACCGCCGCTGCACTTGCTCTCTTGCGCATCGGGTTCTCCCGTCCGAGTCGAGCACGCCGCCTGTGCGGCGCCACGTAACCCAGACGCAGGTGGACCGCTCGGAGGTTGTGTGACCAGCGAAAATACCCGGAACGGACTTCTCCGACAGGCGAAACCGGGCGGCTCTCGCGGCCCGCGGCGGGCACCTACCCGGCGCGCTCGGACGCGCTGCACTCAGACCCGCCGCACTCTGACGCGCCCGTGATCTGACGCGCCCGGCTCAGACGCGCCGCGCCGGCTCCCCTTTGAGGCCCGGCTTTCTTCGCTTTGGGTCGCCTCAAAGCGAAGAAACCCGGGCCTCAAAGGGGATTGCGAGACGGACGACGGCGCCCGCGCCTCCTAGGCGACGGCGCCCCCGGGCGACGGCGCCCCTGGACGACCACGCCCCTACGCCGCAGCCGCGGCCGCCTGCTGCTCCGGGGCGTCCAGCCGCAGCCGGCGCGGCGACACGTACCGGCGGCGATCCGTCACCACGATCGTGGCCAGCAGCCCCACGACCAGCCACGCGACGAGCGCCGCGACGCCGCCGGCGAGGCTCGCGTCGCCCGCCGTCACGGCCCGCAGCGCGACGATCGCTCCGTGCGTCGGCAGCAGGTCACCGATCGCGTACAACGGCCCCGGCAGCGTCGAGACCACGCCCGTCGCCACGGTCAGGACGGCGACCGCGAGCGACGCCAGCCGCCCCGCCGGACCGAAGATCGCGGCCAGCGCCTGGTTGAGCGCCACGAACGTGGCCGCCGCGAGCAGCGCGACCAGCACGAAGCCCACCGCCGCCGACGGGTGCAGCCGCAGCACCGGGATCGCGACGGCCGAGATGACGAGCGCGGCGCTCGCCGCCGCGATGGACCCCGGCACGGCGGCCCGCAGCGTGAGCTTCCACGTCGGCTCGCGCGACGTCAGGATCCCGGCCGGCAGGGGACGCGTCGCCAGGTATGTCACCAGCGCGAGGGCCCACAGCGCCAGCGCGGAGAACAGCGCGATCGACAGCACGCCGAACGCCGCGGAGGTGGTGGTCGACGTCGTCGGGTCGGCCGCCACGGTCGACAGGTGGTCCTGCTCGTCGTCGGTGTACGTGGGCACCTGGCCGACGGCGTCCGACAGCCCGGAGGCGAGCTGGTGCGCGCCGTCGTCCGCGTCGTGGGCGCCGCTCGCCACCTGGTCCGCGCCCGGCACCAGCTCGTCCGCGCCCGTGGCCAGCCCGCTCGCGCCGGCGGCGACCTCCTGCGCCGCCGCGTTCGTCTGCGCCACCCCGGCGTCGAGGTCCGCCGCCCCGGCGGCGAGCTGCCCCGCCGCGGCGTCGACCTGCCGGGCACCTGACGCGACGCCCTGTGCCCCGGCGTTCAGGTCGTCGGCGGCGCTCGCCGCCTCGGCGATCCCGGACGCCAGCTCGGCGGACCGTGTGGCCAGCTCGGCGTTGCCGCGGGCCACCTGCCGCGAGCCGGTGCGCAGCGCCTGCACCGCGTCGCGCGCGGCCTCGACGTCGGCGCGCACCCGGTCCTTGCCGTCCTCGATGCGCTGCGCGGCGGAGTCGGCCCGGTCGGCCGCGCGCGCCAGGGCTCGGCAGAAGTCGCGGTCGGCCACCACGCTCGTGCCGCAGCGCTCGGCGAGCCGGTCCAGCTCGGCGACGACGTCGCGGGTCTCGGGGAGCCGGTCCAGTCCGTCGATCGCCCGGTTCGCCACGGGGACCACTCGGTCCGCGAGCCGCTTGTTGCCGTCGGCGACCCGGCCCGCGCCGTCGGCAAGCTCCTGAGCGGCCGCGGGGAGCCGTGCCGCGCGCTGCGCGGCGTCGTCCAGGCCGGAGGACAGCGCGGCCGTGCCGTCGGCGACCTGCCCGGCCCCGGCGGCGAGGCTGCCGGCGCCGCCGGTCAGCGCGGTCGCCCCCGCCGTGAACCCCGCCGAACCGGCCGCGAGCTGACCGGTGCCGGCCGCGAGCGCCCCCGCGCCCCCGGACAGCTCGTCGGCGCCATCAGCCACCTGGTCGACGCCGCCGGACAGCTCGTCGGCGCCGTCGCTGAGCTGGGCGGTGCCGTCGGCGAGCTGCCCGGCGCTGTCCGAGGCGTCCCCGAGCTGCTGGTGCAGCGTGGTGAAGCTGCCGTAGATGGTGCCCAGGTACGACTCCACGACGGTCTGGTTCAGCGCGTCCTGGGTGTCGTCGGCCACGCCGCCGGCCAGGTAGGGGTCCGCGACGCCGGCGGCCGTCGTCGTCCGCACCTCCAGGCCGGCCTGGACGGCGTCCATCGGGTCGTCCGCGGTCGCGGCCGACATGCCCTGGGCGGAGAAGTCCTTCGGGATCGTGACGACGGCGGCGTAGGTGCCGCCGCGGAGCCCGTCGCGCGCGTCGGCGGCGTCGGTGAGCACCCAGGCGTACGCGGAGTCGTCGTCGTGGGTCAGGTTCCCGGCGAGCGTGCGGCCGAGCGGGACCTGCTGCCCGTTCACCTCGACGGGCTCGTCGTTGTTCACGACGGCGGCCTGGGCGGTCTGGTGGTCGGTGCCCGGGGACCAGAATGCCCAGGTGAGCAGGCCCATGACGAGCAGCGGCACGGCCACCAGGGCGGTCCAGGTGCGCCAGGTCAGGGGGCGGGCCGTCAGGGACCGGGCGGAGGCGGCGAACGACATGGTCATCACAGGACCTCTGCGGGTCGGGGGGTCAGCGCGTAGAGCTGGGTGGCCTCCAGCGGGAGCAGGTCGACCACCCGGTCAGGGTCCTGGCAGGCCAGGACGAACGTGGCGGGCGAGCCGCCGGAGGTCACGCGGAAGCCGAGCTGGTCGCGGAGCCGGGCGCGGGCCTCGGAGCGGAGCACGAGGTCGGCGTCGTCGACCAGGATCAGCTCGATGCCGCGGGCCAGCGCCTCGGTGACTCGGCCCGCGGGGTCCAGGTCGGCGCGGCCGTCGACGACGGCGACGTGCGGCCGCAGGGCGTGCACGTGCTGGGGCAGCACCTGGCCGAGCACCTTGAGGTCACCGCGGTGCCGGGTCACGCGCCCCGCGAGCGAGAGCAGCAGGGCCGACTTGCCCACGGCGCCGGACCCGTGCAGCACGAGCACCTCGCCCCGGGGCACGTGCAGCTCGACGTCGCGGTAGACCGGGCGGCCGCGGTCGTCGTCCAGGCTCAGGGCGTGCGCGCTGATCACCTCGTCGCTGTGCGGCGCGGGCCAGTCCGCCAGGCGCAGCTCGTGCAGCAGGCCGTCGCCCTCGGCGTCGAACACGGGCAGCCGGCGGTCGAGCGCGGGCGGCAGGCCCCACGCCCGGTCGCCGAGCAGCGCGAGCACGGCGGGCACGAACGTCATCCGGACCACGAAGGCGTCGATGAACACACCCACGGCCAGGGAGAACGCGATCGGCTTGATGGTCGCGCTGCCGTCCGGCACGAACGCGGCGAAGACGCCGAACATGATGAGCGCTGCCGCGACGACCACCCGGGAGGCGGAGACGAACCCCTCCTCGATCGCCTCGTGCGCGTCGCCGTGGTGGGCGTAGTGCTCGCGGATCCGCGAGACGAGGAAGACCTCGTAGTCCATCGCGAGGCCGAACAGCACACCCATGAGGATGATCGGCAGGAAGCTGACGACGCTCCCCACGTGCGCGACGCCGAGCAGCGCGGCGCCGTGCCCTTCCTGGAACACGAGCGACGTGAGGCCGAACGCCGCGCCGATCGAGAGCAGGTAGCCGACGGTCGCCTTGACCGGCACCCAGACCGAGCGGAACACCATGGTCAGCAGCACCAGCGAGAGCCCGGCCACCAGCAGGCCGAACGGGACCAGTGCCGCGCCCAGCCGGTCGGAGACGTCGATGCCGACGGCGGTCAGGCCCGTGACCGCCGTCTGCGTGTCGTGCTCGGCGAGCCAGTGCGGCTCCTGGTCCCGGAGGCGTTCCACGAGCTCGTCCGTGCGGGCGTCGTCCGGCGCCGTGGTCGGGACCACCGAGATGATGCCCGTGTCGCCCTTCTCGTTGGGCGTGGCCAGGGGCACCGCGGCGACGCCGGGGAGGTCGCGGATCTCGTCGGCGAGGTCGTCGACCAGTCCCGACGGGTCCGTGGACTGGATGACGTCGGCCGTCACCAGGAGCGGCCCGTTGAAGCCGGGGCCGAAGTGCTCCGCGACCACGTCGTAGGTCTCGCGGGCCGGCGACCCGGCCTCCTGGCTGCCGTTGTCCGGCAGCGCGAGGCGCAGGTTCGCCGCGGGCACGGCCAGGGCGCCGAGCCCGAGCACCACGATCACGATCGTGACGAGCGGCCGGCGCGTGACGAAGCGGACCCACGGCCGGGCGACCCTCGGCTTGCGGAGCCGGAACCGGCGCCGGCGCTCGGAGCGTGCCTTGGGCACCATCCGGCGCCCCGCGAACGCCAGCAGCGCCGGCACGAGCGTCACCGCCACGCTGACCGCGACCGCCACGCCGAGCGCCGCCGAGACACCCATGGTCGTCAGGAACGGGATGCGCGCCACCGACAGGCCGAGCAGCGCGATGAGCACCGTCAGCCCCGCGAACAGCACCGCGGAACCCGCCGTCGCCGTCGCCCGCGCGATCGACTCCTCGACCGACAGCCCCTCGGCGAGCTGGTCCCGGTGCCGGGACAGCAGGAACAGCGCGTAGTCGATGCCCACCGCGAGGCCGATCATCACCGCGAGCATGGGCGCGGTCGAGGAGACCGGCACGAAGAGGGTCCCCAGGTACACCAGCGACACGGACACGCCCACGCCCACCACCGCCGTCACCAGCGGCATCACCGCCGCGATGATCGTCCGGAACATCAGCAGCAGCACCACGAGCGCGATGAGCAGCCCCACGGCCTCCGTCGAGCTCAGCCCCGGGATGCGGTCGGCGAACGCGTCCCCACCCGTGTAGACCCGCGCGCCGTCCCCGACCTCACCCGCCAGATCGTCGGCGATCCCGCTCAGGTCGGTCAGCGTGGCGTCGCTGACGTGCGTCGAGTCCACCGTGAGCTGCACCCCGATGTTCGCCGCCAGGCCGTCGTCGGACACCGCGTCGTCGACGTCCGGGTCGAACGGGTCGGACGCCACCTCCACCTGCGCCACGTCCCCCGCCCGGTCCACGGCGTCCGACACCGCCTGCCGCGTCGCGGCCGTATCCACCTGCTGCCCGTCCGGGACCAGCAGCACAAGCTGCGCCGACGTGCCGCTGACCTGCGGAAAGACGTGGTCGAGGTGGTCCATCGCGTCCTGCGACTCCGACCCCGGGATCGTGAAGGTGTCGTCCGTACCCTTGTTCAGGAGGGCGCTCGCGGTGCCGCACACGACGAGCACCAGGACCCAGCCGAGGACCACCAGGCCGCGGTGCCGGGCCACCGCACGGCCGAGCCGATAGAGGAAAGAGGACACGACGCACCTCCTGCGCACCGGGACGGCGCACCTCCATGCTGGCAGCGCGGGGCGCAACCGACACGTCGAGCGCCGGGCCGGCTTCCCGGTCGGCGACGCCGGGCCCCCGGTAGGCGTCAGTCGAGCGCGGCCCGGCCGGCGGCCTCCGGGGTGACCGGGGCGCCGCCCACGAGCACGGCGAGCTGCCGTTCGAGGGTCGCAAGCTCCTCCGCGCCGATCCGGCGCGCCCAGTCCCGGCGGAGCGAGTCGAAGATCGCCTCGCCGCGGTGCATGACCTCCCAGCCGAGCGGGGTGACCTCGATCCGCTTGCGCCGCGCGTCCTGCGGGTCGGTGCCGCGCCGCACGTAGCCACGCTCCGACAGGACGGCGATCGTCTTGGCCGCGGCCTGCTTCGAGACCGCAAGACGGCGACCCAGCTCCGAGGCGTTGTCCGCCCCGTCCGCGATGGCCCGCATCGCGAAGTCGTGCACCGGGCGGACGTCGTCGTGGCCGCCGGCGGCCAGCTCGGCGGTCACCGCGTCGACGAGCGTCCGGTAACCGCCCAGGAGCAGCAGAGCGAGGTCGGCGCCCGAACGAGTCATGGGCCCAGGATAAGGGGGTTGATTTAGACAACCTGATTGTCTAATATGACTGGACAACCTGGTTGTCTAAAAGGGAGAGATCATGATCGAGACCGTGCCGGGCCGTTCCGTCGACGGGGTGGTCCACGACGTGGCCGGGCTCGCGGGCACCGAGCTCCACTACGTCTCCGCCGGAACGTCGGGGTCGGCGATCCTGCTCGTCCACGGCTTCCCCGAGACCTGGTGGACGTTCCACCGGCTGATCCCGCACCTCGCGGCCGACCACCGCGTCGTCGCCGTGGACCTGTGTGGCTTCGGCGACTCGGCCGTGGCCGGCGACGACCACGACAGCGCTACCGCCGCCGAGGACCTGCACCGGCTGATCGCCCACCTGGGCCTCGGCCCGGTCCACCTCGCGGCGCAGGACATCGCGGGTGGAACGGTGTTGCGGCTGGTCGCGACCCACCCGGAGGACGTGCTGAGCCTCACCGCCGTCGAGATGGGCCTGGCCGGCTTCGGGCTCGAGGCACTCGCGGACGTCACGCACGGCGGCTCCTGGCACATCGGCGCCCTCGCGGCCCACGGTGTGCCGGAGCTGTTGCTCGCCGGGCGCGAGCGAGCCTTCCTGTCGGCGATGTTCCACACCATGACGGTGACACCGGGCTCGGCGACGGACGAGGACCTGGCGGAGTTCGCACGCACCTACGCCCGCCCCGGCGCCTGGCGTGGCGCGGCCGGGCTCTACCGTTCGATGCTCACCGAGGGTGCAGAGCTCCAGGCGCTCGCGGCGGAGCACCCGGTCCGGGTGCCGGTGCTGGCGGTCGGCGCGGGCGGTGGATCGTTCACCGCGGACACCCTGGCGCAGGTGGCCACGAGGCCGATCACGACGGCGCAGCTCGACGGCGTGGGCCACCACGCCGCCCTGGAGGCGCCCGCGGAGCTCGCGGCAGCGATGCTCGGATTCCTGGCGGACGTGGACGCCGGATGACGCCGTGCCCGTAACCTGGCCCGATGATCCGTGTGCTGCTCGCCGACGACGAGGGGATGATCCGGTCCGCCCTGGCCGCGCTGCTGCGGCTGGAGGAGGACATCGAGGTCGTCGCCGAGTGCGCCGACGGCGCCGAGGCGGTCGCCGAGGCCGAGCGGCTGCGGCCCGACGTCTGCCTCCTGGACCTCGAGATGCCGCACCTGGACGGCGTGGAGGTGGCCCAGCGTCTGAACCGCACGCTGCCCACGCGCTGCGTGATCGTCACCCGGCACGCCCGGCCCGGCGTCCTGCGGCGGGCGCTGGCCTCGGGCGCCGTCGGCTTCCTGCCCAAGTCGCGCCCCGCCGACGAGGTAGCGGCCGTCATCCGCCGCGTGGCGGCGGGCGGCCGCTACGTGGACCCGGAGGTCGCGGCCGACGCGCTGCGCGACGAGCGGTCGCCCCTGACGGACCGGGAGCTCGACGTGCTGCGCGCCGGGCGGCACGGTGAGACGACGCGGCAGATCGCGCGCACCCTGTCGCTCGCCCCGGGCACGGTCCGCAACCACGTCTCCGCCGTGCTGGGCAAGCTCGCCGTGGACACGCGCCAGCAGGCGGTGCTGCTGGCGGAGGAGCGCGGCTGGATCTGACCGGCACGCGCACGCCCGCGAGGCGGGCCGCCCGGCCTCACTCGTACCGCTCGCCGAGCGGGGTGGTACCCGCCGCCCGCGCGACCTCCGCCGGCACCGTGCCGACCTCGACGAGCTCCTCGCGGCCGCCCCCGCCCGAGACACCGAGCGTCAGGACCGGCCCGACGCCGGGGGCGTAGAGCTTGTACTCCAGCACGTCGGGCTCGATCGTGATCGTGTCCTTGGTCAGCAGCGCGTGGTCGTAGTGCCCCGCCGGGACCTCGGCCTGCTCGTCCAAGCTGAGCACCGCGCCGTTGTCCTCCGCCTCGCCCCGGTAGAACTCCTGCCGGTACGCCATCCCGACGGCGGGGTCGCCGGGCATGATCACGCCCGCGAGGGCGCCGTCGAGTCCCGCCTCGAAGGAGCCCTCCGTGGTGGTGACCTTCCCGCCCTCGAACTCGGCGGTGTCCTCGCCGAGGTACCAGATCGTGCCGTCGGGGTCCTGCGCGTACCAGTCGAAGGTGTCCTCGACCACCTCGCCGCGCCGCGTCACGGTGTCCCGGACGACGCGGGCCGTGGACCCGTCCGCGACCTCCTTGGTCTCGCTGGTGACGGTCACCACGACGCGCAGCTCCTGGCCCTCCTCGTCGGTCTCGCGGTAGACCCACTGCGTGCCGGGCTCCATGGGCCAGTACTCGTTGTCGATCTCGGTGCTGAGGTCCGCCGGGTCCAGGTCGGCCGGCTCGTCCGACTGCGGCAGTCCCGCGCCCGCCGGGGCGGACCGGGAGCCCATCCCGCCGTGCGGCGGCCCGCCGTCGTGCCCGCCGTCCTGCCCGCGGCCGAACATGCCGCAGCCCGCCACCAGGACGACCACGGAGGCCGCGGCCGCCGCCGTCAAGAGCCTTCGCGCGACGCCCGCTCGGCGCTCCCCCGCGTCCCGTACCCGCATGGCACTCCCCGCCCCCTCGCGACGTACCTGCCTGCTGCTGCCCCCAGAGCACGACCATAGGCACGTCCGGGCGCCGGGCGTGGTAGTTTTTCGCTAGCCAGGCTACCTTCACGAGTGGCGAGTAATACCCAGGAAGGGGATCCTCCGTGGTTCCTGAACCCGAGCCGACCCAGCCACCCGCTCCGTCCATGCTGGATCCCCGGGTGCTGGACCCGCAGGAGGAGATCGTGCGGCGTGCCGGCCTCGACGACCGCGACGTCGACCAGGTGGTCCGCGTGCTGGAGGGACTGCGCGACTGGCGCGAGGCCGAGCGCCGGACGAGCGAGGCGTCGCGCCGCTACATGAAGCTCGGCGAGACCGACATGCGCACGCTGCGGTTCGTCATCGCGGCCCAGCACCGCGGCGAGACCGTGACCCCCGGCGCGATCGCCGCCCACCTGGGCATCACGTCGGCGTCCACCACCAAGATGCTCGACCGGCTGGCCGACGCCGGCCACGTGCGCCGGCTCCCCCACCCGTCCGACCGCCGCAGCCTCGCGGTCGAGGTCTCCGAGGAGACCCGGCGGATCGCCCTGCGCAGCGTCGGCCGCAGCCACGCCCACCGGTTCGAGGCCGTCGCCCGGCTCAAGCCGGAGGAGCGGGAGGTTGTCCTGAAGTTCCTCGACGACCTGGCGGGGTCCGGGGAGCCCACGCCCACCGAGGAGCCGTCCGGCAACGGGGAGCCCTCGGACACCGGGGAGTGAGGCCGCCGGGAGCGGGCCTACGCCCCGTTCGACGGCGGCGCGGTGCGCGGGGTCCCGGCGAGTAGGGTGCCTGGCGGACCCGTCGAACGGAGCACGACTGTGACGACCCCGAACCTGCTGGGCAGCGACCTGCCGATCGTGGCCGCCCCGATGGCCGGCGGCGCGACGACGGCCGCGCTCGCCGCCGCGGCCACCGAGGCCGGCGCCTTCGCCTTCCTGCCGGGCGGGTACCTCGCTCCCGAGCGCATCGCCGCCGACGTCGCCGCCGCACGCGCGTGGGGCCGCCCGTTCGGGGTCAACCTCTTCGTCCCCGGGACGGAGCACCTGGACCGCGACGCGTTCGCCGCCTACGCCCGCCGGCTCGCGCCGGAGGCAGCCGCCCTGGGCGTCGAGCTCTCCGCCGATCCCGTGGACGACGACGACCGGTGGCCGGACAAGCTCGCCCTGCTGCTCGCCGACCCCGTACCGGTCGTGTCGTTCACCTTCGGCCTGCCCAGCGCCGCGGACCTCGGCGCCCTGCGCCGGACTGGAACGGTCGTGCTCGCCTCGGTGACCACCGCCGACGAGGCCACGGCCGCGCGCGACGGCGGTGTGGACGGGCTCGTGGTCCAGGGCCCCGCGGCCGGCGGGCACAGCGCCACGTGGGACCCGGCCCGCCGGGTGGCCGACGTGCCCAGGGCGTCGGTGGTCCGCGCCGCATGTCGGCACGAACCCGGTGGACCGCCGCGATGAACATCCAGGTGATGAACGGTGCCATCGCCGACATAACCCAGGCGAACGCCCAGGTCTTGTCCTGCGGGTTGTAGACATCTTGACCGCCGGGCGAGACCACGACCGACGCCATCACCTCTCCCGTCGCGCGAGGTTGGGGCTCGCCGAAACCGCTGGAGAACTGCGCGAAGGGAAACTCGTAGTTTCCGCTGTCGGAACGGAGGCGACATACTCGTGCACCGCCAGCGTCGCGACCATCGCCACCACCGCCAGGACGTCGAGACCGACGTGGCCGCGCAGGACGTCGCGCACCATCCCGACGAGCGTCCACACGACGAACCCGCCCACCCAGGCGGTCGCGACCCACCGCGCCGCGGCGGGCTGGTCCCCCGCCCGGAGCACGAGCACGAGCACGACGGCTGTCGCCGTGAACGCCGAATAGCGCAGCAACGCCCGCAACGGCCGCATCCCGCCAGTCCCGCTCAGGTCGTCAGTTCTTGAGGAACTCGCCCGAGCTCTCGAGCACGAGGGGTGCGATGGTCGGGTCCCCGCGCAGCGGGACGACCCCGACCGGGGTGTCGGAGCTCGCCAGGACGTCCCGCGGTGTCCGTCCCAGGCGGACCGGGTGGCGCAGGTCGCGGTGGGGGCGAGCGAGCAGCAGGAGGTGCGCGCCGGCAGCTACCTCGACCAGGACCTCGGCCGGTCGTCCCGGGAGCACCACGCTCTCCACCTGGGTCTCCGGGAAGGCGGTGGACCAGTCGCGCACGGCCTGGCGCAGCATCCGGCCGCCGGCGTCGACCAGCGCGTCGAGGTCGGCGTCCGTGACGGCATCGGGTGCGAGGTCGCTGATGTCGGCCACCTGGACCAGGTGCAGCGCGGTGTGCCGGAGGGTCGCCGCGGCGAACGCCCTGGCCAGCAGCTCGCCGTCGTCCGGGTAGGACTTGACCCCCGCCACGACGCCGTTCCGGCCGGTTCCCTGCCAATCCGCCGGGACGACCACCACCGGGACCGCAACACGAGCAACCACCGCCGCCGTCAGAGCGCCGGCGACGACCCGCTCCAGCCCACGTCGCGTCTCACGGCCCACCACGAGCAGACCACCGGTTGCGGCCGCCGCGACCAGCTCGGTCGCGCGGGGGCCCCGGCCGAGCAGCGACTCGACGGCGACGTCGGGTGCCGAGGCCCGCGCCTGCGACACCGCCCGGTCCAGGATCAGCTCGCCCGAGCTCCGGAGATCCTCGACATCACGGCCGGCGGAAGGCCACAGACCGCCCTCCGGGAGCGGGTCGGGTGCGACGTGCACCATGCGGACCCCGGTGCCCCGGAGCCGGGCTTCGTGGATCGCGTACCGGACGGCGCCTGCGCTTCGCTCAGTCCCGTCCACAGCGACGACGACTGGATCGAGATCCCGGGTCGTGCTCATGACGAACATCCTCTCGGCGCGCGGACCGCCTTCTCCTTGCCAGGCTGCCGTTGCCGGTGACCCGGCCGGGAGGGCCTAGGGTCACGCGTCCCGAGGACCTTCGCCCCTACGCCGTTCCCGCCCGGCCGGGCCGGCCACGTGATGTCCGCCGGGTCGCCGACCACCAGGTGCGCCCCGGCATCGAGCATCGCCTCGCGGAGCGGACCGTACCGGTCGACGCCGACGATCGTGCCGAAGCCACCACGCACGCCCGCCGCCTGGATCGCGCCGACGTCGCGCTGCGCGACCTCGTGGCCGACCGCGTGCACGGGACGGGGGTCCTGGTGACGTCCTCGGCGTGACCGCGCCCGCCGTACTCACCCGGCCGAAGGTCCCGTGAACACGTGACCGTCGGCCCTGCCCCGGGGTGCACGCGAGATGGTCGGCTGGAGGCAGCACCCCGGGCGGGTGCCGGACCGAGGAGCGGATCATGGGCAGCACGTGGCAGCGCGGCATCGTCGTCGGAGTCGACGGGTCGCCGGAAAGCATGGCCGCCGTCGACTGGGCGGCACTGACGGCGGACCGGCACGGGGCAGCGCTGACCGTGCTGAGCGCGTACGTCACGCCGCCGTCGAACATGGCCGGGACCATGGGGGTCTCCGTCGCGGACCTGCGGGCGGACGCGCACGACGCCGTCGAGCACGCCGCCGCCCGTCTTGACGGCGCACACCCCGGCGGGCACGGGGTCGAGGAGCAGGTCGTGCACGGCGACCCGGCCCGGGTGCTCGCGCAGCGGTCCGCGGCCGCCGACCTGGTAGTGGTCGGACGGCGAGGCCTCGGCGCGCTGGACCGGGCGGTGCTCGGCTCCGTGTCGGGCGCGCTCGCCGCGGCGGCGCCCGGACCCGTGGCCGTGGTCCCGGCAGGTGCGGCGAGAGGCGAGCCGAGCCGGGTAGTGGTCGCCGTGAGCAACGACGACGCCGGCCCGCAGCTCGACCTGGGGTTCGCGGAAGCCCACCAGCGGGCCTGCCCGCTGGTGGCGGTGCACGTGCGGGAGCCCGACTTCACGGGGGGCCTCGACTTCGGCGGCCCCGACACGGGGCACCAGGAGGCGGAGCGGGACGGCGTGCGGCGACAGGTCGACCGATGGGCCGAGAAGTACCCCTCGGTGTCCGACACCGTCGTCTTCGGCGGCGGGAATCCGGTGGACGTCCTCCTGGACGAACTCGGGCCGGACGACCTGGTGGTGCTCGGCGGCCGCCCGCACTCGCAGACGGTCGGGCGCCTGCGGTACTCCGTCGCGGACGCCGTGCTCCGCCGGTCGCACAACCCCGTCATCGTTGCGCACCACCAGGACTGACTCGACCAGTGAGGGCACGATCATGGGACGGCTACAGGGCAGGACGGCGCTGGTGACCGGCGCGGCGAGCGGCATCGGCCGGGCAAGCGCCCTGCGCCTCGCCGAGGAAGGGGCCGCGGTGCTGGTCACCGACGTCCAGGACGCCGCAGGGCAGAAGGTGGCCGACGAGATCGTCGAGAAGGGTGGCCGCGCCGAGTTCCTGCATCACGACGTCGCCGACGAGGACGCCTGGGACGCAGCGGTGGAGCGCGCCGTCTCGGAGTTCGGCGGACTGGACGTGCTGGTGAACAACGCCGGTATCGGCGATCTGGGCACCATCGAGGACACCACCCTGGAGCAGTACGAACGCACGGTGGCAGTGGACCAGACCGGTGTCTTCCTGGGCACCAGGGCCGCGGCGGACGCTCTCAAGCGGTCCGGTCACGGTGCGGTGATCAACATCAGCTCGATCTTCGGTACCAGCGGGGGCATGGGCACGTCACCGGCCTACCACGCCGCCAAGGGCGCCGTGCGCACGCTCACGAAGAACGTGGCGCTGGCCTGGGCTCGGGCCGGCGTACGGGTCAACTCGATCCACCCGGGATTCGTCGACACGCCCATCCTGGATGCCGCCCGTGGTACCGAGTTCGAGACGGCGATGATCGACATGACCCCGATGGGCAGGCTGGGCAGGCCGGAGGAGATCGCTGCCGCGGTGGCGTACCTGGCGAGCGACGACGCGTCGTTCGTCACCGGCGCCGAGCTCTACGTCGACGGCGGGTACATCGCGCGTTGAACCACCAGGTCAGGGATGCAGCCGCACCGGCCGGTGGCCAAACTGGGCCATGCCGTCGGACGTGGGCCGCAGGAGCCGGTCGGCGAGCTTCCGCAGCGCGCGGGTGTTATCACTGGAGGTGTAGCCGGGCGGCGGCGAGGGCCGCCGTCGAGCGCCGAGGCCTCGGACCGGCCGGGGCCGCATCAGCACAGGAGGTGATGCGCGATGGCTACCTATGGGGACCCGTTCCAGGAGATGGACCGGCTGTTCGGCTCGTACGCCGGCAACGCACGACAGGCCGGGGGCCTGCCCATGGACCTGTTCCGCGCGGGCGACCACTACGTCCTGGCCATGGACCTGCCCGGCGTCGACCCGGGGACGATCGACGTCTCCGTCGAGGACCGGACACTGACCATCCGGGCCGAACGCACCCAACGCTCGGGCGACGACACGCAGTGGCTCGTGCGGGAGCGGCCCACGGGCACGTTCGCCCGGCAGCTCACGGTCGGGCGCGGGCTCTCGCTGGACCAGCTCTCCGCGTCGTACGCCGACGGCGTCCTCTCGCTGACCATCCCGGTCACCGAGGAGGCCAAGCCGCGCAAGATCGAGGTGGCGCACTCCGCCTCCACGACGGCGATCGGCCAGGGCTCCGAGGAGCGGCACACCATCGAGGGCTGACGAGGCACCAGGAGCGCGAGGCTCTGTGCGGGCGGCACTGCCGTGCCGAACACGCGCTGGAGGACCGGCACCGTCACGAGCGCGGCATGGTGCAGGGTCGCGCCCGGGCCGACGGGGGCGCCCGGGCTCCACCCGCTGGCCACGAGCGTCACCGGTCCATCAGACCCGGCTTGGCCCGCTCGCGACGGATACTGCCACCGCGCGCCGTCCGGGACCCGCCATGGGTGAACTCTCTGATGGACCGGGGCCCCCGGGTGCGCCCATCGAACCCGGGGTCCGATGCTGGGGACGAGGGACGGTTCGGCACGCTGGAGGAGGCGGACGAGATGGAGATCGTTCGAGGCGAACGCGCAGCGCAGGAGATTGTCGGTCTGCACCAGAAGGTACGGCTGGACGAACTCGGGGAATTCTTTCCACGGGCGATGACCGTGGCGGCCGAGGCGCTCAGGGAGCGTGGTGTGGAGCCGGCCGGGCCGCCCGTCGCCTTCTACGAGGGCATGTCCGAGGAACGATTCGACGTGACGGCCGGATACCCGGTCCCCGCAGGGGCCGCGCCGTCGGACGACGTGGTCGCCGCCATGCTCCCCGGCGGGGCGACCGTGGAGGCCGTCCACGAGGGCCCCTACGAGACCCTGCCCGCTGCGTACGAGGAACTGACGGCCTGGTTCTCGCAGAACGGCATGACCCAGCCATCGTTGATGTGGGAGGAGTATGTCCTCGGGCCTGAAGCCGAGGCAGACCCAGGTCGGTGGCGGACTCGCATCGTGTACCCCGTCGACTGACCCGCCCTTCGGTCTCGGTGCCACGTCGGACGACGTCGCCCAGATCGAATACCGCCCGGTGCACCTGCATCAGCCTGCCCCGTGGCCGTGGTCCCGCCGGCTCGCCCCTGACCGTGTGCCGCGCGGCGTCCCTTGGCGAGGTCTCGGGTGAAGACGATCTGTCCCCGGCCGCGAGTTCGCAGAACTCACGTTCTCCCCCCACGATCCGACGGAGCCCGTCAGTCGACTCGGACCTGCTCCCCGGTGCGCACCACTGGAGCGCGGACCTCGGATACCACAACTAGCCGGCCGCAAGCCGCTCGACGGTCATTGGCCAGCCAGGACGACCTGTTCGGTGAGGGCGACCGCCCGGTCCAGACCTCGCTCCCCCGCGATGCGATCGCTGAGCGACGTGGCCGCCGCAACCGACGCCGGCGCGTCTGCCTGGGCGATCCGGGCGGCCAGTGCAGAGCCGCTGAGCCTGCGCTGCGTCAGCGGCATCGGCGCGACCCCACGGGCGTGGGCCACACGTCCCCAGAAGGGCTGGTCGGCGACGAACGGGCACACGACCTGCGGTCGCCCCGCGGCGAACGCCGTGCCGACCGTGCCCGCGCCACCGTGGTGGACGATCGCCGCCATACGCGGGAACAGCGCCTGGTAGTCGACGTCGGCCACGACCAGCAGCTCCATACCGTGCTCGACCGCCGCGGCCTTCGCAGTCCCGGCGTCGAGCCCGCCCCAGCCCGTGGCCATGACGAGCCGGTGGCCGGTCAGTGCGGCGGCCTGGACGACGGCGCGGGTGAGTGCCTGTGGGTCCAGTCCCGACATGGAGCCGAACCCGGCGAACAGTGGAGCCGGGCCGGCGGCAAGGAACTGCTCGACGTCGGCCGGAAGTCGGGACGCTGACGAGAGGAACCAGTATCCGGTCACCTCGGCCGTTCCGGGCCAGTCCTCGGGCCGAGGCAGGACCGCGGGACTGTAGGCGTGCAGGACCGGTGCCGGGCGGCCGTCGGGCCGCACCGTGGGGTCATGCCGGCCCGGCCTGGGCGACAGCCCCAGCGTGTCGCGGCGCCACCGGTCGATCACCCGGCCGAACATCGACGCGGGCAGCCGCATCCCGGCGAACGTGGCTCGGTTCAGCCAGCCGGGCAGCCCGAAGGACAGCGACTGGCCCGGCCACGGGTACTCACGGGTGGGGACGTACATGGGCAGGGGCAGCCCCAGGACCGCCGGGATCCCGAGCGCCTCGGCGACGTGCTGGCCTGACAAGATCTGCCCGTTGTGGATCACGACGTCCGCGCCTGATCCGGCGCCGCCGGACGCGACGTGCCATGAGTCGGACAGGACCTGGTCGAACATCGACGGCATCTCGCGGATCTGTCGCACGCGCGCGCGAAGCCCGCCCCCGAATGCCAGGCCGGCCTCCGCGGGCGAGTCGAGCTGTCTCATCGGGCCGTCGTCGACCCCGGCGAACGTCACGCCGTTGCCGGTGACGAGGTCGGCGAAGCGGTGCGGCGCGCAGAGCACCGCTTCGTGGCCGGCGGCGTCCAGTGCCTGTGCGAGCGCGACGAACGGCTGCACGTCTCCGCGGGTGCCGAGGGTCATGATCAGTGCCTTCATCGGGAGGCCTTTCGGGGTCGACGACATGAACGCCGACCAGGCTTCCCGGCACACCAGTAGAGACAGTAGACCTGCGAGCGTGGCCCGTCAAAACAAATCGCCGATTGTGTTTTCATAGTCGCAGGGAGAGAGGAGCAACAGTGCCACGGGGATTCACCACGCGGGAGCGCGACCGGATCAGGCAGTCGCTGCTGGACACGGGCCGCGACCTGTTCGTCAGGCAGGGGCTGCGCAAGACGGCGCTGGAGGAGCTCGTCGCTCCGGCCGGGGTCGCGAAGAGCAGCTTCTATCAGTTCTTCGACTCGAAGGAAGCGCTCTACCTCCAGCTCATGCTGGACGAGGCCGGTGAGGTCAGGACCCGGGTCATCGATCAGGCATTGTTGTCGACCGACGACACCCGCGAGGGGCTGCGCCGCTTCCTGCACGTGACGCTGAAGGTGCTGGAGACCAACCCGTTGTGGCGGCGGCTGGTGACCCACCCGGACGAGATGGCCGCGGTGGCGACACGCCTGGACCCGCGACGAACGGAGTCGCTGAGCGATCAGAACCCCGCGACAGCACTCACGGCCTACGTGGCCGAACGGCATCGGCGCGGAGAGCTGGTCGGAGACAGCCCCGAAGCCGTCATCGGTGTGTTGCAGTCGGTGCTGGTCGTTCCGTTCGGCGCCGCGCACATCGCGGCCGGGGACACCCGCGTCTACCGCGCGTCACTGGACCTGCTCGTCGACATCGTGGCGACGGGGCTGACCGCTCGCCCGGAACACCGGGTGTGAGCAGGCACCGCCTCAGACGTTGGTGAGCCGTCGCCAGGACTGCACAACGGCGGCGATCGCGAGCGGGCCGACTGCAGCGGCGAGGAGCAGCTGCGGCGGGCCGACCGCGGCAGCGGCGTCGGCCCCGCCCATGCCCGCCCACAACGACGGCGACGCGTAGGGGAACCAGGTGCCACCCCCGAGCAGCACCACGATCTGGGTCAGTGCGACGACGCCGACGAGTGCTCCGACAGTGCCGAGCTGGCTGCGGGTCACGGTCGCGACCCAGGCGAACGGCAGCGCCAGCCCACCGCCGAGGAGCCCGGCTGCCAAGGCGGTCCACATCCCGCTCCAGGCCCCGAACGACCCTCCCGAGGCAGCGGCGACCGCGGCCGAGGCGGCGACGGTCACGGCCACGGCAAGCAGGACGCAGCTCGCGATCCAGGCCAGGGCGACCAGGGACTTGGCCAGGGCGATCATGCCGCGCGGCACGGCCAGGCCGAACAGCGCCCCGGCGGTTCCGCTCTCCAGCTCGCGGCCGAACGACCACGCGACGTAGAACCCGCAAGCGGCCAGCGCGGCGACGGAGAGGACCTGGGCACAGACCAGCAGGTGGGTGGCGGTCAGGTCGCCCGTCGCATAGTCCGCGAGCTTGGCCGCCGCAGGCCCGACGGCCCGGGGCGACCGCGCCAGCGCCACCATGCCCACGCTGCCCAACGGCACAAGTACCACGACCAGCGCCGTCGCCAGCCGTGCGACGACGGAGCGGCGCAGCTTCAGTGACTCGACGGCCAGCGCGGCTCGGAGCGCGGCGCCTGCGGTCATGTTCTCCTCCTCGTCCCGGTCGCACGAGCATCCCCTGCCAGGTTGTTCGCCGCCCGGGTGTCGGCGTCCAGCACCACCGCGAAGAACCGCTGCTCAAGGTCCGTCCCGCCCGGCTCCAGCCGCCCGACGTCGCGCCCGCCGTGCAGCACCACGATCTCCTCGGCGATGCGGGCGACCTCGTCGAGGTGATGACTGGAGACGAGCACCGCCGCGCCGCCGCCGGCCAGGTCACGCACCAGCTCACGGACCAGGATCACGCCCTGCGGGTCGAGGGCACTGGTCGGCTCGTCGAGCACGAGCGCCACTGGTCGGTGGAGAGTCGCGCAGGCGATCCCGAGACGCTGCCGGTTGCCCATGGACAGCGCACGAGCCCGGACGCCCCGCCACGGGTCGAGACCCAGGCGATCCACGGAGGCACTCGCTTCCCGCGCGGCCGTTCGTCCTGTCAGCCCATGCAGCAGGGCGGCGCAGCGGAGATTTTCGACGACGGTCAGCTCCGGGTAGACCAGTGGTGTGTCGACGAGCTGACCGAACCGCATCGCCACCTGGGTGGGCAGGCCAGCAGGTTCGTGTCCGAGGACGCGGACCGCACCCTGTGTGGGGCGCAGGCGCCCGGCGAGCGCGCGCAGCGCCGTCGTCTTGCCGGCTCCGTTCAAGCCGATCAGGGCGGTGACCCGGCCCGACTGGACGGCGAGGGTGAAGTGATCGAGGGCGACCCGCTCGCCGAAGGCGTGCGAGACGTCGTCGAGCAGCAGGGCGGGCACGGTCACGGGGTCGCTCCTGCGGGGGCGAGCTGCGCCAGGGCGCGCCGGACGAGGTCGGCGAGCGTGACGTCGTCGTGCGCCGAGCCCCAGGTCAACAGGGCCGCCGTGATGGCAGCGAGGCAGGCGGAGGCGGCGACGGCGGCGTCGAGAGGGTCGACACCGTCACCCACCAGGCGTTGCACGATCGCTTCACCTGTCGCGTCCGTGCCGACGGCCGTCGCTGCGCGCAGCGACGGGGACTGGGCGACGAGAGCCACCCGGCGCCTTGCCGTCGCATCCTCGGTCGGCGTGATGTCGCCGAGCGCGGCGAGCAGGCCGAGACGGGTGCGCTCCAGGGCCGGCAGGTCCGCGGGCTGGGCCGCCACCGCTTCAGCGATGAGAGGGTCATACGGGTCGGTGACCAGCACGGCATCCTTGGTCGGGAAGTGCCGGAAGAACGTCATGGACGTGACGCCCGCGGCGTCGGCAATCTGGTTCACCGTCGTGGCGTCGTAACCCTGACGCTCGAACAGGTCGAGCGCCGCGTCGAGGATGCGGGCCCTGGTACGGAGCGTGCGGGGGGTAGCCACACTCAAATGTTAGTCACTAACATTCGAGGCGCGCAAAAGGCCCGCCAGACCGGCCATGCATCGTCCGGTCGGTTCGCCGTCATACCGATGACCCCGAGGCGACCAGGCCGGCGCGTGGACGACCGTCTTGCACGGACGGCCGTTCGGCACGGCCTCGTAGCGCTTCCCGAGGTCGCAGCACTCCAGGGATCCGTTCACCGGCGGCCCTCTCCGGTCAGCCCACGTGCACGTGGGGCCGTAGCGCCCGGTCGGGCTGAGCACGGCGCAAGATCTCACGGGTCACGGGTGCGACCTCGCCGGAGCCGAACAGCAGGAAGCGCAGGAGGTTCGAGACGGGACTGCCCTCGGTCCACTCGAAGTACACGTGCGGACGGGCACCAGTCCGTTCCTGCACGGTCAGGAGCAGCGCAGCAATGGCGTTGGGGACCGACGGAGAACGCAGCGTGATGACATGGAACCGGCCCTCACGGACCTCGCCGCGTCCCTCGACCACGGACTCGAAGTCGGACGGGTCGGTCACTGTGACCTCGACGAAGATCACGTCGTCCCCGCCGGTGAGGTCGTTGTCCTCGGCAATCTGCTCGATCTTCGCCACGTACTCGGCGCTGTCGCGGCCCTCCGGCTCGTTGGCGATGATGCGCACCTCACGGCGGGACCGGTCCCGCAGGAACGACTCGGCGCGGTGGTCCAGCACCACGTCGGTCGTGCGCAGCTCGAGGGCGCGCCTCACGCGCGAGGCCAGGGAGACGGCCACGATGCCCAGGATGAAGCAGGCGCCGATCTTCACGCCGTCGGGCCGCTCGAACACGTTGGCGACCGTCGTGTACAGGAAGACGAGTGTGATGACGGCGAAGCCCCACGTGCGGCGGCGCTGGCCCGCACGACGGGCCGCGAGGGTCACGGCCACGCACGCCGAGGTGAACAGCACCAGCACGCCGGTGGCGTACGCCCCGCCCTGGGCGTTGACATCGGCGTCGAAGATCCAGGTGATGAAGAACGCGATCGCGATGATGACCACGACCAGCGGGCGCACCGCCGCGGCCCACTCGGGCGCCATGCCGTACCGCGGCAGGTAGCGCGGGATGATGTTGAGCAGTCCTGCCATCGCCGAGGCCCCGGCGAACCACAGGATCGCGATGGTCGACAGGTCGTAGACCGTGCCGAAACCATCCCCCAGGTACTGGTGCGCGAGGTACGCCAGGGCACGCCCGGACGCCGCACCGCCGTCGGTGAACTCCTCGGCGGGAATGAGCCAGGTGGTGACCAGGCTGCTGGTGAGCAGGAAGCAGCTCATCGTGATCGCCGCGGCAGTGAGGAGCTTCTTCGTGTTGCGGATCCGGCCCGTGGGCCGCTCCTCGGTGTCCTGCGGGCTGCCCTTGACGTGCGTCATCACGGCAACGCCCGTCTCGAACCCGGACATGCCCAGGGCCAGCTTGGGGAACACGAGCAGCGCGAGCGCGACGATCATGACGGGGTTGCCGTGTTGCGCCGTCAGGGCCGTGACCCAGTCGGTGACCACCTGTGGCTCGGTGAAGACGTGCGCGAACGACACCGCGACGACCACGACGTTCAGGGCCAGGTAGGTCGCGACGATCACGACCGCGACGCCGATCGCCTCGGTGAACCCGCGCAGGAACACGGCACCGAGCGCGGCGACCAGGCCGAGCGTGATCCACAGTTCCCCGCCCGCCATGAAGCTCTCGACGTGCGGGTTCTCCACGACGTGCGCCGCTGCGTCGGCCGCCGACAAGGTGATCGTGATGACGAAGTCGGTGGCGGCGAACCCCAGCAGCACCAGGACGAAGAGCTTGCCGCTCCAGAAGGTGAGCAGGCGTTCGAGCATGGCGATCGATCCCTGACCGTGCGGGCTCTCGGCGGCCACGCGCCGGTAGACCGGGAGTGCGCCCAGGAGGGTGAGCGCGATCAGGACGAGCGTCGCGATCGGCGACAGCACCCCGGCGGCAAGCGCCGCGATACCCGGTTGATAGCCCAGCGTCGAGAAGTAGTCGACACCGGTCAGACACAGGACCTTCCACCAGGCGTGGGTCCTGGCGGGCTCCCGCACGTCCGCGTGCGGCCCCAGGTGCTCCGCACGCGTGGAGCTGTCCGCGAAGAACCAGGTGCGGAACCGGGTCGCTGGACGCGGTGGAGCGGTGGTCATCCGGAAAGTAAAGCAGCGGGCCCGACGCCGCGAGGCGACGTTAACGGAACGCTAGCGCTGGGTCGCGACCCAGCCGGTCAGGTCCGCCAGACGCGCACGCGCCACCAGCTCCGCTGGATCACGAGGCAGACAACGGCGCCGGCCACGATCATGGCCACGTTGATGGCGAACTGCGCCAGCGAGCCGGTGGCCTCCTCGGCGACGCCGTAGGCCAGGGCGACCGCCGCGTTGCCCACCGCCGGGACGGTGGTCACCGAGATCAGCACGCCCACGAGCACGCCGGACCGCCCCGTGGTCAGCGAGATCATGCCGGCCGCCCCGGCCAGGGCACCGACTATCCAGCTCAGGGCGTCGGGCGCCCAGATGAACGACGTCTGCGGCCGGTCGGCCAGGAGTGTGGCCTGGTCGGCCAGCCCCCACGCCTGGAGCAGGAGCGCCATGAGGACCGACGCCGCGAAGCCGGCGCCGAACCCGGCGGCGAGCGTCGCCACCGCGCGCCCGGCGACGCGCCAGCGACGCCCGACGAGCGCCACCGAGATCGCGGCGAGCGGGCCGAAGTCGGGGCCGACCACCATCGCCCCGACGACCAGGATCGGCTGGTCGAACAGGACACCGATCATCCCGATCGTCGTGGCCAGGGCCATGAGCGCCAGATAGCCCAGCGAGATCCGCGACTCGGCCTCGGTGCGGTCCACCACCTCGTGCCACACGAGCGCGTCCTCCGACAAGCCCGGAGCTGCGGCCTCCGCGCGCGTGGCACGGTGCGAGAGCGACGTGTCCACCGCCTCCACCGCAAGGGAGCCCTCACGGTCCAGGCCCATGCCGGTCAGCCGGTCGAGGACGGGGCTGAGCCCCTCGCGCGCGACGTCCGCCATGACGACGTCGCCGGGCGGATCGACCGCGCAGCCCGCGAGCACCACCACGTTCGTGGCGGCGGGGTCGGCACGGAGGAGGTCCACGACGTCGGCAGTGGTGTCGGACGGGCTGACCACCCGCAAGTGCTGCATCACGCCGGTCACCGTACCGGGGAAGGACATCCACGGAGCACAGACAACTCTCGACGCGTCCGGGGACAGGCCCGGCGGTCAGGTGAGGGCCGGCCGACGTTGACGGAACCCTAGCGCTCCGCCGCGGTTTCCTGACGGATCACTAGCGGCCGGGTGCTGCACAATCGGTCACCATGCGATTCACCTCCGGACCAGCAGGGCGGACGCCGGGGGCACGTCGATCGGCGGCGGCCGGGCTTCGTCGCCGCCCCGCCCAGCTTGTCGTCACCGGGTTCATCGGGGCCATCGCCGCGGGCACGGCCCTGCTGCTCCTGCCGGTGTCCTCGACCGGTCGTCTCCCCTCGCTCGTCGAAGCCCTGTTCACCGCGACGTCCGCGGCCTGCGTCACCGGCCTTGCCGTGGTCGACACCGGCACGTTCTGGAGCCCGTTCGGGCAAGTGGTCATCGTGGCCCTGATCCAGATCGGCGGCTTCGGCGTGATGACCGTGGCCGCGCTGCTCGGCCTGCTGGTCTCCCGGCGGCTGGGGATACAGACCCGGATGGTGGCCGCGGAGTCGACCCGCAGCGTGCACCTGGGCGACGTGCGCGCCGTCATGCTCGGTGCGGTACGGGTCACCCTGGTCGCGGAGCTGACGGTCGCGCTGCTGCTCGCCGCCCGCCTGGCGATCGCCTATGACGAACCCGTGGGCCGAGCACTGTGGCTCGGCGTGTTCCACGCGGTGTCCGCGTTCAACAACGCCGGCTTCGCGCTGTACCCCGACAACCTCGTCCAGTTCGTCGCCGACCCCTGGATCTGCCTGCCCCTGTGTCTGGCCGTGATCGTCGGCGGCCTCGGCTTCCCGGTCTGGGTCGAGGTCTGGCAGCACCGGCGCGAACGGTGGCTCGGGCTGACGAACCCGCACCGCTGGAGCCTGCACTTCAAGGTCACGACCCTGGCCACCGCGGTCCTCCTGGGCGGCGGCACGCTGTTCTTCCTGCTCGCCGAACGGACCTACACCCTGGCGGGCATGGACGCGGGCACGCAGGTGCTGGCCTCGTTCACGCAGTCCGCGATGGCGCGCACCGCCGGGTTCAACTCTCTCGACACCTCAGCGATGAACAACGGGACCTGGCTGGGCACGGACGTGCTGATGTTCATCGGCGGCGGGTCGGCGGGAACGGCCGGCGGCATCAAGGTGGGCACGTTCGCGATCCTCGCGTTCATCATCTGGTCCGAGCTGCGCGGGGACCCGGACTCCAGCGTGTTCGACAGGCGCGTCGCCGTGGCCACCCAGCGTCAGGCCCTGGCCGTGGCCCTCCTCAGCGTCGCCGCCGTCGTGCTGGCGACGCTGACCATCACGCTGTCCACGCGGCAGTTCACGCTGGACCAGATCCTGTTCGAGACGACCTCCGCGTTCTCGACGACCGGCCTGTCGACCGGGATCACGGCGGACCTCGAGCCGTGGCACCAGGTCCTGCTCGTGCTGCTGATGTTCCTGGGCCGGCTGGGCCCCGTCACCCTCGGCACCACCATCGCGCTGCGTGCCCGCCAGCGGCTCTACCGCCGCCCGGAGAGCACGATGGTCATCGGCTGAGGCGCGGGGAGGTCACGGCTCGCGACCCTGCGCTGCTCATGAGTCGGGTGGACCTGGTGCGAGACCGCTGTCACGAGAAAGTAGCCGACGGTCCCGGAGCCGTGGGCACCGGCACGGCGACGGACTCGTCAACGGGCAGGAATCGGAGGCGACCGTCACGCTCTGCGAACCAGGTCGCAGGACGGGTCTCCCGGACACGGGATTCTGTCGGGGAGTTCAAGTCTCGGGTCGGTTCTGGCCTGGCGAACCAGAGGCTCACCAGGACAGATGTGTCGGGGTGACAGGATTTGAACCTGCGACCCTCTGCTCCCAAAGCAGATGCGCTACCAAGCTGCGCTACACCCCGTGGGTCCGCGTCGGCCCGAAGTCTCCGGGCCGGACCGGGAGACTCCCGGCAGGACGCCCCGAGTGTATCCGATCGGCACCTCCGGCGGCCGGGTGTTTCGGGCCGCGAGCAGCGAAGTAATCCATTGAACTTCCCTCGGCACCCCTGCCATGGTCGATACGACACCACTCGTATCGGGAGGGACCGAGCATGCTCCGGCAGCGGACGACGGCGCTCACCCTCCCGCGGGTGCTCGGGCTCGCGCTCCTGATCGCGGCGGTGCTCACGGTCGGCCTCGGGGCCTGCGCCGGGAACGGCGCCGTCCTGCCGCCGCAGGACACGCCGCGCTCGATCGTCGTCGAGAGCTTCCCCGCCGAGCCCGCCGAGGAGTCGCCGCCGGGGCCGCCCGTCGAGGGGATGACCAACGCGATCGTCGACGCGACGGTCCGGCCGGCGCGTCTCACCGTGACGATGTGGGGCACTCCGGGCTGCATGCCGTACCCCGTCGCGGTCGTCTGGTACGACCCCTGGACAGTGCACGTCACGACCGCCCCGAGCGACGAGACCCGGTGCACGGCCGAGCACCTGGCGGTGAGCCAGGTCGTCGTCCTGCCGGTGGACCACCCCGCCGACGAGGTGCGGACCGTGCGGGTCGACGACGCCTCGGTGGCCTTCGCGTTCCGGCAGTAGCCGCGCCCGCCGGCCCGGCCGGGCCGGGCCATCTACCCCGCGTGCAGCGGCGGGCGCCCCTCGGTTCGCCGAGCAGCGGGGCCGACCCCGCCGTCGGGCCGCTCCTGGCCGCACCGGGTGAGGTGGACGACTGCGTCATGGCGATGGCTCTGCTGAGGCTCGGCATCCCGGACCGTCCCGGGGTCCGGGCGAAATTTAGAGCGCGGGAACTCTGTCGACAAGGTCGCCGCACGTCGTCGAGCCGCAGCCCAGCCAGTTCAGCCCTGGGGCACCTCCCCTTTGAGGCCCGGGTTACTTGTCTTTGCGGATCTTGAAAAGTGAGAAACCCGGGCCTCAAAGGAAAGGGGACCACGACGGGAGTGCGCAGCCCCGTGACGACGACGGCGGCGCGCAGCCGGGGGCGACGACGACGGCGCGCAGCCGACCGCGCACCGGCCGCCGCCGTCGCCCTTACCCGTCCCCCAGCGTCGACGCCCGCGCCACCAGCCGGGGCGCCAGCCGCTCCACGCCGCGCGCCGGCTCGCCCTCGATCGCCGCGATGAGCAGCTCCGCCGCGCGCTGGCCGAGCCGTTCGAGCTGCATGTCCACGGTGGTCAGCGGCGGGCGGCTGGCCAGCGACATGACCTCCCAGTCGTCGTACCCGGTCACGGCGACGTCGTCGGGCACGCGGATCCCGAGCTCCCGCAGCCGGTCGCACCCGCCGCGCGCGATCTGGTCGGACGCGAACACGATCGCGTCCACGGGCAGCTCGGCACCTGACCCACCACGGCCCGACCCACCCGCATCCGCCGACCGGCCCGCACCGCCCAGGACCAGGTCCACGGCGCGCCGTCCCCACTGCTCCGACCAGTCGCCGTACAGCGGCGAGCCGACCAGCTCCAGGCCCCGCGCCGCGAGTTCAGCGGCCAACGTCTCGTACCGCACCAGCGACGCCGCCTGCTCGGCGCGCCCGCCCACGTAGGCGATCCGACGGCGGCCGAGCCCGGCCAGGTGCTCGACGAGCAGCCGCATGCCGAACGCGTCGTCGGGCACCACGGAGGCGTCCTCGGCGTCGGACGACGGCGCGAACGCGTAGACCACCGGCATCGGCACCCGGATGGGCTCGCGGGGCTCGGTGGTGCGGCCGGTCACGATGATCCCGTCGACCCGCCGGGCCACGAGCGCGCGCACGTGGTGCTGCTCGCGCACCGGGTCGTGGCGCGCCGTCGCCAGCAGTGCCGAGAGCTCCCCGCCGACCAGCGCGTTCTCCGCGCCGAGCACCACCGGCAGCGAGAACCGGCCCGCGGAGTCGGTGCTCAGCAGGCCCACGGTGAAGCTGCGCCGGGCCGAGAGGGAGCGCGCGGTCGCGTCGGGCACGAAGCCGAGCCGCTCGGCCGCCTCCCGCACGCGCGCCCGCGTGCTCTCCCGCAGCGAGCCGGTGTCGTTGAGCGCCTTGGACACCGTGCTCGGCGAGACGCCCGCGAGCGCCGCGACGTCCGTGATCCGTACGACCGCTCCCCGGTCCATCCGCACCGCCCCTTCTCGATCTGGTTTCCTTCCGCGGTTTCCGCCACACCAGCGGTGCGGACGCGGAACGCAGCGCCATCGTACCTCCCCTCCCAGATCAGAGCCCAGTTTGAAGTGAGTTGTGTCCAGACCTTTGACGCCGCCAACGCGGTTCCCTACGATCAGGAAATCGGATTCCTAATTTCCGTCCCGGAGGAGAGCATCGATGACGACCCCGACGCCCAGCCGTACGACGAGCGGACCGGCCGCCCCCACGAGCGATGCCCGGGTGCTGCTGCGGCCCCTCGCTCCCGGACACGTCACCGTGGACGGCGGGCTGTGGCGCCGCACCGCCGACGTCAACCGGGCCGCCGCCATCCCCGGCGGGCTCGAGCAGCTCGGCAAGGCCGGCAACCTGCGCAACCTGGAGATCGCCGCGGGCGTGGCGGACGGCGAGGCGATCGGCCCGATCTTCGCCGACTCCGACGTGCACAAGTGGCTGGAGGCCGCCGCCTGGGAGTACGCCCGTGAGCCCGACGAGCAGCTCCTGGCCGACCAGCTCCGCGTCACGAGCCTGCTCGCCGCGGCCCAGGCCGACGACGGCTACCTCGACTCCGTGCCGGCCCTGCGGAACGTGCCGCGCTACAGCGACCTGCCGTGGAGCCACGAGCTGTACTGCGCGGGGCACCTGTTCCAGGCCGCCGTCGCGCAGGTACGCGGCACGGGCCACACCGAGCTGCTCGACGTCGCGGTCAAGCTCGCCGACCACCTCGTCGCCACGTTCGGCGACGGTCCGGACCAGCTCCGCGAGGTGGACGGCCACCCCGTGATCGAGATGGCCCTGGTCGAGCTCTACCGCGAGACCGGCACGCGCGCCTACCTGGACCTGGCGAGCTGGTTCGTCGAGGCCCGCGGCACCGGCATCATCGAGGGGCACGGCAAGCAGCCCACCTACTTCTCCGACCGGGTCAAGGTGCGCGAGGCCACGACGGTGGAGGGTCACGCCGTCCGCGCCGTCTACCTGGGCGCCGGCGCGGCCGACGTCGCCATCGAGACCGGCGACGCCGAGCTGCTCGCCGCTCTCGACACCCAGTACCGCGCCATGGAGCGCGGCAAGCAGTACCTGACCGGCGGCCTCGGGGCGCGCTGGGAGGGCGAGGCGTTCGGCGACCCCTACGAGCTGCCGACCGACCGCGGGTACGCCGAGACCTGCGCCGCGATCGGCGGCGTGCAGTGGGCGTGGCGCATGCTGCTCGCGACGGGTGAGGCCCGCTATGCCGACCAGATCGAGCGCATGCTGCTCAACGGCTTCCTCGCGGGTGTCTCCCTGAGCGGCACCGAGTACTTCTACGTGAACCCGCTCCAGCTCCGCGGCGACGCGCACGCCGACGAGGACCGCAGCCCCGCGCACGGCCGCCGCGGCTGGTTCGACTGCGCCTGCTGCCCGCCCAACATCATGCGCACCGTCTCCAGCTTCTCCGGCTACGTGGCCACGGCCGACGGGCCGGGCCTCCAGCTCCACCAGTACGCGCCGGGCACCGTCACCGCCCCGCTCGACGGCGGCACGCTGCGCCTGCGTGTCGAGACCGCCTACCCGGACGAGGGCAGCATCGCGCTGCACGTCGAGGAGGCGCCCGACGGCGAGGTGTCCCTCGCCCTGCGCGTCCCCGCCTGGGCCGACGGCGCCACGCTCGACGGCGCACCCGTGGCCGCCGGCACCTACGCCCGCGTGACCCGCCGCCTCGCCGCGGGCGACACCGTCCTGCTCGACCTGCCGATGACGCCGCGCCTGACCACCGCCGACCCCCGGGTCGACGCCGTGCGCGGCAGCGTCGCCATCGAGCGCGGGCCCCTGGTCTACGCCCTGGAGCAGCCCGACCAGGAGGCCGGCGCCGTGGTCGACGACCTGCGGATCGACGTCTCCGGTGCGCTGTCCGACGAGTTCCGCCCGGAGCTCCTGGGCGGCATGACGGTGGTCCGCGCCAGCGGCGCCGTCGTCCCCGGACCCGACGCCGGGGCGACGACGCCGTACGGGCCGGCGACGACGCCGCCGGCCGCCCCGGTACGGGACGTGACCCTGACCGCCATCCCCTACTACGCGTGGGCCAACCGCGGCCCGCAGCCGATGCGGGTCTGGATCCCGACCCGCTGACCCCACTGCCCCGAGGGGCCGGGCCCGCCCGGCCCCTCGGGGCAGCACCACCCCCAGTACGTCTCACCCTGCGTAACGATGCGTAAGGAAGGAGAGCGATGGAGCTCACCAGACGCCAGCTGCTCACCCTCGCCGGCTCGGCGACGGTCGCCGCCGCGCTGGCCGGCTGCGGCGGCACGCTGCGGCCGCCGGACGTCGAGGCCGCGGGCTTCGGCGAGAACGCCACGGGCACGCTCAACCTGTGGTGCCGGTCCGACACCGTCAACGGCACCCAGGCCGTCGTCGACGCGTTCCACCAGGCCCAGAACCGGATCCGCGTGCAGGTCACGCCCATCCAGAACGGGCAGTACGTGACCAAGCTCGCCACCGCGATCCGCGGCGGCCGGGTGCCCGACGTCATCGACATCGACGACATCTACTCGACCCTGTTCGCCTACCGCGGCGCCTTCACGGACCTGACCCCGCTCATCGAGGACCTCGGCATCGGCGACGCGCTGAGCCCCGGGCACCTCGCCCTGAGCACCAAGGACGGGCGGCACTACGGCCTCCCGTTCATCGGCGACTTCTCGGTGCTGTTCTGCAACACCGAGCTGTTCGAGCGCGCGGGCCTGTCCGTGGAGGAGCACACGCGGGACTTCGACGGCATCCTGGAGGCGGCCCGCGCGATCACCGCGCTCGACGACGACCTCTACGGCTGGTCGTTCCCCGGCAACGCGTCGGGCGCGCTCGGCTTCACCGTGCAGCCGCACATCTGGGCGACCGACCGCGACCTCATCGCGGGCGACGTCGGCGACCAGCGCGGCGACGTCGCCGGCAACGACGCGCTGCGCCGCACGCTGGAGCTCGAACGGACGCTGTGGGCGGAGCAGCTCGTGCCGCCGGGCAGCTTCTCCGACGACGCCTCCCGCTGGTCGGCCGACTACGTCGCCGGCCGCCTCGGGATGTTCCCCGCGGGGTTCGGTGTGGTGGTGCCCAACGCCGACCAGGCGCTGCTGGACCGCACCCAGGTGGTGCTGCTGCCCGGGCCGGACGGCGGCCGCGCCTTCTTCGACGGCGGCGACAACCTCTGCATGCTCAACGGCGCGAAGAACCCCTCGGCGGCGTGGGAGTTCATGAAGTTCGCCGTGGCCGTGGAACAGCAGACCCGGATGCCGGAGGGGTTCTACTCCCCCGTGCGGTCCGACGTCGTGACACCGGAGTTCGCGCGGGAGAACCCGTTCGTGCTGCCGCCCCTGGAGTCCCTCGACCGGGGCTACGCCCCCACCACGCTCGCCTACAACCTGATCTACAACCAGCAGGACGGGCCATGGTTGCGCATGTTCCGCTCTGCCGTCTTCGACGGGGAGGTCGATGCCGCCATGCAGGAGGCCCAGACCACGTATGACCGCATCCTGCGGCAGGCGCAGGCATGAGCGCGCGCAGGTACGGGACCCTCACGCACCCGAGCCGCACCGGGCTCGCGCTCGTCACGCCGGCGGTCGCGCTGGTGGTGGTGTTCGTGTTCGTGCCGCTGGTCGTGGCGGTCTACATCTCGCTGACCAACTTCCCGCTCATCGGGCCCTACCGGTTCATCGGGCTCGACAACTACGCATCCGTGCTCACGGACCCGACGTTCTGGAGCGCGCTGGGCTACACGCTGCTCTACACGGCGATCGTCACGCTGCCCATCCTGCTGCTCGGGTACGGGCTGGCGGTGCTGGTGCGGTCCAACCGGCGGGGCGCCACGCTGCTGCGCACCATCTTCTTCGTCCCGTTCGTCATCGGGCTGACGACGCTCAGCTTCCTCATGCTGCTGGAGGCGCAGCCCAACAGCGGCCTGGTCAACGTGGTGCTCAAGGGGCTCGGGATCACCGACGGGACCACGGCGTGGCTCGTGAACGGGCCGCTGGCCACCGGGCTGCTGTGCGTCATGGTGATCTGGGGCGTGTCCGGGCTGACGATGGTGCTGCTCATGTCCGGCATGCAGGGCATCCCGCGCGAGGTGTACGAGTCGGCGGAGATCGACGGCGCCTCGTGGTGGCAGCGGGAGCTGCAGATCACGGTGCCGATGCTGCGGCGGACCATCGCGATGACCGTGATCCTGTCGGTCATCGGCTCGTTCCTCGCGTTCACGCAGTTCTACATCCTGACCCAGGGCGGGCCGGGATCCGAGACCACGACGATCGTCATGGCCATCTACCGCCGCGCATTCGTCCAGCTCCAGCTCGGGGCGGCGACCGCGATGTCGCTCGTGCTCGTGGTCATCACCGGTCTGGTCACCGCGGCCCAGTTCTGGCTGCTGCGGGAGAGGAGCTGACATGGCTACCGTCACTTCTGCCGCGCCCGCGGGCGCACGTGCTGCGCGCCGTCCTGCTGGCTCCGTGCCTGCCGCGCGCCCGTCCGGGCCCGAGCGGGACACCCGGGCCAAGCGGACGCTCTACGTGGTGGGCGGCACGCTGGCCGCGCTGGTCTTCCTGGTGCCGCTCGTGGTCGCGTTCGTGCGGGCCGGGCAGCCGGGCGACGTGATCGTCGCCGCCCCCGACGACCGGTTCTTCGACCTGTCCTGGGTCAACTTCCAGGCCGTGATCGACCAGCCAGAGGTCTGGCGCGGCATCCTCAACTCGGCGATCGTGTCCGTGTCGACGGCGGTGCTCACCGCGGTGCTGGCCACGCTCGCCGGGTACGGCTTCGCACGGTTCCCGTTCCGGGGCCGGACGGTGCTGTTCGGGCTGGTGCTGGTCACCCTGATGATCCCGTTCCAGGCGATCCTCACCCCGCTCTACCTGCAGATGAACGTCATGGGGCTCACGGACAGCCTGCTCGGGCTCGTGCTGTTCTACACGACGGTGAACCTGCCGTTCGGCATCTTCGTCATGCGCAACACGTTCGCGGCCGTGCCGGCGGAGCTGGAGGACTCCGCGCACGTGGACGGGGCGGGGACCGTGCGGATTCTGGTGTCGGTGCTGCGGCCCCTCGTGGTGCCGGGGACGGCGACCGCAGCGCTGTACGCGTTCCTCGCGTCGTGGACGGAGTTCCTCGGGGCGCTGACTTTCCTGACCGACTCCAGCCTGTACACGCTGCCCGTCTCGCTGGTGAACCTGCAGCAGGGGGCGTACGGGCAGGTCAACTTCGGGCTGCTCGCGGCCGGGTCGGTCATCGCGATGATCCCGTGCGTGATCCTGTACGTGGCGCTGCAGCGGTATTACGTGGCAGGGCTGGCGTCGGGGTCGGTCAAGGGGTGAGGACGGCGGCGCGGTGCTCATCAGGTCGGGGCACCGCGCCGCGGGCCTGCCGCACGTTCTTGCGCCGCGCGCCCCAGAGCACGCCGGCGATCACGAGCGCCGCGCCCACCGCCGTCCACAGGCCGATCTGCTCGCCGAGCAGCACCGCCGACGCGCTCAGGCCCACCACGGGCACCAGCATGGAGAACGGCGCGACGACGCCCGCGGGGTGCCGGGCCATGAGCCAGGTCCAGATGCCGGAGCCGGCCAGCGTGCCGATCAGCACGGTGTAGGCGAGCCCCAGGAGTGCGGGGACCAGTGCCGGCCCGGGGACGAAGGACTGCGCGATGGCGTCGGGCCCCTCGATGACCAGCGACAGCGCCAGCATGGGTATCGGCGGCACCACCGACATCCACAGCGTCAGGTGCAGCGGGTTGGGCGCCTTGGCCCGCGCGCTGGACACGTTGCCGATGGCCCAGCCGAACCCGCCGGCCAGCACCAGCAGGAACGGCGCGAACGCCGCGGCCTGCGCCTGGGACCAACCCACGACGGCGAGCCCGAGCGTCGCGCCCGAGAGCCCCACGACCTGCCGGGCGGACACCCGGTCGCGGAACACGACCGCGCCGAGCAGCACCGTGAACGGCGCCGACGACTGCAGCACGAGCGACGCGAGGCCCGTCGGCATGCCGACCGCCATGCCCCAGTAGAGGAAGAGGAACTGCAGGGTGCCGAACCCGATGCCGTAGCCCAGCAGCCACCGCACCGGCACCTTCGGGCGCGGCACCAGCAGGAGGGTGGGGATCGCGATGACCGCGAACCGCAGCGCCGCGAGCAGGAACGGCGGGAACTGCCCCAGCGACGCGTGGATCGCGATGAAGTTGAGTCCCCACATGACCGCGACGGACACGGCGAGCAGGCGGTGGGAGATCGGCATGGCCCGAGCCTCGCGCTCGCGGCCCTGAAGGACAAGCGAAATGTTCTACGCGTCCTTGTAGGCTGGCTACATGAATGACCTCTCTCGCGTCGACCCGCGTCACCTCGACCTGCTGCGCGAGCTCGCCGACCGAGGGACCGTCACGGCCGTGGCCAGGGCGACCCACCGGACGCCGTCGGCGGTGTCGCAGCAGCTGCGCACCGCGCAGCGCGAGCTGCGCGGCGTCCCGCTCGTCGAGCCGCACGGCCGCGGCCTGCGCCTCACGGAGGCGGGCCGCCTGCTGGCCGACGGCGGTCGTGAGCTTTCCCGGACCGTCGCCCAGGTGCAGGCGCGGTGGGACGAGTTCGTGGGCTCGCCGTCGGGCACCGTGCGGGTGGCGACGCTGCCGAGCGCGGCGACGGTGCTGCTGCCGGGGGTGCTGGAGCGGCTCGCTTCGACGGACGTCTCGCTCGAGTGCAGCGACATGGACATCGCGGAGTCGGAGTACTCGGGGATGGTCGCGGACCACGACATCGTCATCGGGCACAGCTTCGCCGGGCCTGTGCCTGCCGGAGCCGAGCATCTGGTGACGGCGGCGCTGCTGCGCGAGCCGCTGGACATCGCGCTGCGTGCCGGCCACCCGCTCGCCGCGAAGTCGCGGGTGACGGCGCGGGACCTGGTCGAGTACGAGTGGTACGGCGTCCCGCTCGGGTACCCGTTCGACGGGCTGCGCATCGCCGTCGAGACGGCGGCGGGGCGGCCCGTGCGCGTGGCGCAGCGGCTGCGGGACAACCGGCTCATCGAGGCGCTGGTCGCGGCGAGCGACCGGGTGGGTGTGCTGCCGCGGTACTCGACGGCGCCTGGGGCTGGGCTGGTGCTGCGGCCGGTGCACGGGATGGACGCGGCGCGATGGATCGTGGCGATCCTGCGGCCGGACCATGCGGAACGGCTCGCGGTGCGGACGGTGTTGGAGGCGTTCCGGGCGGTGGGGTCGGAGGTCGGTGACGTGTGACATCCTGCGGGGATGTCGGCACGAGAGGTGATGGAGCGGCTCGCTGAGGTCATCGACGGGCACCGGTGGGACGACCTGCCGGGGCTGCTCGATCCTTCATTTACCTGCCGCTACGTGCATACCGGGGAGACGTTCGACGCCGACGCCTGGGTGCGGCTCAACGCGGAGTACCCGGGTTTCCAGAACTTCCGGCTCGAGGACTGCGTGGCCGAGGGCGATCGGGCTGCCGGGCGGGCGCACGTGACCGGGGTGGCCGACGGTGTGGTGCAGCACTTCGAGGTGGCGACGTTCATCACGGTGCGCGACGGGGTGATCGTGGAGATGACGGAGGTGTGGGCCGACGTCGACCAGGTGGCGCCGGAGGGGACGCGGCCTTCTTGAGGTGCGTGGCTTCCTCAGCTTCCCTGCGGTGGGCCGGCTTCGTGGCCGCGGCTCGCTGTCCGACGGCGGGACGCCCCGCGGACGAAGCCGCTGACAGGGCGCGAGGTTTGCTAAGGTAACGCCCGCACCGTACTTCGAGCGCGGGCTTGCGGGCGTAGCTCAATGGTAGAGCCTTAGTCTTCCAAACTAATTACGCGGGTTCGATTCCCGTCGCCCGCTCAGAGTGCGGAAGCCCAGGTCAGAGAGTGTTTCTGACCTGGGCTTCGTGCATTCTGGAGGGCTGGAAGCGGCGCCGAGTGGCCCTAAATGGCCCTAAGTCCTCTGGGACGGGGCCAGGAGCCGGAGTCACAATGTCCGCTTCACCCGATCCGCGGAGCGCTCCCTCTGGGGAGGTTCGCACACCTCGAAGCATGACCAAGCGTCCTCGTCGCAGCGTCCGTCGCGCCTACGGCAACATCCGGCAGCGCGGCCCGAACCGCTGGCAGGCCAGGTACACCGGACCCGACGGTGTGCGCCGTCCCATCGGAACGTTCGAGTCCGAGAAGGCAGCGAACGCAGCCCTGGCCCGCGTGCTCAGCGACGTCTACCAGGGCACCTACCGCGAACCCGCGACCGGCGACGTGCCGGTGCGCGAGTATGCGCGACGCTGGCTCGCCACGCGCGACCTCAAGCCCTCGACCCACGATGGCTACGAGCGACTGCTGCGGCGCTGGATCTTGACGCCGCTGCCGAGCCCGGGCAGTGCGCGACAGCTCGACCTGGGCTCGCTCCCCCTGCGGTCGCTGTCACACCATGGTGAGCGAGTGGTACGCGGCGCTACTGGTGGCGACGGCGGACTCCGCTGCGGCGTGGCTGGCACGCGGCGGCGGGCCGAGCGACGCCGCGCATGTGCGGGCGTGGGCGCGTTCGATTGGTCTGCCGGTCGGTGACTCCGGACGGATGCCGTCGGCGGTGTGGCAAGCGTGGCGGTCTGCTGGAGAGCCGCGTGCCGCGTCGGTCGAGTCGCGGCATGCCGGGACGGTGACCGGTCGCACCCAGGCTGCGCACGCCTACGCGTTGCTTCGGACCATCTGCGGGGACGCCGTCCGCGACCGGCTCATCGAGGCGAACCCGTGCAGCATCCGTGGCGCGGGCCAGACCCGACCGGCGGAACGCGTGGTCCCCGGCGACTCCGTGGTCGACGCGATCGCGGCGGCCTTCGACGGGCCGTCGGAGCGGTACCGCGCGGCCGTGATCGTCGCGGCGCACTCCGGGCTGCGTGCGGGCGAGCTGTTCGCGCTCGAACGCCAGCACGTCGAGCGGACGCCACAGGGCGGCGTGCGGCTCAACGTGCGGCAGACGCTCGTGGACGTGCCGGGCAAGCCGGTCGCGTTCGGCCCTCCCAAGTCCGACGCCGGACGCCGCAAGGTCCACCTCCCGCCCGAAGCAGCCCGAGCTCTCCTGGCGCATCTGGACCGCTACACCGGGCCCGGCCCGCGGGCTCTGGTGTTCGCGACGGCCGCCGGGCGGCCGGTACGTGGTGGGAACCGGTCGTCGATGTTCTCTCGGGCCAAGAGGCGTGCCGGGGCGCCTCTTGAGCTGCGCTGGCACGACCTGCGGCACCTGGCGGCGACCCGCGCCGCCGAAGCAGGGGCGACGCTGGCCGAGCTGCAACGGCGCATCGGGCACTCGACGGTCGCCGCCGCCATGGTCTACCAGCACGCCACCGACGACGGCGACGAACGGCTCGCGGCACGGATGGCCGAGATCCAGGCGGCGAGGCGGGCGTCCAATGTCGTGGAGTTCCCCGGGCTGAGCGGGTGAGGCTGCCTGCCGCTGCCCGGCTCTTTCTGTGGGGCCGGGCAGCGGCGGGTGCTTGGAGGTTCGTGCACACCTACCTGTCGATGACCGCGATCGGACAGGAGACAGAGATGGATACAGAGGGTGTGCTGCCGTTTACTGTTGACGATCCCCTGCTCACATCGGCCGAGGCCGCCGAGGTGCTGGGAGTATCTCGCTGGTGGTTGGGCGAGCTGGTGCGCCGTGGGCGCGTCGGGCCGTGCGCGCGGGTCGGTGGCCGGCTGCGGGTGCGGCGGTCGGTGCTGGACCGCTACCGGGCCGAACAGGCGGGCGACCCTGAGGACCCGTACCTGACGTACGAGGACATCGGTGCGTATCTCGGCGTCTCGTCGTGGACTGCCGGCGAGCTGGTGCGGCGTGGGCTGCTACCCGGAACTCGGGTCGGCCGACGGGTCGTGGTGCGACGGTCTGCGGTAGAGGTCTACATCGAGGCCTGCACGGGGTAGATCCAGCACTGGCGCCAGGGCGTTCGCCCAGGTCGTACGGTCCCGCCAAATTGGCGGGACCGTACTTGTCCCGTTTGTTTCTCGGGATCGGTCGAGGGCGTGGCGTGGATCCTTCCACAACTCGCATCGGCCGGCGGTCGTCCTGGTGTGGTAGCCGATGATCGGCGCCTACATCGACACCTGGCCCAGTAATCCCGATGGCTCCTCGAGCGCCTGCCCAGGTCATATGGTCCTGCCAATTTGGCAGAACCATTGTTGTCCGGTTTGTTCTCCAGAACCGGAACGGGCCGTTGGCGCGTCAGTGGTTCGGTAGAACCCCAGGTCACGCGGTGGTGCCGAATTGGCACCACCGCAGCTGTCCGGATTAGCCCTGAGGCCGGCGGCAGCCCCTCTGACTCCGCGGCGGGCCGGAGCGAACCCGCAGGTCGCTCGGTGGTGGCAATTAGCCTCCACCGAGCATGTCCGGATTAGCCCGCTGCGAACGTCCGCTGGATCCCGCATCCGTCACTGTGCAGTTGAGATGGACTGCTCGACGACCCGGTTCGATCAGTCCCCGACCTCGCAGACGGTGCCATCGTGCTGAGCACGAAGAACACATGCCCAGGTTGCCTCTCAATGATGGCAAGTGAGCGCGCGTTCTGCGCACACCACCCTGCCGCACACCCGCAGGTGTGCGCCGTGATTGCGCAGGTCAGGATGCGCACACCAACTCATCGCGACCATCGAAGTTAGTTGGTTACAACTCAGCGCTCCCGAAACGCGAACGCGCTCATGTGTTGTGCTCGTCGATCCATTCGCGGACGGTACGGTCGTTGAGCAGCCAGCGTAAGAGTTCCTCACAGGCTGCCGATTCCGATGCGAAGACCGTCTCTGCGTTCCGGTTGCCTCGTTCGCTGTAGTAAATGTGCCAGCCGTCACGCTCCCGGATTAGGCAGTAGCTCTCGTTCTCGTCGCGCCCGATGCTGTACGCGAGTTCTGGCACCTGCCTGCGCTGCAAGTCCGCCCGCAGCTCGTTAATCGTCACCCGCCATCCTTTCGGCATCCATCGTGAGCGAACCTACTCAGCGGCGGCGGCCGCAAGACGAGCACGCAGATCCTCGCGGTCTGCAGGCAAGTCATGGGCACGGAGCCATGTAGCGAGCCGTTCGGGTTCCGCAAGCTTGGCTCGGCCCGGCCAGCGGTGGCACTCGATAGACCCCGGCAGGTCGACCCGGACGACCTCGATCAGCGTGCCCTCGGCGTCGAAGAACTCAATGGCAAGGTCACCAGTGCACATGCACAAGAGGTCAGTGACCTCGTTGACCGCCAGCGCGCTGACAAGCGCCGCTAGGTCTGCCATGCCCGTGGTGTTGATGACCGGCCCGCGCCGGAGAACTGCCACGCGCTTGAAAGTCTCATCTGCAAGTACGTCCTGGTCGGGATCGACGGCGAAGATGAGGCTGCCGCCTATGCCGACCTCAGCCCGGGCTGCTCTTGCCAGCCCGCGGTCGAGTGCGCTGGGGTCCAGCGTGGGCGCGCCGCGGAAGCGCAGTTCGGGACGCGGCTTCCGTGTCTTTCTTCCCATGGGGACGAACCTACCGGCCGAGCACATCAGCCCCTGGCGATACCAGGGACATTCATCGTTGATCGGATCGGTGATACCTCTGTTGTGGGCCTGTCCGAACATTGGTAGGTACGGGGCCGGACCAGCGTCGGCCAGGCCCTGTACTCTCCGGCTCAGCGCCGGTGCTCGGACCGAAGGATTGTACAGATGATCATGGACGCCGACGGCCCCTGGACGGCAGCCGCGCGGCTCGTCGTTGATCGCGAGCAGACCGGGCAGGAACACGGCGTCACCGACGACGGCGTCACACTCTGTGGCTTGTCGGCGAACCTGATCGACGTCTACCGGCATCCGTTCAACGGCCGTGGCCGCGCCGACTGCCGCACGTGTACCCGTCGGCTGTACGAAGCCGCGGGTCTCGCAGGTAAGGAGCCGCCGCCGGATGCGTGGGTTCGCCCGCTGCTCCGTTGGACGGCCTGGGTCACGAACGGTGCCGACGCAGTCAGGGTCACAGACGCCCTCCGACACCTGCTGACAGGTAGAGCCATCACAGCGGTGCGCTACGCGGACCTGGACTATGAGGGCGAGCACCCGTATTGGCACGAGGGCGACCGAGACACTGTCGGGCACGGACTGGAGCTCGACCTCGACGACGGCGCGACCTGGTCGGTGATCTGGGAACAGCAGGAAGATAGCGCTGGCCTCGGGATCTGGACCGAGCCGCTCATGCCTAACCACCTGCAGTTCGCCCGGATCTGGAACGTCACTCGCCACTGGCGCCGGCGCGGTCCGCGCACGATCTCTCAGATCGAGACCTTCTGGTGGCCCGAACGGTCGCAGGGAGACGGTGGCCCGTCCAGCGCACTGAGCCTGGGAGGACTGGTACTACACGACTTCGACCGCGACCGACGAGCCATCGTGGTGATCGACGAGCGCTTCGACGTCCGCATGTACTTCTCCCCCAGAGGCGCACGTCGCGACGGATACTTCACCGACAACTACGTCGGCCTGTAACAGCTCTCGCATCGACATCATCCGCAGAGCTCGACTCCACGCGCCCGTGGGTAGTGCTCGGCCAAAGACACCGTGGGAAACTCCCCCGTGCGCTACGTGACCGTGCAGTCGTCCAACGGCGGGACGATGACCGACGTCCATCCCTATCTCGAGTGGCTCGGCGAACATGCCCACGAGCTGCCTCCTGGTGCCCGGGCCTTCGCGCTCGACCCGGAGCACTACGACTTTTCCCATACGTGGTCCCCGCGCAGTGCGTCGCTCGACCAAATGTCTATGCGATTTACCGACGACGGTGTTGAGGTCATCCTCGTCCTGGCCGCCTGGGGCGGGGCTCCACCGGAGTTCGTCCTGCGGTACCACGGTGTGTCCCATGTCGAGGCCGACGGCGACCACGGCGGCCGCCCGCATTCGGGACTACTTGTCGACGAGCTGCTACCCCATCCTGACGGCGTGAGGCACGAGCTGGAGTTCACCGGCGGCACCATCACCGTGGTCGCGCGCGACCTGACGGCTGGCTGGCGCAGAAATGCTGGCCCGGAGAGCCCTCGCGATCCACACGATGAAGCTAATGAGCTGGAAGACCACACGGACTGACATGGGCGCGTTCAACTCGCTCGATGTGACGATCGCCTGCCCTTCCTGCCAGGTGATCGCCTCACGCGAAATCCAGTTCCGGTACGGCGCGGTGTGGCAGTACCGCTATCACCTGGGCGACGTCCTGCGCTGGGGACACAACGACGTCGGCGATCCTGCTGCGTCCGACGTCGTCGTCGACGCCTGGTTGTGCGAATGCCCAAGCTGCGACCATGACGGACGCATCGCCCTCTACGTGCGGCACAACACCCTGGCCGCAGTTGGTCCTGTCGACGACGTACCGCTGCTCGCTGAACTTGAGTGGCGTCCTCTGCCGCGCGGCGGTATCGACGAGGCACACCCGGCGTCTGGGAGCACCGACAAGCGACTTGCTGAGCAACGCGGGCGAAACCGCCTGATGGATGCCCTTGCACCATTGGCAGCCTGTGACAACGGCGTTCGCGGAGGAGGCGACGAGCTCTGGCAGGCAGCGATCAGCAGTTGGGTCGATGACGCGGCTCCTTGGGCGTGGACGTCATCGAGCGTCTTCAGTGCCGCAGAGGAGGAACTGCTGAAGGATGTCCAGACCATAACCATTGTGTCTCGACACGAGATCGCCGGCCCCAGCCCCAGCGATCTCCTTGCGTCCAATTGGGCACTACGGATCCGCGAGCTCGCGGCGCCAGCACTCCATGTAATAACGCACGGGGTCGGTTCTCGACGAAGACGCCGAGACCGAACCGAGCGGGCATCGCGTTGATCTGCACGATGCGGATCACGCACCCGTCGCCGAGGTCGGGATACCGCTCGGGACCGTGGTGGAGTCCACTGTGGTGTGCCATCACCAGTTCGGCATGGGCGTCTGGGCCGCTGGTCATGACCAGTTCGGCCACGTGAACGTCCCCGCGATCCGAGACGGAGGCATCCGCAGCGCCGAGGACTTCCCGCCGATCGGCACGCGGATCCGAGCGGTGGTACTCGGGTACAGCGGACCAAGTAGGCAGCTCCGCTTGTCGTCAAGACCGTCGGACATTCCCGGGTTGACCGAGCATGGCAAGGCGTTGCTGCGGCAGATCGTTGAGGCGGTCGGTGCCGGAGACATGGATGTCGACGATGAGCACGACCGGTGGCGGGTGTACTGGGATGCCGTGCCGCACGAGGACCTACGCGTGCTCCTCAAGGAGGTCGCCGGCGAGGGAGAGGAACTGTCACGGCAGATCGTCGTCGAGGCCCTGAAGTATGTCGACGAGAGCGAAGGTCGCACCTGGGTCGACCTGCTGCCGCAGGGCCAGGGCCGCGACTTCGCGGAGCGCCGCCTGCGGGAATGGGCGCTCATCCGTGAGGTCGTGAACCGCCCACGAGACATCGCAAGCGACCTGCCGGACCTCACACCATGGTGCCAGCGCCGTCTCATCGAGAGGTGACCTCACACGTCACGCTGAGCGACCTGGCCGAGCACGGTTGGTCCAGGAGGATCCGGCATGCGGCCCGCGAGAAGCGCGACGGTCGATGGAAGGGATGGAACTTGATGGGCGCCTCGAACCTGCTCTGGGATGCGCGACGCTGGTGGGCGCGGGTGCCCTCGCGCGCATGTGAGATCGTGGCAGGGGTCCGGGGACTCCAGATGCCGCAGTCGGACGGGTCATGGGACTGGTTCACCGGCGCTTGGACGGCAGGTGCAGGCGACGCGATCCCGGTGTCGTGGTCGGTGCGCCCGCACAACGCCGAGCGTTGGGTCCGGTTCCACAGTCTTCCCGACTCCAAGCGGTACGCCGATACCGAGGACGAGTACCAACTTCTCCTCGACCGCCATTTCCAAGTGCTGACGGCCCTGCGAGGCGAAGACAGGAGCGAGCTCATCGCCGTCCATGCGAGGTGGGACGCACGCGGCCGTTTCCAGGCCACGTCTGAGTTCCGCCGCGTCGCCCAGGACTGGGATTTCTGGCGCATATTCAGCGACGAGCAAGAGGACGAGGCGGACAACTTAGCCACGCTGTACGCCTTCGTCCGGCAGCTTCCCCTAGACCGCGATGTGCTCGATCCGCTCTTACGTCGGGTGGCCGACGACATCGATCGCACCGTGTTCACTAATGAGGCAGTCGAGTGGATCTACGCGCCCTATGACGGCGGTGCGGACGTGATTGCTCGGACCTCGGCGGATCGTGACGCCCTGCGTAGCCAGCATGCTGGCTGGCTCTCTAGCCACCCAACAGGGATGTGAGAGACATTAAGAGCGCGGTGCCCCGGTGTCGTACTCCGCATCACCGCGCACAGTTATCTCGGATCTGGGAGCCATTTCGCCAGCTCCGGATCGGTGCGTGCCGCGATCACTCTGCTAGAACTCTTAGCACCGTCGCGTCATGATGCATGGCTATGCACGGGCCGAACGGAATGTCTTTTGAAGATCCTGCGCGGTGGCGAGTAGCTCTTCGAATGCCTCGACAGCCCACGTTGCGGGAGCGATTGGTGGTGTGCCTTCGAGGTGGGCGATCGCGGCGGCCACGATCTCACACGATTGGTCCCGACGAGGCTGATCGATGATCCGCTCGAGGTAGGACTCCATCGCTCCGGGAGCGTCCAGCCCTGCGAGCACCGAGCTGACGGCCGCGAGTGGTAGCGCGGAGTCATCACGGTGCGATTCGGCCATACCGACGACGACGGCGTCGCGGACCTCCTCCGCAGGGACTGCCAGGGCAAACCACGCACCCATAGCCATCCGCCGCCAGTCCCCTGTGCTCAGCAGCCACCGCACCTCGGCCGCGGTGATCTTGCCGCTTGCGCGCACAAGGCCCCGTTCGACGTCGGGCAGATACGCGGGCGCACTGGCACCGCTCATCTTCAGATAGAACGGCACGACGAAGCGCCTGTCGATCCGCCCTGGTCCGCGCCTCACACGCCGACCCACGAGCGGTCCTCGGCCGGGACCTGCCCGAGCTCACGCAACGCCGCGGCCCAGACGACGAACATCCGACGTGCGGTCCAGAAGCCGTTTGATCGCACCCACCGTCCTTCTGCCTTCTCGCCAGCGCGCGTCTGGCACCGCACCAGCGCCCAGGCGAGAATAGCGGGCACGCGTGCCCTCATCTCACGCTTGCCCGACGCCGGTACGCTCGCTGCCATGGCGAACGATCCGGGCGACGTGAAGTTCGTCCAGGTAGCGGCGACGTTTGATGCCGTGGAGGAAGCCGAGGCTCTCGCCTCGTCAGCTGTCGAAGCGCGGCTCGCGGCATGCGCGCAGGCAGAGGGCCCGGTCACGAGTGTGTACCGGTGGGACGGCGCGGTTCAGAAGGACAAGGAATGGCGCGTCACATTCAAGACCACAGCCGCCCGTGCTGACCGGCTCACCGAGTACATCATGCGGGAGCATTCCTACGATGTCCCGGAGGTTCTGGTGACGCCCGTGATCGGCGGAAACCAGCAGTACCTGGAGTGGGTGCAGAACGAGACACAGCAGGAGTGATCATGCGCGTGGTCGACCGGAGAGGGTAACGACCGCGCGCACGCTCTGCGCACACCAAGTTGGCCGCACACCAGAGTGTGCGACCGTATCGATGCAGGTCAGAGTGCGCACACCAACTCGTCGCCTGCCGCCTTCATCCTCGGCTCCCATGACGAGCGCCGAGAGCCCAGCTACAAGGCGGAACACAGTAGCCTCGGAACTATGAGCTTGGGTGTGCTGTACGTCGTGGTGACCGGTGCCGGCGCGACCCGACAAGTTCCGTCGCGGCTGTTGCCCATGGCTGCCGAGCGAGGCTGGGACATCCACGTTCTTGCGACCGATCAAGCGCTGAGCAGCTTCCCCGAGACGATGCGGCAGATCGAGGAGATCTTGGGGCGTCCGGTGCGGACGGACTTCCACACCACGGTCGGGTACTCGCTACCTGACGCGGACGCCGTGATCGTGGCACCGGCGACGTACAACACGCTCACGAAGTGGGCGCTCGGCATCGCTGACACCTACGTGCTGACCCGGTTGGCCGAACAGATCGGCCGCAACATCCCGATCACCGCCGGGCCGTATATCAACGTGAAGTTCGCTGACCACCCGACCTATCAGGGCAGCCTGGCGACTCTCAAGGAGTGGGGCGTGAACGTCGTGATCGGCCCGAGCGAACCACACGAGTCGGGTGTGGGCGCCGCAGATGACTTTCCTTGGGAAGAGATCCTGGACACGCTCACGCCCGCGGACACGTAGAGCGCCCGTCGAACCGCGAGCCGTCAGGGGCTCGCGCCGATCCAGGCGTTGAACCGAGCCAACGGCTTGTTCGCATGCCGGTGGGCACGGACGAGCATGCGCAGCACTTCACGGGTGGTCGGGTGGTGGCGCGTCTGCTGCGGAGCAAGTTCCCGAGCCCGCTGAAGGCTCGCCAGCGCCTGGTCATGGCGGCCCTGCCAGAGATAGGCCCGGGCGATGTCCATGAAGTGATGCCCGGTCCGAGTGGGCGGGAACCCGTCGGGGATACGGAGATCGCGAGCGAGGGTAAGCGCCCGAGGCCCGTCACCGAGCTCGATAGCCGTTGCCACGTCGTGGAACCCGGTGTTTGTGGGACCGAACGCAAGATTGCGCCAGAGGTGGTCCGTCTCGACCCGGAGGTGGTCGGCAATGCCCCGAGCCTCGGAGATGTGCGCACTCGCCCCTGCGGCGCTGCCAGCGCGCGCGGACAGGTCCGCGGACCGCAGATGCAGGGATCCGATCATCCGCAGAGTTGCGACGTCTCGTGTGGGTTCGGAGTCGAGCACGGTTCTGGCGCTGTCGATCAGCCGCAGTCCGACGTCGTATGTCCCATGGCGGAGCATCGACGACGTGCGGGTATGGGCCGCGAGACCGACTGCCAGAGGGCTGCCCCACTGGGCTGACGTCCAGGCGATCCGGTCGGCGACGATCGTGGCCAGGTCGTCGTATCCGGTGGCGTGCAGAATCGACATGGTCGGGTGCAGCACCGTGGCGACGGCGTCGAACAACCGCTCTTTCTCTGCGGCTGCTGTCGTCGCGTGGATCGCAGCGGTCATCTCCATGAGCAGAGCAGGTACCCGCGCGAGCGCCTGCACGTTGCGGTCCACCTGGCGCAGATGGGCCACGGCGCGGGCGTCCGCAAGGATCTCCGCTGCAGAACGGGGCGGTGTCTCCAGGTCAGGGGGCACGTCCCAGTAGTTGAGTACGCGCCGGACCGGCGGGATCAGTTCGTGGATCGCATCGCGGTGCGGTCCGTTGAGGTCGTAGGGCTGCCCGGTCAAGGTCGTCACGTCGACCGCGAGAGGTTTCGCCACAGCGGCGATAAGGACAGGTGTCGCGTCTCGGGACTCCTGCTCCACCTTGCGGAGCAGCGACAGGCTGATCGATGCCTGTTGCGCCAGGGCAACCTGCGTCATTCCGCGTGCCTTGCGGAAGTGCGCGATGCGCCGGCCGATCGCTTCGTCGTCGTCCATTGTTTGATCCCTGCTCCGGGAGCGTGACGTTCGCGAGCCTAAACCTCGGGGCCGAGCCTGCCGAGAGATGAGCGTCGGGTGACACGTGAGTGTGTCACTCCCGGGTCTTCCAGCACGCCGACAGTAGATCCTGGGCGGCCCGTGATCCCTCGGGCCGATGACCGGCACAGCCGAGCGCGGGTGCGTAGGGGGAGCAACGATGGGCCTTCAACTTCACCGACAGGACGACACGTCGAACGCCTTGGATCCGCTCATGTTGGCGATGAGAACTGCGGTCGAGGGCCTTCGATTGGTCGGGCCGGATCTCGTCGAGATCGTGACGCTCACTCGGGGTCGGATCTGTCTGCAGCCCACCGACCTCAACCAGGGCGAGCAACTCGCGCGAACCTTGGGATGTGAGGCCCCACTGGACCATCGCATGTTCGTTCCCGGGCACACGCTGTGGACCGGTGAGCGCGACGGCCTGGAGGTCCAGGTCCGGTCAGCGCTGCGACAGGTAGCGGTCCGATGAGCGCCGCGACCACCACGTCCGCTCGCGTGCTTGTTGCACTCGATATCGACGGAACGCTGATCGACAGCGATCGGCGGGTTCCGCCTGGCACGGTCGAGGCGCTGGAGCTGGTCCGTGCGGCCGGCCATGAGGTCGTGCTCGCCACAGGCAGATCGCTGGCAGGGCTGCTGCCGATCGCCACCAGGCTCGGGCTCACGCAGGGATGGGCTGTGTGCTCCAACGGCGCCCTGACGGTTCGCCTAGACCGGAGTGCGCCGTCGGGCTACAACGTCGTCGAGGCGCGCACCTTTGCCCCCTCTCCCGTCATCGGCCGAGCCCTGGACGTCGCACCGGGCGTGCGTGTCGCGGTTGAGGAGGTGGGATGGGGGTGGCGCACTAGCAGCGCATTCGAACCCGACGAGCTGAACGGACAACAGAAGACGGTTCAGATGGCCGAGCTGAAGTCATGGCCTGCAACCCGGATCGCGCTCCACGCGCGTGAGATCCGCCGCTGCATGAGTGATCTGCGCGCGACGGGAGTCACCGTCGCCCCACAGCGTCCCGACTGGCTCGACATCACGGCTCCGGGCGTGAACAAGGCCGTCGCGCTCGACGTCGTGCGGGCCCACCTGGGTATCCCGGCGGATCGCACGGTCGCGGTCGGGGACGGCATCAACGATCTCGACATGCTGGCCTGGGCCGATCGCTCCGTCGCGATGGGGCAAGCACCAGAGACCGTGCGCAGCGCCGCGGATCAGACGACCGGCACCATCGACGAGGCCGGCGTGCTCTCTGTGTTGGCCTCGCTGGTCCCTGCGGTCGACGGTGCGTTGTCACCGTTGGCCGCGCAGATCGCGACCGCAGAGCGCACCACGCCGGGACCCGTCGTGCTGCGGGTGTGGCACGGCAGCGGGCCGGATCTGGCCCGGTGCGAGGCCTGGACCTTGCAGGGCGGTCGTTGGGTTCGGCATGCGCCGATCCCGTCCGGAGTCGGGGCCACCATGCGTGCTATCGAGGCCGCCGCGTTGGAGGCCGGGCTGCCCTATCCGCGTGGGGATGAGGGACGACGTCGGGCGCAGTGGCGCAGCGTCACCGGTGACGGACCTGCCGGGTTCGAACTTCCGTTGAGCGCGCTCTGACCGAGCCCTGTTGATCTTGCGGCTGGGCGCATCCCTGTCCCGCCTCGGGCGGGCTGTCCGCCGTAGGCCCGCCTCCCCCAGGGCGGGTACCCCAACGCGGGCCGGGACTATCGCCCTGGTCTCGGCCCGCACCCCCAGGCACCACCGACATCACCTGGAGGAACAGATGACCGCAACGACCGAACCAACGACCGTCTCCCGCGCGGCCGGCCTGGACTTCGTCTGGTTGGAGATCACCGGCAAGTGCCAGCTGGAGTGCATCCACTGCTACGCGGAGTCCGGACCTACTGGCCCCACGGTGCGATGCAGCGCACCGACTGGCTCGGGGTGATCGACCAGTGCGCCGACCTCGGCGTCGGGATGGTGCAGTTCATCGGCGGCGAGCCAACCCTGCACCCCGACCTCGCAGATCTGGTCGAGTACGCCCTGGACCATGGCCTGGAGGTCGAGGTCTTCTCCAACCTCGTCCACGTCTCGACACGCATGTGGGACACGTTCACCCGCCCCGGCGTGCGGCTGGCGTGCTCCTGGTACTCAAGCAACCCCACCCAGCACCAGCTGATCACGGGCCGGAACACACACGCCCGCACCCGCGCGAACATCAGCAAGGCCCTCTCCCACGGCGTCCCGCTCCGTGCGGGAATCATCGGCATGCTCGACGACCAGAACGTCGCTGCGGCGACCGCGGAGCTGGAAGCTCTTGGAGTGGCGAATGTCGGGGTAGACCATCTCCGACAGGTCGGGCGTGGCATCCGCGACCAAGACGCCACGGTGGCCGAGCTGTGCGGCGGGTGCGGTGACGGCGTCGTAGCGATCGGTCCCGACGGCGCCGTGTGGCCGTGCGTCTTCACGAGGTGGATGCCCGTTGGGAACGTCCAGGACGCCCTCCTGAGCGACATCCTCGACGGACAAGCTCACGCGGTCGCGACTCGGGAGCTGCGGGCGGAGTTCGACCGCCGGGCCGAGCCACACGCCTGGGGATGTGGCCCGGACTGCCAGCCGAACTCGAAGTGCAACCCGATGTTCCCCTCCTGCAACCCGCAGGCGTGCAACCCGCACGACAAGACCTGTTCCCCGAACTACAAGAAGCCCGGCGAGCCTTGCAACCCATGGCGGTGCGGACCCACCAAGTGACCTCAGTGTTCGTAGAAGGACCCCGGTGCACGCAAGAACCTGCGCCACAGGTTCACCGAGGCGAGGTCCTCCCACTCACGCTCACCAATTCCCTCATCGGTCAGCTCGATGAGCTGGGCACCGGGGATGGAGGCCACAAGAGGTGAGTGGGTGGCGTAGATGACCTGAGCACGGTGCTCGGTCACCAAGTCCTGAAGCCGGTACAGAAGCTGCAGGGTGGACTCGAACGACAGCGGCCCCTCGGCCTCGTCCAGTAGATAGAGGCCGGGGCCGCTGAACTGACCAGCGATGGCCTGGAGGTAGGACTCACCATGACTAACTTGCCACGACGCGTTCCCATAGCCCGGCACGCCGTAACCGGTCATGCGCCCGAGCATCTCGTGCGCCGTCTCAGCCCGCAGGAAGAACCCGGTCGCCTTGCTCTTGGTCATGAACCGGCCCGCCAGCGTGCGCTCCAGGGTCAGGACCTCGCCCAGCGGGCTCATCTCCTGGTTGATCGGGTAGTCGCGACCGCTGTGCCCGCCGCGCACGTCGATGCCGTACTGCTCGGCGATCGCTTCCAGCAGGGTGGACTTGCCGGCTCCGTTGCCCCCGACCAGGATCACGATGTCGCTGGTGAACTCCAAGCCCTTGTCCAACAGCTGACCGATCGCCGGGACCGTCCACGGCCACACGCCCCGATCAGCCACCAGTCCAGAATCCACACCCACCCGTTCGATCAACACCCCACCAGGCTAACGACGCCTGCGCGGAGAGGCACATGACCAACGAGCACCGCGAACGGCTCGCCGCCTACCTGCACGACGCCGCTGACCGCCTCGGAGTGGCGATCGAAAGCGAGAGGGTGCACGGGCTCTACGACCGCACCATCGCCGCCCGTGTGTCCGGGCCGGCCTGGCTCCGGCTCACCACGGAACAGCCGCGCTGGACCGACAAGGACACCATGTGGGACGGCATCGCCGCAGCAACCGGTGAGCCCTTCGACGACATCCCTATGCCGCGACACGTACGCTCCGTGATCTGGACCGACGACGGCCTCGTCGTCCGCGCCGACCTGCTCACCTACGTCGGTCAACATGCAATCGGAAAAGGACTTGTTCTAGACCGTGAGGTCGATCTTGGTGACCACTGGTGGCAGGCGCTGCAGACCGGACTGGAGCCTCTGCAACGCATCACCACAACCAAACGCGTGGCCGCGGACCCCCGCGAAGGTTCCTTCCGGAACCACTTTCTCGCTTCCTTCGGGGTCAAGATCGAACCCGAGCGCGTCGAGATGGCCATGTCCCACGGCGACCTGCACTTCGGGAACCTCACCGCGCCCGAACTGGTCATCCTCGACTGGGAGAACTGGGGGTGGGCGCCCGCCGGTTACGACGCCGCACACCTCCTGTGCTCCGCGATTCTCCAACCAGCGATCGTCGCCAGGGTCCGGGCGGAGTTCGCTGGATTGCTCGATACCTACTCCGGAGCGGTGGCGGTGCTCACGGCCGCGTCCAAGTATCTTCACCACGTTGAGAGCGGCGAGTTCCCGTCCATCGCCATCCCGATCCGGTGCTACGCGGAGACGGTCATCCGCGATCACCTCGCGGTGTAGCGGCTCCTGCTGGGCAGCAGCCAGGACCACGCCAGCGTGCGTTCTCCGTCGGCATCGCTGACTCCCGGGCTGGCAGGAGCTGTGCAGTTGGGTCTTGTACGCGAGGCCAAGCGGAATCCGGACACGTTGACTGTCAGTACTGGCATGGCGAATAACGGTGTTCGGTATTTGTCCCGGCTCCTCCGGCGGCTAGGGTCTGGCGGGTGGGATCGGTGTGGAGTGTTCAGGTCGGCGGGCAGGCCATCCCGGTATGGGGCAAGAACTACGTGCCTGACGAGCTGATGCTGCTTTTCGCCGACGAGGACCGCTTCGTGGATGCCGCGAAGCTCGCGGCTTGGGCTGGATACGAGAACCGGACCGCGGACGCTCCAGAGCCTGACGAGTTGCCCGCATCGTGGTACCGCGACCTCATGGGCTACTCGGCTACGGCTCCAACCCTGCGCAAGCGTCTCGCGCTTCAAGGGTTCTCGTCCGATTGGGTCCGCAGGCTGAGCACGGCGTTCTTCGACGATGACGAGCAGCGAGACCTGCGCACGCTAGGCCAGGGGGGCACGGCAGCGTATCCCGACGGCGCTGCAATAACGGCCGCGCTGTCCACCCGCTCTGGCCGCGCGGCTGGCGCGGGCTTCTACCCTGATCTCCGAGAGCAGCCCGAGGCTTACTTCCTATACGAGCAATGGGAGCTGCTACGAGAGGCTTTCGATGATCCGAGGTTCGCGCTTGCGCTCTCGCTGTGCCGGACACGCGCGGCTACCGAGGTCAGGCTCGACCTCACCGATCTCGTGCTCGGCGGCTGGCTTGCGACCGATGAGACTCTTCATCGGGAGGCGCGCACACGGATGTCCGCCTCTGTTGCCGCCGACGGAGCTGTCATCGTTGTTACCGAAGGTTCAAGTGATGCCCATCGTTTGCGCCGGTCGCTGGAGGTTGCCGCGCCCGAGGTGGCTCATCTCTTCAGGTTTCTCGACTTTGATTTGCGCCCTCCTGGCGGAACCGACCGCGTCGTTTCTCTCACCAAGGGCATGGCTGCAGCGGGAATCATGAACCGCATCATCGCCGTGCTCGACAACGACACGGCGGGGCGCGAGGCTGCAGCGCAACTGTCGAATGTCGGCCTCCCGCCGCAGGTCGTGGCTGTGTGTCTCCCAGAAGTGCCGTACGTAGCCGAGTATCCGACGCTGGGTCCGTCGGGACATGGAACTGAGAACGTGAACGGCCGCGCGGCCTCAATGGAGTTTATGTTCGGTGAGGACGTTCTCCGCAACGCTGTGGGCGGACTTGCCCCGGTGCGCTGGCACGCCTTTAACGTGAAGATGAGCGACTATCAGGGCCGCTTGGATACTTCCGACAAGATACGTGTTGGTCAGCGGATCGACGCGGCGCTTTCGGTCGACGCTAGTGACCGCGTGCCGAATCAGGTCCGGGCTGGGTGTTTCCGGCTCGCGAGAATGCTGGTCGATGCAGCCGATCCGCGGAATCGCATTCCTGCATCTGAGGGATCGATATTAACTCAGATGTGGAGGCGTGATCCGTTCAGTGACATTCACATAAAGCCATGATCCAGCGGCTGCGGAGCACTAGAAGTGCCAAAAATGAGATGGGGTGATCACCATCGGGTTGTCGAGAGCGTGGTGCCCACGGTCGCAGCGTGCTCTGACCTCCGGTTTGGTGCACCTTACGCCCCTCCTCGGTCTCGGGGCAGGGTCTCCGCCTCGGTGGAACCGCCGGTCATCCACACGCCATCTGACGTGATGCGCAATTGGTATGTGTCGAAGGTTTGCTCGAGCTTCCACAGCTTCGTGGTGCCACTTCGGTGGTCGCCGAGAACACTGTCGCCCTTGCCAGTCAGGTGCACAGCGAGAAGGCGAATGATCCACCGGTTCATCTGGCTCACGAGGATCGATTCGCGCGGATCGGGGAACTCGCCTCGATCGGCATGCTTGATCGTGTTGTAGTTATTGGCGATCGCTTGTGCCATGCCCTCGATGCTCGCGATCTGCACTGGCCAGCTAATGCCAAGCAAGTGGAGACACCGATAGGCGTGGGTCGCCGTCGTGACACGGCCGCGCCGGTACGTGGAATCTTCGCCCCTGCGTTTTCCGATCTTGTGGCTTGCGGCCTCGATGCTTGTGAAGGTCGACATTACTACTTCCTCGGCGAGCATATCTGGGCGCCCGAATGTGTTGACGGCCGGGAGGATGAACCGCTTCCAGGATTCGTAGTTCTCGGCCCATGTTGTCAGGCCGTCAGGTCCGACCTGTTCTAGATGGGCGATGGGCCTGTCCTTCACCTCGGGCATTGGACGCGCACGCTCGCGGATGGTGCTCGCGCTAAGTAGGTCGACGAACTGCGCGCTGCCCGCATTGTCGACGAAACGGTCGTCGCGGAGTCGGTGACGTCGCAATGCAATCCGCACACCGTAGAGCAGCACAAGAAGGTTGGTTAGCTTGCGCTGCTCAACCAGGTGGTCTTCAAACCGACGCGGCTCGGGGAACGAACTGTCAAGCACCACGTCGTCAACTACGAGGAGCCTGCGGCCACGCCTGTCGTCTTCTCGCGTGGAGCGCCAGGTCGACTTCAAGGTCAAGGTGGCTGCGCCCTGCTCCCAGGTAACCGGCTCATCAGTCGTGAGGTTCACGGTAAAGCTGTGCGCCCGGCTGGTGTGGTTGTCTGGGTCGCTGGCGAAGTTCGTTGTCATCGACGTCAATCCAGCCCAATCGTTCAGTTGGTCAAGCCAACTTCTGACTTGCTGGATTTCGAGTTGGTCCGCGAGCGGGCCGAGGCGGTGGCCGAGCACGGTCTCGCCCGCTCTGAATGTCCCGCGTCCTGCAGCGAGACCACTTGGCGAAGAATGCCCGTTCCAGCGCAGGTCGAACAGCGAGATGGGACCCTTAACGGATTGGAAGAGGAGATTCGAAGGTGGGGTTCGGGAATCGAACCAATCCTGTACGTGCATGAACTGGCCGGTCTCGTCGCCTGCGAAAAATGGGATCTCGACAAGGACGCCGCGAACGTCGTCAAGTGTGAGGGTTGCACCGACGTACGGTGTTTCCTCGCTTTCATCGACAAGTAGGCCCGCAAGAGCCTGTCCGAATTCCAACTGCTCGATCACCATGTACGTCGCCCTCCGCCACTATCTCGACTGGTCGATTGTGTTGGCTGGACCGTGGTGTCGCCAGCAACCCTGCGGGTGAACCCTGCGTTGTGCAGCCAGGTCGCGTGTCGGCAAAGCCATGCTCCTCGAGCACGTCCTACGCTGAATGCGACGCCAGCAAGCCAACCCTCGCGAGACGACGCGCCGAACACATCGACCGTTTGTGGTCGCCGGTCGGCGACCACCCGGGTGGCCCTGGGCCCGCAACAGACCCGGACTGCCGGTGACGGCCTCGCAGCTGAACAGCTCGGCCACGGTCACCGGCGCCGGCTCCGTGCCGACGGTCGCGGACTCCTCCGTGTGGTTGAGCACGAACAGCCACGACGTCGCTCCTGGCCTGCCGGTCGCCGCGTCCTGTGTCGGCGAGCCGGCGCCTCTCATCTTAGGGCGAGCAGAAGACGCGCAAGCGGATGCCGCACTGTTGGGCCGCACTCCACAGACCGGTGAGTAGGACGTAGGCCTGCGCCGTGTGTGGCTCTGGGTGCTCGTCGGCCAGCGCTTCTTTGAGCTTGGCCTTCGACAATGATGCACCCGCGACGACCCACACCTCGCGGTGATAGGCGTGGGTCTGGATGCGCCGATTGATTTCCTCCCAAAGGGCGCGGTTAGCTAACCCGGGTTCTTTCGCTGGAATGCGGACCCGCCTGACCCCACGGCTGCCCTTGACCTTCCATGGATTGGACCAGTACTCGGTCTTTGGACAGTCCGTGTTGCCGAGTGTCAGGTAGCGCAGATTCTTAGTTGCTTGGCTCGCGACCTCATGGAATGCGGCAGCCGATAGTTCGCTACCGACAACAGCACCGGTCGCCTGTTTTTTCTTGGTGGCTTTAGCATGGATAAAGGCGACTGTGGAATCATCGTAGGCGATGAAGTCAGCAATTTCGGCGTACAGGTCGGTGCAGATGAGGAAAGGGGGACCGGCTGTAAACTGGTCCGGCACGAGCTTGGTCTCAATTATTCCGAACACAGAGTCGACCGGCCAACCGTCACCCGAATCAGGGGTTCCCTTCTCCTCGTAGGCGTTGGCCAGTTCCTGCTCGGCGGTGAGGAGCCCGAGGATCCCATCATCACCGGTACGCCGCTTGGCGAGATCCCAGAAGTATCCATGCGAGTAGACGGCACCCGAACGCGTCGCCACCCGGAACGACTGGTTGACGTTGATGGAATCGACCAAACTGCGGCGACTTCCTCCGGGAACGTTGTGCGCGCTCGCATCAAGCTCGGGCGACAAGATGCGGTACCGGCGCCGGCTGCTGTCCCAGGCGACTGAAGCCTCGATCGTGGCGCCAGCTACCTTGATCACGAAGCGTCCGCTTTCGTCGACTTCGCCACCAGATTCTTCCACCACACCCGAGTCGAAGGCGGTCGGGTCGTCGGCGAACCAGTCCGCGTCAAGGTCAAGGAGGACATGCAGGGGCTTGGCGTCGGTGGGCGGTGTCGCTTCGGCCGCGTAGCGGCCCAGTGAGGGAGCCGTGGCAGCAGTGCCATTCAGCTCGGCTGCCCGGGCACATACCCAAGCGTAGTAGTCCCCGAAGGAGCCGGAGTAGGCGTGACGGTCGTGGATGCGACTGTTCTTGGTGCCGACATAGCGAGCGACGCCCCCGGAGCCGTCGTCGCTCGTCTCTCCGGCGTCTGACACCACGGCTTGAGCGTTCGACCAGGCGTACGTCGACTCGCCGATCTCGGAAGCCACATTGTCCAGGTCGCGAGCCCGCAAGCTGCGTGACCGAATCGAGTCTCGTCCTAGGTCGGAGTTGACTAGCGACACACTGGTGACGGTTGCACCTGCGGGTAGCGCCTGGTGAAGACTGGCTATCCCCGGCCGACTGAACGCTTCGACGAGGGCACGAGGTGCGGCGCCCTCACTGTCGGTGAGGAAGACGAATCCGTCGTGCCACACCAGCGCTGTGTAGCCGAGGCGTGTCTCGATATGAGAGGCGTTCTTCAGTACGGGGGAGTTGGCCAGGGCGATCCAGGGGATGACTCGTGCGTTGGGGAGATCGTTGGGAGCGACGGGGTCGTAGACGAGCCGGCTCGCGTGCCGCCACTCAAGGGCGATGGAGTCGACGAGGAGCTCGAAGCTTTCCTGAGTCAGGCGCTTGCGCGCGTTGCTTTCGACTTTCTGCTCGTCCCGCCACACACGGACGTTGGTCGAGTACGCAAACTCTCGCCACAGATCCGATGAACCCAGGTCGAGATTGCGGCGGAACTGACCGCTCCAGTAGACGTGGCGTGGTTGTCCCTCGAGCAGCTCGCTCGCGAGCGAGGGGAACGTGGCAACAGCTGCGGAAGGTGTGTGCAGGTCGTAGTCCAGGTAGCGCTGCCACGTACCGCAGACATCGTCGACGTTGGATGCGAAGACGAGCGCGGGTGCGGGTGGCGTGCGCGAGGGGTTACGCAGAATCCGCCCGATCTGTTGGATGGTGGAACGGTCGTTGCGGAAGGCGTTGTGGAAGGCAAGCACGCGGAGGTTGGGATCGTCGAAGCCTTCGCTGAGCTTGTACTGGTGGACCCAGAACCGGCTGGGTGGCCGATCGCGGGGTGCAGGGACCGAGACCCGGAGGCTGGCGTCCCCGGATTTGTCGAAGCGGTCATGGAAGCCGATGGCGGTCTCGCCACGCGCGTTCAGGGTCGCGACAATGTTTCGCACGGCTTCGTGGTCCCCGCAGCGGATGAGGACTTTCTCCTCCGGGCCGACGCCGTGTTTCGCCAGGCCAGCGAGAAGTGCGGTGGCGAAGGCGGCGTGATCGGAGCTTGGCCCCAGGGACTCGAACGTGGGGCGGCGGAGGATGCGTTCTGCCTCTGCCTCGCGGTGGCCGTACCGGTAGTTGTAACTGGGCACGATTTCGAAGTAGCGGTTGTCGTTGCGGAACGCCGTCGCGGTAAGTAGGCAGGTCTTCAGCTTCATGGCCCGGATCGCCTGCGACCAGAACTCAGACGGTTGATAGTGGCATTCGTCTACGACAGCGAATCCGACGTTGCGGAACGCCGCCTGCATGTCCGTAGCATTGCGACCTTTGAGGTTCCATGCCGTCAGGACCTTTGCAATGGTACCTACCCAGACGCGACGGTGCGGCGGCTTCTGTTGGAGGAGGTCGAACCACTTGTTCGCTGAAGGGATGCGGTGGACCGCCAGACCAGCTGGCTTGTCGACACCTAGGTTGGCCCACTGGCGCGCCGACAGGTCTTCAGCCAACTGGCTGGACAAGCCCTTCCAGGGCGTGAGGACGATGACGTCGCGGCTTAGGTCGCCGGCCGTGGTGACGAGGCTGGCGATGACGGCGGTCTTTCCTGTCCCCGTTGGCATGGAGACGAGTGCCGAGCCGGCCGCAGCGGCGGCGGTGTCATCCAGGTAGCGCTCGAACGTGTCGACCGCCCGGTCCTGGTGAGGCCACAAAGGCAAGACAGCCGCGCCGTTGATAGCCAACTTGTCGTCCGTTCTTTCGGAGGTCGGTCGTGACTTCGCTCTCTATCGGTATATGTAGACAGCCACACGTTCATCGTGTGCGCCACTCAAGCCGTGCGCTAGGCGGGACGGCCGTGTGGATAGGTGACACCGGACGCGTCGGACCGAGCATCGTCGATGCGATGACGTACTCCTGCCCGGCCGCTGCATGCCCTGGCCTGCGGCTTCGTATGCGCGATGGTGCGTGTGACGACGACCTAACAGGGTGTGCTTTCCGTGGTCCGCCGCCAGATCGTCGATCGCTCGGACAGTTTGCTGCCCAAACCCCTCAGCCCCACAGCGCTATCTGATTCTGGAAATTGCGTGCTGCAGGAGATCCTCGGCCGCCGCAAGGGCGCGCAGGCGGAGCGGGTTCCTCTTGGTCGCACGCTCGTGGACGACCGTGCGCCAGTCTTCACGATGCTCGGCGATCGGAGTACGGGCGTCGCCGGAGGCCGTCGCGTTCTCGTAGGGACAGTGCAGGCCGGTATTCGCCCGGGAGTGCTCGAGAGAGTGAGTGGACAGGATGTAGCGCAGTGGTGCCGGGATGCCACGGCCGCCCGGGTGGGCGGTCAGGCTGACGAACTGTGCCAGCAAGGCGGCGCTGACACTCGCGGAGAGCGCGGCGACGTTCTGCCGGGAAGGCGCATCTCGATGAGCTCCAGCGATGTACTCCGGGTCGTTGAGTAGCCCTTCCTTATCCAAGGAAATGTCGCCCATGACGAGCTGTCCGAGGCAGACCATGCACGGTCCGCCGGGCACCAGGGTGTGCGCGCGCCAGATCCCGTTGCGCATCCTCCCGTCCGGGAGAGTGTCGAGTGCGATCCCACCATCAATGACGGGGATGAGGTCGGCATAGGCGATCGCGTTGAGCGCCGCGCGCGGCCAGGGTCCGTCAACGCAAGAGAAGATGACGTCGTAGTCGAGTGCAGCACTTAGGCCGACGGGGTCAGTAATGCTGAGCTCGTGGCGCCGAACCTGGAACGACTCCGCAGTCGCGGACGACTTCATCAGACGCGCCGCAACGTCGACCTTGGACCGTCCTAGTGCGGCATCGAGACGGGTCGCGCCGATCATACGATCCAGGTTCACCGTCTCGACCGCGTCGTAATCCATCACGCCCACCGTCGCTAGGCCCGTTGCGGCGAGGCGCTGCGCGACGTCGAGACCGACGCTGCCGCTGCCGACGACCAGGACACGCAGGCGTGAGATCGAAGCCTGCGTGCGTTCGCCCCACGATGAGACCGTGCGCTGCTGTGAACGCGTCACCCGGGGGATGCGACGAAGCTCGTCGTTCCAGGTGACAGCGAGCTTCGGCGAGACCGACCGCACTGACTCCGCCCATGTGGGCCCGCTTCGGTCGAACCAAAAGCGGGCCGACCAGGAGATGTCGCGTCCGCCGAGCGTCATGCCGAGGAGTGGCATCTTCGCGATCCCGCGTGCGACGCGCTCGTACTCCGACTCGGTTTCCTGGTCCATGTCGCTGAGCTGTTGCCAGCCGCTACCGCGTGGGTGGGAGTGGAGAAGCACAACTCCGTGGCCAAGCGCACGTGCCTGCGTCGATGCGCGCAGAACGTATCCGCTGGTGAAGGAGGCGTTGCCGTGCACGTGGCGCTCGCCCTCACGAGGGAAGATCACCGACTTGATGAGGGCCGTCGTGCGCTCAATGCCGGTGGAACGGACGTAGGTCGCGATGAGCACGTCTTCCTGTCCGTCGTCGCGGAGGAGGTGATCCCGCATGGTCGCTTCGACCTCGCCCGTCATGGCCACGGAGTACCGCATATCAGGCAGCCTTCGGAATGGCCGTGGATATGAAGCCGCGCACGTGCCTCAGCCAAGCGAGAGCCAGCGGCACGGACGTGTCGGTGTAGTTGAACTCGCGGGAGTGTCGCTTCCATCCGGGCGGGCAGTCGGTGCCATCCATGTTCGTCTGGGTGAACGTGACCGACTCAGGTAGGTGGATCCAGTGCGGCGGGACGGCAGGCCAGCTCTGCACCTCGGACACGCTCACCCCGGTGGTCACGATCTGCCCCGCAAGTGCGCCGTGCACAGCCATCACGTCGTAGAGAATCCGAGGGCCGTCGGCCCGCGCCGGGGCACCCACAGCAGTCATGTCGTCGACGAACTGCTGGGCCGCCCCGGTCAGGACGACAGTGCCGCTCAAGCGACACCGCCAACGTGCTTGGCGGTGACGAACTCGTCACCGGTCTTGATCCTGACGACCTGCTCGTCGCGGAACAGTTCGGTATCGCCAGACGGCAGGATGCGGGCGAGGTCGTAGCCGGCAGGGTCCACGCCCGCCAGACGAAGCAGGGCGGCTGCGCTCTGGTCATCGTCGTATGAGCTATGGGATTCGCCGTCGATGGTGAATCGAACCTTCTTGCGAGAGGCGAACCGCGCGCCGTCCTTGAGGTTGACGATCTGACCGTCACCGATCCTGGCCTCGACACCGTTGTTCTTCACGAGGAAGAGGTCGAAGGCCTTCGGGTCTCGACCAGCGAGTCGCAGAAGCGCGGAAGCTTCCTGGTCCTCGTCGTGCACGGTGAACGTCTTGTCATCGATGACGACCTGCAGGGCCGTCGGGGTTGAGGGGGCCATCTGGCCCTCCTTCCTTGTAGCGTGTCGCTCCCGCTCCCAGATGGGATACAGGTAGCATGTACCTGTCGGGTAAAGCCCACCGTACCACAAGTACCGTTTACCAAAGAGGTAAAGCCTTGCAACTAGCGTGGTCAGACCCTCGGCTCGAGGGCTGGTGTCTCACCGGAGCGCGCCTAAGCGCTACCCTCGGCGCGCACGCCGACGCCGCAGAGGACCTTCTGCACGTCGTCTCCCAGGCCCCCCGGCTCGAGCACCTCGCTACGTTCCAAAGCGTCCGAATCGACGTCGACGCCGGAAATCTGACCCTTTCGATCGAGGAGGTTGACATGCACGCACGGCCACTCAGCCCCGATGGTGCGCCGCACGCCCTTGCGAACCGGGCGTCGTTGCCCGATCACGCCCTGTCCCAAGCGCTCCTTATCCAAGATCTCCTCGTTCAGGGCCAGTCGATCCTCCGGCTCAGGAGCTGATCGGGACCTCATGACGACGTACACCGCCACCGACGCCCACTTCGATTTCCCGCCTCGCCCTGGTCGCTTGCTGCAACGGGAGCTCGACGCACGCTCTATCAGCCAAGCGCAACTAGCCGCGCGCACCGGGTTGAGCCCGAAGCACATCAATCTCGTCATCAAAGGAACAGCCCCGCTTTCACCCGATGTCGCGGTTACCCTCGAACAGGTACTTGGGACATCTGCCGAAACCTGGCTCCGACTGGAAGCGGCGCATCAGGCGCAAGAGGCACGGCACGAGAAGCGCAACGCTCTCGAAGGTTTCGTCGACTGGGCGAAGGCCTTTCCTCGCCGAGTTCTCGTCGACCGCAACGTGATCGATCCGGAAGACTCAGGCGCCGAGCTCGTGGCGAAACTTCTCGCCTTCTTCTCGGTAGCGTCGCCGAGCGCGTACACGAAAACTTGGCTCGAGCCACAAGCGTCCTACAAGAGAAGCCAAGTCCATGCCATCGATCCGAACTTAACAGCGCTTTGGCTGCGGCTGTCCGAACTGCACGCGGCTGGCCTCATCGCCAACGCGCGAACATATGATCCGGAAAGGCTGCGAGCCGCCGCTGCAATGATTCCCAGGCTCACGGTCCATGACGCAGGGAGGGCATTCAAAGAAACGCAGAGTCTGCTGCTTGACGCGGGCGTCGTTCTCGTGTTTGTGCCAGAGATCCCAAACACGCGGATCAGCGGCGTTTCACGATGGATACACGGAACGCCAATGATCGCGGTGACCAGCCGATACAAGTCTTTCGACGGACTGTGGTTTACGATTCTGCATGAAATCGCTCACGTGCTTCTTCACCCCAAGAGAAGCACTTTTATAGATGACGGCTTCAAGGCAAACGACGATGCGGACTCGCAAGAGACCGCCGCAAACGCGTTTGCTGAAAACCACCTAATTCCACCGGACTACCAGGCCATCCTCTCCGCGACAACGACAGCAGAGGCGATCCGCTCGCTCGCCGACACGCTTGGCGTGTCTCCCAGCGTGGTCGCAGGGCAGTGGGCCTTCCGGACCAGCACTTGGGGCGGGCCGATCGCCAAGCTACGCAACAAGGTTGACCTCGCTGAGGTACTCGCGTAAGGACGGTGTTACACCGAGAGCGATTGCTTGTCCGTGTGCCTGTACCGGAACGATCATCGCGTCCCATCCCCTCCCTAAACTCGTCAGGCGGTTCCAGGTCACGTTTGTGACCTGCCGTTACTGGCGCAGGCTCCTATTCGAGTTGGCGAATGCCCGCAGCCTTGGCGCGTTCAGGGGGTGAGGTGTGCGGCCGGGACCATCCGGGTCAGTGTTCGGGTGTTGCCCGATCCGCCTCGCAGTCCTGGGTGCCGATATTCCATGGACCTGGCAGCCGGGCAGGCATGACGATCCACATCATGCGTGGCAGTGACGACGAGGTCGTGCCGTTCGAGCAGAGCGTCGTTCTCGGCGACGCCCTGGTGGCGGCAGGCCACCGGATCGAGTTCTACCGGCTCGAGGGAGCCGGCCACGGCGCGGGCGCGTTCTTCGGCGAGCCCGTCATGGACATCGTCGACCAATTCCTGAAAGAGAACCTCGAACAGTGACCGCGCAGGCGCAGAACTGGAGCGTTTCGGGACTGCTGCACGAATAGGTGACACGTGCCGCACCGTTTCGGTATGAGCACCATGCTGGGGGCACCGGATCGCGACTGAAGCTCTCTACCAACTTGGCTTGACGTATCCCCGCGGAGGGAAGCGAGCGGAGCCTCGAGCACCAGCCCCCACCCCACGTACCAGGATTACCGCAGCGTCCACTGTCGACGTCCACCTCGGGTCGCGCAGACCATCCTCCGCCAGCAACTTGGTCAGGTGGGTAAGTACCCTGCGTGCCGCGACGGGAGAAGCCTGCACCCGCCCGACGCACTCGTCGATCCCATGCTCGGTCGTCGTGACGGTCTCCACGACCTCGACGGCGATGGCCCCGGCGGCCGCGGCGCGGCGTTCCTCGTATGCGGCGCGGCGGCACCGCTGCGAGCACCATCTCGCTGGCCTACCGGTCGCCCTGACCGGGATTCGGCTCCCACACCGAGGACACGCGCTATCGCTCCCCGCGCGACGCCCAGCGGGCCCCCGCTTCGTGAGCGCACGAGACCCGTTGTCCCCGAAGCTGGCAGAACCTTTGTCGACGCTCATACTCCCACCCAAGTTTCGTACGGACGGAACCGCTCGCGGCTTGTGCAGTAGGTGTGTGGCCTCCGTCGGGGCGGTCCGCGGGACCCGTCTGTGTATCCGCTTGGCCGCGCACCACGGTCGTCGCGCCGCCGGGCCAGTCACGCGCGTGCGTTGTCGCGTTCTAGTGCGTCGCCGTGGCCGCTCGCCGCCCGTGTCCGCGCTGCCGAGTACTGGAGCGGCGTGACGATGGGCCCCTCTGGGAAACGCGAACAGCCTCCTCGGGGGCATGCGAAGAGGCCATCATCGCCGGAATGCCTCATGGCGCTGATACCTGTGGCAGGCACTACCGACGTCCGGTAACTGGCCGGGCGGGCAGCCCAAGCAGCGGCGGACAGTCCAGTCCTGGTCCAGCCGGCACCCCAACTGGACAGCTTCGGATCCGCGCCTTCAACGCTGCAGATACCGGGCTGGCGGGGTCCACGAGGACGCTACAAAGGCTCGGGTGAATCTGCACTTCACCCAGTCCACTCGGGGCCCGGTCCGATCAGTGTGACAGGCCGTTGGGCTGGGCCTGGGGCATAAAGGGTGAGGAAGCATGCCGCACAGGGCGTTGGGCACTTGACGAAAGCGTCGGCGCCCTTGCGACGCGCCCTGACCTGTGGCCACGCTCGGTCAGCCACCGCTACTATGCCGCCCCGGGATCACGGACTGCTCAACGACGCAAGTCTGATGTGGCTCGATCTGTAGGCCGCCTAGCCGCATGAGGGCGGTAGGCCGCGCGAAGGAGTGACAGGATGGAATGGTCGACGGTTGTCGGACTGCTGACCGCCGTGGTCGCGGTCGCGGGCTCTGTGCTATCCGGCTGGTTATCTCAGCGCGCCGTACGAACGTCGAACAGGGAGGCATGGGAGCATCAGAAACTCCTGCGGCAGCTCGAACTAAACGCGCACCGCGACAAGGACCGAGATTCGGAGCTGCGTCAGGTGTACGTCGAATTCAACGCGGCAGCTAGGCACTATCTCGCGCGGCTGAAGGACCTGTATCACGAGATGGAGTCGGTCGATGTCAACTTGCTGAAAGCTCTCGAGAACGTCGACACGGTCAAAGCCGAGTACCGGCACAAGTACGCGATCGCTCAGATGCTTGTGCCTGACAGCGTGCTCCCCCACGTTCGAGCAACGAACAGGCAGCTGGGGTACATCTATGGACCGCTTGCCGCGGCCATACGGAGCGCCGGTGCCACAACGCTCGACCATGGCAAGCTCCGGGCGACCATCAATCAAACATGGGACGAGCTTGCCACCCTACGGACGGAGATGCGTCGTGACCTGGGTACGAGCGCGGCGTAGGTCGCGGTCTTGGGGGATGCACGCTTCGGTCCTCGCCGGGCTACAGCGGTTGGGCAGTGCTCGGGTCCATAGTGCGTCGGCCCATTCGGGTGGGGCTAGAGCTCACCACTCATCGAAGCCCGGAAACTGGTCACAGCGCGCAGCTGCCGCAAGTTGCCACCGACACGGACGCCTCAGGAAAGTTGGTCCATGAGTCTCGTCAAGCGCTGGATGGACGAGTTGGAGGAGCGCGGCTTCGGCGAGATAACCGACGTGCTGTGTACAGCGCACATAGTCGACGACTATCTCCAAGGTATCCTCGTCACGGAACTCACGGCTGGACATTGCTTTGTTTGCGGTCAATATGCTGACAATCAGGCGCCCGCTGAGGCAATTCTGTACAGGATGATGCCAATCCTGCGGCGCGACTTGGAGCCCGCACACGACCCGTTCGCCGCGTTCGAGACGAGCGATATTCTGAGCAACTATTTCGACGACGTTTTCGCCGGAGATGTATCGGACGAGATTATGGAGCGGTTTTCCAGCGTAGTCACTTCTACGGACTGGAATGATCGCAATTGGCTCGGCCCTTATGGCGAATCTGACCACTTCAGTCCCGCCGCCGGCTGGGGGCAGTTCTCTGACCTTGTTCAGCACACGTCTAGGTTCATATTCCTGAAGGGAAGTGACACCCGTCTTCCTGACGGCGGGCCCTCCGCGGCCTACTTCGTCGAAGACTTCAAACAGATGATCCGGCAGCACAGCAACCGACTCGTGCGCAGGTTGGATCTCGGCGAACCCCTGTACCGCGGACGGCTGATCGGGCGCCTAAGCCAGGCGCAGAGGTTGGCCAAAGCGCAAGAGCTCGGAGCTGCGCCGTCAGAACATGCGGGCGCAAACCGGATGAGCCCAGCGGGCATACCGATGTTCTATGCATCAGGCGATCCGGAGACGGCCGTTGCTGAAATCGCCGCCCACGACGCGCAACAGCGTGAACTGGCGATTGTCGGAGCTTTCAGGGCGACACGCCGCCTCGTTGTACTCGACGTTCACCCTGACAACTTGGACCTTCCTAGCGCGTTCGACCAGTCCCGAGCGGAGGAACGCAACCACTTCGGCTTCCTGCGGGCGTTCGCCTCCGATATCACACGCCCGATTCGCTTGGACGGCCGGGAGCACCGCGAATACGCCCCCACCCAAGTACTCACCGAACTCGTCCGGTGGCTCCCGAACCCACACATCGACGGCATCCGTATGCGCAGCGCGCAGACCGGCCGTCCAACATACGTTCTCTTTTTCGGCCGCGACGACGCGACTGACCACGCGTCCCCCGACCATGACGACGTCCCACTAACCCTCAAGGTGGAAGACATCGACGTCTATCGGATACGACGGCGAGTCGAATCTGAGCCCGCGCTCCGGGCACTGTGGACGCCAGAATGAGACGCGTGAAGGGCTGTCGACCTGAGCGGCCCACCCTCGAGCCGCATTCGATCTGTAGTTCAATTGGGGGACGTTGCCGATCAATGCGTCACCGGCTGGGTCCCTGCTCGACGTCGCGTCGTAGCCTCACCCTGTGGGAAGACTTCGACCCGCTTCGGATCCGGGGCAGAGCGATCTCCTGGTCAACGCGTAGCCATTCAGCGCCTGCTCGTCGATGGCGGGCAGCTACCACACTGTTCGAGACGATCACCCACTCGTCGGCCAGACCGAAGCTCCGGGCTACCGGCAGGTCCCCGATCAAGGAGCGCCCCGAAGCGAGCAGCACGTGATTGCCCGCAGCCAGGAAGCGGGGGGACGGCGTCGTGCACGGGACGTGCGCGACTGGCCCTTATTGGCCCTAACTCTCGCCAATCTGGCCCTAGTTAGGGCCAATAAGGGCCAGTCCCGACCCCACACCGACCCACTCCAGCATTACAATAAGACCAGGTCAGCGGCCATTTTCAGCCGGTTGGCCCGCATCATCCGAACGCCATCCGGCAAGGCTTCCAAACCAATTACGCGGGTTCGATTCCCGTCGCCCGCTCAGAGTGTGGAAGCCCACGTTCCAACCCGGCCTGGCGGAGCCAGAAAGCCTGAAGTTGCCCGGCCTCACCCTACCCCTGTAGCGACCGGGCCGGACCGGCAGATGAGTTATCGTGAGCGGCGCCTGCCCGTGTCGTCCGTGCAGGGACCCGCGTCCGTTGGAGCCGCTGATGTTGCCTTTGGCCAACGCGGGGGCGTTCGCGCTCGCCGCTCTCGTCCTCATCGCTATCCCTGGTCCCAGTGTGTTGTTCACCATCGGTCGGTCACTGGCGTACGGGCGGCGCGGTGGGCTGCTGTCAGTGTTGGGCAACGCCATCGGGACGCTGCCCGCAACGGCGTTGGTAACGCTAGGGCTAGGTCAACTGATCGCCGAGTCCATCGTTGTGTTCACCGCGGTAAAGATCGCCGGAGCGCTGTACCTGATGTACCTCGGCGTCCAAGCCATCCGGCACCGTCACGACCACGCGGCGCTGTCGACGGGTCCGACGCATGCGCCCAGCAGCGGTCGACAGCTCTGGCAGGGCATCGTCGTGGCGGCCACCAACCCCAAGACGCTCGTGTTCTTCGTCGCGGTACTGCCCCAGTTCGTCAGCCGCGACGCCGGTTCGGTGCCCTTGCAGCTCGCAGTCCTCGGCTGCATGTTCGCCGCGATCGCCTTGTGCTGCGACAGCATCTGGGCGCTGATCGCGGGCACGGCTCGCACGCGGCTCGGACACAACCCGCGCCGGCTGTCACAGATGGGCGCCGCTGGCGGCGTCATGATGGTCGGCCTCGGCGGAGTCCTGGTGGCCAGCGGCAACAAGCACTGACGGCTACGTGTACTGACCCGAAAGGTGTGAACGGGTGAGGCTGGGTCAAACCACCGACCGCTCATCAACCAGCCCGTCCTCCGCCAGCTCCTTCCAGAGCTGCTCGGGCACCGTCGCCTCTGCCAGCGCCATGTTGGTGTCGACCTGTTGGGCGGTGCGCATCCCTAGTGTCACGTTCGCAACGGCCGGGTGCGTGAGGGGGAACGCCAGGGCTGCCTCAGCCAGCGCGACGCCATGGTTGGCGCAGACCGCTTCGATCCGTTCGGCCTTGGCGACCAGTTCCTCCGGGCCCGCGCTGTAGCCGTAGTCGGCGCCCGCCACCCGGCCCCTGCGGAACAGCAGGCCCGAGTAGAAGACGCCGACGGCGACGACAGCGGCCCCTGCGCGGCGGGCCGGTTCGAGCACGGAGTCGAGGGCGCCCTGTTCGAGCAGGGTGTACCGGCCGGCGAGCATGACGACGTCGATCAGCCCGTCCTCGATCAGGCGGGCGAGCTGACTCGTGCTGTTGGTACCGATGCCGATCGCTCGCACCAGGCCCTCCTCGCGCAGCCGGCGCAGCGACTCCAGACCGGCGCGTGCGGCGTCGGGCCCGCACTGGTCGGGGTCATGGGCGTAGGCGATGTCGATCCGGTCCACGCCCATGCGTTCGAGCGACTCGTCGATCGAGCGCCGTACGCCGTCCGCGCTGAAGTCCCACACGCGGTGCAGGTCACCGGGCACGACGAACCCGTCGTCGTCGAGCTCCGTGGGGTGCGGGTTGGGCTCGATGAGCCGGCCGACCTTGGTCGACAGGACGTACTCGTCTCGGTCGTACTGGCGCAGCACTGTTCCCAGACGGCGTTCTGCCAGACCGAGGCCGTAGTGCGGCGCCACGTCGAACGAACGGATCCCGCGCTCCCACGCTCGCTCCACGGCGCCTGATGCCTCCGTGTCGCTGGTGACACGGTAGAGGTTGCCGATGCTGGCCGCGCCGAACCCGAGTTCCGTGACGCGGAGGCCGGTGCTGCCCACGGCCCGCCGGGCGAGGTCACGCACGGTGGATCCCGTAGGTGCGTCGTGCGGTGTCATGGTCGATCGCCTCCTGTTCTGCGGTGCTGAGCGAGGCGGTGAGCTGCAGGTAGGTCTCCCACCACGCCGTGTACCCGCGGGTGAGCCGGACCAGGGGCCAGTCGGACCCGAACATCAGCCGCTCCGGTCCGAAGGTACGCAGTGCGTGGTCGACGGCGGGGCGCAGGGAATCGGCGGTCCAACGATCGTGGTCGGCCTCGAGCCCGAGGCCCGAGACCTTGGCAACCACGTGGGGACGCCGCGCGAGGTCTGCGAGATCGGTCTGCCACTGCTGGAGGCCGTCGCCGCCCCCGAGCAGCGGAGGCTTGCCCAGGTGGTCGAGCACGAACGACGCCGTGGGGAGCGCATCGGCCAGATCCGTGACCACGCGCAGCTGGTGTGCACGGACGACGAGCTCGACGACCAGGCCGGCGTCGGCCACCGCGGACAGGCCGGCGGTCACGTCGGGCCGGAGCAGCCATGCGGCGTCAGGTTCGAGATGCGCGAGATGGCGGATGCCCCGGAGGGTCTCTCCCCCGTGCCGACCCCGGAGCCGCTCCAGCTGCGCGGGCACGTCACCCAGGAGATCCACCCAACCGACCACCGCCTTGATCGCTGTGCCGTCCGCGGCTGCGGCGATCAGGTCTTCCGTCTCGGACAGCGAGTTGTCGGCCTGGACCACGACGGCATCCACGATTCCGTGGGCAGCGAGCTCCGCGGTGGCGTCCTGCGCGGTGAAGTCGCGGTCGATCTCGCTCATCGACTCCGGGTCGATCCAGGGTTGAGGGTGGTGCTCCAGCTCCCACAGGTGGAGGTGGGCATCGACGAGGTGGCGCGTCATGGCAGGTGCCAGACCTCCTGCATGTCCCGCCACCGCTCGCCGGGCTTGGCCTCGCGGCCGAACGGCGTCTGGCACGGGTCCGTGTGCGTCCACCACTCCTGCGTCACCGGGTCCTGCGCAATCCGGGCCATGTCGGCCGCGTGATCCTCACCGGTGTACTCGTAGTAGGCGAACAGCGTGTTCTCCAGCACGAAGATCGTGTAGTTGTGCACGTTGCACGCCTGCAACGTCGCCTCGACCTGCGGCCACACGGCGGCGTGCAGGCGCAAGTACTCCTCGCGCTTCTCCGGGACGACGTCGACCACGAGCCCGTGTCGCTCCACAGCCATCCCGGCGGTCACTCCTTCGTCCCGCCGGCGGTCATACCCGCCACGAGGAATCGTTGCGAGAACAGGAAGATCAGCAGCACGGGCGCCACGGACAGCACGGTGGCCAGGGCGAGCGCGGGCAGCTCGATCGTCGTCACTCCGGCGGCGGTCGGGTTGAACTGCGGGACGTTCGCGAGCATCTCGGCCAGCCCGACCTGGACCGGCGCCTTCGGTCCGGGCACCACCAGGAAGGGCAGGAAGTAGTTGTTCCAGTTGGCCACGAAGCTGAAGAACCCGACGAGCGCCACCACCGGGGTGGCGAGGGGCAGCGCGATCCGCGTGAAGACCCCCATCTCCCCGCATCCGTCGATGCGGGCGGCGGCCAGGAGATCGGCCGGGATGCTCGAGGAGAAGTAGATATACGTCAGGTAGACCCCGAACGGGAAGAAGGAGAACGGCAGGATCACGGAGGCTGCCGTGCCCACCAGCTGTAGTGCCGACAGCTCGAGGAAGATCGGCAGCACGAGAGCGGTGTTCGGGATGAGCATGACGACGAGCGTGGTGGTCAGGAGTGCCTTGCGGCCACGGAAGGTGCCGAGCGCCATCGCGTAGCCGGCCGGGATGCTCGTCAGCAGGGTCAGCACCAGGGCGACTCCGGAGTACAGCCCCGCGTTGCCCAGCCACTGGAAGATGATCCCGTCCTGGAAGCCGACGAGGGCGTCCCAGTTCGCCGCCAGGTCGCCGAACGACCCCGGTGCGAACGGGGCTGTGGTCAGGAGGTCCCGGGGCGACTTCGCCGTGGCGTTGAGGAGCCAGAGGATCGGCACCACGAAGAACAGGGCGAAGAACGACAGCACGATCGCGACGAACGCACGTCCGAGCCACGCGCCGGGGGTGGTCTCGGCCTTTCGTCGGCCGCGTGTACCGGTGGCCGGGGCAGCGGCCGCTGAACCCACCTCAGTCGCGTTCAAAGAGGCCTCCCTTGATGACGAAGAACATGCTCAGGCCGAGGGAGACCACGAGCAGAAGGATCGCGATCGCCGCTGACCCGTTGTGATCGGTCTGCTTGAACGCATAGAGGTAGGCCAGCTGGTTGAGGGAGTAGTCCACGGGGACCACTCCCTTGCTCGCCTGGGACAGGATGCGCGGCTCGACGAACAGCTGGGTGCCGGCGGCCAGGGACATGACGGCCATGTACGAGATCCACTTACGCATCATCGGGAGCTGGATGCTCAGCGCGGTCCGCAGGCGGCCCGCGCCGTCGATCCTTGCCGCCTCCATGACCTCGTTGGGCACGTTGTTCAGCGCTCCGTAGAGCACCACGATCCACCCGCCCGCTCCGGTCCAGAACGCGATGATCGCGAAGATCACCGGCAGGTTCCCCGGCGAGACCGTCTGGACGAAGGTCTCCATACCCAGCGCGTGCAGCACCCAGGAGACCGGGCTGACGGTCGGGTCGAGGACGAACAGCCAGAGCATCACGCTCGACGCGCCCGCCAACGCACCCGGGATGTAGTAGACGAACCGCAGCCCCGTGCTCAGCCCGCGGCTCGCCAGCCCGTGCACGAGCAAGGACAGGACGACGACGAAGAGGACCAGCCCGACCAGCCAGAAGAGCACGAAGAGGGCCACGTGCAGCACCGCCGGCCCGAACCGGAAGTCCTGGACCACCCGAACGAAGTTCTCGAGCCCGACGAACTGCCCCTCCTTGGTCAGGGACAGGTAGGCCGCGTACAGCGTGGGCGCCAGGCCGAACACGAGCAGGAGGATCGTGTAGCCGGACACGAAGAGGTAGGACATCCGCCCCCGGCTCCGGGCGATGCTCGACTGGCGGGCCTTCCTGACCCTGGGTACCTGGGGTGCCGCTCCCGGAGCGGGAGCGGCACCCGAGTGCTGCGCTGTCGCCATCACTCGACCGTGTACCCGTTCACCTGGGCCTCGTTCTCCAGGGCCGTCTGCCAGTCGGGCAGCAGGTCGACGAGCTTCTTGCCCGCCGCGAGCTCCGGGGTGACGGTCTTGGCGAAGACGGCCTCCTGGCTGAAGCGGGGATAGCCCCACCCGTCCCAGACCTGGCCGGACGCCGTGGTGACGTTCGTCGCGAAGTCTCCGGCGAAGTAGCCCGACTCGGCCTGGTTCTTGAGCCACTGGTCGGCGGCGGACGCGTAGGCGGGCAGGCCTGGCGCGAGGTCGACCTGGTACTCGTCGGCGCTGGTCACGAACTCCAGGAACGTCTTCGCCGCCTCGAGGTTCTTGGAGTGCTGGGAGATGAACCAGGTACCGCCACCGACGTTGCCCGTGACGGGGTCCTCCCCCTCCCACGCGAGCGGCAGTCCGGCGCCGATCGTGCCCTCCGGAGCGTCGAGCGAGTCGGCGTTCTGGAAGAGCGCTCCGCTGAACCACACCGGTCCGGGCAGCATGAGCACCTTGCCCGTGTACTTCTGCACGAACTCGGCGTCGAAGACGCTGTCCTGCACCACCGACCCCGACTCGATCATGCTGTCCAGGAGCTCGGCCATCTTGACCGCGTTGGGGTCCGAGGTGTCGGCGCTGAAGGTGTCGGTCCCGGTGACCGTGTTGATGGGCGCCTTCGCCCCCCAGAAGTAGACCTCAGGAGCCCAGGCGTCTCCGACGGACCCCACGATGTAGCCGGGGTGCTCCTCCGCGACCCGCTCCCCGAGCTCCTGGTACTCCTCCCACGTGGTGGGGAGCTCGTATCCGAACTCGTCGAACAGGCTCTGGTCGTACCACGTGACGACGGACGCGAGGTCGTTGCGGAGCCCGTAGACGGTGCCGTCGACCGTGGTCGGGTTCAGCGCGCCAGGGGTGAACCCGTCCAGGAACTCCTGGTCGAAGTACCCCTGGTCGAGCGGCGCGGCGAAGGGCGTCTGGCCGACCGCGGCCCACGCGGCGTCGTTGTTCTGGGTGGAGAAGACGACGTCGGGCCAGCCGGAACCGGCCTGGTCGAAAGCGGTGATCTTGGTCTGGAAGCTGCCCGAACCGTTCGCGCCGCCGTCGTAGGTCTCGACATTGACCGGGATGTCGGGGTGGGCCTTGGTGAAGGCATCGACCGCGGGCTCCCGCGAGGCGTCGACCCACACCGTGATCGGGCTGTCGGCCTCCTGCTCCTCGGCCTCGAAGCCGTAGGGCGAGTCGGTGGCGGCGCCGGACGTGCCGCCACCGCAGGCGGAGAGTGCCAACGCCGGCACGACGAGAGCCGCCGTGAGCGCGAGCCGTCCGTACCGCGTGCGGCCGGCTGAACGAGTACGCAAGGACATCGTTGTTCCTATCTCATCAGCAACAGTGCGTGACGTGGAGGCCGGTCTGAGCCCCCTGGCCTCGAACGAGAGCCTACCAGATGTCACATGTATGCCAAGTGTCATTGGTCATCACATATACTACGTGTCACACCGTGCGGATCTGCTGACTGCCGGATCATCCAGGCCCTGACAGGCATTCCGACGAAGGAGAGCCCATGCCACCCACCATCACCGTGACCGAGTGCGACCACGACGCGTTCCTCGAGGAGGAGGCCGTCGCCCGGGAGAGCGGCGCCGACCTGCGGATCAGCCAGAGCCGCACCCGCGAGGAACTGATCGAGAACTGCCGCGACGCCGACGGCGTGCTCGTGCAGTATGCCCGCATCGACGGAGACGTCATGGACGCACTCCCCCGGCTACGAGCGATCGGGCGGTACGGCGTCGGGGTGGACTCGATCGACGTCGAGGCAGCGACCGCACGCGGCATCGCCGTGTGCAACGTCCCGGACTACGGCACCGAGGCCGTCTCGGACCATGCCATCGGTCTCACGCTCGCCGTCGCTCGCGGCATCCCGCGTACCGACCGGGGCCTGCGGGAGGGCCGGGTGGACCTGCCCGCCGTCCGGCCCCTCTTCCAGACCCGAGGACGGACGTTCGGGGTGGTAGGCCTCGGCCGGATCGGCGCGGCGACGGCACGCAAGGCAGCCGGTCTCGGCTACGACGTCATCGGCCACGACACCGTCGCCGCGCCCGGCACCATCCACCACGGCGTCCCCGCGGTCACGCTCGAGGAGCTGTGCGCACGTGCCGACGTGGTCTCGCTGCACGTCCCGCTGACGGCGGAGACCCGCGGCCTGATCGGCCGCGACCAGCTCGCACTGATGCGGGACACCACCATCGTCGTCAACACCGCGCGTGGCGGAGTGGTCGACGTGCCGGCGCTCGTCGATGCCCTGCGGGCGGGTCGCCTCGGCGGGGCCGGCATCGACACCCACGAGGACGAGCCCCTTCCTGTGGACCATCCCCTCACCGAGTTCGACAACGTCGTCCTGACCCCGCACCTGGCGTGGTACACGGAGGAGTCCTACGGCGAGCTCAAGCGCCGCACGATCGAGAACGTCGTGGAGGTGTTGGCCGGACGCGCCCCGCGCGACATCGTCAACCCGCAGGTGCTGGCCACGGGGCGGACGGCGCTGACGCACGATGTCGCCGGAGGTGCGCGATGAACATGGCCCCGCCCACCATGCCGGCGGTCCTCTGGACCGGTGACGACGTCCTGGAGCTGCGCGACGTCGATATCCCGCAGCCACCTCCCGGCTGGGCGCTGGTCGAGGTGGCCTACACGGGCATCTGCGGCACGGACCTCGCCATCGTCCACGGCAAGCACCCCCGCGCCCGCCACGGCCTGATCCTCGGGCACGAGATCTCGGGCCGTGTGGTCCGGGAGGCGCCGACCGGGCCCCGGAACGGTGCCCCGGTCGTGGTGGAACCGCTCATCTCGTGCGGCCGCTGCCGGGCGTGCCGACGGGGCGACACGCACGTCTGCCGCGACCTCGGCCTCTACGGGATCGACGTGCCCGGCAGCCTCGCCCGCTACGTGGCGCTCCCGCCCGAGGTGCTGCACGAGGTGCCCGCCGGCGTCGACCTGCGGCTCGCCGCCCTGGTCGAGCCCCTCGCCGTCGCGGTGCACGCGGTGGCGCTGTCCGGACTGGTGCCCGGGGACACCGTCGCCGTGGCGGGCGCGGGCCCGATCGGGATCCTCACGGCCCTGACCGCGCGGCACGCCGGGGCGGAGCGCGTGATCGTCAGCGAGACCTCCCCGGCGCGGCGAGCGCTCGCAGAACAGCTCGGCCTGACAGTCGTCCCCGCCGGGCGCACGCTCACGGCCGCGGCCCTCGAGCTCACCGACGGCGAGGGTGTGGACGTCACCTTTGACGCGGCGGGCCACCCCGCCGTCGCGCCGGAACTCACCGCGGCCACCCGCGTCGGGGGAACGGTGGTGATCGTCGCGGTGCACAAGGAGCCGACCCCGCTCGACCTGCGCGAGGTCTGCTTCAAGGAACTGGTGGTCCGCGGGGTCCGCGTGTACACGACGGACGACGTACGGCGGGCGATCGAGCTGGTCGCCGACAGCAGCCTCGGCCTGGACCGCCTGCCCACCCGCGCGTTCCCGCTCGCCGAGGCCGCGCAGGCGGTCGCCGCGGCCGGGGCGGCGGAGTACCTCAAGGTCCTGGTCGCCTCCCACGACGAGGACGCCGACTCATGACGCCGTTCGACCTCACCGGCAGGACCGCCGTCGTGACCGGCGGCGGGCGCGGGCTCGGACTGGGGATCAGCCGTTCCCTGATCGCCGCGGGCGCCGACGTGATCGTCCTGTCCCGCGGCGAGCTGCCCGACGAGCTCGTCACGCACGCCCGTGACCACGCCCGCACCGTCTCCGGGGTGCGGGTCGACCTCGCGGATCCCGGCTCGATCGCCGAGGCCGCCGCCGAGGTGCTGGGCCGGCACACCGTGGACATCCTGGTGAACAACGCGGGCGCGCAGGTGCGGCATCCGGCCGCCGAGTTCCCGCTCGACGAGTGGGACTCGGTGCTGCAGGTCAACCTGCGGGCCGTGATGCAGCTGTGCCAGGCGTTCGGCCGGCCGATGCTGGACCGAGGCGACGGCAAGATCGTGAATCTCGCGTCGCTCCTCAGCTTCCAGGGTGGCCTCACGGTCCCCGCCTACGCGGCGAGCAAGGGCGCGGTCGCGCAGCTCACCAAGGCTCTGTGCAACGAGTGGGCGGCGCGGGGCGTCAACGTCAACGCGGTGGCGCCCGGCTACATGGACACCGAGATGAACACCGCACTCCTGGCCGACCCGGTCCGTTCCCGGCAGATCGGGGAGCGCATCCCGGCAGGCCGCTGGGGCCGGCCCGCCGACGTCGGCGGGGCAGTGGTGTTCCTCGCCTCCGCGGCCGCGGACTACGTCCACGGGCACGTGCTGGCGGTGGACGGCGGCTGGCTGTCCCGCTGAGCCCGGCCGGCTGCGTACGCACGCGGATGCCGCGAGGGTCACCCGGCGATGCCGGGTGACCCTCGCGGCCTTCACAGGGTGGCGTCAGCTCACCGAGGCGACCTTGAGCGGTGCCGCCGGGTCCCGGCGCAGGGCCAGCCGCAGGCCGGCGTCGCGCGGGCGGACATGCGGACCGGCCGGAATCGCCCACGATCCCGTCCCGCTGACCGCGGCGATCTCCGCCTCGTCCACCGCGATGCCGAGGCCCGGCTCGTCGCCCAGCACGATCCCGCCGTCCTCGAAGGTCTGGTCGACGCTCAGGCCGACGGGGAACGACAGGTCCTGCACCTCGCTCACCAGGTGGTTGGGCACCGCGGCCGCCGCATGAACCAGCGGGTTGCAGTTGTACGCGACCGGGCTGACCGGCAGGTCGTGCGCGTGGGCGAAGGCCGCCACCCGCAGGAAGTGCGTCGGACCCCAGACGCTCCCGGTCTGCACCACGTCGACCGCACCGGCCTCGACGAGCGGCCGGAACTGCTCGAGCCCGGTGAGGTTCTCGCCGGTGGCCAACGCCGTCGAGGTCGACCGCGCGAGGGCGAGGTGACCCTCGACGTCCCAGCGGCGCACCGGCTCCTCGATCCAGGTGAGATCGACCTGCGCCTCGATCTGCCCCAGCAGCCGCCGGGCCTGGTGCCGGCCCCAGCTCTCGTTCACGTCGTACATCAGCGCCGGGTCCTCGCTGTTGCGGAGCATCACCTCGCGCACCGCCCGGAGCCGGGCCACGTCACGACGCAGGTCGAGACCACCCTTCACCTTGGCGCCCGTGAACCCACGCTCGGCGAACCGCGAGTACAGCTCGACGAGGCCGTTCTCGTCCAGGCCGTACTCGAGGCCCGACGCGTAGCCCGCCACGAACCGGTCCCTCGCTCCCAGCAGGCGCCACAGCGGCTCACCGGCCATCTTCGCCTTGAGGTCCCACAGCGCCATGTCGAGCGCCCCGATGGTGCCGAAGGTCGACCCGGTGTGACCAGCCTTGAAGACCCACGACAGCATCCGGTCGTACAGCGCCGTGACCGCACGGGGGTCCTCTCCCTCGATCGCCGGGAAGACCCGGTCGATCGCGTCGTGCGCACCGAGGCCGACCCCCGTCAGACCACCGTCGGTCTCGACCAGGAGGACCGGCACCTCGGTCACGCCGCTGCCCACCACGCCGTTCACGTCGCCGACCGGCCGCCCCCACCGATGGACGGTGAGCAGGCTCCGATACCCCGTGATCTTCATTGACGACGACTCCCTCGTTGACCTCGGACCGACCCGCCGGCCCGGGGGCCGCGGGGCGGGCTCACCGAGCCCGCTCTTCAGTACGGTTCATGGGCGGTCGTCGCGCAGTTCGAATTCGCCATGACGACAGCACCACCAGCACTGAGCACTGGTGGTAACTTATCATACGAATGACATCTAGCCCTTGGGGCGGCGGCGAGCCCAGCTCCGGGAGATGTGGGCTCGCATCAGGTCGGCCGACGCCTCGGTGTCGCCGCTGACGATGGCCTCGAAGATGTGCCGGTGCTCCTCGTGCGTCAGCCCGGTATGGCCCTGCGGCGGCGCGCCGGTGTACTCGGCCACGAGCCGGGCCTTCCCCTGGATGCTGAAGATGATCGCCCGCGCGAACTCGTTGCCGGAGATCCGGTGCACCAGGGAGTGGAACGCGATGTCCTCCTCGGCGTACTTCTCCTCGTCACCGAGCGAGGCGCTGAGCACGTCGAACTGGCGGGACAGCTCCGCACGGGCCTCGTCGGTGATCTGCCGGGCCGCGGACGACGCCATCAGGCCCTCCAGCACCGTTCGTATGCCGATGAGCTGGTCCATGAAGAGCAGACTGTCCTCGCGCTGGAAGATCGCCTCCAGCACCATCGGGTCGAGCAGCCGCCAGGACTCCCTGTCGAGCACGACGGTGCCCCATCCCTGGCGCGCGGCGACCAGCCCTTTCTCCGCCAGCGCGGTGAGCGCCTCGCGGATGACGGTCCGGCTCACCTTGAACGTCTCGCACAGCACGGCGGTGGTGGGCAGTGCGCTGCCCGGCGCGTACTTCTCCGTGACGACGTCCTGCACCAGCGCGTGGATGACCGCCTCCGCGAGCGCCGGCCGGTTGCGCGTCACCTGCGTGCTGGTCGGTGCCTGCTGGACCACGTGTCTCTCCTCCTCCGCCGCGGAACTCGAGGGGCCGCACGGGCGCCCATCGTATCTCCCGAACCCTCTTCGACCATTGCGCATACATCATATGTGTGACTACGCTCGCCGCGGGCATGGTCGCCCAGTCGCCGAGAAGAAAGCGATGGCACGATGACACTGAAGTCACGAACCCGGGCTCCACGGAGTCGAGATCGAGCCAGGAGAGCCGGCGCCCTGGCCGTCCTGAGCGTCGCAGCGGTGCTCGCCGCGACACTGGCCCCGCTGCAGTCGGCACAGGCCTCTCCCCAGGACCGGGACCGCACGTATTACGCCGCGCCGGACGGCCGGGACGTCGGCCGGTGCCAGGCGACGCGACCCTGCTCGCTCGAGCACGTCCAGGACGTCGTCCGGCACGAGGCCCGCAAGGGCAGGGACATCACCGTCCTGCTCGCGGACGGCACCTACCGGGTCGCCGAACCGCTCGAGTTCCGTGCGCAGGACGGCGGCCGCGACGGCCGCACCGTGCGGTGGACGGCTGCCCCCGGCGCTGAGCCCGTGATCTCGGGTGCCACCGAGGTCTCCGGATGGTCCGTCTACGACGAGGACGCCGGCGTCTACGTGGCGGACGCACCGCGCGGGCTCGACAGCCGCCAGCTCTACGTGAACGGGGTCATCGCGCAGCGTGCCTCCCTGTCGCTGGCCAACTCGGACGTGACGCCCACCCCGGCCGGGCTGACCATCAACAACCGCCGGCTCGACTATCTCGGCGAGCTGCCGGACCAGGACCGGATCGAGTTCCAGTCGCTCGGCGACTTCACCAACCGCTACTCCCCCGTCGAGAGCATCGACGGCTCCATGATCACGATGGCGCAGCCCGCCTGGGACAACAACACCTGGGGCTGGGACACGGTCCAGAACTCGTTCCTGGCCGGGCCCACGTGGTACCTGGAGAATTCCCTCGCCTTCCTCGACGAGGTGGGCGAGTGGTACCTCGACCCGTCCGCGGGGAAGGTCTACTACAAGCCCGGTGCAGGCGTCGATCCCGACGACCTGGACGTCGAGCTCCCCCGGGTGGAGTCCCTGGTCAGCATCGCAGGTACGTACGACGAGCCGGTGACAGGCCTCGAGCTCGACGGTATCCAGTTCACCGGCACGTCGTGGCTCGGCCCCTCGTCCCACGGCTACGCGACCCAGCAGAACGGCGCGTACATCAAGGACGACTACGACTATCGTCCTGACGACGCCTTCACGAGCTGCTCGCGCGGCTGCGAGATGTTCGAACGAGCCCGCTTCGACGCCTGGTACCAGGAACCGGCGGCCGTGCAGATCTCGGCGGCCCGCGACATCACCCTCTCGAACAACCGCTTCACGAACCTGGGGCAGACGGCGCTCGGCATCGGGAACGACGCCAACGCGACCCTGGCGGGGATCGGTCTCGGAGCCAGTGGCATCGACGTGCTGGGGAACGTCTTCAACGAGGTCGGCGGCCACGGGATCGCCGTCGGCGGAGTCCGCGAGGACGCCCACCACCCCAGCGATCCGCGGATGATCAACAAGGACATCCGCATCGAGAACAACACGGTCAACCGCGTCGCCGTCGAGTACAAGGACAACTCGGGCATCCTCAGCACGTACGCGACGAACGTGCAGATCGTGCACAACGAGGTCGCCAACGTCGCCTACGACGGCATCGACACCGGCTACGGCTGGGGCATCAACGACGCCGGCGGCTCGGCGGAGTACGTCCGCCGCGGCTACTACAACTGGCATCCCCGATACACGACCCCGACGACGCTCAAGGACAACCTCGTCGCCGGCAACCTCGTCCACCACACCAAGGCCCGGTTCGCGGACGGCGGCTCGCTGTACAACCTCTCGGCCAGCCCTGGCACGGTGGTCGAGCGCAACTACCTCTTCAACGTCTCCGGTGTCGGCCTCTACCTCGACGAGGGGACGCGGTACACCACCTACCGGCAGAACGTGCTCCAGGGCACCAACCCCTGGATCTTCACGAACGCCTACAGCGAGGGCAACAACACCAGCGACAACATGATCCGCGAGAACTGGTTCAACTCCGGCGGAGCCCAGATCCCGAACGCGGAGCAACGCAACAACCAGCTCATCGACAACGTCTCGGTCTCGGGCACGAACTGGCCGCAGGGCGCCCTGGAGGTCATGTGTGCGGCCGGCGTCGCACCCGCGCACCGCACGACGCTCAACGCCAACCTGTTCGGTCTCGCGCAGTGTCCGGTGGAAGCACCGGTCGACGACCGGTTCGAGACGACGGCGCTGTCGGCGGACGAGAGCTACTTCGGTCAGCGGGAGACCACGTTCGGTGTCGCGGGCTCGGGCGCCGACGTCTGGGGCGGGGGCGGTCAGCGGGACGACGCGTTCGGGGCGCTCTACCGGGCCGGCTCCGTCAGCTCCGGGTCGAGCGTGTCCGCCCGCGTGGACACGCTCAACGACACGAACGCCTGGGCCAAGAGCGGCGTCATGATCCGCAACGACCTGGCCGCGCCCGGCACCTCGGCCGGTTACGCCATCGCGGCGGTGACCCCACGCAACGGCGTCGTCTTCCAGTGGGACGCCAACGCGGACGGTTACGTGGACACCGCAGCACAGGCGCGGATCGACACGCACCGCGCCGTGTGGGTCAGGCTGGACCGCACGGACGGCCGAGTGGCGGCGTCCTACTCCTACGACGGTGTCAACTACCGGCAGATCGGGTCTGCGGTGGCTCTGCCCGGCGCGGCAGAGGTGCAGGACGGCGGCATCTTCTCGACGTCGCACGATGTGAGCACGGCGGCGATCAACGTGTTCAGCAACCCCCGACTCGGCGCAGCGCAGTAAGACTCCGCCGGTCGTAGGACGTGACGTGCCGTGGACCTGATGACCAGTCGGGCCCACGGCACGGTCGTCCGTGCTGGATCAGGCTCCGTGAGCGGTCACGGCGCGCGCCCGTGCGGAGGTCACCGGCAGCAGTCCTGCCCTCGTCAGCGTCGGTCACGATGCCGGCGTCTCCACGGCCGCAGTCACCTCCCCCGCTTCGGTTTCTTTCGCACGGTGGCCAGGTCACGGCTCCCGCCACCAGGCGCCAGTGGCACCACCCTGTGGGAGCGTGTCGGCATGAGACCCGCACGGCACCGCAACCCCGCCCTCGGTCCCCAGACCGCCCGGCCGGCGCGAGCGACCGCGGGTCGCGCGCGCCGCCTGGTACGCGCCGCGCTGGTCGGTGTCACGACCGGCTCCGCCGTCGTCGTCATCGCACTTCTCGTGCGCGAACAGTGGCCACCGCTCGTCCAGCTCGACGAGCGCGCCGTGACCGCGGGTACGGCGCTCGCCGCGTCACACCCTGAGCTCCTGCGCACGCTCGTCGTGTGGCAGTGGGCCTTCCTCGCGGCGCGCCTGCTGGTGCCCGTCGCCGCGCTCTGCCTCGTCTACTGGTGGCGCACCGGCAACGCCGCGCGCACCTGGTGGGCACTCACGACGATCCTCACGGCCTGGGGACTGTCCAACCTGCTGAAGGAGCTCGTGCGACGCGCGCGGCCGGTGCTGGACCACCCGGTGGAGAGCGCGGGCGGCTTCTCGTTCCCGTCGGGGCACGCCGCGAACACGGCGGCGATGACGACGACGCTGGTGGTCCTTGTGTGGTCGTCGCTCAGGTCGCGGGCCCTGCGTGCTGCTGCGGTGGCGGGGGCGGTGCTGCTCACGGTCGCCACGGGGGTCGACCGGGTCATGCTCGGCGTCCACTACCCCTCCGACGTGGTGGCCGGCGCCCTCTTCGGCGTCGGTTTCGTGCTGGCGTCATACCTCGCCTACCAGCACTGGTCGACGCCGCGCGGCGAGCCGGGTACGTCCTCCTGATGCTCGACCTCGATCGGTGGACCGACGACACATCGACACCCGAGGGGCGCGAGGTGCGCCGCGACCTCGGCCTGCGGGTCGGGGTTCCGGCAGCGGTGTGGTGGGTGATCGTCGTGGGGCTCGGGTTCCTGCTCACCGGCCCGCTGGCGGAGCTCAGAGAGCGGGAGAGCGCGGTCAACGAATGGTTCGTCCAGCAGCGCACGGCGACCCTCGACCTCCTCACGGAGGTGTGGGGCGTGCTGGGGACCACCGAGACGATCATCGGGATCTGCCTCGTCGTGTCCGGCGTCGTCTGGTGGCGCACCAGGCAGTGGTGGTACGCGGTGGTCCCGGCGATCGCGGTCGCCGTCCAGGCGGCGGTCTTCATGCTGGCGGCGCTCGTCGTCAGCGCCGGACGCCCCGAGGTGGAACAGCTCGACGCGGCACCGCCGACCTCGAGCTTCCCGAGCGGCCACTCCGGCGCCTCGGTAGCGCTCTACGTCTCGCTGGCGCTGATGGCGCAGCGGATCCGGTACCCGTGGCTGCGCGTGATCGTGACCGTCGTGCTGGTGGCGCTGCCCCTGCTCGTCATCTACTCCCGGTTGTACCGAGGGATGCACTATCCGAGCGACGTCGCCGTGGGGGTGCTCAACGGTCTCGTGTGCGTGGTGCTCGGGTGGAACTGGCTGCGACGAACGCCTTGACACGCTCCCCCACCTCCCCACACCATGATCAGACTGGGAGCGCTTCCACAATGTTCCAGTTCTGTGCACGTCCCATGCAGCACCGCGACGAACACGCAATGACGCGTTCGCAGAGACCTTGGGAGAACCCTCATGAAACGACCCCGCCGGCTCCTGGCCGCGCTCACCGCGTGTGCGCTCGGCACCGCCCTGTTCGGCGGCACCGCCCTTCTCGACGGCGCCACGCCCGCCTGGGCGGCCAACGACGTCCTCAGCCCCGGGACCAAGCTCTACAACAACCCGCAGAGCTCCACGAAGGAAGCAGCGCACACCCTGCGCGGGCAGGCCAGGCGCGACGCCCTGCTGCTCAGCACGATCCCCAGCGCCACCTGGTTCACCGAAGGCACCCCCGCCGAGGTGAAGCGGGACGTCCACAAGCTGGTCAAGCGCACCGGCACCAAGGTCCCCGTGCTGGTCGCGTACAACATCCCGTTCCGCGACTGCGCCCTCTACTCGGCCGGCGGCGCCCGCGACGTCGCGGAGTACAAGGCGTGGATCGACGGCTTCGCTGCGGGCATCGGCCGCGAGGAGGTCGCCGTCGTCCTGGAGCCGGACGGGCTGGGCGTCATCCCCTGGTACACCACCCTGGACGGGCAGCTCGAGAACTGCCGGCCGCCGGAGTACGACCCCGAGACCACCGGCCGGGACGCCGCGGCGGAGCGGTTCGAGATGCTCAACTACGCGGTCGACCGCCTGCAGGAGCTGCCGAACGCCGTCGTGTACCTCGACGGCACGAACACGTCGTGGCTGAACGTGGGCGAGGCCGCCGACCGGCTCGTCAAGGCCGGCGTCGAGCGCGCGGACGGGTTCTTCCTGAACGTGTCCAACTACGAGTTCACCGAGAACAGCGTGGCCTACGGCACCTGGATCTCCCAGTGCATCGCCTACGCCACCCAGGTGACGCCCGGCGACTACGCGGGCTGCGGCAACCAGTACTGGAGCGGCGGCCCGGCGAACGACTGGACCGGCGTGACCCTGTCCAACCAGGGCGTCTGGAGCCCGACGGCGGCAGACCCGGCGCTGAACACCGCGGGCATCGACTCGCGCTACGAGCTGGCGCTGGGCGACGTCGAGCCCACCACGCACTTCGTCGTCGACACCAGCCGCAACGGCCGGGGCGCCTGGGCAGCGCCCACGGGCGTCTACCCCGACGCCGAGACGTGGTGCAACCCGCCGGACCGCGGACTGGGCCAGCGACCCACGACCGACACCGGCAACGAGCTCGTCGACGCGCTGCTGTGGATCAAGATCCCGGGCGAGTCGGACGGCGAGTGCTTCCGCGGACTCGGCGGACCGGAGGACCCCGAGCGCGGCATGGTCGACCCGCCCGCCGGCCAGTGGTTCCCCGAGCAGGCACGGGAGCTCATCGAGCTCGCCCAGCCGCCGCTCGGTGCGCACCACTGACGGCGCACCCACCACTGACGGCATCCACCAGGCACGGCCACCACCAGCCAGGCACCACCCACCACGAGTACCAACGGAGGCACGCATGCGATCAACGACGACGCAGCACCGTTCCACCGCCCGACGCCGACGCCGGCTCCTGGGCCTGGCCCCGGCCCTGGCCCTCGGCCTGCTGCTCGGGCTCTCGGCGACGCCGGGCCTGACGCCGCCGGCCGCCGCCGTCGGCGGCAGCTTCACCGACAACCTCGACTCGTACAACACCAGCCGCTGGCACAAGGCCGACGGGTGGACCAACGGCGGCATGTTCAACGCGGGCTGGCGGGCCGACCACGTCTGGCACAACGGCGGCGTCCTGGGCCTGAACCTGGACAACGCCTCCTGCCCGGCCGGCTGCTCGGGCAAGCCGTACGCCTCCGGGGAGTACCGCAGCAACGAGCTGTACTCCTACGGGCGCTTCGAGGTGCGGATGAAGGCGGCGTCCGGGTCCGGGATCGTCACCTCGTTCTTCACCTACACCGGGCCGAGCGACGGCCAGCCGTGGGACGAGATCGACGTGGAGATCCTCGGCAAGAACACGTGGCAGATGCAGACCAACTACTTCACGAACGGTGTCGGCGGCCACGAGTCGGTCATCAACCTGGGCTTCGACGCCGCGGCCGGCTATCACGACTACGCCATCGAGTGGTGGAACGGCGGCACGATCAACTGGTTCGTCGACGGGCGCCTCGTCCACCAGGAGAACGGTTCGCGCGGCCCGCTCCCCACGCGTCCGCAGCGCATCATGATGAACCTGTGGCCGGGGACCGGCGTCGACAGCTGGCTCGGGCCGTTCAACTACACAGGCCAGCGGACGGCGACCTACGAGTGGGTCAAGTACACGCGGTACTGACCTGGCCCGGGCGCGGAGTCACTCCGCGCCCGGCGCCGACCCCCGCACGACCAGGCGGGTCGGCAGGATGACCGGGGTCGGCGACTCCCCACCGATCAGCCGCACCAGCATCGTGGCCATCTCCTGACCGAGGCCACGGATCGGCTGACTGACGGTGGTGAGCGCCGGCTCCGTGTGCCGCGCGATCTCCAGGTCGTCGAAGCCGACCACCGCGACGTCGTCGGGCACGCGGCGGCCCTGCGCCCTCAGGGTGCGGACGGCGCCGGCCGCCATGTTGTCCGACGCCGCGAACACGCCGTCGATGTCGGGGTCGACGGCGAGCAGCCGCGCCATCGCCTGGGCGCCGCCCTCGAAGCTGAAGTCGGCGTGCTCGACCAGGTCCGAGCCATGGCCGGCCACCGCCATGGCGTCGACGAACCCGTCGTGCCGGGCGACGGAGGCCTGCAGGTCCATCGGGCCCGTGATGGTGGCGATACGACGGCGCCCCGATCCGAGCAGGTGCTCGGTGGCGAGGCGGGCGCCGCCCCGGTTGTCGACGTCGACGTACCACCGCGCCTCGCCGCGCAACGGCCGGCCGCCGAGCACGACCGGCAACTCGCTCGCCGCCACGAGCCGGTTCAGCGGGTCGTCCCCGCGCAGCGCCATGAGCATCAGCCCGTCGGAACGCCGCGAGCGCAGCAGCCGTTCGAGCCGGGCCTGGCCGTGCTCCGACGACGCGAGCATCAGCGTCAGGTCCAGCTCCGACCGGTCCAGCGCCCCCGCTACTCCGACGAGCACCTGCGAGAAGAACGGGTCGCCGAACAGCGCCGGGTCGTCGTCGGAGACGGCGAAGACCACCGAACCGCCCGTGCTCGTCGCCAGGGCCCGGGCCGTCGCGTTGGGGACGTAGCCGAGCTCGGACGCCGCCCGGGCGACCGCCTCCCGCTTGGCCGGACTCACGTTGCGGGCGTTGTTCATGGCGCGGGACGCCACCGACCGCGAGACGCCTGCCCGCTGCGCGACCTCGTCGAGGGTGGGCACCTTGAACGCTCGGTCGGGCATGCGGCTCAGCCTAGTGGGGGACGTCGCGGCGTCGGCCCGGACGCAACGGGACTTTGGTCCCTGGCGGGACGGCCGTCGCCCGGCGACGCTGGATCAGTTGCTCACCGCGACCACGGTGAGGAAGAGACCACCGACCGACGGGACCGAGGCATGAACCGTGCGTGGAAGGCCGCGATGGAGCTGCTCGACACCAGCACCATCCGGCGTGATGACCCGGCCACCGCTTTCGACGTCGCGCACCCCGCGACGACGGGTCCATGGCCTGACGGCCCCGGATCCATGGTGGCCGGCGGGGATTACGCGGTCCGTCGGATCATCGAGGAGCTGGCACGCGCGAGGTCGTTGGCCGACCAGCTGGCCAGCCGGCTGGCGCGGGCTGCCACGCCGTCGACGCACGCCTGAGGTCGTCGCACGCCTAGCCCTGGGAGACCGCCAGGTTGGCGGCGAGCCAGCCGTTCGTGTTCCCGCAGTCGAAGTACCGGCCGCGCACGGGGTGGATCAGCGTGTCGTGGTCCTTCTGCTTACTCGACCGCAGTGCTGTTCTCTTCGTGGTTCTCAGACCGAACGCGGGCACCGGTGACGACCTTGTCGTTGACGGCGGGGCCACGGATGGTCAGACCTCGTGCCGGGTGTTGGACGGCGAGGAGAGCATGGGAGACGCCCGCGCCGACGGTCACCGCTTCCCCTGCTGCGACGGTGATCCGCGATCCATCGATCTCCAGGTCGATGGCGCCCTCCAGCACCACATAGACCTCGTCGCTCGTCCGGTGGAGGTGGGTTCCGTCGTCGCCGAATGGTTCGTCAACGCGCCAGTGCAAGACCTGGATCCGATCCGAGCAGAAACCGTCGTCAGACGGCGGCCGCGGGCCGGCGATCACCGTCAGCCGGCCCTCCAGCGAGATCCTGCTGAATGACATCGGGGCAGTCTGCCAGGTGCCGACGTGCCCGAACAGGAATGGGCCTATGGCCGAACAATCGAGCTATCGTCGCTCACCCATGCGACGGCGACCCCATACTTTTCGGCCAGCGCCGCGAAGACTCGGCGAGCTTCCTTCACCTGGCTCCAGGCGAATGCTACGTAGACCAATGAAGTGCCAATCGCGTAGCTGCTCGTACGGCTCTTGAGCTCGGGATCATCTCGAATCGCCTCCTCTGTTGGCGCGCCGGGGCCGTTCATGGGCGGGAAGACCTGGGCGAGGTCGCGATAGAACGCCTGCAGGTCGGCCGTCGTGACACCCACGTCGGAGTAGGAGTGGTCCTCGGTCCATTCGGACTGGGCGTCCCACCACTCTGAGAAGCCCTCGTCGGTGACGCAGCCCGGGTCGAAGGCGAAGATGTCGTAGCTCATGGCGCGCAACGGAGCCGATCAGCCCCTGTGGGAGACTCCCCCGTGCGCTACGTGACCATGGAGTCGTCAGACGGCGGGACGACGACTGACATTCGTCCCTACCTCGAGTGGCTCAGCAAGCTCGCCGACGAACTGCCTCCCGGCGCGCGGTCCTTCGCGCTCGACCCGGAGCACTACGACTTCTCCCACGGGTGGAGCCCGCGCAGCGCATCGTTCGACCGGATGTCCACCCGGTCCACCGACGACGGCGTCGAGGTCACCCTGGTCCTGGCGGCCTGGGGCGGCGCACCGCCGGAGTTCGTCGTGCGGTACCACGGCGTGTCCCACGTCGAGATGGACGGCGTCCACGGCGGTCGTCCGCGATCAGGCCTCCTGGTCGACGAGCTACTGCCGCATGCCGACGGCGTGAGCCACGAGCTGGAGTTCACCGACCGCACCATCACGGTGGTCGCGCGCGACCTGACGGCGGGCTGGCGCGGCAAGGCCGGACCGGAGAGCCCTCGTGATCCTGGCGACGCAGCCGAGGTGACCCTCGCGACGCTGGTCTGGCATCTACAGCATCGACGACGGATGTTCGTCTCCGATGACTCGTTCGCCACGCTCGCCGCGTTCCTCGGTGGGTTCGACTGGGCGCGAGAGCGACTCTTGCGCGACTTCTCGTCGTGGCTCAGCGACCGGCTCGGGGTCAGCGGTGCCAATGTCGTCTGGGAGCACCACATCGTGCAGGCGGTCGTGGCGTCCGACCGGCAGAACGTCCGGCAGCGTGACCTGACGGCGGAGGAAGACACCGCTGCGTGCGCGCTCGCCCTGAACCTGCTCGGCACGTATCTCGCCGAACACGGCGACGTCGCGGAGTGACATGGGCGCGTTCAACTCGCTCGACCTTACGATCGCCTGCCCGTCCTGCCAGGTGGTCGCGCCACGCGAGATCCAGTTCCGGTACGGCGCGGTGTGGCAGTACCGCTATGAACTAGGCGACGTCCTGCGCTGGGACCGCAACGGTGTCGGCGACCCCGCCGCGTCCGACGTCGTCGTCGACGCCTGGCTGTGCGAGTGCCCGGGCTGCGACCACGACGACCGGATCGCCCTCTACGTGCGGGAGAACGTCCTGGTCGGGGCCGGTCCTGTCGACGACGTGCCACAGCTCGCGGAGCTTGAGTGGCTTTCGCTGCCGCTGGAGGCACCACCCTCGTGACATCGCGCGACTAATCGTCCCGCCCGGTCGGCGGAGCCGGCCAAGCCGGACAAACATCACGGCAGTCCCGAACTATGTTCCGAAGTCCTGGCGAAGTACCTCCGCATGGGCAGCGCTCCAACGTCCTGCGATCGCAGTGCGGAAGGATGTGCGGCGTGGGCAGAACTGCAGAAGAGGACGACGCGCGCTGGCTCGTCGTGACGGACGGCGCTGCACGGACAACGGTTGAGGTCGCGATCCGAAGCGCGCTGACAACACAGCGCGACCGATTGACGCGCCTCGAGGTCGATGTCGCCTCCGACGCCGACTGGCCCGCGGACCTTCGCGCAACCGTCCAGCTCGCAGAACGCCGCCTCGCGGCGAACCCACGCAGCGACATCTCGCTCACGCTCGACCCACGCGACGACGAGGACTTTGAGATCGCTCTGGCGCTCGCACCGTGCAGCATCGGCTGTACGGGGATCGGCACAAGCGGGAAGCCCATCTGGGACGCGAACGACACGGGCACGAGTGCGGCCTTTGCCCTCAGCGCTGCGGAGGAGCACGTCGTGCGGACCGCCATCACCGATGCTGGCGGCAACCCCGATGACCTTGTCGGGCTCGTCGAATACCACCTCGGCCGACGCATCCGCAGCTACTCCGTCGCGGGCGCCACGACGCCCGCCACGGAACAGTGGCGCCCACCCGCCGGATGGCGGGCGTACGAGCACACTGTCCAGCTCGGCTCCGGGGACGACCTCTGGGACGCGGCCTCGGCGGCAGTCCTGTCCTGGGGCATCAAGACCCGAAGCGGCTTCGCCGTCGACCCGCCGCTCGAACCGGGGCGTCCGGCACGTCCGGGAGAGCGCTTCTGGCTCATCGCCCGAATCGGCGTCATTCGGGTGCGGGAGCCCGTCGAGATCGTCACGACGGTCTTGACCGACCGTCGCGCCGCCCTCGCCTACGGCACCCTGAGGGGCCACCCCGTCTCGGGGCAGGAAGCGTTCATCGTCCACCGGGACGACGGCGGGAACGTGAGCCCGACGCTCCGCTCCCTCACGCGCGCCGGCCGGGGTGTCTGGCGTGCTGCGTTCCCGCTGATCCTGGTTGCTCAGCATGTCTACCGACGGCGGTACCTGCGCGCGCTGCTACCTCGTGTGTGATGACCATGCTCTGGGAACTGGGCTGGTGGTGGGCCCGGACATCGGCGCGTGCCCACGGAGTCGTGGCGGGCCTGCGCGGGTTCCGTATGCCGCAGCCGGACGAGTCATGGGACTGGCTCACTGAGACCTGGGCACGGCGCGCCGGCGACGCGCTCCCGCTGTCCTGGTCCGTGCGTTCCCATCTCGCCGAGCGTTGGGTCCGCTTTCACAGCCTCCCCGACTCCCAGCGATACGCCGGTTGCGAGGACGAGTACGAGATTCTCCTCGACCGTCACTTCCAGGTACTGGCCGCGCTGAGGGACGACGACGACAGCGACCTCGTCGCGATCCATCTGAGGTGTGACGCGGAGGGGCGGTTCAGCGCCGAAGCCGAGTTCCGAAAGGTCGCCGCGGAGTGGGCGCTCTGGCGCACGTTCGAGTCCGAGGTGGACGGCGACCCGGACGTCGCACTCCAGCAGTACGCCTTCGTCCAGCGACTTCCCCTCGCGCGCGAGGTGCTCGATCCGCTCCTGCGGCGGACGGCCGACGGTGTCGATGCCACCGTGTTCACGAACGAGGCAGTCGACTGGATCTACGCACCGTACGACGGCGGAGCCGACGTGATCGCCCCGACTTTGGCGGACCGGGACCACTTGCGCGAGGAGTACGCCGACTGGCTTTCCATCCATCCGACAGGGCTGTGAGCATCCAGCAGTCACGTCCTTGGCAGGCACCTCAACGACTCGGCCGCTCAACGGGCAACCGGCCGCAGCCGTGTCACAGCCCGCCGCTATGGTGTCGGCCATGCCCGTACCGGACGTTATCCCGATCGCCTACAAGCCGGACTACCGCACCGACACGATCGGCCGGTTCGAGGGCGGCCAGTTCTTGGCGTGTGTCACGTCGGCGTTTCGCGAGGGCCGTACCCAAGCGTGGGGGCCGTGGGAAGAGCACAAGCACATCTTCGCCGTCCTGCACACGTTCGACGCCGTGGGGAGACACCTCGGCTCGGACATCTGGCGTTCGGGGACCTACAGCGAACAACGCCGGTTGCAGGAAACGTCGCCCGGCGACGACCCTGTGACCCGAGCGTATGCGCGACTCGACCAGCTTCTTGAGGCACTCCCCGGGCGTGAGTACGCGGACATCGCGATCCGCCCGTTCCTGGTCGAGTTCGACCAGGCCCGCTTCGGGCTGGTGATCGAGCAGCACGGCGAGGACGAGACCGAGGACAACTGGGCCGAGCTCTACCCGAACCAGCTCGGATTCTCCGAGCCGTGGGACGGCAACTACGACACGTGACATCGATGTCGTACCGGGCGGCTCGGTACATCCAGCAGGTCGACAGCACGCCAGAACTGCACAGTAACCTCGCTCCCCGACTTCTGAATGACTTCAGCGGTCCTACCGTCACTCCACCTTGACCAGCACTCCGCCGTTGCGACAGCGTTTGTTCCCCGGACTCCGAGACGGTCAGATCGGTAAATCAAATGGACAGACTTGCTCGGAGCGGCCTCGCGGTACTCGTCCTCGGGGTTTCCGCCAACCTTGCTCTCGCCTTTGCGCCGGGTGCGATTCCCGCGCCCGCGGCGACAGTGATCGCCTATTGCATGGCCGGGGTTGTCGTCGTCCTGACACCGGTCTGGGTGTACCGAGAACTCGTCGTCGCACGACGACGAATGCGCGGCATCGACTACGTGGGCGACGGCCGAAACAGGCAGGCGGAGTACGACACAGTATGGCGTGGCGCCAAGCATCATCTCCTCGCACTTGGCGTCGGCATCACCACTTTGTCCCGCGACGAACGGCTGCTGAGAGAGACTGTCCGCCGAGGTGTGCAGGTCGACGTCGTGATGATCGACCCAGACTGGCTGAACAGCAATCCACCGATCGCCGCAATGCTCGACGACGCCTATCAACACGAAGGCTTCTCGGCACAGACAAAGGCGTCGCTGCACCGCGCACAAGAACTAGCGGCACGACTCAACAAGGAGGTCGGCAAGGAACTCGTTCGCGTCCGCACCTACCAGTCGTGGCCCGCCTTCAGCATCACGATCGCCGACTGCAGGTCCGACCAACCCGTCGGATTCGTGGAGTTCCATCTCTACCACCACCTCCGCCGTGTAGGTCTGGGCATCACGGACTACCGATCTGATGACACGAGGCAGTCCTTCCTCGTCGACGTCCTCGATTCGGTCGACGCACTCGTCGGAGAACCGCTGGGGTACCCCGCAGAGGCGTAAGGCCCGAGCCGCCTCACGAAGAACGTCAGCCGGTCACCACTGCAGGGGCGATCCGCCAGCGGTCAACCCGGCCACTCCGCCCCACCTGCCCCCGTCCCACTCGACAAGGAACGGCTCAGCATGAGGCAACGGCGCACCCCACACCGACGCCCCGAGCCCGCACAGCTGGCTCAGCACGAGCGTGAGGCTGCCGACATGACCGACGACGGCGACCGTCTCACCGGAGTGCCGTTCGGCCATGCGCCGGAAGGCAGCCGTCGTCCGGTCGAGGACCTCGTGGCCGGTCTCGCCGTCGGCCACCCGCTCGTCGAGGTCGCCGTCGACGACCCAGGAGCGAAGCACCTCAGTGGTTCGCGCTCGAACAGCCGGGTCGCCGCTGCCCTCCTCCCGGCCGATCCCCATCTCGACCAGCCCGGGCACACCCAAGACCGGAAGGCCGTGTGCAGCGGCCAGCGGCTCCGCAGTCTCACACGCCCGGACGGTGGCGCTGGCGTACACCGCCCGGATGGGCTCGCCCGCCAGCGCTCTCGCGACGCGGACGGACTGCTCGTGTCCCCGCTCGGTCAGTGGTGCGTTCGGTAGCGCGCCCGCGAGCGCAGCGGTGACGTTCTCGGACTCCGCGTGCCGTAGACACCACACTCTGACTTGGGTGTTCATGCTGCGGATCCTAGGATCCAGACGGTCGGGACACCGTCGCGAGGATCTCGTCCCACGGAAAGTCGTCCGCAGCGCCGTCGCCCGGCTCGTGCGGCTCGCTCGGGCCGATCACGACGTACACGCCCCACTCCTTGAGGGTGGTCAAACTCCCCTGATAGGTCGGGTGGGCGGCGAACCTGACGTTGGCGTAGGGAGCCGCGGTGATCGGGATCCCCCGGCCGACTTGTTCGGCGAGGCGAGTCAGGACGTAGGTGTCCGCAATGCCGAGCGCCCACTTGGTGATCGTGTTGTAGGTCGCCGGTGCCACGATCACGGCGTCCGGATCGGGCAGCGAGTAGCCGACCGCCGTGTGGAAGTCCGTCCGCACCGGGCGTCCCGTGGCCTCCGCGATCTGGTGCATCGTCTCGGGAAAGGTGCGCTGGGCTTGCTCGGTGGCCAGGACGTACACGTCCCAGCCCTGTTCGGCGGCCAGCGGCAGAAGCCGGGACGGCACCTGCCGGGTCGCTCCGGCAGCCGTCACCACGACGTACAGCACGCCCAGACTCATGGCGCGAGGCTATTGGGTCAGCCGAACGTCCCCAACGCCCCGACATCAACCCCGTCGATCTGCTCAGCCGTAGCCCGCGCCATCCCGACCAGCTCCGACATCGGCACCACAGCCCGGGTCGTCGCCCCCAGGTCGACGTGCGCCTCCTTGGACCACAGCGGCGGGTAGAAGTTCAGCCCGCTGTCCCCGCTCAGGCCGCGGGTCTCGGCGTCCCAGCCGTCCCACCGCAGGCCCTCCGTGAAGTCGGCCAGCCCGCCGTCGAGCACCCACGCGAGCCACGCCGCGTAACCGGCTTCCAGCGACTCCCACTGGAGCGTGTCCGGGGCCAGATAGGTCATCTCGCCGGGACTTCCCGGCCTCCCGACCGATCCGGGGTGCGGCCCGTTGAGCACGTACGTCCCGCCGAGCACGTCGTGCGCGACGACGAGCCCGTGCGCCACGTACCAGGAGGCCTCGGGCACGAGCGGGAACTCGTTGACCGCGGCCAGCCCCGACAGGCCAGTGTCACCGCCAGGACTCCCGTACACCCGCAGCCACCCGTGATCGATCAGGAGCCCACCGGTGTGCACGACGACGGCGCCCAGGTACGACGCCGTCGTCACCTGGAGCTGTTCGAGCGTCCGGCGGCTGGTCGCGTCGTCCGGGGCGAGGACCTCGACGGACACCGCCGCCTCGTCGACGAGTTTTTGCAGCCCCGGCCAGGCGGGACGCGGCGTCGCGGTCAGGTTCTCGAACAGTCGCACACTCGATCGTAGTCCGACGCAGACGGCCCCGAGCCCACGACAAACGCGGCCGTTGACCCTCGACCCGCTCGACCCCGCAGGCTCCCGGCCATGCCCACCAAACTCCCCCGCGCCTGGCTCGCCTTCCTCGCCGCGAGCACCCTCAGCCAGCTCGGCAGCACCGTCCTCTGGTTCGCCCTCGGCTGGGCCGCGGCGTCGCACGGCGGCCAGGTCGCGGCGCTCGTCCTGACGGCGTCCGGCCTGCCGCGGCTGCTCCTGGTGCTGGTGGGCGGCTCGGTCGCGGACCGGGTCGGCGCCCGACGCCTCCTCCTGTGCACCGAGTCCACCATGGCCGCGGTCTGCCTGGCCCTCGCGGTCGCACTGCATTCCTCCGGGCCGACGCCGTGGCTCCTCGTCGCCGCCGCCCTCGCCTCCGGCGTGGTCTCGGCGTTCTCCCTGCCAGCCTCAGGCTCGATGCCCCGCCGCCTCGTGGACGACGCCGCGCTCCCCCACGCGATGGCCCTCCGCCAGGGCCTGAGCCAGGCGGTACTCCTCGCCGGCGCGCCGCTCGGCGGCGTCCTGGTCGCCACCGTCGGCCTGCCCGCGATCGCGGTGGCCGACGCGGCCGGCTTCGCCGTCGTCCTGATCGTCCTCGCGGTGATCCGGCCCGCGCGCAGTATCGGCCCCTCCGCCGAGCCGTTCTGGCGCTCCCTGTCCGACGGCGCCCGCGTGGTCACCAGGACGCGCGGCCTCGCGGCGGCGCTCGTGCTGACGGGTGCCGTGGCCGCCGCCGTGCTGCCGGTGTCGTCGCTGCTCGTGCCCCTGCTCGGGCAGGCGTCCGGGTGGGGCGCCGGGGCCACGGGCGTGGTCGTCGCCGCGCAGGCGGCGGGGTCGATCGGCGCCGCGCTCGTCGTCGCCCGGACCGGGACGGCGCGACGGACCGGGCGGGCCGTGGCGCTGGGACTGGCGGCGACGTCGGCCGGCGTGGCGTTGCTCGCCGCCACGAGTGCACCGGCCCTGGTGGCGGGCGCGGCCGTCGTCGTCGGGGCGGGGACGGGCGTCGCCGTCGCGCACCTGGCGCCGTTCGTGCTGGGCAGCGCACCGCGCACCCACCTGGCCCGGGTCCAGGCCTGGACCGCGCTGGCGCAGCTCGCGCCGATCGTGGTCTCGAACAATCTGCTCGGGGCGCTCGCGGAGCGGGTCTCCCCCGGGGTCGCTCTGAACTGCTGCGCCGTCGTGCTCGGGGTGTGCGCCGTGGCCGCGACCCGGCTCCGCGCGCGTCGTGAACCCGCTGGACCCTGAAGTGGGTCGAGGGTCGATGCTGTACCCGTGCACCCCGCCACGATGCTGACCGTCGGCGCGTTCTCGCGCGCCTCGGGCCTGCCCGTCAGCGCCCTCCGCTACTACGACGCCGCCGGCCTGCTCCGCCCCGCGCGCGTGGACCCGGCCACGGGCTACCGCTGGTACGCGCCCGACCAGGTGGAACGCGGCAGGCTGGTCGCCCGGATGCGTCAGACGGGCATGCCGGTCGCCGACATCTGCCGCGTCATCACGAGCGACGCCGTCACGGCGCGTCGGGTCGTCGACGCGCACCAGCGCCGCCTGGAGGCCGAGCTTGCCACGGCGTCCGCCCACCTCGCCGCCGTGCGCGAACTGCTGGCGGCGACGACCACACTCACGGTCGACGACGCCGCGCTGCATGCCGCGCTCCGCGCCGTCCGGCATGCCGTGGGGGACGACGCCGGCTGGCCGGCGCTGCGCGGCGTGCTCTTCGACGTCGACGACTCCGGTTTGCGGCTCGTCGCCACGGACCGGCACCGGATGGCTGTCGCGGGTGTGCCGGTGGTCGATGGGTCGGGACCGCCGGTGCGTGTCATCGTGCCGGTCGCGGTCGTGGACGCGTTCCTGGAGCGGGCGGAGACGGCGCGGATCGACGTGACGCTGGCCGCGCACCGGATCACGCTCGGCGGCGTCGACGGCACGCCGATCGATGCGCTGTACCCCGACGACCAGGCCGTCCTCGCGGCACACGGGTCCTGGCCGGGGAGTTCCCGGGGTGAGCCTGGCGGCGTGACCGTGCCGGCGCCGGACCTCCTGGAACGGGTCCTGCGGTCCGACGTCGGGAGCGAGACGCACGGCGGACGGCGCGACGACCTGGTGCTGATCAGCCTCGACCCCGCCGAGGTCCGGGTGGGCGACGCGCCGGGCACCGTCGCCTTCGACCGGGCGTACCTCGCCGACGCCGTCCGCTCGTTCGGCGACGCCGATCTGCTGCTCACGGTCGGCGAGCGCGACGCGATGCGCCTCGCGGCGGTGCACGGGCCGGACGCCGTTGTGCTCCTCATGTCGGTGCGCCGGGACAGCTGGGCCGCTTGAGCCAGATAGGCCCCAGGCTCGTCGCTGTCGCTCGCATGCGCCAAGCCGGCATGCCAGCGGCCGGGATCGGCCACCACATTGCGGCCGATCCCGTCACCGTCCGCCGGATCGTCGCCGGTCGCAGGGGCAACCACTTGCCTCGCCGACGCACGGGGCCCGGTAAGCAACCACGAACGTCATGCCCGACTCGAGTGAGCTGCGTTCTCCACTCCTTATGCCGGCGCGACTCGCCCGCCGCGGCCTGACCAAGCGACTTCTACGATGCAAGCTCTCGCGGCTCGACAAGTTGCACGGGCCAACCAAGGCATGAACAGCGGATAGTAATGGACCACCTTATATCTCACTCCAAGTTGCGACCGGCAAACTCAAGAAACGCGGCAACGCCACGGTCAAGGGACCTCGGGCCGCAACCAATACCAAACACTTTTCCGTCACAGTCGATACGCAACCATTCTCCATAGGGGAACTCCTCATAGGAAGTAATAGTGCTACCTGCGATCGGCGTACCGACGATATCGACCGAGACAACCCATTCAGGGTTGTCTACAGTGTCGACCTTGACCCCAAACGAGTGCTCCCAGTCGCCATCACACTGAAGCGCATACCATTCCTGAAGTTCATTCAAGCGTGTCATGAATTCTCCGTGGAATCTCCCAGGACTCGGGCGGCCGCGCCAACCTGCCAGGCATGTTTACATGCGGCGTAGGAATCGACTGTCCGGTCTTCTTGTCAAAATGTGGTTTTCCCTTAAGATCCTGAATGGTTACAATGAGGTTTTCTCGCCTCGTTCCTCGGCGCGATGATGCGTCGTTGAGGATGGGTTGACCACGGGAGGTCGACACGCAGGGCCGTGACCTGCGGGTTCACGGTGTGTCGCGGTCAGGACGCGGGGTCCTGACCGGAAGGATCAGCGCGCAGCGACCGCCCGCACGCAAGCGCTGCTGGTATTGCGCTGGTTCAAGGACGCGACCAAGCTGCGGATCCTGGCCCTGGACGCCGGCATCTCGACCGCGACCGCGTACCGGTACCTGCACGAAGCAATCGACGTGATCGCGGACCGGGCGCCGACTGGCCGCACCTGTGTCTGGACGGCACGCTGATCCCGACCACGAAGGTCGCCGCCGCCGGAGCCGGGGCCGCGGACCTGTGGTAGTCGGGCAAGCACGCTCAGCACGGCGGGAACCTACAGGTCCTGACCGGTCCGGACGGGTATCCCGAGTGGGTCAGCCCGGTCGAGCCCGGCACGGTCAACGACATCGTCACCGCCCGTGCCCACGTCCTCCCGTTCCTGTATCCCGCCGCCGCGGCGGGACTGCCCACCCTGTGCGACAAGGGTTACGAGGGCGCCGGGATCGGCATCATCGTGCCGTTCAAGGGGACCAACCTGAACGCCGACGTGGTCAGCCGCAACGCCGCGATCAACACACTACGAGCACCGGCAGAACGTGCCAACGCTCTACTCAAGGCGACCTGGCCCGTCCTGCGCCGCATCACGCTGGACCCCTGGCGAATCACCGAGATCGCCGCCGCCGCACTCGTCCTGCTCCACCTCCAACGACCCATCACCGAATGAGGCGAGAAAACCTCAATCCAGCGGGCCAGCGATCTCGTTCACAGAAGTGCCTGGGGGCAGGTTGCGCGTCCCGTTGCGAAGCTGTCCGCAGATCGACCAGTAGACATCGATATCGCTCACCTCCAGATTCTCGACCACATCTTTTCCACCTAGGAACAGCGGCACACGGTAACCAACGCACTTGTCGTGGCTTAGCGGCTCGACATCAGGTTGCATGGCGATCCACTCCTGGAAGAAATTCCTCGCCAGAGCGGCGTCCGCGAAATCGATCAACTCTTCCTCATGAAACGTCAAGAATGTTACCGGGATCTCCAGCGCCTCGCCGGTCCCAGGCTCAAGTAGCACGACGAGTGGCTGACCGTCACTGGTTCGACTGAAGTCGAGCGCGAACTGCCTTCCAAGCCAGTCGAATCCGAAGGGAAATGCACGATTGCGAAACTCAGGAAACGCACCGCCGACAAAGTCCAGTGCACGTGCACCACTCGCACTGTTATGTACGCGATACAGGCCTCCCGCGAACGAAATCCCCGCGAACTCTCTGACGAAATCGACGTAGCCTTCAGTGCCGACCGCACTGTTGGCAAGCCATGGCGTGTTGTTGCTCTCTGAACTTTGATCCGGTACGTATGCGGATCGAAACCGATTGAACATCAAGCTCCCTCAACATATCGATACCGATGCCACACAGGTGCCGACTGGCACGCCGCGCAACTGGTGCATGATCTGCGCGCCGAGGCTCCGATTGACCGACAGGTTAAGCGGGCTCATGTTCGAAACCTCGTCGGCCCCACCGAGTTGAAGGTCGATCGTGTGGTCCACGTCTGACCCGCTCGGGACCGACTTGCCAGACCGACGGTACCGCGCGGAGGCGGACGTGCCAGACCGCTCCACAGTGGTCACCTTCAGATTCCCGGCGTCAGCAGCGTCCTGGAGCGCAGCGACCTTGTGGTCGGCAGCTGCTCGCTGGTCCGCGCTCCAGCCTTCCTTGTATCGGAGGTCCAAGCGGCAGCCGTCTGCGTTGTGAACAAGAGTCGGCTCCGCACTTTCATCTGCGGCCACATAGTAGGTGTGGTCAGTCGCGACGGTGAGGTTGTGGACTACCGCGTGCCGCTGCCCAACGTCGACCGCGATGACCTGTGTCCACGTACCAGCCGAAGTCTGGAGCCAGTCGCCCGCGGTCAGATCTATCGCATCGACCCATGCCTGGAGCCTCGGCACCCAAAACGGGTGCTCGCCAGTAGCTACGACCTCCTGCACGTCACCATCTGAGTCCCCGATACTGATCGTGACGAGGGTCTTGTCGCCCTCACCTCTGATCAGCGCAGTAACCGCACGTCCCCCCGTCGTCTCGCCGGTCGCCTCGTCCGCAGCAAGGACCTCGTCACCGAGCTCGATGTCCTCGATGGGCTTCTTGCTACCGTCCGTGAGCAGTACCAGCGTGCCCGGCACGAAGCTGTTGCAACTCGTTCGTCCTGCGTTCGCGACTTCGTCGATTTGGGCGATGACCTTGCGTGCCCACTTCTGCTTCTTGTAGAGCGACTGCGCCCCGTCGACGATCTTCCATGCCACCTTGATGGCCTTGAGCCCCTTGCCCCAGGGCGTGATACCCGCGATGAGCATTCCGCAGGCCATGACGTCCTTGTCCAGGCACCCCATGAAGTCGTTGTAGCCGACGAAGTCCTTCAGCAGTTCCCAGCCAAGCTCAAGAGCGACATCCACGACGGACTTGTCCTGGATCGCCTTCGCACGCGCGATCTCCTCCGCCGTCGGGCCCTGCGTGGCCGGGCCAGGGTCACCAGCATTGTCGGCTGAACCACCATCCGTCTGGTCGCCGCCTCCACCGCCACCAGAGTTGTCGCCGTCCCAGTCAGGGTTGGGCGTGACGTCGATGACGCCTCCGCCACCACCAATTCGACAGGTGTACTGCCCCGTGTTGCACTCCTCGTAGGCCAGACCGGAGGGGTCAGCAACAGCGACAGGATTGTTGTTGCCGTACGTGTACCCGTGGAGCTGCTGGGGATCGGTCAGGTCCATGATCGGGTCGAGGCTGATGAACCGGCCCAGATCCGGGTCGTACTCACGCGCCCCGACCGAGACCAGACCCGTGACGGCACGATCGTCGTAACCACCGACGAAGCCCCGCGAACTGGCCCAGCCGTCGGGCCCGACGCTTCCGGAACCTCGCTCGACGCCGAACGGCGTGGTCCGACGCTGGGCGATCGCCATGTTGGAGGCATCGATGGTCAGCTGGCCGGTCCCGTGGTGGTCGGCCAAGACGAACGTGACCTTGCCGCCGTCGTCGATCAGCGCGGTGTGCCCGCTACCGACGTCGATGTACCTGGTCGCCTTGGCCACCGTCGGGGTGACCGAGGAAACCGTGACCTCGGTGTGCCCGAGGTACAGGGTCGACTCGGTGACCTCTGCGCCGGCCTGGTTGGTCGTCGTGTTGCGGGCGATGAGCCGGTTGCCGTCGGCGTCGTAGATGTACTCGGCGCCCGTGCCGTCGGCGTTCTCGACGCTCTCGACCCGTCCGTCGGGGTTCCAGTTCAGGTTCTGTATGTCCCCGCCGATCTGGCGGCTGGTGGTCTGTCCCGTGCTGTCGTAGGTGTAGGTCTCCTGCGCGGTGACCGCGGGGTTGGAGCCGGAGGCGGCGATCTGCTCTGTCACACCGACCGCCGTGTGCGGCTGGGACGCGCTGTACTGATAGGTGCGGGTCGTCGCGGCCTGGCCCGGAGCGGTGTGCAAAATCTCCCGGGCGCGGGACCCGGACTTGTCATACGTGTACTCGTGCCAGTACTGCGCGACGGAACCACTGATCAGCCCAGCGTCGGCCGCTGCCTGCCCGGTGGCCTTGCATCCGGCTGCCGTCTGGGTCCATGCGTCGACCATGCGCCCGAGGTAGTCGTGGTCGAAGCACTGGACGTCGGTGCCCGTGCGCGAGACGTCTTCCAGCGAGGTGACGTTCCCGGCCTCGTCGTACCGGTAGGTCTCCGAGCGGTCGATACCCGGCTGGGAGAACCTGTCCGCGGTGAACTGGGTGAGGCGATCAGTCGCGTAGTCGTACGAGTAGTTGGCAGTGATCAGCTCGCCGACGCCGGCTCGCATCTCCATGCCGATCAGGCGACCCACGTGGTCGTACTTGACGCTGGACGTGATGCCGTTGGGGCCGAGCACCCCGGTGGTCTTGCCGGTGTCCGCGTCGAGATCGAACGCGACGTTCTGTCCCGGCAGGGAGCCGGCGGCCGGCAGGCCCATGCCTTCGAGGGAGCCGTCGACCGCGTAGTTGGCCACGGAAATATAGTTCCCCTGGAGCTTGCCCTCGACCGCGGGGATCTGGACGACGCTGCGCACGGCGCGGTACAGGTTGTCGTACTCCAAGACACGGTTGATGTACTTGTCGGTCCCCTCGTGCCGGATCGACTGCGCCAGGTACCCCTTGGCATTGGTCACCGTGTCGTAGATCCACGACGCCCGCAGGGCGCCCGTCGCGGTGCCCTCGCGCTGCTCGGTCTTGCGCCCGAGCCCGTCGTAGAGGTTGACCAGGGTCTGGTTCTCGGCGTCCGTGGTGGAGACCAGACGCCCGAAGTCGTCGAACGTGGTGGTCGTCGCCCCGGCATCAGGATCGACCGTCCTGGTCTGGCGGCCGCGCTGGTCGTAGGTGTAACCCCAGGTGTTGTTCGCGGCGTCGACCACGGTGGCCAGCTCGTCCCGCCCGGTGTACGTGTACCGGGTGCGGTCGTAGCCGGTGGTGTCGGTCGGGGCCGCGGACGCGCGGTCGTGGTGCTGTCGCAGCTCGGTCGTGCGCCCTCGCGCGTCGGTCACCGTGGTGGTGGCAGTGGCACCGACAGGCGGGACCGTGGTCGTCTTGTTCCCGTAGTAGATCGTGCGGGTGGCCGACTTGACGGCACCGCCGTCGCCGTCGCCCTCCATCAGGCGCGACAGGGTGGGGCGTCCGAGCCCGTCGTAGGTCGTGCGGACCTGGCCGTCGACCACCGCGGACGGGAACGGATCGAAGAGCTGGCCCCCGGTCGCGTCTGTCGTGTAGTAGGGGTTGTAGGTCCGCGAGACCAGGCCACGCGCGTCGTAGTGCACGTCCGACACGATCATCCCGGCCTTGCTGCCGGTGGTCGGGCCGGGCTGCTGCGTCTGGATCTGACGCAGCAGGCCGTCGTAGATGGCCCAGGAGGTGCGCTGGTCACCGTTGTGGTTGATGACGGTGGTCCCGACCGCGACGGGATTGGTCCCGTCCATCCGGTACGTGAACTCCGTCGACGGCGTCTGCGTGGTCAGCCGGTCGGGCAGCCACACCTTCGAGGTACGCCCGAGCGCGTCGTAGGTGACGTTGGTGGCCTTGGTGTTGACGTCGGTGACTATCGTGGGCGCTCCGCGGACCGGGTCCAGGACCGTGGTCGTGGTCAGGGCCGTGGCCGCGTTGCCCGCCGTCGCCGGCGGGGTGGTCTCCACCATCTGCGTGGCGAACCCAGTCGTCGGGGTGTAGGCCGTGGTCGACGTGTGGCCGTCCGAGCGGGCTGTCCGGGTCAGCGCCCCGTCGCCGTTCGATGGTGCGCTCAAGTTCGCCGAGACGTCCGTCAGGCTCAGGGGACGGCCGTAGGTGTCGAAGGTCGCCGAGGTCTCGACGTAGTGGCGTGTGCTGCCGTCAACCCGAGCCAGGTCGGCGGTGCGGGTGATCCTGCCCTGTGTGGGCGCCACGCCGTAGTTCTGGCCGTCGTAGGCGTACCTGACATCATTGATCATCTGCGCGGCGGTAGGAGTGGCGCCGCAACCGGCGGACCACGTCTGGTGCCTTGCCTGCAACCCGAGGATATTGTCGCCCGTGTTGGTCGCATACGTGGTGGTCGAGCAGAGATCGTCCGTGCTGATCGATGTGTCGCCCTGATCGGAGACCTGAGTGACGCGGCCGTAGTCCGGGTCATAGCTCGTATCGGTCTGCGTGGTCCGCCACGGGGCACCACCATCGTCCAACGACTGGAAGCCGGTGGTCCGGCTCGTCCCGGAGTGTCCCGCGCGGATGGTGCCCCAGTCGCGTGTACTGACCGCCGTCTGGTTCCACCGCGGCCGGTTCACGGTCTTGGAGACCACGTCTCCGCCCGCGCCGGTGTAGGTGGCGGTCTTGTAGGCAAACCCAGCCCAGTACGGCTGGTCGGTGATCGTGTCGCCTTCGCCCTCGTCCAGCGTCACGCTCTTGGACTTGGTCCCGCCCGAACCGTCGGCACGATCGCCGTGCATGCCGCGCAGGAACCAGTGGTCGGTCTGCGAGGCGGGCTTGCCGAACTCGCCGACAGTGACACGCACCTGCTCGTAGCCGCGCCAGTCCGACCAGGTCTTCTCCTTGGCCGGGATCATGCCCGTGGACTCGTCCCAGTGCCAGGCCGCATCACCCAGGTATTTGTACGCCGTGGTCGTGGCCACAGCCTGTCCCGTGCGGTCGACCGTCTGCACCGACTCCACCACGTACTTGTTGAACCAGTCGATGACCGGCTCCAGCTCCGGGCCGGGCTTGCGCTTGGTCGGGAAACAGCGGGTGGTGTTGGACTGCGGTACCGGCAGGTCATCCAAGGGGTTGCAGGCCGTGGCCGAGTAGGCGACGTTGACCTGGCCGCCGACCTCGTCGACGACCGTGGACAGTCGCATCTTGAAGAACGGGTCCAGGCCGTCCCCGTCCCGGTCCATCCGGTTCTGCATCGGCATGTAGGACAGGGTCACCGGCGGAGTACTCGCGCTCGCCGCTCCCGTCGGACCTGTGTGCCCGGTCCGTCTGATCGACTTGAGCAGCAGTTGGTAGGCCGAGCTGGAGGTACCCCACTCGTGGGTCAGCGCCCAGGAGTCGACGTCCTTCCAGGCGGACGACACATACACCTGCGCCTTGATGCCGGTCATGCGGTTCCTGGTCCAGAACGACGGCGAGGTGCGCCCGTTGTCGCAGGTGCCACCGGACACGCAGTTCAGGTCCCATGGCACGTCGTGCCAGCCGTTGGGCAGCGTGGCGATGTTGGTGCACTGCCCCGAACCGTCGCTCAGGCACCGCTCGCCGTAGGTGAAGCTCACTCGGCCAAGCGGCTGGGCCGCGCCGGTGCCCACGAGGTCGGTGCCCCGCAGGCCGTAGTCGATGCGCTCGAGCGTGCCGCCGCGGGTGTACTGGGTGGCCACCGCGGGGTCGCCGAGCTTGCCGTAGTAGTTGCTCTCCTTGGCGTAGTGGTACGTGATCTTGTTGCCCGCCACGTCCAGCGCGTAGTCCAAGTTCCAGCGCCACGCCTGGCTGCAGATCTTCCCGGTCGCGGTGTTGCAGGGCTCGCCGGTCTTGGAGCCGACGACCGGCACGGTCCAGGTGGAGTTGGTCACCGGGTCGCCCGTGGCCCACCCCGGCAGCCGGTGGTACCCGAAGAAGTACTGCGTGCCGTTTGGCTTGGTGACCTTCCAGTACTCGTTGTCGTTGTCACCGTTGGCGCGGGCGCTATCGGTCAGTTGCTCGATCTTGGTGCCGTCGTCGTTCTGCAGCTTCCAGGTGTTGGCCGCACCCGCCGGGACGAGCTCACCCGCGGCACCGTTGAACGAGATGAACGCGTTGTCGTAGTCCCAGCACTGGTCACCGATCGCACGCCCCGCGGCGTTCTTCACGTCGTCGAGCGCGCAGGACTTGTACTTGCGCTCGATGAAGCCGGGCCACAGGTCGAAGCCGTCGCCGACCAGCGAGCCCTGGTTGTTCGTCGTCGAAGTGCTGCCGTCCACCCCGCCCGAGGAGTACGACAACCCCAGCTCGGGAACGAACGACCCTGGGACGTCCGGCACCGTGATCGGATAGGACCAGGAGAACGATCCCGACCGCAGGTCGGTGGACCAGGTGTTCGACGGCGCCAGCGGCGTAGCCCCGAAGTTGCCGGACTCGCTCGACACGTCGGCGGCGAGCGCCAGCACTACCGGCGAACCGTCAGCCGGAACCCGAACGCCCTCCGCCAGGAGGGTGTCCTCAGCCGTGCGGTTCGAGGCAGCGACGGGCTCGCCGACCTGGCACTTTGCCTTCTCGGGGGTCTCCGCGGCGCACGCCGGCAGCTGCACCAGCGTGAGCCGCTGGTCCCAGGCTCCGCCGTGCAGGCCCGAAAAACCTGAGTAGTCCACCGCGAGGTCCACGAGGCTCGCCTCGCCGTCGTCCTCGGACTCCCCCGTCCGAGCGGTGGCCGCGTTCGCCGTACGCCCCTCCGCGGGCGCGGTCAGCGCGACGACGACGTCCGCCGACCCGTCGCGGACGCCCGCGTCCTGGGTGACGACCTCGACGTCGACCTCGTCGAGCCGCGGCCCGCCATGGTGGGCCACGCCGACGGGCAGACCACCAACTACCGTGGTCTCCGGCGAGCGCGCCCCGGCAGAAGCGACATCCACCAGCTCGGCGCCGCCGGAAGGCAGCTCGGCGGGACCGCGCTCAGGGACCGGCGTCTCCTTGATCGGCGACGGTTCCAGCGGGCCTGCGTCCTTGCCGTGCACGACGGGACCAGGGTCAGGTGCGCCGACTGCGTCGACGGTGTCCCCCGCCGCCGTGGTCGGCGCTGCCACCAGGCCGGCGGCCAGCAGCGCGCCTGAGAGCGTGAACGCGGCAACCTGCCATGCCCGCCGCTTGAACCCATACGACCGGACCGTCATCCCCGAGCTCCTCGTCCTCGCACCCGCTGCGATTGGATTCCTGCCTGCACATTCCAGTCGTTCGTTCACTGCGCGGCTCCGGGAACCACCGTGGGAATGCCCGGAGTGCCGTTCTCCAGGGCCCGGATCTGAACCTGGCTCAGCGCGCCCTTGAACACCCACACGTCGTCCAGGCCACCGGCCCAGTAGCTGTCCCACGCCCCGTTGCTCAGCCCTCGGCCCAGGTTGAACCTGGCCACATTCGTGAACGGCACCGCACCCGGTTCGGTACGTCCGACACCGATGTCCTCGCTGGAAGCTGCGTTGATGTAGAGGTGCGCAGTCTGACGCGGTGCGTCGTACACGACGGCGAAGTGGTTCCACGACGTAGCGGTCGCTCCCTCGGTCGACTGCACCCTGTGCAGTTCTCCCGAGGTGCTGTTGGCCTCGCGCACGTACAGGTTCCAGGTGCCGCCGGTCGTCTCGTCGTCCCCGGAGCCCGGCTCGAACCTGACCATCAGCGCTTCCTCGTTCCCTCCGGAGATCGACATGACCGTCCCCGTGCTGGTCGGCACGCCGACGGCCTGAGCCCACCCTGAGATCGTGAACGACTCGTCCATCGATACCGGCACGACGCTCAGATCGGTGTAAGCGGCGGCCGACGCGTCCAGGTTCAGCGCAAAGTCATCGACCTTTCCCATGAGCTCCTCGCCCTGGGTCGCACCGGTAGGCAGTGTCAGCTTGGGGCCAATCCGCACCCCGGCCGGGTTCTCTGAGCCCAGGGCCTTGACCGCCTTGCCACTCGCGTCCTTCTCGAGGTCCGCGGACTCGAAGTTCCATCGCGCCTTGACTGCGGGCAGCCGCGTCGCGAGCGCCGCGGCCTCAGAGGGCGTGACGATCCGGTCGTAGGTGCGGACCGAGTCGATCAGCCCGTCGAAGTAATTGCCGTAGGTGCTCCCGTACCTGCTCGCGCCGATCATCACCGGGCCGGCGGCGGTCCACGGTGAGTCGAGGGTGATCTCCGGACCAGCCACCCCGTTGACATAGAGCACCAGCTTCTTGCGGGAGGCATCATGCACCCCTAGCAGGTGAACCCACTTGCCGGGTGTGACTGTGGCCGCGTTTGTCGCCCGCGGGCCCGTCGCACCCGCCACGTCATCATCGTGCTGCGAGAACGACCACTCGCCATCAGCCCCCGCGTAGTACAGACGGAATCCCATCTGCTGCTGTCCCGGCTGAGACGCCACGAAAGACATTCCCGACCCGGAGGGAAGTGTGTCCGGACGAACCCAAGCCTCGACCGAGAAATGACCCCTGGTATTGACCCAACCCGCCGGCTTGTCCCCGACGTCGGGGCCTGTGGCGTAATCTCCGGCGCCGTCGAGCTGCAGCGCGTCACCCTCCGCCGGGTCGATCGTCGGCGTCTGCGCCTCGGGATCGATCTGCGTCGCATCCCCGCTCAGCACGTACGGCGAGGGAGCCTGGTGTCCCTCGGCCGGGTCGTCGAACGTCCAGTTACCCACCGGGTTGCGCCCATAGTTTACCCGGAACGCATATTCGGTCGGGGTGCTGAGCTTGTTGCCGGCTGCGTCATATGCCCGTGCGTAGAGAGAGTGCTGACCTGGATCCAGCGGCAGATAAGCCACGCGAACGACCGAACCTGACTTGGTCGTCCGTTCACCGTTGCCGAACCAGTACTCGATCTTCGCCACGTCGAAGGCTGACGAGGAGATCTCGAACCAGCCGTACTCTCCGACACCGTCGTGCGGCATGTCGTCCGGGTCGGACGGGTCAGGCTCCGGGTACTCGCCCTCCTCCGAGATGATCCGCGGTGCGGGCGGGGCATTGGTGTCCAGGACGAAGAAACACCCGGGGTCCGACCATGGTCCCGACGAGTTTGGACCAGAGTTGTCCACCTTGCGGTCCTGTACCCGCACGAACCACCGCACCAGCTGGTTCTCGGGAATCTTCGACGCAGGGACCGACGCCGCGAAGTAGGAACCCGGCTTCGCCCACCCGGTGTCGATGGTGTCGATCACGGTGCCGTCGGCCCGCTCGAGCTGGAACTGGACCCGCACCTCCTCGTTCGGGTCGGGGTCCTTGGCGGCACCCTCGGCCACCCGCAGGATGTTGCCGTCGACCGTGCGCAGCCGAAGCGGGTCGGAGTTCGAGGTGTCGGTACACGCACCGCCGAACTTCATCGAGAGTGCCGACCGAGCCACCTTCGACGGCACCGTGTTGTACGTGACCCGGAGATACGCCGACCGGCTGAACTTCTTCCACTGGTTCTTGTCGGACTCCGAGGCCGCCCGCATGCCCAGAGTCACCTGGTTCCACCCTGCGTCGGCACCCTCCTGGACCAGTGCCCTGACTGAGAACTCGGCGTCGCCCGCATTCTTGCAGCCCGACTGGTTTCCGCCGTAGTTGAAGGACGCGGATGCAACCTGCTTCTTGAAGAACCCGGAGGCCGCCTGCGTGTTCCACGTGGTCGCGGACGAGATCGCCTTGGTCTGGAAGACGTTCACCGTGTGGTCCACGCAGACCGCGGAGTGAGTGTTCGGAACTGCGAACACGGCCGAGGAGACGTTCTTTCCCTTGAACTTCGAGACGTCGAACTGGTAGAAGAGCCGGTACGTCGCGCCCCCGGGGCAGTCCGACCATCCTGTGCAGGTACCCAGTCCGGCGGTCGTCTGCCCCTTGAACTGCCAGTACGAGGTCGACGGGTACGACTCGTTGGGGCTCGTCCACGCCGACGTACGCGGTGTCGACACAGCAGGGTCGATCGTCACAGGGAACGACGTGTCCGGCGACTCCAGGAGATCCTGGTCCGGCACCAGCGTGAACGAGTCGCCTTCAGGTGACACCTGGACGTCGACCGGAGCGATGTCGCGTCCTCCGCTCGCGGCTTCTTCCCCTGCCACCGCGTCAGCGCTCCTTGCCTCTACCCGTTCCTTCTGTCCGGCGACAGCACCTTCTGCGGGCGCGGCGCTCCACATCGAGGCAGGCGGTGCCTCGAACACGACCGACCCAGTCGAAGAGTCCTTCGCCTCCAGCACCCCTGCCGCGGTCACTCCGACGGCAAGCCCCCGTGTCTCCATGGCGAAGGTGATCTCGTCGAGCGCCGGCGAGGCTGCTGCCTCTGCGTTCTTCACCACCAGGTACGACGCGAAGCCGTCCTCCGTCGCCTTCATCTGCAGATCGACGCCGTCTATGACATCCCGGTAGGTCGCCGTGTCGTCGTCCAGTACCGGCTCAGGCAGTGCATCTGGCCACGACCACTCCAAGACCCGGCCATGGCGTGCCATGGAGACCAACGGCCTGTCGTTGCCGCCTGGCGAGAAGACCACGGAGGATGCCGAGGCGGCAGGGGCAATGCCCTCGGACGACGCCTCCAGAGTGGTGTCCACAGCGACCCAATGACCGTCGACGCGAGCCCACTTCGGGACCACGAATTCCCGGACCTCGATCTCCCCGGAGGGCGTCGCATACACCTCGCGCGTCTCGGCGCGGTTGGCCGTGATCTCCACCAGCTCGCCGGTCTCCGCTGCCTGCGTCAGAGCCTCTGCCTCGGCAGGGTCCGCGTCGTTGGCATCGGGAGCTTTACCAATCGCGTACCCACTCGTGAAGTCCTCCGTTGATACGTCCGGAGCCGGCGTCTCGGTCGCCTGACTCGGCGACGCTGGTACGACGCACAGGACGGCAACTGCCGCGGCCGTAAGCCCCCTCAAGGCCGCAACCGTCCATGCAGAAGCTGGCGCCCTTCGCACTGCTCTGGCCGATCCGCCGCGCACCGGGGACTCCATCTCAAGCTCCTTGCTGTCGTGCCCGGGCGTTGGACGATCCGGACTGCAGGGCTGAGCATGCACGATCGTCGAGGCTTCGAGGAGGGGTCGATTTTGCCGGGTGAGATCAGGTGGCTGATCTTGACCAGGTCTCGAAGAGCCGGTAGCGAACGATCGCCGCACTGCGGCACAAATCACCTTTTGTTTACTTGACCTCGCACGTCACCGCTCGACACCATCGCGAATGGCAAGTCCTGCCATGACGAGGGGAAACATGGACTTCATCTACAAGACCCGGCTGTACCTGCTTGCCCGTACACACGGAACGTGGAGCGGAGCGGCGCGGGCGGCGCGCCTGTCACCCGAGTCGCTGAAGAACAACGTCAAGCAACTTGGCGACCGGCTCGCACGCCTTCAGGACCTTCCCGACGGCACTCTTCTCGCTTGGGAAAACGGCCGCCTGACACCAACACCCCTGGGCACATGGCTTGAAGACAACGGCGGCCCGGTAGTCACAGCCCATGACGCCGTCTTCGGCAGGCAGGCACACTCGCGAACGAACTCGAACGCGTCACCCACCATGGTGAACTCCGATGTCCCATCGGACAGCTCCATTACATGTCCGGCATGAGCCTTCCACTGGACCAGGACATCCGCTGAAGCCCCGAATCGTGCCGCCCACCCTCGCTAGTCTGCGCAGATGGCAGATCTCGGACCCATCACCTGGCCACCCGCCCCGATCCGGACCGAGCGGCTCCTGCTCCGTCAGCCCGTGGCAGCGGACCGCGCCGCAGTCATCGAGCTGAGCGCCTCCCCCGAGGTGAGCACGTACATCGGCGGGCCGCAGCCGCGTGCCGAGCTCGAGCGCACCGTCTCCGCGGTGCCGAAGACGCACCCGGGCCAGTTCGTCGTCGACCTCGACGGGGCGATGATCGGGCTGGTCCAGCTCGACCGGCGCGGCGGGGACTATCTGGTCGGTCCGGCCGTCGGGAAGGTCGAGCTGGGCTACCTGTTCCTCCCGGAGTCGTGGGGGCACGGGTACGCCGCCGAGGCCTGCGCGGCGGCACTCGACTGGTTCGCCGGCGAGATGCCGGACGAGCCGGTCGTGCTGACCACGCAGTCCGCCAACGAACGGTCGATGCGGCTCGCGGCGCGGCTCGGGTTCACTGAACAGGAGCGGTTCGAGGCGTGGGGCGCCGAGCAGTGGTTAGGCGTGCGTCCGGCGACGGCGTCGGCGCCCGACCGGGCCTGAGGTTCACCAGGAACGGGTGAGGGCACGGGGCCACCGCGGCGCTGAGATGAGGAGACTCATCTCGAGTGCCCTCGCCAAGGAGCCCACATGTCCGGCACGCACGCCCCCGGCGCCGACCCGTACCCCGGCCTGACCCCGGTCGCCAGCTACGGCCCGCCCACCTCCGTCGCGTTCACCTCGTCGGGCTTCGCCGGGACGGTGCTGGTCCTGGCGGCCCTCTTCCAGGTGTTCCAGGGGATCTCGGCACTGGCGGCGGACCGGTCGGCCATGATCAGCGTCGAGTACATCTACGAGCTCGACGTGACCACGTGGGGATGGATCCACATCGGCGTGGGCGCCGCCGCGTTCGCCGCGGGCCTCGGCGTCCTCGCCCGGCGGACCTGGGCATACCTCGCAGGGCTCGCCCTCGCCGTCGTGGCGAGCATCGTGAACTTCGCGTTCCTGCCCTACTACCCCCTCTGGAGCGCGATCATCATCGCCCTGACCCTGGCGGTCATCTGGTCGCTGACGTTCCTGCTGGCAGAGCGGGATTGAGCAGCCGGAACGACGGCACCACGAACGGCGTCAGCGTCAGCACCCCGTACACCACCCCGACGGCCCAGAGCGTGGGCACCAGCCCGACCCCGTCGACGAGCACACCCGCCACCAGCGGCCCGAGCGGCAGCCCCAGCCAGGCCAGCGACTTCACGGCGCCCAGCACCCGCGGCAGCATCTCGGCCGGGATGCGCTCGTACTGCACCGCGCCCAGCACGGGGTTGATGCCGCCCATCGCGAGCCCGCAGCACACCACCACCGCGAGCACGGGCACCACGTCGTCGCTCGCCGCGAGCGCGAAGAACCACGGCGCGCCGCCGAGCAGGAAGCCGAACGAGTACAGCGCCCAGCGGTTCACACGCGGCGCCACCCACGCGCCGACCAGGCTCCCCACCAGGGCGCCCAGGGAGAACCCGCCGGCCACGGTGCCGACGGCGGCCACCGGTAGCTCGTGCTCCCGCACCCAGGACGGGAGGTAGACGCTGGCGAGCCCCGCGTTCAGCAGGTTGCCGACGGCGACCATCACCACCACCCCCAGCAGCACCCGGTCGCGCGCGAGGAAGGCGAGGCCGGCGCCGAGCCGACGCAGGTAGGGGTCCGCGACGCCGTCGCGCACCGGAGCGCCCACGGTGCGCGGGACGCACAGGGCGACGAGCAGCGCGGCGACGAAGAACGCGCCCCCGCTCACGATCAGGACGGTCGGCGGGGAGATCACCGTCAGGAGGACGGCGGCGAGCGGCGCGCCGACGAGCTGGCCGCCCTGGCTGGCCGAGGCGTGCAGCCCGGCCGCCCGTTCGAGCGGCACGCCGGCCAGGCGGGCGACGGCGGGGACGAGCGGGGCGCTGCCGCAGTCGGCCACACCACGGAACGCGCCGGCGCAGGCGATGACCGCGAGCAGCGCCCCGAACCCGAGGTGCCCGTTGACGTAGAGCACGGGAACCACGAGCAGCGCGACGCCGGCAGCCAGGTTGGCCGACCAGCTCGACCGCCGCGGGCCGAACCGCTCCACCGCCGGGCCCGCGGTGGCCTGCATCAGCACGTAGGGCGCCATCTCGGCCGCCACGACGAGCCCCGTCTGCGCCGCGCTCCCCGTGGTGGTGAGCACGAACCACGGGATCGCGAGGGCCGACACGGCCGTGCAGGTCACGGAGACGACGTAGGCCGCCAGCACCGCGGCCAGGGGAAGCCGACGGCGCTGCGCCGCGACCTCGGCCGTCGTCGGCTCGGCGGTGGTCACGCGGTCGCCCCCGCGCCGCCCGCGGCCCCTGCGCCGCCCGCGCCGCCGTCGTCGTCCGGCAGGAGCTGGTACTGGAACACCGCGCGGTGCCGCTCGGGCCCCTCCGCGTCCGGGCCGCCCGGGCCACGGGCGCGGCCGGCCTGGTCCCGTCGGAACGCGGCGACAGCCTCGACCACGCGCGCCGACAGCTCGCGGGCCTCGGCGTACGTGAGCGACAGGTCGATGTAGCCGAGCTGCCAGGGCAGCTCCGCGACCTCCGCGCCCCGCTCGGGCAGGCCGTTCACGTAGCCCAGCACCCGCTCGTGCCCCACCTGGGCGACCATGCGCAGGTAGCGTGCCGCCGTCTCGAGCTGCTCGGCGTCGCCATGCTGGTCGGGCACGCGCAGCGTGAAGGTGACGTTCTCGTGCGCCGCCTTCCACCAGCGGTCGCGCCGGTTGCCGAGCTCCTCGTCCTCGACCACGAGCCCGGCGTCCGCGAGCGTGCGCAGGTGGTAGCTCGTCACGCCGCTGGAGTGCCCCACCCGTTGCGCCAGTCCCGACGCCGTCGCGGGACCGTCCTCGCGCAGCAGGCGGAGCAGCGCGAACCGGATGGGGTGCGCCAGCGCCTGCACGTTGTGCGGGGTCAGCGTCGCGTAGCGCTCCGGGTCGAACCAGGACGGCGGCCAGGCCTCGTGCTCGGTCATGCGTCCACGCTACGACCGCAAAGACATTTTGCAAAGCACTTTTGCAATTGGCCCGCTCCTGCGGAGCGGTCCACTACCCTGATGCGACCAAGGAGGCGAAGATGCTCGTGGAATACGACCAGCACTGGCCGCAGAGATTCGAGCGGACGGCGGCCGAGCTGTCCGAGATCGAACCGTCCTGGATCGTCGAGCACATCGGGTCCACGGCCATCCCCGGCATGGCCGCCAAGCCGGCGATCGACCTCGCCGTCCGGGTCGGGTCGTTCACCGACGTCGAGGACCGGTTCGAGAGCCTCGCGGCGCTGGGGTGGCTGCGCATCGCCCGGGGGCCGCGGGCACATCTCGTGCTGGTCAGGCAGGAGGGCCCGCGGCGTACCGACATCGCGCACTTCTTCACGGCCGAGCAGTGGGAGACCTGCAACCAGCGGATCTTCCGTGACTGGCTGCTGGCACATCCGGAGGACGCCACGCGCTACCTCGACGCCAAGCGGGCGGCGGCAGAAGCCGCCACCGGCATCCCCGACTACACGGCCCGCAAGACCGCGGTGGTGCAGGACATCGTCGACCGCGCCCGCACCGCCCGCGGGCTCCCGCTGGTCGACGTCTGGGAGAAGTAGCCGAGCCGCCAGGCCGATGAGTCCGCCCGCTTCCCGAGGTCTACCCGACGAGACACAGACCACTCATCAGGGAGCACATCATGGGCATCATCCAGATCGAGCTGTTCGCCACCCTCGACCTCGTCGCGCAGGCGCCCGGCGGCCCCGAGGAGGACCCGGAGAACTTCCCGTTCGGCGGCTGGCAGGCTCCCCTGATCGACGACGTCGCCGGCACCCAGATCGACGCCGCCTACGAGGGCACCGACGCCCTGCTGCTCGGCCGGCGCACCTACGACATCTTCGCCGCCTACTGGCCGCAGTACGAGGGCGACGAGAACTTCAAGATCGCCGAGCTCTTCAACCGCGTGCCCAAGTACGTGGCCTCCCGCGGCACGCCCGATCTCCCGTGGGCCGGGTCCACACAGCTCGGCCCGGACCTGCCCGCTGCCGTCCGCGAGATCCGCGACCGCCACGAGAGCATCCGGGTGGTCGGCAGCGTCGACCTGGTGCAGACCCATCTGCGCGAGAAGCTCTTCGACCGGCTCGACCTGTGGGTGCACCCCATCGTGCTGGGCGTGGGCAAGAAGGTGTTCGACGACGGCGCGGTGCCCTCCAACCTGTCGCTGCTCGCACCGCCGGCCGCCACCCCGAACGGCACCGTCTACCTGCGCTATGGCCTGGAGGACGGCGTCCCGGCCACGGGCGACATGGGCGCCCCGGACCGCGGTGTGTGAGCTGCCGGGTCACGCCCAGAATCCCGCGGGCGTCGAACGTAGGGTTGGTCGCTCTCTGAGCGCTCAGAGTGCGACCAACCCTACGTTCAACTGTGGCTGCACCGCTGGACCGACCCAGGAAGCGGCAGCCGGCACCGCGCTCAGCCCGAGCGCCCCGTGCGCGCCGCCCCGACGATCAGCACGATCCCGATCACGGCGAGGATCGGCCCGACGATCGCCCACAGCGCCACGCCCGTCATCGGGCTGCCGGCGAGGTAGCCGAGCCCCTGCACGGTGAACACGCAGCCGATGGCGACGAGCACCAGGCCGGCCACGATCAGGCCAGATCGCATCGTTGCCTCCGAGGACGGGGACCAGTCATCTCGACCGTACCGTCAGTACTTGTGGGTGCCCAGGGTCGTCGACGAGATCATCGCGTCGTCGGCGTAGCAGTAGCCCCAGCCCTCGCCCGGCTCGACGGAGCGCATCAGCGGGTGGCCGGACGACTTGAAGTGGGCGGTGGCGTGCTTGGCCGGGGAGGAGTCGCAGCAGCCCACCTGCCCGCACACCAGGCAGCTGCGCAGGTGCACCCAGGTGCCGCCGAGGGCGAGGCACTCGGGGCAGCCCTCCCGGTTCTCGGGTTCGAGGACCGCGACCTGGTCCAGATGCGTGCACTCGTCGGTCATCGTTCGATCCTCACGTCGCTCCGGTGGGCCCCGCCGCGGCCGGTACCACCCCCGGCGGATGGCACAGAGTCTAGGCCGGGGACGACGCCGCGGGCAGGTCGCCGCAGGTGCTCTCGCGCGCGGTGATCCGGTGGGGCACCACCACGTGCTCCGCGGGGGCGTCCGGCTCGGCGATGCGCCGCATCACCAGGCGCACCGCCTCCGCGGCGAGGCGGGGCAGGTCAGGGGTCACCGTGGTCAGCGAGGGTACGGAGAACTGACCGTCCTCGATGCCGTCGAAGCCGGCCACAGCCACGTCGTCGGGCACTCGCAGCCCGCCGTCGTGCAGGGCGCGCAGCGCGCCCAGCGCCATCAGGTCGTTGAAGCAGAACACCGCGTCGAAGTCGACGCCGCGGGCGAGCAGCTGCGCCACGGCGTCGGCGCCGCTGGCGCGGTGGTAGTCGGTGCACTCGACCACCAGGTCCGGGTCCACGGCCACGCCGGCCTCGGCGAGCGCGGCCAGGTAGCCCTCGCCGCGCAGCCGCCCGGTCCCGGCGCCGCTCTGCAGACCGATCCCCGCGATCCGACGTCGGCCCAGGTCCAGGAGGTGCCGCGTGACGTCACGGGCCGCCGCCACGTTGTCCACGCCCACGTGGTCCACGCCAGCCGGCTCCCCGTACTCCCCCAGCAGCACCAGCGGCGTGCCGTCCCGCCGCTCCGCGACCTCCGCCACCGACGTGACCAGTGGGCTGAAGACGACACCGTCGACCAGGTGGCTCGGCAGGCCGTCGAGCACCGCGCGCTCCCCCGCCAGGTCGCCCGACGTCTCCTCGATGAGCACCGACTGCCCCACGGCCCGCGCCGCCGCTGCGAGCTCGGAGGCGAGGCCCGCGAAGTAGGGCGAGGTGAGCTCGGGCAGCGCGATCGCCAGGAACCCGGCCCGTCCGTGTCGCAGGCTGCGGGCCGACGTGTTGGGCCGGTAGCGCAGCTCGGTGATGGCGGTCTGCACCCGCTCGCGGGTCTCCGGGCGCACGTTCGGGTGCCCGTTGATCACGTTCGACACCGTCTTGAACGAGACCCCGGCGCGTTCCGCCACGTCGCGCAGGGTGACCCTCACGGACGCTCCCTGGGGCTCAGGCCGGCGAAGAGGGTGGCGAAGACGCTGTCGATGAACGCGCGCGAGACCGGCTCGCGGGAGATCAGGAGCCGGTAGTACAGCGGCCCGGACAGGATGGTCATGGCCAGGTCGAGGTCGAGGTCCGGCGAGACCTGCCCCTGCTCCTGGCCCAGCTTGACCCGGGCGACTGTGCGCTCGGTCTGCGGCCGGATGAACCGCTCGTCGAGGCCGGCCGCGACGGCGGGGTCGTGCTGCGCCTCGGCCACCAGGGCGCGGTAGAGCGGGCCCCACGTGCCGTTGGCCAGCAGGTCCGTCACCGCGTAGGCCTGCCGCAGCAGGTCGGCCAGCAGGTCGCCGGTGTCGGCGAACTCGAGCGCGGGCGCGTTCTGCGACAGCAGCGAGTCCAGGAACAGCTCGCCCTTCGAGACCCAGCGCCGGTAGATCGTGTTCTTGCCGACGCCGGCCCGGGCGGCGACCGCCTCGATGCTCAGGGATGCATAGCCGTTCTCCCGGGCCAGGTCGAGGGTGGCCTGCATGATCGCCGCGGTCCTGGCCGCGCCGCGGGTGGAAGGGCTCGCCGTCATGCGCCCACCGTAACGGAACGGAACGCACCGTATTGACATGCCGGGTCGGGTTTGTCCAGGATGGGCAAACGGAACGGACCGTCTCGTTCCGTTCACCGACAAAGGAGTTCCCCATGACCATCGCTCCGGCAGGCCCGCAGGAGACCACCCCGCAGACCGACCAGGCCCGCCCCGGACTGCAGCAGCTGATCGAGGACATCGTCGAGTCGGGCTTGACGGGGGTGACCCTGCGGGTGCACGACGAGCAGGGCGCCTGGGTGGGCAGCGCCGGAGCGGCCAGGCTGGGCGAGCCCGGCACGCCACCCATCGACGGCCACGTCCGGATCGGCAGCAACACGAAGACCTTCGTCGCGACGGTCGTGCTGGGCCTGGTCGCGGAAGGCAAGGTCGACCTGGACACCGCGGCGGCGGACTACCTCCCGGACCTCGGCCTGGACCCCCGGGTGACGGTGCGGACGGTGCTCCAGCACACGAGCGGCATCTTCAACTTCACCGGCGAGTACTACGAGGACGGGACGTTCGCGCCGGGCATCACCGCCACCACCTCCGGCAAGGAGTGGGTGGACAACCGGTTCAAGCCCTACACGGCGGAGGAGCTGGTCCGCCTCGCGCTCGCCAAGCCCGCACGGTTCGAGCCCGGGACGGACTGGAGCTACTCCAACACCAACTACGCGCTGGCCCGGGTCCTGATCGAGAAGGTGACGGGCCGCCCGTACGCGGAGGCCATGCACCGGCTGGTCCTCGGACCCCTCGGACTGACGGGCACGGTCGCGCCGACCCACGAGCGGACCGTCCCCGAGCCGCACGCCCACGCCTACTACCGGTACGACGAGGCCGGCCGCGAGACGACGATCGACGTCACCGACCAGGACCCGTCCTGGATCTCCAGCGGCGGCGACATGATCTCGACCACCGCGGACCTGCACACGTTCATCTCCGCGCTGGCGGGCGGCAAGCTGCTCCCCGAGCCGCTGCTGGCCGAGATGTTCACCCCGGAGGCCAAGGCCGGCTACGGGCTCGGCGTCTTCGTCCAGAAGACCGGCGGCACCACCGTCATCTCGCACAACGGCGGCATGGCCGGCCACGGCGCGCTGATGTACGCCGGGCACGGCGGCCGCACCACCCTCACCGCCACCCTGAACTACGTGGACGACGCCGCCCTGTCCCTCGGGGCCGCCTTCCAGCAGGCGACCCAGCGGCTCGTCGCCGAGGTGTTCGGGGACTGATCGACCCCCGAACCCGCCGGGATACGCTCGGCTCCCGCGCCTCCGCCCCGACCGCCCACGCGGCCGGGGCGGTCGGCCCGGCGCACGACAGCCCGGAGAGGAACAGCAGTGGAACGCAACCAGGTCCGCGAGACGACCGACCAGGACGAGGCCGTCGTGCTCCAGCTCATGACCGAGTACATGACGTGGGCGCTCGCGACCTTCGAGCAGACCTACGGCTTCGCGATGGGCCTCGACGCACGGCACACCAGCGCCGACCTCGACACGTTCCGCCGGCCCACCGGGCTCATGGCGCTCGCGGAGGTCGGGTCGCCGTCCGGGGACGACGGCGCCGCGCGGCCCGGCACTCCACGACCCGGCACCAAGCAGCCCGCCGGCGTGGCCGCACTCCGCGCGCAGGACGACGGCGTGGTCGAGATCAAGCGGATGTTCGTGCGCCCTGAACACCGCGGGACCCACGTGGGCTCGGCGATGCTGGACTGGCTGCTGGAGCGCTCGCGCGCGGACTTCGGGGCGCGGACCGTCCGGCTGGACAGCAACCGCTTCATGGCCGGGGCGCACCGCCTCTACGAGTCGCGCGGGTTCGTGGAGCGCACGCCCTACCCGGGCTCCGAGATCCCCGGCGAGCTCCAGCACCTGTGGCGGTTCTACGAGCTGTCGCTCGACTGACCGCGCCCGGCCGGCGCTCCCGCCGAACCCTTCGTCGCCCCTTGCCGACCGCAGGTTATCCGTTGTAACTTCGCGCGTGGTTATCCGTTGTAAAGGAGCGACGGCCACGTCATCGAGGACGTGGCGCGCGGCCGCCCGAAGGGACGATCACCCATGGAGATACGGTTCGTAGCCGCCCTCGCCACGCTCGCGCTGGTCGCCGGCGCCGTGGCCCTGCCCGGCACGGGAGGCGCCCCACCCGCTGCGGCGGCCGACCGGACGGGCACCGACCGGACGGCCACGGACCAGGCCGCGCCGCCGCCGGGCACCACCTATACCAACCCGGTGACGGAACCGTTCGCGGACACCTACGCCGACCCGGCCGTGATCCGCGGCAAGGACGGCTGGTGGTACCTGTACGCGACGAGCGACCCGCTGGTGTCGGGCGGCCCGTTCGGCAACATGCACGTGGCGAGGTCGCGTGACCTGGCCGCTTGGGAGTACGTCGGCACGATCTTCGACGACGAGAACCGGCCCGCGTGGGCGGCGGAGGCGTCCTACTTCTGGGCGCCCGACATCCGGTACGTCGACGGCCAGTACGTCATGTACTACACGGTCACGGACACGGCGGCGAACCCCGACGCGTGGGACTACACGATCGGCGTGGCGACGGCGCCCACCCCGACCGGACCCTGGACGGACTCCGGAGGGCCGGTCCTGGACCCCCGACCAGCACCCGGCGGCGGGTACCTCAACACCATCGACCCGGCCCTGTTCGCCGACGACGACGGCTCCCGCTACCTCTACTTCGGCGGCTTCAACGGCGGCATCTGGGTCACGGAGCTGGACGAGACCGGCACCCGCGCCGTGGGTGAACCGACTCGCGTGACCGTCGCGGACCGCTACGAGGGCGCGTTCGTGGTCAAGCGGGACGGCTGGTACTACCTCATGGGGTCGTCGGCCAACTGCTGCTCCGGCCCCGTGACCGGGTACAGCGTCTACACGGGCCGGTCGCGCTCGCCGCTCGGCCCGTTCACCGACCACGAGGGCGTGGGCATGAACGAGTCGCGCGTGGGCGGCACCCTCGTCGTGGCGCAGAACGGCAACCGGTGGATCGGCGTCGGGCACCACGCGGTGTTCTCCGACGTGTCCGGGCAGGACTGGATGCTCTACCACGGCATCGACCGCGACAACGCGTGGCTCAACCAGCCCGGCGGCGTGAACCGGCGTCCGACCCTGCTGGACCGGCTCGACTGGATCGCCGGCTGGCCCGTGGTCAACGCGGGCGCGGGCCCGAGCGAGGGGGCGCAGCCGGCGCCGGTGGCCGCGAGCGAGCTGGGCATCAACAGCGCCGACCCCGCCTCGGGGCACGCGCTGCGGCGCGTCACGGGCACGCTGGCCCGGGCTGCGGACGGCGCGGGCGACGCCGGGTCGATCGCGCGGCTGGTACCGGACCGGCGGCACGCCGCCCTCGTCCGGACCGCGCCGGCCCCGCGGGACGTGCGGGTCGAGACGGACGTGCGGCTGCCCGACGCCGACGGCGCGTTCACGGTGCGCGTCGGCGGGGCCGGCCCGGCCGCCGTGTCGGTGCGGCTGGACGCCGGGGCGCGCGAGCTCGTCGTCGGGCAGGGACGGCACCAGGTGCGGACGGCGCTGCCCGCGAACGCGGACCTGACCTCCTGGCACGTGCTCAGCGTCGAGGTGCGCGACGGCGTGGCCGACGCGCGGCTGTCGTCGAGCGGCCTGGGCGACGTGGACGCCGAGGCGCGGTTCGAGCCGCGGACGCCGCTGCCCCGCACGGCGCCGGTGCGCCTCGCGGCCGACGGCGCCGAGGCGCAGCTCGACAACCTGACGGTCGTGGCGGCGCACGAGCCGGTGACCGAGCGGGTCGCCGAGCCGCAGGCCGGCGCGGTCACGTTCGCCGAGGAGTTCGACGGCGCGCTGGACGAGGGCTGGCGCTGGCAGCACTCCCCCGCGACCGTCGACGTCGCGGACGGCGCCCTGACCTGGCCGTTGACCGGCCACGACCTGGTGGGCACGCGGAACGACGCGCCGGTGCTGCTGCGCGACGCGCCCGACGGCGACTACGTGCTGGAGGCCACCGTGCGCCTGCCGCTGGGCGAGGACACGGTGCGCAACTTCCAGCAGGCGGGCCTGCTGGTGCACGCGGGCGACGACGACTTCCTGCGGCTCGGCTCCGTGGCGATCGGCCGGACCCGCCAGGTCGAGTTCGGCAAGGAGCTCACGGCCGACGGCGCCGTCCGGTTCGGCGGCTTCGTCTCCGGCCCGGTGGCCGACACCATGCACCTGCGGCTGTTCCACACCACGGACGCGGCCACGGGCGAGCACCGGTACCGGTCGGCGACGTCGCGCGACGGGAAGAGCTGGCGCTTCGGCGCGACCTGGACACTGCCCGCCGACACCGACCCGGCGGTCGGGATCTACGCGGGCGGCGGCGCGTCGCCGGCGGTGAGCGCGGTGTTCTCGGACGTGCTGCTCCGCGAGCTCGGCTAAGGGGCGGCTGGAGCCCGGGGACCCCTGGCCGCCCCTCCCCTTTGAGGCCCGGGTTTCTTCGCTTTGAGCTGGCTCAAAGCGAAGAAACCCGGGCCTCAAAGGGGAGTGCCCCCGGCCGGATCAGGGCCCGCGTCGGATCACGGCCCGCGGCGGGTCAGGATGCGGCGGGTCCGGGCGTCGCCGTCAGCGACCAGCTCGCCAGGAGACTCAGCACCCGCTGGGACGGCGAGCCCGGCTCTGCCGAGTACACGTACAGCATCGTGTCGGGGTCGCCGGGCAGGGCGAGGGTCTCGTACTCGACGGTGAGGTCGCCGACGACAGGGTGCCGCAGCCGCTTGGACCCGTAGGTGCGCTGGTAGACGCGGTGCTCGGCCCACCAGTCGCCGAACTCGGCGCTGGCCTCGCGCAGCTCCGCGATCAGCGCGGCCGTCGCCCGGTCGGCGGGATCATTCCCGGCCTCCAGCCGCAGGTTCTCGACGGCGGCGCGGGCCTGCTCCTCCCAGTCGACGAACAGCGACCGCGCGCCGTCGTCGAGGAACATCCAGCGCGCGTAGTTGCGGCGCGGCGCCGGGAACCGCTCGAAGTCGGTGAACAGGGCCCGGCCCATGCGGTTCTGGGCGAGCACGTCGGCGCGGCGGCCGAGCACGAGCACGGGGACGCCGCCGAGCGCGTCGAGGAGCTGGTACAGCCCGGGGCGGACGCGCTGTACGGGACGGGTGCGCGGCTGGACCGACGCGGTGCTGAGCCCGATGAGGTCGGCGAGGTGGGCGCGTCCGGCCTGGTCCAGCCCGAGCGCCCGCCCGATGGCGTCCACGACCGACGACGAGGGCACGATGCGCCGGCCCTGCTCCAGCCGGGCGTAGTAGTCGGTCGAGACGCCGGCCAGGAACGCGACCTCCTCGCGGCGCAGGCCCGGCACGCGGCGGACGCGCCCGTCGGCGGGCAGCCCGGCGCGTGACGCGTCGCCCTGGCTCCGTGCGCGACGCAGGAAGTCCGCCAGCTCCGTGTTCTTCTCGGCCATGCCTCCATTCTGGGCGGGCCGCCTCGCGCGGCGCACCCGTCAGGGTGGACCTCCGCGTCCTAGTCAGCGGCGACCCAGGATGCAGGGGGCCGAAGATGGCCCCCAGGAGCACGGTTTCGCGCGGAAGTCTTGACGGGTCGGCACGCCCCGCCGACCTGACCCTCCCGAGGAGACCACCATGTCCTACCCCACCGACCGCCCCGCGACCTGGTTCGTCACCGGCACCTCCCGCGGGCTCGGCCTCGAGCTCGTCCGGCAGCTCCTGGAGCGCGGCGAGAACGTCGCCGCCACCACCCGGTCCACCGAACGCCTCACCAGCGCACTCGACGACGTCGACACCTCCCGGCTGCTCGCCCTGACCGTCGACCTGGCCGATCAGGCACAGGTGGACCGGGCCGTCGCCGCCACGAAGGAGCGCTTCGGCACCTTCGACGTCGTCGTGAACAACGCGGGGTACGGCTACCTCGCCGCCGTCGAGGAGGTCTCGGACGCCGACGCCCGCGCCATGTTCGACGTCCAGGTGTTCGGCGTCTGGAACGTGCTGCGCGCGGTGCTGCCGGGCTTCCGGGCCCAGCGCGGCGGGCACGTGGTCAACGTGTCCTCGATCCTCGGCCTGCTCTCGTTCCCCGGCTGGAGCCTGTACGCGGCGGGCAAGTTCGCGCTGGAGGCGATCACGGAGTCCCTGGCCGCCGAGGTCGCGGACCACGGCATCCGCGTGAACCTCGTCGAGCCCGGCTACATGCGCACCGACTTCCTGCGGCCCGTGTCGCTCGGCCTGCCGTCGGACACGAACGAGGCGTACCCCGCCGTCCGCGAGATGGTCGAGCAGCACCTCGGGATGCCGGGCACCCAGCTCGGCGACCCCGCGAAGGCCGCCGCGGCGATCATCACCGTCGCGACCTCCGGCGAGGCGCCCCTGCACCAGCTCCTCGGCTCGGACTCGCTCGGGCTGGCCGCGGGCCGCCTGCAGAGCCTGTCCGACGACGTCGAGGCATCCCGTGCTCTCGCCACCACGACGGACATCGCCGAGACGCCGGCGGCCTGAGACGTGGCCGGCCGGGCCGGCCTCGCCCTCCGCCGCGGCGGTCGTCGCGCGACGGGTCGCCCCTTCCCTTTGAGGCCCGGGTTTCTTCGCTTTGAGCCAGCTCAAAGCGAAGAAACCCGGGCCTCAAAGGGAACTGGCCTCACAGGGGACTGGTTGGCCGCGTGCCACGAGCGGACGCTGGGCCTACCGGGCCTCCGAAGTCGTGTACGCGCCGGCCGCGATGTCCTCGACCAGGGTCGGGCCGGACGGCGTCCAACCGAGCAACTCCTGCGTCGCGGTGCTCGTCGCAGAGCCGTCCATGCCGAAGAACCCGCCGATCCAGCCGAAGTGCGCGGCGACGTCGTCGGGCGCGACCGAGGTGACCGGCAGGTCGAGGACGGCGCCGATAGCCTCGGCGATCTCGCGGCTCGAGACACCCTCCTCCGCCACGGCGTGCAGGCGCGAGCCGGACGGCGCCTTGGCCAGGCCGAGCGCGACGAGGCGGGCGGCGTCGGACCGGTGCACGGCGGCCCAGCGGTTGCTGCCGTCGCCCGGGTAGCCGGAGACGCCGTTGCGCCGGGCGGCGTCGGTGATCGCGGCGATGAAACCGTGGTCCCCCACGCCGTGCACCGTCGGCGAGAAGCGCAGGCTGACCACGTGCACGCCCCGGTCCACATACTCCAGCGCGAGGTTCTCGGCGCCGCCGCGCGGCGAGTCCGGCCCGAAGGACGACGACGTGTCCTCCTCGGTGGCGGGCCGGCCCTGCGCCAGCCCGGCGGTACCCGCCGCGAGCAGGAGCGCCCGGCCCGAGCCGGCGAGGGTGTCGGCGAAGGCCTGCACGGCGGCCCGCTCGGCCGCGTTCGACACGGCCGGGTTGGCGAAGTCGTGCTTGTTGGCCAGGTGCAGCACCGCCTCGGCGGCGTCGGCGCCCCGGCGGAGGCCGTCGAGGTCGTCCAGGTCGCCGCGCTGCACGCGGACCCCCTTGGCCTCCAGCGCCGCCGCGGACGCGGCGGACCGGGCGAGCACGGTGACGGCGTGGCCGTCCGCGAGCAGCTCGTCGACGGCGGCCGACCCGATCCAGCCGGACGCTCCGGTGACGAATACCTGCATGGTGCACCTCCAGTGATGTCAGTGACTGTTGTCAGTCACAGACATCACCATACGCGTGACGTCAGCGTCTGTCATCACCTAGACTGGCGGCATGGTCAGATGGCAGCCAGGTACGAGCGAACGGCTGCAGGCCGCCGCGCTGGAGCTCTTCGCGAGCCAGGGGTACGAGCAGACGACGGCCGCGGAGATCGCGCAGTCCGTCGGCCTGACCGAACGCACCTTCTTCCGGCACTTCAGCGACAAGCGCGAGGCGCTGTTCCACGGGCAGGAGCTCCTGGTCGAGGCGTTCCTTGCCGGGGTTGCGGACGCGCCGGACGACGCGTCGCCCATGGAGCTGGTCGGCGCCGCGCTGGAGTCCGGGGCGAGGTTCTTCCCCGGCGAGCGGCGCGACCACTCCCGGCTGCGGCAGAGCGTCATCGACCAGTACCCGGCGCTGCAGGAGCGGGAGCGGCACAAGATGTCGGTGCTGGCCACGACGCTGCGCGACACTCTGCGCGCCCGCGGCGTCGCCGAGCCGGCGGCCACGCTCGCCGCGGAGTCCGCGGCCACGGTGTTCGGCGTCTCCTTCACGCAGTGGATCGCGCCGGGCGAGGACCGCTCGATCGGGGAGATCGAGCGGTCGGTGCTCGCCGAGCTGCGCGGCCTGACCGCCGTCGGACCCGGGTCCGCCGCCCGCGCGCGTCAGGCCGCACCAGACCCCGAAACCGGCACCGCGCAGGCGCCCGGCCGGGCCGCTGCTTCTAGCGCATCTCCTGGTACGGGATCACCACGCGCTTGATCACCAGCAGGCCCGCCGCCGCGACCGGGACCGCGACGAGGGCGCCGAGGATGCCGCCGAGCGCCGCGCCCGCCAGGGCCGCGACGATGACCAGGACGCCGGGCATCGACACGGCCCGGCTCATCACGCGCGGGGACAGGACGTACGCCTCGACCTGCATGTAGACCAGCAGGCACGCGCCGACGACGATCGCCGCGACGGGGCTCACCGTGAGCGTCGCGAGCGTCACGAGGATGGACCCGATGACCGTGCCCACGACGGGGATCAGCGCCGCGACGAACGCGATGACGGCAAGCAGGATCGGCGCCGGGCTGCCCGCGAACAGGGTGAGCACCAGCGTGAACGTGGCGTTGATGGTGGCCAGGATGAGCTGCCCGGAGACATACCGGCCCACGGAGTCGAGCACCTCGTCCAGGAGCGACCCGGTCATCTCCCGCCGGGAGCGCGGCACCAGGCGCAGGACGGCGGCGACCATGGTCGGAAGCGTCAGGGCGAAGTAGATCGTCAGGGCCGTGACGATGATGACCGCCGTGACGCCGTTGATCAGCCCGGTGCCGACCTGCAGCACGCCGCCGGCGATCGCCGAGAGCTGCCGGGGGTCGCTCAGCAGGTCCGTCACCGAGGACAGCAGCCCGTTCAGGTCGAGGGCGCCCAGGTTGCTGGTCGCCCAGGCGTACCAGGCCTGGTCGGGCAGGGTGCGCAGCAGGTCCACGAGCTGGGCGCCGAAGCTGCTGACCTGCGGGACGGCGACCGGCAGCACCGCCACGACGACCAGTGCGATCACCACCAGCGACCCGACGACCATCACGGTGGCCGCCACCCAGCGGGGCAGCCCCCGGTCGGTCAGGGCCTCGGTGCCGGGCTCCAGGGCCAGCGCCAGGAACAGCGCGAGCCCGACGTACACGAGCACCGTCGCCACCGCCGACAGCGCGCCGAGCACCGCGAGGCCGGCGCCGACCCCCAGGGTGGCGAGCATCGCGTAGCCGAACGGGTTGGCCGGCAGACCCACCACGGCCCGGCCCCGGCTCCCGGTCCGCTCGCCGGCGACCCGCGGCGACCGCGCGGGCCCGGCCGGGCGGAAGCTCGCGTCGAGGTCCCGCCCTCTGGGCAGGCGTGGCGTGGTGCCGGGGCGGTGCAGCAGGCGGGCCATGACGCTCCATCTCGATCCCGGGTGTCCGCGGTGAACGCCCGGCGCGTGCCAAGCCTCCCCGAAACCGCGCCGCTTGTCGCCGTCTCGAGCGCGCGTCGTCAGCCGAGCACGGGACGGGTCTGCGTGAACAGCCCGCTGTACGCGTTCAGCGCGGGCTGCCCGCCCAGGTGGGCGTACAGCACGTTGCTGGTCGCGGGGATGTCGCCGCTGGCCACGAGGTCGATCAGCCCGGCCATCGACTTGCCCTCGTAGACGGGGTCGATGATGACGCCCTCCAGCTCGCCGGTGAGCCGGATCGCGTCGAGCGTCGACTCCACCGGGATGCCGTACAGGTCCCCGGCCCAGCCGGGCAGCACGGTGATCTCGTCGTCCCGCAGCGGCCGGCCGACGCCGATCAGCTCGGCCGTGGCGCGCGCGATCCGGGCGACCTGGTCGCGCGTCTCGTCCAGCTTGGCGCTCGCGTCGATCCCGATGAGCCGGCGCGGCGGGCCGCCGGCCTCCTCCAGCGCCGCGAACCCGGCGATCATGCCGGCCTGGGTGGAGCCCGTCACCGCGCAGACGACGATCGTGTCGAAGAAGACGCCGAGCTCCCGCTCCTGCTCCTGGACCTCGTACGCCCAGCGGGCGAAGCCGAGGCCGCCGAGCCGGTGGTCGGAGGCGCCCGCCGGGATGGCGTACGGCGTGCCGCCGCGCTCCTTCACGTCCTCGATCGCGCGGGACCAGGAGTCCTTGAAGCCGATGCCGAAGCCGGCGGGGTCGAGCCGTACCTCGGCGCCCATGATGCGGCTGAGCATGATGTTGCCGACCCGGTCGGCCACGGAGTCGGGCCAGTCGACCCAGTTCTCCTGCACCAGCACGGCCTTGAGCCCGAGCGACGCCGCGACGGCGGCGACCTGGCGCGTGTGGTTGGACTGGTAGCCGCCGATGGAGACCAGCGTGTCGGCGCCCTGTGCGAGCGCCTCGGGGACGAAGTACTCCAGCTTGCGGGTCTTGTTGCCGCCGTAGGCGAGGCCCGCGTTGCAGTCCTCCCGCTTGGCCCACACCGACGCCCCGCCGAGGTGAGCGGTGAGGCGCGGCAGCGGGTGGACGGGGCTGGGCCCGAAGGTGAGCGGGTGGCGGGGGAAGTCGGACAGGGCCATGGGTTACTCCTCGCGGGCGGGGCGGTCGCCGGGCTGGTCGGGGGCGACGGGCTGGTCGGCGTCGGTGGGCTCGTCGGCGTCGGTGGGCAGGGTGCTCCAGGTGTCGAAGGCGACCGCCGCCGCCCCCTCCGCCTCCCCGGCGGCGCACAACCGGATCAGCTCCGCGTGCCGGGCGAGCGATGCTCGCCCGCCCAGGGACGAGAACCGCAGCCGCTCCGCGCGCCGCAGCACCGGTGTGAACTGGTCGAGCACGGCGGACAGCGCCCGGTTGGCCGCCACCGTCACGGGCACGCCGTGCAGCGCGTCGTCGGCACGCAGGGCCGCGTCGACGTCGCCCCGCTCGATCGCCTCGCGGAACTCGCGCTCGGCCGCGCGCATCGCGTCGAGGTCGGCCGCCGTGAGGCCGGGCACGGCCGCGCGCACGGCCACCTCGTGCATCGCGGCGACGACGTCGCGGGCACCCCGCACCTCGCGCAGGTCCAGCGAGCTCACGGTCGTCGAGCTGCCCGGCCGCGCCACGACCAGCCCGGCCTCGGCCAGGCGCAGCAGCGCCTCCCGTACGGGCGTACGGCTGACACCGAGCCAGGCCGCGAGCTCGAGGTCGCGCAGCTGCTCCCCCGGCGCCAGGCTGCCGTCGACGATCGCGTCGCGCAGCCGGCCGTAGACGTCGTCACGCAGCAGCCGGCGATCGATCGCGGGCACGCTCCTCGGAATAGGCATGCAATATATTAGATGCCACGGGCACTCGACCTGGCAAATCCCGCAGCCCGTGACGCCCTCCCACTCTCCCGCCACGAGCACGACCTGGCCCAACCCCGAGAGCGCTCCGCGCTTGGCACACTATTCTGGCTCGCGCACGTGAGATCACCTCAGGGAGCTGCCGACCTCGGTGCTCCGCCTGGCCGGCCGCGGGACGCATACACACATTTGAGGGGGTGTCGGCTGGGCCTGATGTCGTTCACCTGTGACCCGCCGAATCCGGCTGTGCCGGACAGTCCTGCTGGCGTTAATCAAGTGGGTCCAGGCCGAGCGAAGTATGGCCCAGCCGACACCCCTCGCAGGGACGACGTGCCCCCGACCAGGCCATCGCCTCAAGCCCGGGCCGCACTCCCGACCGCGCCTACGGCACGCGCCGCGACGTCCCGGGACGTCGGTGCCGCAACGCCCGGCCCGGGCGGGCGTCGGTCCGGACGCCGTCCTCGATCACCGGCACGCCGTCCACCAGCACCCACGGGATGCCCGCGGCGGTCAGCCGGGGCTCGTCCGGGGTGGCCCGGTCGGCGACGGTCGCCGGGTCGAAGACGACGACGTCGGCGACGTAGCCCTCGGTGATCCGGCCGCGGTCGTGCAGACCGAGCCGGGCCGCAGGCCGCGCGGAGAGGTGCACGATCATCTCGGCGAGCGACAGCACGCCCTCCTCCCGCACGTACCGGCCGAGATACCGCGGGAAGGTCCCGGAGCCGCGCGGGTGCGGCTTGGCGCCGACCAGGATGCCGTCGCTGCCACCCGTGTGCCGGGGGTGCCGCATGATCTCGCGGACGTTCTGCTCGTCGCCGACGTGCTGCAGGATGCTCGTGCCGAGCCGGTCGGCCAGCAGCAGGTCGAAGAACACCTCGGCGGGCGGGCGCCCCTCGTCGAGCGCGATCCGCGCCACGGTGCGGCCCACCCGGTCGCCGAGCGCGGCGTCGCGCACCCCGGCGATCTCGATGCTGTCCCAGTCGACAGGCACGCCGTGGCAGCCGTCGCTGCCGACGACCTCGACCTCGTGCGCGATCCACGCCCGCTCCCCCGGGTCGCGCAGCCGGGCCAGCGTCCGCTCGGGACCGCCCACCGCGGCGCGGCTCGGCAGCAGCGCGGACAGCGTCGTGGAGCCGGGCAGGTACGGGTACGTGTCGAGCGTGATGTCGACACCGGACACGATCGCACGGTCGACCAGCGCGAGCAGCTCCCCCGCGCGGCCGCGGTTCTCGGGGAAGTTCATCGTCGCGTGCGTCAGGTGCAGGGCGCACCCCGAGCGCCGCGCGACGTCGACCATCTCGGCGTAGGCCCCGATCGCGCCCGCGCCGTAGGACCGCTGGTGCGGGGCGTAGTAGCCGCCGTGCTCCGCGACCACCTCGCACAGGGCGACCAGCTCGTCGGTGTCGGCGAACATGCCGGGCACGTAGGTGAGCCCGGACGACAGGCCGAACGCGCCGTCCCGCAGGCCCCGGTCCACCTGGGCGCGCATCTCCGCGATCTCGGCGGGTGTCGCGCGCCGGTCGCCGGTGCCGACGACGTTCATCCGCACGGTGCCCTGCGGCACCAGGTAGGCGACGTTGGTCGCGCTGCCGCGCCGGTCCACCTCGGCCAGGTACTCCGCGACGGACCGCCAGGCGAAGTCGATCCCGTCCGGGATGCCGTTCCAGCCCGCGATCTGCTCGCGGACCAGCGCCATCGTCTCGTCGGTGACGGGCGCGTACGAGATCCCGTCCTGGCCCACCACCTCGATCGTGACACCCTGCGTGACCTTGGCGAGGTGCTCGCCGTCGGCCAGGACGGCCAGGTCGGAGTGGGCGTGCATGTCGACGAAGCCCGGCGCGACGGCCAGGCCGTCTGCGTCGATCACCCGCGCGCCGGGCGCGTCGATCCGGCCGCCGGCACCGAGGCCGACGGCGGCGATCCGGCCGTCCCGCAGCAGCACGTCGCCGGGCACCGGCTCCGCCCCGCTGCCGTCGACGACCAGACCGCCGCGCAGGAGCAGGTCCCCGTTCATCCGGACATCATCCAGCCCGGCAGCCCGGCGGTGCCGGCACCACCGGCACCACCGGCACCACCGGCACCACCGGCACCACCACGGTCAGCCCGCGTCGACACGGACGAGCTCCCGGATGCCGCGGGCCTCCAGCGCCGCGGGGTCGACGGCGGCGGCGCTGGTCACGACGGTGACCTCCACGCCCTCCTCGCGCAGCGCGTGCCAGCGCTCGAAGACCGCGCCGCCGGGCCCGAGGGACGGCCGGGACAGCGGCAGGTCGTCCGCGTCGACGTCGACCACCACGGCCGTCGTCCGCCCCGAACCAGCAGGCCGCCCGCCCGCGGCACGCGCCTCCGCGACCACCTCGGCGAACCGCCGGCCGAGCGGCTTGACCCGGTTCTCGGTGTCGAGCAGGCCGAGCGAATACTCCAGGTCCTTGTAGTCGGCGAGGTCGCGCGTCACGTCGTGCGAGCACCACCAGGTGACGGCGTAGAGGTCGTCCGTGGTGAGCGCCGACTCGATGGTGCGCGCGCAGAACTCCGGCATCTCCGCCTCGGCGAGGTTCATCGAGGGCGCACCGACCTCCTGCAGCCAGACCTGTCGGCCGGGCTGCGCGGCGAACGCCTTGGCCAGCTCGATCATCCACTCGGCGTGCCGCACAGACTGCGGCGACAGCGCGCCGTAGGTCGCGGCCGTCCCGTTGAAGATCCAGGAGTGCACGGTCGTCAGGTCGCCCAGCCGCGAGGCGTGCGCCGGCACGAAGGGGTGCTCGTCGCGGTACCAGAGGTGGTCGTTCTCGCTGTGCGTCACCAGGTGCCCCGGGTCGCGGTCGCGCGGCGCCTCCAGCAGCGACGTCAGCCAGTGTGTGATCTCGTCGCGCTTGGCGGGCATCGCCGCCGGGTTGGGCCGCTGGAACTGGTTGAGCTCGTTGCCGAGCGTGAGCCCCAGGAGGTTCGGCTTGTCGCGGACGGCGTCGTAGACCGCCGCGACGAGCGCCGCCTGCGCGTCGATCGCCGGCCGGTCGGTGAACATGTTGCCGTCGTGCCAGTTCACGAGCCACGCCGGCACGAAGTCGAAGCCGGACATGTGCCCCTGGATCACGTCGACGGCGAGGTCCAGGCCCTGCTCGGCGGCGAGGTCGGCGACGAGCGCGATGTCGTCCAGCGCGCGCTGCCGGATCAGGGTGCGGTTGGGCTGCAGCACGGGCCAGAGCGGGAACACCCGCACGTGGTCGACGCCGAGCGCCGCGATCGCCTCGAAGTCGGCGCGGACGACGTCCGGGTCGATCGCCATCCACTGGAACATCCAGTCCTTCGACGGGGTGTAGTTGACGCCGAAACGCGGGGTGGTGGTCAAGGGCCTGCCTCTCAGGTCTGTCAGGATTCTCAGGCGTAAGGGTGCTGGGGCGCGCTCTCAGGCGCCGGCGCCGGGCGCCGCGGACGTCGACTCGCGCACCATGAGCTGGCGCCCGCCGACCGTCTGCGACGTGACGTCCTCGCCGCGCACCAGCCGCTCCAGCAGCGCGACGGCGGTGCGGGCGCTCTCCTCGACCGGCGCGTCGAGCGCGGTCAGTCGCGGGCGCACGAGGGTGGAGACCCAGGAGTCCTCCCAGGCCACCACGGAGAGCTGCCCGGGCACGCTCACCCCGAGCTCGGGCGCGTGCGCGACGATCTCGGCGGCGATCACCTCGCTGTCGACGATGATCGCCGTGACGTCGCCGACCCGGCCCAGCAGGTCGGCCACGGGGTCGGCCGCCTCGGCGTCCCACACCGCGTAGGACGGCTCGACGCCGCAGTCGGCGGCGGCCGCGGCGAACCGCCGGTCGCGGGCCTGGGTGTGCGCGAGGCCGGGCGCGTCGTTGATCCGCGCGACGCGGCGGTGCCCGAGCTCGGTCAGGTGGGCGAGCACGGCAGCGAACGCGGCGTCGTCGCGCACCGTGACGGCAGGCACCGCGGCGTCCACGGGCGCGCCGAGCACCACCGCGGGGGCGCCGAGCTGGCCGACGAGGTCGAGCCGCGGGTCGTCCGTCCGGGCGTCGACCAGCAGGAACGCGTCGACGCGCTGCTCGGCCCACCACTCGCGGTAGACGCGCGCCTCGTCGTCGACCGCCACGAGCGTGAGCGAGAGCGACCAGCCGATGTCGGCCAGGGGCTGCGTGAGCCCGGCCAGCAGCCGCATGAAGAAGGGGTCGCGACCGAAGGTGTCGCTCGCCCGGGCGATCACCAGCCCGAGGCTGCGCCCACCCTGGCCCGACACCTTGCGGCTGGCGTAGTTGGGGCGCCAGTTGAGCTCGTCCGCGGCCTGCCGGATGCGCTCGGCCGTGGCGGCCGAGACGTTGGGCCGGCCGTTGAAGACGTGGGACACCGCGGACGGCGACACGCCGGCACGGCGAGCCACCGCGGCGATCGTTGCTCGTTTCGGGGGTGTTTCGGTCACGTGCCAGACCCTACGGGGGTTGACCCTCGAAAGTAAAGCGGTATACATTCGCGGCCAGCCAGATTGTGTACCGCTTTACAAGGCCCGGCACGCGGATGTGCCCCGCCCGTCTCGATCGACACACCGAAGTCCCAGGTCGACAAGCTCCAGGAGGTCCCGTGTCCCACGGCATCAGCAGGCGCACCTTGTTGGGCGCCGCGCTCAGCGGCGGGATCATCACGCCGTTCCTCGCCGGGTGCGGGGCGCTCGTCCCCGCCTCCAGCGGCCCGAACGCCCTGACCGTGCACACGCAGATCAGCGGGGCCGTCGCCGGCGCCCAGGTGTTCTCCGACGTCGTCGCCGCCTACCAGCGCGCCACCGCGCGCAAGGTCGCGCTGCTGAAGAACGGCTCCGACCTGCCCATCGTGTTCGAGACGAGCACGCTGGCGGGCAAGGAGGCGGACGTCGCGATCGTCAACATGATGGGCCGCACGCTCTCCTGGACCCGCCTGGGCGCGACCGTGCCCGTGGGCGACTACCTCGACGACTGGGGCCTGCGCGACCTGATCATCCCCGAGGCGCTGGCCGAGTGGACCGACGAGGAGGGCCGCCTGCGCGCCTTCCCGTTCACCCGCACCAACTGGCCGGTGTCGTTCAACACCGGGCTGCTGGAGGAGGCGGGCGTCGAGGCCATCCCGACGACGTCGGACGAGCTGATCGCCGCCGCCGACGCCCTGCGTTCGAAGGGCATCGGCCCCGTGACCGTGGGCGGCTCCGACTGGAGCGGCCAGAAGATGTTCCTGCAGATCCTCCAGGGCTTCATCACCCAGGACGAGGCGCGCACCGTGTTCTCCACGGGCAAGATCTCCGAGAGCCCGGGCGCGATCGCGGGCGTGGAGCACTTCGTGGAGCTGCGCGACGCCGGCGTCTTCGTCGACAACGTCCAGGGCTACACGTCCGACTCGGAGCTGACGCAGTTCAACACCCGCAAGGCCGCCATCGTGCCGGCCATGTCGTCGGCCCTGGCGCTCGTGCCCAACGAGCGCGCGGCGGAGGTCACCGTGGGCGGCTGGCCCGTGCCGTCGAGCGGCGGCGTGCTGGAGCACCCGAGCGTGATCCGGAGCTTCAACGGCCACGGCATCTGGATCAGCGAGAACGGCCGCAAGAAGCTCGACCTCATCAAGCCGTTCGTGCAGAACCTGTACACCCCCGAGGTCACCGACGAGTTCATCCTCGGGTCCGGGCGCGACATGAGCCGCATCACCGACACCGTGAGCCAGGACTTCCCGCTGGTCGCCCAGGGCTCGCGCCTCACGGACGACGACGTCACCCCCGTGATGCTGCCCGACCTGCTCATCCCCGACGCCGTGTTCGAGCCGATGATCCAGGCGACCGCGCTCGCCTACGGGTCCGCCCCGGCCGACCGCATCATCGACGCCTTCGAGAAGTCATACCAGGCGGTCTGACCGCTCGAGCTGGGAAAGGACCCCCACCCATGACCGCGCTCCTCGACGCCGGCCGCCCCGACACGACCGGGGGCGGCACGACCGCCGCCCCCCGCACCCGCCGCCGCGGGACCCTCCGCGACCGGTTCCCCGGCCTCGCCCTGCCCGCGCTGATCTGGTACGCGGTGTTCATGATCGGCCCCGTGGTGGCGATGTTCGTCATCGCGTTCCTCTCCTGGCCGGGCATGCTCACCACGCCGACGCCGGCGGGCCTCGACAACTTCGCCCGCGTCCTCGCCGACGAGACCTTCTGGACGGCGACCGCCAACTCCGCGATCCAGATCGTCGTCGGCCTGCCGATCATGATCGGCCTCGCCTTCCTCCTCGCCTTCTACGTGGTGCAGAAGCCGCGCGGCCACCGCGTGCTGCGGTACCTGCTGTTCATCCCGGCGCTCATCTCCGCCCCGGCGACGGCGATGGTCTTCTACGCGATGCTCAACCCGGACGGCCTGGTCAACGGCTTCCTGCGCCCGCTGGGCCTGGAGGGCAACGAGTGGCTCGCCGACCCGACCACCGCGCTCGGCGCCATCATCGCCGTCGAGCTGTGGAGCGGCATCGGGTACTCCGCGGTGCTCATCGCGTCGCGGCTCGACGGCGTCGAGACCGAGCTCGTGCAGGCCGCACGGCTCGACGGCGCGGGCGACTGGCGGCTGGCCTGGCGGATGTACTGGCCCATCGCGCAGGACTTCATCGGCGTCGTCGCGATGCTCCAGTTCCTGTCCATGCTGTTCAACTCGGCGCAGACCGTGCTGCTGCTCACGCAGGGCGGGCCCGAGAACGCGACCACAACGCTCGCGTACCTCATCTACCGCAAGGCGTTCGTCGAGACCGACCTGGGCTACAGCCAGGCCGTCGGCGTCGTCCTCTTCGTGATCGGGCTGCTCGGGATGTGGGCGATCCGCCGCACGCTCCGCGCCACCCACTGATCCCCGCCCGATCTGCCTCCCGAACCTGCCCTGGAGACCCTCATGGCACAGAGCGCCACCGTCGCCCGGCGACTCCCCCTGCGCGACCGCATCGGCTCGATCACGAGCGGCACGCTCGCGTGGATCTACGCCGCACTGCTGGTCATCCCCTTCTACTACTTCATCGTCTCGTCGTTCAAGACGAACGAGGAGATCTTCGAGTCGCCGCTCGCGCTGCCGACGACGTTCGACCTCTCCAACTTCACGACGGCGATCCAGCAGGCCGACCTCGGCCTCGCGGTCGCCAACTCCGCCCTGACCACGGTCGCCGCGCTCGTGCTGACCCTGGTGCTCGCGCTGCCGGCGTCGTTCGCCCTGGCGCGGGCGCGCGGCCGCGCCGGCAAGGTCGTCGAGAGCGTCTTCGCCCTCGGCTTCCTCATCCCGTCGTTCGCGGCGCTGTTCCCGACGTTCCTGCTCGCCGCCGCGCTCGGCCTGTTCCACACCCGCACGTTCGTGATCTTCCTGCTGCCGGCGACGGCGCTGCCGCTCTCCATCGTCATCCTGACGTCGTTCATGCGCACCATCCCGCGCGAGCTGGAGGAGGCCGCCTCCATGGACGGCGCGTCGTCGCTCCAGGTGCTGCGGCAGGTCTACCTGCCCATCTGCGTGCCGGGCATCGCGACGGTGCTGCTGCTCAACTTCCTCTCGTTCTGGAACGCCTACCTGTACCCGCTCATCCTGATCGGGCCGGACACCGCGCAGCGCACCATCCAGGTGGCGCTGCCCACGCTCAAGGTCGACGCCGGCACCGACTACGGCGTGCTGATGGCCGGCACCCTGTTCACACTGTTGCCCGTGTACCTCGTCTACACCGTGCTCCAGCGCCAGATGCAGCGCGCGCTGCTGTCGGGGGCGGTCAAGGGATGACCCACCCGCACCTGTCAGACGTACAGGTCACCCCGGTGACCTGTACGTCTGACACCCGCGCCGCGGCGTTGCCGCTGGCTACACGCGTCGGGCAAGTCAATCAGCGGGTCAAGGGGTGGGAGGCGGTCAGGTGGGTCGACGGCGCTCCCCGCGTGACCGACGTGCTGCGGCGCGAGGTGGACCGGTGGGGCGGGCTCGGCGCGCTGTACGGCGTGCTCCGCGCCGACCCGTGGTCGGCCGTGCGCTGGGACAACGGCATCCCGCCCGAGCGCAGCGCCGAGGCCTACGCCGCGGTCCAGGACCACGTGAACACCTTCGGCGACGGCATCCCCGTGCTGTTCGTCGAGGAGGCGCCGCACGGCCTCATGGCGCTCGGCGGCACCACGCTGCCCGTGAACCTCGCGCTCGGCGCCGGCATGGACGCCGATCTGACCGAGGAGCTCGCGACCGCCGTCGCCGCCGAGGCCCGCGCCCGCGGCACGCACGTCGCGCTCGTCTCCGGCCTCGACGTGCTGCGCGACCCGCGCTGGGGCCGCGCCGAGGAGTGCTTCTCCGAGGACCCGGCGCTGGCCGCGCTGCTGGTCGCCGCGACGGTGCGCGGCATGCAGGGCACCGCCTCGTCGGACGACCCGATCGACGGTTCGCACGTCGCCGTCGTCGCCAAGCACCTCGCCGGGCAGGGCGCCGGGATCGGCGGGCGCAACGGCTCGGGCGCGCCGATCGGACGCCGCGAGCTCGGCGAGATCCACCTGCGGCCCGCGCACGCCGCCGCGCGCGTCGGCGTCGCCGGCTTCATGGCCGCGTACAACGACGTCGACGGCGTGCCGTGCAGCGCCAACGAGGAGCTGCTCACCGGCACGATCCGCGAGCGGTGGGGCTGGGACGGCGTGGTCATGGCCGACGGCACCGCGATCGACCGGCTCCGCGACAGCTCGCCCGACCCCGCCGCCGCCGCCGCGCTCGCCCTGCGGGCCGGGGTGGACCTCAGCCTCTGGGACGAGGCATTCATGCACATCGAGCCCGCGATCGAGCGCGGGCTCGTCGAGGAGGCCGTGCTCGACCGCGCCGTGGACCGGGTGCTGGCGCTGAAGCGGCGGCTCGGGCTGTTCGGTTCGCCGACGCCGGAGCAGCCCGCGGCGGACGCGGGCGCTTGGGACGCGCCCGGCGCCACCGCTGCTGGCACCCTTGCCGCGCGCGACCTCGTCGAGCTCGTGGACCGCGCTGCGCGCCAGTCCGTCGTGCTCGTCGAGGACGGCGGCGTGCTGCCGCTGCGCCCCGGCGCGACGATCGCCGTCGTGGGCCCGAACGCCGACGACCTCGACGCCCAGCTCGGCGACTACACGCCGCCGCGGCCTGTTCCCGACCCGGCCGCCTCGACCGTCCGCTCGGCCCTGATCGCGCGGTTCGGCGCGGACCGCGTGCGGTACGCCGAGGGCAGCCGCCTGCGCGGACCGCTCGACGCCGCGCACGCAGTCGTCCCGGAGGCGGGCGAACCGGGCGCTAACGGCCCGAACGCGCCCGGCACGCACGCGCTCGACCAGGTCCGGGCCGCGAGCGCCGGCGCCGACGTGTGCGTCGTGGTGCTCGGGGGGACGAGCCGCCGCACGTACGACGACGAGTTCGCCGACAACGGCGCCGTCGACGGTCCCGCGCCGGACACGACGAACGGCGAGGGCGTGGACCTGGCGTCGGTCGCGCTGCCGCAGGCGCAGCTCGACGTGGTGCGGGCGGCGCGGGAGGGCGGCACGCCCGTGGTCGCCGTCGTGCTGGACGGGCGGCCGCGGGCGCTGACGGAGCTGCGCTCCCTGGTCGACGCGCTGCTGGTCGTGCCGTTCCCCGGCCCGAGCGGGGGTGCCGCGATCGTGGCGGCGCTGTGCGACGGCGCGGCGTCGGGCCGCCTGCCGGCGACGTTCCCGGCCGCGGACGGCGTCATGCCGGTGGCGCACGACGAGCGGATGGAGACGGCGCGCGGGTACGTGGACGCGGACGTGCTCCGGCGCCTCCCGCTGGGCACGGCGCTGCTGCCGGGCGTGACCACACGTCTCCGCGGGGAGGCGCCGTCCATGCCCGCCGCCGACCTGGCCGACGGCGGCGTGGCGACCGTGACCGTCGAGGTGACCAACGCGAGCCCGGACACGAGGTCGTTCCCGGTGCCGCTGTACGCCCGCCGGCACGAGCCGGGGATCCGGCCGCGCCGCCGTCAGCTCCTCGCCGTCCGGCGGGTGACCGTCGCGCCGGGCGCCACCACGGCGGTCGCCTTCGACCTCGGCCTGGACGAGCTGGGTTCGTGGGCGACCGGCGCGCCGGTCGCCGGGCCGGTCACGCTCAGCGTGTGGTGCACGCCGGATTCGGACCCGCCCGCCGACGCCCTACCGGTCCGCGTGACCGACCAGAACGGAGCCACCCCATGGGAGCGATGACGCGCACCCCGCTCGACCCCGCGATCACGGCGACCCTGACGGCGGCCGCCGACCGCGTGCGTGCCACCTCGGGCACGCAGGTGGGCGACATGGTCGAGGCCGCGCTGCTGCGCACGCTGACCGACACGGTCACGATGGGCGACGACGGCACGGCGTTCGTGATCACCGGTGACATCCCGGCGATGTGGATGCGCGACTCGACGACGCAGCTCACGCCGTACCTGCGCTTCCTCGCCGCGTGCCCGCCGCTGGCCGACCTGGTCGCCGCCGTGGTGCGGCGTCAGCTCGCGTGCCTGGACCACGACCCGTACGCGAACGCCTTCAACGACGGCCCGACGGGCGCGCACTACGACCCCGAGGACGTGTGCGACGACCCGCACGTGTGGGAGCAGAAGTACGAGATCGACAGCTTCGCGTACCCCGTCACGCTCGCGCACACGCTCTGGCGGACGACGGGCCGCGAGGATGTGTTCGACGGGCGCGCGCACCGGGTGCTCCGCACGATCGTGGACCAGCTCCGCGCCGAGCAGGACCACGACGTGTCGCCGTACCGGTTCCGGCGCGACACCGACATCCCCACCGAGACGCTCGCGCGCGACGGCCGCGGCACCGCCGTCGGCCGCACGGGCATGACATGGAGCGGGTTCCGCCCGTCGGACGACGCCTGCACCTACGGCTACAACATCCCGGCGAACCTGTTCGCGGCGCAGGCGCTGCTCGCGATCGGCGACATCGCGGGCGAGGTGCTCGACGACGCCGCCCTGGCCGCCGACGCGCGGACGCTGTCCGGCGAGCTCGTCGCCGGCGTCGAGGCGTTCGGCGTGGTGCCCGGTGCGCCGGGCGCGGGGCCGGGCCTGCCGGGCGCGGGGCCGGGCGACGCCGCCCCGGTCTACGCCTACGAGGTGGACGGGCTGGGCGGGGTGCTGCGCATGGACGACGCCAACACGCCGTCGCTGCTGTCGCTCCCGCTGGTCGCGCCGGACGTGTACGACGCCGACGTCTGGCGCGCGACCCGCGCGTTCGTGCTCAGCCCCGCCAACCCGTACTACGTGACAGGCACGGCGGCGAGCGGCATCGGCAGCCCGCACACCCGGCCGGGGCGCGTGTGGCCCATCGCGCTGGCCGTCGAGGCGCTCACGGGCACCCCGGAGGACCGGGTCCGGCTCCTCGGCGTGCTGGCCCGGACCGACGCCGGCACCGGCCGGATGCACGAGGCGTTCGACGCCTCGGACCCGACGGTGTACTCGCGCCCGTGGTTCTCGTGGGCCGACTCGATGTTCTGCGAGGTGGCGCTCGTGGTGGCCGAGGAGACGGCCCCTGACGTGTGCTAACGTCGTCGCGATCGTGAACCGCAGGCAGGAGGAGGTGAGACCCGTGAACGCTGTGTCCGTACCGGGTGCTCCCCCGCTGCCCACGATCGCGCGACGGCGCTAGTCGCCACCGGGAGCGCTCGCCAGGCAACTCGCGAGAGGCGACTCCCATGAACACTTCTTCTTCTTCTTCTGCTCCGCCTTCCGGCGCGCCCGCACCCGCCCGTGAGCGCGCGCTCGTGCTCGGTGGCGGCGGCTCCACGGGCAACGCGTGGCTGATCGGCGTGGTGGCCGGCCTGTTCGACGGCGGGCTGGACGTGACCACGGCCGACCTGACCGTCGGCACGTCGGCCGGGTCGACGGCGGCGGCGCAGCTCGCCGGCGCGACGCCGGGCGAGCTGTACGCCGCGACGCTGACCGCGCCGCCGCCGGCCGGGCCGCAGCCCGCCGGGCCCGCGTGGGCCGGGGCGCAGCCCACCACGCCCCGGCCCACCGGGCCGCAGTCCCACGACACGCGGCCCGTGACGGACCACATGGAGCGGACCCGCCGGATCATCGAGGCCGCCGAGGGCCCGGCCGACCTGCGCCGCCGGCTGGGTGCGATGTCGCTCGACCTGCCCGGGTCCTCGGACGACGCGGTGCAGGAACGGTGGCGGGCGACCGTCGCAGCGCGGCTGCCGGCCCAGGCCTGGCCGGAGCGGACGGTGCTCCTCACGGCGGTCGACGCCGTCACCGGGGAGCCGGCCGTGTTCGACCGGACGAGCGGGGTGGGCCTGGCGGACGCCGTCGCGGCGAGCTGCGCCAGCGGCTTCGCCTACCGGATCGGCTCCGGCCGCTACGTCGACGGCGGCTACCGCGCGGGCGCCGAGAACGCCGACCTGGCCGCCGGGTACGCCCGGGTGCTGGTGCTGTCCCCGTTCGGGGGCCGGTCCCGGACGCCGGCGGACTGGGGCCTGGACCTGGCGACCCAGGTCGCGGAGCTGCGCGCGGGCGGCAGCAGGGTGGAGACGATCTTCCCGGAGCCCGAGAACGAGCACCTGTTCGGCCTCAACGCGATGGACGGCTCGCTGCGCCCGGCCGCCGCCCGGGCGGGCTACGACCAGGGCAGGGCCCGCGCCGGCGAGCTCGCCGAGCTCTGGCGCTGACCGGTCAGGCGGCCCTGCGGCGGGCGCGCTCCGCGACGGTGAGGAACCGGAGCAGAGCGCGCTCGTCGGCCGCCATCCAGCGGGACGTGCGCACGTCGTCGGCGCCGGACCGGGCGATCAGGCGGTCGAGCTCGGCGCGGTCGTCGGCGAGGATCGCGGGGTGCACGTAGCTCTTGCGGCACACCGCCGGGGTGTTGTGCAGGTGGCGGGCGGCGATCTTGACCGCCTCGACACGCTGCGCGTCGTGCTCGGCCTGGTCCGCCGGTGCGAGCCGGCGCAGGTGCCCGAACGCGACGGCGCTGGCGCCCCACGTCCGGAACGTCTTGGCCGTCCAGCCGGCCCCGGTCGCCCGGCCGAGGTAGTCGTTGACGTCGCGCGAGCCGACGTCGCGCACCTCGTCGCCGTCGACGTACCGCAGGAGCCGCTGGCCGGGCAGCTCCTTGCAGCGGCGCACGATGTTCGCCACGCGCCGGTCGTCGACCACGACGTCGTGCGGCGCCCCGGACTTGCCCGTGAAGCGGAACCGCACCTCGGCCCCGTCGACGGTGGCGTGCCGGTTGCGCAGCGTCGTCAGCCCGTACGAGTCCCCGGAGCGCACGTACTCGTCGTTGCCGACGCGGATCAGCGTCTCGTCGAGCAGCCGGACGACGGTGGCAGCAACCCGGTCCAGGCTGAGCCGCGGCGCGCTCATGTCGGCGTCCACCTGCTTGCGCAGGGCGACCAGCCCCTCCCCGAATCCGGTCAGCTCCTCGAACTTGGCGGCGTCGCGGGTGCGCCGCCACTCGTGGTGGTACAGGTACTGCTTGCGGCCCTTGACGTCGCGCCCCGTGGCCTGGATGTGCCCCGTGGCGTCCGGGCAGATCCACACGTCGGTCCACGCGGGCGGGATGACGAGGGCGCGGATCCGGTCGAGCGTGCGCTCGTCGGTGACCCGGTCGCCCCGCTGGTCCGTGTAGGAGAAACCCCTGCCGCGCCGACGGCGGTGGAGGCCCGGGTCCGCGTCGCTGCTGTGGGTCAGTCCCTCCGCGCCGTCCATCGCCGTCCCCTCCCCTGTGCCGGCCCATCTCGCCCGGAGCCACTATGACCCGGCGGCCGCCCACCGGCACGCGGATGGCGGCGTCCGGTCAGGCGCTCCGCGGGGTCTCCGGCGGGATCAGCCCGAGCTGGCCCGCGCGGGCGAGCGCGCTGGTGCGGCTCGACGCGTTGAGCTTGCGGTAGACCTTGCGCACCTGGGTGCGCACGGTGTTCACCGAGACGCCGTGGTCCGCGGCGATCCGTACAGCGCTGTCACCGGCGGCCAGGCCGGCCAGCACCGCCCGCTCCCGTCGGGTGAGCAGCACGATCGGGCCCGAGACGGGGTGCCTCGCGTCGTCGGGGATGCGGGTGATCCCCACGTGCCGGGGGTCGGTGCCGGTCCGGTGGCACAGGTCCAGCATCTCCTCCCGCGGGAACAGCGCGAACGGCGCGAGCGGCCCCTGCCGCCCGAGCTCGGCGGCGTGCAGGAACCGGGCCCGCGCCTCGTCGGGCTCGCCCGCGCGCAGGTGCGCCACGGCCATGACGAGCTGGAGCTCGAGGGCGTCCCGGGGCGGCACCGCCGCGTCGCGCATCGCCCGCCCGGCGACCGTCAACGCCCCGTCGGTATCGCCGGCCAGGAGCCGCACCCGGGCCGCGGGCGGCAGCAGCCGGCTGGTCGGGGCGGTCTCGGCCAGGGCCACCACGCGGTTGCCCTCGCCGGTCGCGGCGAGCAGGTCGGCGTGGGCCCGCAGCAGCACCGGGTGCGCGTCCGGGCCGGGCCGGCCGCCCATCCCGTGGGCGAAGCAGGCGGCGTCGAGGCCCAGCAGACCGTTCACGGGCTCGTCGAACGCCACCGCGTACGCCGCCCGGGCGGCCGCGAGGAACGGCCAGAGGTCGCCCGGGTCCTCCCCGCTGCCGGCCTCGTCCAGGGCCTGCGCGGCGGCGTAGGAGTCCAGCCGGTCGATCGCGAGGAGCGCCCGCGCGATGACGGCGCCCAGCAGCAGGTGATGCTTCAGCCAGTCCGGGACCGGGCCGCACTCCTGGATGCGCTCCAGCCAGTTCTCGGCCATCGCGTGGTGTCCGCGCACCGCCGCCAGCAGGGCGAGGTTCGCGCACGCCGCGGCGCCCGCGAAGTGCTGGAACGGCGCCGGGCCGGCCTGGTCGTAGGCGCGGCGCAGGTGCCCGATCGCGACGGCCGGGTGCCCGGCCAGCAGCGCCGTCACGCCCCGGTTCAGGGCGATCAGGCCCGGCCGGCCCACCCGGCGGTCACCGCTCCAGGGCAGCGCCCCGGCGTCGTCGGTCCGGAGCAGGTGCTCCTCGACCCAGGCGCCGATGCCCTCCGCCGTGCGGTACTGGCCGCGCATGCGGGCAGCGTGCATCGCGAGCGCCCCGGCGGCGACCAGGTCGCCGGGCCGCGTGAACGAGCGCAGCCGCTTGGACAGGCGTACGCCGTGCAGCTCGAACAGGCGCATGGTGGCGCGGAGCTGCGTGTCGTCGCGCGCCTCGGCGAGCTGGTAGGCCAGCACGCCGGCCATCAGCAGCCGCGGGCGGCGGGCGGCCATCGTGGCGGGCAGCCGTTCGAGCAGGCCGAGCAGCTCGGGGCCGAAGCGGGCGGGCAGCTCGAACCACCACGCGTCCGCCAGGTCCTCGAGGGTGTCCAGGTCTCCGGAGGCGATGGCGCTCAGCACACCGTGCTCGCCGTGGTCGTCCGCTCGGTCCCCTGTCGCCGAGGTGTCCGGTTCGGGCGGGACAAGCCATCTCAGGTTGTCTGACAAAGTCGTTGCGTCCCATTTCCACCAGAGCGCCGGTGCTTTTCCGCGGCGGGGAGTGCGGCCTGGGGTGCCGGCCCGGCCACCCGGCGTGACCGCCCGGGCGCAACGAGGGGGCAACTCCGGCGTTTCCCCTGCTCAGGGCTGCACCAGTGCTGGTTCGTGAGGAGTGGAGCATCGTTTCGCATCCAGCGTGCGACGGCACTATAAGTCATTCTTTAAACCCCGGGAAAGGGCTATCCTGGCCGATCTGATATCACCGACCGATAAACCAATAATTGCCCGGAATGACGTGCTGATCCGTCGTGCGCGAATTCACGGCCGGGTCGGTCCCTCGCCCCGCCACGAGGACGGCGGGGCGAGGGACCCGGCGATCAGCTCGCCGTGCGGCGCCGCACCACGACCAGGAGCGCGGCTCCGGTCAGCAGGAGCAGTGCCGCGAGACCCACGGCCCAGCCGAGGTCGGCACCGGTCGAGGCCAGCGCACCGACCGGGCGGTCCGGCTGGTCCGGTGCCGGGGGCGCCGGGTCAGCGGGGTCCACCGGGACCTTCGCCGTCGACGGCGGCGAGGTGGGCGGCGGGGTGCCGCCCGGCGGGGTGCCGGTGGCCGTGGCCGTGTTGGTCAGCTCCCCCGTGTCCAGGTCCGCCTGGGTGACCTCGTACGTCGCGGTGCAGGTCACCGAGGCACCCGGCGCCAGGTTCGCGGCCTCGGCGGGGCACTCGACCGGCGAGAGCTCACCCGACCCGGAGAAGTCCGAGTCGTCCACCTCGACGTCCGTCAGGGCCACGTTGCCGGTGTTGGTCACCTCGAAGGAGTAGGTGACCGGCTGGCCGACCCGCGTGATCTTCGACGTGTCCGAGGTCTTGACCACCTCGATGCCGGGCGCAGGGGTGCCCGGGATGTCGATGGTCGACGGCGGCGACTCCGGCGGCGGGGTGTCGCCCGGCGGCGTCCCCGTGGCCGTCGCCGTGTTGCTCAGCTCGCCGGAGTCGAGGTCGGCCTGGGTGACCACGTACATGGCCGTGCAGGTCACCGATGCGCCCGGCGCGAGGCCTGCGGCCTCGGCGGGGCACTCGACCGGCGAGAGCTCACCCGAACCGGAGAAGTCCGAGTCGTCGACCTCGACGTCCGTCAGGGTGACGTTGCCGGTGTTGGTCACCGCGAAGCTGTAGGTGATCTCCTGCCCCACCTCGCTGATCTCCTCGGTGTCGGACGTCTTGACCACCTCGATGCCCGGCTCGGGCGTGCTCGGGATCTCGGCCGTCGACGGCGGCGACTCCGGCGGCGGGGTGTCGCCCGGCGGGGTGCCGGTGGCCGTGGCCGTGTTGGTCACCTCGCCGGCGTCGACGTCCGCCTGCGTGATCACGTACGTCGCGGTGCAGGTCACCGAGTCGCCCGGGGCGAGGACGACGTCCGCGGGGCAGGCCGGGACCGGGGCCTCGCCCGTGCCCGTGAACTCGGTCTCGTCGACCGTGATGTCGCTCAGCGGCACGTTGCCGGTGTTGGTCACCGCGAAGCTGTAGGTGATCTCCTGGCCCACGGTGTACGACTCCGGGCCGGCCGGCGTCGCGGACTTCACGACCTCGATCCCGGGGTCCGGGGCCTCGGTCGGCGTGCTCGTCTCCGAGGGCGGCGAGCCGATCGGGGTGGTCGTGCCGGGCGGCGTGCCGGTGGCGGTCGCCGAGTTGTCCACCGACCCCGCCGCGACGTCCTCGTCCGTGACCACGTAGGGCTCGTCGGCCGTGCAGGTGACGGAGTCACCCGGGGCGACCGAGGTCGCCTCGCAGGTGACTGCGCCCACCTTCGGGTCGTCGATCGCCAGGTCGCCGATCGCGACGTCGCCGGTGTTGGTCACCTCGAACGTGTACGCGACGGTGTCGCCGGTGTCCGTGATCCCGTTCTCGTTGACGTCCACGGGGTCGCCCGCGGTCTTGACGAGGCCCAGGCCCGGGTCGCCGAACGTCACGGTCGACGGGTCCGGATAGTCCAGGCCGATCGCGGAGACGTTGTCGGCGTCGTTGGTGTAGCTGCCCGCCTCGTCGGAGGTCACGTTCACCGTGATGGTGCACGAGGCCGTGCCGGCGTCGAGGTTGCCGGTCGCCGACACCGCGGTGCCGCCGGCCGGGGCGGTCACGTCACCGGCCGGGCACGTGGTGGCCACGGCGGACGGGTCCGCGACCGTCAGACCCGCGGGGAGCGTGTCCGTGAACGACCAGCCGTTCTTGGCGGCCAGGTCGCTGGTGTTCGTGATCGTCAGCGTCAGCGTCGAGACGCCGCCCGTGGCGACCGACGTGGGGCTGAACTCTTTGTCGAGCTGCGGCGTCACGTCGAGCACGCGGATGTTGTCGTACGCGCCGTCGTTGCCCGTGCCGTCGCCGTTCTCGTTCCGCATCACGATGCCGAACTCACCGCCCGTGACGAGCGTCGAGCCGTCGGCGGGGAACCGGCCACCGGTCACCAGGCGCGTCGTGCCGTCCTGGGTCGGGGAGTTGTACTGCGTCCCGCGCGGGTCGGTGCACGGGTCGATCGCCGCGCTGGAGACCGGGATCTCCGCACCGGTGCCGTCCACGAGGTAGAACCGCAGCTCGGGGTGGCTGGCCTGGCAGTTCTGCGCGACCGCGTCCACCGAGAACGTCACGAACCGGCCCTCGGTCGTCAGCGACAGCGGACTGGCCGTCCGGAACTGGACCTGGTCGTCCCCGGAGCTGCCCGACGTGTACGAGGACGCCGCCGCGTTGGCCACCGGGTCGGTGCCGTTGATGGTGCCGAGCGCGTAGGGCAGGGCCGTCAGCGAGGTGAACGTCGCGGCGCCGAAGGTCTCGGGCTGCGACCCGTTGCAGTCCCCGGCCAGCCGCGTGCTGGTCTGGTTGATGATGAAGCCGTTGCAGTCGTTGCGGTCCACCCAGAACGGGTCGCCCGCGTAGGTCGTCCCGGCCGCCCCCGTGTAGTCCGTCAGGAGCACGTTCGAGCCGGCCGCCCGGTTCTCGAAGTCCTCGACGAAGAGGACCGTCGGCTCGCCGGGCACACCGGGGTTGCCCGGAGCGGCCACGGCGCTCGGCGTCACCGGCGTGAGCGACGTGGCGACCAGGCCCGCCCCGACCAGGGCGAGCGCCGCCAGGACCGCCGGAACCCGTCCGCGCCGCCTCCTGGCCGTCCCGCCCCGGGTGGTCCTCGTCGTTGACCTTCGTACGCGCATCTGCTGTTCCCCTCGCTCACGAGCCACACGGCCCGTATCCAGTACGGCGTGTTCAATGCCATCCCGTCGGCGCTCGATCACCAGTCGAGGATCAAGAAATCACCAACCGAATCACCAACCCGCGGGCGTAATTCACCCGTTCTCCGACGTCTGACCAGGAAACGAGGGGGTGAGCGGCCGCAGCGCCCGGCAGGGCCGGGCCGGACGGGAACGCAGGCGCGGGCATCGAAGGGCCGGGAACGGCCGCAGGGCCGAGGCATCCGGACCTCGTCCTGTGCACCTCGCCGACTCGTGATAGTTCTTTGACTGCCACGCAGGAGTTCTTTACCTGCGATCGGCGTGCCACCGCACCGACCTGAAGGAGCGACGCGTGCAGGACCAGGCGAACGAGCTCGTGCCCCCCGCTTCCCGCCCCGACCCGCGCAGAGTGCTGCGCACCGCATGGGCGGGCGCCGTCGCCACCGTGACGGCGGGAGGACTGTTGTTCGCGGCGGCGCCGAGCGTGCCGGGCATGCCCGTCGCCGGGCACGGCCAGGACCGGACGGACCGGCACCAGGAGCTGATCGCCGCGGTGGCGGTCGCCCGCTCGGCGCCGACGACGCCGCACGTGATCACCACGCCGCGGCACGTGAGCATGGAACAGGTCACGGCGGTCCTGGCCCGCGCCGACGACGAGGCCGAGCGGCAGGGTCCGCGGCTCAGCCCGGTGGTCGCGCAGGCCGCCGCCGAGCTCGGCATGCTCTACACCACGTACCGGATGCAGCAGCTCGCCTTCGGTGAGGCGACGGAGGGCCTGCGGGTCCAGGACGCCCCGGTCGCGCGCGCGGCCAGGGACGACGACGCCACGGCGGCCGCGGGCACGGGCCGGCTCCCGGCCGCGATCCCCGTGTCGGACGTGCACGGGGCGGCCGCCGGCACGGAGGACGTGGACCTGCCGTCGGGCCGGATCACCTACGAGCAGGTGGTGCTGGCGGCGGTGCGGCTGGCGAACCTGCTGGACCCGTCGGTACCGCTCGCGCTGGTCGAGGTGGAGGCCACCGGGGAGGACCAGGAGCCGGCCTCCCGCGGGACCGGCGAGGTGCTCGCCGGCCGGAGCGGCGCGGGGGGAACGCTGCGCGCGAGCCTGCTCGACGTGGTCTCGACGTTCGGCGGCTCGACCCTCGAGTACGCCAACGGCCGCATCCCCGCCGCGGTGCTGTGCCCGCTGGACTTCGCGCCCGGCCACCTGCTCCGCTGCGACGCCGCCGAGCGGTTCACGGCGCTGAACGCGAAGTTCGAGGAGGAGTTCGGGCACCCGATCCCGATCACCGACTCCTACCGCTCGTACGTGCAGCAGGTGGCGGTGGCCGACGCGAAGCCGCACCTCGCGGCCCTCCCGGGCACGTCCAACCACGGCTGGGGTCTCGCGGTGGACCTGGGCGCCCCGATCTCGGGCGGCGTGTCCGCCCAGTACGTGTGGCTGCGGGTGCACGGCCCGGACTACGGGTGGGACAACCCGTCGTGGGCCCGCCCGAACGGGTCCAAGCCGGAGCCGTGGCACTTCGAGTTCTTCGCGGCAGGCTCGGTGCCGGACCGCGCGATCGACCCGTCCGACATCGGCACGTGGACGTCGGACGACCCGTCCGAGCCGGCCTTCGAGGCCGCCGCCCGCGATCCCCGGTCCGAGGGCGGCTCGTCCGCCGACAAGCCGCGGACGACGCCGGACGACGAGCCGCGCAAGAACCCGCCGACGAAGAAGCCGTCCGAGCCCGCCACGTCGCCCCGGCCGAGCGACCCGGTCTCGAAGCCCGCGCCGAAGCCGGCCCCGAAGCCGACTCCCAAGCCGTCGCCCTCGCCGTCCCCGAGCGACCCGACGCCGAAGCCCACGCCCTCCCCGACACCGTCGCCGTCCCCGTCGGATCCGGGCGAGCCGTCGACCCCGCCGTCCCCGACGCCGTCGCAGCCGGCGCCGAGCCCGTCGCCCGCACCGAGCGAGCCGGCGCCGTCGCCCAGCCCGGCGCAGAGCGCGCCGAGCCCGGAGCCCGCCCCGAGCGGCAGCGGGACGCCGTCCTCACCGGCGCCGTCGCCCAGCCCGTCGGCCGGGCCCGACTCGCTGCTGGGCCTCGCCGAGGAGCTGGGCCTGACGGACGACGACCAGGGCTGACCGGCTCCTGAGCCGGCCCGCTCGCTCAGCGGCTGAGCTCGATGAGGGCGAGCAGCGCCTCGCCGTACGCCTCGGCGGGCTCCGGGTCGGTGAACACCCGGGGCTCGCCGAGCAGCTCGACCTCGACCTCGAAGCCGTCGTCGGTGTGGCGCAGCAGGTGGAAGCTCCCGCGGAGGAGGCGGCGGAGCTGGTCCTCGCGCGGCAGCCAGAGCGCGTCCTCGATCGCGACCGAGTCCAGCGCCCACTCGGTGGTGCCGTTGAAACCGAGGATCGTGCCCGTCGGGTACTCGTGCGCCTCGATCGTCATGGTGCTCACGGTGAAGACGTCGCCCGCGAGCTCGGGCGCCCGGACCAGGAACTGGTCGCCGTCGACCGGCGTCCAGACCAGGCCCGCGTCCCGCAGCTTCGTGGCCAGCTCGGTGGAGATCATCGACCCATTCTGACCGCCCGGCCCACGAGTCTCCAGGGCCGACGGGTCTCCCGGTCCTACCGAGCCAGGCCGCCCGCCGCTGCCGCCAGCACCGCGGCCCGGGCGGCTCGCTCCGGGAGCCCCGGGTCGGGATCCGCGCGCAGGAGCACCAGCTCGTGGTAGACCGGCGCGGTCGCCGCGACGAGCAGGCTGCGCGGGTCCGGGCGCTGCCCGGAGAGCTCGCCCCGGGCGACGGCACGGTCGACGAGGACCTCGCACTGGGCATACCGGTCGGCCCACAGCCGCGTCTGGGCCTGCGCGGCCTGCTCGGAGTGGAACGAGGCGGCCATCAGGGCGACGGCGAACGACGGACGCACGACCAGCGAGTCCTGGATCTCCCGGTTGAGCTGGGTCAGGTCCCCCTCCAGCGAGCCGGTGTCCGGGGGCTGCCAGTCGATCTCCCCGGCGGCGGCGATGGTGTCGGCGAGCAGGCCGCCCACGTCGCGCCAGCGCCGGTAGACCGTCGCGCGGTGGACGCCCGCGCGCGTCGCGACCGCCTCCATCGTGAGGCCTTCGTGGCCGCGCTCGGTGAGCTCGGCGCGGACCGCGTCGAGCACCTGGTCACGGATGCGGGCGGTGCGGCCGCCCGGGCGGCGGTCGGCGGTGGTGCTCTGGGGGTCGGTCATGGGGGTCGGTATCCGGTTGATCGGGGCACGGGTGATGTGTCAGCATCTTAACGCGACAATTGTCGCACTAGCGTCTCCGAGAGGACCCACCCACCCGATGCAGCCCGTTCCCGCCGACCCGACGGTGCTCCACCCGATGCCGGAGCACCCGCGCGTCGTCCTGCTCAAGCCCCTGGTGACGTCCCCGCTGATCGACGTCGGCGACTACTCGTACTACGACGACCCGGACGACCCCACCGCGTTCGAGACCCGCAACGTGCTCTACCACTACGGCCCCGAGCGGCTCGTCATCGGCCGCTACTGCGCGCTCGGCACCGGCACCCGGTTCATCATGAACGGCGCCAACCACCGTATGGACGGCCCCTCGACCTTCCCGTTCCCCACCATGGGCGGCTCGTGGGCCGAGCACTTCGACCTGATCACCGGCCTGCCGAGCCGCGGCGACACCGTCGTCGGCAACGACGTCTGGTTCGGGCACGGCGCCACCGTCATGCCGGGGGTGCGCATCGGGAACGGCGCGATCATCGCGGCGGGAGCCGTGGTCACCGCCGACGTGCCCGACTACGGCGTCGTCGGGGGCAACCCCGCCCGGCTCATCCGCACCCGGTACGACGCCGACGACGTCGCCCGGCTGCTCGCCGTCGCCTGGTGGGACTGGCCCGCGGAGCACGTCACGGAGCATGTCCGGACGATCATGTCGGGCACCGTCGCCGACCTCGAACGGGCCGCCGAGCAGGTCGGCCGGGCCTGAGAGACCCCCGCCCCGTCCCCCACGCCCGACCCACCCGAGACGAGTGATCGCCCGTGCCGCACCACCCTGCCCACATCGCGATGATCGGCGTGCCGATCGTCAGCCACGTCCTGCCCAGCCTCGCCGTCGTCCGGGAGCTCGTGGCCCGCGGACACCGGGTCACCTACGCCGCCGACCCGTTCGTGGCCGACCGGATCGCACCGACGGGCGCGGAGCTGGTGCCCTGCACCTCCACGCTGCCCGTGGCCGACGACGACTGGCCCGCCGACCCCATCGCCGCGGCGAGCCTCTTCCTGGACGACGCCGTGCAGGCACTCCCGCAGCTGAGCGCCGCCTACGACGACGACCCGGCCGACCTGTACCTCTACGACATCGGCGCCTATGCGGCGCGCGCCCTCGCCGAGGCGCAGGGCCGCCCCCTGGTGCAGCTGTCCCCGACGTTCGTGGGCTGGGAGGGCTATCAGGAAGAGGTGGCTGCCCAGCTGTGGCGGCTGCCGGGAGCCGACGCGTACCGCGACCGGTTCGCGCGCTGGCTCGCCGGCTGCGGGGCGACCACCACGGACGTGGACGCCTTCTCCGGCCCACCCGACCAGGCCCTCGCCCTGATCCCGCGGGCGATGCAGCCGCACGCCGACCGCGTCGACCCCGGCAGGGTCACCTTCGTGGGACCGTGCTTCGACACCGGCCCGGACGTGGACGCCGAGGGCTGGACCCGCCCCGCGGACGCGGAGAACGTGCTGCTGATCTCCCTGGGCTCCGCCTACACGCGCCGGCCCGAGTTCTACCGCCGGTGCCTCGCCGCGTTCGGCGACCTGCCGGGCTGGCACGTCGTGCTCCAGATCGGCCGGCACACGGACGTCGCCGAGCTCGGCGAGATCCCGGGCAACGTCGAGGTGCACCCCTGGGTGCCGCAGCGGGCGATCCTGGAACAGGCCGACGCCTTCGTCACGCACGCCGGCATGGGCGGCTGCGGCGAGGGGCTGCTGGCCGGCGTCCCCATGATCGCCGTGCCCCAGGCCGCCGAGCAGTTCATGAACGCCGACCGCCTGGTGGAGCTCGGCGTGGCCCGCCGCGTGGACACCGAGGACGCCACCGCCGAGACCCTCCGCGCCGCGCTGGACGACCTGGTCGGCGACCCCGGACGCGCCGAGCGGTCCGCGCGGCTGCGGGCCGCCGCCCAGGCCGAGGGCGGCACCTCCCGCGCCGCCGACCTCGTCGAGCACCTGCTGGCGCAGGCGCGGACGACCACACCCACATCTTGACGTGTTGTAGAGATAGGGCGACCCTCGTAGAGGGCATCCAGCACGCGCCCGAGACCCGTCCGTTCCAACAGAGGAGACAGCGATGAGCGAGAACTCTCAGCTACTTCACGTGGCGACGTTCTGCGGCAAGTGCGACTGCGGCTGCCCGGAACTGTTCGTCGACCCGACCGCCGAGCCCCTGAAGCAGATCGTGATCACCGACGACTTCGGCCAGCGCATCCAGATGAGCCACGACCAGCTCGCGGACCTGGTGGAGCAGGCCCGCAGCGGCGCGCTCGACGCGGCGGCGCTGCAGCCGGCCTGACGTTCGGGTGTTCCGTCCGGTATTCCGGACGACGGCACAGGTGGCTGCCCACTCACCGGTGGGCGGCCACCTGTGCAGTATGGTCCTGCCAGGAGGGCACTATGTCAGGCAGGACTCGCGCACGCGGACAGCTCGAGGCGGAGGTCATGCGCATCCTCTGGGACCACGAGGACGCGATCGGGGCACGAGCGATCCAGGAGAGGTTCGGGGACGAGCACGTCCCGGCGTACACCACGCTCCTGACGGTGCTCGACCGCCTGGAGAAGAAGGGCGAGGTGGTCCGCATCGCGACCTCCCCCCGCAAGGTCCGGTTCCGCCCCACCCGGTCCGACGGCGAACGCGCCGGCGCCGCGATGCTCTCCGTGCTGGAGGGCACGGGCGACCGCGAGGGTGCCCTGCTCCGGTTCGCCGACCACCTGACCGCCCGGGACGCCGAGATGCTGCAGCGCGCGCTGCGCCCCAAGCAGCCCACGGGACGACGCCGCGCAGGCTGACCCCGCCCCGCCCCCTCGCGACGCCGCCGCGCCGTACCGGTCGCGGGATCCGCGAGGACGCCGGGAGACCGAGACACCGAGACACCAGGACGCCGGGACACCGGGACACCGAGACGCCGGGACGCCGGGACGCCGGGACGCCGGGACGCCGAATCATCTAGTCATGCCGTGTACCAAGGTGCACTCTTGCGGAAGGCGTCGGGACACGTGAATTCTGTTCAGCTGCGCCCCTGATTCCCTGGCCCTGCAGGACAGTCCAGCTCAGCCGAACTCGCGGGGTCAAGGCCGAACGAAATTCAGCGCAGCCGACCGGTGCTCGTCGGCATCACGTTGCCCCGCGGCGGTTCGTCCGGATTCTTGCCGCACTCCTCGCTCGGGTCAGGCACCTGGTCCCTTCCGGCATCCGGTTCCGGGCCGGACTCCAGGTCTGACTCGGCCCCCAGGGTCCCGGGTCCGGTCATCCGACAAGCATGAGCCCGCACATCGCGGCCGTGCCAAGGCTCATCAGGCCGCCCGCCAGCAGGTCGAGCCCGGCTCGGTCCAGGCCGGCGCGGCCGCCCGCCGGTCCGCTCGCACGCGCGTGCCGGACCGCCACGACCAGGAACAGCGCGCCTCCGACAAGGAGCAGCACGACGAGCACCCCGCCGGCGACAGCCGTCGGGGCGTCCAGCGGCACGGCCGCCAGCGCCGGCTCGGCGGCACCCTGTACGGCGGCACCCTGGCCCCCGACACCGTGACCAGCGGCACCATGACCAGCGGGCCGAGCCATGACCGCGAGCGCCCACACCATCGCGAGCATCATCACGGCGTGCGTCGCCTGGCACCAGGCGCTCTCGTGGTGTCCGGCCCGCGGCCGGTCCGGCGTCCGACCGTCCGCCGTCGGACCGGGACCGCCTGCCGGGCGGCTCAGGGTGTCGAGGCCGTACCAGCCCGCGGCGGCCGCGAAGCAGGCCGCGCCCACGGCGAAGAAGGCGACCTGGGGCAGCGCAGGCAGGCGGACCCACCACGGCCAGACCATGGCCACCATCGCGAGGCCCATGCCCAGGTGGAACAGGTGGCCCGCCGCGAGGAGGGGCCGGCGGGTGGCGGTCAGGCGCGCGAGCGACCAGGCGCTCAGGACGGCGAAAAGGGCTGTCGCCGCCCACTGCACGACCGGGTCCGACGTCATTGGCGCCCCCGCGTCCCGAGATGTTGAAGCGGCCGAACCGCCGCGACAGTACCACATGATGTAGAGATGTTGTACGGTTCTGGGGACCGGGGGCGGACGGGGAGCGGGGTGGTTCCGGTGCGCACGACCGAGCTGTACGTGAACACCGGAACCTGCGAGCACTGCCGGCGCGCGCTCGTCGACGAGCTGTCCGCGGTGCCGGGCGTCCGGCGGGTGCGGATCGACGCGGCGTCGGGTCGGGTCACGTTCGAGACCCTCTCGGCGGTCGACCACACCCGGGTCGCGACGGCGGTCGCCGACGCCGGGTTCGAGGTCAGGGCGTGGCGCTGACCCGTTCCCCGGCGCGCCGCGCCTGCACCAGCCCGACGACGACGTCGACCACCACGAACGCCATGAGCGTGTACCCGACCAGCGGCAGGAACGTCCCCACCGTGATCGCGACCGCGGCGACCGCCGTCAGCCCCCACCACGGCGTGCCCTGGAGCACCCCGCGCCGCGGGGCCGGACCGCCGAGCCTGCCCGGCCCGCGCGGCTCGCGGGTGGGGCGCCGCTTCCACCACATCAGGTAGCCGAGCACCACCATCGAGCCGATGCCGAGCGCGAGCACGAACAGCACGACCTGGTTGAGGGGGCCGAGCAGGAGGCCCATGTGCAGGTCGATGCCCCAGGTGGTGAGCTTGGCGGGCAGCGGGAAGCTCACGAAGTCGGTCCGGTGCACCACCTGCATCGTGGTCCCGTCCACGGCCACGGCGTCGGCCTCGGTGGGCACGTCGCTCTTGTTCTCCTGCACGGTCCAGGCGGTGCCTGCCTCGGCCGGCGGCTTGATCTCCACCTCGTTCGTGTTGACGTTGATGCCCTGGGCGACGGCGAGCACGGCGTCGAACGTCGCGGGGTCCACCGCGCCGTCCGCCCCGGGGGCGCCGCCCCCGTGCCCGGCGTGCTCGTCCGCCTCGGCGGGGGCGCCGCCCGCCACGCGCGTGTCCAGGGCGGGCGTGGTCCAGCCGAGGGCGCTGCGCAGCTCGCCGACGTTGGCGCCGCCGTACTGGGACCAGGTGATCCCGGTGACGGACAGGAAGAGGGCGCCCAGCACGACCACGGCGCCCACGGCGGTGTGCCAGGACAGCAGCCGCCGGTACCCGGTCTGCCGGCGCTTCGGCCGGACGACCCCGGCGGCCCGCCGGGACGCGCGCAGCCGGCCGATCCACAGGATCAGCCCCGCCACCACGACGATGCCGAGCCAGGACGCCGCGAGCTCGCTGTACAGCCGCCCGGGGTCGCCGAGGTGCAGGCTGCGGTGCAGGTTGGAGATCCAGGTGCGCAGCGGCAGCGCGCCGCTGGAGCCGTAGAGGGTCAGGTCGCCGCGCACCTCGCCGGTCGCGGGGTCGACGAAGATCGCCCGGGACTCGCTGGGGCCCAGGCCGTCCTCGGCGAACATCACGCGGGTGGTCTCGCCCGGTTCGGGCGCGGGGCGGACGGCGGTGAGCACGGCGTCGGCGCCGACCTGGCCCTGGGCGATCTCGACCTGGTCGCCCAGGCTCAGGGCGGTGTCGGCGGCGGGGGCGTGCAGCTCCTGGTCGTAGACGACCTGCTCCAGGGCGGGGGTGAGCGCGTAGAGAGCGCCGCTCGTCGCGGCGACCAGGATGAACGGGCCCACGAGGAGGCCCGCGTAGAAGTGCAGCCGTCGCAGCAGCGGGCCGAACCAGGGTGTGCGGCCGCGCGGTCGTGCGGGGTCGGCCGCCGTGGGGACGTCGGCACCCGTGATCGTGTCGGTCATGTGGGTCCTGCTTTCAGGTGAGGAGGGGTTCGCCCGACGTCGGCACGCACGGGGACACACGGGTCCCCGCCCGCCGCGGGGGGGCGAACGCGCAGGGCCGCGCGGGCGACCGCGCAGGGCAGGGCCGCGCGGGCGCGCACGGGACGGCCCACGGGCACACGTGCGCCCGTGGGCAGAGCTCAGACCGCGTGCGGTGCGGGAGGTCCCCTCCGGAGCAGGGGGGTGAGGCGGGGGCCCGGGTGGAGCGGGCGGAAGACCGCGGCGGGCACGCCGGAGCGGGCGGGCGCCACGAGGGAGATCGCCCGTCCGACGACGGCCCGGGCGCGCAGCAGCCAGGCGGCCATCCGGGCGCCGAGCTCGCGCAGGCGTCGCAGGAGCAGCTCGCCGCAGTGCAGCACCACGACGGTGACCGCCGCGGCGATCCCGTGCCAGAGCCACATCGTCGGCCCGCCGTGCAGCAGCGCCGTCTGGACCGGCATGCCCGACGTCGTCAGCGGCGCCATGTCGCCGTGCCCGCCGTGGGCCCCGTGCGGGTCCGCGACGGCCTGGAGCGTGCCGGCCGGGGTGCCGAGCTGGAAGAGCAGGTGGAACAGGAGCTGGCTCGCCGCGACCGAGACCGACAGTCGCGGCAGCGTGAGCCGGCGGGCGACCAGGGCCGTGCAGACCGGCAGCGAGAGCACCCAGGGCACGAGGATCCCGAGCAGGCCGGGGAGGTCCCCGCCGCCGGCGAGGTGCGAGGCGAGGGCCACGAGGGTCGCCGCCGACGCCGCGAGGACGCCGCGCACTCCGCGCGCGGTCCCCCGTCCTGCGTCGGGTGCGTTCATCAGGCCGTTCCCCCTCGTGACGGTCGTGCGACGGACGCCAGGATATGGGTCAACACTCGGCAAAGGGAAGGCCGATGTGTGGCTTGCCGGGCGGCGTCGTGCCCTACGCCGCAGGGTCCAGGCCCGCCGCCTGGCGGGCCGCGCTCACGAACGCCACGCGCACGTTGTCCCAGCCGTCCAGGTAGCCGCCCACCAGCGCGGCGTCACGCAGCAGCACGAGCTGCCCGGCGCGCGTCACGGCGTCGTCGACGCCGGCGGCGGTGAGCGCCCGCTCGAGCGCGCCCCGGAACCAGGCGCGGTGGGTGTCGACGGCGCGCCGCACCCCGCTGCCGGCGTCGGGGTACTCGGCGGCGGCGTTGATGAAGGGGCAGCCGCGGGTGTGGTGCCGCGCGACGTCCTCGGCGATGCCCTGGATGATCAGCCCGACGAGCTCGACCGGGTCGTCGGTGGCGCCCTGCGCGCCGTCGAGCGCGGCGCGGAGGTTCGCGTCCTCGACCCCGAGGTAGGCCTCGACCAGGTCCTCCTTGCTCGGGAAGTGCCGGTAGAACGTGGCCCGCGTGACGCCGGCCGCCGCGACGATGCGGTCCACCCCCACCACGTGGATGCCCTCGGCGTAGAACAGCTCGGACGCGGTCCGCAGCAGGCGTTCGCGGGCCTCGGAGCCTCCTTCGGCGGTCTTGCGGGGTGCGCGGGAGGCAGTGGATCTGGTTGCCATGTCTTTGAGCATAGAACGATCTTTCTCGTGAGGCGTTGACGCCGGCCGGGTGCGGGCGTACCTTCTGGGAATAACAGAGAAAGAACGATCGTTCTTCCTGTCGACGGACCGGGGAGCCCGGCCCACCGAACCTGAGGAGCCCACCATGAACGCCACCCCCGAGACCACCGGCACCGCCGGCGCCACCCCGGAGAAGCTGCCGATCGTCCTGGTCCACGGCCTCTGGATGACCCCCGCGAGCTGGGACACCTGGGCCGAGCGCTTCCGCGCCGCGGGCCACGAGGTGATCGTCCCGGGCTGGCCCGGCATCGACGACCGCAGCGTCCAGGACGTCCGCAACAACCCCGCGGCGCTGCGCGGCGTCGGACTCAAGGAGATCACCGACCACTACGAGCGCATCATCCGCGCCCTGCCGGTGAAGCCCATCATCATGGGCCACTCGTTCGGCGGCGTCATCACCCAGATGCTGGCCGACCGCGGCCTCGGCGCCGCCTACGTCGGCGTCGCCCCCGCGCAGACCGCCGGCATCAGCGTGCTGCCGCTGTCCACGCTGCGCACCGGCCTGCCGATCCTGTCCAACCCGTTCGGCCGCAACGGCGCCAAGCCGCTGTCGAAGGCGCACTTCCACTTCACCTTCGGCAACGACCTGAACCGCGCCTCGTCGGACGTCCTCTGGGAGCAGTCCGCCGTCCCGTCCTACAACCGGGTCCTGTTCGAGGGCGTCGCGTCGACCATGAACGAGAAGACCGGCGTCACCCACGTCGACTACGCCCGCGCCGACCGCGCGCCGCTCCTGGTGATCACCGGCGGCATCGACCACGTGGCCCCGCCCGCCATCGGCAAGGCGATCGTGGCCAAGTACACCGGCACCGGCAGCCCGTCGGTCGTCGAGTACAAGGAGTACGCGGGCCGCACGCACCGGCTCGTCTCCCAGCCGGGCTGGGAGGAGATCGCCGACCACGCCCTCACCTGGGCCACGTCCCACGCCGCCGTCACCGCGTGACAGCGGGCTAGGGTCCGAGGGTGCGTATCGAGACCAACGGGCGGCCTGCGGCTGCCGCCGACCTGTTCAGCACCTACGGCCACTTCACGGCCATGCAGGTGCGCGACGGCGGGGTCCAGGGCCTGGCCCACCACCTGACCCGGCTCGACGCCGCGCACCGCGAGCTGTTCGACCGCCCGCTCGAGGCGGACCGGGTGCGCGACCTGGTGCGGCACGCGCTGGACGGCACGCCGGACGCCTCCGTGCGCGTCGTCCTGCGCGACGCCGAGCACGTCGTGGTCACGGTCGCCGAGCCGCACCACCCGCCCGCCGCGCCGCAGCGGCTGCGGTCGGTCCCCTACCTGCGCCCGTTCGCGCACCTCAAGCACCTGGGCGGCTTCGCCCAGCTCGAGTGGGCCCGCCGCGTCGGCCGCGACGGGTACGACGACGCCCTGCTCACCACGCCCGACGGCGCCGTCGCGGAGTCCTCGATCGCCAACATCGGCTTCCTGGAGCCCGACGGCGCCGTCGTCTGGCCGGAGGCCCCCTGGCTCCACGGCACCGCGATGCGCCTGGTCGAGGACACCACGCCGTCGTCCCGCCGGCTCGTCCCGCTGGCCGACGTCGCCGGCTTCGCCGGGGCGTTCCTCGTCAACTCGATCGGCGTCGTCGCCGTCGCGTCGATCGACGACGTCCCGCTCCCCGACGGCGGCCCGCTCCTGGCGGGCCTCGTCGACCGCCTGGCCGCGGTCCCGTGGGACCGGATCTGACCCAGCCCTCGACCCGCGGACCGGGCCGGCGTGGCGGGACCGGCGGACCTGACCGATCCGCCGCGGACGGCGGCAGGGTGCGGCCGCCGCGTGCCCTACGCCCGCCAGGTGACATGCCCTCAGACGAGACCGGCCGGGTGCGCTGAACTTCGGTCGGCCTGGCCCCGCGCAATCCGGCTGGGCCGAATAATCCTGGGCAGCCGAATAGCCCGGGCCACAGCCGAACGAAGTTCAGCCCAGCCGACACCCTTCGCCCCAGTCGTGCACCCCGCCAACGTCAGATCCCGGCGGGCCGCTCAGATCCCGGCGGACCGCTCACACGCCGACGCCCGCGCCACCGTTCGCCGTCTCGAACGCCGCACGGGCCTCGGCGATCTGGTCCTGGTGCTCCTCGGTCCAGGAGACGAGCGCCTGGGTCGTCGCGAGCAGCGTGCGGCCCAGCGCGGTGAGCTCGTACTCCACGCGCGGCGGGACCTCGGGGTAGACCGTGCGGCGCACCAGGCCGTCGCGCTCGAGGTTGCGCAGCGTCACGGTCAGCATGCGCTTGCTGATGCCGTCGATCTCCCGGCCCAGCTCGCCGAACCGCAGCGTCCGCTCGTCCAGCAGGGCGATGACCAGCAGGGACCACTTGTCGGCGATGCGGTCCAGGATCTGCCGCACCTGGCAGTCCTCGCGCACGTCCCACTGGAACGGGTCGCGGTCCGCCCGGCACTCCGCCAGCTCCGCGGCGGTTACCTCGAGAGAACCCGGTGACGTCGAAGTGCCTTCTTGTGCCATCCGTCGATCGTGCCCAACGATCGTCATGGTTACAAGTGGTAACCATGCGGCACCCGAGCGAGGAGATCCCTGTGACGGACACGAGTGCGGTCACCCGACCGACCACGGCGACACGGACGGGCTGGGGAGTGCTCGCCGTCGTCTGCGGCGCCCTCTTCCTGGAGGGCATCGACATCGCGATGCTCAACGTCGCGGTGCCCGCCATCGCCGCGGACATCGGCCTGGCCACCGCCGACGCGCACTGGGTGATCAGCGCCTATGTGCTCGCCTACGGCGGGTTCATGATCCTCGGCGGGCGCACGGCCGACCTCGTGGGCCGGCGCCGCACCTTCCTCGCCGCCCTCGCGGTGTTCGTCGTGTTCTCCGGCCTGGGCGGCCTGGCCGACGACGCCTGGGTGCTGGTCGTCGCCCGGTTCGTCACGGGGGCCACCGCGGGATTCATGACGCCGGCGGGCTTCAGCCTGCTGACGACCAGCTACCCCGAGGGTCCGCTGCGCGACCGGGCGCTGGCGATCTACGGGGCCATCGGCGCGGGCGGTTTCACGCTCGGCGTCGTGGCGGGAGGGCTCCTCACCGACGCGGGCTGGCGCTGGGTGTTCTTCGCGCCGGTGATCGTGGGCGCCGCGCTCTGGGTCGCGGGGCGGCTGCTCATCCGGGCGGACGCCCCGGCCGAGGGGCCGCGCGGCGGGTTCGACGTGGGCGGCGCGATCACGCTGACGTCCGCGATGGTCGCGCTCATCTACGGCGTGGTGGCGGTCGGCGAGGGCGGGCACGTCGTCGCGGGGGTCGCGTCGTTCGTCGCCGCCGCCGTGCTGGCCGGCGCGTTCGTGCTGATCGAACGGCACGCGGCCGACCCGCTGCTGCGCCTGGCCGTGCTGCGCGAGGGCCTGCTGCTGCGCGCGAGCCTCGCGGGGCTGCTGGTGATCGGCGCGTTCTTCGCGTTCCAGTTCCTGATCACGCTCTACCTGCAGGAGTACCGCGGCTGGTCGCCCGTCGCGACGGGGCTGGTGTTCGCCGTCATGGGCGCCGACATGATCATCGCGCCGCTGCTCACGCACCGGCTGGTCGCCCGGTTCGGCAACGTGCCCGTGCTCGTGGCCGGGCTGCTGGCGGGCACGGCGGCGTTCGTCCTGGCCCTGCGCCTCGACGGGACGTGGGGCTACCTCGACCTGCTGCCGTCGCTGCTGCTGGTCGCGGTCATGTTCGCGCTGGTCTACGGGCCGCTGACCGCGGCGGCCACGGCGGGCCTGGCCGAGGCGGAGCACGGCGTGGCCGGCGGCGTCGTCTACACGGCGTTCCAGTTCGGCGCCGCGCTGGGCGTCACGGCCGCCACGGTCGTGCTGGTCGACGGCCACGCCTCGGCCGCGAGCGCGGACGACTACCAGCGGGCGCTGCTGGTCCCGGCGGTCGCCGCCGTCCTGGCGCTGGCCCTCGGAATCGCCACCTGGACCCGCAGCCGCCGGGACGCCGTCCGCGCCTGACCCTGGAACGCCGTCCGCGCCCGGTCCCGGGGCGTGAGCCCCGGGACCGGGCGCGGACGGCCCACGGTGCGCCGGCTCTGCCGGACGAGCCGTGGAAGCCGCCGAGCTAGCCGCAGAACTCGTTCAGCTCGAAGTCGTGCACCACCGTCCGGCCCTTGATGATGCGTGCCTGCTTCGACTCCGGCGGGTAGCCCGTCGCCGAGCTGAGCAGCGTCAGCCGGTTGTTGGACACCCCCATCCAGCGGGCGTATCCGCCGTCCGGCCCGGTCACGAGCGTGACGTCGTACTCCGAGCCGTCGATGACCACGAACGCGCCCTCCAGCGGGACGGTCTCGTCGGCACAGGTGGCTCCGGTGACCGTGCCGGCGATCTTGCCCCAGCTCGCCGGCGGGGTCACCGCGAGCGAGACCTGGACCCGCGGCTCGGCGTACGGCGTGCCGCCGTCGGCCACGACCCCTGCCGTGTACGTGCCCGGCTGGTCCACCCGGCTGCTGTCGAGGTCCACGAACACCTTGGCCGAGGCGCCCGGGGCCAGCGTGAACGCCGGCGGCTGGACGTCGAGCCACGGCACGTCGACCGTGGTCTCACCGGTCACGTTGAGCACGGTGTGCATGTCGGGGAAGCCGAGCTCCTCGACCGTCGCGGGCTCGGGGTTGCCGCACTCGTCGGAGGCGAGGTACGACGGCGCCGTCTCCGGCTCCGCGTTGGACCCGATGAAGAACTCACCGGCACTGACGACCTCCACCACGAGCGTGCCGGACGCGGTGCCGGTGACCGGCACGTCGACCAGCGTGAGCTCCTGGGCCTCCAGGGTCACGTCGGACGTGCCCACCAGCGTCATGTTCTCGTAGACGAAGTCCCCGTCGAGCTCGTACAGGTTGACCGTGACGGCGGTGCCCGCCGCCGCGGTCTCGACGCCGAAGGACACGTCCGTCACGGCGAGCTCGCCCTGGATGTCGAAGTCCTCCAGGGTGAACGTCCGCAGCCACTGCGTCTGGCTGCCCACGCAGGCCACGGAGTTGCCCATGGTGATGTCCTGCGACGTGGAGTGCGTGATCGTCGTCCCGTCCGCGAGGAGCGCCGGCGGGGCCGACGGCGTGGCCGTCCTGCCGGGGTGCCGCCCGCTCCGGGCCAGCCCGTCGCCCTTCGCCGCGGCCACGCCCCGGGCGCCCTGCGCGCCCGAGGACGACGCCGTGCTCTCCTCGGTCACGTCGGCGGAGGCCCCCCTGATGACGCCGGCGGCGGACGCCGACCCGAGGATCTCGAAGTCGGACGACGCCGGCGCCACCTCGACGTCCGCGGACGCGGTGCCCTCGTTCGTCACGGTGAACGACCCGGACCGGGTGCCGCCCAGCCGCACCTCGCGGTGCAGGTCGCCGGGCGAGACGGTCAGCAGCGGGGCCGCGAGCTCCACGTCCTGCCGGATGACGGCGTCGGCGACGACCGTCACCGTGGCCTCGGCGGACTCGTAGTCCTTGGCCGTGTACCCGACCTGCTGCTCGCCCGTGGCCGGGGAGAACAGCGAGTAGTACCCGGCGCCCACCGACGGGTTCTCGGGGTCGGCGGTCCGGACGCTCTGCTCCCCCGCCGTCACGGTGGCGCCGTCCACGCCGTCGCCGGTGTTGAGGTCGTGGACGAACCCGGCCACGAGGCCACCGTCGACCGGCTCGCACGAGCCGACCGAGACGTTGTCGACCTGCCAGAACAGGGCGTACACGGCGTCGCCGTAGTGGAACCGGACCCGCACGTCGGACTCGCCGCCCGCACCCGGCAGGGGCACGATCGTCCGGCCCAGCGCGTCGGAGGTCTGGTGCAGCACCGTCTCCCACGTCGCGCCGCCGTCGAGGCTGAGGTCCACGTCGGCGTAGTCGAAGAACGCGGCGTACGCCTGGTCGAACATCAGCAGCGGCGCGTCGAGGCCGCTCAGGTCGTAGGACGGCGACGTGAGTGTCGTGTCCTGCGACCCGTCCTCGCCGTAGGCGTCGCTGTTCACCTCGGCGAACAGCCCCTCGCCGCCGGTCTGGTTGGAGAACCCGAACCGGTCGTCGAACGTCCAGACCTGCTCGCTGCCGGCCAGGTCCTCGACGGTCCAGCCGTCAGGCACGTCGCCCGACTCGAACTCCTCGGTCGCGGTGCCCGCCCCCGTCAGGCCGTAGCCGGGCGCGGTGCACTCGGCGAGCACGCCGAGCGCGGCGTCCGCCGACGTGGGCCCGGTGCCCACCTCGACGTCGCGGGTGAAGGTCGCGTACCCCGCCACGGAGGGCTGCACCACCAGCGTGTGCGTGGCCGACTGCGGCAGCTCCAGCGAGTACTCCCCCGTGAACGGGTCGGTCCAGGCGGCGACGCTGCTCGGCGCGCCCTGCACCGTGACCTCGGCGTCGAGCGGCCAGCCGTGCCCGGAACCGTCGGTGACGGTGCCGCTCACGGTCGTCGTGGGCGCGGCCTCCAGCCGTACGTTCACCGTGACGGTCTCGCCCTCGACGACGTCGGCCTGCGCCGCGGCGTCCAGGTACCCGAAGGCCGAGACGGCCAGCTCGTGCGCGCCCTCCTCCAGGCCCAGGCGGTAGGTGCCCTCCGAGTCCGTGGTGTCGGAGCGCTCGCCGGCGGCGACGCGCGCGCCGGCGACCGGCTCGCCGTCGGCGTCGGTCACGGTGCCCGCGACGAAGCCGTAGCCGTCGATCGGCGCGGCCGCGACGAGCGCCGCCACGTCGAGCTTCCCCTCGCCCCACACGTTGTTGTCGGCGGGGGTGCCGCCGCAGGAGTCGTCGGCCACGTCGACCGACGTCTGGTCGAGCAGGGCCTGGGTCGCCTCGATGTCGCCCACCAGGACGGGGGCCGCGCTCCACAGCAGCGCCACGGCACCCGCGAGGTGCGGGGAGGCCATGGACGTGCCGCTGAACTCGGCGTACTCACCGCCGGGCACGGACGAGCGCACGTCGTCGCCGGGGGCGGCCAGGTTCGGCTTGGTCACGCCGTCGGCACCGGGGCCGCGCGACGAGAAGTCGGCGATCTCGCCGGACTCCCCGAACGCGCCCGCCGCGTAGGTGGCCACGTTCGCCCCCGGGGACGACGTCGACTGGCAGCCGGCATCGCCCGCGTTGCCCGCCGCCCACGCGCCGAAGATGCCCGCCGCCTCCCAGGCGGCGATCTCCTCGGACAGGAAGTCGTCGATGGCGCCGGGCGCCTGCTGGCCCCAGGAGTTGTTCACGACGTGCGGCCGCTGCGACGGGTCGGGGTCGGAGCCGTCGGCCCGCGTCGGCGCGAGGATCCACTGGCCGGACGCGAGCAGGTCGGCGTCCGAGCAGGAGGCGCACCCGTTGGCCGCGATCCAGTCCGCGCCGGGTGCGACCCCGACCTGGTTGCCCGCGCCGTCGTCGCCCACCATGGTGCCCATGACGTGCGTGCCGTGGGCATCGGCGTCGCACGGGGAGCCGTCGCAGAAACCGCCGGCGTCGAACCAGTTGTAGTCGTTGCTCAGGCCGCCCTCGCCCAGGTAGCCGCGGTAGTGCTCCAGGAGGGCCGGGTGCTCCACGTCGACGCCGGAGTCGATGTTGGCCACGGTGATGCCCTCACCCGTGTAGCCCAGGTCCCACACCTCGGGCGCATGGATGGCGTCCAGACCCCACTCGGTGGCGAGCGGCGCCCGCGCGGTCGGGGCCTTGCGCTCGACGGGCTCGACGGGCTGCACCGCGAACCGCTCGTGCACCTCCTCGACCTCGCGACTCGCGGCCACCTGCTCGGCGAGCTCCCGGGTGCCGTCCTCGACGAGGACGGCGTTGCTGATCCAGTAGGACTCGTAGTCGACGCCCGCGGCCTCCAGGTCGGCGACGACGCCCGCCTGCGACGTCGTGGCCGTGCGGGTCAGGGCGTCGTAGACGTACTGGCCGCGTTCGTCCCAGTCGCTGATCGCCCGGGCCGGGGCGAGGTCCGGCGCGTCCGCGAACCGGATCCAGAAGTCGGCGGTCTCCTTGGCCTCGAACCGGGTCTGCACGCCGGGCGTGAGCTTGTCGGCGGCGCGCTCCGGCACGTCGGCGGCGAGCGTTCCCGCCGGCTGCGGTCCCGTGGACCCGGGTGTGGTCGCGAACGCAGGGGTCACGCTCACCGTGGTGGCCAGCAGAGCGCCGACCGCTGCGAGAGCGATCGGCGCGCGTCTGGTGGGCATGTGACTGTGCATCTTGCCTCCGGGGTGCAAGCGCTCCGTACGGGGCGCAACCACTGGCCCACGAGCGCGGGCCACGTGACACTCTGGAGAGAACGGGCGAAAAGGGCAACGAAAGTCGGCTGATCACCCGCTGTCCGCCGCCCGGGAACCAGTGCCCGGGCGGCGGACGGGCCTCAGCTGTTGCGGGCGGCGTCCAGGATCACCCGGGTGACGGCACCCGGCTGGCTGATCATCGCCACGTGCGAGCTCTTGAGCTCGACCGTCGTGGAGCCGGCGCGCTCGGCCATGGCACGCTCCGCCTGGGGCGGGATGATCCGGTCGTTCTTGGCCACGACGTACCAGCTCGGGATGTCCTCCCAGGCGGGCGGACCGGACGGCGTCACGAGCGAGCTCAGCGTCGCCGGGCGCTGGCTGGTGGCCATGACGCGGGCCGTGTCGCGCGGGAGGTCCTGGGCGAACAGCCGCGGGTACCACTCGGGGTCGATGTAGGCGTCGGCGTCGCCCTCGGGGGCTCCCGGGTACGGGCGCAGCACCAGGTGGTCGATCACCACGGGCGGCGGGCCGCCGCCCAGCGCGTTGGCGTCGGCCACGGTCTCCCCCTCGGCGAGCGCGAAGGCGGCCACGTAGACCAGGGCCTCGACGTCTTCGTCGCCGGTCGCGGCGTTGGTGATCACGGCGCCGCCGTAGGAGTGGCCCACCAGCACGATCGGCCCCTCGATCGTGTCGAGGAACAGGCGCAGGTACTCGCTGTCCGACGTCGGGCCGCGGAGCGGGTTGGAGAACGCCAGGACCGGGTAACCGCGGTCCTGGAGGCGCTCGGTGACGCCGGACCAGCCGCTGGAGTCGGCGAACGCGCCGTGGACCAGCACGATGGTGGGCTTGTCGTGGTCACCGTGGCCCCCGGAGGAGCCGTGCGTACGGGCCGGCGCGGTGGCGCCGGTCACGAAAGAGAGTGCGAGCAGCGCCGTGGCGAGCGCCGCGACCAGTGCGGTGGGGCGGGTGAAGCGTCTCCTGGTCATCGGTATGTCTCCTGTCGTGGTACGGACACCAAAGATCATCCGCAGGAGGCCGGGTGATATGGACCACGTGAACCACGTAGTCCCTCGCCGTCGGCCCTACCGTGGGCGCATGGAGACCGCCGCCGCCCCCCTGGGGCGCGACGAGGAGCTGCGCCGGCTGGCCACGCTGCTCGGCGGTGCTCGCAACGGCCGCGGCGGCTCGCTGCTGGTCCTGGGCGAACCGGGCATCGGCAAGACCTGCCTGCTGACCGCGGCGACGCGCACCCCGGGCCTGGCCACGATCCGGCTGGACGGGTACGAGTCGGAGTCGACCATCCCGTTCGCGGCCGTGCAACGGCTCGTCTCCCTGCTCCGCGAGCACTGCGGGAGCCTCCCGGAGCGGCAGCGACAGGCGGTCCGCGTGGCGTCCGGCCAGGCCGACGGGCCGGCCCCGGACCGGTTCCTGGTGGGCCTCGGCGTGCTCGGGCTCCTGGCCGCGGCCGGGGCCGAGCGGCCGGTGGTGTGCGTCGTCGACGACGCACACCTGATCGACGCCGAGAGCCTCGACGCCCTCGCCTTCGTGGCGCGGCGCCTCGAGGTCGAGAACGTGGCGGTCGTCTTCGCGGCCCGGGACGACGGCGGGATCGCCGACCGGATGGGCGGGGTGCCGCGGCTCGCCCTCACGGGCCTCTCCCCCGAGGCCGCGGCGCAGCTCCTGAACCGGTCGGCGGAGCGGCCGCTCGCGCCGTCGGCGGCCGCCGCGATCGCCCGCGCGACCGGCGGCAACCCCCTGGCCCTGATCGACCTCGCGGGCGACGCCCTGGTGCACGAGCTCCCGGACCTGGGCCTGGGCGGGGCGCCGGTGCCCGTCGGCCGGCACCTGGAGGAGCACTACGTGCGGCAGGTGCGGCGGGCCGACCCGCGCGTGCAGACCTGGGTGCTGCTGGCCGCGGCGGACTCGACGGGCAACATCGACCTCGTGACCGCGGCGGCCGCCGACGTGGGCCTGGGACCCGACGACGGCGACCGGGCCGAGGTGGCCGGCCTCGTGGAGCTGCAGCCCGTCGTGCGGTTCCGGCACCCGTTGGTGCGGTCCGCGGTCTACAACGCCGCGCCCGGCGCCGAGCTGCGCCGGATGCACGGGGCGCTCGCGCGGGCGGCCGCGGGGATCGGCATGGTCGAGACCGAGGCGTGGCACGCCGCGCGCGCCGTGCTCGGCACGGACCCCGCCGTCGCCGACCGGCTGGCGCACACCGCGGACCTCGCCGCGCGGCGCGGGGGCCTCGCCTCGCGCGCCACCATCCTCACGCGCGCGGCCGAGCTGACGGCGCCCGGGCCGGTCCGCGACGCGCGCCAGGTCGGCGCGGCCGAGGCCGCGCTGGCCGTGGGCGCGGCGCACGTGGCCCAGCGGCTCGTGAGCGAGATCGACCTGGCCGCCGTGGACCCCGTGACCCGGGGCCGCGCGCTGACGGTGCGCACGGGCCTCAGCCTGTTCAGCGCGGACGCCGAGGGGGTGCGCGGCGCCACCGCGGCGCACCTGCGCGCCGCCGACGCCTTCCACGGGCAGGACGCCGAGCAGGAGCAGGTCGCCCTCCTGCACGCGTTCGAGAGCTGCTGCACGGCCGAGCGCCTGATGAGCGGGGTCACGCTGGAGGAGCTGGGCCGCCGCCTGACGGCGGGCGCCGACCTGGCCGACGGCCCGACGTCGGACATCCTGCGGGGGCTGGGTGCCATCGTGCTCGACCCGTACCCGTGGGCCGTGGCCCCGGCGCGCGCGGCCCTGGCCGCGATCCTCGCGCTCCCCGACGACCGGATGATGCACATGGGCACCGCCATCGCGTCGCTCGGCACGTTCCTCTGGGACGACGCCGGGCGGGCCGCCGCGCTCGACCGCGCGGCCCAGGCGGCGCGCGACTCAGGTGCCCTGCAGGTGCTCGACACGCTGCTGTGGGTGATGGCGCTCTCGGAGCTGTGGGGCGGCACCCCGCGGCGGGCCGGCGCGTACGACGAGCTGGTCCGCGAGGTGCGGCGGGCCATGGGGTGGGACACCGAGAACGTGCCCAACGTCGCCGTCCTGGCGTGGGGCGGCGCGCCGCGGGACGTGGTGCGGGCCATCGCCGACGGCGCGGCCGCGACGGGCTTCGGCGGGGTCGAGGCCTCCGCCGTCGCCTCGCTCGCGGTCCGGGACCTCGCGGAGGGCGCCTACCAGGACGCGTACGAGCGCCTCAGCCCGCTGATCGCCGACCCGTTCCTGCAGGTCACGCCCGACCAGTACCCGGACTACGTCGAGGCGGCGGCCCGCAGCGGGCACCCCGAGGAGGCGGCACGCGTCGCGGGGCTGCTGGCGTCCATGGCGGACGCGAACGGCTCGCCGTGGTGCCGTGGTGTCGCCGAGCGGGCGCTGGCCCTGGCCGGGACGGACGAGGACGCCGAGCGGCACCACGTCGCCTCCGTCGAGGCCCTGCACGGCACCGGGGCCGAGATGGATCTCGCCCGGGCTCACCTGGTCTACGGCGAGTGGCTGCGCCGGGCCCGGCGACGGCGGGACGCGGCCGAGCAGCTGCGGCTCGCCCTGGCGCACTTCCACCACAGCGGCGCCGAGCTGTTCGTCGACCGCACGGTCGCCGAGCTGGCGGCCGTCGGTGCCTCCGGGGACACCGACGCCCCGCCCCGGCGGTTCGGCCTGACGGCGCAGGAGCACACGGTCGCGCGGCTCGCGTCGGCCGGCCACACCAACCCGGAGATCGCGGCGAACCTGTTCATCAGCCCCAGCACCGTCGACTACCACCTGCGCAAGGTCTTCCAGAAGCTCGGGGTCACCTCGCGGCGGCAGCTCGCCGACCGGCTGGCTGCCCCGCCGTCGCCGGCACCGGGCGCCACCCCGCCGTCGGACCAGAACCCCCGCCCCGCCACGTCGTAACCCAGGTCACGGGCCTGCGACGGACTACGCGGTTCGCGTGGTCCGCGCGTACCGCGACCGGCGGCAAGGTCGAGTTCATCACCTGACCGACCGAGGGGGCCACATGCCTTATGTCACCGCCGACGACGGCGCCGAGATCTTCTACCGGGACTGGGGCACGGACGGCACGCCCGTGCTGCTGAGCCACGGCTGGCCGCTGAGCTCCGACGCGTGGGAGGCGGCGGCGCTGTTCCTGGCCGAGCGGGGGCACCGCGTCGTCGCGCACGACCGGCGCGGCCACGGCCGGTCCAGCCAGACCTGGCAGGGCAACGAGATGGACACCTACGCCGACGACCTGGCGGTGCTCGTCGACACCCTCGACCTGCGCGACCTGACCCTCGTGGGCCACTCCACCGGCGGCGGCGAGATCGTGCGGTACGTGGGCCGCCACGGCACCGCGCGCGTGGCGCGGCTCGTGCTGGTCTCCGCCGTGCCGCCGCTCATGGTGCGCACCGACGACAACCCCGAGGGCCTGCCGCCCGAGACCTTCGACGCCATCCGCGCCGGCGAGCGGGGCAACCGTGCCCAGCTCTACCGCGACCTGGCCGACGGGCCGTTCTTCGGGCACAACCGGAACCAGGACGTCGACCAGGGGTTCCGCGACGCGTTCTGGGCGCAGGGCATGGCGACCGGGCACCGCGGCGCCTACGAGTGCATCGCCGCGTTCTCGGCCACGGACTTCCGGCCCGACCTCGCCAAGGTCGACGTGCCGACGCTGGTCATCCACGGCGACGACGACCAGATCGTGCCGTTCGAGGTGGGCGGCAAGCGGTCCGCCGCGCTGGTCGACGGCGCCGTCCTGACCGTCTACGAGGGCGCCGCCCACGCCCTGCCCGACACGGCGCGCGAGCGCCTGCACGCCGACCTGCTGGCGTTCATCGACGGCTGACCGGCCGTCCCCGCTGTCTTTCCGCCATTCCCGCCGTTCCCGCACCCTGAGGAGCTCTGTCATGAACGCAGCACAGCCCGACACCGTCGTCCTGGTCCACGGCCTCTGGATGACGCCGCGCAGCTGGGAGGCGTGGGTCGACCACTACCGGGCCAAGGGCCTGAACGTGGTGACGCCCGGCTATCCCGGCTTCGAGATCGAGGTCGAGGCCCTGCGGGCCGACCCGGACCGCATCGCGAAGCTCACCGTGCCCGAGACGGTCGACCACCTCGCCGGCGTCATCGAGGCGCTGCCGAGCGCGCCGATCATCATCGGCCACTCGTTCGGCGGCACGCTCACGCAGCTCCTGCTCGCCCGGGGGCTGGGCGCCGCGGGCGTGGTGATCGACTCCGCGCCGACGGAGGGCGTACGGGTCAACCCGCTGTCCCAGGCGAGGTCCCTGTTCCCCGCGCTGAAGAACCCCGCCAACCGGCACCGCGCCGTCGGCTTCACGGCCGAGGAGTTCCACTACGCGTTCACCAACACGCTCTCGGCGGAGGAGTCCCGGCAGGTCTGGGAGCGGTACGCCATCCCGGCGCCCGGCCACTGGGTCTGGGAGTACGGCCTGTTCGCCAACTTCAAGCCCGGACCGCAGGAGACCTGGGTGGACTACGCCGCCGACCGCGCTCCCCTGCTGTTCATCGCCGGCAGCGAGGACCACATCATGCCGCCGTCGGTGAACCGCTCCAACGCGAGGCACTACGACAAGTCGCCGGCCGTCACGGAGTACTTCGAGTTCGAGGGCCGCGACCACTGGACGTGCGGCGCGGAGGGCTGGCAGGAGGTCGCGGACCACGCCCTGACGTGGGCCCAGGAGCACGCGACGTCGCCGGACCCGGCCGCCTGACGCCTGACGCCTGACGCCTGACACCTGCCGCCTGACACCTGACTTCTCACTCCTCGATCACGACTCCTCACTCAGGGCTCCTGACACCTCACTCCAGACTGCCAACTCACCTTTGAGGCCCGGGTTTCTTCGCTTTGGACGGCGTCAAAGCGAAGAAACCCGGGCCTCAAAGGTGAGTTGGGCATCGGGATCCGCGGTCGGGATCCGGGGTCAGGCCGGGGTCGGGATCCGCGGTCAGGCCGGGGTCGTGGTGGGGGACGACGTCGGGGTCGCGTCCGCGACGCCGTTCACCTCCGGTGTCACGCGCCGTCCGACGGCGTACGACGTCGCCGCGATCCCGGCGCAGCCCGCGACCACCACGCCGATGAACGCCCCGGACCAGCCGTGCTCCAGCAGCAGCCCCGCCACCACGGGTCCCGCGATGGTGCCCGCCTGGAACGAGCCCGACCCGATCGCGTTGTACCGGCCGCGCAGGTGCGCGGGCGCCATGTCGTTGGTCAGCGCGGGCAGCACCGACTGCATGAGGGTCTCCCCCAGGCCGAACACGCCGTGGAACGCGAGGACGATCACCACGGCGGCGAGGCCGCCCGGCATCAGTCCGGTCACCCCGAGCAGCAGCCAGGCCGCCGCCCAGACCACGGCCATGAGCGCCAGCACGCGCGTGCGGTGCCGGCCCCGCACCCGGTTCATCACCCAGAACTGCAGCGCCACGATCACCACGGTGTTCACCACGAACGCGAAGCCGACCACGCGCGTGGACACCTCGGCGACCTGCCGGGCGAAGGCCGGGAACCCGCCCTCCATCTGGCCGTAGCCCACGAACGCCGCGAGCAGCCCGAGCGCGGCGAGCCAGAGCACCTCGGGCCGGCGCAGGATCGCGAGGTAGCTCTCGCCGCCCACCTCGGCGTCGTGCGGTCGGTCGACCCGGCCGTGCAGGTGCCGCAGCGGGCCGACCAGCACCACGATCGGGAGCAGGAACGTGGCGGCGTTGACCAGGAACGCCAGCACGAAGGTGCCGGGTCGCTCGACGTCGACCACGAGCCCGCCGACCACGCCGCCCACGCCGACGCCGAGGTTGAGCAGCGCGAAGTTCACGCCGTAGTACCGCTGCCGCAGGTCGCCGTCCACCACCGTGGCCACGAGCGCGTTCACGGACGGCCAGCCGACGCCGAGCTGCACGCCGAACAGGGCGAGCCCGGCGGCCGCGACCAGCGGGGTCGTGGCGAAGGCCAGCACCGAGTACCCCGCCACGGCGAAGAACAGGCCGGTCAGCATGACGCGCCGGGCGCCGTACCGGTCCACGAGGGCCCCGGCCGGGCCGGTCACGAGCACGCCGACCACGGCGATCAGGCCCATGAGCGTGCCGGACAGGGCGAGCGAGAACCCGCGCACCTCGTGCAGGTAGATGATCGTGAAGGGGAGCGTCAGGCCGCGGCCGAAGAACTGCACCACCACGGTGGACAGCAGCCAGCGGCCGTCCTGCGGCAGGTCCGCCCAGAATCCGAGGGCGCCGGTGCGTGGAGAGGAGGTCACCGCCCGATCCTCACCCCGGGCACGGCGGCACGGAAAGCGGATTTCGGCCGTCACCGTGCCGGCGTCGGCAACGTCACACGGGTACGGCCCCCGAGCGCACCCAGCCGCGGGTCGCGGCGTGCCAGCCGAGCTGGACCCGCGTCTCGACGCCGGCGAGGTCCATCAGCGCCCGGACCCGCCGCTGCACGGTGCGCAGGGACGTGCCGAGCTGCTTGGCGACCGCCTGGTCGGTGAGCCCGGCGAGCAGCAGCCCGAGCACGCGGGCGTCATCGTCGTCCACGTGGTCGACGACGTCGCCGGCCAGGCCGGACGTACCCACCAGCAGCGGCGTCGCCCGGTCCCACACGTTCTCGAAGAGCGCGAGCAGGGCGTCGAGCAGCGTGCTCTCCCGGACCAGCAGCGCGCCCACGACGTCGCCGGACGACGTGAGCGGCATCAGGGCGAGCCGCCGGTCGATCACGATGAGCTTGAGCGGCACGCGCTCGGCGAAGCGCACGTCCTCGCCCGCCTCCGTGGCCTCGACGGCCTCGTCGATCGTCACGTCCTGGCTCTCCAGCATGCTGCGCTCGACCACCACGCGGTACTGCACGCCGCGCTCCACGGCCTGGCCCTCGGCGGAGTTCTCCTGGCTGGACGTGACGATCACGGGCGGACGCACGAACGCGTCCACGCACTCGCGCGCCCCGAGCTGGAGCTGCTCGAACCGGTGCCGCACGGCGTCCTCGCCCCGGATCACGTCGACCACGTCGGTGGGGCCGCGGCCCGCCGCGGCCACCCGGTAGACCTCCTCCAGCCGGCTGAGCTCGACCTCGGCGTGCCGCACCTCGTCCTGCCGGCGCGCGAGGAGCGCCCCGAGCGCGATGGCGGGCGGCGCGGCCGCGAACCGCCGCTCGTCGCCGGTGATCCGCGCGGCCAGACCGTGCTCCTCCAGGCGGCGCAGCAGCCGGTGGGCGTCGCCCAGCGAGGTGCCGAAGGGGCTGAGCGCGGCCGCGAGGTCCGCGACCGTCGCCGAGGGCAGGGCGACGAGCTCGCTGTACGCGAGGGTCTCGTCAGGGGTCAGTCCGAGCACGTCGCCGAGCATGGCACTCCTCCGTCACGTCGATGGGTGCCCAACTCTGGCGGAGTCACGACATGCCGTAAAGCCGCCACGATGCGCCTCTTGTGACGTGTCGCCGCTCGCTGGGAGTGTCCAGGTCCATGAGATCCCCCACTCGGCGCGGGCTGTCGGCCGCCACCAGGGCCGCCGCAGCCGTCGCCGCGACCGCCCTGGTCGCCACGATGGCCACCACCGCCCACGCGACCACCATCCCGTCCGGCTCCGAGCCCGCCTCGGGCCCCGGCACCTTGTCCGGTCCCGGCGGCTCCGGCTCCGGCGGCACCGCGCCGCGGACGCCCGCCCTGGCCGACGGCCGCACCACCGTCACCCTCGTGACCGGCGACGTCGTCGACGTCACCACGACCGACGCGGGCGCGCTGACGGTCGGCGTCGAGTCGGCCGACGGCGGCGCCGTCCGCACCCAGCAGGTGGGCGACCACCTCTACGTGGTGCCCGACGCCGCGCTGCCGTACCTGGCCGCGGGCACGCTGGACCGGCGGCTGTTCGACGTCACCGCGCTGCTGGAGATGCAGTACGACGACGAGACCGTGGCCGCGACGCCGCTCATCCTGGAGCACACCCGCGCCGCGGCGCGCTCCGCCGCGACCGAGCTGCCGGGCGCGCAGCGCACGCTCGACCTGCCGAGCATCGACGCGTCCGCCGTGGACGCGAAGAAGGCCGAGGCGTCGGCGTTCTGGTCGGCCGCGACCGCCGCTTCCACGCGCTCCGCGCGCTCGGGTGCCGAGGCCGGCGCGTTCGCCGGCGGCGTCGAGAAGATCTGGCTCGACGGCAAGGCCGAGTCCACGCTGGACCACAGCACCGCGCAGATCGGCGCGCCCGAGGCGTGGGCCGCGGGCTTCGACGGCACGGGCGCCACGGTGGCCGTGCTCGACACCGGCATCGACGCCACCCACCCCGACGTCGCCGACCAGATCGCGCAGGCGGAGTCGTTCGTGCCCGGCCAGGCGGTCGACGACGACCAGCACGGGCACGGCACGCACGTCGCCTCCACGGTGCTCGGCACGGGCGCCGCGAGCGACGGCCTGTACAAGGGCGTCGCCCCCGGCGCCGACCTGCTGGTCGGCAAGGTGCTCGACAACGACGGCTACGGCCAGGACTCCTGGATCATCGCGGGCATGGAGTGGGGCGCCGCGAACGCGGACGTCGTCTCGATGAGCCTCGGCGACTCCAGCCTCAACGACGGCACCGACCCCATGGCGCAGGCGCTGAACGCGCTGAGCGAGGAGACGGGCGCCCTGTTCGTGGTCGCGGCAGGCAACAGCTACGCCGAGGGCTCGCTCGGCAGCCCCGGCACCGCGGACGCCGCGCTCACGGTCGGCGCGGTGGACGACGACGACGTGCGCGCCGACTTCTCCAGCTACGGCCCGCGCGTCGGCGACCACGCGATCAAGCCCGACCTGACGGCGCCCGGCGTCGGCATCGTCGCGGCCCGCTCGCAGCAGTCGGGCGGATCGGGCTGGTACACGTCGATGAGCGGCACCTCCATGGCCACCCCGCACGTCGCGGGCGCCGCGGCGATCGTCAAGGGCGCGCACCCCGAGCTCACGGGCGAGCAGCTCAAGGAGGCGCTGGTCTCCTCCGCCGCCGACATCGACGCCCCGGCGTACGAGGTGGGCACGGGCCGTCTCGATGTCCCGGCCGCCCTCGACGGCGTGGACGCGTCGGGCGGCGGCCTGCTCGGCTTCTACGACTGGCCGCACGACGGCGACGAGCCCGCGACCAGCACCGTCACCTTCACCAACACCACGGACGCCGACGTCACGCTCGCGCTCAGCACCGACGTCACCGGGCCGGACGGCGCGCCGAGCGACCTGATGACCCTGTCCGCCGCCGAGGTCGTGGTCCCGGCGGGTGGCACGGCCGACGTCACGGTCACCGGCGACGCCGACGACGCGGCACTGGCCGGTAAGTACAGCGGCGCCGTCGTCGGTACGGACGCCTCGGGCGAGGTGACCGTCCGCACCGCCGTCGCGCTGGTGAAGGAGGAGGAGCGGTACGGCCTCGACATCACGGCGCTCGACCGGTCCGGCGAGCCCGCCAGCGGCTACGTGGACTTCTACCGCTACGGCGACCAGTTCGTCAGCAGCCTGCCGATCGACCCGGCCACGGGCGAGGTGCCGACGCAGCGCCTGCAGCCCGGCGTCTACTCCGCCACGGCGTTCCTCGACGTCGCCGGCTCCCAGGGGCCGGGCTCGACCGGCATCGCGCTGGTCGGCGACCCGCAGGTCGTCGTCACCGACGCCGACCGGTCGCTCGTGCTGGACGCGCGCGACGCCGACGAGCTCACGTTGAGGACGCCCCGCGCGAGCGACGTCGCCTACCGACGGTTCCAGTTCTTCAACGACTCCGGGATCGGCGGCCTGTACTCGACGTTCGCCGCCACGTACGCCGTCCCGGCGGACGTCGACTCGTTCTACGCCGCGAGGACGGGTCCGGTCGACAGCGCCGACTTCGACTTCGCCGTGCGGTGGCGGGCCATCGAGCCGGCGCTCGACCTGACGGCGTGGAGCCCCCTGCCGGTCGGGTTCGACCCGGTCTACCAGAACGGTTCCGCGCGGCTCGACGGCCGCGTCTCGCTGCGGGCCGTCGCCGCCGGCACGGGCACCGCCGCCGACTACGAGGGCGTGCGGGCCGAGGGCCGCGCAGTGCTGGTGACCAGGGACGACGCCGTGACCGCCGAGGAGCGGGAGGCTGCCGCCCAGGCGGCCAGGGCCGCGCTGCTCGTGGTGGTCGACGACCGCCCCGGCTCCCTGGTCGAGAACGTCACCCAGGGTGACCTGCCGGTCGTCTCGGTGCCGTCCGCCCAGGGCCCCAAGCTCCTGAAGGCGGCCGCAACGGGCCGGCTCACGCTGACCGGCAAGGCCGTCGAGTTCCCGACGTACCTGTACGACGTGTCCAAGAGCTGGCCCGGCGAGATCCCCGCCGAGCTCGCCCTGGCGCCGACCACGCGGCAGCTCGCCACGGTGGAGAGCCGCTACAACGACACCGAGGACCGCCTCGCCGTCGACGACCGCGCGGACTGCCGCGACTACCAGTGGCCGCCGTGCCTCAGCGTCCGGGCCCTGCAGCCCACGGCGTCGGAGCGGACCGACTACGTCTCGACGTACGACGACGTCGAGTGGTACGAGAACGTGAACCATGAGAGCGGCTGGGAGCAGCGCGGCGTCCGCCAGGCCTACGAGCCGCGCAGCACCACGGTCCGCGACTGGTTCGCTGCTGTGGCGGCGCCCCGCACGGGCGACGGCTACTGGGGCCCGTGGCACGGCGCCGACTGGTTCGCGGTCAACGTGTCCACCGCGGGCGGCCCGAACGGCCTGACCGGCGGGTTCGGCTGGGGCGAGACCCCGGTGACCTCCCGTCTGTACCAGGGCGACACGCTGGTCCGGGAGAACATCGGGCAGGCGGTCCAGACGTCGGTCCCGGTGGTCGAGGGGCCGCAGAAGTACCGGTTCGAGATCGACACCGACGCCGCCGACGACGCGCACCGGTACTCGACGAGCACCCGCACGTCGTGGACCTTCGTGGCCGACCAGGCCGACGAGGCCGTGCCCGGTGAGAACGGCACGCCGCTCCCGCTGGTCCAGCTCGACTACGACGTGGACACGGCGCTCGACGGCACCGTCCGGGCCGGCTCGACCGTTCCGTTCGCGGTGGAGCCGTACACGGTGCCGGGCGCCCCGCGGGCGGGCTCCCTGGCCGGGGCGACGCTGGAGGTCAGCTACGACGGCGGTTCGTCCTGGTCTGACGTGAAGCTGCGGCGCGAGGGCGACCGCTGGAAGGCGAACCTGCGCATCCCGTCGCGGGGCGCCGACCTGGTCTCGCTGCGGGCGACCGCCCGTGACGACGCCGGCAACTCGGTGACCCAGGAGGTCACGGCGGCGTTCGGCATCGCCGGCAGGAAGTAGGTCCCTCCGCGGCGCCGGGCCCAGCGCTGAGGATCGGCGCCGGGGAAGCCAGTAGTACGCGGGTCGTGTTGCTGGGAGTGGACATCGGCTACTCCCAGCAACACGACCCGCAGCCGCAAGGGTTACGGAGAGGGAGCACTGCTACCTCTCCGTTACCCAGCCTGTCGGCACGTCTTCACACCCGGCGGTCCAGATTCGACCCGGCCCGGGTTCGCCCCGTCGGATCCCCTTTGAGGCCCGGGTTTCTTCGCTTTGAGTCGGCTCAAAGCGAAGAAACCCGGGCCTCAAAGGGGATGTGCCTCCAGCCGGACGACGGGTCGGTCGGTCAGTCGCAGCTGTCGCAGACGCCCGTCGCCGGGAGCTGCATGTAACAGGTGGGGCAGGTCGGCGGGGCCGGCTCCGGCTCCTGCGCGGCCGCGGCCTTCGTCTTCCTCGTGCCCGAGGCCTTCGCCGCACTGGTCCGGCCGGCCGGCGTGGTCGGCGTCGACAACACCAGGCGCTCGTAGCCGCCCTCGTCCTTGCGCAGGTCCACGGAGTCCTTGCTGAAGAACGCGGTCACCTCGTGCCCCGTGCCGGGCGAGACCGCGATGTAGGTGCGCGTCGCCGGGATCCAGATGCGGGCCGTGTCGAGGCCCTCCGCGATGGCGCGCATGGCCGGCCGGTTCGCCTGCGGGACGTGCAGCGCCTCGAGCGCCGCGTCGAGCGACTCGAAGTCGTCCCGGCCGGGGTCGCCGTCGAGCGCGATGAGGCACGACCTGCAGATCTTGAACTTCTGGCGGTCCAGCTCGGTGGCGGGGTGGAGCGTCGCCAACCGGCTCGGAGTCAGGTGCGGGCAGTCCTTGCCATGCAGGACCTTGCCGTAGGGCACCCGGTAGAGCAGCTCGATCGGTATCTCCGCCCCCGCTTCCGCAGGAGTCACGATGGACGTAGTCACACTCCAGTATGGCGGCTCGCCGGAGCCCGTCCGGCCACGCGAAGATTTCTTCGGGCCGGTTGTCGTATCCGGCGGGTCCGTGCCGACCAAGGGGTACGACGACGGCAGGGCGCCGTCGCGGAGAACCCAGGAGGAACCATGAAGTACCTGATCCTGATGCAGATCAACCCCACCGTCCTCGAACAGCTCACCCCGGAGCAGAACAAGCTGGTCCAGGACGGGCACGAGGCGTTCATGGCGCACCTCAAGGAGCGTGGCGAGTTCGTCGGCACGCAGGCGCTCGCCGACCCGAGCCAGAGCAAGGTGGTGCGGTCGGTGGCGGGGACGCCGCAGACCAGCGACGGGCCGTTCGCCGAGGCCAAGGAGTTCCTGGGCGGCTTCTACCTGGTGGACGTCGAGGACGAGGCACGAGTCCTGGAGCTCGCCCGCATGATCCCCGACACGTCCATCGACGGGCTGGCGGTCGAGGTACGGCCCGTGATGTTCAGCGACCTCGGGGACCTGTGAACCCTGGGCCGGGGGTCGGCGAGGACCTGCTGCGCGAGCTCGCGCCGCAGGTCCTCGCCCGGCTCGTCCGCACCCACGGCACGGGCCAGTTCGACGTGTGCGAGGACGCCGTCCAGGACGCCCTGCTCGCGGCGTACCGCCAGTGGCCGGCCGAACCGCCGTCGGACCCGCTGGCCTGGCTCGTCACCACGGCCCGGCGCCGGTACGTGGACCGCGTGCGTGCCGACAGCCGGCGGCGTGACCGCGAGGCCCGGGAGGCGCTCCTGGCCCACCCGCTGAGCACACCGCCGGACGGCGCGGACCCGGGTGCCTCCCCGGCCGACGACAGCCTGCTCCTGCTCCAGCTCTGCTGTCATCCCGCGCTCGCCCGCCCCGCGCAGGTCGCCCTGACGCTGCGCGCCGTGGCCGGCCTGACGACGGCGCAGATCGCGAACGTCCACCAGCTCCCGGAGGGGACCGTCGCCCAGCGCATCACGCGTGCCAAGCGCCAGCTGGCCGAGCTCGGCGGGGACCTGCCCCGGCCTCGCGACGCCGCCGAACGGCTCAGCCCCGTGCTCGACGTCCTCTACGCGATGCTGACCGAGGCCCACCACACGACGTCGGGCACGCCCGCCCGCGACGCGGACCTCGCGGCGGAGGCGATCCACCTGGCCCGCCTGCTGCGCCAGGCCCTGCCGAAGGACCCCGAGGTGGCCGGGCTGCTCGCGCTCATGCTGCTCACCGCGTCGCGCGCGCCCGCACGGCAGGCGGACGACGGCTCCCTGGTGCCGCTGGACGAGCAGGACCGGACCCGGTGGGACCGCGCCCTCGTGCGCGAGGGCGTCGCCCTGGTCGAGGCGACCGTGCCCGGTGCGGAGCCCGGGCCCTATCTGCTGCAGGCCTGCGTCGCGGCGCTGCACGCCGAGGCCGCCGACACCGCCTCGACCGACTGGTCGGAGATCCTCGCGCTGTACGGCGTCCTGGAGGTCGTGACCGGCCGGCAGAACCCGACGATCACGCTCAACCGGATCGTCGCCGAGGCGCAGGTGCGCGGCGACGGTGCGGCGCTGGCCTCGCTCGACGACCTGGACCGGCAGCACCCCGGTCTGCCCCGCCTCGACGCCGTCCGCGCGCACCTCCTGGAACGCCTGGGCCGGACGACGGAGGCCGCCGACGCGTACCGCCGGGCCGCCCGGTCCACCCACAACCTCGCCGAGCAGCAGTACCTGAACCGGCGCCTGCGGGCCCTTCGGCCGGAGCCTCGCTGAGGGACCTCCGGTGAGGTCGGCAGGTCGTCCGGTGCGGTCGACGTCGGCAGGTACGTCGAGGTCGGCAGCGCGCGCGGCGCGCGGCCCGGCACCTCGATCGTGACGGTGACGGCCAGCTGCGTCGAGGTCGGCAGCTTCCTGCGAGGTCGGCAGCCTGCGTCGAGGTCGGCACAGGCCTGTGCCGACCTGGATGCGGACTGCCGAGTCTGCGATCCAAACTGCCGATCGCCCGGCTCACCCTGCCGACCACCCGGACCGCCCGGCTCACCCTGCCGACCGCCCGGCTCACCCTGCCGGCCGCCCGGCTCACGCCGCCGGTCGCACCGCGCCGCGCGGCCGGACGAGCCCCAGCTCGGCGAGGCTGCGGCCGGTGTCGACCAGCGTCTCCCGCACGGGCCGCATGTCCCAGCCGAGCTCGCGACGGGCCTTGTCCGCGCTGACGAGCTCCGCATTGCCGACGAAGTCGAGGCCGAGCCGCACCTCCCGGTCGAACCGGCCGACCGTCCAGAGCATCCAGTACGGCATCCGGCGCCGCGGCACGCGGTACCCCTGCGGCCCGAACTCCTCGTCGAGGATCCGTGCGAGGTCGCCGAACCAGAAATTGTCGCCGGCGCAGATGTACCGCTGACCCGCGGCGTCAGGCTTCTCCATGGCGAGCCGGTGCGCCCGCGCCACGTCCCGCACGTCGACCGGGGCGAACCCGAGCTCCGGGACCGCCGGGATCTCCCGGCCGAGGAGTCTGCGCACCAGCGACACCGACGTGCCGGACGCCGCGTGCTGCACCGGGCCCAGGACGAGCCCCGGGTTGATCACCGCGAGCTCCAGCTCGGGGTGGTCCGCGACGAAGTCCCAGGCCGCGCGCTCCGCCAGCGTCTTGCTCTTGGCGTAGGGCGCGATCCGGTCCGGGTCGCTCCAGTCCTCCTCGGTGCACCGCCGGTCGCCCGCGCGCGAGGCGGCCGCGCTCACGGCGGCGAGGGACGACGTCATGACCACGCGCCGCACCCCGGCCCGCGCGCTCGCCCCCAGGACCCGCAGGGTGCCGTCGACGGCCGGCCCGACCAGCTCGTTCTCGTCCCGCGGCGGCGCGGCCGGGAACGGCGACGCCATGTGCAGCACGTACTCGCGCCCGGCCACGGCGTCGTCCCAGCCGTCGTCGCGGGACAGGTCGGCCTCCACCAGGTCGAGCCGCCCGCCGACCACCCCGGCGATGCGGCGCAGGTGCGACACGCGGGCGGGATCGCGCAGCGAGCGCACCGTCCCGCGCACCTCGTGACCGTTCCTGAGCAGCTCCTCGATCGCGTGCCCGGCGATGAACCCCGTGGCGCCGGTGACAAGAACCCTCGACATCGCGTCTCCAGTCTGAGCAGTGTTTAGATAATGAGCACCGTATAGATTGCCGCTATGGAGGTCAACGGGTCACGTAAACGGGAGACGTACCACCACGGCGCGCTGCGCGAGGAGCTCGTCGAGGCCTGCGTGCGGCTCATCGAGGCCGAGGGGATCGCCGCCGTGAGCCTGCGGCGCGTCGCGCGCGAGGCGGGCGTGAGCCCGGGCGCGCCCTACCACCACTTCGCGGACCGAGCGGCGCTGCTGTCCGCGATATCGGCCCGCGGCTTCGACCTGCTCACCCAGGACCTGCTGGGCGCGGTCGGCCGGCCGGGTACGACATCGGGGGGCGACGAGGTGTCGCGCACGGTCGCCGCCTACGTCGCCTTCGCCCGGCGGCAGCCGGGGCACTTCCAGGTCATGTTCCGCCCCGAGCTCTCCGAGCCCGAGAAGCACCCGGCCGTGCAGGAGGCGGGCGACGCCGCCCTCCAGGTGCTGACCGACCTGGTCGGGCGGCTCGGCGTCGCCGACCCGCACGCGCTCGGGCTCACGCTCTGGGCCACGGGCCACGGCCTGGCGGCGCTGGCGCTCGACGGCCTGCTGGACCAGAAGGCCGAGACCTGGGACACCGACCCCGACGACCTGCTCGCCCGCGCCGTCGGCCAGATCGGCCGGTCGGTCGACGCCCTCACCGGGCTGCCCGACGAGGCGCGGCAGCACGAGGCCTGACCCCGCCGCGCGGCGGGGTCAGGCCTGGTCAGGCTTTCGTCACGCCCAGCGCTCGCCGCGCCGGTTGGGCTCCTCGATCGGCCCCGCGTCGACGAAGGTCCGCGCCCGCACGGCCCCGTCGTCGCCCACGAGCCACAGGTGCAGGCGGGCCGACGACGCCGCGCCGGGCGGCGGCACCGTGACCCGGACGGCCGGGCTGAGCACGAACGGCTTGGCCTCGACGGTGTCCGACGCGACGCCGGACGCCCCGGCGTCGTCACTAGACCCGCCGCCGAGCAACCCGCCGTCGCCGTCGCGAACCTCGCCGAACGGCGTGCCCGCCGGAACCCAGGCCGCGCGGACCCGCCCACGCACGACCCCCGGGCCGTGGTGCGAGACGTGCACGTCGAGGCCGAGCTCGCCGTCGGGTACGGGGAGATCGGCGCCCGCGTGCGCGGGGACCAGGTCGACGACCAGCACCGTCTCGGCGTTCATGTCGCGCGGTTCGAGGCCGCCGCGGTCCTTGGGCCGGCGGTCGACGTCGAGCAGGCCCGCCATCTCGTGCTCGACATCGGTCAGCTCGGTGTAGACGTAGCCGGCGAAGCGGTCGTGGCGGCGCAGCTCCTGGGTCTGCCAGCGCAGGTGCCAGGCCCGTTCGAGGCTGGTGAAGCCCGCCCCGTACTCGCTGTTCAGCACGGGCAGGCCGGTGCGCGGGTGGTCCGCCGACCCGTACAGCGACTTCCTGGCCAGGAAGTCGGCCGCGAGCCGGACCGGGAAGTGCTCGCTGGTGCCGTCCGCGAGCGCCGCGACGTTCGCGGCCCAGGCGGCGGGGTCCTCGTCGTAGTAGTGCCAGTCCACGAGGTCGGTGCGGACGTGGGCCCAGCCGGAGTTCTCGACGACGGGGCGTGTGTCGTCCAGGGCGCGCAGCGTGTCGTAGGCCCGGACGGCGGCGGCGGCGCGGTCGGTGCTGCCGGGGATGTCCCAGTCGAGGCCCCACTCCTCGTTGTAGAGGCCCCAGATCACGATGCTCGGGTGGTTGCCGTCGCGCTCGACCATGGGGGCGACCTGCTCCTCGAAGGCCCGCGCGGCCTCGGGGCTGAACCGGCTGGGGGCGGGCGGCTCGGCCCAGACCAGCATGCCCGTGCGGTCGGCGTGGTGCAGCCAGCGGGGGTCCTCCAGCTTGATGTGCTTGCGGACCAGGTTGTAGCCGAGGTCGCGGGCGTGCTCCAGGTCGGCGACCAGGGTGTCGACGTCGGGGGCGGTGAGGCCGGTCTCGGGCCAGTAGCCCTGGTCGAGGACGCCGCGCAGGTAGATCCGCTCGTCGTTGAGGTACAGGTGCTCGCCGCGCCGCTCGATGCGGCGCAGCCCCCCGGTGATCGCGACGGCGTCGGGCGCGCCGGCGCCGCCCCCGGCCCGGGTCGTCACCGTGAGCACGTACAGGTGCGGGTCGGCCGGGCTCCAGAGCCGGGGTTCCGCGATCTCGATCCGGCCCGACGCCGCGCCCGCGCCGTCGGCGACCAGCTCGACCCGCTCCCCCGCACCCGCCGCGCCGTCCGGACCAACCGCGCCCGACCCGGCCGTCACCTCGACCGTCACCACCGCGCCCGCGGGCGCGTCGCCGGCGACGCCGACCGTCACGTCGAAGCCGGTCAGCGAGTCGCCCCGCACCGCGACGCGCGCCGCATACGTGCGGCCGCGCGCCTCCAGCCAGACGGGCTGCCAGATGCCGGAGGTCGGGGTGAACGAGACGCCGTCGTAGTCGTCGCGCGGGATGGAGCGCTGCTTGCCGTGCGGGATGGCGCGCTTGTCGGCGGGCGCGTGCACCTCGACCTCCAGCGTCCCGGTGACGCCGGCCGCAAGGACGCCGTCGAGGTCGACCTCGAACGGGGTGGACCCGCCGACGTGCTCGGCGACCTGGACGCCGTCGACCCGGACGATCGCGTGATGGTGCACGGCGCCGAAGCACAGCACGGCCCGCGACCCCGCCCAGGCCGCGGGAACGGTGACGGCCCGCCGGTAGGTCGCGTGCTCCAGCCAGGTGCGCCCGACGCCGGAGGCCGCCGTCTCCCAGGCGAACGGGACGGTGACCGGCACCGTGCCGCCGGGCACGTCGAGGTCCCACGTGCCGTCCAGGCTGGTCCAGCGGTCGGAGCGGTCACGGTCGGGCCGGGGGTAGACGGGGGCTGCGTCGGGGCGGGCTGCGTGGGGGCGCGGGAGAGCCGAGGTCATGTGTGTCTGCCTTTCAGGAATGCGGGGTTCAGCCCTTGACGCTTCCGGCGAGGATGCCGTTGATGAAGTGCCGCTGGAGTGCGATGAAGACGATGAGGAGCGGGACGAGCGCGATCGACGCGGCGGCGAGCAGCTCGCCGGTCACGGTCGCGTAGTCGGCCCCGACGCGGTTGCCGGTGATGTTCTGCGCGAGCGTGGACAGGACCACCTGCAGCGTGGCCATCCGCTCGGAGCTCGCCGCCACCACGGGCCAGACGAAGTCGTTGTAGATGTTCATGACGGTCAGCACCGCGAGCCCGGCCAGGGCGGGCCGGATCACGGGCAGCACGATCCGGGTGAAGATGCCGAACTCGCCGCAACCATCGACCCGCGCGGCGTCGAGCAGCTCGTCCGGGACGTCGGCGATGACCTGCCGCATCCAGAAGATGGCGAAGGCGTCCACGGCGCCGGGCAGCACGAGCGCCTGGTAGGTGTTGACCCAGCCCAGGGCCTTCATCTCCAGCAGCAGCGGGATGATCAGCACGATCGTGGGCAGCATGAGCGTGATCAGCACGGTGCCGAACAGCAGGTCGCGACCCGGGAACCGGTACTTGGCGAACGCGTAGGCGGCCAGCGGGGCGCAGAACAGGGTGATGGTCCCCTTGGTGACCAGCACGACGGCGGTGTTGAGGAAGCCCTGACCGATCGGCACGTCGGCGAACATCCGGCGGTAGTTGTCGAGGGTGAACGCCGTCAGGTCCAGGCCCAGCGGGTCGCTGATGATCTGGGTGGCCGGCTTGAACGCCGAGACCAGCGCCCAGGCGACCGGGGCGAGGAAGGCGAGGGCGAGCAGCAGCAGGAAGGCCTGGGAGCCGACGACGGCGGGCAGGTCGCGGGGGCCTGTCCGGGGCGGCCGGGCCGCCGTCACACGGGTCCGGGCTGGGCGGGTCCCGGCCGGGCCGGGGGCGTGCAGGGTGGTCATGTCAGTCCTCCGTCCGCAGGAACCGGACGAACAGCAGCGAGAGACCCATGACGACGACCACGAGCAGGAACGAGTTCGCCGCCCCGGTGCCGAGGTCGCCGCGGGTGATGTGCTCGTACAGGTGCAGGCCAGCGGTGGTCGTCGAGTTGTAGGGGCCGCCGTCGGTCACGACGAACGGCTCGGCGAACATCTGGAACACGGCCAGCGTCTGGAGCACCACGGAGAACATCAGGGTGCGCCGCACGAGCGGCACGGTGATGCTCCAGAGCTGGCGGCTGCGGGAGGCGCCGTCGATCGAGGCGGCCTCGTAGACGCTCGCGTCGATCGACTGCAGGCCCGAGAGCAGGATGATCACGATGAAGCCCGTGGTCTTCCACAGGAACAGCAGTGCGAGGGTCGGCTTGGCCCACGCGCTGGTGGTGAGCCAGCCGACGTCGGGCAGGCCGACGAGGTTGAGCAGGCCGTTGACCGCCCCGAACTCCTGGTCGAAGACCACCACCCAGATCTGGGCGACGGCCACGAGCGGCGTCACGAACGGCACCAGGAACGCGATGCGGTAGAAGGAGCGCATCCGGATCTTCGCGTTGTTCAGCAGCACCGCGACGAGCAGGCCGAGCACCACCTGCACCGGCACGATCATCAGCCAGAGCACGGCCGAGTTGGCCAGCGAGCCCCAGAACATGTCGTTGCCGAGCAGGTAGGTGTAGTTGTCCCAGCCGACCCACGTCGCCGCGCCCGAACCGCGCCAGTCGGTGAAGCTCAGGCGCAGCGTGAACAGCATCGGGTAGACGCTGAACGCGACGAAGATCGCGACGAACGGCAGGACGAACACGTACGGCGCGACCTTGCGGGGCAGCCAGGGCCGCAGCAGCGGCCGGCCCTGGCGGCCCCGGACGCGCTCCGGGCTGACGAGCGTGCTCACTGCCGGTCGACGAGGTTCGTCTGGATGTCGGCGGTCGACCGCTCGATGACCTCGTCGGGGGTCATGTCGCCGTCGTACATCCGCTGGACGTTCGTGCCGAGGTAGTCGACCGCGCCGGTCCACCAGGTCGGGGCGGGCGCCCCGCCCGGGATCTGCGCGCCGGCCTCGACCGCGGTGGTCCACAGGTCCTGCCCGCCGAGACCCTCGACCGGGCCGAACAGCGGCTTCGCCGGGTCGGCCGCCGGGGCGTACGCCGGGATCGACGTCGCCAGGCCGTTCGGATAGGTGTCGTTCTCGCCCCAGACGGCGCTGTAGCCGTCCTCGTGGAACATCAGGAACTCGTAGAACAGCCAGGCCAGGTCGGAGTTCTCGCCGTCCTTCGGCAGCACGAACGACGAGCCGCCCATGGCGCCGGAGCGCGCCCCGCCGTCCTCCCACGCGGGCAACGGCATGGCGCGCCAGTCGCCGCTGGTCTTCGTGAGCTGCTGCTCGGGGGCGAAGCTGAACCAGATGGCCCAGGGGTAGAACACCTGGTCACCGGACTCCAGCGCGCCGACGTCGCTGGGCGACAGGTACTCCGCCCGGGTGCCGAGGCCCTCCTGGTTGACGGTGTCGAGCCAGCCGAGCACCTGCCGGTACTCGTCGGAGTCGAGCCGCAGCTCGCCGTTCTCGTCCGCCAGCGCCGTGCCGAGCTGGCTCGCGTACATCTCGAGCTGGAGCTGGCCCAGGAACGGGCTCTGCTCCAGGTGGATCGGCTTCGACCCCGGCACGGCCTCCTGGTACTCGCGGGCCGCCGCCAGCAGATCGTCGTAGGTCTCGATCTCCGTCGCGTCGATCCCGGCCTCGGTCAGCGCCTTCTCGTTGTAGAAGAGCAGGCCCGGGTCGAGGTCGAACGGCACGCCGTAGATGGCGCCGTCCTGCGAGTTGACGTCGATCTTCTGCGGGGCGATGTCGTCCGTGTACGGCGCCAGCACGTCGGTGAGGTCCCAGAGGTAGTCGGAGAAGCCGGCCACCTTGGCGTCGTCGAGGAACACGCCGTCGGGCACGTCGGCCCCGGTGATCAGGGTGTTCTGCAGCTTGGCGTCGATGTCCACGGCCTCGTGGTGCACCGTGATGTCGGGGTAGACCTCGTTGAAGTCGTCGATGACGGCCTCGAACACGTTGAACAGGTCGCCGGACCGGTCCCAGATGGTGATCTCGCCCTGCGGCGACTCCTCGGCGGGGGCCTGGAGGCGGTCGGCGGACGCCGCGGCGTCGTCCGTGCCGGCCTCCCCGCTCGTGATGGCGGGGCCGCACGCGGTGAGCGCGACCGCCAGGGTCAGGGCTCCGGCGGCGACGGACGCCGCGGTGCGGGTGGTGCGGGTGGTGCGGTGCGCGGGCGGGCGGCCGGCGGCCGCGCGGGTGGTGCGAATCGGGTGCATGAGCACTCCCTTGTGCATGCGCGGGGCGTGGCACCCCGCGAGGTTTTCAACGTGTGCAAACTAGCTCGGCTTTGCGTACGTTGCAAGGCCTATCCTTAGGTCCACCAGGATGAAAGGGGACCGCGGTGCCGATCACACTGCGCGATGTGGCAGAGAAAGCCCAGGTCTCGGTGCGGACGGTGTCGAACGTCGTCGCCGGCTACACGCACGTGAGCGAGCGGACCCGGCAGCGCGTGCAGGCCGCGATCGAGGAGCTGGACTACCGGCCCAACCCGGTGGCGCGCACGCTGCGCACGGGGCGTACCGGCGTGCTGGCGCTCGTGGTCCCGGAGATCGACGTGCCGTACTTCGCGGAGCTCGCGCGGGAGGTGATCGACGCCGCCGCCGCGCTGGGGTACCGCGTCATGGTGGACCAGACGGGGCACGACCACGAGCGCGAGCGCCGGCTCCTGACGGGCGCCGACCGCACGATGCTGTTCGACGGCGTCCTGTTCACCCCCCTGGTCACGCAGGGCGAGCTGGCCGAGATGGAGCCCAGCCGGTCGATGCCGCTCGTGCTGCTCGGCGAGCACGACTTCGACGGCCGCTACGACCACGTGGCCATCGACAACGTGCAGGCGGCCCACGACGCGACGGCCCACCTCATCGCGACCGGCCGCACCCGCATCGCGGCGATCGGCGTGCAGCCCGACGAGGACTACACCACCCCGCGCCAGCGCACCGTGGGTTACGAGCGCGCGCTGGCCGAGGCCGGGCTCACCCCTGAACGCGACCTGCTGCGCCCGGCGGCGCACTACAGCCGGGCCGACGGGTACGACGCCGCCACGGCGCTGCTCGCCCTGCCCGAGCCGCCCGACGCGATCTTCTGCTACTCCGACCTGCTCGCCATGGGCGCGATGCGCGCCGTCTTCGACGCCGGCCGGAGCGTGCCCGACGACGTCGCCGTGATCGGCGTCGACGACATCGAGGAGGGCAAGTACACGCACCCCAGCCTGTCCACGGTCTCCCTCGACACCCCGTTCATCGCCCGCCAGGCGGTGGGCCGGATCGCCGAGCGCATCGACCACCCGGACACCCCGGCGGTCGAGGTCACGGCGCCGCACACGCTGGTGGCCCGCGAGAGCACGGCGGTGCCGGGCGGGGGGTGACGGCGGGGGGCTCCGACCGCGGAGCCGAGGGCGACGGCGGGGGGCTCCGCTGTTGGAGCCGGTGGTGGCGGCGGGTTCGGCAGTTTGCACCGCAGACTCGGCAGTGCGCACCGAGGTCGGCAGTTTGCCGCGCAGACTCGGCAGTCCGCACCGGCATCGGCAGTTTGCACCGCAGACTCGGCAGTCCGCACCGGCATCGGCAGTTTGCACCGCAGACTCGGCAGTTTGCATCGAGGTCGGCACAGGCCTGTGCCGACCTCGATGCAAAGTGCCGAATGCCTGGCGTCCGGATGACCCGCACGGACACGACGGTGCCAGCCACGAGCTGACGCCGTCGCCCGGCAACGGGGGCTGACCGCGTCGCCCGGCAACAGGGGCTGACGCCGTCGCCCGCCGCCGGGCCGGGCCGGGCCGAGAAGTCACGGTCTACCCAGTCATTGGGCCCGGAACGCACGTGATTCCGGGCCAGATCGCTGGGTAGAACGTGACTTCGCCACGCGCCGGGTGCCGACCGCGCACCATCCGGCGCCGACCGCGCCGCCGGGCGCCGATCATGCACCGCCCGACACCCGAGCCGGGCCGAGCCGGGCCGAGCCGGGCTGGACCAGGCCGGGCCGAGCCGAGCCGAGTCGGGCCGGGCCGAGCCGGCGCGGACACCGGGCCCGGCACCCGAGCCGGGCCGGGCCGGGCTGACTGGAAGTCACGGTCTACCCCGTCATTGCGCCCGGAACTGGCGTGATTTCGGGCGCAATGGCGGGGGCGAGCGCGACTTTGCCGTGCGTGGGTCTTGCAACGTGTGCACATCGTGAGCCACAGTTGGCTTTGCAACGTCTGCAAAGGTGCATCTCGGGCACGACGGCCCGCACCGCTGCCGGACATCACGCGCACGACAAGGAGGTCCTGCACCATGTCTCGACATCTCACGACCCGGCGGAGATCCGCCGCACTGACCGTCGCCCTCGCTGCGGCGTTCGCCCTGGCCGGGGCACCGGCCGGCGCGACGGCGGCGCTGGGAGCCGCGTCGCCCACCACCGCATCAGACCGCACGGGGACAGCGACCCCGGCATCCGCCCTGACCACGACGGTGGCGACCGCAACGGCAACGACAGCCGCGACAACGACAGCGGCCGCGCCGAAGACGGCGGCGACCGCAACGGCACCGGCGACGGCGGCAACCGCAACGGCGGCGGCGACGACGGCGACGGCGACGGCGCCCGCAACGGCCGCGACGGCGGCAACAGCGACGACGACGACGGCAACCGCAACGGCACCAGCGGCGGCAACAGCGGCCTCGACCACGACACCAGCCACACCGGCGTCCGGCGACGTCACCCCCGCCGCCCTCCCCGGCAACGTGCTGTACAGCCCGGACCTGGGCCAGCACCCCAACGGGACCGCCGGCTACCCGCGGGCGGTCCGCCTCGACCACGACCTGAGCGCGAACCAGACGATGCTCGCCACGTTCGCGCGCGGCGGCACCGGCTCCCCCACGGCGCTGCCCGTCTACCGCAGCACCAACGGCGGCCAGTCGTGGTCCGCCGTGTCCACCATCACCTCGAACACACCGGGCTGGGACCTGGAGGCCCCGACGCTGTACGAGGTACCGCGGGCCATCAACGGCCTGGCCGCCGGCGACGTCCTCGCCGCGGGCACCGCGTGGCAGGTCGGCGACTACAGCACCCAGAAGGTCGAGGTCTTCCGCTCGACCGACCGCGGGTCGACCTGGCAGTTCCTGTCCAACTGCACGCAGACCTCGGGCCAGCCCGACACCTGGGGCCACGGCATCTGGGAGCCCGTCTTCCTGGTCACCGAGGACGACCGCCTCGCCTGCTTCATCTCCGACGAGCGCCCCGCGAACACCCCGACCAACAACCAGGTGATCGGGCACTACACGTCGTCCGACGGCGGACGCACGTGGAGCTCCTCGATGACCGTGGACGTCTCCTTCCCGGGCGACAACCTGCGTCGTCCGGGGATGCAGACGTTCGCCGCGCTGCCGGACGGCGACCACCTGATGGCGTACGAGATGTGCCGCGACGCCACCGACCCGGACCACGCCTGCGAGGTGTACGTCAAGCGCAGCGCCAACGGGTACGACTGGGGCGCGGCCGGCGACGCGGGCACCCTGGTGCGCACCGCCGACGCGCGCGAGCTCCTGCACACCCCGTACATCTCGTGGGTCCCGGGCGGCGGCCCGAACGGGACCGTGCTGCTGTCCGGCCAGCGCGTCGTCGCCGGGCCCACCGGGAACAATACGGTCCTCGCGGAGTCGGGCACCGTGCTGTTCGCCAACACCTCGCTCGGCAACGGCGCGTGGACCGAGGCCGCCACACCGGTCACCGTGAACCCGACCGGCGGATACGCCACGGGTGTGCCGTCGTGCCCCGGCTACTCCACCCCGGCCATCCCGCGCGAGGACGGGACCTCCTACCTCTACCTCGCCGCGACGTGGCTCGGCACCGGCAACCAGTGCGAGGTGCGGTTCGGCATCGGCTCGCTCCCCGGACCCACCGGCCCGGTCGGCGCGCCGGGCGGCAAGTGCCTCGACGTCGACACCAACACGGCGGTGAACGGGAACGCCGCCCAGCTCTGGACGTGCGGCACCGCCACCGGCCAGACGTGGTCCATGGGCGCGGACGGCACAGTCCGCGCGTTCGGCCGGTGCCTCGACGTGGACGCCAACGGCACCGCGAACTTCACCAGGGTGCAGCTCTGGGAGTGCAACGGTTCCGGCGCCCAGCAGTGGGACGCGCGGGCCGACGGCTCGCTGTACAACCCGCAGTCGGGCCGCTGCCTGGACGTGCCCCAGGGCAACACCGCCGACGGGACCGACCTGCAGATCTACGACTGCAACGGGCTCTGGACCCAGGTCTGGGTCGTCCCGCAGTAGGCGAGACGGGTGCGGGACGGGCGCTGGTCCCCGTCCCGCACCCGGCGGAAAAAAAGATCACGAGGAGATCACGCCAGGAGGGTCCCGCACCGCCGGATGAGGCGCTAGTGTGGGCGCACCTCGGCTCGGCCCACCACGATGCCGCGTGTGCGCTTTGTCTTCCGAACCAGAAAGGTCCCAGCCTTCATGGATCCCAACCTCGAACCGGCCGCACTCCCCCGTGCACGCGGCCGGCACCGGGCGGCGCACCGCCCCCTGGCCGGCGTCGCGCGCGCCGCGGGCGAGCAGGTCAGCTCGTTCGCCGGACGCGGTGCGGTCGTCGCGGCGGCCGGCGGCGGCGTGCTGCTGTCGCTCATCGCCACCCCGGCCCAGGCGGCACCGGCAACGACGGCGCTGCAGGGCCAGCCCGTCCAGGGCGCGCTCAACACTGCGGACCTCAACGCGCTGACCGCACAGGCCCGCGAGTCGGTCTCGGCCTCGCCGATGATCACCGTTGCCGCGGACGCACAGCTGACGCTGGAGAAGTCAGCCGTCTCCGTGGTCTCCGCCACGGAGAACGCCGAGTACCAGGCGAAGATCGAGGCCGAGGAGGCCGAGCGGGCCGCGAAGGAGCGGGGCGCCTCGGTGGTCTCCATCGCGATGCGGTACCTGGGCGTGCCGTACGTGTGGGGCGGCACCACGCCGTCCGGGTTCGACTGCTCCGGGTTCACGTCCTACGTCTTCGCGCAGGTCGGCATCGACCTGCCGCGTACCTCGTCCCAGCAGCTGTACGCCGGCACGCCGGTGTCGTGGGCCGACGCCCAGGCGGGCGACCTGATCTGGACCCCGGGACACATCGCGATCTACGCGGGCAACGGCATGCAGATCGAGGCGCCGGTCCCCGGCAAGAGCGTGCGGTACACCAGCATCTGGCAGTCCAACCCCACGTTCCTGCGGGTCGGCTGAACCCAGGTCGCGCATTCGGGCGGTGTTGCGGAGAGTTGACGATGTCGACTCCCCGCAACACCGCCCGAGTCGTCTCCCGACCACTGCGCGACGACGTACGACGACCACCGAGCGAGGTGCCATGGTCAGATCACCCGGACCCGATCGGATCCGCCGGCACTGGGACCGGCAGGCGGCGAGCTACGACCGCAGGATGAACGGCGCCGAGCGGATGTTCGGCGACACCCGGGACTGGGTGTGCCGGCAGGCCACCGGCCAGGTGCTGGAGGTCGCCGTCGGCACGGGCCTGAACCTGGGCCTCTACCCCGCGCACACCGCCCTGACCGGGATCGACCTCAGCCCGGCCATGATCGACCTGGCCCGCCGGCACGCCGCCGAGCTGGGCCGCGCGGTCGACCTGCGGGTCGGCGACGCCCAGCGGCTGGAGTTCGACGACGCCTCGTTCGACACCGTGGTCTGCACGTTCGGGCTGTGCGCCGTGCCCGACGACCGCGGCGCGGTCGACGAGATGGTGCGCGTGCTGCGGCCCGGTGGACTGCTGCTCCTGGCCGACCACGTGGTCAGTACCTCGGCTCTCCTGCGGGCGCTCCAGGCCGTGGCGGAGCTGTACAGCGTGCCGGTCCAGAACGAGCACTTCCGGCGCCGTCCGCTGCTGCACGTCGAGGCCGCCGGCCTGGAGATCGACCGGCACGACCGGTTCAACCGCGGCGTCATCGAGCGGCTCGCGGCCCGCCGGCCGGCCCGCTGACCGGCCCGCCGGCCGGCGCCGGAGCCCGCGCCGGCCCCCACACCGGAGCCCGCGCCGGCCCCCACACCGGAACCCGCGCCGGAGCCCGCGCCAGACCTCGCGCCGCGGCCCGGCCCCCCGCCGGCCCCCGGCTCGGAGCTCAGCCCGCCGACATCGCCGCCAGGCCCCGAGCGGTAGCCGCGTCGCGCTCCTCCGGGGTGAGCTGGAGCCAGGCCTTGACGTCCCGGGTCCACTGGTCGGCGAGCACCTCGCCCGAGCCCGCCTCGACGCCGTCGAGCGCGGCGTCCGCCAGGGCCGACGGCGCGATCTTGTCCACGGCCCAGCCCGCCGACATGTCGGTGTCGGCCAGGCCGAGGTGGACGGCGGTCACGAGCGTGCCCTGCCCGGCCAGCTCCAGCCGCACGCCGTTGGTCATCGCCCAGGCGGCGGCCTTGCTCAGGTGGTAGGTGTTCGCGCCGTCGACGCCGAACCACGACATGGCGGACAGCACGTTGACGACGGCGCCGCCGCCGTTCGCGGCGAGCACCGGGGCGAGCTCCCGGATCATCGCCAGGCTGCCGAACAGGTTGGTCTCCAGCTCGTGCCGGACGCCGTCGAGCGGGCCGGTCAGGAGGCTGGTGCCCGTGGTGATGCCGGCGTTGTTGACCAGGAGGGTGACGTCGGGGGCCGCCTCGGCGGCGGCGCGCACGGACGCGGGGTCGGTGACGTCGAGGGCCAGCACCTGCACGCCGGGCAGGTCCACCGACTCCGGACGCCGGGCCGTGGCGTAGACCTTGCGCGCGCCCCGGTCGAGGAGCCGCTGGGCGAAGGCGCGGCCGAGCCCGCGGTTGGCTCCGGTGACGAGGGCGACTGAGTTGTTGATGTCCATGTCCGGTACGCTAAAACCTGACGCTGACGTCAGGGTCAAGCAGGAACTCGCCGAACCACCCGGGAGGGGACGTGATGACGGTCACCGAGGCAGCGGCCGAGGCCAGGACGGAGCCGCCGATCCGCATCGGCGAGGTGGCGCGGGGTGCCGGCGTCTCGGTGCGCGCCGTGCGCTACTACGAGCAGCAGGGGCTGCTCACCGCGGGGCGCAGCCCGTCGGGTCAGCGCCTCTACCCGCCCGAGACGGTCGAGCGCGTGCGGTTCTTCCAGCAGATGTACGCCGCCGGCCTGACCAGCCGCAACATCGCGGAGCTGCTGCCCTGCATCGAGTCCGGGCACACGGACGCCGATCAGCGCACCATGCTGCACGCCGAGCGCGAGCGGATCCGCGCCCGGATCGACGAGCTGCAGACCGCCCTGGACCGGCTCGACCAGGTCATCGAGGTCACGGCGAGCCACCCGTAGGCGCGCGCCCGGCCCGCTCGCCGCCGCGCGCCGGGATCCGGCCGGCCACCAGGGGCAGCACGATCACGGAGAGCACACCCGCGCCGACGAGCGCCGCCCCCGTCTGCGTGGACATGATGCCGCGCTCCACCGCGATCCCCGTCAGCGCGACCAGCAGCGGGAGGGCGGTCGCGGAGTAGAGCGCGGCCTGGACCCGTTCCCCGGTCGGCAGCTCCCGGCGCAGCCACAGCAGCACCGGGCCCCCGCGGACCAGCACCATCAGGGCGAACAGCACCAGGGGCAGGGCGGGCGCGGCCATGATGGAGGCCACGTCCAGCGCCATCCCCGAGCTCACGAAGAACACCGGGATGAAGACCCCGAACGCCACGGCGTCGAGCTTCTTCTCCAGGCTCCCGACGTCGCCGGGTGCCCAGCGCCGCAGCACCATGCCGCCGACGAACGCGCCCAGCACGGCGTCGAACCCGAACGCCGACGCGACCGCGAGCAGGCCCACGAGCAGCAGCACCGTGAGCCGCAGCGTGCTCTGCCCGGTGCCGTGCTCGGAATCCTGGACGAGCCGCACGGCCACCGGCGCCCGGGAGCCCGGCACCAGGGCCACGGCCACGGCGAGCACGGCGAACAGCACGAGCAGCACCGCGGCGGCCCCCGAGCCGCGGGTCCCGAGCAGCAGCGCCATCGCGACGATGGGCCCGAGCTCGCCGTATGCGCCGACCACGAGGACGGCGCGGCCGAACGAGGAGTCGAGCCTGCCGGCGTCCCGCAGCACCGGGAGCACCACGCCGAGCGCGGTGGTGGTCAGCGCGATCGCCCCGGCCGCCAGCTCCTCCTCCTCGTCCGGCCGGACGACCAGGAGGACCACCACCGCCGCCAGCACCAGCGAGGTGCCCCACGCGGCGCCGGCGCGGCGGCCGAGCCGCTCGCGCAGGTGGCTCGGCTGCAGCTCGTAGCCGGCGAGCAGGAAGAGGAAGCCCATCCCGAGGTCGGAGAGCAGCGTGACGTCGTCGGGCTCGGCCATCTTGAGCACGGCCGGCCCGATGAGCACGCCGCCCAGCAGGAGCAGCACCACCTGGGGCAGCCGCGCCCGCACGGGCATCAGGCCGGTCAGCAGCGGCGCGAGCAGCGCCACCAGGAACACCGGCACGAGCGGCGCGTAGACGTTCACGACTCGACCGTCGCGGGCCGGCGGGCGTTGAGCAGGCCCTTGAGCAGCGTGCCGACGAGCGCCCCGAGGATCGCGGGGACGGTGACAGCGGCCCCCGCGCTCACGCAGAGCAGGAGGGCGAGGACGAGGGCGGTCACCGGCATCCCGGCGGCGGCCGCGACCCCGGCGGCGAGGCCGCAGGCCACCAGCGGCGCGAGCGCCGTCCCGGGGATCAGGAGGGCGGCCGCGGCCCCGGCGGCCGCGCCGATGAACACCGACGGGAAGATCGTCCCGCCGTGGAACCCCGTGCCGAGGCTCACGGAGTACGCCGCGGACTTCACGACGGCGACCACGACCAGCGTGCCCGCGGCGGTCGTCGTCGTCACCGTGGACAAGGACTGCTGCCCGGAGAACAGCACGGTGTCCACGTCCGCGCCCGTCGTCGCCCGGACCAGGAGCGCGAGGAGGCCGACGATCAAGCCGCCGGCGAGGAGCGCCACGAACGGGCCGTGCGTCGCCTGCCGCCGCGTGACGGCGCCGAGGCGCATGGCCGCCACGATGAGCCCCGCGGCCACCACGGCCACCAGGGCCCCGGCGAGCAGGTCGACCACGTGGAGGGTGGGGTACGAGCCGAGGTCGCCCATGGACAGCTCGGGGACGTGGACGCCGGGCCAGTCGGCGATCCCGATGCGCACCACGTAGCCCGCGCCGAGCGCCGCGAGGATCGGGACCACCTGGAGCACCGGCTGCTCGGGACGCGGCCGCGCGGAGAGGAACATCGCCTCCAGCACGAGCAGCATCGTGACCACGGGGTTGCCCAGGACCACGCCGAGCGCGGCCGCCGCGGACGCCATGACCAGCACCTTGGACGCATCGGTGCCCAGCCGCCGGTGCACGGCGAAGCCGATGCTGGTGCCGATCGCGAGCAGCGGCGCCTCGGGACCGAGCACCGCGCCGAAGATCAGGGACGACGCCGCGGCCAGCAGCGTCGAGGGCAGCTCGTGCGCCGTGATGTCGAAGGCGAACCCGTCCAGCGGGTGGTGGCCGCCGTGCCCCGGCAGCCGCGACGCGCCGGCGACACCCAGTGCGCCGATCAGCAGCAGGAGCAGCACCCACCACCACGGCACGCCGTCGAGCCCCAGGGTGTTCGGGAGCCAGGTCCACAGCAGCTGCTCGGCGCCGTGGACCAGCGACGTGAAGAGCGTGGCGAAGAGCGCTGCCGCCACGCCGACCACCGCGGGCAGCCCCACGAGCGTGGCCAGCGGCCTCTTGCCCTGTGCGTCCATGGCCGCACCCTCGGTCGCCTAGCGCTGAACATGCCGATCGTCGCACCGCGCCGCGGGGTTCGCGCGCGGACGGCTCCCCCCGGGCGGCCGGTCCGGGGGTGATCTCCTTCGTCAGACGTCGTCAGACGTCGTCGGTTGCCGTCAGACGCCGCTGGCGACCAACGGGATCAGCGGCACGTCCGGGTGGGCGCGCTCGAAGGCCCGGGCGTGCCAGACGTCGCGCAGCAGCACCAGCGGCGTGCCGTCGCCGCGGCGCACGACCTCGACGCCCGGGTAGGCGGCGATGGTGTCGATGTGCTCCGGCGCGGCCTCGCGGGCCAGCGACAGGCCGAGCTGCTCCGTCCGGATGGGCGCCGAGAACTCGTGCTCCATGCGGAAGGTCGCGACCTCGAACTGGAGCGGGCCGACCGCACCGAGGATCGGGTTGCCGTCGCCGCGTGCCTCGGACACCAGGACCTGGACCACGCCCTCCTGCTCGAGCTGCGAGATGCCCTTGCGGAACTGCTTGGACCGGCCCGGGTCGGCCGAGCGGGCGGCCGCGAAGTGCTCGGGCGCGAACACCGGCATCGGCGGGAAGCGCACGTGCGGGCCGGCGGCGTCGAACACCGTGTCGCCGACGGCGAGCGTGCTGGCGTTGACCAGGCCCACGACGTCGCCGGGGTAGGCGTCCTCGACCGTCGACCGCTCGCGCCCGAAGACCGACAGCGCGTACTTCGTGGCGAACGGCCGGCCGGTGCGCTCGTGCGTCACGACCATGCCGCGCTCGAAGCGGCCCGAGCACACGCGGATGAAGGCGACGTGGTCGCGGTGGTTCGGGTCCATGCCGGCCTGCATCTTGAACACGAAGCCGCTGAACGCCTGGTCGACGTCGCGCGCGCCGCCGTCGACGTCGGGCCGCGCGCCGGGCGCCGGGGCGAGGTCCACGACGGCGTCGAGGAGCTGGCGGACGCCGATGTTGGCCAGCGCCGCGCCGAACAGCATCGGCGTCGTGGTGCCGGCGAGGAACGACTCGCGGTCGAGCTCGTCGAGGAGCTGCACGCTCTCGACGGCCTCGGTGTGGTCGTCGCCGAGGGTGTCGGCGGCGGCCTGCGGGGTCAGCAGCTCCTCCTCGGCGATCGATGCGCCGCCCGGGGCGCGGCGGTAGGTGCGCACCTCGCCCGTGGCGCGGTCGAGCAGCCCCAGGAACCGGCCGGCCTCGCCGATGGGCCAGCTCAGCGGCGTCGGGCGCAGGTTGATGCGCTCCTCCAGCTCGTCGCACAGCTCCAGGGCCTCGCGCCCGGGGCGGTCCCACTTGTTGACGAACGTGATGACCGGGACACCGCGGCGGCGGCAGACCTCGAACAGCTTGAGCGTCTGCGGCTCCAGGCCCTTGGCGGAGTCGAGCAGCATGACGGCGGCGTCCACCGCCGTCAGCACGCGGTAGGTGTCCTCGGAGAAGTCGGCGTGGCCGGGGGTGTCCAGGAGGTTGATCACCACGTCGCCGTAGGCGAACTGCAGGGCCGCGGACGTGATGGAGATCCCACGCTTCTGCTCCATCTCGAGCCAGTCGGAGACGACGCCGGCGCGGTTTCCCTTGCCGTGCACCGCCCCGGCCTCGTCGATCGCGTGGGCGTGGAGCGCGAGGGCCTCGGTGAGGGTCGACTTGCCGGCGTCAGGGTGGGAGATGACCGCGATGCTGCGGCGACGTGCCGCCTCGGCCTCGACCGGACGGGCGTCTGAGGTCAGGACGGTCACCGGGCTCCACCATTCAGTTCGTGCTGCACCAACGCCATCCCATCTCCTGCGCCTACCGCTTCCGGACAGCCTGCAACTCTACCCTCCCCCTCCCCTCGTTGAGTGCTGGGTGTCTGCGCTCCCGGACGGCCCAGAGGCGCAGATATCCAGCACTCAGCGGGCGTGGTCAGACGGCGGCGCGGGTTCGGCTGGGTATCTCGGCCGCGACCGGCGCGGTCGGGTCGGAGACCGCCACGCCCGGCAGGGCGCCGGGCGTCGCCGCCGTCACCCGCACGGTCAGGCGGTGCCCGACGTCGGCGGCGGTCGGCCGGTACGTCCGGGCCTCCGCCCCGGCGACCGCCACGCCGTCCCGCAGCCACTGGTAGGCGAACGCGAGCCGCCGCTGATCCCACCGCCCGGACGTCGCGGTGAGCGGCGAGCCGGCCGCGGCCCGGCCGTTCACCTTCGGCGGCCGCTGCGCCCGCGGCTGGACGCCGGCATAGGGCAGCGGGTCCACGCTGGTCAGCGTGGGCGTGACCTGCTGCATGAGGCCGTCGGCGCCGAACGTCAGCCGGTCGATCGTGGTCTCCCGGTGCGTGCCGTCGCCGCCGGGCATCGCGAACCGGTGGTACGCGATGTACCACTCGTCGGTGCCGGGCACCTGGACGATCGAGCTGTGTCCGGTCGCCTGGATGCCCTGGCCGGGGTCCTTGGACAGGATGACGCCGCGGTAGGTCCATGGCCCGTCGACGCTGGTGGCCGTGGCGTAGCCGACGCGGTAGTCGGCGGAGCCGGTGTCGTCGATCGAGTAGGTCAGGTGGTACAGCCCGTCGCGGTAGTTGAGGAACGTCCCCTCCCGGAAGTCCGTGAGCCCGCCGATCCGCGCCAGCGTGTCCTGCTTGATGGACAGCATGTCGTCGCTCAGCTCGGCGTACACCGGGCCGTTCGACGGCCCGCCGTTGCCCCAGAACAGGTAGTACCGGCCGGTCTCCGGGTCCTGGAACGCCGCGGGGTCGATCGCCTGCCCCGACGCGATCGGCTCGTTGTTGAGGATCATCGCCGTCGGCTGCGCGACGAACGGGCCCTCGGGACGGTCGGCGACGGCGACACCGATCGTCTTGCGGTTGTGGGTCGCGTTGTGGCCGGAGAAATAGAAGTAGTACTTCCCGCCCCGCTCGATGATCGTGGGCGCCCAGGCGTTGCCCGTGGCCCACGGCACGTCGCCGTTCGCGCCGTCCAGGGTGAGGATCGGCTCGGCCGAGCGCTCCCAGTCCACGAGGTCCTTCGACGTCCAGACGTGGAAGTCCTTGCCGCCCCAGCCCGCGACGCCGTCCGACGTGGCGTAGAGGTAGTAGCGGTCGCCGAGGTGCGCGATGTTCGGGTCGGCGTACAGCCCCGGCAGCACCGGCGAGCGCATCTCGACGGCGCGCACGGTCCACGCCCGGCTGGCGCCGTCCTGCGCGGTGACGGTGAACGAGCGCGGCCGCGACAGGTCGATCGGCCCCGTGACCTGCGGCGAGACCGTCGAGGTGGACACGACCTGGAAGGCCGGCTCCAGCGCGGTCACGTCGGTCCCGGGCGTCACCGGCAGCGTCACGGTCGACGTCGCGGCATCGATGACGGCGGGCACCTTCAGGGCGTCCAGCTCGACGCCGGTGATGGCGGTCGGGTCCGCCCCGAGCTCCCGCACCTCGTCGGCCGACAGGGCACGGTTGTAGATGCGGAAGTCGCGCACCGCGCCCTTGAGGTACCGGTCCGCGGTGTAGGTGGAGCGTCCGATGTAGTTGGCCGTGGTCCGGCCGTCGCCGATGTCGCCGGGCTCGATCGTGACGCCGGTCTTCTCGCCCACCCGGGCGCCGTCGAGGTAGAGCCGGGCGGTGCCGTCCTGGAGCGTGTAGGTCAGCGTCTTCCAGGCGCCGCGCGGCAGCGCCGCGCCCGAGGCGACGGTCTGCTCGGTGGACCAGTTGCCGGTCGCGATCGAGGAGCGGTAGTTGTTCCCCGTCGTGAACAGGTAGCCGTTGCCGACGCCGCCGCCGTCGGTGTTGCCCAGGCCCCAGATGAAGTACGGCGTGGCCTGCGCGGGGTCCAGCCAGACCTTGGTCGAGACCGTGATGGCGTCGAGCCCGGCCATCATGTCGTCGGGCAGCCGCACGTGGCCGTTCGTGCCGCCCAGGTTCAGCCCGCCGTCGGCCCAGGTGGCGTCGCCGCTGACGACGCCGTCGTACCCGTGGCCGGTGCCGTCCGCGGCGACCGTTCCCGCGGTCTCGTCCAGCGCGTACTGTGCGACCAGGCCGTTCTCGTCGGCCACGACCGGCGTCGGCGGCTCGGGAACGACGATGCCCTCGCGCAGCGCCGCGAGCTCGGCGGCCGTGACGGGGATGACGGTGCCGTGGCGTGGGCTCGCGGGCAGGTCGTAGTCCGCGGGCACCTGCCAGTCCGGGTGCTCCAGGTCGTCGGTGCCGAGCGGGATGTAGCCGCGGCCGCCGTACTCGTCGACGAACAGGTAGTACGGCGCGCCGGAGGCGTCGCCCGGGTTGGCCTTGAACACCGTGGGGCCCTCGACCGCTGAGGTGCCGGCCTCCCGGCCGATGCACCCGGCCATGAACTCCCAGGCCGGGTCGCCGGGCAGGTCGACGGCGGTCAGCGACGCCGACTTCTCCTGGATGATGTCGGAGCAGCCGGTACCGCCGCCGCCCTCGTCCTTGGTGAAGCGGTAGTAGACGTCGTTCTCCCGAATCACCGTGGAGTCGATCCGCGACTCGCCGCGGTCCTGCCACACCTGTGCCTCGCTGAACGTCACGAAGTCGCGCGTGGTGGCGTAGAGCATGCGGTTGTAGGCGCTGCCGGTGTGGTCCGGGTCGTCGGCGGCGTAGAGCTTCGAGGCCCAGAACACGACGTACTGCCCGAGCGTCTCGTCCCAGTAGGCCTCGGGCGCCCAGGTGTTGCCCGCGTTGTCGGGCGAGACCTTGATGTGCCGCTGCTCGGACCAGGTGATCAGGTCCGTGGACTCCCAAACCTCCAGGTACTGGCTGCCGTGCCGCTGCGCCGCGTCCCAGTCGCCGTTGCGCCCGATCGAGAGGTCGGTCGCGATCAGGAAGAACCGGTCGCCCTCGGGCGAGCGGATCAGGAACGGGTCCCGCAGGCCCCGGGTGCCCTCGGTGGACTCCAGCGTGGGCTGCCCGTCGTTCACCTCGTCCCAGGTCAGGGCGTCGTTGCCGCGGCTCGCGGCGAAGTAGATCTTCTCGCCGGCGACCGAGTTGCCCGTGAAGTAGCTGAACGCGTAGCCCTCGTACGGGGCCGCCTCCGGCTGCTCGCGGACCGTCAGCGGGATCTCCCGGACCGCGGTCGCGCCGCCGACGTCGGCGGTCGCGGTCAGCGTGACCGCCGCGTCGCCCGCGCCGTGCGCCGGCCGACGGACGATGCCGTCGGCGGCGACCACGCCGGGGTCGGAGGACGCCCACGTGACGCTCGCGCCGTGCGGGCCGGACGTCGGCAGGGTGAGGTGGCTGCGGACGTCGTCGGCGTGCACGACGTCGAGCGCGGCGGCCGCGGCGTCCGCCTCCGCCTGGGCCGCGCCGGCTGTGGTGCTGTCGGCGGTCGCGGGCAGGTGCGCCGCCGAGGCGCTTGCGGGGAGGAGGGGAACCAGGCTGCCGAGCAGTGCGACGACGGCGCCCGTGGCGGCCGCGCGCAGGGGCAGGCGGAAAGGACGAGTGCTTCTTTGCACAGTGACCTCGCGAGAATGTGAGCGTTAACAGTCGCGTCATCCGACCATCGGCGGATCACCGTGTCAAGGGACCGGGGCGAAAAAGCGTGGCGCCGTCCGAAGCCCGGCCCGTAGGGTCGCCCGCGATATGAACGCAATGATCAGGCAGCGTTCCGCCCGCTAGCGGCGCGGAACGCACACCACCACCCAGCGCGTGCTCCGCGCCGCCGGCTTCCGCCGGGCGGCGCGTTCGTGCTGCCCGGATTCCTGTCAGCCGACGAATCCTGGAGCACCCACCATGTCGCGCAACCGATCCTCCCGTTCCTCTGCCCGCACGCCGCTGGGCACAACCCTTCGCGCGGACGCCGACACCCGATCCCGGCCGGTCGACCGGCATCCTGGCGGCGCCCACGAGCTCGGCCAGAACCTCCTGGTCGACACGCAGGTGATCGACCGGGTCGTCGCCCTGGTCGCCGACGCCGACCGGCCGCTGGTCGAGTGGGCGGCCGGGCGCGGCGCGCTGACGCTGCCGCTGGCCCGGCTCGGCCGGCCGGTCGAGGCCGTCGAGATCGACCCGCGCTCGGTCGCCAGGCTCGGACGGACCGCCCCGGGCAACGTCACCGTGACGCGGGACGACATCCTGCGCCACGCGCCGCCCTCGGGCGCCTACGACCTCGTGAGCAACGTGCCGTTCCACCTGACCACCCCCGTGCTGCGCCGGCTGTTCACCCTCGGCGGGTGGGAGCGCGCCCTGCTGATCACGCAGTGGGAGGTCGCGCGCAAGCGCGCGGCCGTCGGCGGCACCACGCTCCTGACGGCGCAGTGGTGGCCGTGGTTCACCTTCCGCCTGGACCGGCGCGTCCCTGCCGCAGCCTTCCGGCCCCGTCCGAGCGTCGACGCCGGGCTGCTCGTGGTCGACCGACGGTCTCTGCCGCTGGTGTCCGTGGCCGAACTCGGCCCTTACCAGCGGTTCGCCGCCGCCGTGTTCAACGGCCCCGGCCGGGGTGTCCGTGAGGTGCTGACGCGGTACGGCATCGCGCGGTCCGACGTCGGGCGGTGGGCCCGGGAGCACGGCGTCGGGCCGAACGCGCTGCCCCGCGACCTGGACGCGAGCGCCTGGGTGGGCGCGTACGCGATGAGCGGCCGGCGGAGGTCGCGATGAGCAGGCGGCGGCCGTCGCGATGAGACCCATCACGTGATGCCCAGCGGTTCGCCATGAGTCCGGCATGACGATGCTGTCGAATAGGCGCATGTCGTCGTACGCAGCCGCGCCGCCGAGCGCACCTCGCCGCCCCCGTCGTTGGATCGTCGCCGTCGTCTCCGTGATCGGAGTGCTGGTCGTCCTGGGCGTGGTCGGCGAGGTGCTGCTGCGCGGCATCATCGACGACCGGATCGCGACCGCCGAGGCGGACCTGCCCGCCGGCGTCACCGTGGAGCGCGACGACACGCTCGCACTGGTGCAGGTGGCGACCGGCCGGGCCACGCTGCGCGCGGAGGTCTCCCCGGCGGCACTCACCGACCTGGCCCGCTCGGCCACCGACCTGCCGAACCTCCAGGTCACGCCGCAGTCCGGCAACCTGGTCGCGCAGGTGCCGTTCTCGATCGCGGGCAGCGAGCAGAACGTGGACGTGCTCCTCTCCGTGGCCGCCGAGAACGGCCGAGCGGTGCTGCGCGCGGAGTCCGTGGAGCTCGCCGGGATCTCGCTCCCCCTCGCCACGCTGGCCGACCAGCTCGGCAACGACCAGATCAACCAGCTCGTCGAGGGCGTGGCCTTCCCGGAGGAGGAGGCGAGCGAGGTGACGATCTCGTCCGCGGTGGCGACGGAGGCCGGCCTGGAGCTGGGCGCGGAGGTCGCGATCTGGTGAGGAGCCGCGGGATGTGAACCCGTGGCCCAAGCCTTCCCCGGCGAGACCGTGAGAGGGTGCCCTGATGGGGCGGAGAGCGTTGCTGGTGGTCGTCGCGGTGCTCGGTACGGTTCCCGTGCTGAGCGGTCTCCTCGGGATCGTGATCGGCCCGGGAGCCCTGCCCGGCGGCGGACCGGTGAACGCCACGATCGACAGCGAGTACCGGTTCACCAGCACGTTCTGGCTCGCCGCCGGCCTGCTCGTCTGGTGGAGCCTGCGCCGGCCCGAGCAGCGTGCCGGCGTCACACGGGTGGTCCTCGCGATCGCCGCGCTGGGCGGCGTCGCGCGGCTCGTCTCGATCGCCGCGACCGGCCGGCCGCACCCCGTGTTCGTCGGGGCACTGGTGCTGGAGCTGGTCGTCGTGCCGCTCGTGATCTGGTGGCACGTGCGCACGATCGGCCCCGTGCCGACCGCTTGACCCGCGCCCTGCGTACGGAAGACCGTCGCCGGGCGCACGGGCGGCATCCCATCCTCCGGGCATGACGCAGGAAGAACACCGAGCGGCGACCCAGCAGCCTGCCGATCCTGGACGGCGCCCCGGACTACCTCGACTGGTTGCGCGCCGAGACCAGCCCGCGCTGACCGGCGTCAGCTCAGCTCAGGACGAGGCTCGCGATCTTGCCGCCACGCAGGTCGAACTTGAACGGCCCCGTCCCGTTGAAGCGGTTGCTCGTCACCTTGATCGTGACGGTGTAGGCGTCCGGACCGTCCCCGGGTGCCACGGACACGGGGTCGAAGTGGCTCTTCATCCCGATGTTGTCGGTCTCGTTCCAGCTCCGGACGCCGTCGGGCCCGTGGAACTCGCGCCCCCAGTCGTTCAGGTAGGCGTCGTCGGTGAACGTCGCGACAAAACGTTCGGTGTCACCGGCGTTGGTCGCGTCGATGAACTCCTGGATCGCGGCGGGCAGGTCGGGAGCAGCCATGGAGTGCCTCCTGGGCGGTCGGATGCCCCGACCTTAAGCAGAGCCCCCGCGCTGCGCAGACCGGGTGGGAAGCAGACCGGCGGGAAAGCAGACCGGCGGGGAAAGACACACAGCCGACGGGGTAACGCTGAGGTAGCACTGTTAGCTCAGCGTTACCCCCTCGGCTGCGCAACCATTTCCCCGGAGCCCGTGGCGCAGGCGTCGCAGACATCACGGTCTTAACCGTTTCACCCCGTGGTCTCGCCCGGCCCGGCTCCGGACAGTGGTTCCTGCACGCGCCGTGGCGGGCCCCGCCAGGCGCACCCCGCCCGAGCACCTGGAGGAACCCATGTCCATCCGTGCGCACGCGCGCAGTCTCACGCTGGCCGTCACCGTGGCGCTGGTCGCGCCCTTCGCCATGGTCGCCGTCGTCGCGGCCGACACCGTCACGGCGGCGCCCGCCGCCGCCCACGGCTCGGTGACCGACCCGCCCACCCGCAACTACGGCTGCTTCGAGCGTTGGGGCAGCGACCACCTCAACCCCGAGATGGCCGAGCTCGACCCCATGTGCTGGGGCGCCTGGCAGGCCGACCCCAACGCCATGTGGAACTGGAACGGCCTGTACCGGGAGAACGTCGGCGGCAACCACGAAGCCGTCATCCCCGACGGGCAGCTCTGCTCGGGCGGCCGCACCCAGTCGCCGCGCTACGACTACCTCGACACCCCGGGCGAGTGGGTGGCCAAGGACGTGCCGCAGCAGTTCCACCTCACCCTGACCGACCAGGCCCGGCACGGCGCCGACTACCTGCGCATCTACGTCTCCAAGCCGGGCTTCGACCCGACCACGGAGGCGCTCGGCTGGGACGACCTCGACCTGGTGCAGGAGACCGACCCCTACCCCTCACAGGGCACCTACGAGACCGACGTCGACCTCACCGGGTACAGCGGCCGCGCCGTGCTGTACACGATCTGGCAGGCGTCCCACCTCGACCAGCCGTACTACCTGTGCTCGGACATCAACATCGGCGGAGTGGCGGGCGCGCCGGTGACCTCGGCGTTCCGGCTGGGACAGATCGCCGCCTGATCGCTCACCCGCTTGCTTGCCTCGCCCGTGAGCGGGGCAAGCAAGCGCAAAGTATCGACATGATCGATACCTGAGACAGATCTTGTCTCACAGTGGCTGCCCGCGTAACCTGCACGAGTCGAGCCAGTCGCTCGTCATGTGACACGCAGCCACGCGACCACACGGTCGCCACACGCAGGGAGGACGTCTTGAGCACCGTGCGCTCCGCACTCCCCGACCGTCCCGTCGCCGTCGCCGCACGCCCGATGTGCGAGACAGGCCGCTGCCCCCGAGGCTGTCTGTAGAGCGTCCGCACGCGCCAGACCACGCCGGAACCGTCCGCGTGGCCAGGCCGCCAGCGGCACGCTCCGGCCCCGACACCAGCCCCAGACGCTCGACGCCGGCTCCGAGGCGCGCACCCGCACGACCGGGGCGCCGACGTCGGGCACCGCACGACCCCAGCCAGACCCGCCACCCAGCGAAGGAAGAACAATGGCCCGCATCTACGACGACGCGACCAAGCTCATCGGCAACACACCCCTGGTCAAGCTCAACCGTCTGACCGCCGGCCTCGAGGCGACAGTTCTCGGCAAGCTCGAGTTCTACAACCCCGCCAACTCCGTGAAGGACCGCATCGGCGTGTCCATCATCGACGCCGCCGAGGCGTCCGGCGAGCTCAAGGAGGGCGGCACGATCGTCGAGGGCACCTCGGGCAACACGGGCATCGCCCTCGCCTGGGTGGGCGCGGCCCGCGGTTACAAGGTGGTCCTGGCGATGCCGGAGACCATGTCCAAGGAGCGCCGCGCCCTGCTGCGCGCCTACGGCGCCGAGCTGGTGCTCACGCCGGGTGCCGAGGGCATGAAGGGCGCCGTGGCCGCCGCCGAGAAGATCGCGCAGGAGCGTCCGGGCGCCGTGCTCGCCCGTCAGTTCGCGAACGCCGCCAACCCGGCGATCCACCGCGCCACCACCGCCGAGGAGATCTGGGCGGACACCGACGGTGCCGTCGACATCCTCGTGGCCGGCATCGGCACGGGCGGCACCATCACCGGCGTCGGCCAGGTGCTCAAGGAGCGCAAGCCCGAGGTCAAGGTCATCGCGGTCGAGCCCGAGGAGTCGCCGATCCTGAACGGCGGCCAGCCCGGTCCGCACAAGATCCAGGGCATCGGCGCGAACTTCGTGCCCGACATCCTGGACCGCGAGGTCTACGACGAGGTCATCGACGTCAACCTCGCCACCGCGATCGACGCGGCCCGCCGCGCCGCCACGGAGGAGGGCCTGCTGGTCGGCACCTCGTCCGGCGCCGCGCTCTCGGCCGCCCTGGAGGTCGCGAAGCGCCCGGAGAACGCTGGCAAGACGATCGTCGTGATCATCCCCGACTTCGGCGAGCGCTACCTGTCCACGCCGCTGTTCGAGGGTCTGGTCGACTGATGGCGAAGGGGCGCGGGCTGCTCGGGGTCCTGTCCGAGGACCTCGATGCCGCGCGCGCCCACGACCCGGCCGCCCGGTCGCGCCTGGAGGTCGCGCTCGCCTACCCGGGAGTGCACGCCCTCTGGGCGTACCGGGCGGCGCACCGGCTCTGGCGGGTCCCCGCTCTGCGCCTGCCCGCGCGACTGCTCTCGCAGCTCGCGCGGGCGGCGACCGGGGTCGAGATCCATCCCGGAGCCCGGCTGGGCCAGCGGCTGTTCATCGACCACGGCATGGGTGTGGTGATCGGCGAGACGACGGTGGTGGGCGACGACGTCATGCTCTATCACGGCGTGACGCTCGGCGGCCGGTCGCTCAACCGCGGCAAGCGGCACCCGACGCTCGGGGACCGCGTGACCGTGGGCGCCGGCGCCAAGGTGCTCGGCCCGGTCTGGGTGGGCGACGACGCGCAGATCGGCGCCAACGCCGTCGTCGTCAAGGACGTGCCCGCCGGAGCCGTCGCGGTGGGCATCCCCGCACGCATCCGGGTGCCGAAGGCGCCCGTCGCGGAGCGCTCCCGCAACGAGGACCCGTCGGAGCTCATCGAGTACTCGATCTGAGCGCCGCGCCCGCTAGCGCAGCCAGTCGGCGTGCTGCTCCGCGAGCTTCGGCGGCGCCGTCGCCAACCACGCGTCCACCAGGGCCTCGCGCAGCCCTGCCTCGGCGATGACGTCGAGCTGGATCAGCATCCCGGCGAAACCGTCGAAGTGCGTGATCGTGAAGAACCCCGGCCGGCCCTCGGCCAGGATCGCCTCCTTCTCCCCCAGGTCCTCGACGCGCACGCCGAGGATCGGGCCCTGCGGCACCGGCTCGTCGCCGAACCGCTTGAGGTCGGCCTTGGTGAAGGGGCGCTCCCAGGCGAACGCCCTGGTCCCGACGGACCAGGCGCGGTGGCTGTAGCTCGAGCCCTCCGCCGTCTCGGGCAGCGCGAGGGCGAGCCGGGCGACGTCGTCGTAGGTGGCCACGACTCCACCGTAGCCACAACCGGCCCCGCGCGACCGGTAGGGTGTGGGGCAGTACCTGGGACGCGCCGTCCCAGGTAAGCCGTTCCCACGACGAGGTGAACCCCATGCGCATCGGATTCCAGACCGGTTACTGGTCCCGCAGGCCCCCGAAGGGCATCCAGCAGCTCATCGTTGCCGCCGACAAGCTGGGCCTCGACTCGGTCTGGACCGCGGAGGCCTACGGGTCGGACGCCTTCTCGCCGCTGGCCTGGTGGGGCTCGCGGACCCGGAACGTGCGCCTGGGCACGGGCATCGCCCAGCTCTCCGCCCGCACGCCGACGGCGACGGCCATGCAGGCCCTGACGATGGACCACCTGTCCAAGGGCCGGTTCGTACTGGGGCTCGGCGCCTCCGGGCCGCAGGTCGTCGAGGGCTGGTACGGGCAGCCGTACAAGCGGCCGCTCGCCCGCACGCGCGAGTACGTGGACATCGTGCGGCAGGTCATGCGCCGTGAGGCGCCCGTGACCCACGACGGCTCGTTCTACCAGCTCCCGCTGGCTGCCGAGGCCCCCGGCGCGACGGGGCTCGGCAAGGCCCTCAAGCCGACCGTGCACCCCTTCCGCCCCGAGATCCCGATCGTGCTCGCCGCGCAGGGCCCCAAGAACGTGGCCCTCGCCGCCGAGATCGCCGACGGCTGGATGGCCGGCTTCTACGCGCCGCGCATGGACGACGAGTTCCGCGCGCTGCTCGCCGAGGGCTTCGACGCCCGCTCCCCGGAGCGTTCCGCCGCCGACCGGTTCGAGGTGTGCGCCACGGTGCCCGTCGTCGTGCGGGACGACGTCGAGGCCGCCGCCGACGTGATCCGCCCCCACATCGCCCTGTACGCGGGCGGTATGGGTGCCAAGGAGGCCAACTTCCACAAGCAGTCGCTCGACCGGCTCGGGTACCAGGAGCCGCTCGACAAGGTGCAGGAGCTGTACCTCGCCGGGCGCAAGGAGGAGGCGGCCGCGGCCGTGCCGACGCAGCTCGTGGAAGAGATCGCGCTGGTGGGGCCGATCGACAAGATCCGCCGCGAGCTGCCCACCTGGGAGAAGACCGCGATCACGACCCTGCTCGTCCAGGGCGACCCGGCCTCCATGCTCGGCCTGCTGGCCGCGACGCAGGACACCTCCCTGGCCGGCCGCGCCCGCTCGACGGCGGGCAGCGTCCTCAGCCGCCTCGCCCCCTCCAAGATCTGACCCCGCCCTCTCCGACCGTTGAGTGCTGGGTATCTGCGCTGAATCGACCTTGAACCACGCAGATAGCCAGCACTCAACGGTCGGAGAGCGGTGGGTGTGGCTCCTCGTCCTCCGGGAACCAGACCGCGCGTCTCAGGTGCACGCGGCGGCCGTCCTTCGTGAGCGGGCAGCCCTCGGCCCGCAGCGCGTCGAGGGCCTCGGTCAGGTGGTGCTGGGGCGGCGACCCGGCCGCGTTCACCACGCGCCACCAGGGCACGCGGTCGCCGTCCGACGCCGGTGAGCCGGCGCCGTCCGATCCCTCGCCGTCCGATCCCTCGCCGTCCGCCCCGCCGTCGTCCGGGACCAGGTGCGCGTACCTGCTCCCCGAGCCGGCCAGGACGCTCCCGACCTGGCGCGGGCCGCCACGGCCGAGCTCCTCGCCGACGATCTCCGCGATCAGGCCGTACGTCATCGCGCGGCCGGACGGGATACGCCGGACCACGTCGAGCACGGCGGCGGCGTACTCCTCGACGTCGGTGAGCGGGGTTCCGGGCGGCGGCTGGGTCACGCAGGCGATCGTAGACGGGGACACCGACACCGCACGCCGTCCGACCGGCAGTTTTTCACTTGCCGACGGGTGCGACGATCGACGCATGGCACTTCCCCAGATCGCCCTGCCGGCGGGCTACCGCTGGCGCACGCTGACCTCCGACGACCAGCGCCTCGTGACCGAGCTCGACACCTGGGCCTTCCCGACGGGGCACGCCCACGACGACCTCGACGCCACCCCGTCCCCGCTGACCTGGGACCGTGCCGTGGCCATCGAGGCGGACGGCGTGGACGGCCTGGTGGCCCTGCACGCGTCGTACCCGTTCGGGCACTTCCCCGTGCCGGGCGCCGAGCTGCCGACGGCGGGCCTGACCTGGGTGGGCGTGCACCCGCAGCACCGCCGCCGCGGCCTGCTGACGGCGATGATCGACCTGCACCTGGCGCGGTCGGCCGAGCGGGGCGAGCCGCTCAGCGCCCTCTTCGCCGCGGAGGCCGCGATCTACGGCCGGTTCGGCTACGGCCACGCGGCCGACGACCTGCGCCTCGACGTCCCGCGCGGCGCAGCCCTGCGCGACGTGCCCGGCGCGGAGCGGCACACGGTCCGCGTCGAGGTGGCCTCCCGCGAGCGCCACGGCGAGCTCGTCGACCGCCTGCACCGCGCCGCCGGTGCCGCGCCGTCCGGGGAGCCGGGCATCAACCGGCCCGGCTGGGTCACGCGCGAGACCGAGGAGCTGCAGGCCGTCCTCTGGGACGACGCCCCCATCCATCGCGGCGGCCGCGAGTCGCGCCGCATCATCGTCGTCGAGCTCGACGGCGAGCCCCGCGGCTACGTGACGTTCCGCCGCAACCTCTCCTGGGAGCCCACCGGCCCGCGCGGTCAGGTCAGCGCCGGCGAGGTCGTGGCGGTCGACGCCGCCGCGGCCCGGGCCCTCTGGGGCGCGCTGCTGGACCTCGACCTGACCAACGAGGTCAGCCCGTTCGTCCTCCCCGTGGACGACGTGATCACGCAGCTCCTGGTCAACCTGCGCGCCGCGGCGCCGCGCACCCCGGACAACCTGTGGGTACGGCTGGTCGACGTGCCCGCGGCGCTGGCGGGGCGGCAGTACGCGGCTGACGTCGACGTGACACTCGCCGTGACCGACTCCCGCCTCCCGGCGAACGCCGGGGTGTACCGGCTCCAGGCCGAGGCGTTCGGGCCGGCGGCGGTGGAGCGGGTCGACCCGGAGTTCGAGGCGCCCGAGCTGTCGCTCGACGTCCGCGAGCTCGGCGCGGCCTACCTCGGGGGCAAGTCGCTCGCGACGCTGGCGGCGGCGGGTCTTGTCACCGTGCACCAGCGCCCCGGTCAGCGCCCCGGCGTGCTGGCGCGGGCGAGCACAGCGTTCGGCTGGCCGGTCGCGCCGGGCGCGTCCTGGGTGTTCTGAGTCAGGTCTGGCAGACGCCGCACCAGAACAGGTTGCGGCCCGCCAGCTCCTTGACCAGCACGGGCGACCCGCACACCCGGCAGGGCAGCCCGTCGCGGTGGTACACGTAGAAGGCCTGGTCGGAGGGCACGGCGTCGGGCGAGCCGTCGGTGTTCTGCCGGGTCTGGCCGCGTCCGGGCGCGGGGACCGGCTCGGCACCGCCCTCCGCCACGGTCCCGGCACCCCGGTCCGCCGGCCGCGTCGTGACGATCGCCCCGTGGTCGGCGCCGTCGCGCATGAGGACGACGAGGTCGTCCCAGATCGCGCGGACGGTCGCGGCGGGCACGTCGCGCCCCGGGCGCAGCGGGTCGACGCCGGCGCGGAACAGCACCTCGGCGCGGTAGATGTTGCCGACACCCGCGACGACGGCCTGGTCCATGAGCTGCTGCCCGATCGTCACCCGCGACCGGCCGACAGCGGCCACGAAGGCGTCGGCGTCGCCGTCGTCCCGGATGGGGTCGGGGCCCAGCCGGGCCTCGACGACCCGCTTCTCGTCGGTGGTGATCACCTCGCACGCCGTCGGACCGGTGAGGTCGGCGACGGCGTGCACGCCGAGCAGGCGCACGCGCACCTGCCCGCGCGGCTCGGGCACCTCCCACACGTCGGACGACGGCGGGGCGGACGTCGGCACCGAGTCCCGCTCCCCGATCCGCCGCCGGGGTGCACCGATCGCGTGCGCGACCTCGGGCGCGTCCGGGGCGCCCGCGAACGTCCACGCGCCGTACAGCCCGAGGTGCGTGCGCAGCCACAGCGTGTCGGACGCTGAGCTCACCCCGCGGACCTGTGCGTCCGACACGTCGGCGGGCAGGCCGGCCGCGGCGTCAGCCGGCGCGTCGGCCGGCGCGAAGCCCAGGAAGAGCTGCTTGCCCCACGCCTCGCTCGCGACCAGACGACGGCCGTCGAGCACGCCCGCGCCGTCCGCGAACCGCCCCTGCGGGCTGCTCACCCGCAGGCCCTGCCCCGCGAACAAGGTGTCGAACGTCCGCGCGAGGCGGTGGACGGTGTGCCCCTCAGGCACGCTTGCTCTCGTAGTCGGCGAGCTGGTCGATGCGGCGCTGGTGCCGCGGGTCGCCGCTGAACGGCTCGGCCACGAAGGCCTCGACGAACGACGTCGCCTCCTCCACGGAGTGCATGCGCCCGCCGACGGCGATCACGTTCGCGTCGTTGTGCTGGCGGCCGAGCTTCGCCGTCTCCAGCGACCAGGCCAGCACGGCCCGGACCCCGGTCACCTTGTTGGCGGCGATCTGCTCTCCGTTGCCAGATCCGCCGATCACGATGCCGAGCGAGCCGGGCTCGGCCACGACGGCCTCACCGGCGGAGAGGCAGAAGGACGGGTAGTCGTCCTGGGGGTCGAGCTCGTGGGCACCGTGGTCGACGACCTCGTGCCCGGCCGCGGTGAGATGGCCCACCAGGTGCTGCTTGAGGTCGTACCCGGCGTGGTCGGCGGCGATGTGGAGACGCATGGCCCCATCTTCCCTCATGCGCGGGGTCCACGTTGCGTACGCTGGCGCAATGACCACCGACGCCACGGGACTCACGTCGGGGATCGACCTCGACGCGCTCGATCCCGCAACCCGACCGCAGGACGACCTGTACCGCCACGTCAACGGGAGGTGGATCGACAGTCACGAGATCCCCGCCGACCGCGCGATGGACGGGGCGTTCCGCGCTCTCTACGACCAGGCCGAGGTGCACGTCCGGGAGATCATCCAGGACGCGCCCACCGGCTCCACGATCGGCGACCTGTACGCCAGCTTCATGGACACCGAGCGCATCGCCGAGCTCGGCACGACACCCCTGGACGAGGACTTCGCCCTGATCAAGAACGCCGGGGACGCCGCCGCGCTGACCCGCGCGCTCGGCGCGCTCCAGCGCACGGGCGGCACGGCCGGCGTGCGCTTCTGGGTGGACAACGACGCGACCGACCCCGAGAAGTACGTCGTCTACCTGCGGCAGTCGGGGCTCGGCCTGCCCGACGAGGCGTACTACCGCGAGGAGCAGTACGCGGAGCTGCGCGCGAAGTACGTGCCGCACGTGGCCCGGATGCTGGGCTTCGCCCCGGTCGAGGAGACGTGGGGCATCTCGCCGCAGGACGCGGCCCAGCGTGTGTACGACGTCGAGAAGCAGCTCGCCGGCCACCACTGGGACGTGGTGCGCGACCGCGACGCGACGCTCACCTACAACCCGATGACGCTGGCCGCGCTCGTCGAGTCCGCCCCGGGCTTCGACTGGGTGGCCTGGGCCGAGGCGCTGGGCGTGCCGGCCGGGTCGTTCGACGACATCGTGGTGCGCGAGCCCGACTTCGCGACCGGGTTCGCCGCCCTCTGGAGCGAGCTGTCGCCGCTGGACTGGCAGCTCTGGATGACGTACCACGTGGTCAGCGCCCGGGCGCCGTACCTCACCGACGAGATCGTCGAGGCCAACTTCGACTTCTACGGCCGCACGCTCACCGGCGCGCAGGAGGTCCGCGAGCGCTGGAAGCGCGGCGTGGCCCTGGTCGAGGGCGCGCTCGGCGAGGTCGTCGGCGCGGAGTACGTCGCCCGGCACTTCCCGCCGTCGAACAAGGAGCGGATGGACCGCCTCGTGGAGGCGCTGGTCGCCGCGTACCGGGAGTCGATCCAGGGCCTGGACTGGATGACCGACGAGACCAAGGCGAAGGCGCTGACCAAGCTGGAGAAGTTCACCCCGAAGGTGGGCTACCCGGTGCGCTGGCGCGACTACTCGGGTCTGGAGGTGGACGCCACCGACGTGGTCGGCAACGTGCGCCGGTCCAACGCGTTCGACCAGGACTACGAGCTGGCCAAGATCGGCAAGCCGCTGGACCGCGACGAGTGGTTCATGACGCCGCAGACCGTCAACGCCTACTACAACCCGGGCATGAACGAGATCGTGTTCCCCGCGGCGATCCTGCAGCCGCCGTTCTTCGACCCCGAGGCCGACGACGCCGTGAACTTCGGCGGCATCGGCGGCGTCATCGGGCACGAGATCGGCCACGGGTTCGACGACCAGGGCTCCAAGTACGACGGCGACGGCCGCCTCGAGGACTGGTGGACCGACACCGACCGCGCCGAGTTCGAGAAGCGCACGAGCGCGCTCATCGCGCAGTACGACGCGTTCCGTCCGGCGCAGCTGGCTGCGGGTGCCGCGGCCGAGGGCGCGGAGGGCGAAGGCTCCGAGGGTCACGTCAACGGCAGCCTGACGATCGGCGAGAACATCGGCGACCTGGGCGGGCTCTCGATCGCGATCAAGGCCTACCGGATCGCGCTCGGCAAGCCGCTGGAGGAGGCGCCCGTCGTGGACGGGCTCACCGCCCTGGAGCGGATCTTCCTCGGCTGGGCGCAGGTCTGGCAGTCCAAGGGCCGCGACGAGGAGGTGCTCCGCCGCCTCGCGACGGACCCGCACTCCCCCAACGAGTTCCGCTGCAACGGCGTGGTGAGCAACGTGGACGAGTTCTACGCGACCTACGACGTGCAGCCGGGTGACGCGCTGTACCTGGCCCCGGAGGACCGGGTCCGCATCTGGTAGTCGCCCCTCATCCTCACCTTTGAGGCCCGGGTTTCTTCGCTTTGAGCTGGCTCAAAGCGAAGAAACCCGGGCCTCAAAGGTGAGGGGAGGTCCCGCCGACGGCGTCAGGCGTCCTTGGCCTGGGCCTTCAGCGCCCGCTCCGTGCCCGCGAGGGCCTCGACGACCAGACGGCGCAGCGCCGGGGCCGCGTCCGCGTTCGTCTCCAGCCACGCCGCGGTGGCGTCCCGCAGCTCCGGCGAGGCCAGGGGGGCCGGGTAGAAGCCCTCGATGATCTCCTCGGCGATGTGGTAGCTGCGCTCGTCCCACACCTTGAGCACGGCGTCCAGGTAGGGCTGCACGACGTCGGCCAGCGGGGCCGGGTCGTTGACGTGCAGGAACCCGAGGCCGGTGTTCCGGATGATCGCGTTCGGCACGTCGGCGGCGTCCACCACGGAGGACAGGGCGGCCAGCTTGCCCTCGACCGTGGGCTTGGCGGCCCGGGCCCGGGCGGCGGACTGGCGGCCCGTCGCCGTGTCGTCGGCGGCCAGCGTGGTGTCGATCTCCGCGTCACCGGCCGCGCCGTTGAGCACCAGGCCCTCCAGCAGCTCCCAGCGCAGGTCGGTGTCGATCTCCAGCCCGTCGAGCGCGACGGATCCGTCGAGCAGGCCGGACAGCGTCGCGACGTGCGCGGGCGTGGAGGCCACGTGCGCGAAGAACTTCACGAGCTGGAACTGCGTGTCCGAGCCGGCCTCGGCGTCGCCCACCAGCGACCAGAGCGTGTCGCCCACCGTGGCCAGCGTCTCCGCGCGGGCCGACGGCGCCACGAACTGCTTGGCGGCCAGCACCATCTGGTTGAGGGTGGTGCGCAGGGTCGTCGACTCGGTCTCGCCGGCGATGCCGCCGAGCACGAGCTTCACGTACTCGGACGCCGGCACCTCGCCGTCGCGCACCGCGTCCCAGACCGACCCCCACACCAGGGAGCGGGCCAGCGGGTCGGTGATGTCGGCCAGGTGCTCCAGCGCCACCGCGAGCGAGGCGGGGTCGAGCCGGATCTTCGCGTACGCGAGGTCCGCGTCGTTGAGCAGCACGAGGGCGGGGCGGTCGAGCTCGACGAGCTCCTTCACGTCCGTCCGCGGGCCGTCGACGTCGACCTCGACGAAGCGGGTGCGCGCGAGCTCCCCGGCGTCGGACAGGCTGTAGAAGCCGATGCCGAGGCGGTGCGGGCGGATCGTGGGCCACTCGGCGGGCGCCGTCTGCTCGACGACGAACGACATGATGCGGCCGTGGCTGTCCGTCTCGATGACGGGGCGCAGCGTGTTCACGCCGGCGGTCTCCAGCCAGAGCTTGGACCAGGCCTTGAGGTCGCGGCCGCTGGTGGCCTCGAGCTCGGTCAGCAGGTCGGGCAGCTCGGTGTTGCCCCATGCGTGCTTGCCGAAGTAGGCGGAGACGCCCGCGACGAACGCGTCGCGGCCCACCCAGGCCACGAGCTGCTTGAGCACCGAGGCGCCCTTGGCGTAGGTGATGCCGTCGAAGTTGACCTGGACGTCCTCCAGGTCCTTGATCTCGGCGACGATCGGGTGCGTGGACGGCAGCTGGTCCTGCTTGTAGGCCCAGGACTTCTCCATCGCGGAGAACGTGGTCCAGGCCGCCTCCCACTCCGTGGCCTCGGCCGTGGCGAGCGTCGAGGCGTACTCCGCGAACGACTCGTTGAGCCACAGGTCGTTCCACCACTTCATGGTGACCAGGTCGCCGAACCACATGTGCGCCAGCTCGTGCAGGATCGTCACGACGCGACGCTCGCGCACGGCCTCGGTCACCTTGGAGCGGAACACGTACGACTCCGTGAAGGTCACGCAGCCCGCGTTCTCCATGGCGCCCATGTTGTACTCGGGCACGAAGAGCTGGTCGTACTTGGTGAACGGGTACGGCACGCCGAAGGTGGACTCGTAGAACTCGAAGCCCTGGCGGGTCTTCTCGAAGATGTAGTCGGCGTCGAAGTGCGCCGACAGCGACTTGCGGCAGAACGCGCCGAGCGGGATCTCCCGGCCGTCCGACGACGTCAGCGACGAGCGGACCACCGCGTACGGGCCGGCCACCAGCGCCGTGATGTAGGTCGAGATGCGGCCCGTGGGCTCGAACGTCCACGTCGCGGCCTCGACGTCCGGCTCGGTGGCGTGCTGCGCCGCGGCCGGCTCCGGCGTCGGCTCGTTGCTCACGACCTCCCACGCGGCGGGCGCGGTCACGGTGAACTGGAACGTGGCCTTCAGGTCGGGCTGCTCGAAGCAGGCGAACACGCGGCGTGCGTCCGGCACCTCGAACTGGGTGTAGAGGTACACCTCGCCGTCCACGGGGTCCACGAAGCGGTGCAGGCCCTCGCCCGTGTTCGTGTAGCCGCAGTCGGCGACGACGACGAGCTCGTTGTCCTCGGCCAGGCCGTCCAGGGCGATCCGGGAGTCGGCGAACACGGTGGCGGGGTCCAGCTCGCGGCCGTTCAGCACCACGGACCGCACGGCGGGGGCGACGAGGTCCACGAAGGTCGAGGCACCCTCCGTGGCGGTGAAGCGCAGCGTCGTGGCGGACGCGAAAGTCTCCGGACCGGTGGTCAGGTCCAGGGCGATCTCATACGACTCGACCGACACCACGCCGGCTCGTTCGACCGCCTCGGCGCGGGTCAGGTTCTCTCCGGGCACGGGCCCTCCACGTCTGTCTGCTCATGGGCGCCGAAGGCGCCCCGCACGTCCGAATAACGCGCTTTATCGGTTGGCTTCTCGTCCGGTGTGTGAACTACCTGCGACGACTCGTCGATCATGCCACGCAGGAGTAACAGCGAGTAACGCCTTTGTGTACGATCGACCGCGGTCGCCCAGACCGACCGATTTGAGCTGAGGAGTTGCCCGATGTCCGGCACTGTGCCGCCCCCGCCACCGCCACCGGGCGGCAGCCCTGACGAGGAGCCCACGGCTCCCCCTCAGGAGCAGCACCCCGCCACCATGCCCACGCCTGTCCAGCAGGCGCCGGTGCAGCGTGTCTCGGCGGCGACGCGCAAGCCGCCCGCCATCTCGCCGAGCAACCAGTTCGCCCAGGCCGTCACCCCCGCACCGGCCGCACCGGGTGCGCCCATGGTGCAGTCCGTGCAGCGCGGCGGCGACCCGACGATGCAGCAGCAGTACTACCCCGAGCAGTACCAGCAGGGGTACGCGCCGCCGCAGGGCGCGCAGTACAACCAGCAGGGCCAGTACCAGCAGGGCGGCCAGTACCCGCAGCAGCCGGCGCAGTACCAGCCGCCCGCGCAGTACCAGCCGCAGGGCTACGACCAGTACGGCCAGCCCGTCTACGCGGGTCAGCCGGGCGGCTACGAGCCCGAGCCCCCGCGCCGCAAGCTCAGCCCCGGCTGGATCGCGTTCATCGCCCTGGACGTGCTGCTCGTGATCGCCGCGATCGTGTTCGCCGTGAACCTGCTCGGTTCGCCCGACACCTCGGCCACGGGCGGCGAGACCTCCGCCGCGGAGCAGTCCACCGAGCCGGAGGCCGAGGAGGGCCTGGAGACCGACGGCGGGGCCGGCGTCGAGACGTTCGCCGCGCCGTCGCTCAACATCACCTGCACCATCTCGGCCGACGCCGCGACGTGCGGCATCGCGGAGCTCACCCAGAAGCCCGCGCCCGACGCCTCGTGCGACGGCGCCTCCGGCTACGTGGCGAAGGTCGACCCGAGCGGCAACGTGACGCAGCCGTGCGTCAGCAAGAACGAGCAGCCCAAGAAGGCCAAGGGCGACGTCGCGATCCTGGACTACGGCGAGACCAAGAAGGCGCACGGCTTCACGTGCGCCAGCGCGGACACGGGCATGACGTGCGTGGCCGACGCGACGGGCAGCGGGTTCTCGATCGCCCGCGCGGGCATCGGCTCGGCCTGACCCGAGCCGCGCGGCAACGGCAGCGGCGACGCGCGGTGCGCTTCTACCCCGTCATCAGGCCCGGAATCAGCGTGATTCCGGGCCTGATGACGGGGTAGAAGCGCACTTTCGCTCGCCGACGGCGGCAGCAGCGGCGACGGCGACGGCGGCGAGCTCGGCCTAGCGCGCGGGCTCCGGCTCGGGGGGCTCCTCGTTCATCACCGTGACCAGGCTGCGCAGGCGGGCGTTGGTGAACAGGTCCTCCAGGAGCACCACGGTGCCCGCCGAGTCCGCGAGCGGCACGCGCCAGTTCGGGTACTCGGAGTCGGTGCCGGGCTGGTTCTGCGTGCGGCGCTCGCCCACGGCGTCGGCCAGCGAGACCCCCACCAGCGCGGACGGCGTGTCCTTGAGGTAGCGGTGCAGGCCCTCGACGAGCTCGCGCTCGGACGGGTCGAACGTCGTCAGCCCGCGGCGCGACAGCGCCTCCACGAGCGACTCGCGCTCCTGGCGGGCCCGCGCGCGCAGGAGCGTCGCGTCCTCCGTGAGCAGGCCGAGCCGCTCCCGCAGGTCCACGTGCTCCCCCGCCAGGTAGCCGGCGGTGGGCGGCAGGTCGTGGGTGGTCACGGTGGCCAGGGCCGCGCTGCGGTAGGCCTCCGGCTCGATCGGCGCCCCGGCCTCGTCCCGCTCGAAGAGCAGCACGGACGTGCCCAGGATGCCGCGCTCCGCGAGGTAGTCGCGGATCCAGGGCTCGAACGTGCCGAGGTCCTCGCCCACGATCGCGACGCCGGCGCGGTGCGCCTCCAGGCACAGGATGCCGATCAGGGCCTCGTGGTCGTACGTGACGTACGCGCCCGCCGACGCGCGCGCCCCGCCCGGGATCCACCACAGGCGGAACAGCCCGAGCACGTGGTCGACCCGCAGGCCGCCGCAGTGCCGCAGCACGGTGCGCAGCATCTCGCGGTACGGCGCGTAGCCCACCTTGGCGAGCGCCCGCGGGTTCCACGGCGGCTGGGACCAGTTCTGGCCCTGCTGGTTGTACATGTCCGGCGGGGCGCCCACGGACACGCCGCGGGCGAGGACGGCGGCGTCCGCCCAGGCGTCAGCGCCCTCCGGGTTCGAGCCGACGGCGAGGTCCTTGAACACCCCGAGCCGCATGCCCGCGTCGAGGCCGGTGCGGTGGGCCGCACGGAGCTGCTCGTCGGCCACCCACTGCAGCCAGCAGTAGAACTGGACGCGGTCGGACAGGGCGTTGCGCAGGGTCTGCACGCCGGACGAGCCCGGGTCGGAGAGCTCCGCCGGCCAGTCCCGGCCGTCCAGGTGCTCCTTGATGGCGCACCACGTGGCGAAGTCGACCAGGCCGCGGCCCTGGGCCAGCACGAACTCGTCGAACGCCGTCTGCCGGGCCGCCGACCGCGGCGCCGTCCAGACGACCTCGAGCGCGGCCTTCTTGGCCTCCCAGACGGCGTCCCGGTCGATCGGCCCGGAGTCCTCGGACAGCTCCCGGACGGGCTCCGCGGCCCACTCCACGAGCGACCGGTCCGCGGCGGAGAGATACGCCGTCTCACGGATGTCCTCGACGCGGATGTACAGGGGCGACATGAACCGCCGCGACGTCGGCAGGTAGGGGCTCGGGGTCACCGGCAGCACCGGCTCGGTCGCGTGCAGCGGGTTGATCGCGACGAAGTCGGCCCCGCCGTTGTGCGCCGTCTGCCAGGCGAGGTCGGCCAGGTCCGCGAGGTCGCCCATCCCCCAGGAGTCCCGGGACCGCACCGAGTAGAGCTGGACCATGAAGCCCCAGGCCTGCTTGCGGGCGATCTCGTCGCTCAGCTCCAGCCGCGCGGGCGTCACCACGAGCGAGGCCTGCGCCGTCTGCCCGCCCGACTCGGCGTGCAGCGTGTGCCAGCCCAGCGGCAGGGTGTCCGGGAGCGTGAACGTGGCCCGGCCGACCTTGCGGCTGTCCACGGTGCGCGGCTCGGCGTAGACGTCGGCCTGGCGGAGCGTGACGCGGGTGCCCCGCACGGTGGCGAACGAGCCGGTCGTCGGGGTGGCGCCGGGCGCCGTCACCCGCCAGGGCGTGGCGCTGGCCGGGACGACGGGGGTCTCGGCCTGCTCGAGCTCGACCCACGCGGTCACGTCCGCGCCGTCGGCGACGTGCACGGGGACCTGGACCTCGGTGCCCTCGCGCGTGACGACCGTGGGCGGCAGCATGGCACGCCACTCGTCGTCGCGGGCGCGGTCCAGGCTGGCCGTGACGGCAGCGGGGGTCGAGGCCTGGACCCCGAGCGCCTCCAGCACCGCGACGAGCGTCGAGGGGCTGACCTGCTGCACGCGGCCGTCGTGGTCGGTGTACTCGCACTGCACGCCGTGGGCTGTCGCCAGCTCGGCCAGCTCCTGCGGCACGGTGGAGCCGTCTCCGGTGGACCCGGGCATCGGTTCGTCGGTCACAAGGAAAGATCCTGCCATCTACCGACCCGTACCGGGCGCAACCCGGCCCGAGAAACCCGACGTCAGCTGACGCCGGGCGTGTCCCCCGCGACGCCGTCCTCGAACGGGGCGGGCACCGAGCGCGCCACGATCCCGGCGTCCAGCAGCGCGGCGTGCGCGGCCACGCGCAGCGACCGGGCGACGGCCCACTGCTGGGCCGGGCGCACCTGGGCGTGCAGCGTGAAGGTCAGGCCGCCCTGGTCCACCTCGTCGACGCCGCGCACCGACGGGGTCTCCAGGAGGCTGTCCGCCAGCTCGGGGTCGTTCTTGACGCGGTCGACGGCGCGGCCGAGCGCGGCGCGCACGGCGTCGATGTCGGCCCCCAGCGGGACCTGCACCGGGGCGACGGCGCGGCTCCACTCCTGGGTGCGGTTGCCCGCGCGCAGGATCTCGCCGTTACGGACGTACCAGAGGGTGCCGTCGAAGGCGCGGACCTGGGTGAGCCGCAGGCCCATCGTCTCGACGGTGCCGATCACGCCGGCGCCGAGGTCCACGTTGTCGCCCACGCCGAACTGGTCCTCGATGAGCAGGAGGACGCCGGACAGGAAGTCCTTGACCAGGCTCTGCGCGCCGAAACCGATGGCGACGCCGACGACGCCGGCCCCGGTCAGCAGCCCGGTGATGGGCATGCCGATGATCTGCAGGATCGACAGGGCCATGATCGTGCCGATCACGATGTTCACGGTCGAGTTCAGGACCGACCCGACGGTCCGCGCACGCTGGGCACGTCGCTCGGCCGCACGCGGGTTGGCCGCACCGAACACGTCGGCCAGCGCCTGCGGCGTCATGAGCACGTTCTTGCGGCGGCGCTTGCCGCCCGCTCCCTGGACGGCACCGGGCGTGGTGACGGGGATGGCGCCCGTGGTGGTACCCACCGGGGTGGCGACCGTCTCGACGACGGCGCGCGGCTTCTGGCCGATCGCGATGCGCTCGGCGAGGCTGGTGACCACACGCCGAAGGACGGCGATGGCGACCAGCCCGATCGCCAGGATCAGGATGATCTTCAGCGGCTTGTTACCGAACCAGGCCCAGAAATCCTCGGCGCTGTCGAACACGGAGGCAGCAAGAGACTCGAACACGGCCCCCAACCTACTCGGGTCGAACCGGAGGACCAGTACATCTCCGGCCGCGTCCGACGGACCACTGCGCGACCTTCACAGCCCGTTCGCGCCCCGGTTCCACGCGGCCGGCGGGCAGTGAAGCAGGTCACGGGCCCGGAAGCTCGTCCCGGGCCCGTGACCTTTGCTCGTTACGGGTTCACACCCTCGTGATCACACCCTGAGCGTGTCCAGCTCGGCCGCGAGGTTGTCCGCCTCGGGTCCGACGATCACCTGAACCACCCTGCCCGACCGCACCACGCCGAACGCTCCCGACGACTTCAGTCCGGGCTCGTCCACGAGGGACGGGTCGCTCACCTCGACCCGTAGCCGGGTGATGCACGGTTCCAGCTCGACGACGTTCGAGGTTCCCCCGAGTGCCGCAAGGATCTGGTCAGCCTTGGTCATGTCTCAACTCCCACCGTGCGTCGCTGCAGGTTTGTCCCCACCCTATCTGTGCTGGCAAGCCCTTCGCCCGGGCAATTGTCGAGTTGCTCACACGAGACCGAGTTTCACCGGACCGTCATAGGCGGGTGGCAGGATGAACGGCGTGACACAGGAACCTTCCTTCTTCGAGGCCGTCGGCGGCCACGACACGTTCGTGCGCCTCGTCGACGCGTTCTACGACGGCGTCGCGGACGACCCGGTGCTGCGCCCCATGTACCCCGAGGAGGACCTGGGGCCGGCCAAGGAGCGCCTGACGCTGTTCCTGGAGCAGTACTGGGGCGGCCCCGGCACCTACTCCGCCCAGCGCGGGCACCCGCGGCTGCGGATGCGGCACGCGCCGTTCAAGGTGAACCCGGACGCCCGCGACCGCTGGCTCGCGCACATGCGGACCGCCGTCGACTCGCTCGGCCTGGCCCCGATCCACGAGTCGCAGCTGTGGGACTACCTGGAGCGCGCGGCCTTCAGCATGATCAACACGTTCGACGACTGACCCTGCTCGACGACCGACCCGGAAGAACCGAAGGAGACGCCCGCCCGTGGACGCCACCCCTGACCTGATCGCCGGCGACGCCACGTCGGACCACACGCCCGACGCGCTCGACCGCCTGCTGCAGGTGCTCGACCTGCGGCACCTCGAGGGCTGGGGGCCGCGCGGCGAGGAGGACGTGCTGCGCGGGAACAGCATGCCCGCCCTGGCGAACCGCGCCTACGGCGGTCAGGTGCTCGCGCAGGCGATCCTCGCGGCGGACCGGACGGTGCCCGACGGCCGCCAGATCCACTCCCTGCACGGCTACTTCCTGCGGGAGGGACGGGTCGAGGAGCCCATCGACTTCGCCGTCGAGCGGCTGCGGGACGGGCGCTCGTTCAGCGCGCGCCGCACCCACGCGATCCAGTTCGGCAAGCCGATCCTGTCGATGATCGCCTCCTTCCAGGAGGACCAGCCGGGCTACGACCACTCGATGCCGATGCCCGACGGCGTCCCCGCGCCCGACGAGGTCGGCTCCGCCTTCGACGAGCTCGCCTCCCTCAGCGCCGACTCCCGCGCCCAGTTCTGGGCGGACTCGCCGTTCGAGCTGCGGCACGTGGGCGGGTCGCTGTACCTGCACCCGGACGCCGCGGTGGCGCAGGGCGGCACGCCGCCCGCCACGCAGCTCGTCTGGATGCGCACGCGCCGGCCGCTGGGCATCAAGGACCAGTCGATGCACCGCGCCCTGCTGGCCTACGCGTGCGACCAGCTCATGCTGGAGCCCGCCATGCGCGCCGCGGGCAAGTCCTGGCAGGACGTCGCCGCCACGGTGCCCATGGCCAGCCTCGACCACGGCATGTGGTGGCACCGCGACGTCCAGGTGGACGAGTGGATGCTGTTCGTCCAGTCCTCACCAACGGCCCAGGGCGGCCGTGCGCTGGGCACCGCGAAGGTCTACACGCAGGACGGCGTCCTCGTGGCCTCGGCGGGCCAGGAGGGCATGATCCGGCTGCCGGCCTGACCGGAGCCGCGGGGGGCGCCCGTGGCGCCGCCCGCCGGGCCCGCTACGCCCCGAGCTCCGCCAGCCGGTCCCGGGCCGCCTGCACCGCCTGCCGGAGCGTGCCGACCTCGTGCGGCGTCGCGGCGACGTCCACCCGCTGCTCCAGGGCGCGCACGAACAGGGCCAGCGCCTCCCCGAGGTAGGGGCGGGCCTGGTCGGCGTGCACCTCGAGCGCCTGGTCGTACCGGCACCGCCCCCAGTGCTGGAGGGCGAAGAACTCGAGCCGGCGCGCGTGCTCGATGCTCGCGGCGTGCTCCCCGTGGTAGAGCGCGGCCTCCAGCGCGAGGCCGAACAGCAGGTCGGCCTCCGAGAAGCGATGCCGCCACTGGAGCACGTGCGCCAGCCGCAGCAGGGGCGCCACGGCCTTCAGCGGCACGTCGGCGGCGTGCGCGTGCGCGGCCGCGGCGTCGTCCCCAGGCCCGCCCGCCAGGCGGACGGCGAGCCACCCGAGGCGTTCCGCCTCGGCCAGCTCGGTGTCGGGGTCGTCGTCCTCCGGGGCGAGCGCGCGGGTCAGCGGGACGCGGACGGCGAGCGTCGCCGGCTCGTCGCGGGCCGGACCCCCGGCCAGCGCGGCGAGATACGCCCGGGCGGCCGGGACGTCGTCGAACACCTCGTGCAGGGTGACCGGGTCAAGGTAGTGCTGGGGCAGATCCACTGTTCCTCCGTGGCCGAAACCAAGGGGGATGAATCTAGCAATTCGGACACCCTGAGGACCACTCAGCCGCGGTGGCGGAACGTGACCGGCTCCTCCTGGAACTCCTTCCACGCCAGACGTTCGCCCTCGGTGAGGCGGCGCGGCCGGTCCGTGGCGGCGTCGACGAACACGAGCGTGGTGGTCGCCCGGGCGTAGGGCTTGCCGCCCGACGTCGGGCCGGTCTTCGCCATGCTCGCCGTGCCGTCGTGCACCTCGTAGCAGACCTCGGCGCTCGCCCCGCCGATCCGGCCGAGCCACATCTCCACGCGCACCGGCGTGCGGGTGAACAGCAGCGGGCGCAGGTACTCGATGCGCTGGCCGGCCACGAGCGTGTGGGAGTCGGCGTCGGGGCCGGTCGGCACCACGGCCGTGGGCCAGGCCTCGCCCTCGGGCGCCTCGGGGTGCTGCCAGAAGGCCGTGATGCGGGCGTCCTCCAGCAGGCGGAACATCGCCACGTTGTTGACGTGGGCGTAGGCGTCCAGGTCGGACCAGCGCAGCGTGACGGGGACGTGCAGGCGTGTCATGGTCCCTATCCTCTCCCGGCGCCGCAGCCGTGAGGCACCGGCCCGCCTCAGCTCGCCGCGACCGTCGCCGCCGTCCGGCAGCTCGCGAGCCGGGCCAGCTCCTCCCCCACGGGCTCCCGCACCAGCCGGTCGGCGACCTTGCCCACCGACTGCCGCAGCCGCCGGCGCGCCGCGTTCGCCCGACGGCGGGCGCCCAGCGCGCCGAAGATCCGGCACACCAGGGCGAGCAGCAGGCCGAGCACCACCGAGCCGAGCGCCATGAGCGTGGGCCACGGGATGGTGAACGGGTCCACGCCGAGCCCCTCGCCCGAGCCGGACCCGGGCGCCCCGGGGAACACGACGCCGTCACCCGACCAGGTCGGCAGCGACAGCACGGGTGTCGGCAGCGGCGGGAGCTGCAGGTATGCGAACCCGAACAGCACGAACAGCCACAGCAGGCCCGCGGCGAGCACCGCGACCAGGAGCCACTGCACCACGTTGACCAGCGACCACCACACCGGGCGGCGCTGCGCCTCGACGCGGGTCGCGGCCACCGCCTGGTCCAGGGCGTCCGGCAGCGTGTCGATCCCCGCCTGCCCGCGCGAGCGCGCGGCCAGCACCCACGGGTCGGCGACGCCGCGCGTCACCTCCTCGACGTAGCGCCGCACGGCCGAGGCCGCGGTGGAGCGCACGGCGGGCCGCGCCGTCGGCAGCGACGTGCGCACCAGGTCCTCGCGGCCCGACGGCGCCCGCTGCTCCCGGTCCGCCGTCCGCAGCCCGAGCCGCCGCAGCGGGTCCCGGCGCAGCCGGCCGATCCAGCGGGTCAGGGGCCAGCCGGTCGCCGACCGGGCGTCCCGGCGCGCGGAGACGCGGACGGCGCCGACCACCGTGGGCACGCCCGCGGCGTCCTCCAGGGCAGCCACCAGGTCGCCCGTGGCCTGGCTCCCGGCGCGCGACGGCGGCGGCGTGCCGCACTCGTCGACGATCCGCTGCGCCACCACGCGCTCGTCCGCGGCGAGCCGGGCCGTCGCGGCCTCGCGCCGCGCGGCCGCCTTGGCCAGCAGGCCACGCAGGTCGTCGATGCCCTGCCCGGTCCGCGCGGACACCGCCAGCACCCGTGCGCCGTCCAGGCCGTCCTCGGCGACAAGTCGCCGCAGGTCAGCGAGCATCGCGGACGTCTCCTCCGCCGTCAGCCGGTCGGCCTGGTTGAGCGCGACGACCACCACCTCGGCCCGCCCCGCGAGCGGGCGCAGGAAGCCCTCGTGCAGCGCGGCGTCCGCATACTTCTGCGGGTCCACGACCCAGACCAGCAGGTCGGCGCGCTGCACCAGCCGCTCGGCGCGCAGCCGGTGCTCGGTGACGATCGAGTCGTGGTCGGGCAGGTCCAGCAGCACCAGCCCGGACGTGTCCCCCGCGGGGGTCCGCCGCCGGAAGGGCCCGCGGCCAGCCGGCTCGTCCGGCGCCGGCTCGGCCGCGGCAGGCTCCACGTGGTGCCGGCGGCCCACCTCCAGCCAGTCCAGCAGCGGGTCCGCGCCGTCGCCCCAGACGGCGGCCATCGGGTGCGACGTCGTCGGACGGCGCACGCCGGGCTGCGCGATCGCGGCGCCGGCCACCGCGTTCAGCACCGACGACTTGCCCGAGCCCGTGGCACCCGCCAGCGCCACCACGGTGTGCTCGGCGGACAGGCCGCCCCGCTCGCGCGCCCGGGTCACGACGGCGCGCGCCTCGTCCAGCAGCGCGGGCTCGACGCGGCCGTCCGCGGCCTGGATCGCGGTGTCGAGGGCCGTGGTGCGGTCGGCCAGGTCGAGCCGGCTCACCGGTCACCGTCCCCGAACAGGCGCTTCCAGAAGCCCTTGCGGGCCGGCTCCTCGGCGAGGTCGCCGCGGCCGTCCGTAGCGCCCGCGCTACCGGCCGGCGAGCGGACGCCGCGCAGCCCGCGGCTCTCGGTCAGATCCCCGACGCCCGCCGGTGCCGCGCCGGCCTCGCGGGCCCGCGACCGCCGCTCCGCCGCGGCGGCCGAGGCGACGGCGTCGGCCGCCGCGCGCAGGGCGGACCCGCCCGCCTCCGCGGAGCCGAGCGCGTCGAGCTGCGCGGTGTAGCGGGCGGCCTGCCCGTCCATGACGGCCTGGACACGGGCGCGCAGGCGGTCGCGGGCCTGCACGGCGAGCCGCCGCACGGCGTCCTCGCCGAACACGGCCTCCAGCAGCCGCTGCGCCAGCACCGCCGAACCGCCCGCGATGCCGACCTCGATGCCGGTGAGCCCGCCCGTGGAGGCGAACACGAAGATCATCAGCGCCACGCCGAGGCCGTTCACCCCGAACGACAGGGCGCGGGCCTTGCCGCGCTTGGACTCGCCCTGCTCGCGCACCAGCCCCAGGACGTCGCCCTGCCAGCCCCGGATCTGCTCGCCCACCTCGGCGCGCAGCGCCGCCGGCGTCCGCGACAGCTCCAGGCCCTCCAGCAGGGCCGTGCCCGCGGCGTCGCCGCGCCAGCCCTGGTAGGAGCGCTCCGCGGCCTCCTCGGCGGCGTCCAGCACCACCGACTCCAGGCCGTGGGCGATCGCCTTCTCGACCTGCGGCGCCTCCTTCGGCTTGCCGCGGAAGAACGAGCTCACCGCGTCCCGGAACCGGCCGATGCCCTCCTCGACGGCGCGGAAGAACTCGCCCGTGCCCACGAAGTCCTGCCAGCGGGCGAGCACCTCGCCGCGCAGCAGCGCGCCGTCCGACGTCGCCGCGGCCACGTGCGCCACCGCGTCCGCGTAGGCGCGGTCCACCACGTGCCGCAGCCGTGCATCGGCGGCCCGCTGCTCGTCGGCGGCGTCGGCCAGCTCGCCCGCCCGCACCACGAGGGAGTCGACCACGCCGTCGCGGGTCGCGGCGATGACCCGGCGGCGCGCGTCGGCGTCGCCGCCCAGCCCGGTGAGCCAGCGCGAGACCTCGCCGACGGCGTCCTCGGGCAGCATGCCGTCGTCGGACAGCCCGTCCTCGGGGATGACGAACAGCGGGCTGCCGGTCAGCCCGTGCTCGACCATCATGTCCCGCAGGTCGTCGGCCGTGGCCTCCGCCCCCGGGTCCACCCGGTCCAGCACCATCGCCACCTGCGCCTTGCGCGCGGCGGCCTGGTTCAGCAGGTCCCACGGCACGGCGTCGGCGTAGCGCGCCGACGTCGTGACGAACAGCCACAGGTCGGCCGCGCCGAGGAGCTGCGCGGCGAGCTCACGGTTGGCGGTGTCGACCGAGTCGATGTCCGGCGCGTCCAGCAGCGCCAGGCCCTTGGGCAGCGAGTCGCTGGACACGAGGCGCAGGGTGCGGGAAGGGTCGCGCGGCGTCCCGTGGCCCTGCTCCGCGACGGCGGGACCCACCGCCGACCGGGTCGGCGTCCCCGTGCCGGACGCCGTGACGCGCGCCAGGCCCGGCAGCACCCGGTCCGTGGAGAACCAGCGCGCGTCCAGCGGGTGGTGCACCAGCACAGGCGCCTTGGTCGTGGGCCGCAGCACGCCCGGCTGCGTGACGCGCTCGCCCAGCACCGAGTTCACGAGCGTCGACTTGCCCGCGCCCGTGGACCCGCCGACCACGACGAGCAGCGGCGCCTTCTGCGCCCGCAGCCGCGGCAGCAGGTAGTCGTCGAGCTGGTCCGTGGACCGGCGCAGCTCCGTGCGGGCCGCCTCGGCGCCCGTGGTCTCCAACGGCAGGCGCAGGGCGCCGAGCCGGGCCCGGAGCACCTCCAGCGCGCCGGTCAGGCCGGACTCCTCGTCGGGCCCGTCCTCCGGCGTCGCAGCCTGGTCCTCGGCCCGTCCCGTGGGCGGCGCAGGAGCGGGCTCCGCGGGCAGCCCGGCGGTCTGCCAGGGGCTCACACCCGGGTTCGGTCCGCCGGCCACCGCGCCGTCGTCGGGCTTCTCGGTCATGGCGCTCAGTCTGCCGCAGCAGCGCAGGTCAGGCGCGCCCGTGGCGTGGCAACCGGGTGAAGACGTCAGCCGCCGAGGCGCGAGCGCAGCCAGTCGAGGGCCGCGTGGGCCACCTCGCGCTGCACGGAGCGGCCGTGCGGCACGCCGGGCTCCGGCGGCCGCATCGACTCGAGCACCAGCGCGCCGGCGACCACGGTCACGGCGCAGGTCAGCGCCTCGGGGTCGACGTCCGGCAGGGGGTGCCGGTCGAGGACCACGGCGGGGGGCGGCGCGCCGTCGACCCGCAGGTACGGCAGCAGCAGCACGACGTCGAGGAAGGACGCACCGTGGGACGGCATGAACCAGTCGACCGCGTGCGCGCTGGTCGCGTCCCAGCCGTGGTCGGTGATCAGGATCGACTCCCGGCGCAGCGCGCCGTGCACCAGGTTCTTGCCGGACATCGCCTCGCCGGCGTAGCGGGCGATGTCCGCGAGGTGGTCGACCTTGTCGGACAGCCACGGCGTGAAGGACGACAGGCCGGCGGGGCGCATCGCGGCGATCGTGGCCCAGGCGCCCACGTCGATCAGGTCGAGCGCGTCGGGCAGGTCCGGGGGCGCCTCGGTCGAGCCGATCTGGATGGCGAGCTCGACCGCCGCGGCCAGGTCGCCGTCGTCCCAGGGGTCATGGGGCGGCCGGATGGGCTCGTTCCGATAGCCGAGCACCACCCAGCGGCCCGCCCCGGGAAGCACCTCGTCGACGTACCACTCGCGCTCCAGGCTCGGCACGTCGTCGGGCAGCGTGGCCAGCGACGCCGCCTCCGCGGCCATCCTGTCCTGGGTCAGCGGGGCCTCCGGCCCTACCGCCCGCACGATCGAGCGGGACGACGCCGTCTGCAGCACCTCGAGCGGGGCCAGATCCGTGCCGCTCATCGGAGCCGAGCCGATCACGCGTCCCCCCATGGACTCGCTGACTCGAGAACGGACAGACGGGGGTAGATCGGACCAAGCCGGTCGCCGCACAGCGCTCATGGCCGGAGTGTGCCGAACTGCGCTTTCACCCGCAAACCACAGCACGTGTTGCAGGAACGGCGTGGATCAGAAACCGAGCCTGGTCTGAAGCCACTGCACGGCCGCGCGGGCCAGCCGGTGCTGGTAGCCGCGCAGTTCCGGCATGTCCGTGGGCGGCGTGTCCATCGACGACTTCACGTAGTGACCGGCGAGCACTGCGATCCAGCAGGTGACGGCGTCCCGCTCCGTGCCGGGCGGCAGCCCGTAGCGGCGCAGCGTGGCCTCCGGCGGCGGGCCGTCGTTGGCGCGGACGTGCAGCAGCATCGAGACCAGGTCGAGGTACGGCGCCCCGACGCTGCCCCGGATCCAGTCGGTGACCAGCGGCTTCTCGCCCAGCCGGGCCGGCAGCAGCACGTTCTGCACCCGCAGGGTGCCGTGCTGCAGGCTCGTGCCGGCGATCGCGTCCGGGGCGTGCGCCACGATCTCCGCGAGGCCCTCCAGCCGGTTGGCGAGCCACGGCGAGTGGTGGGCGAGCCCGGCGGGCCGCTTGTCCGCGAGGTACTCCCACGAGTCCGTGGGGAACTCCTTCTCCTCGGGCAGGAACATCGGGTCGTCCGGCGCCTCGATCTCCCCGATCCCCCGGACCACCTTGACCATGGTCGCGACGTCCTCGTCGGGCCAGGAGAGATCGATCGGGCGCACGTTCGACTTCATCGCATAGCCGACGACGACCCACCTGCCAAGGTTGGGCAGCACCTCGTCGAGCGACCAGAGGAGCTCCGGGTGCGGCGCCGCGGCGGGCAGCAGCGGCGAGAGCGCGATCTCCTGCCGCAGGACGCCCAGCGGCCCCGGCTGCTCCGTGCCGATCGCCTTGACGAAGACGTGGCCCTTCGTCGTCTGCACCTGGAAGCGCGCGCCGGGAAGGATCCCGGAGTCGTCCGGCTGCTTGGCGGCGATCACACGGGCGCCGAGCAGGTCGGTGATGCGGTCTCGCAGCAGGGGCGGAAGCTCGCGCCATCCGGGCCGTAGGGCAGGGCTCACTGCGGCATCCTGTCGAAGATGCCTACTGACAGCAAGGAACATATGCGAAATTCGCCCGTTATGCGGGCGAGGCAACTCACCTTTGAGGCCCGGGTTTCTTCGCTTTGAGCGGGCTCAAAGCGAAGAAACCCGGGCCTCAAAAGGGATGTGGCAGGCGCCGCGTCGTCAGTCGCTGTGCCGGTCGCACGACTTCCTCGGGCCGCAGGTGCAGAGGCCTCGTTCCTCGGCCCCCCACCCGCGCCGCGTCGTCAGTCGCGGGTCAGCTTGCGGTACGTGACACGGTGCGGGCGCGCGGCGTCCGCGCCCAGGCGCTCGACCTTGTTGGCCTCGTACGACTCGAAGTTGCCCTCGAACCAGTACCAGTTCGACGGGTTCTCCTCGGTGCCCTCGTAGGCCAGGATGTGGGTCGCGACCCGGTCGAGGAACCACCGGTCGTGCGAGACGACGACGGCGCAGCCGGGGAACTCCAGCAGGGCGTTCTCCAGCGAGCCGAGGGTCTCGACGTCGAGGTCGTTGGTGGGCTCGTCGAGCAGCAGCAGGTTGCCGCCCTGCTTGAGCGTCAGCGCCAGGTTGAGGCGGTTGCGCTCACCACCGGACAGCACGCCGGCGGGCTTCTGCTGGTCCGGGCCCTTGAACCCGAACGACGCCACGTAGGCGCGCGACGGGATCTCGACGTTGCCGACCTTGATGAAGTCGAGCCCGTCGGACACGACCTCCCAGAGGGTCTTCTTCGGGTCGATGCCCCCGCGCGACTGGTCGACGTAGGAGATGGAGACGGTCTCGCCGACCTTCAGCTCACCGCCGTCGAGCGGCTCCAGGCCGACGATCGTCTTGAACAGCGTGGTCTTGCCGACGCCGTTCGGGCCGATGACGCCGACGATGCCGTTGCGCGGCAGCGTGAACGACAGGCCGTCGATGAGCACGCGGTCGTCGAAGCCCTTCTTGAGGTTCGTGGCCTCCAGCACCAGCGAGCCCATGCGCGGGCCCGCGGGGATCTGGATCTCCTCGAAGTCGAGCTTCTTGGTGCGCTCCGCCTCGGCCGCCATCTCCTCGTAGCGGGCCAGGCGGGCCTTGGACTTGGTCTGCCGGCCCTTGGCGTTGGACCGCACCCACTCCAGCTCCTCCTTGAGGCGCTTGGAGAGCTTGGCGTCCTTCTTGCCCTGGACCTCCAGGCGCGCCTGCTTCTTCTCGAGGTAGGTCGAGTAGTTGCCCTCGTACGGGTAGAGGCGGCCGCGGTCGACCTCGCAGATCCACTCCGCGACGTGGTCGAGGAAGTACCGGTCGTGGGTCACGGCGAGCACGGCGCCCGCGTAGGACGCGAGGTGCTGCTCGAGCCACAGCACGGACTCGGCGTCGAGGTGGTTGGTCGGCTCGTCCAGGAGGAGCAGGTCGGGCTTCTCCAGGAGCAGCTTGCACAGCGCGACACGGCGGCGCTCACCACCGGAGAGCAGCGTCACGTCGGCGTCCGGCGGCGGGCAGCGCAGGGCGTCCATCGCCTGCTCGAGCTGCGAGTCGAGGTCCCACGCGTCGGCCGCGTCGATGTCCTCCTGCAGCGTGCCCATCTCGGCCAGCAGCGCGTCGAAGTCCGCGTCGGGCTGCGCCATGAGCTCCGAGATCTCGTCGAACCGCGCCTTCTTGGCCAGGATCTCGCCGACGGCCTCCTGGACGTTGCCGAGGACCGTCTTCTCCTCGTTCAGCGGCGGCTCCTGCTGGAGGATGCCCACGGTGTAGCCGGGCGACAGGCGCGCGTCGCCGTTGCTGGGCGTGTCCAGCCCGGCCATGATCTTGAGGATCGTGGACTTACCGGCGCCGTTCGGGCCGACGACACCGATCTTGGCGCCGGGCAGGAAGTTCAGCGACACGTCATCGAGGATGACCTTGTCGCCGTGCGCCTTGCGCGCCTTGTACATGGAGTAGATGTATTCAGCCACTGCCTGTGTTCCACCGTTCACAGAAGGTACGTCGGATGGGTGCGCTCGCACGGAGCGGGTGCCAGGGTTCGTCCGCGCAGGAGAACCCTGACACCCGCGGACCGCTGAGCACGACTGGGACCAGCCTACGCGGTCACGAGCTCCCGCTGCCCGACGCCGGCCCCGTCGCCCTGGTCTTCCTCGTCACCCCCGGGACCCGGCAGGTCGACGCCGAACGGGTCGGTCTCACCCGCCCGCGCCACGACCAGCCCGGCGTCCTCCGGAAGCTCCGCCACGTCGCCGTCGCCGCGGGAGCCGGGCACCCGCTCGTGGTGCACGTGCCGCGAGTACTCGACCTTGCCCCGGGTCGCGTCCACACCGACCCCCGTCGCGGCGATCACGAGGCCGCTGCGCTGCTCACCCTCCGGACCCTCCCACTCGTCCATCTCGAGCCGGCCCGTGACGACCACCGGGTCGCCCTTGCGCACCGACCGCACCAGGTTCACCGCCGCCGTCCGCCACGCCTTCACCGTGAACCACAGCGTCGTGCCGTCGGTCCACTCGCCGGCGTCGTTCACGTAGCGCCGCGTGCTGGCCACGCGGAACATGGCGAACGGCCTGCCCTTGCCCGTGTGCAGCACCGGGGAGTTGCCGGCGAAGCCGGAGACAGTCACCGTGACGTCGTTCATGGAGCCCTCCTGGGTTTCCGGACCGGCCCTCGCGGCCGGTCCGTACCCAGCATCAGGCGCGGACGGAGCGCAGGTCGGTCAGTCCGAAGTCACCTGTTGACGAAACCCGGATCTGGCTGCCTGTGGTCGCGTTCTCTTCCACACGAAGCGGTATCGAGGGTCCGTCGTCGCGCGCACTCTGTGCGAGCTCACGCACCGCGCGGTGCTCGTCGAGCAGCCGTTGGGTGGGCACGCCGAGGGTCTGGCGCAGCACCCGCTCGAGCGCGGCGCGGCCCGACGCGATGACGGCCTGCGCCCGGCGCGCGGCGAGCGCCCGGCGCATCTGCATCGCCACGAGGAACACCACGAGCGCCGCGACGGCGGCCACCACGGCGGCGACCCCGAGCACGGTGGTCCACGTGTCACCCACGGGCAGGATCCCCGTCGAGGCCAGCACCGTGCCGATCCCGAGCAGCACCGCGAGCAGCACCGCCCCGAGCGCCAGCCGGCGGGTGAGCGGCTGCGTCGTCGGGCCGCGCGTGTCCAGGGTGATGCCCTGCAGCGCCGTCGACACGGCGCTCGTGACGTCGCGGGCGCTCGCCACGCTCTCGGCGAGCGAACGCTGCCAGCCCGGCTTGAGCGACTCCCCGGAACCGGTGAGCCAGCGCGAGCGGGACAGGGCGATCGAGTCGGGGTCCGGGTTGCGGAACTCGGGCGAGCCGTAGCCGTTGCGTACCGCGGCGCCGACCTGCGCGGCGACGGACTCCAGGCCCGCCGCCCGGGCGAGGGCGTCGATCTCCCGCTCGAGGACGGTGTCGATGTGCCACGGCACCTCGGCCGGGGTCTGGCTGAGCAGCAGCGTCGCGGCGGCGTCCAGCTCGCCCGCGGCGCGGCCGGCGGAGACCGACCGGCGGGCCACCGTCTGCTCCAGCAGTCCGCGCAGGTCCTCGATGCCGATGTCCGTCTTGCTCGACGCCGCGATGACCGGCACGTTGTCCAGGCCGTCGTCGCGCAGCAGGCGCTTCACGTCGTTGACCAGGTTGTCGCGCTGGCCCACGGGCACCGTGTCGATCTGGTTGAGCACCACCACGGTGGAGGCCCGCATGCCGGACGAGTCGCGCAGGTAGCCGGTGTGCAGGGCGTCGTCGGCGTACTTCTGCGGGTCCACGACCCAGACCAGCAGGTCGACCAGGGGCAGCACCTTGTCCACGACGTCGCGGTGGGCGGGCGCGACCGAGTCGTGGTCGGGCAGGTCCAGCAGCACGAGCCCGCTCAGGGCGGCCTCGTCGGCCGAGTCGAGCTCGCCGGCCCGGGTGATGCGACGCTCCCGCTCGACGCCCAGCCAGTCCAGCAGCGTGGCGGCGTCGTCGCTCCACGAGCAGGCGGTGACCTTGGCGGTGGTGGGGCGCTTGACGCCGACGTCGGCGAAGGTGAGGCGGGAGATCTTGTTGAACGTGCTCGACTTGCCCGACCCGGTGCCGCCGGCGAGCGCCACCACCGTGTGGTCCACGCCGAGCGCGAGCCGTTCGCGCACCCCGGCCACGGAGCTGGCGACCTTGCCGAAGACCGCGTCGTCTAGGCGGGACCCGGCGATCTGGAGGGCTCGGCCGAGGTCCTCGGTCCGAGCGCCGAGGGTCGCGTCGTGGCTCGTCATGTCAGCCTCCTGAGCTCGGCCAGCCGCACGCGGAGCGGAGCGGCCGCGTCGTCGGCTAGCGCGGGGACGTCAAGGGCACTCTGGACAGAACGGGCCTCTTCCGCAACCGCTAGCGCGACCTGGTCGGCAAGTTCGCCCTGCAGCTCCTCGATCGAGTCCCCCGCGCTGTCGCCCAGCACGCGGTCGACGAGCGCCATGGAGTCCTCGTTGCCGAGCGCGGTGGCCTGCAGGAGCGTCGCCAGCCCGGCGTCGCCGAACGCCTTGCGGGCGCCCGTGGCGCGGGCGACCGCCTCGGGGTCGGACGTCGCGGGGTCGGCGTCCGCCATGCGCCCGACCACGTCGTCGGCCAGGCGGGACCAGGCCGCGGCCGCCTTCTGGCCCCAGGCGAGGCGCTCCTTGGCGCGGCTGGACGCGGACGGGAGGATCGTCTCGCCGGCGGGCGGCGCGCCGGGGCCGGCCAGGACGCCGCGCAGGCTCTCTTCCGTGCGCACGCCCGCGGCCACGAACGCGCGGGTCGCGGTGGCCTCGACCTCCTCGCGCAGCCGGAGCAGGGCCGCCTCGCGGGCCTTCCCTGCGCGCTTGGTGGTCCGCGCGATGCCGTCGCGGACCGTGACCCGGGAGATGTGGTCGGTGCTGGCGATCTCGGCGAACCGTGCGGCGACCGTGCCCTCGCCCGACGTCCCCGACAGGACCGCGGTGCGCGCGGCGAGCTGCTCGTCCGGGACCACGGCCTGGACGGCGTTGCGTAGGTCGAACGCGGCGGTGCCCTGCTGCTCCACCGCGGTCACCAGCCCCGTGACCCACTCCGGGAGGGCGCCGATCGCGCCCTTGAGGGTGCGCAGGATGACGGTGCGCGAGCGCTCGGGGCCGGCCATCAGGTTGAGCCAGCGCTGGATGGGCGCCACCAGCTTGGGGTCGAGCAGCCCCTCGTGCGGTCCGACGTCGGGCACGATGAACAGCGGGACGTCCTTCATCCCGCGCTCCTTCATGCGGGTATTGAGGTCGGCGCGGATCGTCGTCAGGTTCTCCTTGGGCACCCGGTTGAGCACCATGGCCACGCTCGCGCCGCGCTCCTTGGCGCGGTCGAGCGCCTGCCACGGGAGCGCGTCGCCGTAGCGGGCGGCCGTGGTGACGAAGAGCCAGAGGTCGGCGGCCTCCAGCAGCTGGTGGGCCGTGGAGCGGTTCTCCTTGAGGAGCGAGTCGAGGTCGGGCGCGTCCATCAGCGCGGTGCCGCGCGGCACACCCTCGTGCTTGACCAGCCGGGCGAGCTCCGTGACAGGGCCCGCGGTGAGCGTGTCGACGTCCCGCGGGTGCACGCCCACGACGGGCTCGCGGGTGGTGGGCCGCAGCACCCCGGCCTCGGACACCTCCTCGCCCAGGAGGCTGTTGAAGAGCGTGGACTTGCCGGCTCCCGTGGAGCCGGCGAGCACCACGACGGCGGGGCTGGAGAGCTCGGCGAGGCGCGGCAGCAGGTGCTCGTCGAGCTGGGCCAGGAGGCGTTCCCGGGACGCCTCGGCCTCCTCGGCGCCGTCGACGGGCAGGGGCAGGGTGGCCGCGGCGACGTCGCGGCGCAGGTCCTGCACGACGTCGTGCACCGTGAAGCCGAGCTGCTCCGCAACGTTCGGGTCCACACCACCCCGACGGCCGAGCACTGCGGAGCGTGTTCCTGGAGTCACGGCTTCATCCTGATAGGTCAAGATCGTTCTGCCAAGCCGTAGCGGCTGGTGGGTGTGCAGAAACAAGGGTTTTGTGCAGGCCGTCGGAGGGTGTCTCCGACGCCCGACGACAGCAGATCAGTGCCCCCGGCAGGATTCGAACCCGCGACCTAGTCATTAGAAGTGACCCGCTCTATCCAGCTGAGCTACGGAGGCAAGCGAGCTGAGTTTAGCCTAGGCCGGGCCGGTCTTGACCATGCCAAATAAGGCGTCACGGGGAGGTCGAGGCGGACGACGCCGCCCCGGGCGCCGGCGTCGCCGCCAGGAGTGCCACCGCGATGGTCAGCACGGAGACGCGCATCACCTTGCCCGGTCGGGGCGGCTCGGGGCTGTCGGCGCCGGGTCCGTCGGCGGGGTTCGCTGGTGTCGAGGTCATGCCTCGATCCCAGCGGTCCGGGCCGGTACCCTCCAGGGCGACCGCGTCATCGCTCCCCCCGTGACATACCGCAGGCCACGGCATGACACGGCGTCACCGGTGAAGCGGGCCGTGCCGGGGAGACGACGCGGTGTCCGGCGCAGCCCGCTGCGCGGACCCCGACGAGTGTCACAGGTGCGACGTACTCTTCCCGCATGCCCTCCGGAGCCACGGACCTCGCCCCCGACGTCGCGCGCCGGCTGCGCCTGCGCACGCAGGGACTGGCGCTGCCCGCCGACGGGCCGAGCTCCGCGACGCCGGCCGACGTCGTCCGCCGGATGGTTGCCCTGCAGGGTCAGGACCTGCCCGCGGTGCTGCGCGCGATCGCGGTCCGGTCGCGGCCGGGCACCACGATCGACGACGTACGGGCCGGGTTCGACAGCGGTGAGCTGGTGCGCGGCTGGACCCAGCGCGGCACGCTCTTCGCGACCACGCCGCGAGACCTCGCCGCGCTCGTCTCGCTGACGGGTGAGCGCGTGACCCACCTGGGCCGGCGGGTCCGCGAGGCGGAGGGGCTGGACGACGCGCTCGTGGACCGCGCCGAAGGCATCACCCGGGAGGCGCTGGCGACGTCGGACGGGTTCACGCGGGCCGAGATGATCGACCTGTGGCAGCAGGCCGGGGTGCCCATCGAGGGACAGCGCGGGTACCACCTGATCGTCACCCTGGCGCTGCGCGGGGTGCTGCACTGGGGCCCCTTCACGGGGGCGCAGCAGAAGATGGTCGCTTCGCCGGGCGCGGGTGGTTACGGGGCCGCAGGTGGCGTCGCAGGCGGGCCGGCCGAGGAGCCCGACGCCGCCCTGCGCCGCATCGCCCGGTCCTACCTCGCGAGCCGCGGACCCGCCACGGTGGACGACCTGGCCTGGTGGCTCGGCCTGCCCAAGACCCCGGTGCGCGCCGCGGTCGCCACGCTGCGCGAGACCGAACCGGACGCCGTTGCCGAGGTCACGGTCGACGGGAAGGTGATGCTCGTGGGACGCGCGGCGGACGGGCCCGGCGCCGGGGTCGCGCCCGAGCTGCTGCCCGGGCTCGCCGAACCCGGCGGTGTCCTGCTCGTGGCGGGGTTCGACGAGATCGTGCTGGGCTACCAGGACCGTGACCTCGTGGCGGACGCCGAGGCGATGCGGACCGTCGTCCCGTTCACCAACGGGATCTTCCGGCCGGCGGTGCTCCTCGACGGGCGCCTGGTCGGCACGTGGCGGCGCGCGCCCAAGGCGGGCGAGGCGCCGTACGAGCTCGTGCCGGGGATCGCGGGACCGGCCCGCACCGCCGTGGAGCAGGCGGTGGCGGCGTGGCCGCTGGGCTGACGGTCAGCCCTCGGCCGCTTCCGAGACGGCGCCGTCCGTGAAATAGGCGGCGCTCTCCGCGTCGGCCGGATAGTACGACTCGATGGCCACCTCGTCGAGCGTGATGTCCATCGGGGTGCCGAACGTCGTGATCGTCGAGAAGAGCCGCAGCTCCCGCCCGTCGATCCGGATGATCATGGGGATCACCACGTCCGACTCGGCCGCGATCGACCGGCCGGGTTCCGCCGGGCCGTCGTCGCCGAGGGAGCCGGGCGCCAGCAGCTCCTCGTAGAGGGCGGTCAGCCCGGCGTCGGGCACGGTGGCGAGCTGACGCCGCACCCGGGCGCGGAACACCGCGCGCACGTCGGCGAGGTTGACGACCAGCGGGGCGAGCCCGCGCGGGTCCAGGCCCAGGCGCACGAGGTTGACCGGCGGGCGCAGCAGGTCGGGCGCCACCCCCGCGAAGAAGCGGTCGACGGCCCGGTTGGTCATCAGGATGTTCCACCCGCGGTCGAAGACCAGCGCCGGGTAGGGCTCGTGCGCCCGCAGCACCCGCGCGACGGCGTCGCGGGCGGGCGCCAGGGCGTCGGTGCCGAGGGGGCGCTCGTCGTACCGGGGCGCGAACCCCGCGGCGAGCAGCAGCCGGTTGCGGTCGCGCAGCGGCACATCGAGCTGCTCCGCGAGCCGGAGCACCATGTCGGCGCTCGGCCGCGACTTCCCGGTCTCGACGAGGCTGACGTGCCGCGCCGAGACGTCGGCGGCGATCGCGAGATCGAGCTGACTGAGCCGGCGGCGCTGCCGCCACTGCCGCAGCAGCTCGCCCACTGTTCCCATGGAGGTCGAGTGTCGTGCACGGCGGGCCGGAGCGCCATGAACTCGCAGTTCATCGACAACCCGCGGCGCCCCGCCGAAGACTGCGGACATGACGACCCAGGACACGACGACCCAGGACACGACCACTCAGGACACGACCACGCCGGGCACCTCGACCGACAACACGAGCATCGTCACCGCCGCCTTCGCGGCGCTCACCGAGACGGGCGACACCGACGCCGTCGCGCAGGCGCTGACCGACGGCTTCGTCCACCGCCGGCCCGACGGGACGTCGCGGAGCAAGGCCGAGTGGCTCGCCGCCGTGCGCGGCTCGTTGGACCACATCGACGGGATGGAGGTGACGGTCCTGCACCTGCTGGCCGACGGCGACCACGTGCTGCTGCACTCCCGGCGTCGCCTCCCGGCCGGACCGGAGATCACGGTCGTGGACATCATGCGGTTCGAGGACGGCCGCATCGCGGAGGCCTGGGAGCTCATCGAGCCGACGGCGGAGGCCCGAGCCCACCTGACCTGGTGGGCCTGACGCGTTGACCACAGCACCTGCTGCCACGGCTCGGTGTTGACCACAGCAGCTGCTGCCAGGTCCGGCCCCGGCGTGGCAGCAGGTGCTGTGGTCAACGCCTCGGGCCGCGGCTGGTCGGGCGGCGGGTCAAGATGGAGCATGCTGCTCGCCGAGGTCGCCGCCACGTCCGACGCCGTCGCCGCCACGCGCTCGCGCCTGGCCAAGCGTGCGGCCATCGCCGACCTGCTACGCCTGACGGCGGACGGCGGTGGCGCTCCGGCGCCCGCGGAAGCGGCCGAGGACCTGGAGATCGTCGTCGCCTACCTCGCCGGCGCACTGCGCCAGCGCCGCACGGGCCTCGGCTACGCCGCGCTGCGCGACCTTCCACCGCCCGCTTCCGAACCGACGCTCACGGTGCGCGACGTCGACGCCGCGTTCGCCGCGATGGCCGCCCTGGAGGGTTCGGGCTCCGCCCAGGCACGCTCCGCCGCGGCCACCGAGCTCTTCAGCGCCGCGACCGAGCGGGAGCAGGCGTTCCTCCGCGGTCTGGTCGCGGGCGAGCTGCGGCAGGGTGCCCTTGACTCCGTCGTCGTCGACGCCGTCGCGGATGCCTCCGGAACGCCCGCCGACGCCGTCCGGCGCGCCGTCATGCTGCGCGGGGCCACCGGGCCGGTCGCGAGCGCCGCGCTCCTCGCGGACGACCCGCCGGCCGCGCTGGCGGCGTTCACCCTGGAGGTCGGGCGGCCGGTGCGGCCGATGCTCGCCCAGTCCGCGCCGGACATCGCGGCCGCGTTCGAGAAGCTCGGCTCCGGCGACGGGCCCGCCGAGCTGTGCGTGGACGTGAAGCTGGACGGCATCCGCATCCAGGTGCACCGGCTCGGCGACGAGGTGCGGGTGGTCACGCGCTCCCTGGACGACATCACGGAGCGCGTACCGGAGATCGTCGAAGTCGTGCGCGGCCTGCCGGCGGACCGGCTGGTGCTGGACGGCGAGGCGCTCGGCGTCGGGCCCGACGGCGTGCCGCGGCCGTTCCAGGAGACGGCCGCGCGGTCGGCGACCCACGAGTCGGCGCGAGGGTCGGCGCGCGGGTCGGCGCGCGGCGCGGCGCGCGGCGCGGCGCGGACGTCGGCGCGGGCGGCGTCGGCGGAGGAGGCGCTGGCCGACCAGTTCGAGCTCACCCCGTTCTTCTTCGACGTGCTGCACGCCGACGGCCGCGACCTGCTCGACGCCCCGCTCCGCGACCGCCTCGCGGTGCTGGACGAGGTCGCGGGCCCGCACACGGTGCGCCGCCTGGTGACGTCGGACCCGGAGGCGGCGGCCAAGTTCTTCGCGGGCGCGGTCCGCGAGGGCCAGGAGGGCGTGGTGGTCAAGTCCCTGGAGGCGCCCTACGCGGCCGGACGACGGGGTGCCGGCTGGGTCAAGGTCAAGCCCCGCAAGACCCTCGACCTCGTGGTGCTCGCGGTCGAGCGCGGCTCGGGCCGCCGCCAGGGCTGGCTGTCGAACATCCACCTGGGCGCGCGGGACCCGGAGGGCGGCTTCGTGATGCTCGGCAAGACGTTCAAGGGCATGACCGACCAGATGCTCCAGTGGCAGACCGAGCGGTTCCGGGAGCTGGAGGTCGAGGACAACGGCTGGGTCGTCACCGTCCGGCCGGAGCAGGTCGTCGAGATCGCGTTCGACGGCCTGCAGCGCTCGTCCCGCTACCCCGGCGGTCTCGCGCTGCGGTTCGCGCGCGTGCTGCGGTACCGCGACGACAAGACGGCCGCGGAGGCGGACACGATCGACACGGTCAGGTCGCTCGCCGGCTGACCCCTCATCCCCTTTGAGGCCCGGGTTGCTTCGCTTTCCGCCGTCCGAAAGCGGAGAAACCCGGGCCTCAAAGGGGATGTGGCGGGCGGCGGGACGACGACGTCCCGCCTCGCGCGCAGCTCAGGACTCCGGGTCGTACATCAGCTCCCGGACCTCCTGGGCGCAGCGGCAGCCCTCGGCGATGCGGGCCGCCCACTTCAGTGCCTCCTCGCGCGAGGGCACCTCGAGGATCGCGAACCCTCCGATCACGGCCTTCGTCTCCGGGAACGGCCCGTCGGTCACGGTGCCGTCCGTCGCGACGATCGCAGCCCGCTGCCGCTCCAGGCCCGCGCCGAAGATCCACACGCCGGCGTCCTTGGCCGCTCGCACCACCGCGTGCGAGGCCTCGGCCACGGCGGGCAGGTCCTCCTCGGGGAACGTCATCGCACCGTCGTCGAACGAGATCAGGTATCGCGGCATGCCGGGCCTCCTTGTCGTCACGGCCGTCGTAGGCCGACTCCTCCGGGCAGACGGCGCGCGCCCCGGGAAGTCATCGGTGACAGCCCACGCACTTCCCTGGCGGTCCGCGGGCCACCGCGTGGAGGATGACCTCCATGGAGTCCTACGTCGAGCGGCCACCGCTGCCCGCGCTGGCGGGCGCGGTGCGGACGGTGTGGGTCCAGCGCACCGGCGCGACGGCGTACGTCCAGCGGAACCTGCCCACCGGCGGCGTCGAGATCCACCTCCCGATCGGGGGCCGTCCTCAGCTCATCGGACCGCTGACCGGCCCCGAGATCGAGGTCGTGCCGCCGCGCACCACGATCGTCGGCGTGCGGTTCCTTCCCGGCACGCCGCCGCCCCTGCCGACGGCGCTCGACGACCTGGTGGACCAGCGCGTGGACCTGGCCGACCTGTGGGGCGGGTCGGTCGACGAGCTTGTGGACCGGACCGCCAGGGCGACCACCCCCGAGCAGGCGCTTGACCTCCTGGAGGCCCACCTCGTGCGGCTCCTGCGGCGGGCGGCCGGCCCGGATCCGCTGGTGGGCGCGGCCGTCGGCGCGCTCATGCCCTGGCGCCGGGTCGGCATCGACGCCCTCGCCGGGCGCCTGGCGCTGTCCCCGAGCCAGCTCCGCCGCCGCTGCCTGCACACCGTGGGGGTCCCGCCCAAGGTCCTCCAGCGGACGCTGCGCTTCCAGGGTTTCCTCGCGCTGGCCCAGGCCGGCGCGGTGGCCAGCGGACGGCGAGGCGCGGACGGCGCCGCGGGCCTCGCGATCGACACCGGCTACGCCGACCAGGCCCACCTGAGCCGGGAGTGCCTGCGGCTGACCGGCCTCACCCCGCGGGGGCTGCTCGGCGGCGGGATGGACCGCTGCGCCTGCGGTCACGAGCACGCGGCGTCGTACCGCCCCTTCCTCGCCACGCGACGCCGGGTGCCGCTGCGGGCGTGAGCCTGCTCGTTTCGTTCAAGAACCCGCCGCCGTCCGGCTCCTAGGTTGGGCCCACCCATCCCCGCCGAGCACCATCCCCGCCGAAGGAGCCCCGACATGCTCGAACCCGCCGTGCGCCGCGTCCTGGACGGCACCTCCATCGCCCACGTCGCCAGCGTCCTCCCGGACGGTGCGCCGCACACCGCCCCGGTCTTCGTCGGCACCCATGGCGACCAGATCGTCTTCTTCACCGGCCCCACGATGCGCAAGGCCCGCAACCTGCGCCGCGACCCCCGAGTGGCCCTGTCCATCGCGCCCGCCGACAACCCGTTCGAGCCCGTCGTCGTGCGCGGCCGGGTCGTCGAGTGGCTCGACGGCGAGGCCGGCTGGACGATCGTCGACCGGCTGGCCAGGAAGTACACCGGCTCGCCCTACTCCCGCGAGCACGAGCGGGTGGTGGCCGTGATCGAGCCGGAGCGACAGAACGTGGGCGTCGGCTGACCCGTCACCAGCCGGCGCGGGCCCCGCACGCCCTCCGGTCCGCCGACGCTCTCGCGACCGGCCCGCTCCGGGGCGGATGTTGTGCCCATGGGTGGGTAACGCTGAGCTAGCAGTGGTGGCTCAGCGTTACCTGTCCGGGGCGCACATCGCTTCCCCGGAGGTCGGCCGGGGCATCGGGCCGCGCGTTCGGCAGGCCTCTCAGAGCCGGACGGCGTCACGCAGCAGCCGCGCGTACGGGTGCTCCGGGTCCTCGAACACGCTCGACGCCGGGCCCTGCTCGACGATGCGGCCCTCCTGCATCACCGCGACGTCGTCGCTCATGTGCAGCGCCACGCCGAGGTCGTGGGTGATGAGCAGGTACGCGAGGTCGCGCTCGCGCTGGAGCCGATCCAGCAGGTCGAGCACCTGCGCCTGGACCGAGACGTCGAGCGCCGAGACCGGCTCGTCCAGGACCAGCACCCGGGGCTGCGCCGCGAGCGCCCGCGCTACGGCGACGCGCTGGCGCTGCCCGCCGGACAGATGCAGCGGGCGGCGGGCGGCCAGCGCGGGGTCGAGGCCCACGGTGTCGAGCAGCGCCGCGATCTCGGCGCGCACGGGTCCGGGCCGGACCGAGCGGCCGAAGGTCACGGCATCGGCGAGGACGGCGCCGACCGTCCAGCGGGGGTCGAACGAGCTCAGGGCGTCCTGGAACACCGCGCCGACGAGCGGCCGGCGCGGCCGGCGTCGGGCCTCCGGGAGCGGGCTCCACGGCTCGCCCAGCAGCGTGACCTCGCCGGCGTCGGGGTGCTCCAGGCCGAGCAGCAGCCGTGCGGTGGTCGACTTGCCCGACCCGGACTCGCCGACCAGCCCCAGCGTCCGGCCGGCGCGCAGGGCGAACGACACGTCGTCGGCGGCGACGATCTCCCGCCCGCCGACGTGAAACACGCGCGACAGCCCCCGCGCCTCGACGAGCACACCCTGCGCCCCGCCGGCACCGTCGCCGCCGGACCGATCGAACGTAGAGATAGTCGCCTTGTCACGGCACAGAACGCGACTATCCCTACGTTCGTCGGCACCGGCACCGGCACCGGCACCGGCACCGCCACCGGCACCGGCCCCGGCCGACGGCGGGACGACGGCGGCAGCGGCGCCCGACGACGAAGCGCCCGCGCCCCCGGTCAGCGACTCCCCCCGCGCCCGCCCCGCCGGGACGGCGTCGACCAGCTTCCGCGTGTACGGGTGCCGGGGGTGCTCGAACACCTCGGCCGGCGTGCCCTCCTCGACCACGACACCGTCGGTCATCACGAGCACCCGGTCCGCGATGCCGAGCACCACGGACAGGTCGTGGCTGATCAGCAGCACGCCCGTGCCCTCGTCGCGGAGCTGACCGAGCAGTCGCAGCACGCCGGCCTGGACGGGCTGGTCGAGCGCGGTGGTGGGTTCGTCGGCGATGACGAGGCGCGGGCCGGCCGCGATGCCGGCGGCGATCAGCGCGCGCTGCCGCTGCCCACCCGAGAGCTGGCCGGGGCGCTGGCCGGCGCGCAGCTCGGCGTCGGGCAGGCCCACCCGCTCCAGGAGCTGGAGGGTACGCGCGCGGCGCGCGGCGGCGTCGAGGTCGGTGTGCAGGGCCAGCGTGTCGCCGATCTCGCGGCCGACGGGGCGCAGGGGGTCCAGGGAGACGAGCGCGTCCTGCGCGATGAGGCCGACGGTGCCGCCGCGCAGCTTCCGCAGCCGCCGCGCGGACAGGGACAGCACGTCCTGACCCGCGACGGACAGCCGGGCCGCGGACACCCGCGCGCCCTCCCCCGCCAGGCCGACGACACTGCGCGCGGTCACGCTCTTGCCCGAGCCGGACTCGCCGACGATCGCGACGCACTCGCCCGCGGCGACCTGGAGGCTGACGCCGTCGACGACCTGCCGCCCGGCGAACGACACGGCGAGGTCGCGCACGTCCAGCACCGGCTCGCTCATGCCGCGCTCCTGTTCCGCTTCTGGATGCCCCGCCCGATCACCGTCGCCGCGGCGGCGCTGGCCACGATCGCGAGGCCGGGGAAGAACGTCATCCACCAGAAGTTGGCGATGTAGGTGCGCCCGGCAGCGAGCATCGCGCCCCACTCGGCGGCGGGCGGCACGGCGCCCAGGCCGAGGTAGCTCAGGGAGGACACCCAGATGACGGCCTGCCCCAGGCCGAGGGTGGCGAGCACGAACAGCGCGGCGGTCACGTTCGGCAGGATGTGGCGGGCGGTGATCCACAGCCGCCCGCGGCCCAGCACGCGGGCGGCCTCGATGAACTCGGCGGACGCCGTCCGGCGCACCTGGGAACGGATGATGCGCGCATACCCGGGCGCGGTGGCCAGGCCGACGGCGATGGTCGAGCTCAGCACGCCCGGCCCCGTGACCACGATGAACAGCAGCGCGAGCAGCAGCCCGGGGAACGCGAACAGCACCTCGACCACGCGGGTGGTGCCGAAGTCGAGCCAGCGCGGGCCGAGCCCGGCCACGAAGCCGAGCACGATCGCCAGGCCGATGCCGATGGCCGTGGCGAGCACGCCGATCAGGAGCGACTCCGAGGCACCGTGCACCACGCGGGTGTAGATGTCGCGGCCCGACTCGTCGGTGCCGAAGAGGTGGGCCGGCGACGGCGGCCGGAAGGCGTCGGCGTGCGAGACGGCGAGGGGATCGCCGGGGGCGAGCAGGCTCGGCCACAGCGCGGCGACGACGAGCAACACCAGGAACACGCCGGCGACTACCTCGGCCACGGTGAACCGGAGGCCGCCGACGCCGCCCGGACGCCGCACGCGGCTCACTCCGCCACCGCCCGGGTGCGCGGGTCGATGAGCCGGTCGGCGAGGTCCGTGACCAGCGTCATCACCGTGTACGCGAGCGCCACCACCAGCACGATGCCGGTCACGAGCGTGACGTCGCGCAGCTGCACGGCGGACAGCAGGCTGCGCCCCAGGCCCTGCCGCGCGAACACCGACTCGACCACGACGGCCCCGCTGATCAGCGACCCGAACGCCCAACCCGACAGCCCAACGGCGGGGATGGCCGCGTGCCGCAGGGTGTGCCGCCAGAAGATCCGCACCTCGCTCTCGCCGCGCGCCCGGGCCGTGGTGACGAACGGCGACTCCATGGCCGTGAGCAGGGACTCGCGCATGACCTGGCCGAGGAACCCGGCCAGCGGGATCGCCAGGGTGAGTGCGGGCAGCACGATGCCGAGCGGGCCGGGCACGCTGACCGGCGGGAGGATGCCGAGGGTCAGGCTGAAGAAGAGGATGAGCACCGTCGCGAGCCAGAAGTGCGGCACGGCGGCGGCGACCAGCTCCAGCCCGGAGCCGATCGCCCAGGCGACCCGCCCGCCCCGCACGCTCCAGGCCGCCAGGCCCGTGGCGAGCGCCCAGGCGAGCACGAGGGAGACCAGGGCGAGCGTGAGCGTGGCGCCGAACTGCTCCCCGATCGCGGTCAGCACCGGCTTGTGCAGCGAGTAGGACTGGCCGAGGTCGCCGGTCAGCAGCCGCCCCAGGTAGGTGAGGTACTGCACCACGAGCGGCTGGTCGAGGCCGTACTCGCGGCGCACCTGCGCAAGGGCCTCGGGCCCGGCCTGCGAGCCGGGGCCGCCGAGGATCGCCTCGGCGGGATCGCCCGGGACGAGCCGGAGCGCGAAGAACGTGATGGTCGCGGCCGCCCACAGGACGAAGAGGACGCCGCCGGCGCGCAGGAGCAGCCAGTGCCGGTTGCCCGGCACCGGCTTCCTGCGCGCCCCGGTGGTGGCGACCGGAAGGGTCAAGGCACCAGCCATGCCCCGGCGAAGGTCGGCGTCGACACCGTCGGCATCGCCCGCAGCCCCTGCACGGCGGACGACCGCAGGAAGTGGTTCTGCTGGTCGTACAGCGGCAGGATGTAGTAGCCCTCCAGGATGATCTGCTGCGCCTGCTCGTACAGCGCGGCCCGCTCGTCGGCGTCGCTCGTGGCGGAGGCCTGGGTCAGCAGCTCGTCGAGGTCGGCGTCGTCCACCTGCGCGAGGTTCGCGAAGTAGCCGCTCGGCGCCGGCTCGATCGAGTCGGAGTGGTACAGGATCCGCAGCACGTCCGGGCCGACCTTCGTGTACGGCGCGCTGACCAGGTCGTACTCGTTCTCCGCCAGCACGCCGTACCAGCTCGACAGGTCGAGCGGCTGGAGGTTGACCTCGAAGCCGGCGGTCTTGGCGTCGGCCTGGATCTGCTCGAACAGGGACTGCTCGGCGGGGATCGACTGGTTGGTGCTCACCGGGAAGTCGAGGCTGAGGCGCTCGCCGTCCTTGACGCGGTAGCCCTCGGCGTCGCGCTCGGCCCAGCCGGCGTCGTCCAGGAGGTCGGACGCCGCGTCCGTGTCGACCGTGAACAGGTCGGGCAGGCTCAGGCCCAGGGGCTCGACGCTGGACAGCGGCGAGTACGACCGCTCGGCGGTGCCGAAGAACAGGCTCTCGATGCCGTCGTCCACGTTCACGGAGCGGATGAACGCCTCGCGCACGCGCTCGTCGTCGAAGGGCGCCTTGCCCGAGTTGAGCTCGATGCGGTTGGCCGCGCCGGGGCGCGGGGCGTCCAGCTCCTCGATCGCGTCGTCCGACTCGGCGGACCTGATGGTGTCGGGCTGCGCGTTGTCGATGACCTGCACCTCGCCGGACTGGAGGGCTGCGTAGCGGCTCGCGGAGTCGGGGATGAACCGCCACACGATCGAGTCGAGGTAGGGCAGGTCGCTGCCCTCGGTCGCCTCGGCGACGTCGGCCGGCGGCGAGCTGTAGTCGTCGTTGCGGACCAGCGTCACCGAGTCCTGGCGCTCCCACGTGTCGACGACGAACGGGCCGGTGCCGACCGGCGCGGCGCAGTTCTCCTCCTGGCTGCGCTCCAGCGCCTTCGGCGACTCCATCGCGACCCACACCTGCGACAGCGATTCCAGCAGCGCGGAGTCGGGGGCGCTCATCTCGAGCCGGACCAGGTGGTCGTCGACGGCGACGACGTCCTTGATCTTCGCCAGGGCGAGGTACCCGGTCGACGACGCCGTGGCGGGGTCCTGCACGTGGGCGATGTTCGCGGCGACGGCCTCGGCGTCGAACGGGGTGCCGTCGGTGAACGTGACGTCGTCGCGGAGCGTGAACTCCCACTCCAGGCCGTCGTCGCTCTCGTCCCACTCGGTGGCGAGCCACGGGACGACCTCGCCGTCCTCGTCGAGGGAGACGAGGGACTCCAGGTACTGGGTCGCGATGAGGGCCTGGGGGTAGTTGCCGCCGACGTGCGGGTCGAGGCACGAGGGTTCGGCGTCACCCGACGCGTAGGTGAGGGTTCCGCCCGCGACGGGTTCGCCGGAGGCCTCCTCCGGCGTCCCTCCCCCGGGTGAGCAGGCAGCGAGCAGGAGAGCGACCGTGGCCGTGACAACGACGACGGCACGCGGGCGGGAGAACCGACGCGAGGGCATGGCTACGTGTGCATCCTGTCTGGAAGGTGTTCCGAACGACTGCGTTCATGCTCCCAAACTGTGCGCCCGGCCGGACGTATTCCGTCCAGCGGCCCCAGGTGAGGCGCGCCACACCGGTGAGGTGGGTCGTTCCTCTCGGCGGCCGCGCAGCTCAGCCGTCCGGTGCACCATGACCGGCACGCAGACTCTCCGCGGTCAGTGTGAGGTGCTGGACGAGCAGGTCGACGGCGCGGTCGGCGTCGCGCACGAGCACGGCGGCTTCCAGCGCGGCATGCTCGGCGATGCCGTCGCGGGGCTGGACGCTCCGGAGCGGGACGCCACGGGGCATCGCGGACGTGGACCAGCGGCGGGCGAGCTCGCTGGCGACCCACATCCGGTCGAACAGGTCGAGGAGGATGTCGTTCGCGCAGCCCTCCAGGAGACACCGGTGGAACTGGCGGTGGGCCTCTGACCACTCGTCGGAGTAGAAGGGGCCGCCCTCCGTCCAGACCGGGGTGCGTCGCAGGCGGTAGTGGGCCGCGTGGACCCGCGCCTCCCAGTCGATGTCGCCCCGGGCCATCGACATGCGGAGCATGGCCGGCTCCGTCGCGATCCGGGCCTCCGCGATCTTCTGCCAGCGGTCGGCGTCCATCGACGGCACCGCGAACCCGCGATTGTGCAACCGCACCGCCAGGCCCTCACCGACGAGACGCAGCAGGGCCTCCCGGGCGACCGCGAGGCTCACCCCCTCGGTGTCCGCCAGCTCCCGCGGCTTGAGCGCTGCGCCGGGCCCGAACTCTCCGTGCAGGATCCGCGTGCGGACCCCGGCGTACAGACGTTCCGACGGCGAGCGGTGCGTCGGTTCGATTGCGCTCTCGGCTTCCATGGGGCTAGCGTAGCAAAATAATCGATCATTTCTTGTTTGATCGATCTTCGATTGGAGTGCAGATGAGCAACGACCCCTTTGCCAGGCTCCCGCTGGTGCCGGCGTTCACGCTGACCAGCCAGACCGTGCACGACGAAGGCGAACTTCCCGCGGCGCAGCTGTCCGGTCTCTTCGGCATGCCCGGCGGGCAGGATCGGTCGCCGCAGCTGACGTGGACGGGCGCGCCGGCTGCCACGAAGAGCTATGCGGTGACCGTGTACGACCCCGATGCCCCCACCGGTTCAGGCTTCTGGCACTGGGCCGTCGCCAACATCCCGGCCACGGTCACGGAGCTGCCCGAGGGCGCGGGAGACGAGACGGGTTCAGGGCTCCCCGAGGGCGCCACCCAGCTGCCCAACGACGCCCGCGCGCCCCGCTACCTGGGGGCCGCACCGCCCGCCGGCCACGGCGCGCACCGGTACTTCATCACCGTGCACGCCCTCGACACCGAGGACCTCGGCGTTCCCGACGACGCCACCCCCGCGTTCCTCGGCTTCACCATGGCGTCCCACATCCTCGGCCGGGCCACCCTGGTGGCCACCGCGGAGACCCCGGCCGCCTGACGTCCCGGCCCCGCAGCACGTGGCCGTGCGGTGTGGGCCGGGTCTCCGCCCGGCCCACACCGCCGCGCCCGGCGAAGGGCGTGGAGAACCGTCCACCGACGCCCGGGAACTCCCCCGCACGCCCCAACGTTCTCACCCCGCACCCAGGCGTTTTTCCTCCCGGCGACAGCGGCCTCCCGCATATACTCGCCAAGTTCGGACGCCCTATCGCGAGGAGCACCGATGACCGAGCCGATGCCGCTTCAACCGCCTGCTCCCGCAGCCGAGCCCCTCGTGCTGAGCGCGCCCGACCCGGTCCAGCCCGTCGCCGCCACGCAGGCGCCCAAGATGGCGCCCAAGGTCGACCCCGCCGTGGCGCCCGCGCTGGACCAGAAGGTCACCACCTACCTGGACGGGCTGCTGGGCGCCGACACCCGGTCCCCCGAGTTCGCCCGGCGCGCCGACGACGTGCGCACCATGGGCGACCAGGACATCCGGCAGGCCGCCGACTCCAGCAACCGCCTGCTGGCCACGCCGGTCCGCGCCCTGAAGGAGGGCGGCCTCGCCGACGGCTCGAAGGTGGGCCAGACCCTCCTGGAGCTGCGCCGCACGGTGGAGGACCTGGACCCGTCCGAGGCGAGCGTGGGCCGCAAGATCCTCGGCGTCATCCCGTTCGGCGACAAGATCCAGGACTACTTCCGCCGCTACGAGTCCGCCCAGGGCCAGCTCAACGCCATCATCCAGGCCCTCTACAACGGGCAGGACGAGCTGCGCAAGGACAACGCGGCGCTCAACCTGGAGAAGCAGAACCTCTGGGACACGATGACACGGCTCAACCAGTACATCTACGTGGCCGAGCGCCTGGACGCCCAGCTGTCCGCGAAGATCGCCGAGCTGCAGATCGCCGACCCGGACCGGGCCAAGGCGCTGTCCGAGGACGTGCTGTTCTACGTGCGCCAGAAGCACCAGGACCTGCTCACCCAGCTCGCCGTCTCGATCCAGGGCTACCTCGCGATCGACATCATCATCAAGAACAACGTCGAGCTCACCAAGGGCGTCGACCGCGCCACCACGACCACGGTCTCGGCGCTGCGCACCGCCGTCATCGTGGCGCAGGCCCTGGCCAACCAGAAGCTCGTGCTGGACCAGATCGGCGCCCTGAACACCACGACGTCGAACATGATCGCCTCCACGTCCAAGATGCTCGCCGACCAGTCCGCGACCATCCAGGAGCAGGCCGCGAGCTCGACCGTGGGCATCGAGCAGCTCCAGTCGGCGTTCGCGAACATCTACGCGACGATGGACTCGATCAGCGACTTCAAGACCCGTGCGCTGGACTCGATGTCGCAGACCATCGGGGTGCTGCAGACCGAGACGGCCAAGGCCTCCGAGTACGTCGAGCGGGCCCGGCGCACCAACACCGACGGCGTGGCGGGCGGCTCCCTCGACCTCGGCAACCGGTGACGGCCGCGGGCACGGGGGAACGCATGGGTTGGTGGCAGCGGGTCTTCGGCGGCCGACGCACCGAGGAGGAGCCGCCCCTCGCGGTCCCGGCGCCGCCCACGACCGAGCAGATCGTCACGTCCGTCGACGCCGTGCTGGCCCGCGCGTCCGGGAAGGCCCCCGCGGCCGTCACCGCCCGGGTGCAGCGGGTCGCCGAGACGGTGCACGAGATGGCGCCGCGGCTGGACCGGCTCGGCGCGGGCTCCCAGCAGGCGCACACCGTGGTCGCGACCGCGACGAGCTACCTGCCGGAGGCCGTGGACGCCTACCTGCGGCTGCCCCGCGACTTCGCGGACCGACGCGTCGTGGACCGCGGCAAGACGTCGCTGCTGATCCTCTGCGACCAGCTCGACCTCCTGGGCGCCACGCTCGACAAGATCTCCGACGCCGTCTCCCGCGCCGACGCGGTGGCCCTCGTGGCGCACGGCCGGTTCCTGGAGGAGAAGTTCGGCACCTCGGGCGGCCTCACCCTCCCGGGTGCCGGCCAGTCGCTGCCCGGTCAGGCCCTGCCCGGTCAGGCCCTGCCCGGTCAGGCCCTGCCCGGTCAAGGCACGGCAGGCCCGGGCCCGACGCCGGGGCCCGCCCCGCTGGAGGCCCCGTGACCGCGACGGCGCTCACCACCGCCCTCGACGCCCTCGCCCGGGCCGGCACCGCCGCCGGCCTGGCCGGCCCGGAGGCGCGGGCCGAGGGCGAGCGCCTGGCCGCCGCGGTGGCCGAGTCCTCCCCGGGCGCCCCGGCCGACTGGCTCCAGGCCACCGCGCCGGGCGGCTCGGCAGCGAGGGTCGCCGCCCGGCCGACGTCGTCCACCCTCCAGCCGTTCTTCGACGCCGCCGTCAGCGCCCGCCGCTGGCGCTCCGCCCCGACCGACCTGCTCGAGCACCTCATCGCGACCGCCCCGCAGCACGCCCCGGCCTACGCCGACGCGCTGTCCGCCGTCGTCGACGCGGCCGCCACCCTGGGCGACCCGAGCATCAGCGCCATCGCCGCCGCGGAGGGCACCAAGGCGGTGCACCGCAGCGCGGCACAGGGCAGAGACAAGGCGTCCACACTCCCCGCAGCACTCCCCGCAGCCGAAGGTGACCTGACAGCCAAGGCCGCGGTGTCCGAGGCCGACCCAGCCACAGCACCCGAACCAGCAGAACCGCAAGAGACCCTGGAGGAGCTCCTCGCGGAGCTCGACCAGCTCATCGGCCTGGGCCGGGTCAAGGACGAGATCCACCGCCAGACCGAGCTGTTGCGCATCGAGCGCCTCCGCGCCGAGGCCGGCCTCACGTCGCCCACGCTCACCCGCCACCTGGTGTTCGTCGGCAACCCGGGCACCGGCAAGACGACGGTGGGCCGTCTCGTGGCCGGGATCTACCGCGCGCTGGGCCTGCTGGACAAGGGCCACCTGGTCGAGGTGGACCGGTCCGAGCTGGTGGCGGGCTACCTGGGCCAGACCGCGGAGAAGACGACGGCGGTGGTGCAGCGCGCCCTGGGCGGCGTGCTGTTCATCGACGAGGCGTACGCGCTGGCCGAGGACCAGTACGGCCGCGAGGCGGTGGACACCCTGGTCAAGGACATGGAGGACCACCGCGACGACCTCGTGGTGATCGTGGCGGGCTACCCGGGCCCGATGGCCCGGTTCGTCGGCACCAACCCGGGCCTGGAGAGCCGGTTCTCGCGGACCATCACGTTCGAGGACTACTCCGCCGCCGAGCTGCGGCAGATCTTCGCGGCCATGGCCGGGGCCGCCGACTTCGAGCCGGAGCCGGAGACCCTCGACCGCTTCGACCGCCTCGTGGCGGACCAGGTGCGCGGCGAGGGCTTCGGCAACGGACGCTGGGCACGCAACGTGCTCGACTCCGCGATCGCCCGGCACGCCTGGCGTCTGCGGGACGTTGAACGACCGACGGTGGACCAGCTGCGCACGCTGGTCCCGGAAGACCTGGAGGACGTCGTGGACATCGGGACAGACAGCGAGGCCACCCTGTGACGGCACCCCTGACCACCACGGGCCCGCCCCGGACCGAGCCGGGTCAGGCGCCGGGCTCCCCGGGCGAGGGCCCCGCGCGTGTCTCCGTCCGGGACCGCCTTGCCGCGGGGCTCGCGACCACCCCGGGCCGGCTGGCGCTGGCCACCGCCGTGGCGGTGGTGGGGTGCCTGCTGCTCGCTGTCACCGGGTTCCTGGCCGGCAGCAGCCAGTCGGCCGCGCTGCGGGACGCGCAGCGCGACGCGGCGCAGCTCGTCGGCACGCAGGAGCTGCGCAACGACCTGGTGTCCGCGGACGCGACGGCGACGAACGCGTTCCTCGTGGGCGGGCTGGAGCCCACGGAGGCCCGCGCGGCCTACGAGGCGAGCGTGTCGCAGGCCGCGGAGGCCGTGCCGGCCCTGGCCGCGACGGCGCAGGGAGCGGGCGAGACCGCGGACCTGGCCACGGTGTCGGACTCGGTGCAGCGGTACGCGGGCCTGGTCGAGTCGGCCCGGGCGAACAACCGGCAGGGCTTCCCGGTCGGCGCGGCCTACCTGGACCAGGCCTCGTCCGCGCTCCGCGACGAGGTGCTGCCCACGCTGGACGACGTGGCGGTCTCGACGTCCGAGCGCGTGGACTCCGACCTGACCTCGGTCTCCCTGAGCCAGGCGCTGCTGCTGTTCGTGCTGCTGGGCCTGGTGGCGCTGGCCGCCGTCCAGCTCTGGCTGGCGCGCCGCACGCACCGCCGGCTGAACCTCGGCCTGGCGGCCGCGAGCGCCGCCCTCCTGGTGGGCGGCGTCGTGGCGACGGTGGCGGTGCTGGGCGGCAACGGCGTGGCCCGGTCGGTGGCGAGCGGGCCGTACGCGGCCACGGTCGCCACGTCGCAGGCCCTGTCGCTCGCCACGGACGCGAAGTCGATGGAGTCGTTCACGCTGATCAAGCGCGGTTCCGGCGCGGAGTTCGAGGAGTCCTACCAGACGTCGGTGGCCCAGGCCCGGGACCTGCTGACCGAGGCGCAGGACGCCTCGGACACCGGCTCCGACCCCCTGGCCCTGCTGAACGCCTGGGACGAGAAGCACGCCGAGATCCGTGCGCTGGACGACGGCGGCAGGTGGGAGGAGGCGGTCGAGGCAGCGACGTCCACGGCCGACGACTCGGCGGGCGCGGCCTTCACCGCGTTCTCCGACCAGGCCCACGCCGACGTCGAGACCACGAGCACCGCCGCGGTGGACCGCCTCGGCTCCGCGGCGACCACCGCCCAGATCGCGGCCTGGGTCGCCCTCGTGCTCGGTGTCGCCGGCGCCGTCGCCGCGGCCGCCGGGATGAACGTCCGCCTGAAGGAGTACCGATGAGCACGCGCGCAGCCCGCAGACCGATCGTCACCGCCCTGGTCGCGCTGGCCCTGGTGGGCACGACGGCGGCGTGCGCGCCCCAGCCCACGACGCAGCTCCTGACGGGCGCGGCCGGGGCGGGCTCGTCCGCCGAGAAGTCGGTCCAGGAGTCCACGAAGGACTCCGCGCAGCGGTCGGCCCAGGGCTCGGCCCAGCAGGGCGGGACGACGTCGGGCACGGCGACCGCCCCCGCGGAGGACTGCGCCGACGGCCTGCCGCCGGTCGCGTCGATCGACCCGGGCGGCAGCCCGGAGGTGACGTCCGGCTCCACGATGGCCGAGATCCGCGAGCGCGGCGTGCTCCGGGTGGGCGTCTCAGCGGACACCCTGCTCATGGGCTCGCGCAACCCGTTCACGGGCGCCATCGAGGGCTTCGACATCGACGTGGCCCACCAGATCGCCGACGCGGTCCTGGGCGACCCGGACAAGATCCAGTACCGGGTCATCACGTCGGGCGACCGGGAGACCGTCCTGGAGGACGGCGACGTCGACATCGTGACCCGCGCGTTCACGATCAACTGCGACCGGTGGGAGAACATCGCGTTCTCGGCGGAGTACTACCACGCGGGGCAGAAGCTGCTGGTGCCGTCGACGTCGAAGGTGCAGGACATCGAGGACCTGGACGGGCAGCGCGTGTGCGCGCCCGAGGGCACCACGACCCTGGAGCGGCTCGAGCAGTGGGAGGGCGTCGAGGCGGTGCCAGCCGCCACGCACACCACGTGCCTGGTCCTGTTCCAGCAGGGCGCGGTGGACGCCATCACCGGCGACGACACCGTCCTGGCGGGCTTCGCCGCCCAGGACCCGTACGCCAAGGTCGTGGGCGACGCCGTGAGCGACGAGCCGTACGGCGTCGGCATCCCGGCGGGCGACGCGGACATGGTGCGGTTCGTCAACGGCGTGCTGGAGGACATGGTCGCGGACGGGCAGTGGGAGGAGTCCTACGACCGCTGGCTGGGCGACGCGCTCGGCGCGGCGCCGTCCGCACCCGAGCCCGTGTACGGAAGGACACCGTGAGCCGGACGCAGCGCGCGCCCGCGCCACCGGGCGCGCTGGGGGTCGCGGCCGAGCCGGCCGCGCTCCTGGCCTACCTCTCCGACCTGCAGGTATGGCTCGACGTGCGCCGCGCCGACCTGGACCGCCTCGACGCCGCGGCCCGGCAGTCCGGCGCGGACGCCGTCACGGCCGACGTGGTGCTCGCCCTGACCCTGTGGCAGGCCGTGCGTACGCGCGCGGACGAGCTGGTCGAGGTGTGGGACTCGGGCCGGGCGGACGCCGTGGCGCGCGAACGGATGTCGCAGCTCGTCTGGGGCCGCCTCGGCGGCGACCCCGCCACGTCGCTCCTCTCCCTGGTCGACGCCGCACGCCTGTGCGACGCGCAGGCCGACCAGCTCGCCGCCCGGCTCTCGTTCGACCCGCACGCCGCCGACGTCACCGCGCGGTTCCGGGCGCTGGCCGCGGGGATCGTCCGGGCGGAGGACGCCGCGCGGGCCACGGCCGCGACCCAGGACGACGACGCCGTCGCCCGTCTGCGCGACCGGCACGCCCGGCTCAAGGCCGACGCCGCCCGCGGCGCCGACGTCACGGGCCCCCTCGGCGCGCTGGAGGACGAGGTCGCGCGCACCGAGCGGGACCTGATCGTGCACGCCGCCCGGAGCCGGTCGCTCGCCAAGGACCGGCAGCGCGCCGTCGAGCTGCGCGCCGCCCTGGCCGAGCGGGCACCCCGGCTCGCGCAGGTCGCCGAGCGCTGCCGCCGGGAGATCACCGACCCGCCGCGGCTCGCGATCCCGGACGTGCACCGCCTGGGCGAGGTCCCGGACGAGCAGGACCGGCTCACCACGTACGTCCAGCGCCTCGGCGCCGTCGAACGTGCCATGGAGCAGGTCGAGGACGCCTACACCGCACCGCTGCGGGAGCGCGCCGAACTGCGCTACCGCGTGAAGAACCTGATGACGAAGGCCCAGGGCAACGGGCGGGCGTCGTCGTACACCGTGAAGGCGGGCGAGGACGAGGTGCGCGAGACGCTCGACGCGACCCCCTGCGACCTCGCCCTGGCCCGGCACTTCACCGAGCAGCTCGAGACGCTCGTGCGCGATCTCCCGGAGGGACACCGATGACTGAACAGGCCTGCGCCGAGCCGGGCTGCACCGGCACCATCGAGGACGGCTACTGCAACGTGTGCGGTACGCCGGCGGGCGGCAACCCGGACGGCGACGCGCTCGCCGCCGTCGCGGCGTCCTGGGCCGACGACGACCTCGACGCGGCGACCGTCCGCGCCTCGGGGTCCGCGCCGAGCGGCACGGCCGTGCCCGGCGGCGCGGCCGTGCCCAGCGGCGCGGCCGTGCCCAGCGGCGCGGCCGAGCCGTCGACCGGGCGCACCAGCTCGTCCCGCCTCGCGTCCACCGCCCTGGGCTCGGCCCGCGTGACGGGCGGAACCCGGCAGACCCGCCGGGTCGGCACCGGGTCCACGCGCCTGCGCGGGCACCGCCTCGGAGCCGGCCTGACCACCGTGCCGCACACGCCCGTGGCCGACCCGCTGCAGGCCGTCATGGAGACGCCCGAGCTCGCCGAGTCCAAGCGGTTCTGTCCCACGTGCGGGCAGCCGGTCGGCCGTGCCCGGGACGGCGTGCCCGGCCGCATCGCCGGGTTCTGCGGCCACTGCGGCGCGCGGTACGACTTCGCCCCCGCCCTGAAGGCCGGCGACCTCGTGGCCCGGCAGTACGAGGTGGTGGGCTGCCTCGCCCACGGCGGCCTCGGCTGGATCTACCTGGCCCGGGACCGCAACGTCAGCGGCCGCTGGGTGGTGCTCAAGGGCCTGCTCAACGCGGGCGACACCGAGGCGTACGAAGCCGCGGTCGCCGAGCGCCAGTTCCTCGCCGAGGTCGAGCACCCGCTGATCGTCGAGATCTTCAACTTCGTGCTCCACGAGGGCCTCGGCTACACCGTCATGGAGTTCGTGGGCGGCCGGTCGCTCAAGGACGTGCTCAAGGACCGCCGCGAGCAGCACGGCGGACAGCCCCGCCCGCTGCCCGTGGACCAGGCCATCGCCTACATCCTCGAGGTGCTGCCCGCGTTCAGCTACCTGCACGACCACGACCTGCTGTACTGCGACTTCAAGCCGGACAACATCATCGCCCAGGGCGACGGCGTCAAGCTGATCGACATGGGTGGCGTGCGCCGCATCGACGACCTGACGTCGGCCATCTACGGCACCGTCGGCTACCAGGCGCCCGAGGTGCCGGAGGTCGGGCCGTCCGTGGCGTCCGACATCTTCACGCTCGGCCGCACGCTGGCGTCCCTCGTGCTCGACTTCCGCGGCAACACCACCGTCTACCAGGCGTCGTTCCCGCCCGTGGCCGACACCCCCGTCTTCCAGAAGTACGACTCGTTCTACCGCTGGCTGGCCAAGGCCTGCGCCCCCGCGCCCGCCGACCGGTTCGCCACCGTGGACGAGGCCCGGGTCCAGCTCCTCGGCGTGCTGCGCGAGGTCGTCGCCACCGACAAGGGCCCCGGCTACACCGCGACGACGTCGGCCGAGTCCCTCCTGTTCGGCGTGCCGCCGCTCGACGGCGCGGACGGCGCCCTGGACTGGAACGAGCTGCCCCTGCTCAAGGTCGACTCGTCCGACCCGATGGCGTCCTGGTTGTCCGGCGTGAACGTCGCGGACCCCACCGAGCGCATCAAGGCGCTGGCCGGACCCGCCGAGCACACCGTCGAGGTGCGTCTCGCCGTCGCCCGCGCCGCCATCGAGGCGGGTGACGGCTCGCTGCTGCGCACCACCGTGGCGCAGATCCTGGAGGAGGACCCCTGGGAGTGGCGCGCCGCCTGGATGGAGGGCCTCGGGCACCTCGCCTCGGGCAACGCCGCCGCGGCCCGCGCGTCGTTCAACGCCGTCTACGGGCAGGTGCCCGGCGAGCCTGCGCCCAAGCTCGCGCTCGCCACGTCCTGCGAGCTCTCGGGCGAGCCCGGGGTCGCCGAGCAGCTCTACGGCACGATCGCCCGGGCCGACGCCAACTACACCGGCGCCGCCGCCTTCGGCCTCGCCCGCGTGCGGTCCGGCGGCGGCGACCTCGACGGCGCCCTCGGGGCCCTCGAGCTGGTGGGCCCCACGCGCGGGTCCTTCCCGGACGCCCGTCTCCAGCGGGCCCGGCTCCTCGTCTCCGCGCACCGCACGCTGCTCGACCTGGCCGACGCCGTCGCCGGCCTCGACGCCGCCCACATCCCCGACCGGCCCAAGGCCCAGGTCACCGTCGAGGCCCTCGACGAGGCGCTCGACATCGTGCTGCGCGACGGGCCCGTCCCGACCGTGCGGGTGGCCGGCGTGAGCGCCGAGGAGCACGAGCTGCGCGACCGCCTGGAGCTCGCCCTGCGCAACCTCGCCCACCTCACCGACGAGCGCTCGGAGCGCGTCGCGCTCGTGGACCGGGCAAACTCCGTACGGCAGTGGACGTGGCGATGACGAACGCAAGGAGATCGACCGAGACATGAGCGCCGAAGACAGTGTCCTCGTCCGTTGCCCGAGCTGCGGGGAGAGCGCGGCGCCGCGCGCCCGGTTCTGCGAGAACTGCGGTACCTCGCTCGCCGCCGTCGCCGACGACCCGTCCCTGCCGTCCGAGGTGACCCTGGACGTGGCCCCCACCGTGCTGGACCTCGACCCGGCGACGGGCGAGGCCGGGCGGCGCAAGTGCGCGGCCTGCGGTGGCGTCATCGCCGACGACGGCTACTGCACCGACTGCGGCACCCCCGGCCAGTCCGAGCGCGACCACTTCGAGGAGCGCCCGGCCGCCTGGGTGGCCGGCGTCTGCGACCGGGGCATCCGGCACGCCCGCAACGAGGACGCGATGGCGCTCGCCGCGAGCAGCGCGTTCGCCGCGCTCGTGGTGTGCGACGGCGTCTCCAGCGCCCCGGACTCCGACGTCGCCTCGCTCGCCGCGAGCCGCGCCGCCCGGGACGTGCTCGTGGCCTACGGGCCCGAGGGGTCCAGCTCGGTCGCGGGCGCCACCAGCCGGCGCATCGCCGGCTGGACCGACGCCATGGTCGCCGCGTCGCGCGCGGCCGGCCAGGCGGTGCGCGGCGCGGCGGAGCAGCTCGCCGCGACCAAGGGCACCGACGTGGCGGACGACCCGCCGTCGTGCACCTTCGTGGCCGCCGTCGTGGACCACGACCTGATCGTCGCCGGGTGGCTGGGCGACTCGCGCGTGTACTGGCTGCCGGACGAGGGGCCGGCCGAGCAGCTCAGCGTCGACGACTCGTGGGCGCAGGAGATGATCGCGGCGGGCGTGCCGCGCGCCCAGGCGGAGACGTCGCCCCAGGCGCACGCCATCACGCGCTGGCTCGGCCCCGACGCCGCCGACACCGACGCGCGCTGTGCCGCGACCGTCCCGTCCGGGCCCGGCTGGCTGCTGGTCTGCTCGGACGGCCTGTGGAACTACTGCTCCGACGCGCACCAGATGGGCGAGCTCGTGCGCAGGTTCGCCGGCTGCGGCGAGCCCCACGCCGCCGCGTCGGCGCTCGTCCGCTGGGCCAACGCCCAGGGTGGACGGGACAACATCACCGCCGCGCTCGCCCGGATCGCCCCGACTGTCACCGAGCAGCGCTAGCCTGCCGTAACCGAGAGGAGCCACCGTGGCCGAGTTCTCCGCCGAGGTCTTCCAGAACGAGTTCCTGTCCGACGGCGGCACCGACGTGCACGCCATCGTGTCCGTGACCTGCACCGGCGCGGGCACGGCCGGGGCCGTCGGCCCCGCCGCGGGCACGAGCGCCACCACCGACGCCGGCAGCGCGGGACAGGTCGCCGAGATCGTCGCCGTCGACACGTCCGGGTCCATGCAGGGCCGCAACATGGAGGCCGCCAAGCACGCCGCCGCCGTCGCCGTGGACCAGATCCCGGACGGCACGCTGTTCGCGATCATCGGCGGTTCGCACGTGGCCACCCGGATCTTCCCCTACCCCAACGCCCGCGTGCCGATGGTGGCGATGGAGCCCGGTGCCCGCGCCGAGGCCAAGCGCGCCATCTCCACCATGTCGGCCAGCGGCGGCACGGCCATCTCGACGTGGCTGCGGCTCGCGGACGACCTGTTCGCCACGGTCCCGGCGGCGCAGAAGCACCTGATCCTGCTGACCGACGGCAAGAACGAGTCCGAGCCGTCGATGCACCTGGACCGGATGATCGAGGACGTCACGGGGCACTTCCAGTGCGACGCCCGCGGCGTGGGCGACCGCTGGGTGGTGGGGGAGCTGCGCAAGATCTCGACGGCGCTGCTCGGCACCGTCGACCTCATCGCGCGGCCGGAGGACATCGCCGAGGACTTCGCGGCCCTGGTGCGCAAGTCCATGGCGCGCGGCGTCTCCGCGGTGGACCTGCGGGTGTGGGCGCCGCAGGGGTCGCAGGTCCTGTTCGTCAAGCAGGTGGCCCCCGAGGTGGACGACCTGACGGGCCGCCGCACCGAGGTGAACCCGCTGACCAGCGGCTACCCCACCGGCGCCTGGGCCGACGAGACCCGCGACTACCACGTGGCCGTGCGGGTGGCGGCCAAGCCCGTGGGCTCGGAGCAGCTCGCGGCGCGGGTCCAGGTCGCGGTGGGCGGCGAGGTGCAGGCGTCGGGCCTGGTCAAGGCCAAGTGGTCGGACGACTCCACGCTCACCGCCCGGATCAGCCCCGAGGTGGCGCACTACACGGGCCAGGCCGAGCTCGCCTCGGCCATCCAGGAGGGCCTGGCGGCCAAGGCCGCGGGCGACGAGGCGACGGCGACCGTGAAGCTCGGCCGCGCCGTGCAGCTCGCCGCCGAGACCGGCAACGACGAGGCCACGTCACGCCTGCGCAAGATCGTGGACGTGGAGAACGAGGAGGAGGGCACCGTGCGGCTCAAGCGGAACACCGCCAAGCTGGACGAGATGGCACTCGACACCGCCTCCACCAAGACCACCCGGGTCCGGCGCGCATGACCGTCGTCTGTCCGGAGGGACACACCAGCCAGTCCACGGACTACTGCGACGTCTGCGGCACGCCGATCCCCGCGGGCGCCGCGTCGTCCGGCGGGTCCGCCGCACCCGCGAGCGCCGCGACCGGCAGCGGCGCGCCCGGTGCGTCGGCCGCACCCGCCGAGACCTCCGCCGGACCCGTGACCTGCCCGAACTGCGGCGACCTGTCCCCCGCCGACTCCCTGTTCTGCGAGAACTGCGGGTACGACTTCACCACCGGGACGCCGGCGCCGCCGCCCCCGCCGACGTCCGGCCTGGACCTCGGCGACCTGGACGCCACGCAGCCCGCGAGCGGTTCCGTCGCGGGGGCCGGTGCGGCGTCCGCGGGCGGTCCGGCCGGGTCGGCGCCCGTGCCGGTGGGTTCGGCGCCGACGCCGGCCGGGACGTCGTCGTCGGCCGGTGTGCCTGCGCCCGCCCCGGCGCCTGCCTCTGCCCCGGTCCCGGCGCCCGGCCCCGCGCCGTCGCCGGACGGCGGCGGGCTCGCCGCGCCGCCCGTCCCGGGCGACGACGCCTGGGTGGCCGAGATCTGGGTGGACCCCGACTGGTACGCGCACGAGCGGCCGGAGGACCCGATGCCGTCCGCGGGCCTGCCCGGCCTCGTCACGCTGCGACAGCGCAGCCTGCTGGTGGGGCGGCCGTCGCGGTCACGCGGCATCCACCCGGACATCGACTGCGGCAGCGACCCCGGGGTGTCCCGGCGGCACTGCCAGCTGACGACGGACGGCCAGCGCTGGTGGGTCGAGGATCTCGGCTCGTCGAACGGGACCTTCGTGGCGGCGGCGGGCGACCCGCTGCCGGACAGCCCGCTGACCCAGGGGGTGCGCCGCGAGATCGAGGAGAACGACCGGATCTTCCTCGGCGCGTGGACCCGGCTGGTGATCCGCAAGGCCCTCCCGGGCGAGGCCTGACCCTGACGTGTCAGACGCTCAGGTCACCCGGGTGACCTGAGCGTCTGACACGTCAGGGTCGGGCGTGCGGCGCAGGCGCAGGGCGACCAGCCCGGCCCCGACCACCACGATCACGTTGGCGAGCACCAGCAGCCGGTAGTCGACGAACGCGAGCAGCCCCGCGCCGAGGGCCGTCACCACGGTGCCCGGCAGGTTGTTGACCAGGTGCCCGGCGGCGGCGACCCGGCCCTGCAGCCGGTCGGGGGTCGCGACCTGGCGCTCGGTGACCCACGCGATGATCGCGGCGGTCACCCCGAACCCGAGGAGCGCCTGGGCCGCGACGGCCGGGACGACCCACTGGAACGCGAAGGGCACGAGGGACACGCCCGCGGCGAGGATGCCGAGCGCGTAGACGCGCGGCCGGCCGTACCGCAGCATGAGGCGCGGCGTGACCGCACCGGCGACGAACCCTGCCACGCCCTGCAGCACGGTCAACGGTCCGAGCCAGGCCGGCGGCAGACCCAGCCCGTCGAGCACCGCGAAGACGACGGCGTTGACGAGGCCGACCGACGCGAACACGATCACGGCGTTCCACGTCATCCCGCCGAGCGGCTGGGTGCCGAACAGGTGCCGGAACCCGGCCGTGGTCGCCGCCAGGTACGACTCGCCGGACTCCCCCTCGAACGGCGACTCCGTGACCCGCACGAGCCCGAGCACGACGGCCGCGCCGACAAAACCGGCGATCGCCACGGCGACCAGCGGCACCACGCCGGCGAACGCGTACACGGCGGCGCCGACCAGCGGCAGGGCCACGCGGAACACCTGGTCGATCATCGAGAGCCGCCCGTTCGCGTGCCCCAGGGCCTCGTTCGGCAGCAGGTCCTTGAGGAGGCCGGACTGGCAGGCGCCCGTCACGTACGCGACCGACGAGTACACCATCGTCGCCGCGAAGACAATCCAGACCTGGTCCGGCCGGGTCACCCAGAACAGCGGCACCAGCCCGAGGGCGCCCACCACATAGGCGACCACGAGCATGCGCCGCCGGGACACCCGGTCCGCGAGATACCCCAGGAACGGGGAGGCGAGCGCGGGCAGGCCCAGCAGGGCGAACGTCAGGCCGCCGAGCGCGGCGCTGCCGGTCAGGTCCGCGACCCACACCGCCATGAGCAGCGTGAGCAGCGAGTCCGCCACGTTGGCGAGCGTCCAGCCCACCACGAGGGTCCGGAAGAGCGGGGTGCGCAGGTACCGGGCGGGGTCGGCCGGCGGTTCGGTGGTGGTCATGCGTCCTCGCCCTCCGGCTCCGGGATCTCGGCCCAGACCGCGCCGAACAGGTGCGCGCGGCGGGCACCCTCCGGGCGCTGGGCGGCGTCCACCGCGCGGCCGCGGAACGGGGCGGTGATCTCCTCCAGCCGCCGGGAGAGGTCGTCCAGCTCGTCGCGCGTCGCCCAGAACTCCTGGGCCGTCTGGGTGCTGGCGTACACCCAGGCCGGGTCGTCCCGGCCGGCGTCGGCGAGCCAGCGCTGCAGGGCGGCGAACTGCTCGGCCAGGAACATGCTGCCGAACGCCTGCGCGGCGGGCCACGCCTCCGGGTCGGCGATGTCCGGGCGCACGCTGAACCCCCTGCCCACTGCCCGCCACGGGCGCTCCTTGCCGTGCGCCTCGGCGCGCTCGACGCGCCCGTACTTCTCGAGCTGGCGCAGGTGGAACGAGCAGCTCGCCACCGACTCGCCCGTGCGCTCTGCGCACTGGGTGGCGGTGAGCTCCACACCGGGACGGAACAGGCCGAGGAGCCGGATGCGCAGCGGGTGCGTCATCGCCTTGATGGCGTCGGTCTGCGAGATGACGGCGTCCTCCGGCGGCGTCGGCCGCGTGAACCCCTGGACCTCTGGCTGCTTCTGCTCGGGCATGCGCCGAGCGTAGAACGCTAAAGAGAACTTGCGCAAGGAATCTTTAGCGAGTTCGCCCGAATAAAGCCGTGCGCCGCACCGCCGACTCCTGGGAGGCTCAAGGCACACCGCGGTGACGTCCGTCCGGTCCCATACCGGGCGGTGGACAGGGTCCGGCCAGACCCTCCTGTCGGGAGACCGGCAATCCAGCGTCACGAAAGGCACTCACGTGCACACCGAGTACGAGCTGGCGCAGGCCCTTCACCGGGAGCGCCTCCAGGACGCCGAGGAACACCGGCGTTCACGCAGGCTCCGCGAGGAGCAGAAGCGACGCCGGGCCGAGGCCCGCGCCGCACACCGCGACCACCGCGCACCGGCACCCGCCCTGCGCGTGCGGTCCGCATGACCCGTACGGCGCCCGCCGGAACGCCACCGGCGACCGGCGCGGCCGACGTCCCCGAAGCAGAGCGTGTGTCCCCCACACGCTCTGCTTCGTTCTTTGTGCGGACATGACCCCCAGAGACGGCTCCGCACGCCGCTGACCTGCGACAGGGTGCTGCACGTCACCCCTGTCCGCCTTGCGCGGCATTTCCGGAATCTGGGATGATGTAACACGACGGAAACACTGAGGAGCACCGACCGCGACCCGGCCGGAGCACGCCCGCTGCGACCGCCACCTCTCCCCACCCCTGGAAGGACCACGGACATGCATGCCCAGACCGCCTACTACATCGGCCGCGCACAGGTCGCCGAGATCGCCCGCCGCGCGGAGGTCGCCGGTGCCCAGGAGCGCGCTCTGCGGGAGCGCCCCGAGCGCCGCACGGCCAAGCGCGCCAAGCGGTTCCGCCTGATCTGACCGGCCGGCCGCTCGCCTGATCCGGCCGGTCGCCCGATCCGCCCGCCGGCCGACCCGTCGGCCGACAGATCCGCCGAGCAACAGCACCCCGACCGCCGTCGGACACCCTGGGCCCTTCCCCGAGCGACCTCGTCGCCTCGCGGAAGGGCCTTCGTGCACCCCGGCCGGCGCCGCATGCCCACGACGTCGGCAGTCTGTATCGACGTCGGCAGTCTGTATCGACGTCGGCAGTCTGTATCGAGGTCGGCACAGGCCTGTGCCGACCTCGATGCCAACTGCCGACCTCGCAGGAATGTGCCGACGTCGAGCAGCACGGCACGGCCCACCCGTCGACGTCGGCCAGCAGACTACCGACGTCGGCCAGCAGACTGCCGACCTCGCGCCCCGGCACGCCCGGCAGGCGCAACGCAGCCCGCGCCCGTGTACCGCGCCCCCGTACCGCACTCCTGTACCGCACCCAGCGGAACACCCCCGGCGCCGGACGGAATAGGCTGGGCCGGTGAGCCTTCCCAACCCCAACGAGCGCATCGTCTGGATCGACTGCGAGATGACCGGCCTCGACCTGCGCGCCGACGCGCTGATCGAGGTCGCCGCGATCGTCACCGACTCCGATCTCAACGTCCTGGGCACCGGTGTCGACGTCCTCGTCAAGCCGCCCGCCGAGGCGCTGGCGCAGATGAACGACTTCGTCCGCACCATGCACACCACGTCCGGCCTGCTCGACGAGCTCGACGAGGGCCTGACCCTGGAGGAGGCCCAGGAGCAGATCCTGGCCTACATCCGCGAGTGGGTGCCCGAGCCGGGCAAGGCTCCGCTGGCCGGCAACTCCGTCGGCACGGACAAGTCGTTCCTCGACCTGCACATGCCCGAGCTGGTGGAGTACCTGCACTACCGGATCATCGACGTCTCCTCGATCAAGGAGCTCTCGCGCCGCTGGTACCCGCGCGTCTACTTCGCCTCCCCCAAGAAGGACGGCGGGCACCGCGCGCTGGCCGACATCCTGGAGTCGATCGACGAGCTGCGCTACTACCGCGAGGTCCTGTTCCCCGCGCAGCCCGGCCCCGACACGGCGACCGCGCGCGCCGCCGCGGCGAGCGTCGCCGAGACGTCCGTCACGAAGCAGCTCGCTCCGTAGATTTGAGTTCGGTTCGTGGCCGCTGACCATGTATGCTTTTCGACGGTCGCCGGTCCACGATCGGCGAGCATGGTGGGCGTAGCTCAGCTGGTAGAGCATCGCGTTGTGGTCGCGAGGGCCGCGGGTTCAAGTCCCGTCGCTCACCCCATGTGCAAAGGGCCCCTCGCTCAGGCGAGGGGCCCTTTCGCGTCGCCGCACGGCCGCCGGTGCCGGACGCCGGCCGGTGCCGCACGGCCGCCGGTGCCCGACGGCGGCGCCGCGCTCAGCCGAGCAGCTTCACCACGGCGTCGGCGAGCTTGCCCTCGACGCCCGTGCCGTACTTCATCCAGAGCGACGGCTCGGTGAGCTCCAGCTCGATGACCATGGGCACGCCGTCGTCGCCCGAGACGAGGTCCACGCGGGCGTAGGTGAGGTCCGAGCCGGTGGCCGCGCGCGCCACGTCGAGCGCCCGGCGGGCCACCTCGATCTGGTCGGGCGTGGCCTCGAACGACGCCATCTCCTCCCGCGCGTACAGCTCGCCCGAGTCCTCGGCCGGCCCGGTGAGCAGCGCGTTCTTCCGGACGGCGTGGGTGAGCTCGCCGTCGATGAACACGAGGCAGGTCTCGCCCGTGGTGTCCACGGAGGTGACGTAGGGCTGGATCATGACCCAGCGGCCGTCGTCGAGCAGGCGGGTGGCGTGCGCGATCGCCTTGCCGCGCGACTGCGCGGACACCGGCTGGTAGCGGCCCGTGTTCTGGGCGCCGGCGCTGACGACGGGCTTGACCACGAAGTCGCCGAACGCGGGCATGCGGGTGTGCACGGCGCGCTTGGACAGGTGCCGCTGCGGGTCGAGCCAGATCGTCGGGATCACGGGGACACCCGCGGCCTCGAGCTCGCGCAGGTACCGCTTGTCCGTGTTCCACTCGATGACGTCGGCGCCGTTGGCCACCTTGGGCAGCGAGCGCGCCCACGCGAGGAACTCGTCGTGGCGGGGCGAGTAGTCCCAGGTGGAGCGGACCAGCACGAGGTCGTAGGCCTGCCAGTCGACCGCCGGGCTGTCCCACACGGCGGGCTCGGCCGTCACGCCGCGCTCGGCGAGCGCGGCGATCAGCGGCACGTCGTCCTTGTCGAGGTCGGGCAGCTGGGAACAGGTCGCAAGGGCTACGCGTGCGTTGGTCACGCCCCGAGACTATCGGGGCCAGATCCCCGGGTCCCGGTCTGGGCGCAGGTCAGGACGCGGCGTCGGTCACAGCGGCGTCCTCGGCGTCCGCAGCCGGACCGGACGCGTCCGGTGCATCCCAGGCCGCGTCCGCCGTCCCCGCCGCCGCGTCCGCCGCCCGGCGCAGCGCGCCGAGGATCCCGTCGGCGGTCAGCGAACCGACCAGCTCGCCCGACTCCCCCACCACGGGCACCCGCCCCATGGCGGACGCCGGCAGCGCGGCGACCGCCTCGAACGCGTCGGTCAGCCGCGCGCCCAGGCGCACGGGCGCGGGGGCCGGCTCGACGATCCGGTCCACACCCTCGAGGTCGGCCGTCTGCACCTCCGCGAGCGAGAGCATGCGCGAGGCCGCGCCGTCGCCGATGAAGTCGCGCACCCGCTCCGACGCAGGGTGGGCCAGCACCGCGAGCGGGCTCGCCACCTGCTCCAGCTTGCCGCCGCGGGACAGGACGGCGATCCGGTCGCCCAGCCGCGCCGCCTCGTCGATGTCGTGCGTCACGAGGATCACCGTGGTGCCGGTCTCCTGCTGGATCCGCTGGAACTCGGTCTGCAGGTGGCGGCGGAACTCCGGGTCGACGGCGCCGAACGGCTCGTCCATCAGCAGCACGGGCGGGTCGGTCGCGAGCGCCCGGGCCACGCCGATGCGCTGGCGCTCACCGCCGGACAGCTCGTGCGGGTACCGCTTCGCGTACGTGGCGGCGGGCAGGCCCACGAGGTCCAGGAGCTCGGCCACGCGGGCCCGGGTACGCCGGCGGTCCCAGCCGAGCAGGCCGGGCACGGTGGCGATGTTGGCCTCGACGGTGCGGTGCGGGAAGAGCCCCACGTTCTGGATCACGTACCCGATGCGGCGGCGCAGGGCGACGGGGTCGGTGGTGGTCACGTCCTCGCCGTCGAGCAGGATGCGGCCCGACGTCGGCTCCACCAGCCGGTTCACCATGCGCAGGGTGGTGGACTTGCCGCAGCCCGAGGGGCCCACCAGCGCGAGCACCTCGTGCTCGTGCACGGAGAGGCTCAGTCCTTCGACGGCGACGGTGCCGCTGCCGAAGGACTTGCGGACGTTGTCCAGCTCGATCACGGTGCGTGAGGCCATGTGCTCGAACCTACCGGGTGAAGAGCACGATAGGTTCTGAACATGCCCGGCAACCCGTGGTTCTCCTGGTCGTACGTGGTCGACAACGCGCCCGTGATCTGGCAGCGCACCGTCGAGCACGCCGGCCTGACGCTCGAGGCCGTCGCGATCTCGGCGGCCATCGCCATCCCGCTCGGCGCGCTGATCTCCCGGTCCCGGTGGCTGGCCGGGCCGGTGCTCGGCACCGCGGCCGTGCTGTACACCGTGCCGTCCCTGGCGCTGTTCGCGATCCTCGCGCCGCTGCTCGGCATCGGCCGCACGCCGGTGCTGGTGGGCCTGGTGGTCTACGCGCTGCTCATCATCCTGCGCAACACCGTGGCCGGGCTGTCCACCGTGGACCCCGCCGTGACGGACGCCGCCCGCGGCCTGGGTTACGGGCCGGGCCGCCTGCTGGTCCAGGTGGCGATGCCGAGCGCCATGCCGAGCATCATCGCCGGGCTGCGGCTGGCCACGGTGTCGACCGTCGCTCTGGTCACCGTGGGTGTCGTGGTGGGGTACGGCGGGCTCGGCCAGCTCATGTTCCAGGGCTTCCGCAACAACTTCTACCGGGCCGAGATCATGACGGCCACGCTCGCGACGATCCTGCTGGCCCTCGTGCTCGACCTCGCCCTCTGGGCCGTCGGCAGAGCCCTGACCCCCTGGCTGCGCGGGAGGACCGCATGAGCGCCCCCACCGGCGTCGTCCAGGAGGCGATCGTCTGGCTCAACGACCCCCTGACCTGGACCGAGCCGGGCGGCATCCTGGAGCTCGCGGGCGAGCACCTGGTCATGACGGCGATCGCCGTGGCCATCGCCGCCGCCGTCGCCATCCCGGCCGGCGCCTGGCTGGGCCACAGCGGCCGGGGCGCGGGCACCGTCGTCTGGCTGACCAACGCCTCGCGGGCGCTGCCGACCCTCGGCATCATCCTGCTGCTCGCCGCCGGCGGCCTGTTCGGCAACACCGCCACCGTCATCGCCGCCGCCTTCTTCGCGGTGCCGGTGCTGCTGGTCAACACCTACGAGGGCGTGCGCGGCGCCGACCCCGACGCCAAGGACGCCGCCCGCGGGATGGGCATGAGCAACGGGCGCATCCTGATGCAGGTCGAGCTGCCACTGGCCACCACACTGGTCGCCGCGGGCCTGCGCGTCACGATCGTGCAGGTCGTGGCCACCATCCCGCTCGCAGCCCTCGCCGGCGGCGGTGGCCTGGGGCAGATCATCGCGCTCGGCATGGGCACGCAGCGCTACGGCGAGGTGCTCGCGGGCGGCGTGGTGGTCGCCGGGCTCTGCCTGCTCATCGACGCCGTGCTCGCCGTCGGGCAGCGCCTCGCCACCCCGGCCCCGCTCCGGATCCGCGCCACCTGACGGCGCCTCCCCGGGAATAACTCCCCGGGGTGCCCGACCAAATGTAACGACATTCTCACGAGGGGGTTTATCCCTTGCCATCGACCGCGGACCGAGGTCGAATGGGACGGATCGAAGCCGTAGAACAGTTGTACGCCACCCACATTCGGAGACATTCGATGAAGCTCCCCCGTACGCATCTGTCCTTGCCGCGCGCGCTCGGCGCCGCAGCCGCCGTCGTCTCCCTCGCGTTCCTGACCGCCTGTGGCGCACCGGGTTCCTCCGGCGGAGGTGGCGGCAGCACCTCGACCGGCGGCAGCAGCCTCGCCGCGTGCGAGGCCGTCCCGGGCGACGAGCTGGTGGTGCTCGAGGACGACCAGCAGCTCCAGACCGTCGACAACATCATCCCGGCGATCAACGCGGCGGCCGTGGAGGGCGACGACACGCTCATCCCGCTGCTCGACAGCGTGTCCGCCGCGCTCGACACCGACACCCTCATCGGCCTGAACAAGGCCGTCGACGTCGACCGCCGCACCTCGAAGGAGGTCGCCGAGGAGTTCGTGGCCGACGCCGGCCTGGACGCCCCCGAGCAGAGCGGCAGCGGCAAGATCGTCGTCGGTGCCGCCGACTTCGCCGAGAGCGCCACGCTCGGCACCATCTACGCGACGGTGCTGAACGCCGCCGGGTACGACGCCGAGGTGACCACCATCGGCAACCGTGAGGCCTACCTCCCCGCGCTGGAGGACGGCAAGCAGGTCCAGGTGATCCCCGAGTACGTGGGCACCCTGACGGAGTTCATCAACAAGGACGTCAACGGGGCCGACGCCGAGCCGGTCGCGAGCAGCGACCTCGACGCGACCGTCGAGGGACTCACCGGGCTGGGCGAGGAGGTGGGCCTCGTGTTCGGCGAGCCCTCCCCCGCGCAGGACCAGAACGCCTTCGCCGTGACCAAGGCCTTCGCGGACGAGCACGGCCTGGCCACGCTCAGCGACCTCGCCGAGGCCTGCGGCGGCCTGGTGCTCGGCGGCCCGCCGGAGTGCACGGAGCGCCCGTTCTGCCAGCCGGGTCTCGAGGAGACGTACGGCCTGGAGTTCGCGGAGTTCCGCTCGCTCGACGCCGGCGGCCCGCTGACCAAGTCGGCCCTGCAGCAGGGCGAGGTCACCCTCGGCCTGGTCTTCAGCTCGGACGGCTCGCTCACCCCGACGAGCTGACCCACCGCTGAACCAACCCGGCGGCCCCGCGTGGGCCGCCGGGACGCTCTGCCGCGCGGGCCCGCTGCCGCCGCGGGCACCGCGGACTCACCTTTGAGGCCCGGGTTTCTTCGCTTTGGACAGCTCCACAGCGAAGAAACCCGGGCCTCAAAGGTGAGTGGGACGAGCCCGATATGGCCCGGGGGGCCGAGACGGCTCAGAGGCCGTAGGACTCCAGGAAGCGGAGCCACACCTCGCTGACCGTCGGGTACGCGGGCACCGCGTGCCACAGCCGGTCCAGCGGCACCTCGCCGACGACGGCGATCGTCGCGGCGTGCAGCATCTCGCCGGCGTCCGGCCCCACGAACGTGGCGCCCACCAGGACCCGGCGCTGCGTGTCGACCAGCACCTGGGCCCGGCCGGTGTAGTTCGGGCCGTCGACGCTCGCGCCGGACACCCAGGACAGGTCGTACGACACGGCCTCGACCGGGATCCCGGCGGCCCGCGCCTCGCGCTCCGTCGGCCCCACCCAGCTCACCTGCGGGTGGGTGAACACCACCTGGACGCGCGCGCCGTGGTCGGCGGTCGCGGCGTACCGCGACCACGGCTTGCCCTCCTGCCCGACGGCGGGCTCCGGGTCACCGCTCGTCGGGGACCGGTCGCCGGCCTCCGTGCCGTACCGCGCGGCGACCACGTCGCCGACGATGCGGCCCTCGTACTTGCCCTGGTGCGTGGTCGGCGCCCGCCCCGTCACGTCGCCGCACGCGTACAGCCAGCCGCCGGGCACGCCGACCACCTCGAGCGACTCGTTGACGACGAGCGCCCCCGCGCGGCCGAGGCTCGACGCGTCCAGGCCCACGCTCTCGACGTTCAGGTCGGTCGTGCGCGGCACGCGCCCCGTCGCGACCAGGATCTCGGCGGCGGTGATCGTCCCGCCGTCGGACAGGGTGACGGTGACCGGGCCGGCGGGCTCGTTGTCACTGCCGGTGCCCGGCCGCTCGACCGAGGCGACCCCGACGCCGGTGCGGACGTCGACGCCGATCGCACGCAGCGACTCGCCGACCATCTCGCCCGCGAACGGCTCCGCGTTCGACAGCAGGCCGCCCCGGGCCAGCAGCGTCACCCGCGCGCCGAGGTCCGAGTACGCGTTCGCCATCTCGACGCCCACCACCCCGCCGCCGATCACGACCAGCGACTCGGGGATCGACTCGGCGCCTGTCGCCTCCCGGCTCGACCACGGCGCAGCCGCCGCCAGGCCGGGGGTGTCGGGCAGCACGGGCACGCTGCCGGTCGCGGCGATCACGGCGTGCCGGGCCCGCAGCAGCCGCGTCACCGGGGCGTCGCCCGTCTCGGCCTCCGCGAGGCCGCCGCCGGCGTCCTCGTCGTCGCCGTCGGAGCCGGCCCCGGAGTCGGCGCCCGCGCCGGCCGCCGAGGAGGCGCCGGCGGCGTCAGCGGGCGGCAGCGTGACCTCCACCAGCTTCTCGCCCGCCAGGCGGCCGTGCCCGCGCACGAGCGTCATGCCGGCACCCTCGACCCACGAGACCTGCCCGGAGTCGTCCCAGTCGTAGGTGATCTCGTTGCGCCGGGCCAGCACGGCGGCGACGTCGGGCGCCCCCGGGTCGGCCAGGCCGGGCGTGTCGCGCGCCAGGGCGCGCACGGTGCCCGCGCGCAGCAGCACCTTGGACGGCATGCAGGCCCAGTACGAGCACTCACCCCCCACGAGCTCGGACTCGACCAGGGCGACGGACAGACCGGTGCGGGAGGCGCGGTCCGCCGCGTTCTCGCCCACAGGCCCACCACCGATCACGATGACGTCGTAGGTCTCGTCCGCCTGCTCGCCGGGTGTCTCGGGTGCGTTGTTCATGTCGTCATCCTGGACCGAACCCGCACCACCGGTCTATCGGACGGGGTCGGACGGCGCCGGCGTGTCCCGCACCAGCACGACGGCGGCGGAGAGCTTCTGGCCGAAGACGTCGAGGGCGTCGGCCGCGAGGTCCAGCACCAGCGCGTCCAGGTGTGCCGCGCCCGCCGGGCCGTCCAGGTCGCCCATGTGGCCGTAGACGGTCAGCGTGAGCAGGCCCCAGAGCCGCGCGGAGCACAGGTTCATCGCGTGCAGCAGCCCGAGCGGCACGTCGGGCGGGAAACCCGGGATCCCGCGCATCGCGTCGCGCGCGGCCCGCAGGTGGGGCACGAGCGCGGGCAGGAGCTCGTCGTCGGGGAGCACGCGGCAGCCCGCCCGCCACCACGCCAGGGCGATGGGCGCGAACACCGCACCCACCCGGTCCAGGGCCATCAGGGGCGCGTGGCGGGGCTCCCCGGGCGTGTCGTCGCCCGGGAGGGAGATCCGCAGCCGCCCCGACATCAGCAGGTCGTACTCGTTGCGGTGCGCCAGGCACCAGCGGAACAGTGCGTCGATCACGGCGTGGCACTGCGCACTCGGGTCGTCCGCGGGCTGCCGCGCCCGGGCCGCCCCCACAGACGCCAGGAGCTCGTCGACGACGTCCTGGTGGGTGGCGTGCAGTAGGCCGGGGCGACCGTCGAAGTACCGGTACAGGCCGGGCGCCGCGATCCCGACGTCCTTCGCGACGGCCTGCATCGTGACGCCGTCCGGACCGTGCTCGTCCAGCAGGCGGCGCGCCGAGCGCAGCGCCTGCGCCACCAGCTCGCGGCGCAGGCGGGCCCGGCGGCCCGTGCCGCCCTGTGCCGACGTGCCCGCCTCGTCGGCCGGGTGGGCTCCGGCAGGGAGCGCCTCGGGTGCGGCAGTCCCGTCGGCGGGCCCGCTCCCGGAGGCGGGCTCGGCGGGCCTGCTCCCGGAGGCGGGCTCGCCCGGCCCGCTCTCGGACCCGAGCTCGGCCGGCCCGCTCTCGGACCCGGGCACGAAGACCGGCTCCAGGACGGCGGCAGGGCTGGGCGCCAGGCCGAAGAGCGCGAGGTTCCGGGCGTTCAGGTCGTCGAGCAGCGCCGTGACGTAGTCGCGCCGGACCGGCCCGTCGGGCTCGGTGACGTGCCCGTACGCCGTCATGCACAGCAGGCCGAAGGTGCGCTGCCACGCGACGCGGACGGCGGCGACCAGACCCAGCGGCACGTCCCGGGGCGCGTCCGGGAACACGGCGAGCAGCGCGTCACGGCGGGCGGCCAGGTCCGCCGCCAGCTCCGGGACGACCGGCTCGTCGAACCAGACGGCGCCGTCCGCCCACTGGGCGACAACCGGCGGGAACGCGAGCGCCGCCACCTCGTAGAACGTGCCGCCGCCGAACTCCCCGCCGACCGGCGCGCCGTCCTCGACGAGGCGCAGGCCGGCGCCGAGCAGCAGGTCGAGCTCGTGGGGGTGCGCCACGCTCCACGCGAACATCGCGTTCGTCAGCGCCTGCACCTGGGCGGCGCGGTCACCGGCCGGTTGCCGGGCGATCGCCGCGCGGACGTGCGCGACCAGCTCGTCGAGCACGTCCCGGTACGCCACCCGGAGCAGGTCGGCGCGGCTCGGGAAGTACCGGTAGAGGCCGGGCCCCGCGATGCCGATCTCCCGGCTGACCGCCAGCATCGTCACGCTCTCGAGCCCGCCGTCGGCGAGCAGCCGCCGCGCCACGACGATCGAGCTGCTCAGCAGCTCCTGCCGTCGACGTCGCCGGGGCGTGGTCTCTGCGGTGCTGCTCACGGGGCGTACTTGGTCTCCGATGGTGCCGACGATGTGGCACCCAGTCTCCCACGCCGAGACCTCCCCAGGCATCACCTGGTAGCCGAACGTAGGGTTGGTCGCTGCATCACGCCTCTTGCTGCGACCAACCCTACGTTGGACTCCTCACTCAGGCCGCGAGCGCAGCTCGCGGCGGGAATGTCAGGCCAGGCCCGCTCGGCGCAGGGCGTCCGCCATCGCGGTGTCCGCCGGGGCCGGGCGGCCGCGGCCACCCTGTCCGCCTTGTCCGCCCTGCCCGCGCTGTCCCTGGCCACGGCCCTGACCGCCCCGGCCGCGGCCCTCGCCGCCGCCCGGACGTCCGCCGCGCTGGCCGTCGCGGCCGTCGCCCTGACCGCCGGCCCCGCCGGAGCGGCCGCCGCCGGAGGTACGGCCGCCGGGGGCCGCACCGACCTCGTCGTCCAGGCGCAGGGTCAGCGAGACCCGCTTGCGCTGCAGGTCGACGTCCATGACCTTCACCTTGACGATGTCGCCTGACTTCACGACCTCACGCGGGTCGCTGACGAAGTTCTTGGACATGGCCGAGACGTGCACGAGCCCGTCCTGGTGCACGCCGACGTCGACGAACGCGCCGAACGCCGCGACGTTGGTGACCTGGCCCTCCAGCACCATGCCGGGCACCAGGTCGCCCAGCGTCTCGACGCCGTCGGCGAAGGACGCCGTCGTGAACGCGGGGCGCGGGTCGCGGCCCGGCTTCTCCAGCTCCGCGAAGATGTCGGTGACGGTCGGCAGACCGAACGTCTCGTCCACGAACTGCGTCGGCTTGAGCGTGCGCAGGGCGCCGCCGTTGCCGATCAGGGCCTGCACGTCCGCGCCCGACGCCGTCACGATGCGCCGCGCCAGCGGGTACGCCTCGGGGTGCACCGACGACGCGTCCAGCGGCTCGTCGCCGCCCGAGACCTTGAGGAAGCCCGCGCACTGCTCGAACGCCTTGGGGCCGAGGCGCGGCACGTTCTTGAGCGCGGCGCGCGACGTGTACGGGCCGTTGGCGTCCCGGTGCGCCACGATGTTCTCGGCGAGCGTCGAGGTGATGCCCGAGACCCGCGAGAGCAGCGGCACCGACGCGGTGTTCAGGTCCACGCCGACGCCGTTCACGCAGTCCTCCACCACGGCGTCCAGCGACCGCGAGAGCTTGGTCTCGGTGATGTCGTGCTGGTACTGGCCCACGCCGATCGACTTGGGGTCGATCTTCACGAGCTCGGCGAGCGGGTCCTGCAGGCGGCGCGCGATCGAGACGGCGCCCCGGATGGACACGTCGAGGTCGGGCAGCTCCGCGCTCGCGTAGGCGGACGCCGAGTACACGGACGCACCCGCCTCGGACACGACCGCCTTGGTCAGGCCGAGCTCGGGAACCTTCTTCATGAGGTCGGCGGCCAGCCGCTCGGTCTCGCGCGAGGCCGTGCCGTTGCCGATCGCGACCAGGTCCACCTTGTGCTTCTGGGCGAGCCGGGCCAGGACGGCCAGCGACTCGTCCCAGCGGTTGGCGGGCTGGTGCGGGTAGATCGTCGCGTGCTCCACGACCTTGCCCGTGGCGTCCACGACGGCGACCTTGACGCCGGTGCGCAGGCCCGGGTCGAGACCCATCGTGGCCCGCGTGCCGGCGGGCGCCGCGAGCAGGAGGTCGCGCAGGTTGGCGGCGAACACGCGCACGGCCTCGTCCTCCGCCTCGGAGCGCAGCCGCAGCCGCACGTCGATGCCGAGGTGCACCAGGATCTTGGTGCGCCAGGCCCAGCGGACGGTGTCGCCGAGCCAGCGGTCGGCCGGGCGGCCCTGGTTGGTGATGCCGAACTGGTGGGCGATCGTGGCCTCGTACGACGTCGGCACGCCGGGCTCGATGCCCTCCTCCGGCTCGATCGTCAGGTCCAGCACGTCCTCCTTCTCGCCCCGGAAGAGGGCGAGCACGCGGTGGGACGGCAGGCTGGACAGGGCCTCGGCGAACTCGAAGTAGTCCGAGAACTTCGCGCCCTTGTCCTGCGCCCCGTCGCGGACGGCGGACAGCATGCGTCCGCGCTTCCACAACCGCTCGCGCAGGGTGCCGATCAGGTCGGCGTCCTCCCCCATGCGCTCCACGAGGATCGCCCGGGCGCCGTCGAGCGCGGCGGCCGGGTCGGCGACGCCCTTGTCGGCGTCGACGTACGGGCCGGCGGCCTCCGTCGGGTCGAGCGACGGGTCGCCGAGCAGTGCCTCGGCGAGCGGCTCCAGCCCGGCCTCGCGCGCGATCTGCGCCTTGGTGCGCCGCTTGGGCTTGTACGGGAGGTAGATGTCCTCCAGACGCGACTTGGTCTCCGCCGCCAGGATCTGGGCCCGCAGCTCGTCCGTGAGCTTGCCCTGCTCCTGCACCGACGCCAGGATCGCCGCGCGCCGCTCCTCGAGCTCGCGCAGGTACCGCAGCCGCTCCTCGAGGGTGCGCAGCTGCGCGTCGTCGAGGGTGCCCGTCACCTCCTTGCGGTACCGGGCGATGAACGGCACGGTCGCGCCGCCGTCGAGCAGGTCGACCGCCGCGGTCACCTGCCCCTCACGAACGCCCAGCTCCTCGGCGATGCGCTGGTTGATGCTTGCCAACGTCCACTACCTCACTTCAGGGGTCGAACCCACCGGGATGGTCGGGACAGATTGTGCCCGCCGCCACTGACATCTGTCGCATCCGCCCACGCGTGTCAGACGTACAGGTCCCCCGGGTGACCCGTACGTCCGACACGACGTGTGGTGCAAGTCCGGGACGCCTCACGACACATCCGGAGCAGGACCCCGCCCGTCCGCGGGGGCCACCGACCTGGAGGAAACCGTGCAGCATCGCGATCCGGCCGGGCGCCCCGCCCCGCACCGTCCGGGGCGTCACGCCCGGCGCCACGCGACGACGTCGACGGCGGTCGTCACGGCCGCCGTCCTCGCCCTGGCCGCCTGCGGGCCCGCGGCGGACGCGGCCCTGGAGCGCTCGGACGCGGCACGGGTCGCCGTCACGGTCGCCGACGCCCGCGCCAGTGCCGGCGCCGTCGCCGCGACGGAGGAGCTGGGCCTGCTGGCCCTGCGCGCGACCGGCGAGCCGACGGACAACGCCCTGGTCTCCCCGGCGTCCCTCACCTTCGCGCTGGCCCTGCTCGCCGAGGGTGCGCGCGGTGAGACGGCGACGGCGCTGGACGCCGCGCTCGGCGCCTCGGGCGGGGACCGCACCGCCGCGTACAACGCCCTGACGGCCGAGCTCGCGAAGCACGACGGCGACCCCGGCGTCGCGCAGGACGGCGGCCTCCCGGACCGCCCGGTGCTGCACCTGGCGAACCAGGCCGTGCTGGACGACCAGCTCGCCGTCGAGCCCGACTACCTGGACGCGCTCGCCGCCGCGTTCGACGCCGGCGTGCAGCGCACCGACCTGGGCACCGACGCGGGCAAGCAGGTCCTGGACTCCTGGGTGAACCACCACACGGGCGGCCTGATCGAGGAGTCGGCGATCGAGCCCGACCCGATGCTGCGCCTGGTGCTGCAGAACGCGATCCTGCTCGCGGCCCGCTGGGACACGCCGTTCGCGGAGCACTCCACCCGGGACGACGACTTCACCGGCCCCGGCGGCACCGAGCCCGTCGAGACGCTGCACGGCACCGAGTCCTGGGCGTACGCGGAGCACGACGGCTGGGCCGCCGTCCGCCTCCCCTACGGCGAGGCGTTCCACGCGGACGTGCTGTTGCCGCCGGAAGGCACCGACCCGGCGGACGTCACGTCCTGGACGCTGACCGCCCTCACCACCGCCCTCGACGACGCGGCCCCCCGGCTCGTCGAGCTCGCCCTGCCCACCCTGGAGCTCGAACCGCCGGCGCTGGACCTGGCCCCGGCGCTGGACGAGGCGGGCCTGGGCGGGCTGTACGACACCCCGGACCTCACGGGCATCAGCACCACCGAACGGCTCCGGGTGAGCCAGGCGATGCAGCAGGCCTCCCTGCGGCTGGACGAGGACGGGACGGTCGCGGCAGCCGTCACCGAGATCGGGATGGAGGCGACCGGGGCGATGCCGGGCGAGCCCGCCGTCCGGATGACCGTGGACCGGCCCTACCTGCTGCGGATCGCCCACACCGATACCCGCCTCCCCCTGTTCCTGGCCGCTGTGCGCAGCCCGCAGCACTGAGCCGGCCGCGCGGCCAGAGCCGGGCCGCCCGGCGGCGCGCCCTGGCGGGGCGCGCCGCCGTCGACCATTGACCCGGGCATCCAGCGCCAGTAGCGTGCCCACGCAAACGGGAAAAACCGCACTTTCCGCGACCTGATCCCCTGAGCACGAGGAGGTGCTTGATGGCACTGTCGTTCCTCGACCGGGAGCACACGGTGGCAAAGCCCGGCTACAGCAGGTGGCTCATCCCGCCGGCCGCGCTCGCCATCCATCTGTGCATCGGCCAGGCCTACGCCACCAGCGTCTACAAGAGCGCGCTGGTCGCCCACTTCGAGACCAGCCTCACCGCGATCGGCGTCATCTTCTCCATCGCCATCGTCATGCTCGGCCTCTCGGCCGCGGTGCTCGGCACCTGGGTGGAGCGCGCCGGCCCCCGCGCCGCCATGTTCGCCTCGGCCTGCTTCTGGGCCTCCGGCTTTCTCATCGGGGCGCTCGGCATCGCGACGTCGCAGCTCTGGCTGGTCTACCTCGGGTACGGCTTCATCGGCGGCATCGGGCTCGGCATCGGCTACATCTCGCCGGTGTCCACGCTGATCAAGTGGTTCCCCGACCGGCCGGGCCTGGCCACGGGCATGGCGATCATGGGCTTCGGCGGCGGCGCGCTCATCGCCTCGCCGCTGTCCCGCCAGCTCATGGCCGGCTACGACAGCGGCTACGACCCTGCCGACCCCACCTCCGTGGCCTCGGGCAGCGCGGTCACCGCGCTCTTCGTGACCCTCGGCATCGTGTACTTCCTGGTGATGATGCTGGGCGTGTTCACGGTGAAGGTACCGCCGCCCGGCTGGGCACCAGCCGGGTTCGACGCCGCGGCGGTCGCCGCCAAGCCGATGGTCTCGACCGCGAACGTCTCCGCGGCGAACGCGATCCGCACCCCGCAGTTCTGGTTCCTGTGGACCGTGCTGTTCTGCAACGTGACGGCGGGCATCGGCATCCTGGAGCAGGCCGCGCCCATGATCCAGGACTTCTTCCGGGTGGACGGCGTCTCGTCCGTCGCACCGGCGACGGCTGCCGGGTTCGTGGCGTTCCTGTCCCTGTTCAACATGGCCGGCCGCTTCGTGTGGTCCTCCACGTCGGACTACATCGGCCGCAAGCCCGTCTATGTCATGTACCTCGGCGTCGGGATGATCCTGTACGCGCTCCTGGCCACCGTCGGCCACACGTCCACGGCGATCTTCGTGCTGGTGGCGGCCGTGATCCTGTCGTTCTACGGCGGCGGCTTCGCCACCGTCCCCGCGTACCTGCGCGACCTGTTCGGCACCTACCAGGTGGGCGCGATCCACGGCCGCCTGCTCACCGCGTGGTCGGCCGCGGGCATCGCCGGGCCGCTCATCATCAACGGGTTCCTGGACGCCCAGGGCACGCCCGGCGAGCTGGTCGCCGCCGACTACCGGCCCGCGCTGTTCACCATGGTGGCGGTGCTCGCGGTCGGCTTCGTGGCGAACGCCCTGGTCCGGCCCGTCGCGGCGCGGTTCCACGAGCGGCCGGGCCAGGCGGAAGAATTTGTCGAGGGGAAGGTGTGACCATGGCCGAGCAGACCCAGGAACGGACGCCGGAGCAGCCGGCGAACCAGGTCCCGCGACTCGTCCTCACCTGGCTCGTGGTGACCGTCCCGCTCGCCTACGGGCTGTTCCAGACGGTCCGGAGCGTCATCCCGCTGTTCACGGGGTAGTCCGTCTACCCGCGGCGGCGGCCACCTTCGCAGGTGGTACATCTTGGACCAGGTAGGGCAGCGACCACGCGGATAGCGTGCTCGACATGAGCAACCCTGTGGTGGAACGCCTGATCGACGCACTGAACAACCACGATCTCGATGCCGTGTCGGCCTGCTTCGGGCCGGACTTCTTCAGCGAGTGGCCGGCCCACCCGGGCCGGGACTTCCAGGGGCCGAAGCAGGTGCGCCGGAACTGGGAGACGATCTTCACGATGTCGCCGGAGATCACGGTCGCGATGACGAACGCGGTCGAGGTCGGCGACGAGGTGTGGGGAGAGTGGCACTACACCAGGGCAGCCGGCCAGGACCTGCGCGGCGTCATCATCGTCACGGTGCGGGACGACCTGATCCGCCGGTCGCGGTTCTACATGGAACCGGTCGACGCGGCGGACGCCCCGGTCGTGGGTGGACCGCGCCTCGCCCGGGACTGACAGAATCGGGGTGTGCGACAGGACGACGACTTCGGGACGGCGCTGCGGACCCTGCGACGGCGGATCACGCCTGGTGAGGTCGGGGTGTCGGCGTCGTTGCCCGCCGTCCGGCGCGTGCCGGGCCTGCGCCGGGACGAGCTCGCCCGCGTGGTGGGCGTCTCCGAGGAACACGTGAAGCGCCTGGAGCAGGGCCGCCGCCGACCGTCGCCGGGCGTGGTCGACGCGCTCGCGCGGACGCTGCGGCTGACCTCGGGAGAGCACGCCCGGCTGCGTGCGCTGGCCGGTTTCGCCGCGTCCCCCGAGCCGGACAGCCTGGTCCCGCGCAAGGTCACCGAGCCGGCCCGCCGGATGCTGGACCGGCTGACCGAGGTAGCGGTCTGCGTCTGCGACGCGACCTGGACGGTGCTGGCGGCGAACGAGCTCTGGCACTCGGACGTGTGCACCATTCCGGACACGCCGGGGCGCGACCGGAACGTGGTCTGGCGCGCGTTCACGGAGGCCGGCCCCTCGAGGTTCCGGGACCCCGAGCGGCTGGCCGGGTTCCGCGCCACCGTCGTGGCCGAGCTGCGCGACACGGCCCGGCGCTATCCGGCCGATGCCGAGCTGTCCTCGATGATCACCGACCTGCACGCCAGGAGCCAGGAGTTCAGCCGGCTCTGGGACGCTCCGCCCGCCCCGGGCGGCCACGCGGACCGGCTGCGCGTGCCGAGTCCTGTGCACGGCCATCTCTACCTGGACCTGGACGTGCTCACGCTCAGCCCGGGCGACCTGCGCGTCGTCGTCTACACCGCGTCCCAGCCCTGCGATCCCGAGAGAACCTCTCCACCACCGGGCCAGGCAGGAACAGCCCCTCAGCGCAGCCGGTCCGCCCGCGTGTAGACGTTCATCGAGTCGCCGCGCACGAAGCCCAGCAGGGTCAGGCCGCACTCCTCGGCCAGGTCCACCGCGAGGGTCGACGGCGCGGAGATCGCGGACAGCACCGGGATCCCGGCCCGCGCGGCCTTCTGCACCAGCTCGAACGACGCCCGCCCGCTGACCTGGAGCACCGTCCCGGCCGCGGGCAGGGCGCCGTCCCGCAGGGCGGCACCCACCACCTTGTCGACGGCGTTGTGCCGGCCCACGTCCTCGCGCACGTACAGCGGCTCGCCGTGGGCGGTGAACAGGCCCGCGGCGTGCAGGCCGCCGGTCCGCTCGAAGGCCCGCTGGCGCTCCCGCAGCAGGTCGGGCAGGGCGGCGATCACGCCGGTGCCGACCGTGACGGCGTCGGCCGCGACCGGCCAGCGCAGCGCGGCCCGCACCTCCACCACGGTGTCCGACCCGCAGACCCCGCACGCGCTCGTGGTCGCGAACGCCCGCTGCCGCGGCGGCTCGACGCCGGGCGCGAGCGCCACCTCGACCGTGTTGTCCTCGTCGGGGCACAGCCGCATGCCCGCGATGTCCTCGCGCGCCGTGACGGCGCCCTCCGAGACCAGCCAGCCGGCGACCAGGTCGAAGTCGTCGCCCGGGGTCCGCATCGTCACGGTGAGCGTGCTCCCGGCGGGCCGTGCGCCCGGCAGGACGCCGTCCGGCAGTACACCCCCCACCGGGACGACGCCGCCCACCGGCACCAGGCCGCCCGCGACCGCGCCGCCGGCGACCGCTCCGCCGGCGACGGCGGCGAGCGGCCGCGCCCTGCTGACGAGATCGCCGGGCCCGACCAGACGGACCATCAGCGGTTCCTCGACGGCGAGCGTGTCGGGGCGCGCCGCGCGGACGCCCTCGCGGACGCGCACCACGCGCCGTCGGTCGGTGACGACTCCCATGCGGCCAGTCTCGCACCTCGGGCGGCCGCTTCCACAGGCCCATCCGCGACCGATATGTCCATAGCCTCCACAGGCGGTCGACTCCGGCGTAGGGTCGGGAGGGTGACCGACGTGAGCGACGAGGCCCGCACCGACGCCCCCGAGAAGAGCCTGCGCATCGGGCCGCCCAAGACGGCGGCGGCCGGCGTGCCGGGGGTGGTCCACGGCCTGGCACACGTCTTCGAGGAGGCCGGCGTGGGGCGTGGCCTGCGCACGCTGCCCCTGATCAACCAGCAGCGCGGCTTCGACTGCCCCGGCTGCGCCTGGCCGGAGCCGGGCAAGCCGCACCTCGCGGAGTTCTGCGAGAACGGCGCCAAGGCGGTGGCCGAGGAGGCCACCCGCAAGCGTGCGGACGCCGCGTTCTTCGCCGAGCACGCGATCTCGGAGCTCGCGACCTGGACCGACCACCGGCTGGGCAAGTCCGGCCGGATCACCGAGCCCATGCTCCGCGAGGAGGGCGCCGACCACTACCGGCCGGTGTCCTGGGACGAGGCCCTCGACCTGATCGCCCGCGAGCTGCGCGGCCTGGACACGCCCGACCAGGCGGCGTTCTACACCTCGGGCCGCACCAGCAACGAGGCCGCGTTCCTCTACCAGCTCCTCGCGCGCAAGCTCGGCACGAACAACCTGCCCGACTGCTCGAACATGTGCCACGAGTCGTCCGGCACCGCCCTGGTGGAGACACTGGGCATCGGCAAGGGCAGCGTGTCGCTGGAGGACATCACCGACCACGCCGACCTGATCGTCGTCGTCGGCCAGAATCCCGGGACCAACCACCCGCGCATGCTCACCGCGCTGGAGGAGGCCAAGGACCGGGGCGCACGCATCGTCGCGATCAACCCGCTGCCCGAGGCGGGGCTGCAGACCTTCAAGAACCCGCAGCGCGTGCGCGGCGTCGTCGGGCAGGGCACCAAGCTCGCCGACCGGTTCCTCCAGGTGCGTCTCGCCGGTGACCTGGCCCTCTTCCAGGCGGTGAACCGCCTGCTGGTCGAGGCCGACGACGACGCGCGGACCGCCGGGCACGCCCCCGTGCTGGACCACGAGTTCATCGCCGAGCACACCTCGGGCTTCCCGGAGGCGGCGGCCGCCTGGCGCGCCGTCGACCAGGCCGACGTCGAGCGGGCCACGGGCCTGGACTGGGCGGAGATCGAGGCGTTCGTCGACGACGTGAAGGCCGCCGACCGCATCATCGTCTGCTGGGCGATGGGCCTGACCCAGCACAAGCAGGCCGTGGCGACCATCCGTGAGGTCGTGAGCTTCCTGCTGCTGCGGGGCAACGTCGGCCGCCCGGGCGCGGGCGCCTGCCCCGTGCGCGGCCACAGCAACGTGCAGGGCGACCGCACCATGGGCATCTGGGAACGGCCCACCGAGCTGTTCCTGGACGCGCTGGCCACGGAGTTCGGCTTCGAGCCGCCGCGCGCCCACGGGTACGACGTCGTCGACACCGTCCGGGCCCTGCGCGACGGGCAGCTCAGGGTCTTCATGGCCGTGGGCGGCAACTTCGCCGCCGCCACCCCGGACAGCGCCGTCACCGAGGCCGCGCTGCGCGAGGTACCACTCACGGTGCACGTGTCGACCAAGCTGAACCGCTCGCACGTGCTGCCCGGCAGGCGGTCGCTGGTGCTGCCCTGCCTCGGCCGCACCGAGCGGGACATGACGGGCGGGCGCGAGCAGGTCGTCACCGTCGAGGACTCGATGAGCGTGGTGCACGCGTCCCGCGGCCGGCTGGCCCCGGTCTCGGGCGCCCTGCGCAGCGAGACGGCGATCCTCTGCGACCTGGCCCGCCGCGTGCTCGGCCCGCAGGACCCGACGCCGTGGGAGGAGTTCGCGGCCGACTACTCCCGGATCCGCGACTCGATCTCGCGCGTGGTCCCGGGCTTCGAGGACTTCGACCGGCGGGTCGCCGAGCCCGGCGGGTTCGTGCTGCCGCACCCACCCCGCGACGCCCGCCTCTTCCCGACGACGACGGGCAAGGCCAACTTCACGGTGAACGAGCTCGAGATCGTCCAGGTGCCGGAGGGCCGCCTGCTGCTGCAGACCGTCCGCTCCCACGACCAGTTCAACACCACGGTCTACGGGCTCGACGACCGGTACCGCGGCGTGAAGAACGGGCGGCGGGTCGTGTTCGTCCACCCGGACGACCTGGACGCGGGCGGGATCGCCGACGGCGACACGGTGAACCTGGTCAGCGAGTGGCCCGGGCCGGACGGCGGGACCGACGAGCGCCGGGCGGAGGGCTTCCGTGCCGTCTCGTTCCCGACGGCGCGCGGCTGCGCCGCCGCGTACTTCCCGGAGACGAACGTGCTGGTCCCCCTGGACCACACGGCGGACCAGAGCAACACCCCGGCCTCGAAGTCGGTAGTCATCCGCCTGGAACCCGCTCGCTGAGTGCTGGGTATCTGCGCTCCGAGAGCCGTGTGAGGCGCAAATACCCAGCACTCAACGAGGCGGGTCGGGGGAGGCGGCCGATACGCTGCGGCGCATGACCGAGGCGAAGCGGGCCGTCGTGGCGGGTTGGACCGGGTTCATCGGGCGGGCCCTCGTCGACGACCTCGCGTCGCGCGGGTACGACGTCGCGCGTGTCGGCCGCGCCGGGCCGGACGTGCGGTGGTCCGACGACCCGGCGGCCCTCCGGGACGTGGTCGACGGCGCCGACCTGCTGGTCAACCTCGCGGGCAAGAGCGTGGGCTGCCGGTACACGGACCGGAACCGCGACGAGATCCTGCGGTCGCGGGTCGAGACCACGCGGCAGCTGCACGATGCCGTCGCGGCCGCCGCCCGTCCCCCGGGGCTGTGGCTCAACGCGAGCACCGCGACGATCTACCGGTACGCGCTGGACCGGCCGCAGACGGAGGACGGCGGCGAGCTCGGCGCCGGGTTCTCCGTGGACGTCGCGCGGAGCTGGGAGCACGAGTTCTTCGCGGGGCGCCTGCCGGAGACCCGGCGGGTCGCCCTGCGCATGGCGATCGTGCTCGGCGGCCCGGCGTCCGACATGCTCGCGCGGCTGGCACGGTTCGGCGTGGGCGGCCCGCAGCTCGACGGGTGGTGGTTCCAGCACCGCCGCTACCGCGGCATCGGCGACTCGCCGACGGGCGGCCCCGTGCCGGTGCACCACAGCGACGGCCGGCAGAAGTTCTCGTGGATCCACGTCGACGACGTGCTGCGGGCCGCCCGGTTCCTGGAGCAGCACGAGGAGCTCTCGGGGCCGGTCAACCTCGCCGCGCCGCACCCGGTCGACAACCGGACGCTGATGGCCGAGCTGCGCCGGGCGACCCGCATGCCGATCGGGATACCGGCGCCGCGCTGGCTGCTGGAGCCCGCCGTGTGGGTGCTGCGCAACGAGGCGGAGCTGGTGCTCAAGAGCCGCTGGGTGCTGCCCGAGCGGCTCACCGACGCCGGTTTCGCGTTCCGCTGGCCCGCGCTCGCCCCGGCGATCGACGACGTCGTCCGCCGCCGCTCCTGACCCCGCCCCGCCCCCATCCCTCCGTTGAGTGCTGGCTTTCTGCGGGCCTGAAGCCCGCAGAACAACAAATAGCCAGCACTCAACGAAGGGGGTGGGTCAGTGGGCTACCGCCTTCTCCGCGCCGGCGCCGGTGAGGGAGCGGACCTCCATCTCGGCGTACTTCTCCGGGTGCGACCGCTCCTTGCTCAGGTAGGTGCCGACGATGCCGAGCACGAACGCGAGCGGGATGGTCACGATGCCCGGGTTGTCGAGCGGGAACCAGTGGAAGTCGATGGCCGGGTTGCTGATCATCGACTTGCTGAGCCCGGTGACCGGGTCCGCCGGCTTCCCCGAGACCACCGGCGAGAAGATGATCAGGACGACGGTCGAGATGAGGCCGCCGTAGATGCTCCACAGCGCGCCCGACGTGTTGAACCGCTTCCAGAACAGCGAGTAGATGATCGTCGGCAGGTTCGCCGACGCCGCGACGCAGAACGCCAGCGCCACGAGGAACGCGATGTTCTGCCCGTTGGCGAAGATGCCGCCGATGATCGCGATGATGCCGATCACGACCACGGTCCAGCGGGCCACCCGGACCTCGCCGTCGGGCGAGACCTGCCCCTTCTTGATGATCGAGGCGTAGATGTCGTGGGAGAAGCTCGCCGCCGCCGTGATCGTCAGGCCGGCCACGACCGCGAGGATGGTCGCGAAGGCGACCGCCGCGATGATGCCGAGCAGGATCTCGCCGCCGAGCTCGAACGCGAGCAGCGGTGCCGCCGAGTTCTGCCCGCCCGGCGCCGCGAGGATCGCCTCCGGGCCCACCAGCGCGCCCGCACCGTACCCGAGCACCAGGGTGAACAGGTAGAAGATGCCGATCAGCCAGATCGCGACGACCACGGACTTGCGGGCCTCCTTGGCCGACGGCACCGTGTAGAACCGCATGAGCACGTGCGGCAGGCCCGCGGTGCCGAGCACCAGCGCCAGCGCGAGCGAGAGGAAGTCGAGCTGCGACAGCGCCGTGGCGCCGTACTGGAGGCCCGGCTCGAGGATCGCCTCGCCGTTCTCGCCGGCCATGTTCACGGCCTCCTGCATGACGGCCGAGAGGCTGAAGCCGAAGCGCGCGAGCACCCAGATGGTCATGGCGCCGGCGCCCAGGATGAGCAGCGTCGCCTTGATGATCTGCACCCAGGTGGTGCCCTTCATGCCGCCCACCAGCACGTACAGGATCATCAGGGCGCCGACGACGGCGATGACCAGGCCCTGGCCCGCCTTGTCGGTGATGCCGAGCAGGAGAGCGACGAGGCCGCCCGCGCCCGCCATCTGCGCCAGCAGGTAGAAGAAGACCACCGCGAGCGTGGACAGCGCCGCCGCGAGCCGGATCGGCCGCTGCTTGAGGCGGAACGACAGGACGTCCGCCATCGTGAACTTGCCCGTGTTGCGCAGCAGCTCGGCGACCAGCAGCAGCGCGACGAGCCACGCGACGAGGAAGCCGATGGAGTAGAGGAAGCCGTCGTACCCGTTGACGGCGATGGCGCCCGCGATGCCCAGGAAGCTGGCGGCGGACAGGTAGTCGCCCGCGATCGCGGTGCCGTTCTGCGTACCGGTGAAGTTGCGGCCGCCGGCGTAGAAGTCCGCGGCGCTCTTGTTCTGCCGGGACACCCGGAAGACGACGACGAGCGTGACGACCACGAACGCCGCGAAGATGCCGATGTTGACCCAGGTGTTGCCGACGTTGGTGGCCTCCGCCGCCATGACTGTCCCGTTCACAGCTCGCCCCCCTCGATCTCCTCGCGCAGGGCCTGCGCCCGGGCGTCGAACTTGTTGTTGGCCCACCGCGCGTACAGCGTGGTGATCACGAACGTCGACACGAACTGGAGCAGCCCGAAGATCAGCCCGACGGTGATGGTCCCGGACACGCGGATGCTCATGAACTCGTGCGCGTACGTGCTCATCAGGGCGTACAGGAGATACCAGACGAGGAACAGCGCCGTCATCGGGAAGACGAAGTTCCGGAACGCCCTGCGCAGGCTCTGGAACTCGTCCGATCGCTCGACGCGTTGGTAATCGGTTTCGGCAGGCCCTGCTGCCTGTACGTCACTCATGACGCCTCCATTGGCTCATGGGGGCGCGCGCTCTGCCGCGGCCCATGTGCGCATCTCGCACCCGGCCCAATGTGCCGCACCTCACAGGTCGGGGGCAAACAGTTCAGACGGCGCGTTTCCTGACTTGACCAAGTCGTTACATTCGAACGGTATCTGCCACCCGCCCCGGGGAAGCCACTGGTCAGCGCGGCGTCAGCGGCGCACGTACTCCAGGTCGGCGATGTCCCGCCCGGCATCGTGCGCCTTGCGCTCGAACCCGGTCAGCACACGGCGCTCGAACCGCGGCGCCAGGACGCCGGGGCCGTGGGCGTTGACGAGGTTCTCGTCGGCCTCCAGCACCTCGACCATCTGCTCGGCGTACTCGGCCCAGTCGGTCGCGAGCCGGAGGGTGCCGCCGGGCCGCAGCACGCGCGCCGCGAGCGCCGCGAACTCCGCGGTGACCAGGCGGCGCTTGTGGTGGCGCGCCTTGTGCCACGGGTCGGGGAAGAACACCCAGAGCTCGTCCACGGAGCCGGCCGCGATGGTGGTCTCCAGCAGCTCGGCCGCGTTGGCCTGCACGAGCCGCAGGTTCGGCAGCCCGTCCCGCCCCAGGGCCGCCCCGGCCCGCTCGGCACGCGCGATCGTGTGCACCAGCCCGGGCTGGTAGACCTCGACGGCGAGGTAGTCGCGCCCGGGATCGGTCGAGGCCGCCCCGACGACGGCGTCGCCCAGCCCCGAGCCGATCTCGACCACGAGCGGGGCGGTCCGCCCGAAGTGCGCCGCGGCGTCGAGCACGTACTCCGGGTGCACGGAGGTGCGGGCGATCGCCCGGGGCACGTCGACGACGTAGGTGGCGCGACGCTCGGCCCACAGGCGCTTCTGCTTGTCCGTGAGGCGGCCGGACCGGCGCACGAACGACACCGGCCTGGTCCGGAATCCCGAGAGGTCGAGCGGGGTCTCGGTGTCCTGGTGGGCGGTGTCGGGCTGGGCGGAAGCGGGCTGACTCACGGGAAAAGCGTACGAGGTCGCCGGCCAGCGTTGCGTATCCGCACTGATTCCCGGCCCGGCGCGCGGCCCCGCGGGCGCACGCGGCAGGCTGGGCACAGCCGCCCAGCCCAGCAGAGTCAGGAACCACACATGCTCGCCGCTGCACCTGTCACAGATCCGACCATCGACGTATGGCAGAGATACCATATTGAGATGGGGCTCAAGCGGACCACTGTCTACCTCGACGAGAACGACCTTCGAGACCTCAAGATTGCCGCCGCCCGCCGTGGCGTGAGCGAAGCGGAGATCATTCGCGAGGGGGTGCGTCACGCCCTCCTTCGGAACCGGGTGTGGGACGAGCCCGTCAACCTGCCTCTCGTCTCAAGCGGCGACCCGACCTTCGCGGCACGGACGGACGAGATCCTGGACTCCATGAACCTGGAGCCGGACACCGAATGATCGTGGTCGCCGATACGTCAGGCCTCATCGCTGCGATCGACACCGACTCCCCTGAGCACGAAGGCGCTCGTCGCGTAGTCGATCATGCGAGCACCATCCTCGTCCCACCCCTCGTCCTCGCCGAGCTCGACCACCTCGTCACACAACGGTTCGGCCGTGGTGCCGCCGCCAGTCTGATGGACGAGATCGTCCGACAGGCCGAGTCCGGGCGATTCATCGTCACCCCGCTCGCCGTCGACGTCCTGCGGACGGCGCGCGTGGTGCAGGCACGATATGACGACCTCAACCTTGACCTCACCGACGCCGTCATCACCGTTGTTGCGCGCGACAACTACACGAACACGGTCCTGACGCTCGATCGCCGAGGCTTCCGCGCCATTCGCCCTCTCACCGAGGACAAGGCCTTCCGCATCCTCCCCGACGACCTCTGATCGGAAGCACCCATGACCACCCGCGGCTCCTGCTCGCGCGTCGAGGTCGACGGACGGCGGGTCGTCGTCGACCTGTCCGACGCCGACGGCGACCAGCTCACCACGACGGCGGCCCGGAGCGGCATCCCGGCGCCGCAGCTCGTCCTGGGCTGGATCCGGCGCGGGCTCCTTGACGGACCGGCCCGGGGCCCCCGAGCCTGGGACGGGCCAGTCGACCGGGGCGCCCGACTGGCCCGGGACGTCGAGGTCGCACGGCAGGCCGACGACGCCTTCGGCGACCTGTTCGGCAGCCCGGACCGCGCGGACTGACACCGGGGGCGCCGGGCGCCCGGGTCAGGCGCGGCCGGGCCGCGCCGCTCACACCCGCCCGACCTCCGCCTCCAGCATCGCAACGGCCTCGTCGGCCTCCAGGTCCCGGACCAGGACCCGCAGCGTGAGCCCGTCGGCCAGCGCCAGCAGCCGCCGGGCCTGCGTCAGCGCCTCATCGGCACTCGTGTCGCGGTCAGCCCGGATCAACCGCACGCACTCGTCCTCGGCGCCCCGCCGCGCCTCGGCCAGCACCTGGCGGACGGCGGCGTCGTTGATCGACTTCGCGACGTAGGCGTACCAGACGCTGACGCCGGTGCGTCCGGCGTCGTCCCGGGGGATCTGCTGGCTCATGACGTACAGCAGGCGCTCGCGCGGAGCGGCGTCGGCGGTCCCCTGGTACCCGCCGTAGGCGCGGTCGACGAGGGCGGTGCAGCCGGCCAGGACGAGGGCGTCCTTGGTGCCGAAGTAGTGCTGGATGCGCCCCATGGAGACGCCGGCCTCCGCCGCGACCTGGCGCAGGCTGACGCCCTCGATCCCGTGCTGGGCGATGACCAGCCAGAGCGCGAGGACGATCTCCCAGCGGCGCTCCTCGTGGTCCACGACTCTCGGCATGCGGGCCAGGATAGCAATGCGGTCGCACCGTCACCTGTTACGATGCGACCGTATTGGAAAACCGACCGACCCCGAGAGGACCTCCGATGCGCACGCACACCACCGGCCCGAAGCGCCGCCGCTGGCCGACCGTCCTGCTGGCCGTCGTCGCGGTGGTCTCGACCAGCGGGCTGGCGCTGCTGGTCGCGGCGGGCGGCCCCGGCGTCGGCCACTTCCGCACGCCTGAGGACCGCCGGGCCTACGAGGACGCGTATGCCGAGGCGCTCGGCCGCCTGCCGGAGCCCACCGCGACGCACGACGTCGAGACGAGCTTCGGCACGGTCCGCGCCTACGCCTGGGTGCACGCCGAGCGGCCCGACGCCACGCCCGTCGTCCTGCTGCCCGGCCGGTCTGCCGCGGCCCCGATGTGGGGCGACAACCTGCCCGACCTCGTCGAGCACCGGACCGTCTACGCCTTCGACACCCTCGGCGACACTGGCCTGTCCGTGCAGACGGTCCCGTTCCGCGGCGTCGGGGACTCCGCCCGCTGGGTGGACGAGGCGATGGCCGGGCTGGACCTCGACCGGGTTCATCTGCTGGGGCACTCCCAGGGCGGCGGGCTGGCCGCGGCCGTGGCGGTGCGCCACCCGGACCGGCTCGCCAGCCTCACCCTGCTGGAGCCCGTCATGACGCTCGGCATGATGCCGCTGTCGGTCATCCTCACGACCATCCCGGTCTCGCTGCCGTTCTTCCCGGACTCCTGGCGCGAGTCCGCGCTGAACCGGATCGGCGGCGTGTCGGACGACGAGGTGGACCCCGACGACCCGCTGGCCCGGATGATCGCCGTCGGCTCGGCGAGCTACAGCTCGTCGGGGCTGCCCAGCCCCTCCGTGCTGAGCGACGCCGACCTGAAGGCGCTGCCGATGCCCGTGTACGTGGCGATCGCGAGCGATTCGTCGCTGGCCGGGGGCGACGCGGCGGCCGAGAAGGCGCAGCTGATCCCGGACGCGCAGGTCAAGATCTGGCCGGACACGACGCACTCCCTGCCCATGCAGGTGGCGCCGGCGCTGGACGCGGAGCTGGAGACGTTCTGGGCGACTCACGAGTAGCCGGCTGCCGGGCGGCCGGCCGCGGTGCCGAACGGCCGGACAACCGAACGTAGGGTTGGTCGCACTCTGGGCGCCCAGAGTGCGGCCAACCCAACGTTGGCCGACCCGGGCTCAGCCCGCCGCCGCCGCGGCACCCCGCCCCCGCGCCGACACCCCGC
>NZ_JBIRXX010000001.1:1585302-1781659 GCF_044389365.1 Promicromonospora sp. NPDC019610 | reverse complement strand
TTCCTGGGTCGGTCCAGCGGTGCAGCCACAGTTGAACGTAGGGTTGGTCGCACTCTGGGCGCCCAGAGTGCGACCAACCCTACGTTCGACGACGCGGCATCAGCCGGCCTCGGCGGCGTCAGCCGGCCAGCGCGGCGTCAGCCGGCCAGCCGCTGCACCACCCACCAGAGCGCCACGGCCGCGATCACCGCAGAGCCCACGAGCAGTACCCAGCGGGCCGTGCGCGGGGCGCGGACCCGCAGGAGCACCAGCAGCGGGAACACCACCGCGATGATGCCGAGTTGCACGGCCTCGATGCCCACGTTGAACGACAGCAGCGACCACAACAGGGTCCACGACCAGGCCGCGTCGATGCCGAGCGCACCGGCGAAACCGACGCCGTGCACCAGCCCGAAGACGAACACCACGGGCAGCCGCCACCGGTGCCAGGTACCACGCTCGTCCCGCAGACCGACGCCCCGCAGACCGACGTCCGGGAGCCCGGCCGGTGCACGCCACCGCAGGGCGTCCCGTACCGTGCCGGACGCCGGGCCGCCGCCCACGGCCTCACCACCCAGGGCCGCCCCGCCCCGGCGGAGCAGCACCAGGTCCACCACGGCCACGACGGCGATCGATGCCGCGATCACCGGCTCGACCACGATCGCCGGCACCGACACCACGCCGAGCGCCGCGAGCAGGAACGTCACGGAGTGCGCCACGGTGAACGCCGTCGCCGTCCAGACGACGTCCCGCAGCCGGCGTGCCCCGATCAGCAGCGCCAGCAGGAACAGCACGTGGTCGACGCCGAACAGCAGGTGCTCGCCGCCGAGCACGAAGAACTCCCCGACCTGCTTCAGCAGGCGGTGCTCCCCCGTCGTCAGGGTGGGCGACGCCGACGTGAGCACCGCCGAGCCGTCCTCCTCGTCGAGCGAGTACCGGATGATCGTCTCCGTCGAGTGCACGAACGACTCGGCGTCCGGGAACAGCGCGCTGGACACCTCGTGCACCCCCTCCGGCTCGCCGTCGCACGCGAAGGCGTAGGTCAGGGAGGCGTAGGGCCGTTCCCCGCGCTCGACGACGTCGGCGCCGGAGAGCGACGGCGCGCACGGCGCGCCGTCGTACGTGACCGTGAACCGGTCGGTGACGTACCCGTCCACCTCGGCCTCGTGCTCGTCGAGGTGGGCGAGCTGGTCGTCACGGCCGGTCGCCTCGTACGCCTCGGCCCGCAGCCAGGCGGACTTCATCAGCAGGTCGTACTCCAGGTCGAGCACCGCCACGACGTCCGGCCCGCCGCCCCCAGACCCGCCTCCCTCCGGACCGGAGGACGACGACGCCGTGGTCACCTCGGCGTAGACGTCGCTGGTGGCGTCGTGCGCCGAGGCGACCTGCCCCACGGCGGGGCTGCTCAGTACTGCGAGCAGCCCCGCCAGGGCCAGCGGGCGTCCGCGGAGAGGGCCGAGTCTCAACGCCGCGCCGTGGTGAAGTACGCCGGCGACGCCGTCGTCGTGCCGCCCCCGGAGGTGCGGGCCGTGACGAACCAGGCGTACGTGCGGTCGGGCTTGAGGCCCGACCAGCGGACCGAGGCCACCTCACCGGACGCCACGGTGTCCCGGCCGATCTCGTCCACCGGGTCGTACAGCACCACGGAGTCGGTGCTGAACGACGTGGTGCGCGAGGTCAGGTCGACCGGCAGCACCATGTTGTCCTCGAGCCCGTTGTAGCGGTGCTCGGTGTCGTACTCCGTGGCGCCGAACTCGCCCAGCAGCGGCGAGTAGGTGTCGATCGAGACCTCGCCGCGGTCGACGTCGAACTGCAGCATGCGGAAGAACGACGCGCCGAACTGGAGCTGGTCCGTGGGCTGGTACCCGCCGATCTCGGTCAGCCCGAGCTGGCCGGCGGACACCGTGTAGAACTGGTAGTCGGCGAGCAGCTCGACCACGCCGCCGCCGATGTCCCCGACCACGGGCGGGCGCACGTTGGTGCCCACGCCGTGCCGGTGCCCGGCGAGCACCATGAACACGTTCGGGTTGTCCTTGACGAGCAGGTTGTACAGCAGCGGCCCGTCGGACCCGCCGAAGTTGGCGCCGCGCCCGTCGGGCGACGCGGACGGCTCCAGGTAGTCGTGCGTGAGCAGGATGCCGTTACGGTCGGAGTACCGGTCGAAGACCGACGCCGCCCACTCGGCCTCGTCGCGCGTCACGCCGTAGGACAGGCCCACCACCACGAAGTCCAGGCCGCCGGCCGAGAACAGGTCGTAGTGGTTCTCGTTCGAGCCGGGCTCCATGACGCCGCCGTAGGAGGCGTCGGTCCAGTCCTCGGACAGCGCCTCGTACCGGTCCGGCCCGAAGTACTGGTCGTAGAGCGTCGGGTCGGTGCCGGACTGGTTGTCGTGGTTGCCCGCGACCACGCCGTTCGGGATGCCCGCGGCGTCGATCCGGGCCTGCGCCTGCGACGCGAACTCGAACTCGCCGACGACCTGGTCCTCCATCTCGGGCGGGAACGCCCGGATGTTGTTCTCGACGATGTCGCCGGTGTGCGCCACGTAGGCGATCTTGCGCTCGTCGGCGTTGTCGACGATCCAGTCCATCACGCCGGTGTAGCCCTGCGCCCAGACGGCGCGCTCCTCGGCCGTCTCCTGCTCCACGGCGCCCTCGGTCAGGTACTGGGTGTCCGTGTAGTGCACCATCGAGAAGTCGTACTCGTCCGGGTCGTCGAACCGGTCCTTGTCACCGGCGTCGAGATCGTCGGCGAACGGGTCCTCGCCCGTGACCATGGCGTGCACCGTGCCGCGGTCCACGTAGTCGCGGGACACGGTGCCCTCCAGCACGGTGCCGCCCTCGACCGCGCCGCGTGCGGAGGCGACGACGTCCCACGCGTCGGTGTCCGGGTTCCAGGCCCGGAGGCTGACCAGGCGCGCCGGGTCGGCGGTGCCCTCCCAGCGCAGCACGGGCGCCTCGATGCGGCCGCGGACCGGCACGTCGAACCGCTGGTAGGTCACGTCGCCCGACGCCGGCGACGTCACGGACTTCCCGTCGCCCGGTTCCAGCGCCTTGGTGCTCAGCTTCTTCTGGCCGCGCACGTCCAGCGTGGTGGGCACGGTGCCCGTGCTGCCCTGCCACGCCTGGTTCGGGGTCAGGATCTCCGCGGCGGAGAAGCGCGCGGTGACGTCGCCGCCGTCGGGCGCGGCCACGGTCGCCTGCAGCGTAGCCGTACGGCCCACGCCCTTCGTGCCCGACGCCGGAGCGACGTCCGCCGGCTCGTCCGGGATCCCGGCGCTGACGAAGTCGATCTCATGCGTGACCTCGTTGCCGAGACCGTCCGTCGCGGACACCGCGAGCGTGTGCGCGCCGGCGGTGAGGCCGGGGCCGACCGGGTCACCCACGGCGATCTTGGCGCCGTCGAGCGTGACGTCGGGGCCCTGGACCACGCCGGAGGCGTCCTCGACGACGACCGCGAGCGGCACCGTCGAGGTGAGCCGGTCGCCGTCCGCGGGGGTCGCGGACACCAGCGCCGGGCCGGAGTTGTCGGTGAAGAGCGCGCGAGTGGCGGTCTCCCCCGTGGTCGACGTCGCCGCGAGCTCGTGCTCGCCGTCCGACAGCGTGGCCGTGTCGAGGTCGGCGCGCAGGCCGCGCGCGGGGGCGTCGACCGTGAAGGTCAGCGTGACCTCGCGCAGCGCGGTGCCGCTGGAGCCGCACGTGCCGTCGCCCATCGCGTACGAGGGCTTGAGCCCGACGCCAGCCGCGGTGCCCGCGGCGGGGGTCAGCGCGAGGTTCGAGATCGTGAAGTCGTCGCGGTTGCAGTCGCCCGCGAAGGTGCCGGTGACCACCTTGACCGTGTTGTCGCCGGGCCGGAGCCACTCGTTGGGGATCGCGATGCTGGCGCGCTGGCTCGCGTACGATCCGCCCATCGGCGTCTCGATGCCGTTGACGACGAGCAGGTTGGCGGCCCCGCCGTCGACGGCGTTCGAGCCGACGTCGAAGGAGAAGGCCGCGTCGCCCGCGCCGAGCGTCTCGGTGGCCTCGACCGCGTCGCCGTCGACCGTGAGCTCGGCCGTGGCGCCCTCGCCGTCCGCCGGGCGGGCGCCCGTGACGGTGACGGTGCCGTTGGCGAGCGTGCCGTCGACCGGCGAGAGGCGGGGCGCGCCGGCGGGCGCGTTGTTCACGCGGACCCGGTGCTTCGTCGAGTCGCCCGAGGCGGTGCGCGCCTCGATCGTGTGCGCGCCGTTGGTCAGCGTCGTGGTGTCGAGGTCCGCGCTCAGGCCGGTGGTGCCCTGCGGATCACCCTGGACGAAGAAGGACAGCTCCGCGCGCAGCAGCAGGCTCGTGTTGCTGCCGCAGGTGCCGTCGCCGAACGAGTACGTGTACTCGTTCTCCTCGCCGTCGGCGAGCTCGCCGAGAGGCTCCAGCGTGAAGTCCGACAGCACGAAGTCGTCGTGGTTGACGCCGCAGTCGGAGCTGATCGTGCCCACGACCACCTCGACGGTGTTCTCGCCGGTCACGAGGTACTCGTTGGGGACCTCCAGCTCGACGCGCTCGCTCACGGCGTCGGGCAGGTGGATCGGCTCCGAGCCGTTGACCGACACGTAGTTCATGTACCGCGCCTCGGTCGAGTTGGTGCCGACCGTGTAGCCGAGCACCGACGTGCCGAGGGTCTCCGTGGCACCCGGGACGGCCTTGCCGTCGACGGTCAGGCGCGTGACATCGTCCCTGGGGGCGACGGGCTCGGCCGCGACGGGCACGGTGCCCTCGAGGAAGTCGCCGTCGTCGGGTGCGAGGGTCGGGGCACCCGACGTCGGGGCCTCCGGCCCGTGCGGGGTCGTCGCCGTCGCGGCGGTGTCCGTCCGAGCGGTGTCCGCGGGGGCGGCGGACGACGACGTCGCCGCCCAGCCCGTCATGGCGAGCGTCGCTGCCGTGACCGCCGCGACGAGACCGGCCTGCTGCCGGCCCCGCTGTTTCCTGGTGACTGGCCGCATGGCCGTCCTCCCTGTGGTCCGTGAGATGGACGGCTCCGAGCACGCCCGGAGGACAAACCTGGACGGGCTGGGTGAACGGAACAGGTGCAGCAGGCAACAAGCGGACAAATAGTCGGTACGCGGAGGCCGAGTCCTACGATCGGGCCATGGCGAACCACGACGAGATGCTGCTGTGCTGCCTCCTGTGGGCGCAGCCCGGCCAGGAGGCGGGCCTCACGGTCTACGAGGACAAGGTGCTGGCGCTGGTCCCGGAGCACGGCGGCACGGTGCTGCAGCGCGCGGCGTCCGACGGCGCGGACGGCCGGCCGCACGAGGTCCAGCTCTACCGGTTCGCCGGACAGCAGAAGCTCGACGGGTTCCTCGCCGACCCCCGCCGCACGGCGCTGACGGCGGAGCGGGACCGGGTCGTGGCGCGCACGGAGCTGTTCCCGGTCGACCTGCTCTGATCGCCCCCCCCGTACCGGAACGACGAAGGCCCCCACCGTGGTGGGGGCCTTCGTCCTGTGGGTGCGCCATCTAGGACTTGAACCTAGAACCCGCTGATTAAGAGTCAGCTGCTCTGCCAATTGAGCTAATGGCGCCTGCGACGGGAAGATTACCAGGACCTGAGGCCCTCGGCGCACCGTTTGTCTCCGCCTCACGAACGACCGCGATCCGCCGTCCGCCAGAGGACGGACGGGGGCCACGAGGCCGTCGTGCTGGTGCGCCATCAGGGACTCGAACCCCGAACCCGCTGATTAAGAGTCAGCTGCTCTGCCTATTGAGCTAATGGCGCGCAACGGAGAGAAACACTACCAGGACCAGGGGCGTCACCGGTAACCGAACGAGCGGGCCCACCCTGTGAACTGCACGACAGCCGGGCAGGGCCGCCCGCCGCTACGCTCCGGCACCATGACCGTCACCGGTACCGGACCAAGTCCCCTGGCAGACGTCGCGGCGCAGTCCGAACAGGCAGTACTCCTGCGGCGCGTACGAGCCTGGCTGATCGTGTTCATCGTCGGCCTGGTGCTGAGCGGCGTCACCGCGTTCCCGTTGACGACGGAGGTCCGGTGGGGCCACGAGCTCTTCCTCGCGTGGGGCGTGGATGCCTGGCTGCCGGGCCTCGTCGACTGGTTCGCCCGGGTCCGAGAGGGACTGGACGCCACGTCCCGGGACTACCCGTTCATCGCGTACGGCACGGACTGGCTCGCGTTCGCGCACCTCGTCATCGCCGTCGCGTTCTGGGGTCCGTTCCGTGACCCGGTACGCAACATCTGGGTCGTCGACTTCGGGCTGATCGCGTGCGCGGGAATCATCCCGCTGGCCCTGATCGCCGGCCCGGTGCGGGACATCCCGTGGGGCTGGAGCCTCATCGACATGTCGTTCGGGGTCTTCGGCGCGATCCCGCTGCTGCTCGTGCGCCGCATGATCAAGCGGCTCGAGGTCCTGCAGGCCGGAGAAGGGGCGGACCGACCTGCGGGTCCTGCCCGACCTGCCGGTCTCACCTACAGGTAGAGACCCGTCGAGCCGTCCGCCTCGTCGCTCTCGGCCACGCCGTGCACGTCCCGCTCGCGCAGCAGCACGTAGTCCGTGCCGGCCAGGTCCACCTCGGCGCGGTCCTCCGGGTCGAAGAGCACGCGGTCGCCGACGTCGACCTGACGCACGTGCTCGCCCTTCGCCACGACCGTCGCCCAGGCGAGCCGCTTGGGCCCGACGGCGGTCGCCGGGATCACCAGGCCCGCCGTCGACTGCCGTTCCGCCGAGTCCGTCTCGGGCTCGACCAGGAGCCGGTCGTGCAGCATGCGGATCGGGAGGTTTCCGGGCTTCGTCACGGAGTCGGTCACGGCGGAGGTGCTCACAGGACAACGCTACGCGACTGCCGATCCGAGTTGTCCACAGGCCCCGGCCGCGCGGGGCACGAGGACCCGCGAAGGCGACTACCGTTACGGGCATGACGACTCGCCTCGAGACCGGGGACAAGGCTCCCGACTTCACCCTCCCGACCGCCGACGGCTCCTCCGTCCGCCTCGCCGACCTGGCGAGGAGCACCGACAAGGGCGTCATCGTGTACTTCTACCCGGCTGCCGCGACGCCGGGGTGCACCAAGGAGGCGTGCGACTTCCGCGACTCCGAGGCGTCGCTCCTGGGCGCGGGCTACGCCGTCGTCGGCATCTCCCCCGACAAGGTGGCGAAGCTGGCCAAGTTCGCGGAGTCCGAGGCGCTGACGTTCCCGCTCGCGTCCGACGAGGACCACGCGACGCTGGAGGCGTACGGCGCCTGGGGCGAGAAGCAGAACTACGGCAAGACGTACGTGGGCGTGATCCGCTCCACGGTCGTGGTGAACCCGGACCTGACGGTCGCCGAGTCGTTCTACAACGTCAAGGCGACGGGCCACGTGGCCCGCATCCGCAAGGTGCTGGGGCTCGACTCCTGATGAGCTCGCCGGCCGCCCCCGGTTCCCCGACGGACCTGCTCGACGTCGACTCCGAGCTCAGCGAGGCCGAGCTCGCGACGCGCGCCCGCGTGCGGGAGTTCGTGGACCGCCGGGTGCGCCCGAACATCGCGGCGTGGTTCGCCGACGCACACTTCCCGCGTGAGCTGGTCCCCGAGCTGGGCGAGCTCGGGGTGCTCGGCATGCACCTGGACGGCTACGGCTGCGCCGGGCGGTCCGCCGTCGAGTACGGCCTGGCGGCGCAGGAGCTGGAGGCCGGCGACTCCGGGATCCGCACGTTCGTCTCGGTGCAGGGCTCGCTGGCGATGTCCGCGATCCACAAGCACGGCTCCGAGGCCCAGAAGCAGCAGTGGCTGCCGCGCATGGCGACGGGTGAGGTCGTGGGCTGCTTCGGGCTCACCGAGCCGGAGGCCGGCTCCGACCCGGCGAGCATGATCACGCGCGCCCGCTTCGAGGCCGGCGCGGAGGGCGGCGACGCCGGCGGCGAGTGGGTCCTGGACGGCGCCAAGCGCTGGATCGGCATGGCCTCGTTCGCGGACGTCGCGATCATCTGGGCCAAGGTCCGCGAGCCACAGGACGACGGGAGCGAGCGGGACCGCGTGCGGGGATTCGTCGTGCCGACGTCGACCCCGGGGTTCACCGCCGTCCCCATCGAGCCGAAGCTGTCGATGCGGGCATCCGTGCAGTGCGACATCACGCTGGAGGGCGTGCGGCTGCCCGCGGACGCCCTGCTGCCCGAGCACCCCGGCCTGGCCGGGCCGTTCGCGTGCCTCGACGAGGCGCGCTACGGCATCGTCTGGGGCGCGGTGGGCGCGGCCCGGGACGCGTTCGAGGCGGCGCTGGCCTACGCGCAGGGCCGGGAGCAGTTCGGCACGCCGATCGCGGGCTTCCAGCTCACGCAGGCCAAGCTCGTCGACATGGCCCTGGAGATCACCAAGGCACAGCTCATGGCGCTGCGCCTCGGCCGGCTCAAGGACTCCGGGCGGCTGCAGGGGCACATGATCTCGGCGGGCAAGCTGAACAACGCCCGCATCGCCATCGAGGTCTGCCGGACCGCCCGCACGATCCTGGGCGGCAACGGTGTCACGCTCGACCACTCCCCGATGCGTCATGCCAGCAACCTGGAGTCCGTGCGCACCTACGAGGGCACCGACGAGGTGCACACGCTCGTGCTGGGGCGACACCTCACGGGACTCGCCGCGTTCCGCTGACCTGCACGCTCACCTGGCCGTAGACTGGGCGCCGCGCGCGAGTGGCGTAATTGGCAGCCGCGCCAGGTTTAGGTCCTGGTGTCTCCGGACGTGGGGGTTCGAGTCCCCCCTCGCGCACCCTCGGCACTTCACACTAGGAGCCCGGGCGATTCGTCTACGATCGCCCCGACATGACTCTCTCGCCCCGGCCAGCACCGAGCGCGACCGCCCCGCGGTCCGCGCTCGTGGTGCTGCTCCTCGCGCTGGCCGGGCTGCTGGGCGTCACCACGCTGGGCACGACCACGGCGACCGCGGCCCCGGCGTCGCCGGTCGCCGTGGTGCAGCACCACGTCGACGTCCTGGACCGCGACGCAGCAGATCCGGGCGAGGGCAAGATCCGCGACCGGGTCGTCCCGGTCGCCGACGACTGCCCGGCCCACGGAGCGCAGCACGGCGAGACGCTGGGGCTGCTGAGCCTGCGCGCACCCGTCGGCACCGGGACAGAGCCCGCCGTCTGCCCGCCGTCGTACCGGGTCGCGGCGCCGGCGCCGGTCACCGCGGGGAGCCGCGCGGCACGTGCCCACACGCGGGCGCACGCGCTCGGGCACGACCCGCTGCTCTGGGGTATCAGCCGCACGTAGGCGGGGCATTCGGCGGACGCCGTCGTCCGCCCACCACGGCCGGCCGCCGGGCCCGACCTGGCCGCCGGCACGCCCTGCTCCCCGTGCACGCCCTGTGACCCGTGAAGGAACCCCTGTGACCACGAAGCGCCCTGCCGCCGACCGCACGAACACCACCCGCCGCCTCACGCCCCGACTCACCCTGCAGCTCGCCCTCCTGGTCGGGGTGCTCGGCCTGATCGCGCTGCTGATCGGGTTCATCCTGAGTTCCCGCCCCGACGCCCCGGCCGGGGACGCCGAGGTCGTGCGCGAGAACAGCCACGTCCTGAGCCAGGCCGACGACGAGCAGGCGGTGCTCGTCGAGTTCCTCGACTTCGAGTGCGAGGTCTGCCGCGCCTACTACCCCACCGTCGAGCAGCTCAAGGAGGAGTACGGCGAGGAGCTGACCGTGGTGCTCAGGTACTTCCCGATCCCCGCGCACGCCAACTCGGTCAACGCCGCCGTCGCGGTCGAGGCCGCCGCGGCACAGGGCGCGCTGGAGCCCATGTACCAGCGGATGTACGAGTCGCAGGCCGAGTGGGGCGAGGTCCAGCAGTCCCAGGCCGAGGTCTTCCGTGGCTTCGCCCGGGACCTCGGCCTCGACCTGGACCGGTACGACGCCGCCGTGGCCGACCCGGCGACGACGGAGCGCGTCCAGTACGACTTCGACGAGGGCCGGGCGCTCGGCGTCAGCAGCACCCCGACGTTCTTCCTGGACGGCGAGAAGCTCGAGACGCAGAGCCCTGCCGACCTGGTCGGGGCCGTGGAGACGGCGCTCGGCCGGTAGGCGCACCGCGGGCGGGCCGCCAGGCCCGCCCGCCGCGTCAGTTCTGCTGCTGCGCGGCGATGTCCTTGCGGACCACGTCCATGTCGAGCCCGCGCACGGCCTCGACGACCTCGGCGAGGCCCTTGGCCGGCAGCGCGCCCGCCTGGCGGAACACGAGCACGCCGTCACGGAACGCCATGAGCGTGGGGATGGACGTCACCTGTGCCGCGGCCGAGATGCCGGGGTTGGCGTCGGTGTCGATCTTGGCGTGCACGATGTCGTCGTTCTTGTCCGAGGAAGCCTCGAAGACAGGTCCGAACATCTTGCACGGCGGGCACCAGGTGGCCCAGAAGTCCACGAGCACGATCCCGTTGTCGCTGACGGTCTTCTCGAACGTGGCGTCGGTGATGTCGACAGTTGCCATGTCACGCTTCCTTTCGTTGGGCGTCTACCAGGTAGAGCACAGCCCCACCCTCTGCTATTCCAGGAGCGGCGGTTCGGCGACCCGTGTCACATCCGGGTGTCCACGGGGCGGCGCGGGGTCAGGCACCGCAACGCCCGACCTGGTAGAAACGGACCCGTGACGGACACTGCCGACTACCCAGCCGACGATTTCTACCGCGAGCCCGCCCCGGTGTCGGGCTGGATGACCGACGAGGACCTCGCCGTCGTACGCGCGCAGCTCCCCCTCGTGTACGTCGACGCCGTGCCGGTCCGGGTCGACGACTCGGGTGACGTGGTCGCCGTCGGGCTGCTGCTCCGCGTGAACCCGCAGGGTGCGATGACCCGCGCCCTGGTCTCCGGGCGCGTCATGTACCACGAGCGCCTCCGGGACGCCCTGCTGCGGCACATCGAGAAGGACCTCGGGCCGGTCGCGCTGCCGCAGGTGCCGCCGTCGCCGCAGCCGTTCACCGTCGCCGAGTACTTCCCCACGCCGGGGATCACCGCGTTCCACGACCCGCGCCAGCACGCCGTCTCGCTCGCGTACGTGGTGCCCGTCACGGGCGACTGCCGGCCGCAGCAGAACGCCCTCGACCTCGCCTGGCTCACGCCGGAGGAGGCCTGCGCCGACGACGTCCAGGCCGAGATGATGAACGGCCAGGGCATGCTGATCAAGCAGGCGATGGCCCACGTGGGCCGGCTGCCGTAGGGGTCAGGACAGGTCGAGGACCGGCCAGTCCTCCAGGTCGGCGCGCATGCGGCGGTCGTGCGTCGCCACGACGACGGCGCAGGGCGTGACCTGGAGGGCCCGGGTCAGCTCGTCGACGAGGTCGATCGACAGATGGTTCGTCGGCTCGTCGAGCAGCAGCAGGTGCGGCGCGTGCAGCAGCGCCCGCGCCAGCTCGAACCGGCGGCGCTGCCCCGCGGACAGCTCGGCCAGCGGCCGGTCCAGGTCCTCCTCGCTGAGCAGCCCGAGGCCCGCGACCGGGACCACGTGGTCGGGGTCCAGCTCGTTCGAGGCGAGCAGCCGCAGCGCCTCGTCGGCATAGGTCTCGAACCCGGTCCGCAGCCGCGCCTTGCCGGTGATGGGCTCGCTCTCCTGGCCCACGACGCCGATGCGCGCGCCCGGCGCGACCGCGCGGCTTCCCCGGTCCAGCTCCAGCGTGCCGGCGAGCGCCGCGAGCAGCGTCGACTTGCCGGTCCCGTTGGGCCCCACCACGAGCAGGCGGCCCGACGGCGGGATCGCGATCCGCGTGCCGGGCAGGTCGAGCCGGACGGCGTCGTCGTCCCCGACGCGCGGCGAGCGGACCTCCACGACCGGGTTGCCGGGGTCCCAGCCCGGCGACATCGCGGGCAGGTCGGGGAACCCCAGCTCGACGGGCGGCCTGGGCACCTCGATGGCCTCGGCCTCCAGCTTCTGGACCAGGCGGTCGGCTGCCTTGACGTGGATGCGGGCGCGGGTGGCGCGGCGGTGCTTCTGGGAGCCCTTGCCCGGGCGCCACTCGTCGGAGAGGCCCTCGTAGGACTCGTCGAGCCGCTCGGCCAGGGTCGCCGCGCGCTTGCGCTCGGCCCGGTAGCGCTGGCGCCACCGGTGCAGCGCCTGGTTCTTGGCGAACCGGTAGGCCAGGTAGCCGGGCTGCCCGTAGAGCACGGGCTTGCCGTCCCACGACGGGTCGAGGTCGAGGATGGCGGTGGCGACGTCGTCGAGCAGCTCGCGGTCGTGCGTCACGAGCACCACGCCGCCGCGCCACGCGACCAGCTCGCCCGTGAGGAACTCGATCGCGGAGTCGTCGAGGTGGTTGGTGGGCTCGTCGAGCAGCAGCAGGTCGGCGCGCTCCGCGAGGCGGCAGGCCAGCCGGACCCGGAACCGCTCCCCCACGCTGAGCTGATCGAGCCGGCGAGCGTGGTCGCGCGGGGCGCCCAGGCGCGTGAGGGCCACCTCGACGCGGCGGTCGGCGTCCCAGACGGCGAGGTGCTCGGCGAGCGAGAGCGTGCGTTCGAGCACCGCCAGGTCGCCGGAGCCGTGGTCGAACGCCGCGGCGGCGGCCTCCAGCTCGGCGGCGGCGCTCCGCAGCCCGTCGAGCGTCCCGGCGACCAGGTCGCCGATGGTCTGCCCCGGCGCCGGGTGCAGCTCCTGCTCGACCAGCGCGACCGTACCCTGGCGACGTACCTCGCCCGACTTCGGCAGCAGGTCGCCGGCCAGCAGGTGCAGCAGCGTGGACTTGCCCGAGCCGTTCTCGCCGACGACGCCGAGCCGCGTTCCGGGCGACACCGAGAAGGAGACCCCGTCCATGACGGGCCGCCCGGGGTAGGCGAAACCGAGGTCCTGGGCGACGAGGTGCATCCGCCCAGCCTACGGGGACCCGCCGGAGCGCCGCGTCTTTCGTTTACGCGTGGGGGCCGCCACGAGAGGATGTGCCCGATCGCCCGCTCGCACCGCGACCCCAGGAGCACCGTGTCCACGACCACGCCCGCCGACCCGCCCGCGCTGCGGTTGACCAACCTGCTCCTGGCGCCCGCAGCCCGCACGCGCAGAAACGCGGACGCCGTGTTCGACCGGATGATCGCGCACGCCTCGCGTCGTCGCGCACCGCTGAGCGCGGAGAACGCCGCCGACCTGGAGCACCTGCGGCTCGCGCTGCGCGCGTTCGCGGACTTCCCCGGCCTGAGCCCGCTCGGCTGGGCGGCGGGCCAGGAGCTGGTACGGCTACGGGTCCGCATCCGCGTGGTCGTGGGCGACCTGCGCGCCCGCCACCCCGAGGTCGCCGATGAGCCCGTCACGGCGCCGGTGTTCGTGGTCGGCATGCCGCGCACAGGTACGACGCTCACCTACAACATCGTGTCCCGGTCACCCGCCCACCGCGGGCCGAAGCTGTGGGAGATGACCTACCCGGGTCTGGCCGTCGACGACGCGCAGCAGGCCGCCCTGATCCGGCGTACGAGGCGCAAGTTCGCGATGACGTCGCGCCTGAGCGCGACGTGGGACACCATCCACCCGATGTACGCGGCGTCCGAGGAGGAGGACACATTCATCCGCGCCCACTCGGAGATGCACGCCTCCGCCGTGCCCATGCCGGACTACCTCGACCGGCTGGCCACCTTCGACCACCGGCCGGACTACCGGTTCCTGCGCGACACGCTGCAGCTGCTGTCCTACGGCCGGCCCGCCCGCCGGTGGGTGCTGAAGCACCCTGCGAACCTCTTCCACCTGGCGGCGATCCGCGACGTGTTCCCCGACGCGCGGTTCGTGTGGACGCACCGGTCGCCCGAGGTGGCCCTGGCCTCGCTGTGCTCGCTGGCCGAGTCCGCGCGACGGATCCACCGGCGCCCGGACGCCGTGGACGTCGCCGGTATCGGCCCGGAGTGGCTGGCGATCATGGCCCGGGGCGTGTCCCGCGCGCTCGAGCAGCGCGCCGCGCTGGGGCCCGACGTCGTGCTCGACCTGCCGTACGACCGGCTCACGGGCGACCCGGGCGCCGTCCTGCCCGACCTGTTCGACCGGCTCGGCACGCAGTGGGGACCCGACGACGACGCACATCTGGCCGCGGCGCTTGAAGCGCCCCGGAACCGGCCGGCCCACCGCTACACGCTCGACCGCTTCGGACTGGAGCCCGACCAGGTCGGCGCGGCCTTCGCCGGGTACCGGACGCTGCTCGCCACGCTCGCGCCGTGACCGCACCCACGACCACGGGCCTCCCGGGCTCGTGACACCCGGGTCCGGGTGTCACGAGCCCAGGCGGCGTCAGAGCGACGCGGCCGACGTGTACAGCGTCTGTGCGACGTCACCCAGGTACGGGCCGAACATGTAGTTGCGCATGCTGCCGCCGCGGTACTTGAAGGAGTTCACGGAGTTGAGCACGCCCACGCCGGTGGACTCGGAGTAGTTGACGAACCAGGGGCCGCCGGACGACCCGCCGGTCAGGTTGCAGTCCAGGCCCTGGTCGGAGCTGCCCCCGAACGTGTCCTGCACGACGGTGCCGTGGCACCACGCGATGTCCGTACCGTCGTAAGGGTTGGCGGCCGGGTAGCCGAACGAGTACATGTACTGGCCGCGCGCCTGGTTGAAGCCGATGGCCTGCCCGCCTACGACGTCCGTCAGGTGGGCGCCGTTCAGCGTGTTCAGCACGGCGAACGCGACGTCGTAGTCGAAGTCGCCGCTGTTCTGCCACTGCGTGGTGGTGGTGAGCTGGCGTGCGGTGAACGTGCCGTAGGGGCGGGCGCCGTCGTCGTAGGCGGGGACGAACGCCCAGTTCGTGGCGAACGCCCCGGGGCCCTCGTTGACGCAGTGGCCGGCGGTGAGGACGACGTCCTTGTTCCCCGAGCTCACGGCGCTGCCCGAGCAGACGTAGTTCACGCCGCCGAGCGTGAAGAACACCTTTCCGGTGGTGTCGACCACCTCACCGCCGCCCGAGTAGTACCCACCCACGAACGCCGCGGACGGGGCGGGCTTGGCGGCTGCCTGCGGGACGACGGTCGGGCGGCCCGCCGCCACCGTGCCGCCGGCCGAGGACTTGTCCTTGCCTGCGACCAGAACGTCCGCGGGCACGGCGTCACGCATCCGCTGCGGGGTCCAGTAGTCGGCCACCCGGTCCTGGGCCGCCCGGGTGGTCGCCGCGCTGTGGACCGTGATGTCGCCGGTGCTCTCGCTGGCCTGCGACGGCGCACCGAACGCGACGGCCACGCTGCCGCCGAGCACCAGGGCGGCCAGGCCACCGAGCAGGGTGCGGGAGAGGTTGCTACGCATGCTGCCTCCTTGATCACACTCGCCGCCGGAGTGGCGGCCGTGTGATCGTGCGGCCTGGGTGATTCGACCACAAGAGGGCTTTATGTCCAGGATGTAAATTTTCTCCTGGGCAATGCGCTCCCAGGTTCGCGGGCGCCGGGTGCACCGCCGGCGGACTACCCTCGACGCGTGAGCACCACTGCCCCCGCCTCCCGCACCTCGCCGTTCTGGCCCGCCGCCGTGGCCGACGCCGTCGCCGTCCTCGTCTTCACGGTCGTCGGCATCGCGTCGCACGACGGGTCGCTGGTCGCCGCCCTGGGCCGCGTGGTGTGGCCCTTCGCCCTGGCCGCCGCGATCGGCTGGGCCGTGAGCCGCGCGTGGCGCGACCCGGCGCGTCCCTGGCCCACCGGTGTGATCGTCTGGGCCGTCACCGTGCTCGGCGGCCTGGCGCTGCGCGGCCTCACGGGCGGCGGGCTGGCCTGGTCGTTCGCGCTGGTCACCGCGATCTTCCTGGCGATCACGATGCTCGGCTGGCGCGCCCTGGTGGCGGGCATCCGCCGCGGCCAGGCCCGCGCGGCCGAGAGCTGACGACGGCCCGGTCCGACATCGACGATGCACCTGCTGCCAGGACGCGCCCCTTCCTGGCAGCAGGTGCATGGTCGCGCGGCTCGGCAAGCGGTCGCGCGGCTCGGCGAGCGGGCGCCGGCGCAGCTCGCCGAGGCTCAGCCCCGGAGGGCCTCGACGATCGCCGGCGCCAGCGCGCGGAACGCCTTGCCGCGGTGGGAGATCGCGTTCTTCTCGTCCGCGGACAGCTCCGCGGCCGTCCGGGCGCCGTCCACGACCAGGATCGGGTCGTAGCCGAACCCGTTGGCGCCGCGCGGCGCCGTGGCCAGCACGCCGCGCATCTCTCCGAGCCGCACCTCCTCGCGCCCGTCGGGCGTGACCAGCGCGGCCGCGCACACGAAGCCGGCCTGGCGGTGCTCGGCGCGCACGTCGCCGAGCTGGCCGAGCAGCAGCTCCAGGTTGGCGAGGTCGTCCCCGTGCTTGCCGGCCCAGCGGGCCGAGAAGATGCCGGGCGCCCCGCCCAGCACGTCGACGGCCAGGCCCGAGTCGTCGGCGACGGCGGGCAGCCCGGTCGCCGCGCACACGGCGCGCGCCTTGATCAGGGCGTTCTCGGCGAAGGTGACGCCGTCCTCCACGGGCTCCGGCGCGCCCACCTCGCCTGAGGTGACCAGCTCGCCGTCGGGCAGGTCCAGACCCGCCTCGGTGAGGATCGCGCGCAGCTCCGGGACCTTCTTGGCGTTGTGCGTGGCGAGGACGATCCGGGCCGTCATGCCAGGTCCTGCGCGAGGGCGTCCTGCTGGATCGTGGCGAGCTCGGCCGTGCCGCCCACCGCGAGGTCGAGCAGGGCGTCGAGCTCGGCGCGGTCGAACGGCGCGTGCTCCGCGGTGCCCTGCACCTCGATGAACTTGCCGCCGCCCGTGACCACCACGTTCATGTCGGTCTCGGCGCGCACGTCCTCGACGTAGGGCAGGTCGAGCATCGGGGTGCCGTCGATGATGCCCACCGAGACGGCGGCGACCGAGTCGGCGAGCACCTGCTTGCCGCCCTTGATGTGCCCGTGACGACGGCCCCACGCGATCGCGTCGGCGAGGGCCACGTACGCACCGGTGATCGCGGCGGTGCGGGTGCCGCCGTCGGCCTGGAGCACGTCGCAGTCGAGCACGATGGAGTTCTCCCCCAGCGCGCTCATGTCGACGACGGCGCGCAGCGAGCGGCCGATCAGCCGCGAGATCTCGTGCGTGCGCCCGCCGATCTTGCCCTTCACGGACTCGCGCTGGCTGCGCTCGTTGGTGGCGCGCGGCAGCATCGCGTACTCGGCGGTGACCCAGCCCTCGCCCGAGCCCTTGCGCCAGCGCGGCACGCCCTCGGTGAACGACGCGACGCACAGCACGCGCGTGCGGCCGAACTCCACGAGCACCGAACCCTCGGCCTCGTCGAGCCATCCCCGGGTGATCTTCACGGGGCGGAGCTGGTCGGTGGCGCGCCCGTCGGCGCGCACGATCTGGTCGGTGCTGGAGGTCATGCGCCCAGCCTAGGTGGTGCGGACGACGATCATTTCGCGCTCCGGAAAGCACGCCGCTGACCTGCCAGAACGTGTCGCGCGTCACGCACGGGGCGTGGCGCCGGTAACGGTTCCGACACGATGTCGTCGCTAGGCTTCACCCCGTGAACGACGCGCCCATCGGGATCTTCGACTCCGGCCTCGGCGGCCTCACGGTCGCGCGCGCCATCCTCGACCAGCTACCCAACGAGCAGGTCCGCTACCTCGGCGACACCGCCAACAGCCCGTACGGCCCCAAGCCGATCGCGGCCGTGCGCGCCATGGCCCTCGACGCCATGGACCGGCTCGTGGCGGACGGCGTGAAGATGCTGGTCATCGCCTGCAACACGGCGTCGTCGGCCATGATGCGTGACGCGCGCGAGCGGTACGAGCAGCGCCACGGCATCCCCGTGGTCGAGGTCATCCTGCCCGCGGCCCGGGCCGCGGTGACCGCCACCCGGACGGGCCGGATCGGCGTCATCGGTACGCGCACCACGGTGCAGTCGCGCGCGTACGACGACGCCTTCCACGTGACCCCCGGGCTGACGATCACGAGCCAGGCCTGCCCCGAGTTCGTGCGCTTCGTCGAGGAGGGCCGCACGTCCGGCCCGGAGGTGCAGAAGTTCGCGCACGAGTACCTCGACCCGGTCAAGGCGGCCGGCGTCGACACGCTCGTGCTCGGCTGCACGCACTACCCGCTGCTCGCGGGCGCCATCTCCTACGTCATGGGCGAGGACGTCACGCTGGTCTCCAGCGCCGACGAGACCGCCAAGGACGTGTACCGCACCCTCGTGGCGCACGACCTGGAGCGCTCCCCCGACGCCGGCGCCCCGGTGCACCGGTTCCTGACCACGGGCGACCCGGCGCCGTTCGGCCAGCTCGCCAGCCGGTTCCTCGGCCCCGAGGTGTCTCTCGTGGAGGCGGTCTGATGCGCCTCGTCCCCCTCGGGGTCTCCGGCTCGTTCCCCGGCCCCGCGACGCCCGCGTCGTCGTACCTGGTGCAGGTCACCGCGGCGGAGTCGGCCGCGGCCGGCTACGAGGCGCGCGACTGGAACGTCCTGCTCGACCTCGGCAACGGCGCGTTCGGCGCGCTGCAGCAGCACGTCGACCCCCACGCGCTCGACGCGGTGTCCATCTCGCACCTGCACCCCGACCACTGCGCGGACCTCGCGGGCCTCTACGTCTACCTGCGCTACCACCCCGAGCACGGGTCGCTGCGGGCCGGGCGCCGGGACAAGCCCCTGCCGGTCTACGGGCCGTCGACGGCCGAGCGGCACGTCGCCCAGTCCTACGGGCTGAGCGACGGCGAGTCCATGGAGAACGACTTCGAGTTCCGCTCCTGGGCCGACCACAAGCAGATCGAGGTCGGGCCGCTGACCATCGAGCCGTACCGCGTCTACCACCCGGTCGAGACGTACGGTGTGCGGGTCACCGGACCGTCGTCGTCCGGTGGCACGACGACGCTCGCCTACACCGGCGACACCGACGCCTGCACCTCCGTGGTCGAGCTCGCGCGCGACGCCGACCTGCTGCTCAGCGAGGCGGCGTTCCTGGAGGGGCGCGACGACGTCGTGGAGCGCGGGATCCATCTCACCGGGCACCGCGCCGGACAGGTGGCGACCGAGGCCGGCGCCCGCCGGCTGCTGCTCACGCACCTGCCCGTGTGGAACGACCCGGAGGACACCCTCGCCGAGGCCCGCGGCTCGTACGCGGGCCCGGTGGACGTCGCGGTCCCGGGCACCGTGTACGAGCTCTGACGGCCCGGTCAGGCGGGCCCGGTCAGGCGAGCGGACGGCGCCCGCGCAGCTCCGCGAGCATCACGTCCATGAGGGTCTCCTGGGCGTAGCCCGCGGCGACGAACACCCCGGACCAGAACCGGCGGGCGGCCCGCCCGTCGGTGGCCACCGGGATCTCGCGGCCCGCCTGCCGGTCCCACATGATCTCGTCGGTGAGCTGCATGACCTGGTCGTCGGTCTTCAGCCCGAGCCGCTCGGCGATGACCAGCCGCACGTCCGTGAGCGCCCCGGCGAACTGCTCGGCGTCCTCGCGCGGCACCCGCACCGGCGGCGGCGCCCCGTGCCGGCCCAGCGGCTCGGGCGCGTCCTCGCCCGACGGCAGGTCGAGCAGCGCGGCGAACGCCTCCAGCCGGTCCACCTTGGCCTGGGCGACGTCGTTCTGCGTGAGCCGGCGGAACTCGTCGGCGATGTCCGCGTCGTCCTTGCTCGCGTCCGGCAGGAGCCGCTGCGCCGCGGGGTCGGTCGGCACGCGCCCCACGCCGGTCACCCCCGTGAGGCGGGCCAGGTCGGCGTCGGTCAGCTCGTCCGGCGCGAGCAGGCCGTTGGCCCAGGCCTGCCCCTTGCCCGGCGCGGGGTGCGACGACGGCCCCGGGTCGTCGTCGGCGAACAGCTCCAGGCCCGCCTCCTCGCGGAGCATCGCGGCGACGTCGCGCGCCACCTTGGCGAGGACGACGCGCTCCACCGGTTCGAACCGAGCCTCGTACCCCCGCCGCATGGCGCGGAACGGTGTCATGCGGCTCCCCGCGCGCCCGACTCCTGCAGCGTCGCCCACAACCCGAACCCGTGCATCGCCTGCACATCCACCTCCATGCGCTCGCGCCCACCACTGGACACGACTGCGCGACCGTTCTTGTGCACCTGCGTCATGAGCCGCTCCGCCTTGGCGCGTGGGTACCCGAAGTAGCTCTCGAACACGTACGTCACGTAGGACATCAGGTTCACCGGGTCGTTCCACACGATCGTCACCCACGGGTCGGCGATCCCGGAGGCGAGCGCCTCCTCGGTGTCCTCCTCGACGGCCGTCCCGGCTGACCCCAGGGGCGTGAGCAGCGGCAGCGGGGAAGTTGTCACAGGTCTCACTCTAGGCTGTTTCGTCCCTCGACTGGACACCCCTGTCAGAGATTCCCACCAAGTTGTCGCCGGGCTGTGACCTCAGTCGCGGAGGTCGTCGAGCCGGAGGTCCACGGTCGGGATCGCCGGGTCGCCCTTGGACAGCCGACGGGCGCCGCGCGGCAGCTCGGCACGCACCATCCCGTGGTTGATCGCGGCGTTCGCGACGCCGTACGGACCCACCCAGCGCGAGTCGACGGCGCCGTCCACGACCAGCGGCGCGAGCAGCGGCCGGAGGTCGTCGCTCTGCGGCGTCCACTCCGCCACCGCGGTGTCGGGACCGGTCACCATGATCTCCTCGACGGCGTACCCGTCGCGGCCGTAACGTCGTGCGGCGGCCTTGCGCCCGCCCACCGACGTCTTGTTCGCCGACGCCTTGGCCACCGGCTGCAGCACGCCCGACGCGTCGGCGCGCGCCACCAGCTTGTAGACCATGCCGCAGGTCGGCGCGCCCGACCCCGTGACCAGCGACGTGCCGACGCCGTAGACGTCCACCGGCGCCGCGGCGAGCGACGCGATCGCGTACTCGTCGAGGTCGGAGGTGACGACGATCTTGGTGTCCCGCGCGCCCAGCGAGTCGAGCTGGCGGCGGACCTCCCCCGCCAGTCCCCCGAGGTCGCCCGAGTCGAGCCGCACCGCGCCCAGCCCGGTCCCCGCCACCTCGACGGCGGTCGCCACGCCCTGCCGCACGTCGTAGGTGTCGACCAGCAGCGTGGTGCCCGGGCCCAGCGAGGCGACCTGCGACTCGAAGGCCTCCCGCTCGCTGTCGTGCAGCAGCGTGAAGGCGTGCGCGGCGGTGCCGATGGTGTCGAGCCCGTAGCGCATGCCGGCCTCGAGGTTGGACGTCCCGGCGAAGCCGCCGATGACGGCCGCCCGGGCCGCCGCGACGGCGGCCTGCTCGCTCGCCCGGCGGGAGCCCATCTCCAGCACGGGCCGGTTCCCGGCCGCGCTCGTCATGCGGGAGGCCGCCGACGCCACCGCCGAGTCGTAGTTCAGGATCGACAGGATCAGGGTCTCCAGCAGCACGGCCTCGGCGAACGACCCCTCGACCTGCAGCACGGGCGAGCCGGGGAAGAACACCTCGCCCTCCACGTAGCCCTGGATGGTCCCCGTGAAGCGGTAGTTCGCGAGGTAGTCGAGCGTCCTGCGGTCCACCACGGCGTTGTCCTGCAGGTACGCCAGCTCGGCGTCCTCGAAGACGAAGTGTGGCAGCGCTTCCAGGACACGACCGGTGCCCGCGAGGACGCCGTAGCGGCGGCCCGCGGGCAGGCGCCGCGTGAACACCTCGAACACGCAGTGCCGGTGGGCGGTGCCGTCGGCCAGCGCCGCCTGGAGCATGGTGAGCTCGTAGCGGTCGGTCAGCAGGGCGACCGACGGGCGTACCGCCGGAAGGGGTGCTGCGGGAAGCGGCCGCGGTTCACCGACACCGTTGTCGAGCGCAGGCCACGAGTCTGTGAGCGGAGCGCCGATGCTCCGAAGCTCGTCGGTCATGCACTCACGGTAGGCCAGAGAACTGGCCGGGGCCGGGCGAATACGGCCAGGACGGCCTCTTGTCTCACCATGCGGATCTTCTTGCTCCCGTCCTACTTCTGACCGACGAACCAGCGCCGGACCTGGGCCACGCGCGCCTCCAGCTGGTCGGCGGTCGCCAGGGGCACCTCGGGCCCGCCGCACTTGCGGCGCAGCTCGGTGTGGATGATGCCGTGCGGCTGCCCGCTGCGCTTGGCCCACGCCGAGACGAGCTTGGACAGCTCCTTGCGCAGCTCGCCCGCGCGGCGGTGCTCCTGCTCGGACCGTTCGTTCTCCACCTCGCGCGCGGTGGGGGCACCGCCGCGCGCCTTGAGGTGGTCGGCCTGGCGCTGCCGCAGCAGCGTCGCCACCTGGTCGGGCTCCAGGAGCCCGGGCAGGCCGAGGAAGTCCTGCTCCTCCGCGGAGCCGAGGTCCGCGCTCGTGCCGAACTCGCCGCCGTCGAACAGGACGCGGTCGAACGAGGCCTGGGCCTCCAGCGCCTGGAACGAGCCCAGCAGCTCGCTCGACGCCTTCTCCTCCTTGTTGGCCTCCGCGATCAGCGCGGCCTCGGGGTCGTACTCGATGCCCTGCTCCTCGGCCGTGCGCGGCCGGTCGAGCGCGTGGTCGCGCTCCTGCTCCATCGAGTTCGCCAGGTTCAGCAGCGGCGCGACGCTCGGCAGGAAGATCGACGCCGTCTCGCCACGCTTGCGGGCGCGCACGAACCGGCCGATCGCCTGGGCGAAGAACAGCGGGGTCGAGGCGCTGGTGGCGTACACGCCGACGGCGAGACGCGGCACGTCCACACCCTCCGACACCATGCGGACCGCGACCATCCAGCGGTCCTCGCCCTGCGCGTACTCCTCGATGCGCCCGGAGGCCCCCTCGTCGTCGGACAGGACGACGACGGGGCGCTTGCCGGTGATCTCCTGCAGGTGCGTGGCGTAGGCGCGCGCGTTGTCCTGGTCGGTCGCGATGACCAGGCCGCCGGCGTCGGGCACCGTGCGGCGCACCTCGGTGAGGCGCTTGTCCGCGGCCGCGAGCACCGACGGGATCCACTGCCCCTCGGGGTCCAGCGCGGTGCGCCAGGCCTGCCCGGTCATGTCCTTGGTCATGGCCTCGCCGAGACGGGCGCTGACCTCGTCACCCATCTTGGTGCGCCAGCGCATGTCACCGGCGTAGGACAGGAACAGCACGGGGCGCACGACGTGGTCGCGCAGCGCCTCGCCGTAGCCGTACGTATAGTCCGCCTTGGAGCGGCGGATGCCCTCGCGGTCGGCCTCGTACTGGACGAACGGGATGGCGGACGTGTCGCTGCGGAACGGGGTGCCGGTGAGCGCCAGGCGGCGCTCGGCGCCCTCGAACGCCTCGCGGACGGCGTCGCCCCAGCTCAGGGCGTCACCGCCGTGGTGCACCTCGTCGAGGATCACCAGGGTGCGCGCGGCCTCCGTGCGGGCCCGGTGCAGCGCCGGCTTGGCCGCCACCTGCGCGTACGTGAGGGCGACACCGTCGTAGTGCGAGCCGTGCCGGCCCTGCGAGTTCTTGAAGGCCGGGTCGATGCGGATGCCCACGCGCGCTGCGGCGTCGGCCCACTGGGTCTTCAGGTGCTCGGTGGGGGCCACGACGGTGACCCGCCGGACGATGCCCTGCTCGAGGAGCTCGGTGGCGATGCGGAGCGCGAACGTCGTCTTGCCCGCGCCCGGGGTGGCGACGGCCAGGAAGTCCCGCGGGTTCGTCACGCGGTACTGCTCCAGGGCCTCCGCCTGCCAGGCGCGCAGACTCGACGCCGTACCCCAGGGGGCACGACGTGGAAAGGCAGGGCTGAGCGACGAAGCGGCCGCAGACGACGGTGTGTGGGGCAGCTGCTGCGGCTGGCTCGTCACGTGGTGGAGTCGCCCTCGCCGCCGTCCTGCGGATCGCGGAGACCGTCGTAGATCTCCTTGCACCGGGGACACACCGGGAACTTGCCCGGGTCACGCCCCGGCACCCAGACCTTGCCGCAGAGCGCGATCACGGGCTTACCGCTCATGGCGGACTGCATGATCTTCTCCTTGCGCACGTAGTGCGCGAAACGCTCGTGGTCTCCCGGTTCCGTCTCCTCCCGGGTCTCCTCGCGCTCGAGGACGCTCGTGGCGCCCTGGGTCACGGGGTCGTCCTGCGGGTTGGAGAGTGGTTCGGTCATACCGACAAGTCTACGCGGGACCACCGACACCGATGCCGTCGGCACGCCCCCGGGACGTCCGTTCCGGGCAACTCGTACTCGGAAATCCTTGCGGTCGTGTCGGTGACGACGGATATAACTGTCCGCATGTCACATCCCCACCCTGAGAGGAGCCTCACCCTGCCCGACGACGGCGCCGCCTCCGCGACCGACCTGATCCCTCGCGGCGCACCCGACCCTGTCTGGCCCGACTTCGGCGACCACGACGAGGCCGCGCGCCGCGCCGTCGCCGCCGTCGCGGCGATGCTCGGCCGCCCGGTCCCGGACCGCCCCAAGGAGCCCCGCTCGTCGAGCGAGTGGCTGGCCCGCCGGTGGGACGTCGACGAGAGCACGCTCGTCAACGTCTCCCGCGACATGTCGCGCACCCTGCAGCGGCTGCACGCCTACGCGCTCCAGCGCTGGGTGGACCGGTACCCCGACGACGTCGCCGTGTTCGGCCCCGGCGGAGCGCCGCAGCGCGCCGCGCTCGACCTCGGCGACGGCACCTCGGTGAGCGTGCCCGCCGTCGCCACGGTGCTGTTCCCGGCCGGGTCCGCCTACGACACGGCCGTCGCCGTCGAGGTGGCCTACCGCTACGGGACGCCCACGGTCACCACCTTCACCCCGCCGGGCGGCCTGGCGCTGGCCGAGCGGGTGCTCGCGGACCTGACCCGCACGCTGGAGGCCGACCACCCGTACCGCGGCGGTGTGCTGTCGGCCAGGTCGGGGAACGGCACCGTCGAGCTGACCCCGGTCCGGCACACCGTCCAGGTGCGCGGCGACGTGGTGCTGCCCGCCGAGCTGTGGCGCGAGGTGGACCTGTTCTGCTCCAGCGTGACCACGCGCCGCGAGGCCCTGCGGGCGCTGGGTCACACCACGTCGCGCGGCCTGCTGCTGGCCGGCCGGCCCGGCGTGGGCAAGACGAAGCTGACGCGGGTCATCGCCACGGAGCTCGCCGGGCCGCTCACGGTCGTGCTCGTCACCGCCGAGGTGCTGCGCACCTGGATGACCGAGCTGTACGAGGAGATCCGCGGCCTCGGGGCCTGTCTCGTGGTGCTGGAGGAGATCGACTCGGTCGCCTCCAAGGGCTCGCGCGGCGACACCTCGTTCGCCGAGTTCCTCGACGCCCTGGACGGCACCCGCAGCTCGGACGACGTGCTGACCCTCGCCACCACGAACGACCCCGACGCGCTGGACCCGGCCGTGAAGCGTCCCGGGCGCTTCGACACGATCATCGAGGTGCCCCCGCCGGACCAGGCCGGGCGCACGGAGATCCTGCGGCTGTTCCTGCCGCCGGACGCCTCCGTCGACGTGGACCTCGTCGCGTCCTACCTCGACGGGGCCACGGGCGCCGACCTGCGCGAGGTGGCCCGCCGCTCCATCCTGGAGCACGGCCCCGACGGCCTCACGACCAGCCGGGTCGCCGACGTGGCGACGTCCGGGCGGTGGAAGCCCGCGCCGGTCGCGGGCAACTACCTCTGACGTGTCGGGTGCTCAGGTCACCGACGTGACCTGGACGCCCGGCACGTGCCTACAGGCCCTGCCAGGCGGGCTTGTCGGCGTACGTCTGCCGGTAGTAGTCGCCGAGCTGGAGCCGAGAGGCGGCCGCGTCGTCGACCAGCACGGTCGCGTGCGGGTGCAGCTGCATGATCGTGGCGGGCCACATCGCCGACACGGGGCCCTCCACGAGCTGGTGCACCGCCTCGGCCTTGGCCCGCCCGGTGGCGAGCAGCACCAGGTGTCGCGCCGACATGATCGTGGCGAGCCCCTGGGTCAGGCAGTGCCGCGGCACGTCCTCGACGGACCCGCCGAAGAACCGCGCGTTGTCCTCGCGGGTCTGCTTCGTCAGGGTCTTGATCCGCGTGCGGGAGGCGAGCGAGGAGCCCGGCTCGTTGAACGCGATGTGGCCGTCGGTGCCGATCCCCAGGATCTGCAGGTCCACGCCCCCGGCGTCCGCGATCGCCTGCTCGTAGGCGGCGCACGCCGCGGGCAGGTCGTCGGCCAGGCCGTCGGGACCCTGCACCGCGCCGGGCGCGAGGTCGACGCGGGAGGCGAACTCCTTCTCGATCACGTTGCGGTACCGCTCCGGGTGGTCGGCGCTCAGGCCGACGTACTCGTCGAGCATGAACGCCCGGGCCCGCGCGAACGAGAGCCCTTCCTTGTGCCGGGTGGCGAGCTCGTCGTAGACGGCGAGCGGCGACGACCCGGTGGCCAGCCCCAGCACCGTCTCGGGGTTGGCGCGCAGCAGGCCCTCCACGGCGTCCGCCGCCAGCCTCGCCAGCTCGGCCGCCGGCGCGATCACGACCTCCATCAGCTCCTCCTCCCCAGCACCGCGGCGCCCACCGCCGCGACCGGAACGTGCGTCGGCGCCAGCCTGACCCGCTCCGCCAGCTTCAGCGACCCGAGGAACGACGACACCTTCGCCTGCTCGCGCAGCGCGTCCTGCACCGCGTCCAGCAGCTCGGTGCCGAGCAGTGCCACGCCGCCGCCGAGCACGACGTGCCGCACGTCGGTGGCCAGCACCAGGAGGCGCACGGCGGACGCCGTCGCGGACGCGAACCGGTCCTTGACCGCGATCGCCTCCTCGTCGCCGGCCCGCGCCGCCTCGAACAGCTCCACCGGGGCGGGCTTGCCGTACCGCGACGGCCACGCCGCCTCCAGCGCCTTGCCCGACGCGAACCGCTCCAGGCAGCCGCGCTGGCCGCACGGGCACTCCGGCCCGAGCGGGTCCACCGGGATGTGCCCGATCTCGCCGGCCGCGCCGCTCGCGCCGCGGCGCAGCTCGCCGTCCAGCACCAGGCCGGACGCGAGGCCCGTACCCAGGGCGAGGAACGCGAGGTCCTCGTGCTCGGGCGCCCCGCCGGAGGGGCTCTCCGAGCGCTCCAGCACGTGCGCGGCGCCGACGGCGGCCACGTTGAGGTCGTTCTCGACCACCACCGGCACGCCGCCCAGGGCCAGGGAGAGCAGGTCGGCGAGCGGCAGCTCGTCGTCGTGCACCCCCAGGTTGACCGCGTGCTTCACGGTGCCGGACACGTGGTCGACGATGCCGGGGATGCCCAGCCCGACGCCGACCACGGCCGCGAGCTCCACCCCGCCCGACTCCACCACGTCCCGCACCGCCTGCGCCGCGCCAGCGACCAGGCCCTCGGCGCCGTGCACCGTGGACCGGCGCACCGTGGCGACCACCTCGCCCGCCGGGTCGAGGAGCGCACCGAGAATCTTGGTGCCGCCGATGTCGAGGCCGACCGTGTACTCGGGCGCGCGCCCGGTCACCGACCGGGCGCCACCCTCCCGCTTGCCGACCTTTCCCATCCCGACCTTTCGCTTGCTCGACTCACCCGCGGAACGACCACCTCTGGACTTCTGCCTACCGCCCATCAGCCCTTCACCGCGCCGGAGACCAGCCCGCCGGTCATCCGACCCTGCACGATCAGGAAGAAGATCACCGCGGGGATGGCGATGAGCACCGACGCGGCCATCACCGCACCCCAGTTGGTGGCCTGCGTGGCCTGCACGAACGTCCGCAGCCAGAGCGGGAGGGTCATCGCGTCGGGCCGCTGCATGATCACCAGCGCCATGACGAACTCGTTCCACGCCTGGATGAAGGCGAACACGCCGGTGGCCACCAGGCCCGGCGCGAGCAGCGGGAACGTGACCCGCCAGAACGCGCCCACCCGGGAGCACCCGTCGATCATGGCAGCCTCCTCCAGCTCCTTGGGTACACCGTTCACGAATCCGCGCAGCGTCCAGACGGTGAACGGCAGCACACCGGCGGCGTACACGATGGTCAGGCCGATGATCGTGTTCAGGAGCTGCCAGCCGTCGATGATCCGGAACATCGAGATGATCATCGCCTCTCCCGGGATCATCTGGACGACCAGGATCAGCACGATGAACGTCCGGCGGCCCTTGAACTGGAACCGGGTGAGGGCCAGCGCCGCGACGAAGCCCACGACCAGAGTGATGACGAGGGTCAGGAACGTGACGCCGACGGAGTTCGCCACGGCCGGCGGGAACGGTGCCCGGACCTGGCCGAACATCGCCGAGCGGTAGTTGTCCAGGGTGAACACGTCCGGCGTCGGGAAGAACGCCAGGTTCTCGCCGCGGATCCGGTTGTTCGGCAGGAACGACGTACTGACCATCCAGTACACGGGGAACGCCGACAGGGCGAAGACGATGACGGCGACGACGCCGTACCCGGTGTCGGCCAGGCGCCTACGGATCTTGATCACTGCTCGTCCTCCCGCAGCGTGCGCCGCACGTAGGGATAGGCGATGGCCAGCATGACGACGACGAAGACGACGCCGATCGCGCTCGCCAGGCCGTAGTGCCCCTGGGCCATGCCCATCTGGTAGATGTAGACGCCGATGGTGTTGGTCAGCTCGCGGTCGCCGCCGATGTCCTGCAGCACGAACACCTGGGTGAACAGCTTCAGGTCCCAGATCATGGAGAGCACCACGAGCACGGTGATGATGCTGCGCACGTACGGCACCTGGATGAGCCGGAAGCGCTGGAACGCGCTCGCGCCGTCGAGCTGCGCCGCCTCCATGACCTCCTCCGGCACCTGCGTCAGGCCCGCGTACAGCGTGAACGCGACGAACGGCACCGCACCCCACACGACGATGCAGGTGAGGATCGTGAAGAACGACAACGGGTTGAGCAGCCAGGAGTAGCCGAACCACCGGTCCCCGGTGATCGCCGTGAGCACGTTGTTCACCACGCCGTACTGCGTGTCGAAGATCCAGCCCCACACGGTGGTCGCGGCCAGCGACGGCATGGCCCACGCCAGCAGCAGGCCCACCGACACCAGGAGGCGCAGGGCCTTGCCGACGCGCATCATCAGCAGCGCGACGAGCATGCCGAGCACCATCGTGATCACCACGAGGACGACCATGAGCACGAAGCTGCGCAGCAGGACGGTCCAGAAACCGTCGACGTCGGTCAGGATCGTCATGTAGTTGTCGAGCCCGACCCACTCGGCGGGCATGCCCATGAGCTGGGCGCGCTCGTACTCCTGGAACGACATCACGACGAGGCGGAGGACGGGGTAGCCCGTCAGCACGCCGAGCAGGATCATCGTGGCCGAGAGCATCAGCCACGGCAGGTAGGGGGTCCGGTTCTTCTGCCGGATCTCTTGGTGGGGCGCGGCCACCGGTGGGTCGAGAAGTTGGGAGCTCATGTCCTGTCTTCCTGCGAGGCGCACGGCAGCCGGGCTCCGCGCGGGAGCGGCCGACGGCGTCAGACGGGCAGTGGTGTCCCGTCCCGCCCGGGATCCTTGGGTCACCGGGCGGGACGGGAAGTCGTGCTGACGACGATCAGCTGTTGAGGATCGCCTCGATGTCGGCGTCCAGCTTCTCGGCCACCGTCTTCACGTCGTCGCCGGCGGCGATCCGCGAGAAGGCGGTCTGCAGCAGGCTCTGCGACTCGACGTCGGCCCACTTCGGGGAGGCCGGCGTGAGCTTCGCGTTGGCGGCGGCCTCGGCGGCGGCCTTGCCGATCGAGGTCGACTGGTCGACCTTCTCGAAGAGCGAGGTCTTGGCCGGGAACAGGCCGATGCCGGCGAGGATGGACTGGTACTCGTCGCTCAGCAGGATCTCGTAGGCGCTCATCGCGAGGTCGGGACGGGCCGACTTCTGCGCGATGGCGATGTTCGAGCCACCGGCGAACACCTGCGCGGCGCCGCCGTCCTTGCCCGGCAGGGCCAGGCCCTGGAGGTCGGAGCCGTAGGTGGAGGCGCAACCGGGCACGCCGTCCGGGTCCTCGGGCTTCTCGGGCGCGTTGATGGACCACTGGATCCAGCTCGGCGCCGAGAGGAAGGCGACCTTGCCCTCGCAGAACGGCACCTGCAGGTCGGTCTCCTGTGCGTCGGACGGTGCGTTGTTGCCCTTGGTCATGATGGTCTGGATCTGCTCCAGGCCGGCGAGGCCGCCCTCGGAGGAGAAGCCGGCGTCCCACGTGCCGTCCTCGGCCTGCTCGGCGACGTAGCCGCCGTTCTCCCAGATGAAGGGCAGCGCGTTGTACCAGTCCTGACCGGGCCAGTACACACCCGAGAGGTCGTCCGTCTTCAGGTCGACGGCGGTCTCGACGTACTCGTCGAGCGTGGTCGGCACCTTGGTGTCGCCCAGGACCTGCTCGGAGTAGAAGACCACGCGCGAGCCCGAGTAGTACGGCAGGGCGTAGTGCTTGCCGTCCCAGTCACCGGCCTCGACGAAGCCCGGGAGCAGGTCGGAGCCGCCCAGGTTCTCGAACTCGTCCGCGGTGATCTCACGGAAGTAGCCGTTCGAGGTGAACGCGGCGGCCTGGGTGTTGCCGATCTCCACCACGTCGGGGGCGTCCGAGCCGGCCAGCGCCGTCGTGTACTTGTCGACGAGGCCGTCCCAGGCCTGCTCCTCGATCGTGAGGGTGCTGCCCGGGTTCTCCTCCTCGAAGGTCTTCTTCAGGTAGTCGCGCGCCTCGGGGGGCGTGTCGGTACCGACGAGCCAGACCCGGACCTCGCCGGGGCCGGTCTCCTCGGGGGCGGCGGCACCGCCGGCGTTACCGCAGGCGCTGAGCGCGAGCGTCAGGGTGATCGCCGACGCCGCAGCGCCGACGAGACGGTTCTTGTTCACGTGTGGGTTCCTCCCGGGATACGACCGTGTGTCGCGGAACAAAGGGAAAGCTCGATGGGATGCCCACCGCCCACGCGTGCGCACTGATGCTCACGAGACCCCCAGCTGGGCGGAAAGCACGAGGACGGCGGCGCCCGCCAGCACCACGTCCTCGTCGAGTGCGGCCATCCGCAGCTGCAGGCCGGTGTTGATGGCCGGCATGGTCCGCTGTCGGATGGTGTCCAGCGCAGCCTCGCGCAGGGGGCCGTCGAGCAGGTCGCGCGGACCGCTCAGCAGCACCTCCGTGAGGTTGAGCGCGCTGACGACCGGGGCGAGGGTCACGCCCAGCACCCGGCCGGCCGACGCCAGGGCGGCGTCGGAATCTTCTGGGCTCTTGTCCGCGACCGCGCGCCGCAGCGCCGGCACGGACAGCACCGTCTCGAGGCAGCCCACCCGGCCGCACGCGCACGGCTCGCCGTCGTCGACCACGGTCACGTGGCCGATCTCGCCGGCGGCGTCGCGCTGGCCGTGCACCCGCACGCCGTCGACCACCACGCCCGCGCCGACGCCCGCGCCCAGGGTGACCACGAGCATGCTGCCGGTCGCCCCGCCGTAGGTGAACTCGCCGAGCGCCGCGGTGTTCGCGTCGTTCGCGACGTGCACGGGCAGGCCCAGGCGCTCGCCCAGGATCTCCGCCAGCGGCACGTCGTACCACCCGCGGTTCGGCGCCTCGACGACGCGCCCGTCCAGGGTGATGATGCCGGGCGAGCCGACGCCGACGCCGATCACCGGGTGGCTCGCCGCGGCGACGAGCCGGCGCACGAACCGCGTGAGCAGGTCGACCAGCTCGTCACCCGTGCGCCCGTCGATGTCGAGCTGGCGGCGCACCATGATCTCGCCGGTGAGGCTGAGCACCGCGCCGCGCATGTGGCCGTGCTCGGTGAGGTCGACCGCCACGATCTGGTAGGCGTCCGTGCGCAGGCCCACCAGGATCGCGGGCTTGCCCACGCGCTGGCCGGGCCGCGTGCCGAGCTCCTCGACCAGGCCCTCGGTGATGAGCACCGAGACCAGGTCGGAGATCGTGACGCGGGTGAGCGAGGTCGCTCGTGCGAGGTCGGCCCGGGAGGTGGGCCCCTCGTGGAAGAGGTGCTGCAGCACCAGGGACCGGTTGTGCGCCCTGGCGTGCTCGGGGAGCACCTTGGACGTCGCGCGCAGCCGTGCCCCGAGCCCTCGCCCGGTGCCGCTGCGTTCTGTCGCCGTCGCCATGTTTGTTAGTAGACCTCCTTAACAGAGTCCCTGTCCATTGCCCGGTATGACCCGTAACAAGACTGTTACTTGGGTCACGCTGCTCCTGGCGTGGGACGCACCCTGTTCGACGTGGACGGATTACTTCACGTGCCTGACGAAAGCGAGCCTGCCGCACGCGGGCTCGAGGAGCACGGCGTGACCGGAACGTGATCAAGAACCGTGCAAAACCGATGAAAAATCGGGTCACCAGGGCCACAAGTTCACAAAGGGATCACAGTTCTCAGGTGAGGCGGGTTCCGGCACCGTCGGCCTCCTACGCTCGTCCCATGATGCGCAACCGGTCTGCCCTGGGGGACGCGGGCCCACCCGCGCGCCGACTTGTCCACGCACTGTTGGCAACGATCGTCGGGGGCACGCTCGCCGTGTCCCTGGCAGCATGCTCGGGCGGAGGAGCAGGGGGCTCCAGCGGCTCGGAGGCGGCGACCGACGGCGGCGCCGCACGCAGCGAGATGACGGCGCCCGACGCAGCGAACGACGCGGCCGCCGGCGCCATCGGCGTCGCCGAGGCCCGCGAGGAGGCCGTCGACCGCGAGCTCATCACCACCGGCAACGCGACGCTCGTGGTGGACGACCCGTTCGGCGCGGCCGAGCAGATCGCCGACCTGGTCGAGGACGCGGGCGGCCGCGTCGAGGCCCGGGACGAGCGGGCCGAGACCGACGACGAGCTGGGCAGCGCGTCGATGACGCTCCGCATCCCCGCCGACCGCGTCTCGGCCACGCTGGACGCGCTCGACGAGCTCGGTGACGTGCGCGACCGCCACGTCGAGACGGTGGACGTGACCGGCACCGCGCAGGACCTCGACGCCCGCATCGAGGCGCTCCGCACCTCGACCGACCGCCTGCGCGAGCTCATGGCCGACGCCGACCGCACCGCCGACCTCATCGAGATCGAGGCCGAGCTGGCCACGCGTCAGGCCGAGCTGGACTCGCGGGTGTCCGAGCGGAACCGGCTCTCGGACGAGGTGGCGATGTCCACCCTGCACGTCGAGATCGTCGCGGAGGGCACGCCGGCGGCGCAGGCCAGGCCAGGCGGCTTCGTCGGCGGCCTGTCCGCGGGGTGGAGCGCCCTGGTGAGCACGTTCAACGTGGTGGTCCTCGTGCTCGGCGCGATCACGCCGTGGCTGCTGCTGGCCGGCCTGGTCCTGCTGGCGGTGATCGGCGTACGCCGGCAGGTCGCCCGGGCCCGGTCCACGGGCCCGACGCCGCCGGCCGCCGACCCGGAGCCCGCCCCGGCGGACTGACCGCCCACACGCCCCGCCCATCCCTCCCCGCCCCGCCGACGCACCACGGCCCTGACCCGGCGAACTGCTTTCGTCGAGTCAGGGCCGTGGTCCGTGCCGGGTCAGTCGGTGACCGCGAGCGCGTCGATCTCCACGAGCATCTCCTCGTGCGGCAGCCCGGTGAACACGGTGGTGCGGCTCGGCAGCACGCCGCCGGGGCAGTGCTTGGTCACGAACTCGCCGTAGGCCTCGTTCATCTTTCCGAAGTCCTCGCGCTGGGTGAGGTAGACCCGCAGCATCACGACGTCGTCGAACGTCGCGCCGGCGGCCTCGACGACCGCCCGGACGTTCTCGAGCGTGCGGGTGGTCTGCGCGGCCACGTCGCCCAGGTGCACGTACGTGTTCGTCGCCGGGTCCATGGGGCCCTGCCCCGAGACCTGCACGAACGGCCCCTTGCGCACGCCCTGGTGGAAGGTGTGCGCGGGCGCCGGGGCGTCCGGGGTGGAGAGGGCGGTCTTCGCGGTCATGTGGTTCTCCTTGCGGTTCGGTGGTGCGGTCAGAAGCTCAGCGTGACCTGCTCGGCGACCTCGTCGCCGCGGGTCACCAGGGCGGTGCGGTACTTGTCGAGCGTGGTGCACGGGTGCGAGATGCCGAACCCGACCACGTCGCCGGGCCGGAGCGCGCCGTCTGCCACCCCGACGTCTGCCACCCCGACGTCGGCCGCGCCGTCCGCTGCGGGGTCGAGGGACAGGTAGGCGTGCTGGTCGTTGAGCGCGGTCACGATCACGCCGGTCAGCTCGCGGGCGTCGCCGAGCCGGCCGTCGGCGTCGGCCGGGCGCACGACCAGCGGCGTCGGCAGGTCGATGTCGAACGAGACGTCGCGGCGGCCCATCCCGCAGATGACGAGCCCGGGCTCGGGTGCGGACAGCACCGAGGCCCAGACCGTGATCGCGGGGCGGAGCGGCTCGGCGCCCAGGCGGGTCCACGGGTCGGTGCGCAGGTAGTGGCCGTGGTCGTGGGTCACGTAGGCGCCGGACCGGAGCACGACCCGGGTGGGCACGCCCCCGCCGTCCGCGGCCGTGAGGGGCTCGCCGAGCCGCCGGGTCACGACGTCGGCGAACGCGCTGCCGCCCGCGCTGAGCACCAGGGGCCCGTCGACGAGGTCCGCGACCTGAGCCCCGGCGTCCCGCAGCCCATCGCACCAGCGGCCGACGGCGGCCAGTTCCTCGGCGCTGGTCCCGCCGGCCACGGGGCCCTCGTAGCCGGCGACGCCGACCAGACGCAGCCCGGCGTCGTGCACGCGGCGCGCGAGCGCCACGGCGTCGGCCACGGTGCGCACGCCGGTACGGCCGCCCGGGACGCCGAGCTCGACGAGCACCCCGAGCCGAGCCACGGCCTCGGGGGCGGCGCCCGCGAACCCGGCGGCGAGCAGGTCGACGCCGCGCGCGGAGTCGACGTAGACCCAGACCTCGTCGGCGGTGCCGTCGGTCAGGGCGGTGCGCAGCCAGGCGATCTCGCGGGGGTCCACCAGCTCGTTCGCGAGGAACGCGCGGCGTCCGGCGCCGGGGAGGCCCCAGCCGAGCGCGGTGCGGAGCTGCGCGGGCGTGGCGACGGTGGCGCCCCACGCCCCGGCGGCGACCTGCCGCTCCCAGATCTGGCGGGACATGTGGGTCTTGACGTGCGGGGCGTGCTCCACGCCCGCGGCGGCGAAGGCGCCCGCGACGGTGGCGATGTTGTGGTCGAGCGCCGGCTCGTCGAGGGTCAGCAGGGGCCAGGAGAACGAGGGGTCGTCGATGCGCAGCACGCCCCCATCTTGCCGTGCGCGCCGAGGTCGCGACGACCAGGTCCGTGCGCCGGGCTGCTCACCGATCCCCTTCGAGGCCCGGCTTTCTCCGCCTTCAAGCCCCTGAAAGCGGAGAAAGCCGGGCCTCGAAGGGGATGGTTGTCACTCCCCCGCGGCGGGCCGCAGGCCGTGCCCCGGCGTCGCGCCCGTGAGCGACCCGCCGGCGAGCACGGGCACCCCGGCCACCAGCACGTCGTCGACGCCGATGGCCGGGGTGCGCGGGAGCTCGTACGTCGCCTCGTCCTGGACGCGGCCGGGGTCCACGAGCACGAGGTCCGCCACGGCCCCGGGCGCGAGCCGGCCGCGGCCGGCGAGGCCGAACCGCCGCGCCGCGCGGGCCGACAGGTGCTCGGCAGCGTCCCACCAGCTCCACGAGCCGCGACGCACGTGCTCGTCGAGGAACCGCGCGAACGCGCCCCAGCCGCGGGGGTGCGGCCGGCCGCCCCAGTAGATCGCGTCGGAGCCGGCGAGGTGGCCCTCGTACCCGGCGAGCGTGCGGACCGACTCGGGCGAGTTCGTCGGCGGCTGCGCGAACACGCAGCTCGCGCGCAGCTCCGTGGTCGTGAGGATCTCGACCACGGTGTCGGGGGCCGAACGCCCGAGCCGGGCGGCGACGTCGGGCAGGGTCCTCCCCTCCGCCCACTCCATGCCGGGCACGGACGCGAAGGTGATGCGCGGCCAGAGGTCGGTGAGGCCGGCGAAGTGCTCGTTCAGGCGCCCGGCCAGGGCGGGGTCGCGCAGGGCGGCGACGGTCGCGGCGGCGTCGGCCACGGGGAGCCAGGTCGGCAGCGAGACCATCGACAGGATGGAGCAGCCGCGCAGGTAGGGGTAGGAGTCGTAGGTCAGGTCGTGGCCCGCGGCGCGCGCCGCCCCGATGTGGTCCAGCAGGTCCCGCGCGGGGCCGTGCAGGTGCGACACGTGGGTGGCGGCGCCGGACGCGCGGGCGATCCGCAGCAGCTCGTCCAGGCCCGCGACGCCCTTGTCCTCGTAGCCTCGCATGTGGCTGACGTGCGGCAGCCCGCGCGCGGCCACCACCTGGGCGAGCGCGATCAGCTCCCGCTCGTCGGCGTACGCGGCGGGCACGTACTCCAGGCCCGTCGACAGGCCGCAGGCGCCGTCGTCCAGCGCCTGCTCCAGCAGGCGCACCATCGCCGCGATCTCGTCGTCCGACGCCGGCCGCTGTGCCGCCCCCAGCACCCGGTACCGGATCGTGCCGTGGGGCGCGAGGTACGCGACGTTCACGGGGACGGTGCGGTGGTAGGTCGTCAGGAGGTCGCCCACGGACCCGCCCGCGAACACGGGGTGGTCGCCGTCGATCGCGGCGAAGTATGTGCTCGCCCAGGCGTAGGTCGCGGGGTCGGACGGCGCGAAGGACACGCCGTCCTGGCCCGTCACGACCGTGGTGATGCCCTGGCGGAGCATCGCGAGCTGCACGTCCGGCTCGAAGACGGCGGCCTCGGCGTGGGTGTGCGCGTCCACGAAGCCGGGCAGGGCGACGCGGCCGTCCGCGTCGAGGGTCCGGGGACCGGGCCCGTCGTCGTCCCGGGTGCCCGCGCGGGTGATCGTCGCGACGCGGCCACGCACGACGTGCAGGTCCAGGGGTTCGGACAGGGTCCCGTCGGGCTGGGGCAGGCGGGCGCCGCGGACGTACACCGTCCCGGTCACGCGTCGCCCTCCGGGCTCGGCTCGTCCGAGGGGGTCCGCTCCGGCAGGTTCTCGACGCCGCCGTCCTCCCGCCAGCCGCCGAGCCCGGCCCAGCCGCCGACGGCGGTCTCGGCCGCGAGGTCCCGCGGGTAGCCCTGGACGCCGGGCCGGGTCTGCCAGGGGTGCGGCCCGGCGAGCGGCCGGTACTCGACGCCGTACGCGTCGAGGCGCGGCAGGTGGTGCCGCTCCAGCCGCTCCAGGAACTCCTTCGACGCCGCCGAGCCCGGCTCCCGGTCGCCGCGCGGCGACCAGACGACCTCGGCGAACGCGGCCAGCCGGGGGTAGGTCGCGTAGTCGACCCGCCGCGCGCTGTCGAGGTGCTCGGTCCACACCTGGGCCTGCGCCCCGAGCAACCGCCCCTCTTCTCGTCGAGTGCTGGCTGTTTGTTGGTCCGAGGCCCGGTCGCCCGACAGATAGCCAGCACTCAGCGCGGGTGGGAGGGGGTCGAACGAGTAGACGTCCTCGATCGTGCGCAGGAAGCCGACCGGGATGGGTTCCGCCGGGTGGTCGCCGGCCCGGTGGTCCAGGTAGACGGCCTGCTCGGGCGCCATGACGACGTCGTACCCCGCCGCGAGCGCTGCCGCGCCCTGGGCGTACCCGCGCCAGGACGTGACGATCACGTCGCGCGGGAGCATGGGCGAGACGGCCTCGTCCCAGACGACGGCGCGACGGCCGGCGGCCGACACGTGCTCCGCGAGCCGGGCGACGAACCAGCCGTGCAACAGGCCGACGTCGACCGCGCCGTCCGGCCCGAACAGGCCGAGCGCCCGGGCGCGCTCGACGATCCGCGGCGACTCGCGCCAGAGCGTCGGCGGCACCTCGTCGCCGCCGAGGCCGATCCAGGGCGAGTCGAAGACGTCCAGCACCTCGTCCAGCACGTGCCGGAAGAACGCGAGCGAACCCTCGGACGGGTCGAGCACGTCCTGGCTGATGCCCCAGGTGGTGCGCACGCCGCTGCGGTCCTTGCGGGTGCCGAGCTCGGGATAGGCGGCGACGGCGGCCTCGACGTGGCCGGGCACGTCGATCTCGGGCACCACGGTGATGCCCCGGTCGCGGGCGTGGGCCACGATCTCACGCAGGTCGTCCTGCGTGTAGAAGCCGCCGTGCGGCCGGCCGTCGCGGGAGCCCGTGCGCCAGGTGCCGACGGTGGACTCGCGCCGCCACGCCCCGGTGCGTGTCAGCTCCGGGTACCGGTCGATCTGCACGCGCCAGCCCTGGTCGTCCGTGAGGTGGAGCTGGAGCACGTTGAGCCGGTGGGCGGCCGCGAGGTCGACGAACCGCAGCACGTCGTGCTTCGGCAGGAAGTGGCGGGCGACGTCGAGCAGCACGCCGCGCCAGGCGAACCGCGGGTGGTCCTCGATCCGGACGACCGGGAGGACAGGTCCCGGCGTCCCGCCGCCCGTGCCCCGGTAGTCCGCGGGCGCCCGCCGGAACGCCGCGGGTCCGGCGAGCTGGCGCAGGGTCTGCGTGGCGGCGTGCGCGCCGGCGAGGTCCGCGGCGTCGACGCGGACGGCAGCACCGGACGGCGCCCCGGTCACCGCGATCCGGTAGCCCCCGGTGGGCAGCTCGGCCGCGAGGGCGAGGACGACGTCGGCGGGCCGTCCGGCAGGACCGCCGTCCGCGCCGGGGTCCGCGCCGGGCTCCGCACCGCCGTCCGCACCGCCGTCCGCACCGCCGTCCGCACCGCCGTCCGCACCGCCGTCCGCGCCGTCACCGGAGGACCCGGTCACCGGCACCAGGTCGATCCCGAAGGCCTCCTCCGTGACCCGCCGCCACCAGCGCGCGGCCGGCCGCAGGGCCGGGTCGGTCAGGACGCGCGCGCCGTCCCGGAGCAGCGCCGACCCGCCCGGCACCTGCGTCGACGCAGGCAGGGGAACGAGGCCAGGATCTCCGGGCGGGTGCACGCCGCACACCCTAGCGCGGCAGCCCTTCCCGAACGCGGCAGCCGGCGTCGAACGTAGGGTTGGTCGCCGCACGAGCGCTCATGAAGCGACCAACCCTACGTTCGACAGCATCGGCCGTGGCCGCACGCCCGTGCTAGTCGCGGCGGAGGATCGGCTCCAGCGCGCTGAGGACCGCCGCGTCCTCGATCGTCGACGGCACCGCGGGGTGCTCGCCGTCGGCGAGCTGGCGCATGGTGCGCCGCAGGATCTTGCCCGATCGGGTCTTGGGCAGTCCGGCGACGATCTCGACGTCCTTGAACGCGGCGACCGGCCCGATCTGGTCGCGCACCGCGGCGACCAGCTCGGCCGCGACGCCCTCGGGGTCGACGCCGGCCTTGAGCACCACGAGCCCGCGCGGCACCTGCCCCTTGAGCGCGTCGGCGACCCCGATCACCGCGCACTCGGCGACGGCGGGATGGCCCGCCAGCACCCCCTCGATCGCGCCGGTCGACAGGCGGTGGCCCGCGACGTTGATGACGTCGTCCGTGCGGCCCATCACGTAGACGTAGCCGTCGTCGTCCACGTAGCCGCCGTCGCCGGACAGGTAGTAGCCGTCGAAGGCGGCGAGGTACGACGACACGTACCGCGCGTCGTCGCGCCACAGCGTGGGCAGGGTCCCGGGCGGCAGGGGCAGCCGGAGCGCGAGGCTCCCCTCCTGGTTCGGTCCCGCGACCGAGCCGTCCGGCAGCAGCACCTGCACGTCGAAGCCCGGCACGGGCACCGACGGCGAGCCCGGCCGGGTGGGCATCGGTTCGAGCCCGCGCAGGTTGGCGACGACGGCCCACCCGGTCTCCGTCTGCCACCAGTGGTCGACGACGGGCACGCCGAGGATCCGGCCCGCCCACTCGTAGGTGCCGGGGTCCAGCCGCTCCCCCGCCAGGAACAGGTGCCGCAGCGAGGTCGTGTCGTGGGCGGCCACGAGGATCCCCTCCGGGTCCTCCTTCTTGATCGCGCGGATCGCGGTCGGGGCGGTGAACAGCGCCTCGACGCCGTACTCGGCGACCACGCGCCAGAACGCGCCGGCGTCCGGCGTGCCGACCGGTTTGCCCTCGTAGAGCACGGTGGTCGCGCCCGCGATCAGGGGCCCGTAGACGATGTAGGAGTGGCCGACCACCCAGCCGACGTCGGACGCCGTCCACCAGACCTGGCCGGCCTCGATGTCGTAGACGTTGCGCATCGACCAGGCCAGCGCGACGGCGTGCCCGCCGTTGTCGCGCACGATCCCCTTGGGCCGGCCCGTGGTGCCCGACGTGTACAGGATGTAGAGCGGGTCCGTCGCCGCGACCTCCGCGCACGGCGCGGGGTTGGTGCGCCCGGCGTGCATCGCGGTGGCCCAGTCCAGGTCCCGGCCCTCGACGAGCGTCGCGACGGCCTGCGGGCGTTGCAGGATCACGCACGACGCCGGCTGGTGGTCGGCCAGCTCCAGCGCCCGGTCCAGCAGCGGCTTGTACTCCACGACCCGGCTCGGCTCGATACCGCAGGACGCCGACACGACGACCTTGGGCTGCGCGTCGTCGATCCGCACGGCCAGCTCGTTCGCGGCGAACCCGCCGAACACCACCGAGTGCACCGCGCCCAGGCGGGCGCAGGCGAGCATCGCGACGACCGCCTCCGGCACCATCGGCATGTAGATCACCACGCGGTCGCCCTGTTCGACACCGAGGTCGCGGAGGGCGCCGGCGAACGCCGCGACGTCCTGCAGCAGGGTGGCGTAGCTGATCGTGTCGGAGTCGCCGGTGACCGGGCTGTCGTAGATGAGCGCGGTCTGGTCGCCGCGGCCCGCGATGACGTGCCGGTCGAGCGCGTTGTAGCAGGTGTTGAGCCGCCCGTCGGGGAACCAGCGGTAGAAGGGCGCGTCGTCGCCGTCGAGCACCCGGGTGGGCCGGTGGAACCACGAGACGAGAGCCGCCTGCTCGCCCCAGAAGCCCTCGGGGTCGGCGAGGCTGCGTCGGTAGACGTCCGCGTAGTCGGCCATGGGCCCTCCAGCTCTCCGCCGCGAACCCCGGTGTCCGCGCCGCTGCCAGTGTGCCCCGGAGGTGCGGGATCGTCGAGTGGGCGGGCCGGTCGGGGGCGCCCGGGCGAAGTGCGCTTCTGCCCCGCCATCCGGCCCGGAATCCAGCTGGTTCCGGGCCGGATCGCGGGGTAGAAGCGCACTTCCGACCGGCGGCCCGCGCGCAAGCGTCGTCGTCCTCGCGACACATGCCGGGTATGAGCCCGCTTCGCGCACCGCTCCGTGTCCCACTGCCCCGCCGTGTCCCACTGCCCCGCCGTGTCCCAGCGCTCCGTGTCCCAGCGCTCCGTGTCCCACCGCTCCGTGTCCCACCGCCCCGCCGTGTCCCGGCGCTCCGTGTCCTCGGTACCGGGCTGGCCGGGGTTCTGCTCCTCGGCGCGTGCGCCGGCCTCGCCGGCCCGGGAGGTACCAGCAGCCCCGCGGGGGCCGCATCGGACGGAGACCAGCCCCCCGACACGGCGACGGCCGCGCCGCCCACGCCCGCAGCGCCGGGCGCCGTGACCGCCGTCGCGACCGTGCTCCAGGAGGGCGACGACCCGCCCGAGCTCTGCCTGGGCGGCGTGGCCGAGTCGTACCCGCCCCAGTGCGGCGGACCCGAGATCGTCGGGTGGGACTGGGACGCCGTCGACGCGGAGGAGTCCGCGCAGGGCACCACCTGGGGCACGTACACGGTCGAGGGCACCTGGGACGGCGAGACCTTCGACCTCACCGAGGCCGGCGCCGCCCCGGCCGAGCCGTCCGCGTCGCCCGACGACCCCCGGCTCGCACCGGACGACGCCGGGGCGGCCGGAGCGGGGTCCGACGCCGACGAGCTGCAGAACGAGGTGTTCGACGACCTCGGCGGCCTCACCGGCTGGGTCGAGAACGGCTACGTCTGGGTGACGGTCGTCTACGACGACGGCAGCATCCAGCGCTACGCCGACGACACGTACGGCGCCGACACGGTCGCGGTGCTGTCGGCGCTGCAGGACGTCGGGTAGGCGAGCCACGGCGTCGAGAACCGGGCACCGACGTCGGGCAGGGGGTGCACGGACCCCGGGCACGACGAAGGCCTCGCCGGAACATCGGCGAGGCCTTCGACCACAGGGCTATCGAGTGGAGCTGCCGGGAATCGAACCCGGGTCCGGTATCGGTTAACGAGGACTTCTCCGGGCGCAGTCTGCTATGGATTTTCTCGGCCCCCGCGCTCGCGCAGACACGTTCGCGGACAGGCCCAGTCATCTAAGTGTTCCCGTGGCCCCGATGACGAGAGCTACGAGCAGTGGCTTTCTAGATGACGCGGACTACCGGAGCGAAAGCAGACTCCGGGCCCACGGACTTCGGGCTCGCTCAGGCGGCGAGGGCGAAGTCGTTGCGCGAGTTATCGGCAACTATTGGTTTACAGGCATCGTTTACGAGATAAGCCTGCATCCTCGGCCCGCTTCTCCTCGAAGCACGACCACCGTCGAAACCGATCAGCCCCTATGGATTTTTCAACCAGCTCCCCGAGCTCTCGCCCGTGGAGTGTTCCCAGTCTAGGTGATCAACACCCGGGCAGGGAACGTTATTTCCTCAGCCGAGCATCTCCTTGTGCCGGATCGCCCGCCGGGCCTCCCGCATGTCCTGCTGCTCGCGCAGGGTCTGGCGCTTGTCGTACTCCTTCTTGCCTCGCGCGAGCGCGATCTCGACCTTGGCGCGGCCGTCCAGGAAGTACAGCGACAGCGGGATGAGGGTGTGTCCCTTCTCCCGCGACTTCGACTCCAGGCGCGCGATCTCCTCGCGGTGCAGCAGCAGCTTGCGCCGGCGCCGCGGCGCGTGGTTGTTCCACGTGCCCTGGAAGTACGCGGGGATGTGCACGTTCTCGAGCCACGCCTCGCCGCGGTCGATGGCGGCGTAACCGTCCGTGAGGGACGCGCGCCCCATCCGCAGCGCCTTGACCTCGGTGCCCGAGAGCACCAGTCCGGCCTCGAAGACGTCCTCGATCACGTAGTCATGACGGGCCTTCTTGTTGTTCGCCACGATCTTGCGCGGGTCGTCGACGTTCTTCTTGGCCATGGTCTCCCTCCGGGGTTGCGGGCGCGAGACACCCGCTGCGGGTGGCGCGACGTCCCAGTTTACGCGCCCGGTCCACCCCGGCCAGGCTTTTAGAGCCAGGTCATCGGGTCCACCGTGGAACCGTTGATGTACAGCTCGAAGTGCAGGTGGCAGGCGGTGGACGTGCCCGTGGTGCCCGAGTAGCCGATGAGCTGCCCCCGCGAGACGCGCTGCCCCGCCGAGACGGCGAAGGACGTGAGGTGGTTCGAGCTCGTCATCACGCTGGTGCCGCTCGACGTGTAGCCGTGGTCGATCAGCACCTGGTTGCCCAGCCCCGCCAAGGTCCGCGCGTAGAGCACGGTGCCGTCGGCGGCGGCCAGGATCGGCGTGCCGCAGTAGGCCCGGAAGTCGGTGCCGGCGTGCAGGCGGGAGTAGTTCAGCACCGGGTGGAACCGCATGCCGTACGACGAGGTGACGAACGGGTTCGCCGTCGGGTAGCTGAGGAACGTCATGGTGCCGGCGCCGCCGCCACCGCCGGACGAGGAACCGCCGCCGCCTCCAGACGAGCCCTGTTCCTCCTGCCGCTGCTGGGCCAGCCGCTCGTCCCGCGCCTGCTGCTTGCGGATGATGGACTTCAGGTCGGCCTCGATGGAGCCCAGCTCCTGCTCGTTCGCCTGCATGCTCGCCAGCGCGGCGTCCTTGCGGTGCTCGATGCGGTTCTTGAGCCGCTGCTGCTGGTCGATCAGGCGCTCGATCTCCGCCTTGCGCTCCACCGCGGCCTGCTTGGCCGCCTCCTTGGACTCCACGTTCTCGTCCGCGAGCCGCTTGAGCTCGGTGACGACCTCCCGGATGGCCGTCAGCCGCGCCTGCAGGTTGCGGGCGGTCGCCTCGGCGTCCTGCAGCTCGGCGAGCGTGCGCGCCCGGATCCGGGCCGCGGACGACGACACCGAGTACCCGTCGATGAACTCCTCGGTGCTCTGGGCGCCGGTCACCAGCCCGAGCGTCGACGTGCTGCCGGACCCCCGGAACTCCTCGCGGGCCATCTGCGCGATGTCGTCGCGGGCGTCGTCGACCTTGCCGGAACCGTCCTGGAGCAGCTGGGTGACCTGCGCCTCCTCGAGCTGGGCGTCGGCCAGCCGCTGGGCCAGGATCGCGGCCTCCCGCTCTGCCCGCTGCAGCTCGGCCTCGGCCACGGCGAGCTCGGCCTCCGCCACCGGCAGCCGGCCCTCGACCTGGTTCAGCTCCAGCACGGCGTCCGCGAGCTGCGAGTCCGTGTGCTCCAGCTCGGCCTCCAGGCTCTCGCGCTCCTTCTCCTTGGCGGCCTGCTGGCGCTCCGCGGCGGCGCGGCGGTCGTCCAGGTCGTCGGCCTGGACGGCGGTGGAGCCGCCCAGCAGGAGCAGGACGGCCAGCGCCGCGGCGACGGTGCCGCGGCCGGGGACCCTGGAGCGAGGGTTTCGGGGAGTGGACATCAGATCCTCGTGTACCGGTTCAGGGTGAAGAAGGACGAGAGGGCGGCCAGCGCGACCGCCATGACCACGAGCAGCGGCGCGACGCGGAACACGTCGACCTCCGACACGTAGGCGACCCAGTCGACCGACCGTTCGAGCCAGTCGCTGACCATGAACCGCACGGCGAGCCACAGCCCGCCGCCGGCGAGCAGGGAGCCGAGCACGGCCGCCAGCGCCCCCTCCAGCAGGAACGGGAGCTGGATGAACAGGTTGGACGCGCCCACCAGGCGCATGATCTCCGTCTCCTTGCGCCGGGAGACGGCGCTCAGCCGGATGGTCGTGGTGATCAGCAGGACCGCCGCGAGGAGCATGACGCCGGCCAGGCCGGCCGCGAGCAGGGTGGCGACGTTGAGCGTGCGGAACAGCGGCTCGAAGACGGCCCGCTGGTCCTCGACGATCTCGACGCCGTCCCGCCCGGACAGGACGTCGCTCACGACGGCGAACTGCTCGGCGTCGGTCAGCTTGAGGCGCAGGGACGCCTGCATGTCGTCGGCGGTGAGCTGCGTGCCCTGGTAGCCGTCGGGGTAGCGCTCGCTGAAGGCCTCGAACGCCTGCTGCTTCGACTCGAAGTAGACCTTGCTGACCTGCGAGGAGAGCTCGGTGTCGATGACCTGGCGCACGGCGTCGATCTGGTCGTCGGTGGCCTCGCCCGTGGCGCACGTGGGCGACACCGAACCCTCCGGGCAGAGGAAGACGGAGACCTCGACGAGGTCGTACCAGTCGTCCTTGAGCTTGCCGATCTGCGCCTGCAGCAGGGCGGCCGCGCCGACGAACGTCAGGGACACGAACGTCACGAGCACCACGGCCACGACCATGGTGGTGTTCCGGCGCAGGCCGCTGAAGACCTCGCCGAGCACGAACTGGAAGCGCACGCTCAGGACCCCCGCACCGTCTGGGCCGGCGCACGCGTCCCGCTGCCGGGGGCGTCGAGCACGGGTGAGGCGCCGACGTCGGGCAGGATCGCCTCGCGCTCGCCGTAGCCGCCGCGCGCCTCGTCGCGGACGACGACGCCGTCCGACAGCTCGACGACGCGGCGGCGCATCTCGTTGACGATCTCGTCGTCGTGCGTGGCCATGACGACCGTGGTCCCGGTGCGGTTGATGCGGTCCAGCAGGCGCATGATGCCGAGCGAGGTGGTGGGGTCCAGGTTGCCCGTGGGCTCGTCGGCCAGGAGGATCTGCGGCCGGTTGACGATGGCGCGCGCGATCGCGGCGCGCTGCTGCTCACCGCCGGAGAGCTCGGTGGGCATCCGCTTGCCCTTGCCCGACAGGCCGACCATGTCCAGCACCTCGGGCACGGTGTCGCGGATGACGTGCCGCGGCTTGCCGATCACCTGCAGGGCGAAGGCCACGTTCTCGTGGACGGTCTTGTTCTGCAGCAGCCGGAAGTCCTGGAACACCACGCCGAGCTGGCGGCGCAGCGTCGGCACGCGCCAGCCGGAGAGGTTCGCGACGTCCCGCCCCGCGACGTAGACGCGGCCTCGTGTGGGCCGCTGCTCGCGCAGCACGAGCGACAGGAAGGTCGACTTGCCCGAGCCGGAGGCCCCCACGAGGAAGACGAACTCACCGCGCTCGACGTCCACGGAGACCTGGTCGAGGGCAGGCCGTGCGCCGCGCGCGTAGACCTTCGACACGTTCTCGAACCTGATCACGAGCCCGACCCTAGGTCGGAGATCGGGTGGCGTGTCGGGCAGACACGCCGAGGACACCCACCCCGTTGCGCGGCGTCCGCCGCCATATCTGGCCAAAACGCGCGCAAGCGGCATTTTGCCGCGCCGTTACCCCGCGCCGGAACGCACCGGATGAGTTCTTATGGAGAAACCGGCCCCCGGCAACAGGAGCGTGAGCTGATGCGTGCTGTCGTGTTCGAGAAGTTCCAGACCTTCCCGAGCCTCAGGGAGGTGGAGCGACCCAGCCCGGGACCGGGCGAGGTGCTGCTGAAGATCGCCGGGTCCGGGGCGTGCCACTCCGACGTGGCGCTCTACAAGGAGTTCGCGGAGGGGCAGCCCGGGGCGTCGGCGCCGCCGTTCGTGCTGGGGCACGAGGCGTCCGGCTGGATCGAGGAGCTGGGGCCAGGAGTCACCGGGTTCACGAAGGGCGACGCCTTCCTCGTCTACGGGCCCAACGGCTGCGGGCACTGCAAGGCCTGCTCGCGCGGGCAGGACACCTACTGCGAGAACGCCGCGACCATGCCGTGGGCGGCGACGGGGATCGGGCGCGACGGCGGCATGGCGGAGTACATGGTGGCGCCCGCGCGCAACCTGGTGCCGCTGGGCGACGCCGACCCGGTCGCGGCCGCTCCCCTGGCCGACGCCGGCCTCACGCCGTACCACGCGATCAAGCTCTCGCTGCCGAAGCTGGCGGGCGGCGGAAAGTTCGCGCTGGTCGTGGGCCTGGGCGGGCTCGGCCAGGTGGCCGTGCAGATCCTCTCGGCGCTGACCGGTGCCACCGTGATCGCCACCGACATGAAGCAGGACGCCATGGACCGCGCGGCGGCCAACGGCGCCGTCACCGTGCCCGGCGGGCCGGACCAGGTCGGGGCGATCCGCGAGCTGACCGGCGGACGCGGCGTCGACGCGGTCTTCGACCTGGTGGGCGCAGCGCCTACGATCAGGACGGCGCAGGCGTGCCTGGCCCAGCAGGGGCGGCTCACCGTGGTCGGCATCGCGGGCGGCGTGACCGAGTGGAGCTTCTTCACCAACCCGTACGAGGCCGAGATCACCAACACCTACTGGGGCACCGTCGAGGAGCTCTACGAGGTGGTCGCGATGTACCGGGCGGGGCAGATCGTGCCCGACATCGAGCGGTACACCCTCGACCAGTACGACGAGGCGTACCGCAAGCTGGAGTCCGGACAGCTCTCCGGGCGCGCCGTCATCGTGCCGCACGCGTGACCGGGCGGGGGTGGCCGCCAGGGCCGCCCGCCGTCCGCCGTCAGCTCCCGGAGCCGCCGCGGCGCCAGCGGATGCCGGCCTCGATGAAGTCGTCGATGGCGCCGTCGAACACGGCCTGCGGGTTGCCCGACTCGTGCTCGGTGCGCAGGTCCTTGACCATCTGGTACGGCTGCAGCACGTAGGACCGCATCTGGTCGCCCCAGCTGGCCTTGATGTCGCCGGCCATCTCCTTCTTCTTCGCGGCCTCCTCCGCCTTGCGGAGCAGCAGGAGACGCGACTGGAGCACGCGGTACGCGGCGGCGCGGTTCTGGATCTGCGACTTCTCGTTCTGCATCGCGACGACGACGCCCGTGGGGATGTGCGTCATGCGCACGGCGGAGTCCGTCGTGTTGACCGACTGACCACCCGGGCCCGAGGAGCGGTACACGTCGATCTTGAGCTCGGAGTCCGGGATGTCGATGTGGTCGGTCTGCTCGATGAGCGGGATCACCTCGACGGCGGCGAACGACGTCTGCCGGCGGCCCTGGTTGTCGAACGGCGAGATGCGGACCAGACGGTGCGTGCCGGCCTCGACGGACAGGTTGCCGAAGGCGTAGGGCACGTTGACCTCGAAGGTCGCGGACTTGAGGCCCGCCTCCTCGGCGTAGGACGTGTCGCCCACCTTGGTGGGGTAGCCGTGCCGCTCGGCCCAGCGCAGGTACATGCGCATCAGCATCTCGGCGAAGTCGGCGGCGTCCACGCCGCCGGCCCCCGCACGGATCGTCACGACCGCCTCGCGCGAGTCGTACTCGCCGTTCAGCAGGGTGCGCACCTCGAGTGCCGCGAGGTCCTTGCGGATCTTGGCGACCTCCTCCTCGGCCTCGGTGAGCGAGTCGGCGTCGTCCATCTCCTGGCCGAGCTCGACGAGTGTCTCCACGTCGTCGATGCGCGCGCCGAGCTTCTCGACCCGGCTCAGCTCGGCCTGCGCGGCCGAGAGCGCGGAGGTGACCTTCTGGCCCTCCTCCGGGTCGTCCCACAGGTTGGGCGCCGACGCCTGCTCCGACAGCTCGGCGATCTTCGCCTCGAGCGCGGTGGGGTCGCTCACGGCCTCGATGGACTCGAGGGTCGTGCGGAGCGCCTTGATCTCAGCGGGAAAGTCGTTGGTGGCCACGATGTTCAAGGTTACCCGCGCATCCCGGTGCCCGACGCCGGAAAACCTCGCGCCGGCCCGGGTCGGGCTCAGCGAGCTCCCGGTTCGGGCAGCTCACGGCCGAACATCTGCGCGGTCGCGCGGGCGCTGGGCGTGCCCGCGTCGGGGTCCGCGCCGTGCTCGACCAGCACCCGGATCACGGCGGCCTCGTTCTTGAAGACGGCGCCCGCGAGCGGGGCCTGGTTGTTGGCGTTGCGCCGGTTCACGTCCGCGCCGCGCTCGGCGAGACCCGCCGTGAGGTCCGCGTGCCCGTGGTAGGCGGCGAGCATGAGCAGGGTGTTGCCGGCGTCGTCGGCCAGCTCGACCGGCAGGCCGGCGTCCACCAGGTCGAGCAGCACGTCCGCGCCCTGGCGGGCCAGGTCGAAGACCTGCTCGGGCTCGAGGCGCGTGCCGCCCTGGTCGGTGCCGTGCTGGTCGCTCGTGCCGTGCTGGTCGTGGCCGTGCTGGTCGTGGCCGTGCTCGCTCATGGCCACAACCTAACCCGGCCCGGTGCCGTCGGCCGCGCTCACCAGGCCCGGGCCGTCGACGACGCCGACAGGCCGATCCCGCCGCCGAACGCGCCCGTGAACCAGCGCAGCAGGGGTGGACGGGACACGGCCGCGAGCGTCACCCGCGCGGACCGCCCGTCCGGCGACGACGCCCCGGTCACCGCCACCGGCAGGCCGGGCGGGTGCGCGGCGAGGTAGCGCTCGACGGCGGCGCGCACGTCGGCGTCGGACAGGGTGAGCGGGGCGCCGTCGGCGGGCGCGCCCGCGCCCGCGTAGAACGAGTCCGGGGACATCGCGTCCGCCGCGTCGGCCGCGGCGAGGTCCGCCACGTCGTAGAGGGCCTTGCGGTCCAGGTGCACCGCGCTCGCGGAGGCGACCACCGCGACCAGCATGAGCGCGAACGCGACGAAGGCCGAGGTGAGCAACATGATGCGACCGCTCTCGCGCGACCCGTCAGAGGCGTCCGGGCGCGCGTCCGGGCGAGCGTCCGGAGGGACAGCCGGGCGAGCGTCCGGAGGGACAGCCGGACGGACGTCGGTGAGGTCGGCGAGGGGCATCCGTCCATTGTTCGCCGGAGGGGTGGACACGGCTCGGCGGGCCTGTGGACAAGTCGCGGAACGGTGGTCCGCCACCCTGACCCGCCCGCGGGGCGCGACCTAAACGTTTAGATTCGTCCGATCTTCGAAAACGTTTAGCGAAACCCTTGACACCTGGTGGGAGGCATAGAAATCCTTTTCCACGTCCCGACGGGCCAACGACGGCACGTCCTGAACGAAGGGGATCGACGATGATGACCCGAACGCTCACCCCATCGCGCCACCGGCGCACGCTGCGGGCGGTCTCGCTCGCCACGCTGGCCGCCGTGGTGCTCAGCACCGGCGTGGCCGTCACCTCGGCCCAGGCCGCCGGCAGCACCCTGCAGGCGGCCGCCGCGGAGTCCGGCCGGTACTTCGGTACCGCGATCGCGGCGAACAAGCTCTCGGACACGGCCTACACCACCATCGCGAACCGCGAGTTCAACATGGTCACCGCCGAGAACGAGATGAAGCTCGACGCCACCGAGCCGAACCAGAACCAGTTCAACTACACCAACGGCGACCGCATCGTGAGCTGGGCGCGGAGCAACGGCAAGCAGGTCCGGGGGCACACGCTGGCCTGGCACTCGCAGCAGCCGGGCTGGATGCAGAACATGAGCGGCTCCGCGCTGCGGTCCGCGATGCTCAACCACGTGACCCAGGTCGCGACCCACTACCGCGGCCAGATCCACTCCTGGGACGTGGTGAACGAGGCGTTCGCCGACGGCTCCTCGGGCGCCCGCCGCGACTCGAACCTGCAGCGCACCGGTAACGACTGGATCGAGGCCGCGTTCCGCGCCGCCCGGGCCGCCGACCCGAACGCCAAGCTCTGCTACAACGACTACAACACGGACAACTGGAGCCACGCCAAGACCCAGGCCGTGTACAACATGGTCCGCGACTTCAAGTCCCGCGGCGTGCCGATCGACTGCGTCGGCTTCCAGGCCCACTTCAACAGCGGGAACCCGGTCCCGAGCAACTACCACACCACCCTGGGCAACTTCGCGGCGCTCGGCGTCGACGTCCAGATCACCGAGCTCGACATCGCGGGCTCCGGCACCTCGCAGGCCGAGCAGTACCGCGGGATCGTCCAGGCGTGCCTCGCCGTCTCGCGCTGCACCGGCATCAGCGTCTGGGGCGTGCGGGACTCCGACTCGTGGCGGTCCGGCGACACCCCGCTCCTCTTCGACGGCAACGGCAACAAGAAGCTCGCCTACAACTACACGCTGGACGCGCTGAACGCGGGCGGCACCGGTAACCCGCAGCCCGGCGACGGTTGCACCGTCACCGTCACCCGCGCCGAGGAGTGGTCCGACCGGTTCAACGTCTCGCTCGCGGTCTCCGGCAGCTCGACCTGGCGCGTCTCGATCCAGCTCCAGGGCAGCCAGAGCCTGCAGAACTCCTGGAACGCCACGGTCTCCGGAAGCTCCGGCACGCTGACGGCCACACCGAACGGGAACGGGAACTCGTTCGGGATCACGCTCTACAAGAACGGCAACACGAACCTGCCCACCGCGACCTGCTCGACCACCTGACGGACCGAGCCCGGCCCGGTCGCCGGCGCGAGGCCGCTCGGTCGGGCAGCACGATGGCGGTCCGCACCCCACGGAGGGGTGCGGACCGTCGCCGCGCTCGGCCACCGCCGGACACTCCTCAGGGCCGGACCGCCGCGTACTCGTCGACCGTGCCCGTGCGCGCCGCCTCGACGGGGACGGACAACGGCACCCAGCCCCGCACGGCGTCGGGCAGCAGGGGCAGGGGTACCTCCACGCGGACGACGGCGGCCACGGAACCGCCGGGCGTCAGGCACGGGGACTGCGAGCACCGCAGGGTGAGCGCACCCTCACCGCCCGCGAAGCCCTGGTCGGTCAGGGCGATGCGGACGGCGGCGTCGGCCCGGGCGGTGCCGACCGCCGTCGACTCCGCCGTGACGAGCGCGCGAACCGCACCCGTGGCCGCGCCCTCGGCGGCGAACGCGCCGGCCTGCACGCGGCCGAGCGTCACCACGAGGTAGACCAGCGGGATCAGCAGGATCAGCGCGACCCCGAGGAACTCGACCATCGCCGAGCCCTCCTCGCTCCCGCGACCCGCACGGCTCGGGCGCCGCCCTGAGCCCCGGGGCACAGTCACCGCAGCGGAGGAGGTAACGGAGACGTAGCACTGCGTGCTCAGCGTTACCTCCTCGGCTGCGGGAACGTTTCCCCGCGCCCTGCTGCGCGGCTGACTCACTCCTCCTCCAGCGCGTGGCCGCGCACCGTGAGCGTGCCGCCCGGCCCCAGCAGGCCGACCACGGGCAGCGGGGTGCGGACCGTCACCTCGGTCACCTCCAGGCCGCCGCGCGTGGTGCTGCCGGCGGTGACGTCGCGGGCGTAGTCGCCGGTCAGGGCTCCTGCCAGGAGCGCGCGCGTGCGGGCGACACCGTCAGCCGGGGTCCGGTCCGCGCGGGCCGCCACACGGGCGCCCTCGGCGGCAGCGTCGATCGCGAGCGACCGCACGTGGACGGCGAGCGCCACCTGGACCACCCCGAGCAGGAGGCCCAGGACCAGCACTGACACCAGCAGGAACTCGACCGCCGCGGAACCGTGCTCGCGCCGGCCCGTGCTCACCCCTGGCCCGTCACGCTGCTGATCGCCTGGCGGAAGGCGTTCTCGAGCAGCGGTCCCGCCACGGCCCAGAGCGCCACCACGAGTCCGGCGGTCATCAGGGTGACGAGCACCCACCCCGGCACGTCGCCCCGTTCGGCCTCCACGTTCTCGGCAGCCTCGGTGATGGCATCGGTCGGGCTCCTGGTCCCTCGGTCGTCGCGCACAGCGTTTCCTTTCGTCGGCAGACCTCGTGGCGAGGTCATGTCAGAGCCCGATCCGGAGGGTGGCCAGGCTGGGGAAAACAGCGAAGACGACGGTGACCGGCAGCACGAGGAACACGACCGGGACCATCATCAGGATCTCCTTGCGGCCGCCCGCCTCCAGGAGGGAGCGGCGGCCGGCCTCGCGGACGTCGCGGGCCTGGGCGCGCAGCACGTCCGCCAGCGGGGTGCCGCGCTCCAGCGCGACCACCACGCCCTCGGCGAACCGGGACAGGGGTGGCAGGCCGGACCGCTCCGCGAGTGCGGTGAGGGCGGCCGTCACGGGTGCGCCCGCGCGCACCTCGGCGACCATGCGCCGGATCTCGCCGGCCAGCTCGCCGCGGGCCGTGGACGCCACCCGTTCGAGCGCGGCCGGCGGGCTCTCCCCCGCCGCCACCGCGAGGGCGAGCAGCTCCGCGATCGTGGGCAGCTCGGCGAGCAGCCGCTCCTCGCGGCGTCGTACCCGGAGCGTGAGGGCCTGGTCGCACGTGACGTAGCCGCAACCGCCCGCGACCACCACGAGCGCCACCAGCGGGACGATGCCCGCGCCGCGCGTCGCCGCGAGCAGCAGCGCGAGGCCGAGACCCACCGCGAGGCCCGCGACCGTCCAGACCACCTGGCGGGCGCGGAAGTGGTCGACGGTCTCCGCGGACCCGGCGCGGTCGAGGCGGCGACGGATCTCCTCCCGGGGTGCGCCGAAGCGTTCGAGGCGCGCGCCGACGTCGTGCAGTCCGAGGAGCCGGACCACCGCCGAGGTGCGGCTGGCCTCGCGCAGCAGCGTCGAGGTCGCGTCGCGCGGACGCAGGTAGGGGGCGAGCCGCTCGTCGAGGCTGACGGCCCTGGCCCGCAGGCGCGAGAGCACGATCAGCACCCCCAGCGCGACACCGAGCCCCACGAGTGCTCCCGCCGCCCAGCCCGTCACCGCAGCACCCTGCGCTCCGCGGGCAGGCGTCCGATCCGCAGCATCAGCCGGTAGGCGACCAGGGCGCAGAGACCGCCGGTGACGAGCACGGTGACGCCCGCGGGCGAGTCGTAGGCGCGCGCCGTCTCCGGCCGTGTGGACAGCAGGGCGAGGACGACCCACGGCCCGGCGACAGCGACGCGCGCGCCGTTGACCGTCCAGCTCTGCCGCGCCTCCAGCTCGCCCCGGGTCGCGGCGTCCTCACGGAGAAAACCGCTCAGGGTGCGCAGCAGGCGGCCCAGGTCCTGGCCGCCGACCTCGCGGGTGAGGCGCAGGGCCTCCACGATGCGGTCGGCCACCGGGTCGGCGAGGCGCTCCTTGAGCGCGTCCAGGGCATCGCCGAACCGGCCGCCGGCGCGGTAGTCCTGGGCGAAGCGGCCGAAGGGCTCGCGCAGCTCGGCCGGACCCCGGTGCGCGAGCTGGGCCACGGCCTCGGGCAGCGACAGCCCGGCGCGCACGCCGGAGGCGAGGTGGTCCACGACCTCGGGCCACACCTCCCGCAGCGCCCGACGGCGGTGGCGTGCCCGGGCGCGGACCAGCACCACGGGGCCCGGCGCGGCGAGCAGCGCGAAGCAGGCGGCGATCGCCGGAGAGCGGGTCAGGGCGAGCGCCACGAGCAGGGTCACGACGCCGAGCGCCACGCACGAGCCGACGAGCATCGCGGGCGTCACGGACGGCGCCCCGGCCTGGGTCAGCAGGTCCCGGGTACGCATCTGCCAGGTCACCCGGCCCGCGGGGCGCGGCGTCGGGGCCCAGAATGACCACCACACGCAGAACAGTCCGGCGCCCAGGAGCAGGCCCACCACCACGCCCATCAGCGGGTCGCCCAGGGGCTGGCGCCGGCCCGGGCGCCCGGGCGACCACCCACCGCGGCACGCGCGCCCACACCCGCACCGCCCGCGCCGGCCCACGGACCGGTGGCAGCACTCCGCGCGGGGCGTGTCCCCGCGTCCGACGACAGCGCGCGCGGGTCGGCGAGCAGCGCCCGCACGTCGAACCCGGCACGCTCGAACCGGTCCTCGCCCGGCGGCATGCCGTCGCCGCGGCGCAGGTCCCCGTCGGCGTCCCGGGCGAAGATCCCGGCGGTCTCGATGCGCCCCTCCTCGACCCGGCCCGTCACCGCGACGATCTCGCGGACCTGGCGACGCACCACGCCGTCCGCGGCCCGGGTCAGGCCGAGGTGCACCACGAGGTCCACGGCGGAGGCGACGGTGGGCACCACGAACCGGTCGGACACGTTCTCCCCCGCGAGCAGCGGGAGCGTGGTCATCTTCGCGACGGCCTCCCGCGCCGTGTTGGCGTGCAGCGTGCACATGCCGGGCACGCCGCTGTTCAGGGCGATGAGCAGGTCGAACGCCTCCGCCTCCCGGACCTCGCCGATCACCAGCCGGTCCGGGCGCATCCGCAGGGCCTCCTTGACCAGGCGCCGCAGGGGCACCTCGCCGGTGCCCTCGAGGTTGGCGGGGCGGGTCTGCAGCGCCACGTGGTCGCGGACCGGGAGGCGCAGCTCCCAGACCTCCTCGGCCGAGATGACCCGCTCGGAACCCGGGATCGAACCGGCCAGCGCATTGAGCATCGTGGTCTTGCCCGCCTGGGTCTGGCCCGAGACGAGCACGTTGAGCCCGGCCCGCACCGCGGCGTCGAGGAACGTCGCGGCCTGCGCCGTCAGCGAACCGAGCCGCACCATGTCCGCCAGCGAGCGAGCGCGGACCACGTGCTTGCGGATGTTCACGGCCCAGGCCGATCGCGTGATGTCGGGGATGACGACGTGGAGCCGCTCCCCACCGGGCAACCGGGCGTCCACGAACGGGCTGGACAGGTCGAGCCGGCGCCCGGACGTCTTGAGCATCCGCTCCACGAGGTCGCGCACCTGCTCGTCGGTCAGGACCGTGCTGGTCAGCTCGGACACCCCGCGCCGCGCGACGTAGACGTGGGTCGGAGAGTTGAGCCAGACCTCCTCGATCTCGGGGTCGTCGAGGTAGGGCTGCAACGGCCCGAACCCACCCACGGCGTCCGTCACCGTGCGCGCCGCGGCGTCGGGATCGTCGAGCGGCGGCACCACGCCGACGCTCGCCCGTGTCGCGTAGTCGCCCACCGCGTCCGTGACGAGGCTCGACAGCCCCTCCCGATCACCGATCGGGTCCAGCCCCCTGCGCCGCACCAGCTCGCGGACCTCGTGCTCGAGGATCCGCGCCCCCTCATCGCCCATGAGCGGCAACGCTAGATCCAAACGTTCATCTCCGCAGGCCACCCTGTGGATAACTTTCCCCAGAAGCCGGAGTTATCCACCTAATCCACAGAGTTGTCCACAAAGGTGCAGGTAAAGCGGGTTGTCGGAGATGCCCGGAGATGAACCCGCGGTGGACGAGCGGTGGATATCGTCTAGCCCATGAGCGCCCATCCTTCCTCCAGCCACGACCCCGCGCGCGACTCCGGCAGCGGGTCCGCCCGCGGCACGGACCGCTGGCAGGCCACCGCGAGCGCCGCCGGGCTGCTGGCCGAGGACGGCAGCGTCGCCGTCACGATCTTCGCCGAGATGTCGGCGCTGGCGGTCCGGACGGGGGCGATCAACCTCGGCCAGGGGTTCCCCGACGTCGACGGCCCGGAGTACGTCAAGCAGGCGGCGATCAAGGCGATCGAGGCCGGCCGCAACCAGTACGCACCCGGTGACGGCGTGCCGGAGCTGCGCCAGGCCGTCGCCGAGCACCAGAAGCGGCACTACGGGCTCGACGTCGATCCCGACACCGAGGTGCTGGTCACCACGGGTGCCACCGAGGCGCTCACGGCCGCCGTCCTGGCCCTGACCCGGCCGGGCGACGAGGTGCTGACGCTGGAGCCGTTCTACGACTCGCACGCGGCGGCGATCGGCATGTCGGGCGCCACGCACGTCACCGCCCCGCTGGTCCCGGGGCCGGACGGGTTCCGGCTCGACGTCGAGGCCCTGCGGGCCGTGGCCACCGACCGCCTGCGGATGATCCTGCTCAACTCGCCGCACAACCCGACCGGGACGGTGCTCACGCGGGACGAGCTGGAGGCTGTCGCGGCGGTCGCCCGGGAGTACGACGCGATCGTGGTGACCGACGAGGTCTACGAGCACCTGACGTTCGGCGCGGAGCACGTGCCGGTCGCGACGCTGCAGGGCATGGCCGGGCGCACGCTGACCATCTCGTCGTCGGGCAAGACGTTCTCGTTCACGGGCTGGAAGGTGGGCTGGGTGCACGGGCCGGCCGACCTGGTCACGGCCGTGCGGACGGTCAAGCAGTACCTGACGTACACCTCGGGCGCGCCCTTCCAGCCCGCGATCGCGCAGGCCCTGGCCGACGACGACACGCCGCGCGCGCTGGCCGCCTCGCTGGCCGACCGCCGGGACCTCCTGTGCGCTGGCCTGGAGGCCGCCGGCTTCGTGGTGACGCGCCCGGCGGGCACGTACTTCGTGATGGCCGACGCGTCGGCGGTGCTCGCGCGACTGGGTCTGCGCGACGGCGTCGAGCTGTGCCGCCGTCTGCCCGAGCTGGCGGGGGTCGTGGCGATCCCGGCGTCGGCGTTCTGCCGCGCGGGCTCCCCGACGGCGCGGGCCCTGGCGAACCACGTGCGGTTCACGTTCGTGAAGCGCGAGGAGGTGCTGCGCGACGCCGCGACGCGTCTCGCGGGCCTGGGAGTGCCCCTCAGCTAGCCCGTGACCAGCGAGATCGCCACGGCCAGCATGATCAGCGCGATCACGCCGTCGAGCACGCGCCACGCGTTCGGACGGCGGAGCACCGGGGCGAGCAGTCGCGCGCCGTACCCGAGGGCGGCGAACCACGCGACGCTGGAGACCATCGCGCCCGCGGTGAACCACCAGCGGGTGTCGCCGTAGGTGGCGGCGACCGAACCCTGCAGCACCACGGTGTCGAGGTACACGTGCGGGTTGAGCCACGTGAGCGCGAGCGCCGTCAGGACCACGGGGCGCAGGCGGCGGCCGGGGCTGTCGCCGAGGGAGCCGTCGTCGGCCGCGGCGAGCGTCGTGTCGCCCTTGACCGCCCGCCAGGCCGCCATGGCCCCGTACCCGACCACGACGGCGGCGCCCAGCCAGCGCACCACGACCACGGCGTCCGGCCAGCGCTCGACCAGCGGACCGAACCCCGCGGCACCGGCGGCGTAGAGCGCGACGTCGGACGCCGCGCAGATCGCCGCCACGACGCCCACGTGCTCGCGGCGCAGCCCCTGGCGCAGCACGAAGGCGTTCTGGGCTCCGATGGCGACGATGAGCGAGAGGCCGAATCCGAGTCCGGCGAGCAGGGCGAGCATGCCTCCACGCTAGGCAGCCGACCTACGTGAAGACCAGTTCATGTTTCTCAGGCCGCGTAAGCAGAACTGAAGATGCGCCAGACTGGCCCCATGCGATGGGACTCCCGCCAGCTCGAAGCCCTGGCCGCCGTGGTCGCCGAGGGCTCGTTCGACGCCGCGGCGCGCGCCCTGCACGTGACCCCGTCGGCGGTGAGCCAGCGCATCCGCGCGCTGGAGAACGCGGCGGGCAGCGTGCTCGTGCGGCGCGCCCGGCCGGTCGTCGCCACGCCGTCGGGCCAGGCGCTGCTACGCCTCGCGCGGCAGACCGAGCTGCTCGGCGCGGAGGTCGCCGCGGAGCTCGGTGCGTACGGCGCCGACGATCCGCCCGAGGACGCGGACGACGGCATGCCCGGCCGCCTCGTCACGGTGCCCCTGGCCGTGAGCGCCGACTCCCTGGCCACCTGGGTGCTGCCCGCCCTCGCCCAGGTCGAGGGCATCACCTTCGACCTCCACCGGGCCGACGACAGCCGCACCGCCGACCTGCTGCGCGAGGGCGTGGTCATGGCGGCGGTCACCTCGCAGACCGCGCAGGTGCAGGGCTGCCGCAGCACCCCGCTCGGGATCATGCGCTACCGCCCGGCCTGCACGCGCGCCTTCGCGGAGCGCTGGTTCCCCCAGGGCCCGACGCCGGAGGCCCTTGCCGCCGCGCCCGTCGTCGTCTTCGACCGGACCGACGACCTGCAGGACGTCTACCTGCGCGCCCGCGCGCCGCACGCCCGGCCGCCGCGGTTCCACGTGCCGAGCACCGTCGAGTACGAGGACACCATCCGCCTGGGCCTGGGCTGGGGCATGCTGCTCGAGGTGCCCGCCATCGGCGGCCTGCACGCCGGCACGGGCGGCGGCATCACGCCGCTGGAGCCCGGCTACGTGCTGGACATCCCGCTCCTCCTGCAGCAGTGGAAGCTCCGCTCCGCGGTGCTGGACCGGGTCACGGCGGCGCTGCGAAAAGAAGCAACGCGCAAGCTGCTGCCGGCGTGAAATCTGGACGTACCCCCATCATTAACCCTGTTCCAGTCCTACCGCACTTCCGAATCATGAACCGGACATCCCGTGTCCGACTTCCTACGGTTCAGGCATGCTCTCAGCGCTCGCCGGGATGGCCTTCGGCCTCTCCCTCATCGTCGCCGTCGGTGCGCAGAACATCTTCGTCCTCCGCCAGGGCCTGCGGCGGGAGCACGTAGGCCTCGTCGCCGGCATCTGCGCCGTCAGCGACTTCGTGCTCATCTCGGCCGGGGTCGGCGGGCTCGGCACCCTGATCCAGAGCGCACCCATGGTGGTCGAGGTCGCGCGGTGGGCGGGCGCCGTCGTCGTGCTGGCCTACGGGGGCATGGCCGCCCGCCGTGCCTGGAAGGGCCAGCAGGTCGTCATGGGGCGGCACAGCATGACGTCGCGGACCATGGGCGCCGCCGTCGCGACCACCCTCGCACTGACCTGGCTCAACCCCCACGTCTACCTCGACACCGTGGTGCTCGTGGGCGGCCTGGCGGCCACGCACGGCGACGACCGCTGGTGGTTCGGGCTCGGCGCCTGCCTGGCCAGCACGGCGTGGTTCGTCGCGCTGGGCTACGGGGCCCGCTACCTCGCGCCGCTGCTGGAGAAGCCGGGCGCCTGGCGCGTCCTGGACAGCGTGGTCGCGGTGACCATGGTGGTCGTCGCGGCCACGCTCGTCCTGGGCGCCTGAGCCCAGGACGAACGACCGGCTGACGCGTCAGGCTGACGCGTCAGGCGCAGACGCCGTCGAGCAGCACCTCCGGGCTCGGGCTCGGCTTCGGGGTGGCCGGCTCGGAAGCGGTGCCGTCGCCGGCCCCGGGCTCGGCGGTGTCACCCGTCCCGGCGTCGCCGCCCTCCGTGCTCCCCGCGTCACCGCCGGCGTCCGCGCCCTCCTCGGTGCCACCACCGGCGGTGTCACCACCAGCGTCACCGGCCGTGTCGCCGCCCTGCGCCGCACCGCTCGCACTGCCCGAGGGGGCCGGCTCCGCCGTGTCCAGCACGACCTCCTCCGGCGGCTGGTCGGCGGCCAGACGGGCGAAGATCTCCGCGGCCTCCGGACCCCAGCCGAGCCCGCCGACACCGCCCTCCTCCGTGTCGTAAACCGGGATCTTGGTCATGATGATGTTGCGCTTCTCGATCTCGCGCAGCGACCACGCGAGCCCGGCCACGCTGCCCGGGTTGGCGATCGCCGGGTCGGCGCTCAGCGACCCGAGGGCCGCGTTGATCAGGCGGAACGTCTTGGTCGGGTCCGCAAGCGTCTCGGCGGACAGGATCTGCCGGAACGTCGCGTTGATGAACGCCTGCTGACGCTCGATGCGCGTCAGGTCGCTGCCCATCTCCAGGCCCATGCCCGTGCCCTTGCGCACGCGGAGGAACTGGATCGCCGTCTTGCCGTCGAGCAGGTTCTCGCCCGCGGGCAGGTCGATGCGGGCGGACTTCGGGTTGCCGTGCAGCGCCTCGGGCAGGCACATCTTCACGCCGCCGATCGCGTCGACGACGTCGATCACGCCGTTCATCTTGACCACGGCGTGGTTCGTCACCGTCACGCCGGTGATCGCGTTGACCGTGTTGATCGTGCACGCGGCCGCGTACTTCATGTCCGTGCCGCCGCTGCCGACGGTGAACGAGGCGTTGAACTTGTCGCGGTACGGCTGCGACTGGCTCCCGTCGGGCAGCTTGCAGGACGGGATGTCCACGAACGTGTCGCGGGGCAGCGACACGATCTCGATCCACTGCCGGTCGGCCGAGATGTGCACCAGCATCGTGGTGTCCGAGCGCATGCCGGAGACGGTGCCGCCGATGTCGGCGTTCGTCCCGTCCCGGATGTCCGTGCCCATGAGGAGCAGGTTGACGGGCTGGTCCTTGAACGGGTCGGACGGGTCCTTCGGCTCGACCACCTCGGTCACGAGGCCGTCGAGGTCCTGGACCTCGATCTGCGAGATCGCGTTGTGGTAGGCCGTCGCGGCCGCCGCGGAACCGAAGGCCATCACCCCGACCACGCCCATCGTGACGCTGCGGAACACGAGCGCCTTGCGCCAGCTGCGCACGTGGCGCGGCTGACGATCACCCGTGCGCGCATGTCGGGGAACCCCGGGAATTATCTCGCCGACAGGTCGCACTGCCGTCCAGAAGTCACTCGCCACGCATCGGAGACTAGGGCCTCAGTGCAACAATCGTGTAAATAAGTCGCGCCGTTCTCAGGCAGCATCCAGGCCGCGTCAGGGATACGACCCTCAGGTCAGTCCGCGCAGACCCCAGGCAGCAGCGAGGGCGAGGGCGACGGGTCGGGGGTGTCCGACGGCACGGTGGTGCCGTCGTCCGACCCGGGCCCCGTGGTTCCGCGGGTGGACCCGTCCGTCGCCTCGCCCGTGGCACCGCCCGACGGCTTGTCCGACGCCCCGCCGGACCCCGGCTCCGCGCTCTCGTGCCCGGGCGGCGGCTCGTCGGCCGCGAGGCGCTCCCAGATCGCCGTGGCGTCCTCGGTCCAGACCACCCGGTTGGGGTCCGTCGGCGCGGCGACCACCGGCAGCTCGGTGAACACGATCTCGGCCGGGTCGATGTCCCGGATGCTGAACGCCAGGCCCGCGAGCGCCGCCGGGTCGGCCAGGCCGGGGTCGGCCGAGATGGCGCGCAGCACCGCCTCGATGGTGCGGTACAGCTTGGGCGAGTTGGTCACGATGTTCTGGGCCAGGATCTGGCGCACCAGCGCGTCGACGAACGCCTGCTGGCGGTCGATGCGGGTCAGGTCGCTGCCCTGCTCCAGGCCCAGGCCGGTGCCGTGCCGCGCCCGGAGGAACCCGATCGACTGGCGGCCGTCGAGGGTCTGCTCACCGGCGGGCAGCTCGAACCGGCCGTACGCCGGGTTCTGGACGAGCGGCTCGGGCAGGCACATGCGCACCCCGCCGAGGGCGTCGACGACGTCGACCACGCCGTCCATCTTCACGACCATGTGGTTGGTGACGGGCACGCCCGTGAGGGTCTGCACGGTCGAGATGGTGCAGGCGGCGGCGTAGGTGAGGTCCTCGGCCGCGCCGCCGCCGATGGTGAACGCGCTGTTGAACATGCCGTAGGTGGCGCCGGACTCGCCGCCCTCGGGCAGCTTGCACGACGGGATGTCGACCAGCGAGTCACGCGGGATCGAGACCACCTCGATGCGGGACCGGTCGCCGGAGATGTGCACCAGCATGGTGGTGTCCGACCGCATGCCGCCGTCGCCCGCACCGGCGATCTCGGTGTTCTCGCCGCCCCGCAGGTCGGTGCCCAGCACGAGGATGTTCAGGCTGCGCCCGGTGAACGGGTCGTCGGGGTCCACGGACGGCGTCGGGCCCTTGACGAGACCTGAGACGTCGCTGACGCCGATCTGCTGCTTCAGGTCGAGGTAGGCGGCGGCGCCACCCGCCGCGACGAGGGCGAGCGCGCCGACGACGACGAGCGCCGCGGCGCGCGCGGCGCGATGACTGCGCTGGTGACGGAGGTGCCGGGGCACATGCGGAGCATAAGCACGTACCCCGGCACGGGGCCTGTTAAGTCACCCGGAGATCACCTGACCGCGGCGGCGCCGAGGTCCGGGTTGTCCGAGAAGAACCCGTCCAGTCCGGCGTCCAGGAAGACGCGGATCTCGCCGACGAGGTCGCCGACGGCGTTCGGGTCGGCCGACGAGCGGAACTCCGCCGGCAGGAACTGGTTCTCCTGGCGGAACGTCCAGGTGTGCACCTCGAGGCCCGCGCGGTGGGCGTCACGGATCACGCTGCTCGGCGCGCCGAGGGTGCCGTCGGCGTTGCGCGGGATCAGCACGTTCTTCTCGGCGCCGATGCCGTCGGCGTACGTCGCGATCTCGCGGAGCCCCTGGCGGGTGACGAGGTCCGCGTAGGTGCGCGGGTCGCCGGCGGCCACCAGGTCGTAGGGCGCACCGCTGCTGCTGACGAGCTGACCCAGGGGGACGTCGGTGAGCTCGTCGAGCTCCCGCAGGTTGCCGACCTCGAAGGACTGCACGATCACCGGTGCGTCCTCGTCGTCGAACCCGTTGCGGCGCAGCTCGGCCACCAGCGGCTCCTCCAGGGAGAGGCCCACCGAGTCGAAGTAGGTGGGGTGCTTGGTCTCCGGGTAGACGCCGACGGGCGCGCCGTCGCAGGTGCGGCTGTTGCGGGCCAGGTCGAGCACCTCGTCGAGCGTCGGGATCAGGTACAGCCCGTCGAAGGCGGTGTTCCGCGGCCGGACCTGCGGCAGACGCTCCTTGGCGCGCAGGGTGCGCAGCTCGGCGAGCGTGAAGTCCTCGGTGAACCAGCCGGTGATCCGGGTGCCGTCGATCGTCTTCGTCGTGCGGCGACCGGCGAACTCGGCGTGCGCGGCGACGTCGGTGGTGCCGCTGATCTCGTTCTCGTGCCGGGCGACGAGCACGCCGTCCTTGGTGGGGACCACGTCGGGCTCGATGTAGTCGGCGCACTGGTTGATGGCGGTCTCGTAGGCGGCGAGCGTGTGCTCCGGCCGGTAGCCGGAGGCGCCGCGGTGCCCGACGACGGTGACGCCGTCGTCCGTGACGCGCTTCTTCCTGAGGTCCACCAGGGCCATCTCGGTGTCGTCCGGGGTGCCGGTGACGCGCGCGTCGTTGCCCGGGTAGTTGTTGTCGTTGCCGATCAGCAGCGTGTCCTTGTCGACGAACAGGACGGTCTCGAAGGACTGCACGGGCAGGGCGAACGTGTCGCCCAGGCCGTAGCCCTCCCCTGCGTCGATGCCGCGCGGGTTGTCGATCCGCAGGGCGTCCACCACGAGCTCCTTGCGCACGAACCCGTCGCGGTCCGTCGTGCCCAGGTCGATCTCGTAGACGCGCTTGGTGACCGCCTGGTCGCCCTCGAAGTCGTCGCGCTCGATGAGCAGCATCGTGTCGCGGCCGGTCGCGTAGGCGTCGCCGATGACGTCGGCGGGCTGGTCGGTCTGGTAGGCCCAGCGCTTGCCCGTGTACTCGCCGCGGCGGGTGTCGAACTGGTAGATCCAGCGGCGGCGCGGGTCGGTGTCGTTCGCCAGGGCGCCCTCGACCACCGGGTAGAGGTAGCGGCCGATGCCCGCCATGGCCTCGAAGCCGCGGCTGCTGCCCACGTTGGGCGTCTCACCGGGCTCCAGGTACGGGTTGCCGGGCGACTTACCGTCCGGGAACGCGTACGGGGCCTCCAGCAGGGTGCCGTCGGCGTCGAAGTGCAGCAGGAACGGGCCGAACTCCTCGCCCACCCAGAACGTGCCGTCGGCGGCGCGCACCAGGGACTCGATGTCGAAGTCGGCACCCGTGAGCAGCCGCTCCTCGGTGTCCTCGTTGACGATGTCGACGTCGAGCACGTCGTTGCGGTCGTTGTACCCGATGAGGTCGAGCACCTCGATCTCGCCGTCGCCCGAGCCGCGGCGGTTGGTGTCCCACTGGGGGCGCACCAGGTAGTTGCGCAGCAGGAAGTCGGCGGAGTTGCCCTTGGCGCCGAAGCCGTTGTCGGGCTGGGCCCAGAAGGTGCCGTCGTGGTTGTCGACCATCGCGGAGAAGCCGGGGATCACCTGGCCGTCCCAGGGGCCCTGGCGCCCGTTGCCCGGGCTCGCGGCGGCGCCCGACGGCGGGCCGTCCGCCAGGTAGTCGGCGGACAGTGTGGCGCGGCCTGCCAGGGACGCGGCGAGGTGGGTCCCGCCATGGTGCTCGGAGGCGGGGACGGGCCGAGGGCCGGCGACGGCGGAGGCCGCCGGCAGCAGCAACGATGCCGTCGCCGCGGCGGCCACCACGCGCGTGGCGCGGGTACGCAGGGGTGTGCTCATGCGGCCGAGCCAAGTGGGCGCACCCCACATCCCGGTGAACCTGGCGCTACCTCCCGGTGAACTCTCGGCCGGGGCTCAGCGCCCGAGAGTGCCGCAGCGCGCAGGAGGGGCTCAGACCGGCATGTGCCAGCCGCCGCGGCGGAACGCCGGGGTGGCGGTCGCCAGGACGATGATCGCCAGCGTCACCGCGGCGAGCATCACCAGGGCCATGGCCGCGGCGTCCCCGCCGAGGAACCCGCCGAGCGAGCTCACCGAGCCGGCGATCAGGGACTGGACGGCGCCGATCATCGCCGCCGCGGTGCCGGCGATCTCGCCGTGCCGGGACAGCGCCAGTGCGGACGCGTTGGCCGGGACGAGCCCCTGGAACGCGAGCACGCACCACAGGGCGACCAGCAGGCCGATCAGCCCGCCGGCCCCGGTCAGGACCACCACGAGCAGCACGACGACGAGGATCGCCTGGGCGACCACCCCGAACCGGAGCAGCCGGACCGGGGCGACCTTGCGCACGAGCGCCGCGTTGACCTGGGCCGACAGGACCAGCCCCACGCCGTTGATCGCGAACAGCAGGGCGAACTGCCCCTCGCTCAGCCCGTACTCCTGCTGGAAGATGATGGGCGAGCCCACCACGTAGCTCATCAGCACACCGAAGCCCAGGCCCGGGATCACCGCGAGGGCCATGAAGTGCCGGTCCTTGAGCAGCTTGACGTAGCCGCCGGCGACGGTGCGGACGCCGCCGGTGAGCCGCTTGACCGGCGGGTGGGTCTCGGGCATCACCCGGAGCACCACGACGGCCAGCGCGGCGCCCATCACGGCCAGCACCACGAACACCCAGCGCCAGGGACCGTGCGCGAGCACGAAGGTGCCCAGCGTGGGCGCGAACATCGGCGCCACGCCGATCACCAGCATGAGGCGGGACAGGATGCGGGCGGCCTCGGCACCCACGAAGCGGTCGCGCACGATGGCGACCGAGGCCACGCCGGCCGCGGCGTTGAAGAAGCCCTGGGCGAGGCGGAGGCCGATCAGCAGCGGCATGCTCGTGACCACGGCGCACAGCAGTGAGATGACGACGTGCAGCGCAAGGCCGACCAGGAGCGGGGCGCGGCGGCCGAACCGGTCGGAGAGCGGCCCGATGACGAGCTGGCCCACACCACCGCCGATGAGCATGCAGGACACCGTGAGCTGTGCGAGCGCCTCGGTGGACCCCAGGTCCAGGGCGACCTGCGGCAGGGCCGGCAGGTACATGTCGACGGTGAAGGCGGGCAGGGCCGACAGGGCCCCGAGCATGAGGACCCACTTGACGGTGGACCGGGACGACGCTCGGCGCGCGGGCACGACTGGGGAGACGCCCGACGGCGCAGAGGTTGGCATGGGTCCGATGCTATCGAATCGATACGACGATGAGAAGAGTGATCTCGCTCTCCGGTCAGGTGTTCGCCGGCGGTTCACCACCGGGAGCCGTGCTCCCGCGAGTGTCAGTGGCTCGGGGCATGCTGGTCCCATGTGCGGACGCTTCGCCTCCTTCACCCAGACCCAGGACCTCGCCGACGAGCTCGCGATCGCCGAGATCGCCGAGGACGCGCGGCTGCTGCCGCCGTCCTGGAACGTGGCGCCGACGGACCCCGTGCGGATCGTCGTCGAGCGGGCGGCCAAGGGCTCCGACGAGGTGACGCGGTCCGTGCGGCTCGCCCGCTGGGGGCTCGTGCCGTCCTGGTCCAAGGATCCGAGCGGCGGCGCGCGCATGATCAACGCGCGGTCCGAGTCGCTGCTGGACAAGCCGGCGTTCGCCAAGCCCTTCAAGGTGCGGCGCTGCATCGTGCTGGCCGACGGCTACTACGAGTGGCGCAAGCTGGCGCCGCCCGCGACGGGCTCGAAGAAGGTCCCGAAGCAGCCGTACTGGATCCACCCCGCCGAGGCGGACGTCGCGGCGTTCGCGGGGCTGTACGAGTTCTGGCGCAACCCGGCGGCGAGCGAGACCGACCCCGACCGATGGCTCGTCTCCACCACGGTGATCACCCGGCCGGCGTCCAAGAGCATGGCCCCGATCCACGACCGCATGCCGTTCGTGCTGCCGCCCAGCGCCTGGGACGAGTGGCTCGACCCCGCGGTCGGCGACGCGTCCAAGCTGCTGCAGCTGGACAACGCACCGCTGACCACCCTTCCGGTCGGCGACGCCGTCGGCTCGGTGCAGAACGACGGCCCGTCGCTGATCGAGGAGGACCCGGACCCGAGGGACCCGGAGCCGGTCCGGGTCTGACAGCCGCTCGCCGAGTCCGGCCAACAAGCTGTTGGCCAATTGCCCTGGGGCCATCAGGCCCTGAGTTCGGCAGGTGGCATCGAGGTCGGCACAGGGCTGTGCCGACCTCGATGCCACCTGCCGAACTCGGCGGGCGGCCGTGCCCGCCGCTCAGCCCGCCGTCGGCGGCCCGTACACCGTGACCTGGACGCTGCCGCCCACGACCATGTCCACCCGGGCACACCGCGCCGCGTCGTCCTCGACCGTGGTCGTCGGCCAGTGGTGGCCGAGCGACGCGAGCTCCTCGTCGACGACCGAGCTCAGCTGCTCGATCGTCGGGCACTCGCTTGCGGCGACCTCGCGGAGCGCACTCACCATCGGGTCGAGCTCCGGAACGCCGTAGACGTCGTCCGGATCGGCGTCAGCCCAGACCAGCACCTTGCCGGTCTCCTCCGCGGACACCGTCGAGCACGCCCGGGTCGGGTCGTTCGCGTCCTCCGTCTCGATCGTCCAGCCCTCCAGCCCGAGCCGGTCAAGCTCGGACTGTGCCCAGACGACCGCCTCATCGATGGTGCGGCAGGCGCCGGAGCCGCCGTCGACCCGGTCGCCGAGGCTCTGCCGCAGCTCGATGACGGCCGCGTCCGCCGCGGGTCCGCTCCCGGTGTCGATGGGTTCGGCCCAGTCGGGCGCCTGGTCGGCCGGGGTCACGTAGACCCAGCCGTCGTGCTCGAACACGACGGGGTCGGCGACGGGCGGCAGGCCGGCCTCGGCCAGCATCGTCGTGCAGTCGGCCACCGCGTCGCCCGTGAGCCACGGGCCGCCGGCGTCGACACCCTGCCCTTCGAGAGCGCTGTCGTTCCAGGTGGCCATGCAGGTCAGGCCCGCCGTGTCCTGCGCGACGAAGGCCTGGATCGCCGCGTAGGCGACCCCGCCCCCGGCGAGCACGGCGGCGAGCCCGACGACGACCGCCCCCCGGCGGCCGAGCTTCCGCGTGCTGGCGCGGGACGGTCCTGCCGCGGCCGCCGTGCGTTCCGCCTCGGCGGCGTCGAGCTGGGTTCCGGTCATGATGATCTCCTCACGCAGGGTGGCGAGCGCCACCGGCTCCACGGCGTCGAGGTCGGCCCGGCCCACCGGGTCCGCAGCCTTGAGCTGCTTCATCGCGTCCGTCATCGTGCCTCCTCGGTCCCGTGGTGGGCTCCTGCCCACCTGCTCATCACCTGTCCGTCCGGGACGGAACGTTTCACGGCCGTCCGGTCGCCGTCGCCCGTCGGCAGTGCCCGGGGCACGGCGACGTCCTCGTCCGCCGCGGCCACCGCGGCCAGCTCGTCGGCGAGCCGGCGGCGGGCGCGGTGCAGCCGGACCCGCACCGCGGTCCGCGAGATGCCCAGGACCACAGCGATCTCCTCGCGGCCGAGCCCCTCCCACGCCACCAGGCGCAGCAGCTCCTGGTCGTCACCGGAGAGCCGCGCGAGGGCCCGCTCGACATCGGTGCCCGGACCGGACGGCGCGTCGACGACGTCGGCGAGGTGGGCGCGCAGCCGGTCCGCGAGCGCGAGCCGACGGCGGTCGCCGCGCCGCGCGTTGGCGAGCACCCGGCGCGCGACCCCGAACATCCAGGGCCGGGCGTCCGCGCCGCCCGGGACGTCGTCGATGCGCCGCCAGGCGACCAGGAAGGTCTCGGCCACGACGTCGGCGGCGTCTGCCGGCTCGGCCACGCGGCGCACGGCGTAGGCGAGCAGCGCGCGGTGGGTGGACTCGAAGAGCGCCGTGAACCGGGCCTCGCGATCGGGTGGCGGAGCTTCTGGGGCCGACATGTGGACCTCTCGTTGGGCTAGCGGTGACGAGACGGTCATGTCCGGACGCCGGCCCGGCGTTACAGGCGGTCCGCGATCAGGCTGCCGGCGGCATCTCGTCGAGGGTCCGGATGCGGGCCTCGACCTCCGGGTACCGGTCGTACCGGTCCAGCAGCACCGCGGCGAGCCCGGCGTCGAGCGGGCCCTGGTAGTCCTTCTCGACGTCGTTGCCCACCATCAGCACGTCGCCCGGCACCGCCCCGAGCACCTCGCAGGTCGCCGCGTAGGCACGCGGGTCCGGCTTGCCCGCGGGCAGGTCGTCCGAGGCGACGACGACGTCGACGTGCGCGGCCAGACCCGTGCGGTCGAGCTTGAGTCGCTGGTGGGCGGAGTCGCCGTTGGTGAGCAGCGCGGCGACGAGGCCGGCGTCCCGCACCCGGCGCAGGGCCGGGACGGCGTCGTCGAACGCCGTCCAGGCCTGCTCGTAGCGCGACAGGTAGCCGGAGAACAGCTCGTCGGCCTCGTCGTCGGTGGCGTCCGCCCCCAGGAACTCGCGCACGCGGACGCGCCGCTGCTCCTGGAAGGTGATCTCGCGCCGCTGGTACCGGGCGTAGGCCTCCTCGGCGATGCCGCCCCACGCCGTGACCAGCTCCTCGGGGTCGTCGTGGTCCAGACCCAGCTCGGGCAGCCAGTCCAGGAGCGCCGTCCGAGAGGCGCCCTCCTGGTCCACGAGTGTGTCGTCGAGATCGAAGAGAACGACTTTCAGCACGCTCGCATCGTGTCACACGTCGGTCCGTGGCCCGCCCGTCACCCCGGCGAGGAGGCGGCCCCGGCCCAGCCGGCCCGGGCGCCGGCCGGGTGCGCTGCGTGCCGTCTGACCTGCCCGGACAACATTCACCGGGTGAATTCGGCGCGCCCGCCAACGAACCGGGTCTCTCGTGCGTCCCTAGCGGTGACAGGTTCCTGTCCTCACCGATCTGGGGGATCCATGACCGCACTACGTTTGTCCCGGCCGTCGCCGCGCCTGCTCACCATGGGCGTCGCCGTCGTGCTGGCCCTCGGCCTGCTCGGCGAGGGCGGCGCGACCAACGCCACCGCCTCCGCCGCACCGATCGCGGCGGCACCGGCGGACGCCGCGCCCACCGGCGCGCAGCGCGGCCTGCGCTTCGCCCCGGCGGCGAGCACCGTCGAGGCCTACAACTACGACGGCTGGGTGTACTTCGACTCCGGCGTCTGGATGGCCGCCTACGGCGAGGGCTACGAGTTCTGGGCCAAGAAGGCCAAGCCCTCCGCCCGCGCAACACTCACCAAGACGGTGATCCGCGGCGACGAGCGCACCACCACGAAGGCCCCCGCCGCGATCGTCGACGGGCTGGGCGGCTTCAAGAAGGGCCTCACGGTCCAGGTCACGGACTCGACCGGCAAGGTGCTGGTCAAGAAGTCGCGCAGCCTGTGCCTCAGCGGCATGGAGCGCCAGCGCGTCGAGCCGACGGGCAACACCGAGCCGATCTACCCCATGTTCTGCGGCGGCGACTGGTTCACCAAGTCCAGCGTCTCCGGCATCGAGCAGGGCTGGGCGACCAAGCTCGACACGTACTTCGAGCTGAAGACCACGCGCAAGAACCTCCGGATGACCGTGACCATCAGCGACCCCGTCGCGGACTTCCTGGGCCTCCCCGCCGCGGGCCGCTCGGTGTCCCAGCGCGTCAAGGTGATCGACGAGTGCAGCGTCGTGGACTGCGGCGAGGTCGGGGACGCGCTCCTCGGGGCGCCCTCCGAGGGCTTCAGCACGCTGGCCGAGGGTGACGCCGCATCCACCCACGCCGACCAGGTCCGGGCGATGGCCAGTGGCGCCCACGGCAGCCACGGCACCGGCGACGGCGCCGGTTCCTCGCACCGCGCGAACCTCTTCACCCTCCAGGGCGGGAGCCAGGAGCACGGCGGCGACCACCCCGCGCTCGGCCAGCCGGGGACCAAGCCGTCGAACAAGGCCCCGGCCGAGGACACGCTCCCCGACCTGCTCTCCCTGCCGGCATGGCAGATCGGCATCGAGCGCGCCTCCGGGACCGACCGCCTCACCTTCAACGCCAACGAGTGGAACGCCGGCCCGGCGCCTCTCGTGGTCGAGGGCTACCGCAAGGGCGCCGCCGAGGTCATGGACGCCTACCAGTTCTTCTACCGGGACGGCAAGGAGGTGGGCAGCACCAAGACCGGCAAGATGAAGTACCACGCCGCCCCCGAGCACGACCACTGGCACTTCCTCGACTTCGCGAGCTACGAGCTGGTCAAGCCCGACGGCTCCCTGGTGACCACGAGCGGCAAGCAGTCGTGGTGCCTCGCGCCCACCAACGCCGTCGACCTGTCGGTGCCCGGCGCGACCTGGCGGCCCGAGGCCACCGGCCTCGACAGCACCTGCGGCGACCGGTCCGCGCTGTGGCTGCGCGAGGTCCTGCCCGTCGGCTGGGGCGACACCTACAACCAGACCCAGACACAGGCGTTCAACCTGGCGGGTGTCAAGAACGGGACCTACCAGATCAAGATCACCGTGAACCCGAACGGCGCCCTGCACGAGCTGACGACGGACAACAACGTCAGCTACCGCACCGTCGTGCTGGGCGGCAAGCCCGGCAAGCGCACCGTGACGGTGCCGCCGTACGAGGGCGTCGACACGGAGGTCGTCAACTAGCGCGGAGGTCCTGAACCAGCACGGAGGTCGTGTGCGAGCACCCGGCTCGTGCGCCGAACCGTAGGCTGCGCGTCATGAACGCCAGCAGCACGACCGGCATCCCGTCCGGGAGCGGTGTCTCCTGCACCCTCGCGGACGGGATCGCCGACGTCCGTCTCGACCGGCCCGACAAGCTCAACGCGCTGTCGCTGGGCATGCTGGGCGAGCTGAGGGCCACCGCACGCCGCCTGGGGCGCGAACCCGGGCTGCGTGCGGTCGTCGTCTCCGGCAACGGCCGCTCGTTCTGCGCGGGGCTCGACCTCGGCTCGGCGGCGCGGAACCCGGCGGCGGTCGCCCGGGCCTTCGTGCCGACGCCGCGCGGCACCAACCTGTTCCAGGAGGCCTGCTGGACCTGGCGCCGCCTGCCGGTCCCGGTGATCGCGGCCGTGCACGGGCACGTCATCGGGGCGGGCGTGCAGATCGCGCTGGCCGCCGACCTGCGCCTGACCACGCCCGACGCCCGTTGGTCGGTCAAGGAGGTCGAGCGCGGCCTGGTCCCCGACATGTCCGGGATCCGCGCGCTGACGCAGCTCGTGGGCATCGAGACGGCGAAACGCCTCACCTTCACCGCCGAGGAGTTCACGGGGGCCGACGCCGGACGGCTCGGCCTGGCCGGCACCGTGACCGACACGCCCCTGGACGAGGCGTTCGCGCTCGCCGGCCGCATCGCGGAGCGGCGGCCCGAGGCCGTCGCGGCGGCCAAGCGGCTCTTCGACCGGCGCTGGTCGTCGGGCGACCGCCGCACGTTCGCGGCCGAGCGCCGCGAGCAGCTCCGGCTGCTGCCCGGCGCGATGCGGGCGCTGCAGCGGATGCGGGGTGGCCGGGAGGGCTGAGTAGGGGCGCGCGCCGCCGACCCCGCCGGACCGACCCCGCGTCAGCCCTGGTACGCCCGCTGCAGTCGCACCGGCGCCAGCGGGCCGATGCCCGGGACGTCGCGCTCGGGCTGCGCGGTGAGCGCGTAGCGCGAGCTCGTGGCGAGCAGCGCGGCGGTCTCCTTGTCGACCAGCACGGTCGACGGGTCGGACTGCTCGGTCAGGCGCGACGCGAGGTTCACCGTGGGGCCGAAGATGTCGCCGAACCGCGACAGCACCCGCCCCCAGACGAACCCGACGCGCACGGGGATCTCGGGGTCGCCGGGCGCGGCGGTGCCGAGCTGCGCCCCGGAGGTCTCGGCCAGGCCGAGGGCCACCTCCGCCCCGGTGGCGACGTCGTCGGTGACGAACAGGACGGCGTCGCCGATGGTCTTCACCACGCGGCCGCCCGCGTTCACGATGACGTCCCGCGCGCCGGCCTCGAACCGCTGCACGAACTCCGCCAGCTCCTCCGAGCCGAGCCCCGCCGTGCGCTTGGTGAACGAGACGATGTCGGCGAACCCGACCGCCCGCAGCAGCGGGAGCTGGTGGCCGTCGTTGCTCTCGTCGCCGCGCGCCCCGGCGAACTCGATGGCCGTGCGGCCCGTGAGCGCCGCGAGCTGACGCCGCCAGGCGTGCTCGAGCTGGCGGCTCAGCATCTCGGACATCTCCGGGAGCTTGTCCAACGCGAGCAGCCGGGCCGACGTCTCGTCCAGCTCGTACCGCCGGGCGAGGTGCTCGACGAGGGCCTCGACCTGCCACAGCGCGAGCCGCTCGGTCGTGTGGCCCACGGACCGGATGAAGGTCATCTGGGCGCGCTCGTCCATCTGCTCCGCCTCGAAGAGGCCGGCCGCGTCCTTGAGCGCCTCCACGTCGGCGTCGGTGAACCAGGTCTCGGTGGGGTGCGTGACGGGCAGGCCGATCCAGCGCCAGTAGCGGGTCACGAACTGCTTGTCGAGCCCGGTGAGCTCCACGACCTGCGACAGGGTGTAGCGGCGGGCGCCGCCCAGCAGGGTCTCGTCGAGCCGGGCCGCGGTGTCGGCGCCGGGGGTCTCGTGGTTCGTGGGGGACGTCTCGGAGTTGTGGAGCACGTCACCACTGTAGGCGGGCGCACCTCATGCACCCGCATGCATCCGTGCCGCTCAGCCCCAGAACGTCAGCACGAGGGGGATCCCCGCGAGCACCAGGAGCATGCCGACCACGGTCACCACGTTCCACAGGCCCAGCCGCACCCCCGGGACGCCGTCGTCCCGGTAGAGCAGTACCCAGACCACCAGCAGCCAGGAGATCCCGGCCGCGACGAGGCCCGCCGTCGGCGTCCCCTCGCTCTGGACGATCCCCCGGTCCAGCCGGACCGTGCTGATCAGGTAGACCGCGACCACCGCCGCGGCGCACACGATTCCCTTGGCCACCCCGACCGTGGCTCGTCCTGCCTCCATGGCGTCTCCTGACCGTCACCCGCCCGTGCTGCCCGTCGTCGCTTGTGGCGGAGATTACCGCAGGTCAGGGGCTCAGTGGCAGGGGCTGCCGTCGAGTTCACCCGGCGCCGCGCGCGAGTTCACCCGGACCGCCCCGCGCCGCCGCACGGGCAGGAGACGGCGTCACCGCAGGTGCCAGACGTCGCCCGCGGTGACCGTGCGCTCCTCGCCCGCGTCCGTGCGGATCGTCAGCGCGCCCGTGGCGTCGAGACCCACGGCCTCTCCCTCCACCACACCCGCGTCCCCGGCGAGCTCGGCCCGCACGCGGGTGCCCAGCGTCGCGGACACGGCCGTGTACTCCGCCAGCAGGCCGGCGGCGACGACGTCGCCGTCCGCGTCCTCCCAGCGCCGGACGACGGCGTGCACCTCGCCGAGCATCCGCACCAGCACGTCGGTGCGGTCGGGCCGGGGATGGCCCGCGATCGCCAGCGACGTCGCCGTCGGCACGGGGAGCTCCTCGGCGGACTGCGACACGTTGAGGCCGATCCCGAGCACGACGGCGGGGGCGGCGCCCGGCACGGCCCGCGAGGCGTCCGGCGTCTCGGGCACCACCTCGGCCAGGATCCCGGCGACCTTGCGGTACAGGCCCAGCCCGGCGACGGTGTCGGCGGCGGGCAGCAGCACGTCGTTGGGCCACTTCACGGCGGCGACGACCCCGCCGTCGGACACCGCGCGGACCACCGCGAGGCCCGCGAGGAGCGGGAGCCAGCCCAGGCTCTCCGCGGGGACACGGGGCCGGAGCAGCACGGAGACGGTCAGACCGGCGCGCGGCGGCGTCTCCCAGGACCGTCCGGCGCGTCCGCGGCCGGCGGTCTGCTCCTCCGCGACCAGGGCCGACGGCGCGGGCCAGGCGGCCGGGTCGGCCCGGACGGCGGCGACGAGCTCGGCGTTGGTGGAGGGCGAGGTCTCGACCACCTCGACCCGGGCGAACCCGGGGACGGAGAGCCGGTCGAGAAACAGGGAGGGGCGCACGTCCTCATCCTCTCTCCTGGGCCGCACGACCGCCCTTGGAGGAACCCCACAAGTCGGCGGCGCGACCCGCTGGACGCTCCCGCATCGAGCGGGAGGCATCCGACAACTACGCTCGGAGATGTGAACGACTCCACGACGACCCTCGCCGGCACGCGCGCCAAGCTCGACGACCTCGACGCACGCCGGGCAGCCGCCATCGACGAGCCGGAGGTGACGGCCCAGGAGAAGCAGCACAAGCGGGGCAAGAAGACCGCCCGCGAGCGCATCGACGCGCTGCTGGACGAGGGCAGCTTCACCGAGCTGGACGCACTGGCCAAGCACCGCAGCCGCAACTTCGGCCTGGACAAGAAGCGCATCGCGGGCGACGGCGTCGTGACCGGCTACGGCACGATCGACGGCCGCCAGGTGTGCATCTTCTCCCAGGACTTCACGGTGTTCGGCGGGAGCCTCGGCGAGGTGCACGGCCAGAAGATCACCAAGGTGCAGGACCTCGCGCTGCGCACGGGCGTGCCGCTCATCGGCATCAGCGACGGCGGCGGCGCACGCATCCAGGAGGGCGTCGCGGCCCTGACGCAGTTCGCGGAGATGTTCCGGCGCAACGTCGCGGCGTCGGGCGTGATCCCGCAGATCTCCCTGATCCTCGGCCCGAGCGCGGGCGGTGCGGTGTACTCCCCCGCCCTGACCGACTTCATCGTCATGGCCGACCAGACCTCCAACATGTTCATCACCGGCCCGGACGTGATCCGCACCGTGACGGGCGAGGACGTCGATTTCGAGACGCTGGGTGGCGCCCGCACGCACAACTCGAGGTCGGGCGTGGCGCACTACATGGGCAGCGACGAGGACGACGCCCTCGACTACGTGCGCCACCTCGTGAGCTACCTGCCGCAGAACAACCTGTCGGACGCCCCGGCGTTCCCGCCCGAGGACGAGACGGTGCTGGAGGTCACGGCCGAGGACGAGGCGCTCGACACGCTGATCCCGGACAGCGACAACCAGCCGTACGACATGCGGGACGCCATCGAGGCGGTGCTGGACCCGGAGTCGTTCCTGGAGGTCCAGCCGATGTTCGCCACGAACGTGCTGATCGGGTTCGGGCACGTGGAGGGCCAGTCGGTCGGCATCATCGCCAACCAGCCGCAGTCCATGGCGGGCACGCTCGACATCGACGCCGCCGAGAAGGCCGCGCGGTTCGTGCGCACCTGCGACGCGTTCAACATCCCCGTGCTGACGTTCGTGGACGTGCCGGGCTTCCTGCCCGGTGTGGGGCAGGAGCACCAGGGCATCATCCGCCGTGGCGCCAAGCTGATCTACGCGTACGCCGAGGCCACGGTGCCGCTGGTCACGATCATCACCCGCAAGGCGTACGGCGGCGCGTACATCGTGATGGGCTCCAAGCAGCTCGGCGCCGACGTCAACCTGGCGTGGCCGACCGCCCAGATCGCCGTCATGGGCGCGAGCGGCGCGGTGAACATCCTGCAGCGCGGCGCGCTGAAGACGGTCCAGGAGGCGGGCGGCGACGTCGAGGCCGAGCGGGCCCGGCTGACCGCCGAGTACGAGGACGCCATCGTCAACCCCTGGGACGCCGCCGAGCGCGGTTACGTCGACGCGGTCATCCGCCCGTCCGAGACCCGGGTGCAGGTCGTGCGTGCCCTGCGCGCGCTGCGCACCAAGCGATCTACGCTTCCTCCGAAGAAGCACGGCAACATCCCGCTCTGAGCGGGATGTCGAGCCGGTCCAGACCTGGAGGAGACCGCATGAGCCACGAAGACGCCACCCACGGCCCGGCGCCGATGGGCCGCGTCGACACGGAGCCGATGCACCGCGCCGTCGATGCCCTGGCGGCCGCGCTGCACGACTACGTGGGGACCGCCGTGGGCGTACGCGCCGAGTTCGGCGCCGCCGAGGCCGACGAGGACCCGCGCGTGCTGGCCCTCGAGTCGAAGGTGGGGCACCTGAACGCCGCGCTGTTCGACGTGCTGCACGGCGCGCTGGGCATGCACCCCGACCTCACCTCGTCGGTGTGGGAGCCGGAGCACGAGGGCGAGGAGGACGAGATCCTCGAGTCCGAGGCGCCGGAGGAGGGCGAGTCGTTCTACCTCGGCTTCGTCGTGGGCGCGCGGGGCGGGGACGCCTCGCTGGACGGCGTGATCGACCTGCTCGACGCTGCCGGCGAGTCCGTCGCGACGCAGCTCACCGAGGGCGGCTACGACATCGCCGAGTGGGCGGCCTCGCGCGGCGAGGCCCCCGGCTTCGGCTTCTACGAGGAGGACGACGAGTGAGCCCCGAGGTCCGGGTGGTCCGCGGTGAGCCCGACGACGTCGAGGTGGCCGCCCTGGTCGCCGGCCTCGCCGCGGTCGCGGCGGCCGGCACGGAGCCCGACGACGCCGCGCCGCTCGACGAGTGGACCAACCACGCGCGCGTGCTGCGCGGGAACGGTGCCGCGACCGCCAAGAACTTCGGCGGGCGCTCCGGACGGCACAACGCCGACGCATGGCGTTGGAGCCTCCGCTCATGACCAGCGCTCCCCGCCCCGGGGACACCGACGTCGTCCTGTTCGTCCGTTCGCTCGGCCAGCGCATCGCGGGTGGCACCCGCGCCGTCCTGGCCCGCGCCAACCTCTACGCCGGCCTCGGGTACCGCACCACCCTCGTGGTGACGGGCCTGCTGGACGACGACGGCGACTGGGTCCGCTCGCACGGCCTCCTGCGGCCCGACGTGCGCCTGCTGGTCCTGTGGCGCGACGGACCCGACGCCGTCGACCGGGCGCGGGCGCGCGAGGTCGAGCCCGTCTCGGTGCCCCGCATCGCCGACGGGCCGGGCGTGAAGCGCCGTCGGCGGACCGTGGGCGACGTGCGCCAGGTGCGCACCCTGGTGGACGACAAGCTGCGCACCATCGAGCTGCTCGACCCGGACGCCGACGTCACGCGCCAGCTCGTCGTGCTGCGCGAGGACGGCACGCGCGAGTCGCTGTGGCACTTCGCGCACGGGGCGCTCGTCGCGATCGACCACCTCCCGCCGGGCGGCGGCCGCCGGCGCGAGCTCGTCGTCGACGGACGCGCCGTCTGGCTGGAGGCCGAGGTCGACGGGCACGTCGGCGCCGGCGAGGCCCACCTGCGCCTGCGCGAGGACGAGGTCGGGGACTACGCGGGGGCGATCGCCCGCTGGCTCGACACCACCTTCGCCTCCGCGCGCCACCTCGTGGTCTTCGCCGACGGCGAGAACGTGTGGCAGCGGAGCCTGCGCCTCATGCGCCACCCGCACCTGCGGGGCGTGTCGGTGCTGCACAACTCGCACCTTGCGGCGCCCTACGACGCCGCGGCGCCCACCAAACCGCACTGGACCGGCTTCTTCTCGGACACGACCAACGTGGACGCCATGGTCTGCCTCACCGAACGGCAGCGCACCGACCTCCTGCAGCGGTACCCGGGGCTGCCGCTGCACGTGCTGCGGCACGCCGCACCCAAGCCCCGCGTCCGCGGCGTGCGGCGGGACGGCGACTCCGTGGTGTTCGTGGGCCGGCTCGCACCGCAGAAGCAGCTCGACCACCTGCTGCGGGCGTTCGTGCTGGTGCACGAGCGCGTCCCGGGCGCGCACCTCGACGTGTACGGGCACGGCGTCGAGGAGGAGTCCCTCAAGAAGCTCGCCACCGAGCTCGGCCTGGACCTCGGCACCACCGTGCGGTTCCACGGCGCGACGTCCCAGGCCCTGCACGCCTTCGCCGGCTCCCGGGTCGCGGCCATGACGTCCTTCTACGAGGGGCTGCCGCTCACCCTCACCGAGGCCATGTCGGTCGGCACGCCGTTCGTGGCGTACGACTGCAACTACGGCCCGGCCGAGGTGATCCGCGACGGCGAGAACGGGTTCCTGGTGGCCCGGGACGACGTGCAGGCACTGGCCGACCGCCTGGTTCAGGTGCTCCAGGACGACCGGCTGGCCCGCCGGCTCGGCCGCGAGGCGAAGCGCGTCACGAAGAGCTTCTCGCCGCGCCGGTACAGGGACGCCTGGCGGGACCTGCTCGGCCAGGTGGCGAGCCGCGAGTCGAGCAGCTCGCACACCGTCGCCAGCAGCTGACGCCGGTCGATCCGGAGGTTGTCCAGGTGGGGGCGGACGTCGTCGTGCCGACGGCGCTCGCCCTCACCCACCGGCTCGCCCAGCAGGGTCACGGGCACCGGCCGCCCCTCCGCCTCGCGCGCGCCCGGCCGTAGTTCCGGCGGGACGTCGCCGAGGCTCGGCGGCGCGTAGACCACGCCCGGGGCGTCACTGAACCAGCCCACCTTGTGCTGGCTGGTGCCGTTCGGCGCGACATACACGTCGGTGGCCTCGGCCCACAGCACGGCCTCCCGCAGCGTGCTGCCGACCAGGTCGACCACCTGGTCCGGACGCCGGACGTCGCCCCGGATCGCGCGCGCCACCGCGTGCAGCTCCTCGATGCTGACGCGCCACCGGTCCGAGACGAGGTCGGTGCCGACCGGGTACGAGTAGCCGTCCAGGAGCACCAGCGCCCGCGGATAGCGCCGGTGCAGCGCGTCGACGAACCGGGCGGCCTCGCGCTCCTGGTCCGCCCACGCGCGGCTGCGCACACGCAGCCCGATCCAGACCACCGGCCCGTCCCTGACCGGCGGCGGCTGCGGGTACCCGGGCGCCGGCTCGGCCCGGGCCATCCGCCGCCGGATGCGGTCCACGAGGGAACGCCGGATGAAGTACCCGCCGACCGAGACCACCAGGTGCTCGCGGGAGAAGGGATAGGGATCGCGCAGGGACCGGCGCGGTTCGTCGACGACGCGGGCCGCCGAGAACTCCGGGAACAGCTCCTCGAACGTCCCGAAGAAGCCGGACCCCGCCGTGCGCACCTCGGCCACGTTGCCGGCCAGCCCGTGGTCGATCAGCCGCTCGACACCCGGGTAGAAGTTCCAGACGTGGTGCGCGAAGTTCTCCGCGACCGTCATCTGGAGCACCACCTGACGTCGCGCGCGCGGGTCCGGGCGGGTGGCGACCGCGCGGTCGTACTGGTCGCGCCGGGCCACGACCCGGCGGAGCAGGTCCGCCGACAGGTTGGTGATCTTGCGCGGCGCGAGCACCGCCCCGGTGAACGCGCCGAGATTCAGCACGAGGCTCCGGGCAGGAAGGAACAGGTAAGCGGCCTTGAAACCGCCCAGCACGCTCACGAGCATGGCGTGCTCGGTGTCCCCGAAGGAGTAGACGGCCTTGCCGACCGTCACCACCGTGTCGAACGGCGCGCACTCGGCGCCGCTCACCGGGTCGCGGAGCACCAGCCGCCGCTCCCGGACCGCCCGCGACTGGTGGCCCAGGTACGGGTCGGCCGCCTCGTGAATCCGCCGCTGCGCCGGCGTGACGAACTCCCGGTCGTGCGCCCGCGGGACGTCCGGGCTGAGGAACTCGTCCTGCCACCACGCGACCGCGTCGGCGGACAGCTGCTCCCCCGCCTCGGCCGCCTCCTCGAAGGTCAGCACCCGGGGCCGCGTGGCCGCGAAGTACAGCTTGATCACCGCGGGCTGCAACGCCCCGACGCGTGCGGCGTCGGCCTCGGGCAGCGGACGGAGGCCCGAGTAGGCCGCCCAGACGCGGGCGCACGCCACGGCGTCGTCGGACTCGAGGAACGTCGCGAGGTGCGCGGCGTGCTCGCGGCGCGCCTCGTCCGCCGTCGGCCCGCCGAGCAGGGCGAGGAGCACCACGGGGAGCGGCCGCGACGTGCGCGCCTGGAGCGCGGAGAGCCGTTCCGGGAGCGGCACGTCGTCGGCCCCGCGGGGGGCGTCGCGCCACTCGGCCCAGGCCTGGGCGCTCGTCGGGTCGAGGAGCAGCACCTGGCCGTAGGCGTCGTCCACCTCGGACGCGGGCGCCCCCGCCGCCACGAGGTCGCGTGCCCGGCGCTTCGCCGCCCGCAGGTCGGCGTCGCCCCCGGGGACGCGAGGAGCCCGGACGGGGTGCCGCACCTCGCGGTGCGGTACCCCGTCCGGGCTCCTGGTCATCAGGTCAGGCCGCCGCGCGCCGCGCCTCGACGAACGCGCTGCCCTTGTCCCAGAGCTCGCGGTACTTGACGTACAGCTCCTGGTTCCAGGGCTTGAGCCAGCCCGCCCAGTGGACGATGCTCGGGTCGGTCACCGTCTCCTGCGTCGGCCAGTTGTTCCAGGCCGGCGCGATCTTGCGGTACCGGGAACCGGCGTAGCAGTTCAGGATCTCCTGGTCGTTGAGACCGTAGGTCTCCACGTACGCCACGTAGTCGGCGGTGAAGCCCTCCGACCGCATCTGCGCGAGGTCCATGAGCAGGATGCCCGCGTTGAAGCCGTCGAAGTCGTTCGGGTGCCGCTGGTACATCGCGCGGAAGAACTCGTTGGCGACCACGGGCTCCTCCGTCAGGCGGCGGCCCTGCTTCAGGATGTTGCCGAGGCCGCTGCGCACGCCGTGCCCGACGGACGGGCGGGCGGCGAGCGGGGAACCGTCGAGCTCGATGTCGTGCAGCGTCGCGATGTCCTTGACGGTCAGCGCGTCGATGTCGTGGTAGACCACGCGGTCGAGGTCCGGGAGCAGCTCCGGCAGCAGCAGGCGGTCCATCGTGGAGACCGTGATGTGCTTGAGCATGCCGAGCACCGGCCCGTAGTCGATGTCGTCGCACGCGATCCACTCGAAGCTGACCTCGGGGAACAGGCCGGCGAGCCGGTCGTGGTCCTCCGTGGTGTGGTCGCGCGTGAGGGCGACGACGTGCAGGGGGCGGTCCGAGTGCTGGACCAGACCGCCGATGACGATCTCCATCTCCTGCTTGAGGTTGCCGTCCAGCGCGACCGCCACGTTGACGACCTCACCGGTGCGCGGCGCGGTGGCCGGCGTCAGCACGCGCGACGCGCGCGCCGTCCGGCACGCCTCGTCGACGTCGAAGGACGCGGTCAGCTTCATGATCGGGGCGGCGAACCGCTCCTCGGCCAGGGCGACCTCGGGCGCGACGGTCTTGCGCCACTCGGCGTAGACCTCCTCGCGCGACGCACCCTGGAGCACGAGGGCCATCGCCGGCGCGAGCAGGCGACGGATGCGCTCACGCATCTCGTTCAGGTCGTTCTCGTCGGCGTCGAGCAGGCCGGCGAACCGCACGTCGGCGCGGTTCTTCGGGGTGAACTGCACGTTCGCGCCGATCGACCAGGACGGCAGGTAGCAGTGCAGGCGCGAGGTGACGACCTGGCCGAACTCCGTGCGGTAGCTCTCCAGGAGCCCCAGCGCCTCGCGGACGTTCGGGCCCATCGAGGTCCAGCGGACGTCCTCGTGCACCTGCGTGATCTGGATGGCGTCGTCCGTCGGCGCCGGGGTGTCCACGTAGGCGGTGGGGCCGCCGACCGGGACCGGCGTGGCGGCGTCCGGGAACACCGTGCTGATCGTCGTGGTGAGGCAGCCCGAGAAGAAGGCCGGCACGCCACGGGCGAGCAGCAGGTAGACCGTGTTCCAGTCACGGCAGCCGATCGGGCCGTGCGCCTTGAGGTACTCGATCGCCTCGGGCGTGAGCATGTTCGGGCGGTTCACGTGGAACGAGATGAACAGCGGGTTCACGTTCGGGTTGAACGGGAAGTCGTAGGCCAGCCCGAAGATGTCCTGCATGTACCAGCCGAAGGCGATGGCCCAGGTGTTCTCCGGGACGGCGTCGTAGCTCGACGAGTCACGGTTGAGGGCCATGAGCTGGACGTCGGCGCCCGGGCCGTCGATCTGCAGCTCGGGGCGCACCCGGCCCTGGAGCTCGGAGACCACGCCGACGAGCTCGTCGTCGCCGTGCAGGCGCAGGTTCGCGTGGCGGACCAGGTGGCCGAGGCTCGCGATGGTCTGGACGTAGTCGCCCACGTTGGACGACGTCGTGCCCTCGTCCGGCTGCTTGTAGTCGATGACGCCGAACGACACGCGCCCCTCCGGGACCGTGGCGGTCTGCGGCGTGATCGCGCGCGACGTGAAGTCGGCCAGCAGCTCGATGCGGCGGGTCAGCGCCTCGTCGGCGTCGCCGGCCTCGCGGGCCGCGTCGATCGCACGGGAGGCGGCCGTGTACTCCTTCACGGCGAAGAAGATGGACGCCATGTTGTACAGGGGCTTGGCGCCCTGCACCACGCCCTGGTCGATCCACTTGACGACCTCGTCCACCACGCCGAGCTGGCCCACCTGGGCGGCGGTGCGGAGGAACTCGACCGGCGCGTTCCGGGCCACGGCGTCGCGCGGCACCTCGGAGAACAGGTCCCAGGCGAGGTCGTAGGTCCCGGCGTGGCGGGCGACGAGCGCTCCACCGAGCGCGCCGGCGACGCGGGTCTCGGGCTGGCTGTGCAGCGAGTGGCACAGCGCGCGGGCGCCCACGAGGACCTCGGCGTTCAGCTTGCGCGTGAACCGGCCGCGGATCAGCTTGACCACGGCGTCGGTCAGCGGCATGCCGGACCGCAGGCTGCGCGTGAGCTCGGCGTCGGCGGCCAGGCGCTTGGCGGCGTGGACGTACTGGCGCTTCGCCCGCACCTCCTCCTCGGGCAGGCTGCCGGGCTCCAGGCCGAGCACGACCTCGGTCATCTGGCGGTACGAGCCGCGCAGGCGCGCGGCGGCCTTCTCGTTGACCGTCGGCTTGGCCGACGACCCCGAGGACGGTGCCTTCGCAGCTGCCTCGGCGGACTTCTTGGGTTGCGGCGCGCTGGTGCCGGCCCAGCGATCAGCCGTCCTGGCGATTTTGCGAAGTGCGCGACGGCGCAGGCTCCGGCCTCGAACGTTCATCCATATACCTTTCTCGGGGTCGGCGAGCTGGGCGCTCAAGCCGGGGACGATCGTACCGTCCAGGCCGATCCAGAGGCCCCACGAGCGCCACATAGCACGTTAACTTCTCGTTTGTCATCGGCGAGGCACGTAGGCTCGGCCGACATGACCAGCCCTGTGCGCACATCCACGCAGATCGACGTCATCGCCGATGACTACGTCAAGCGTCTCACTGAACTCGCCCCTTTGTCCGCCACAGCCATGGGCCTGCCCGGACACGACCACGAGATCGGTGACCTCTCGCCCGCCGGCCACGACGCGCTGGCCCAGGCCGGGCGGGACGTCCTGGCCCGGCTCGACGGCGTGCAGCCCGCCGACGACGTCGACCGCGTCACGCTGTCGGCGATGCGCGAGCGGGTCGGGCTCGACCTCGAGCTCCACGCGGCCGGCGAGGGCCTGCGCGACCTGAACAACATTGCCTCGCCCGTGCAGGGTCTGCGCGACGTCTTCGACATCATGGCCACGGACTCGGTCGAGGCCTGGGAGAACATCGCGTCCCGCCTCAACGGCCTGCCGGACGCCGTCGACGGGTACATCGAGTCGCTGACGGCGGCGGCCGCCCAGGGGAACGTCGCCGCGATCCGCCAGGTGCGCGAGTGCGTCGACCAGGCGCGCGAGCTGGCCGGGGGCGACTCCTTCTTCACGTCGTTCACGCGCGGCGCCGCCGTCGACGCGGTGCTGGACGAGTCGGCCGCGTGCAGCCTGGTCCGCAAGGAGCTGGAGCACGGCGCGACCACCGCCCGCGCGGCCTACGGGAAGCTGGCGGAGTTCCTGGAGCGCGACCTCGCGCCGCGGGCCCCCGAGGCCGACGCCGTGGGCCGCGAGCGCTACGCCCTGTTCTCGCGGCACTTCCTGGGCGCGCAGGTGGACCTCGACGAGACGTACCAGTGGGGGCTCGACGAGCTGGCTCGCGTCGTCGCCGAGCAGGAGCAGGTGGCCGCCCAGATCGCCGGACCGGGCGCCACCGTCGAGCAGGCGGTGGCGGTGCTCGACGCCGACCCCGCCCGCAAGCTCCTCGGCACGGACGCCCTCAAGGCCTGGATGCAGGAGACGTCGGACGCCGCGATCACCGCGCTGAACGGCACCCACTTCGACGTCCCCGAACCCGTGCTCGACCTGGAGTGCATGATCGCGCCGACCCAGTCGGGCGGCATCTACTACACCCCGCCGAGCGACGACTGGTCCCGGCCCGGCCGCATGTGGTGGGCCGTGCCGGCTGGCGTCACGGAGTTCAACACGTGGCGCGAGAAGACGACCGTCTACCACGAGGGCGTCCCGGGCCATCACCTCCAGTGCGGCCAGGCCGTGTTCGCGCGCGAGACGCTGAACACCTGGCGGCGGCTGGCCTGCTGGGTGTCCGGCCACGGCGAGGGCTGGGCCCTGTACGCGGAGCGCCTCATGGCCGACCTCGGCTACATGGACGACCCGGGCGACCGCCTCGGCATGCTCGACGCGCAGCGCCTGCGGGCGGCCCGCGTGGTGTTCGACATCGGCGTGCACCTCGGCCTGCCCGCCCCCGAGGAGTGGGGCGGCGGCACGTGGACCGCCGAGAAGGGCTGGCCGTTCCTGCTGGCCAACGTGAACATGCCCGAGCAGTTCGTGCGGTTCGAGTTCAACCGGTACCTCGGCTGGCCGGGGCAGGCGCCGTCGTACAAGGTGGGGCAGCGCCTCTGGGAGCAGACGCGCGACGCCGCGAAGGCGGCCGTGCCGGCGGGCCAGGAGTTCGACGCGAAGGCGTTCCACGCCCGGGCGCTCAACCTCGGCTCCGTGGGCCTGGACACCCTCCGCGAGGCGCTCTCCTGAACCCGCGTGCCAGGCGGACAGGTCCCTCGGGTGACCTGTCCGTCTGACACGTGACGGGGGTCACTTTCGGCAGATCTCGTATTTGCTGTTTCGTCCGCCCGCATTCTCGTTACTGTGTCGCGCGTGCCACGCCTGGTCCTCGCCTCCCAGTCCCCCGCCCGACTCGCGACGCTGAAGTCCGCCGGAGTCGCGCCGGAAGTCGTCGTGTCCGGCGTGGACGAGGACAAGGTCCTCGCCGACGCCACGGAACGGTTCGGCGAGCTCGACCCCGCCGACGCCGTGCTCGTCCTGGCCCAGGCCAAGGCCGAGGAGGTGGCGTCCCGGCTGGAGGAGTCCTGGGCCGACGCCGCGGCCGACGGTGGGCCCGATGCCGAGGCCGCGGGCGAGGGTGCGCCCGCCACCGAGGCCGCGGGCGAGGGTGCGCCCGCCGACGTGATCGTCGTCGGCTGCGACTCCATGCTGGAGATCGACGGCACCATCGTGGGCAAGCCCGCGGACGCCGCCACCGCGCGCGAGCGCTGGCGAGCCATGCGCGGCAGCAAGGGCGTGCTGCACACGGGCCACTGGGTGGTCGACCTGCGCGACGACGCCGCGGGCGGCACCGGCGGCACCCTCGGCTCGACCAGCTCGACCACGATCTGGTTCGCCGACATCGACGACGACGAGATCGACGCCTACGTGGCGACCGACGAGCCGCTGCACGTGGCCGGCGCCTTCACGATCGACGGCCTCGGCGGCCCGTACGTCGAGCGCATCGAGGGCGACCACCACGGCGTGGTCGGCATCAGCCTCCCCCTCCTCCGCGAGCTCCTGGGCGAGCTCAACGTCCCGTGGCGCACCCTCCGCGAGGCGTGAGCTCGACTGCCGGACCGGTGGTCGGTCGAACGTAGGGTTCGTCGGCCTGTGAGCGCTCAGAGTGCGACGAACCCTACGTTCGGCCCCGGTGCGCGGCGCCAGCCCAGAGCTTTCAGGCGGGTCGCCATCTCCGTGCCTACCGTGGGCGTTTCATCGCTCAGTGCTCGGGCCGCCGGGAACCTGATCACGATCACGCTGCCCGTCGCGACCAGCCGGTTCTGCCGCTCCGAGTCGTCGGCGAGCATCGCCTCCCCGGAGTGGAAGGCACGACCGTCGATCTCGGCCACGACGTACCGGCCGCCCGGCAGGCACCAGACGAAGTCGACCCGCGCCAGGAACACACCGTCCAGCGTGAACATGACCTGCTGCCCGTCCGGGGGAACGCCCGAGTCGACGAAGGACAGGCGCGCGAACGACTCTGCTGTCGATCCGTCCAGCGCCTCGGCCAGGTCGAGCAGACCCTGCGCTCGCGCGGCACCTCGGCGCCCGCGCAGCACCGCGCGCACGTCGCCGAGGCCGCTCTGGTCCATGCGCCCCTCCCGCAGGGCGCCGCTGAGCACCGCCACGACCTCGCCGCGAGTCAGGTACGGGAGCGCCTGCGCCAGCGCCGGGACGACCGACGCGATCCGCCGGCCCCGGTACGCCTCGTCGGCGAAGTCCCGGTAACGGCGCAGCGTCACACCGTCGACCGCCGCATGCATCCCACCTGCTCGCGCCGCCTCGGGTGCCAGCGGGGCGACGAGACCGTCGACGCCGAGCAGCGCGAGCGCGCAGGCGCCGGTGGCGATCCCGTTCCCCACGGCGAGCATCGCGGTCCAGGCGGCACGACGCCGGACGTGGTCGTGACGGCCGTCCCGCCGGCGCTGCCCGGCCGGCGTCGGGTCGGTGTCGTAGACACCTCGGACGACACGGCACCACCGGCCCTGCCTGACGAGCAGGGCCACGGCGTCCTTGTCGAGCCCTGACGCGTCGCACTGCGCCTTGCTCACGAGCCCCTCCTGGGCCCCAGCAACCGACAGGAGCCGCTGCGGGAGGGTTCGCCAGGGTCTCATGCGTCGATCCCACCCCGGCGAGCCCCCACGACCATGCCCCGGACAGCACCGCTGTGGACGAACCGCCCGGGACGCCCCCTGTGGTCGCGCTCGCTGCCAGCAATCGCCGTCCGGCGTGCAGGTCGCCCATGCCAACAGCTTTCGGGGCCCCGCGCCAACGCGCCCGCACCCCGCGCCAGCGCCGCCCACACCCCACACCCCACACCCCGGCGCCAGGCAGTCGAACGTAGGCTCCGTCGGCATGTGAGCGCTGATGAACCGACGAACCCTACGTTCGACGCCGACGCCCGCCGACGCCCGCCGACGCCCGCCGACGCCCGCAGCCGCCCGCAGCCGCCCGTCGGCAGCAGCGCCCGTTTACCTGATACCCACAAGGCCGGGCGGCTCAGTGGACTGAACAGTGCCGACGCCATGTCTGAACCCCACAAACGGCCCGCTCCGGGGTTGGTCTGGCCGCCAGACTTTCCGCCGCGTGGCCGGAGCCGGTACATAGGTCCTGGATACGCGGGTTACGGTGAGCCGTGCCTAGTTCCAGCCTGCCCCGAACCATCTCGAAGGTGCTCATCGCCAACCGTGGTGAGATCGCCGTCCGCGTGGCCCGCGGATGCGCCGATGCGGGGCTGGCGTCCGTCGCCGTCTACGCCGACCAGGACCGCGAGGCCATGCACGTGCGGATCGCCGACGAGGCGTTCGCCCTCGGCGGCGCCCGCGCCGCGGACACCTACCTCGACCCCGCCAAGCTGCTCGACGTCGCCCGCCGGTCCGGCGCCGACGCCGTGCACCCGGGCTACGGCTTCCTGTCCGAGAACGCGGCGTTCGCCCAGGCCGTGCTCGACGCCGGGCTGGTCTGGATCGGCCCGCCGCCGTCGGCCATCGACGCGCTGGGCGACAAGGTGAGCGCACGGCACATCGCGCAGCGCGCCGGCGCGCCGCTGGTGCCCGGCACGCCCGACCCGGTCAAGGACAGCAGCGAGGTGCGGGCCTTCGCCGAGGAGTTCGGCCTGCCCATCGCCATCAAGGCGGCGTTCGGCGGCGGCGGCCGCGGCCTCAAGGTCGCGCGCACCTTCGACGAGATCGACGAGCTGTTCGACTCGGCGGTCCGCGAGGCGACGGCGGCGTTCGGTCGCGGCGAGTGCTTCGTGGAGCGCTACCTCGACAAGCCGCGCCACGTCGAGACCCAGTGCCTCGCGGACACCCACGGCAACGTCGTCGTGGTGTCCACGCGCGACTGCTCCCTGCAGCGCCGCCACCAGAAGCTCGTCGAGGAGGCGCCCGCGCCGTTCCTCACGCCGGAGCAGGAGAAGTCGCTCTACATGGCCTCCGAGGCCATCCTGCGCGAGGCCGGGTACGTCGGCGCCGGCACCTGCGAGTTCCTGGTGGGCCTCGACGGCACCATCTCCTTCCTCGAGGTGAATACCCGCCTCCAGGTCGAGCACCCGGTGACCGAGGAGGTCACGGGGATCGACCTGGTCCGCGAGCAGCTGCGCATCGCCGCCGGCGAGCCGCTCGGCTACGACTCCCCCGCGATCCGCGGGCACTCCCTCGAGTTCCGCATCAACGGCGAGGACCCGGCGGCGGGCTTCCTGCCGGCTCCGGGCCGCCTGAACACGATCACGTGGCCGTCGGGCCCGGGCGTGCGCGTCGACACCGGCGTCGTCGCGGGCGACACCGTCTCCGGCGCCTTCGACTCCATGATCGCCAAGCTCATCGTCACGGGCGCCACGCGCACCCAGGCCGTCGAGCGCGCCCGCCGGGCCCTGCGCGAGCTCGTGGTCGAGGGCATCCCCACGGTGGTCCCGTTCCACAAGGCCGTGCTCGACGCCGAGGCGTTCGTCCCGACGGACGGTTCGCCGTTCCGCGTGCACACCCGCTGGATCGAGACGGAGTTCGCCGACGAGCTCAAGGCCCTCGCGCCGGCGCCTGCGCCGGCCCCCGAGGACGAGGTCGAGGAGGTCACGGCCGAGCGCGTCGTCGTCGAGGTGGGCGGACGCCGCCTGGAGGTCGTGCTGCCCGCGGGCCTCGGTGTGGCCGCCGGCCGCGCCCGGACCGCGAACGCCGCCCGGCGCCCCGCCCGGCGCGCGGGGGGCGGCAAGGCGTCGAGCGCCTCCACGGGCAACACGCTCGCCTCGCCCATGCAGGGCACCATCGTCAAGGTCGCGGTCGAGGACGGCGCTCAGGTGGCCGAGGGCGACCTCGTCGTCGTGCTGGAGGCCATGAAGATGGAGCAGCCGATCCTGGCCCACCGCGCGGGGACCGTGCGCTCCCTGTCGGCGACGCCGGGGGCGGGCGTGACAGCGGGCGCCCCGCTGTGCGAGATCGTCGACTGACCAGAGCCGTCACCGGAACTCATCGGGTGATTTCCGGCATCAAACCGGGTGAAAAGCGGCTCACGAGGCCTGATAGGTGCCACCCGCGCCCATCAGGCCCCGTGTGATCGGCTAGGTTCTGCGACGTGACACGCGTCGTAGTTCTCAGCCCCGAAGAGGCCATCGCCCTCGTCCGTCCTCGCAAGAGCCTTCCGTCGTTCGTCAGCGAGCTGACCTGCGAGGACGGCGTCATCGCCGTCACCGCGGACCTGCGCCGCCTGACGTATGCCCCGCTGCCCGTCAAGATCGCGGCCAAGGCCGTCCCGGTCATGCACGCGTCGGCGCGGATCACGTCGGTGTGGCAGAACATCGCGGTGCTCCAGGTCGAGGCGGACGCCGCCGGCCTGCCCGCCACCAAGCTGCTCCCCCTCGCCTCCGGCACCATCGAGAAAATGGCCCGCAAGAGCGGCCTGCCGGACCACGCCGTGCAGCTCCGCAAGGACGGCACGGTCTCGCTCGACCTGCGCGCGCTGATGCGCGGCCAGTTCACCGAGGTGACGGGCTTCCGGTTCGAGGGCGGCAAGGTCGTCGTCGAGGGCGTCCCCGCGGAGGACTGACCGCACCGTTCGCTGACAGCCCGCGTCCGGACCTGAGAGACTGACGCCGTGCCGAACCCGACAGTGCCTCCCACAGACCTCCACCGGCACGACGGCGACGGCTGGGTGACCTGCGGGGACCACCGGCACTGGGGTCTGTTCGGCGCGGCGGGGCTGTTCCTCGTGCGCCGGGACGTCGCGGGGGCGCCGTCCGCCATGGTGCTCCAGCACCGCGCCCTGTGGTCCCACATGGGCGGCACCTGGGGCATTCCCGGCGGCGCCCTCGCCCCGGACGAGAAGCCCGAGGACGGCGCCCTGCGCGAGGCCGCCGAGGAGGCGGCGATCGAGCCCGCCGCGGTGCACGTCGTGGGCACCCACGTGCTGGAGCACCCGGCGTGGACGTACACGACCGTCGTGGCCGACGTCGCCCCCGGCCACGCCGTCGAGCCCCGCGCCGCCGATCCCGAGAGCCTCGAGGTGCGCTGGGTCGGGCTCGACGAGCTGGACGGGCTGACCCTGCTGCCCGCGTTCGGTCACGCCCTGCCTCGCCTGCTCGCGTTGCTGGGTTAGGGTCGAATCGTGCATATCCGGATCGCTCCCGAAGAGGCGCTCGGCCTGGCGAGGATCGCCAAGCAGGCTCCGCCCGTCATCAGCTCCGTCGTCGGCGACGGGGACGTGATTCGTGTGGTCGCGGACCTGCGCCGCCTCGAGACCCTGCCCGGCCCGCTCAAGCTGGCCGTCAAGATCGCGCCGATCGTGCGGGGCGACGTCAAGCTCGCCTCGTTCGAGCGCGGGGTCGCCACGCTCGCCGTCGAGGTGAACGCGGCGGGTCTGCCTGCGCACCGGCTGCTCAGCCTGGCCGCGGCGCCGATCGAGCAGGAGGTCGCCAAGCAGGGCCTGCCGCCGGGCGTCGTGGACGTGCAGCCCGACGCGCGGATCGCCGTCGACGTCGAGCGCCTGCTGGAGGCCAAGTTCCCGGGCGTCACCGTCACCGGCGCGAAGGTCGAGGGCGGCCAGATCGTCCTGGACGCCTCCGTCGCCTGAGCCGGAGGTGCAGCGCAGGGTGGGGGCCGAGGAACGAGGCACGCGCCCTGCGCGGAGCCGCAGGCTCAGGCGACAGACAAGCAGAGCCTCCGTCTGAAACGGCGCCCCGGCCCTACTTGCCGACCCGCGCGTCCAGCACCCGCGCGCCCTCCGCGATCGAGCCCGACAGCGACGGGTAGATCGTGAACGCGGACGCCACGTTCTCCACCGTGAGCCGGTGCTGCACCGCCAGCGTGATCGGGAAGATCAGCTCGGACGCCCGCGGCGCCACGACCACGCCGCCGAGCACCACGCCGGCCTCGGGGTGCGCGAACAGCTTCACGAAGCCGTCCTTGACGCCGAGCATCTTGGCGCGCGGGTTGCGCGCGAGCGGCAGCGTGGTGGTGATGTAGCGGGAGTTCTGCGCGCGCAGCTTCTCCTCGCTGTAGCCCACGGTCGCGATCTCGGGGGCCGTGAAGATGTTGGACGCGACGGTTCGCAGCGCCAGCGGCTGGACGGCGTCGCCCAGGGCGTGCGCCATCGCGATCCGGCCCTGCATCGCGGCCACCGACGCGAGCGGGAGCACGCCGGTGCAGTCGCCGGACGCGTAGACGCCGCGCACCGAGGTCCGCGAGACCCGGTCGACCACGACGTGGCCGCCGTCCGACAGCCGGACGCCCGCCTCCTCCAGCCCGATGCCCGACGTCGACGGCACGCCGCCGACCGCGACGAGCACGTGCGAGCCGTGCACCACGCGTCCGTCGGACAGCGTGACCTCGACGCCGGCGTCGGTACGCACCGCGGACGCCGCGCGCGAGCGGGACAGCACCGTCATGCCGCGGGAGCGGAACACGCCCTCCAGCAGCTCGGCGGCGTCCTCGTCCTCCCCGGGCAGCACCCGGTCGCGGCTGGAGACCAGCACGACGTCGGAGCCCAGCGCGTTGTACGCGCCCGCGAACTCGGCGCCCGTGACGCCCGAGCCGACCACGATCAGCCGCTCGGGGAGCTCCCGCAGGTTGTACATCTGCGTCCAGGTGAGGATGCGCTCGCCGTCCGGCACCGCGGTGGGCAGGGTCCGCGGGGTGGCGCCGAGCGCGAGGAGCACGGAGTCGGCCTCCAGCACCTCGGTGGCGCCGTCCGCAAGCTCCGCGACCACGCGCGATGGGCCGTCCAGCCGCCCCTTGCCCGCGACGATCCGGATGCCCTCGCGCTCCAGGCGGCCGCGGATGTCGGCGCTCTGTGCCCGCGCCAGCGCCAGCACGCGCTTGTTCACGGCCTGCAGGTCCACGAAGTGCTTGCGCTTCTCCGCGGTCGCGGCCGCGGACGCCGCCGCCTGCACGCCCGCACCGCTCAGCGCGGGGACGGCGTAGGCGGAGACGACGGGGATGCCGCCCGTGGCCAGCGAGACGTCGACGTCGGACAGCGGGTCCACGACGTCGTCGGGCATGCGGATGCCGAGCTCGGGGGCGCGGTCGGCGATGGTCATCCACTCGGCGGTCGCGATGAGCGTCTTGGAGGGGACGACGTCGGTCAGGACCGCCGCGCCGCCCAGACCCTGCTGCTCCACGACCGTGACCTGTGCGCCCAGGCTGCGGGCCACGAGCGCCGCCTCGTAACCACCGGGGCCACCTCCCACGACGACGACACGGTGCGGGACAGCTGCGGGATCGAGGGGGGTCACGGGGTCCATTCTCGCATCGCCGGGAGGTGCGCCGGATCCGCCGTCCCGGTGGGCGCGTGCCGGGGGGAAAGTGGCGATAACCTCGGACCATGAGTACGGAGCCAGATCTGGACGACCCCACGACCGACCCGTTCGACGTCGCCGCCGCCGCCGCCGAGTACATCGCGGCCAAGACCGGGGTGCCGAGCCACGACATCGCCCTCGTGCTCGGGTCCGGGTGGGGCGGTGCGGCCGAGCTGATCGGCGACGTCGTCGCGGAGATCCCCACCGCGGAGATCCCCGGCTTCGTCAAGCCCGCCGTCGAGGGCCACCGGTCCACCACGCGCTCCATCCGCGTGGAGCGGCCGGACGGCGCCGTCCGGTACGCGCTCGTCCTCGGCTCGCGCACGCACCTCTACGAGGGTCTCGGGCCCCGCCGCGTGGTGCACGGCGTCCGGACCGCCGCGGCCGCCGGCTGCGAGACGGTCATCCTGACCAACGGCTGCGGCAGCGTGCACATCGGCTGGCGTCCCGGCCAGCCGGTCCTCATCAAGGACCACCTGAACCTCACGGGGCAGACGCCGCTGGAGGGCGCCAAGTTCGCCGACATGACGGACGTGTACACGCCGCGCCTGCGCGACGTCGCGCGGACGGTCGACCCGGACCTGCCCGAGGGCGTGTACGCGCAGTTCCACGGCCCGCAGTACGAGACGCCGGCCGAGGTGAAGATGGCCTCCCTGATGGGCGCCGACCTGGTCGGCATGTCCACCGCGCTGGAGGCCATCGCCGCGCGGCACTGCCGGATGGACGTGCTCGGCATCTCCCTGGCCACCAACCTGGCCGCGGGGATCAGCCCCCACCCGCTCTCGCACGAGGAGGTGCTGGAGGCGGGCAGGGAGGCTGGGCCGCGCATCAGCGACCTGCTCGCCCGAGTGATCAAGCAGATCTGACGCCCGTGGCCACCGACCTGCCGACCACCACCGGAGCCCCCTCGGCCCGCGATCTCGTCGCGCGCGCCGAGGCCTGGATGGCCGCCGACGTCGACGAGTCCGACGTCGAGGAGCTGCGCGCGCTCGTCGCCCGGACCGGCGACGAGAACATGGGCCACCTGGCCGTCGCCGAGCTCGCCGACCGGTTCTCGGGCCCCCTCCAGTTCGGGACGGCGGGCCTGCGCGGCGCGATGGCCGCCGGGCCGAACCGCATGAACCGCGCCGTGGTGATCGCCGCCGCGGCGGGGCTCGGCGCGTTCCTGCAGGCGGAGGCGGCCGGCGTGCCGCCGCGTGTCGTGGTGGGTTACGACGCCCGCCACCGCTCCGCCGACTTCGCCCGCGACACCGCGGCCGTGCTGGTCGCGGCCGGGGCCGAGGTGCTGCTCATGCCGGCGCCGGGACCCACCCCGGTGCTCGCGTTCGCCGTCCGCCACCTGGCCGCCGACGCCGGCGTCATGGTCACCGCGAGCCACAACCCGGCCGCCGACAACGGCTACAAGGTGTACCTGGGCGGACGGGTCGTCGCGGGGCCCGGGCAGGGCGCCCAGATCGTCCCGCCGTACGACGCCCGGATCGCAGGCGAGATCGCCCGCGTGGGCGCCGCGAAGGACGTGCCGCGCGCGGAGTCGGGCTGGACCGTGCTCGGCCCGGAGATCACCGACGAGTACCACCGCGCGGTGGCCACGCTGCACGACGGCGAGCCGCGCACCAGGCTCCGCATCGTCACCACCTCGCTGCACGGCGTGGGCGGCGTCGCGATCGCCCGCGTGCTCGCGGAGGCGGGCTTCGACGACGTCGTGCCCGTGGAGGAGCAGGTCGCACCCGACCCGGACTTCCCCACCGTGGCCTTCCCCAACCCGGAGGAGCCGGGCGCGATCGACATGGCGCTCGCCCTGGCGCAGGACGCCCACGCGAACCTCGTGATCGCCAACGACCCGGACGCCGACCGCTGCGCCGTCGCCGTGTTCGACCCGCAGTACGGCACCTACCAGGGCGCCGAGACGGCGGGGTCGCAGGGCTGGCGCATGCTCCACGGCGACGAGGTCGGCATGCTGCTGGGCTGGGACGCGGCCGAACGGGCCGTGCGTGCCACGACAGGTGGCACGCTGGCCTGCTCGATCGTGTCGTCGCGCGCGCTGGCCGCCATCGCGAACCACCACGGCCTGCAGCACGCCACGACCCTGACCGGGTTCAAGTGGATCTCGCGCAGCCCGGGCCTCGTGTTCGGGTACGAGGAGGCGCTGGGCTACTGCGTCGACCCCGTGCACGTGCGGGACAAGGACGGGTTGTCCACGGCGGTCGCCGTCGCCCAGCTGGCCAACCGGCTCAAGAACGAGGGCCGCACGCTGCTCGACCAGCTCGACGACATCGCGCGGGCCTGCGGGCTGCACGTCACGGGACAGGTGTCGGCGCGGTTCGAGGACCTCGCCCGGATCGAGACGACCATGACGTGGCTGCGCAACGCGCCGCCGTCGGAGCTGGCGGGCTCGCCCGTGAACTCCGTCCGGGACCTCGCCGAAGGCCTGAACGGCCTGCCGCCCACGGACGGCGTGGTGCTGCTCACCGTGGACGACACCCGGGTGATCGTGCGCCCCAGCGGCACCGAGCCCAAGATCAAGTGCTACATCGAGGTCGTCGCGCCGATCGACCCCGCGGCGTCCGCCGAGGAGCTGTCCACGGCGCGCGTGGCGGCGCGTGGGCGCCTCGCCCTGGTGCAGGCGGATCTCCGCTCGATCCTGGGCCTCTGACGGCCTGCCCGCCCGTGCGGGCGGGCAGGCGGTCCGCTACTTCACGACGGCGGGCAGGACGTCCATCGTGCCCTCGTTCGCGGCCATGAAGTCGGGCAGCCCGTCCGCGGCCACGGCATCCATGAGCGGGTCGAACTTCGCGCGGTCAAGCACCACGATCGACTGCCCGTCGGCGCTGCGCCCCGTCCCCGAGTAGGGGGCGGTCATGAACGTGATGTCGTTGGTCGAGATGTCCTGCGCGCTCTGGAACAGCTCCTGCATGCGGTCGAAGGTGAACCCCTCGTCCACGGCCACCGAGCTGGTGACGGCCCCGAGGAACGAGGCCATCTTCAGCGGGTCGCTGCGGTTGTTGTTGGCCTTGGCCACGATCGCCCGCATCCAGGCCTGCTGGCGCTGCACGCGGCCGAAGTCGCCGTTGGCCAGGGCGTGGCGCTCACGGGCGAAGGCGAGCGCCTCCTCGCCCGTCATGGCCTGGCGCACGGAGCCGCCCGCGCCGTCGGGCACGGTGATCTCGACGCCGTCGAGCGAGTCGGTCAGCGTGGTGAAGGACTCGAAGTCGGTCACCGCGAAGTGGTCGATGCGCACGCCTGTGAGGTCCTCGACGGTCTGGATCATCAGGCTCGGGCCGCCGTAGGAGAACGCGGCGTTGATCTTGGCCTCGCCGTAGCCGGGGATGGGCACCCACGAGTCGCGCGGGATGGAGATGGCCGCGGCGCTCTGCCGGTCGGCCGACAGGTGCACGAGCATGATCGCGTCGGTGCGCTGGGCGCCGGCCTCCCAGGCGGACGGGTCGCCGGCGGAGATCCGGCTGTCGGAGCCGAGCACCAGGATGTTCACGGGGGCTGTGGGCCCCTCCACGGGGGCCGCGCTGGGCCGGGTCGAGGGGTCGATGCCCTCGAACGCGTCGAGCCGCTCCACGTTGCCGTCGAGCGAGGCCCGGTAGCCGAACCAGGCGGCGGTCGCGCCGCCACCCACGAGCAGCAGGGCGCCGACGACGATCCCGGCCACGAAACCCTTGCCCCGCCGGCTGCGCCGCGCATGACGCAGACCCCCGTCCACCGGGTTGGGTGCGGAGAGAAAGTCGTTCATTCGATCGGGTGCGGCCATGGCCGATGATCTTAGTCGCGTTTTCGACTACTACTCTTATGCGTGCACCGCAACCGGAGAAAGCGCTTGCGGGTGAATTCCGATAAACCCCGGCCAGCCGCCGCAGAGAGAGGAGAGCCCGCGTGGTCGCACGCGTCCGACGCCCGCAGAACCGCGCGATTCTCCTCGTCACGCACCACTACGCGCCCGAGTCAGGAGCCCCGCAGAGGCGCTGGGGTGCCCTGGCCGGGCACCTGGTCCCGGCCGGTTATCCGGTGACGGTCCTGACGCCGCCGCCGCACTACCCCTCGGGAAAGATCACCCATAATTCACCCGCATTCCTGCCCGGCTCGGTAACCACCGGTACCCATGGCGAGAAAATCATCCGGGTGAATTTCCGCGAGCATTCCCACGGGCTCGGCTCGCGCGTCGCGGACCAGGTGGTCGCCGCCGTCAGCTCGGTGCTGCGCGGGGTGCGGCCGTCCGCGGGCCGGCCCGCGGTCGTGATCGCCACCGTCCCGGGCATCCCGAGCGTCGTGGCCGGCTGGGCCCTCGCCCGCTGGCACCGGGCCCGGCTGATCGTGGAGATGCGTGACGCCTGGCCCGACCTGATCGAGCCCAGCGGCATCCTGCTGCGCCGGGGCCGGACGGGCGACCTGCGCCGCGTGGTCCGCGACCTCGCGGCGCGCGTGGTGCACCGCACCGTCACCCGGCTGCAGGCCCGGGCGGACCTCGTGGTCACCACGACCGCCGCGTTCGCCGAGGTGCTGCGCTCCCGCGGCGTGCGGAACGTCGCGGTGGTGCGCAACGGCACGGCGTTCGAGCCGGTCCGGGAGCACGCCCCCGTCGTCCTCGGCGACCGTCCCCTGCGCGTCGTGTACGCGGGCACCGTCGGCCGGTCGCAGGGCCTGGACGTCGCGGTCCGCGCCGCAGCCCTGGTCCAGGAGCGCGGGTACGGGATCGACGTCCGGATCGTGGGCCACGGCAACGAGTTGGAGCCGCTGCGCCGGCTGGCCGCGGAGCTCGGCGCCCCCGTGCGCGTGGAGCCGTCTGTGCCGTCCACCCAGGTGCGCGAGCTGTACGCCTGGGCCGACACCGTGATCGTGTCCCTGCGGGACTGGGCCCCGTTCGAGTGGACCGTCCCGTCCAAGCTGTACGAGGTCATGGCCTCGGGCGTCGTGGCCTCCGCATGCCTCGCCGGCGAGGCGGCGAGCCTCGTCTCGGCGAACGGCGCGGGCGCCGTCGTGCGCCCCGGCGACGTGGAGGGCCTCGCCGACCTGTGGTGCGGCTGGCTGTCCGACGGCGTGGTGCCCGCCGCCTCGCCCGAGGCCGCCGCGTGGGTCGCCGAGCACGCGAGCGACGAGGTGCTGGGCCACCGCTACGCGGAGCTGCTCGACGAGCTGCTCCCCCACCCGCTGCGGCCCGAGCCCGCCGACCGAGGGGCCCGGTACTGATGGCACGACCGTTCCGGCGCGCGGGCGAGCTCGCGCGCAACCTGCGCTTCACCACGTCCTTCGTGGCCCGCACCGTGGTCGAGGACCCGCTGTGGCTCGCCGTCCAGGCCGCCCGGCGGGCGCCCGAGCGGATGCGGCGCCCGCTGGTGGGTGCCCTGCGCCTCGCGCCGGCGCCGTCCGCGCGGCACGCCCTCGGGAGCATGCTCGCGGGCGACGCCACGGGCGCCGCCACCGAGGCGGAGTCGCTGCTGGCACGCCCCGCGGGCCGCAGCCGCCGCATCGCGGCCGAGGTCGCGGTGGCGGTGGGCCGCCCCGAGCTGGTCGACGGCGTCGCCGCGGCGGGACCCGCGCGCTACCGCGCGGCCTGGCTGCTGGGCGACGTCGAATCGATCGGGCCGGACGCGCCGGCCGGGCTGCGCGCGCAGGTGGCCGAGCTGCGGCCGGGTCCGCAGGACCCCGGGGCGGCCGAGCCCCGGACGGCCGAGCCGCAGCCGGCCGGGAGCGCGCGCGGCGAGCGCCCCGTCACCGTGCTGCACCACCTGACCAACTCCCTGCCGCACACCCAGAGCGGCTACACGCTGCGCTCGCACGCGATCCTCGTGGCCCAGCGGGCCCACGGGCTCGCGGCGTCGGCGACGACGCGGCCGGGCTACCCCCTGACCATCGGCTCGCTCGCGGCGCGCGGGACCGACGTCGTGGACGGCGTCGCCTACCGCCGGCTGGTCCCGGCGCGTGCGACGTCCGACCCGGCGCGCCGCGCTGCCCAGGAGACAGAGCTGCTGGTCGCGGCCGTGCGTGAGGTCGGTGCGGACGTGCTGCACACCACCACGCCGTCCGCCGTCGGCTCGCTGGCCCGGGCCGCGGCGCGCCGGGCCGGGATCCCGTGGGTCTACGAGGTCCGCGGGCTGCCCGAGGAGACCTGGGTGGCGGCGCACGGCACGGCGGAGGCCCGGTCGCGGGCGGCGGCGTCCCGCCGTCGGGCGCTGATGCAGGCGAAGGAGACCGAGCTGGCGCTGGCCGCGGACGCGGTGGTGACGCTCAGCGGCACGATGCGCGACGCGCTCGTGGCGCGGGGCGTGCCCGCCGGGCACGTCACGGTGGTGCCGAACGCGGTGCCCGACGCGCTGCTCACCGCGCACCACCCCACACCCGAGGCGGCGCGCGCGGCCCTGGGCCTGCCCGCCGGTCCCGCCATCGGGACCGTGAGCAGCCTGGTCGACTACGAGGGCCTGGAGACCGTGGTCCGCACGGTCGCGACGCTCCGCGCGCGGGGCCACGACGTGACGGGACTGCTGGTCGGCGACGGCGTCTCGCGGCCCGGTCTGGCGCGGCTCGCGCGCGAGCTCGGCGTGGCCGACCACGTGGTGCTCCCGGGCCGCGTGCCGCCCGCCGTCGCGCTGACGTGGCTGGCCGCGCTCGACGTCGTGCTCGTGCCGCGGCGCGACCACGAGGTGACGCGCCTGGTGACACCGCTCAAGCCGGTCGAGGCCATGGCGGTGGGACGGCCGGTGGTGGCGAGCGCGCTGCCCGCGCTCGTCGAGGCCGTGGGGGGCGCAGGACTGCACGTCGACGCCGGCGACCTGGAGGGCTGGGCCGACGCCGTCGGCTCGCTCCTGGGCGACGCCGGACGGCGGGCCGAGCTGGTGGAGCTGGGCCACGGGGTGGCTACGGAGAGGACATGGGTGCGTAACGCGGAGACCTACCTGGGCGTCTACCGGAACTGCCTGGGGGTGACGGCATGAGCGCGGGTCCCGAGACCGGGTCGTACGCGGCCCTGTTCGACGCCTCACCGACGACGACGAAGCTGGTGACGCTCGGCAACCTGTCGCGCGTGGGAGCGCGACCGCCGCTGGGGCAGTACGTGCGGCTCCTGTGGGAGCGCCGGCACTTCCTGTGGGCGGACGCGCGCGCCAAGGTCGCCAGCGGGACCCGGCAGAGCCTGCTGGGCAAGGCGTGGCTGGTGCTCAACCCGCTGATCGACGGCGCCGTCTACTACCTGGTGTTCGGGCTGCTGATGAACAACCAGCGCGGCATCGACAACTTCCTCGGGTACCTGCTGATCGGCGTGTTCCTGTTCCAGTTCACCACGCAGTCGATCAACGGCGGCGCGCGCTCCGTGCAGCAGGGCAAGAACCTGATCCGGGCGTTCACGTTCCCGCGCGCGGCGCTGCCGATCTCCGTGGTGCTGCGCAACCTGCTCAACCTGGGCCCGACCCTGGTCACGCTCGCCGCGCTGATCTACTTCATACCTCCGGCCGAGGAGTACACCTGGCGCCTCGCGCTGGTGGCCGGCGCCCTGGCGCTCCAGGTCATGTTCACCACGGGCCTGTCGCTCCTGGTGGCCCGGTGGGCCGCCGCGCTGCCGGACATCACCAACCTCATCGGCATGGTGATGCGGGTCTGGCTCTACGGGTCCGCGGTGTTCTTCTCGTTCGACCACCTGCTGTCCGACAACCCGGACCTGAAGGTGTGGCTCGAGGCGAACCCCATGTTCATCGTGCTCGACATCGTGCGGGACTGCGTCCTGTACGCGACCACGCCCGACCCCATGCGCTGGGCAGTGCTCGGCGGCTGGAGCGTGGGTCTGCTCGTGGTCGGGTTCGTCGTCTTCTGGCGGGCGGAGGAGAGCTATGGCCGCTGATCTCGACTACCCCATGCCGCCGTCGCCGATCGGCCAGAACGGCCCCGCGTCGATGCCGCTGCCCGCCCAGGCCGCCCAGCGGCCGATGACAGGCGCTGTCCCGATGTCCGTGCAGGCCCCGCCGCACACCGGACAGTTCGCCGCCGTCGGGCCGAGGTCCGGGAGCACGCCCGTGCTGTGGCCCACCGTGGCCGTGCAGGGCCTGCGGATGTTCTACCGGACGCCGTCCACGGACACGAGCAACGGCCGGCGCGCCAAGGTGAAGCGCGCGGTGCTCAACGTGCTGGGCCAGGAGCCCAAGGTGACGGTGCGCGCCCTGACGGACATCTCGTTCGTCGCGAACTCCGGCGAGCAGATCGGCCTCGTGGGGCAGAACGGCTCCGGCAAGAGCACCCTGCTGCGCATCATCGCCGGCCTGGAGAAGCCCACGAAGGGACAGGTGCTCGCCGAGAGCACGCCCGTGCTGATCGGCGTGAACGCCGCCCTGGTGCCCGACCTGCCCGGCGAGGAGAACGTGCGGCTGGGCTGCCTGGCCATGGGGCTCTCCCCGGCCGAGGCCGAGGCCGCGATCCCGGACGTCATCGAGCTGGCCGGCCTGGGCAAGTCCATCTACCTGCCCATGCGCACCTACTCGTCGGGTATGGCGGCGCGTCTCCGCTTCGCCATCGCGACGGCGGCGCGCCCGCACATCCTGCTCATCGACGAGGCCCTGGCCACCGGCGACGCCGCGTTCAAGGAGCGCAGCGAGGCCCGGATGACCAGGCTCCGGGAGCAGGCGGGAACGGTGTTCCTGGTGAGCCACGCGGCACAGACCATCGAGGAGTCCTGCACCCGCGCCATCTGGCTGCACCACGGACGTCTGGTGCTCGACGGCGAGGCGCAGGACGTCGCCGTCCGCTACCGCAAGTGGGCCTGGGCCTTCGCCAAGGACCAGCCGGACGAGGCCCGGCGGATCCTCGAGGAGGCGTTCGCCGAGCGCCGGGAGACCCAGGTTCGAATCGACGCGCCGGAACCGCCCAAGGGGCGGGTGCGGGAACGGCACGCACGACCGACCGGCCGCGACGCCAAGCAGGCCAGGGCCGCCGCCGAGCGTGCCGCAGCCATCCGTGCGGAAAGGAGCGACCTGTGAGCCGCCCCCTCGTCATGACGATCTACGGGACGCGCCCGGAGGCCATCAAGGTCGCCCCCGTCATCGCGGCGCTCGAGGCCGACGACCGGTTCGACTCCGTGACGGTGGTGACCGGCCAGCACCGCGAGATGCTCGACCAGGTCAACGAGGTCTTCGGCATCGTGCCCGACCACGACCTCGACATCATGAGCCACGGCCAGACGCTCGGGCAGATCTTCGCGCGCGTCATGGCCCGGCTCGACCCGATCCTGGAGGCTCGCCGACCCGACGCCGTCATCGTGCAGGGCGACACCTCGACGTCGACGGCCGCCGCGCTGGCCGCCTTCTACCGGCAGATCCCGGTGGTGCACCTGGAAGCGGGCCTGCGCAGCGGCGACATCCAGTCGCCGTTCCCGGAGGAGGCGAACCGCAAGATCACGTCGCAGATCGCCTCGCTGCACCTCGCGCCGACCCTGCGCAGCCTGGCCAATCTGGTGGCCGAGGGTGTGCCGCTGGAGAACATCGTGGTGACCGGCAACAGCGTCATCGACGCCCTGTACCTCGCCGTGGAACGCCGGACGGCGTTCACCGACCCTGCTCTCGCGCGCGTCGCGGCATCGGGCCGCCGGATCGTGCTCGTGACGACGCACCGCCGGGAGAACTGGGGCACGGCGATGGAGGGCGTCGGCCGCGCGCTGGCGCGGATCGCGCGACGGTTCCCCGAGGCCGCGATCGTGCTGCCGGTGCATCGCAACCCCGTGGTGCGCGACGCCGTCCTGCCGCACCTCGAGGGGCTGGCCAACGTGACCGTGACCGAGCCGCTCGGCTACGGCGAGTTCACGCACCTCCTGTCGCTGTCCACGCTGGTGCTGACGGACTCGGGCGGGCTCCAGGAGGAGGCGCCCAGCCTGGGCAAGCCGGTGCTCGTCATGCGGGAGAACACAGAACGACCCGAGGCGGTCGAGGCCGGTACCGCCCGCCTGATCGGCACCGCCGAGGACCGCATCGTGGCCGAGGTGCACCGGCTGATGACCGACGGCGCCGCCTACGAGCTCATGGCGCAGGCCATCAACCCGTACGGCGACGGGCGCAGCGCGAGCCGGGTGCTGGACGCGACGGCACGTATGCTCGCGCCCGCGCTGCCCGGCCTGCTGCCGGACCTCGTGCTGGACGAAGAATTCACTGCCGCTACTGCAGAGGGTGGAGCATGAGCAAGACCAGGGTCTTTATCTATGGCTCGTGCGTGTCGCGGGACACGTTCGAGCACTTCGATCCGGAGCAGTTCGAGCTGGTCCAGTACGTGGCGCGGCAGTCCGCCCTGAGCGCGACGACCCGGCCCGTCGAGCTGATGGCGCCGCCCACGCTGGAGTCGCGGTTCCAGCAACGGATGATCGCCGGGGACTTCGGGTCGAGCCTGCGGAGGATGCTTCCCGAGTTCGCCGAACACGTCGACGTGCTCCTGGTCGACCTGACCGACGAACGCCTGGGCGTCTACCTGCTGCCCGACGGCACCGTGCTGACGCGCTCGGTGGAGCTCATCCAGTCGGGCGCCGAGAACCACCTGCCCCAGGGCACCCGCCACCTCGCGTTCGGCACCCAGCAGCACTTCGAGTACTGGCAGGGGGCCATCCGAGCGCTCGGCGAGTCGATCCGGGGCATCATGCCGCACGTGGGTATCGCCCTGCTCGACCTCCCCTGGGCCGAGTGGTCGGAGAGCGGGCAGCCCACACCGGACTCGTTCGGCGTCTCCGCTGCGCAGGCCAACCCGGTGTTCCGGCCGTATGTGGACGCCGCGGCACAGGCTCTCGGCGCTCACGTCGTGACCGTGGACCCCGCCACCGTGGTGTCCGGCCCGCACCACCCGTGGGGCGATGCGCCGTTCCACTACGCGGAGCACGTGTACCTGGACGTCGTGCGTCAGCTCACCGGTATCGAGGGGCGCGTGGTGTGGGGGCCGGGGGCACAGCCCGTCACCGGCGGCCACCGTATGCCGAGCGCGGACGTACCGCGTGTCATGAACCCGGCCGGCCCGCAGACCGGCTCCCGCAGCGCCGTCCCGGCACACACCGCCAACGGTGCGGGTGGACCCGGCGCGGCGTCGAAGCCGAAGAGCACGGCCGTGGTCAAGGCGACCATCGCCGACGGCGCGGCCGGTGTCGCCGCGCAGATCGAGCGCAACGGGGCACTGCCGAAGTACCTTCATCTCGACCTGCTCGGAGTCGTCCCGGACGGGAGGAACCTGATGCAGGCAGCGCGGCAGGACCCGCGCGCTCGCGATGCTCTCAACTACCTCACCAACAACGGCTTCTACATCTACAAGGTCGATGCCGGCACTACGCGGCTGGTCCAGCACGACGAGCTGAAGAATCTCTGGCAGGCAGTGAAGAGCGGGACCTACAAGATCACGCCGGACAACAATGTCGTCTACCACTTCTCGCCGGCGACCAACGGCAGGACTACCAAGCTCGTGGTCGTCTTCTCCCCGATGACCGACCGGCTTGAGACAAGCATCAACCGTCACTTCTTCCAGACGTACAAGGCGATCCAGAAACACCTGGTCCCGGGGACGGGCGTCCTGCGGATCGCCGACCTCGGTGGCGTACGAGGAGCGTTCTACCTCAACACGACCTATCTCCCAGGGAACAGCGAGCGGATCAGCCGATTCATCAGCGAGTTCATAGCCGAGAACGCGATCGCACAGGAGAACGTGGTTCTGTACGGGCCCTCGAAGGGTGGATCTGGCGCATTGCACCAGGGCCTGCTCAATGCCTGGAACTTCGTGGCCGTCGACCCCATTCTGAACGACGCCCACTACGAGCAGAACCATGATGACGTGCACTTCACCTCGGGAGGGATCTTTCCCGAGACCAAGGAGTCGGTCTTCGGCCGCCTGGCCCAGTACGCCCGCGGAGTTCAGTACCCGGAGTGGTATCACCCGGTGGTCGTCACCTCGCACCGATCACCTCAATACGAGTACATCGGCACGACGCTCGCGCCGATCGGCGACCACATCACTTTCCTCGATTCGGACAACCAGAAGATCAAGACACACTCCGACGTTCCCGGACAGACGATCCAGCACCAGGCGATGGCCCTCAACGCGCTGCTCTCCGGGTTCGGTCTTCCTGTGGGAGTTCACCAGGTCGCCTGACAGGTCAGTGCCGCGCAACGCGGTTGAAAGAGGGGGGCCTTGAGACCTGATCAGGTCTCAAGGCCCCCCTCTTTCGGGCATACGGAACCGTTATGGCCGGGGAACCAATTGGATCAGGTCATCGAACTCGGTCTGCGCCCGCCTGTTGAAGGCCTCCGCGTCGAACACGCCGACGGCGTCACCCGTGCCGTCAAGGGTCTCCAGCACTGCCGCCGCCAGCGCCTGCGGGGAGGGTTCGACGATGCGGCCGTACCCGAGCTCGACCGCCTCCCTGATACCCGGGGTCGGATAGGTGACGATCGGGGTCCCGAGGATCATCGCCTCGAACAGGACCTGCGGCTGTCCCTCGTGCGTCGAGGTCATCATGAAGACGTCAGCACGCCTCATCAGCGGCATCGGGTTGGCGAGCTGCCCGGTGAACACGACGGACGACGCGATCCCCGCCTCCACCACCGCCGTCTTGAGGAACCCTTCCAGGGGACCCGAGCCGACGACCACGAGCTTCGCGTCGGGTCGCTGCCCCAGGACCTGCTTCATCGCCAGGATGGCGTCGACCTGGTTCTTCTCCCGTGAGAAGCGCCCCACGACGGCCACGAGCGGCCCCTCGTGCGCCCCGAGCTCGGCCGGGAGGTCGATCTCCTGCGCGGCGCGAGCGATCACCTGCTCGTGGTCGAGAGCGTTGTGCACCGCGACCATCGGCTTGCCGCGCAGATAGCCGGCTGCCTCGAGCTCCGACCCGTTCAGCTCGGCCGTCGCACCGGAGACGCTGGCCAGGCCCGTGAAGTCCCGGTACTGCTGGAAGACCGCTTCCAGGGACGGGTACTTGGTCTCCTTCTCCGCGAGCATCTCGTTGTGGAGAAAGGCGTAGGACCGGTGTCCCGAACCCTCGGCGGCGGCGAGGAGCGACATCCAGAACGTCGAGTACCCCTCGAACTCGACGAGCGTGATCGGACGCGTCGTACCGAGAAGCCGTCGGAGCTCGCGCCGGTAGCCCTTGCGGACGAGCTCCCACTGCGGCTCCGACAGGTAGGAGTGCTTCGTGAACCGGTCGATGAGCCAACGCTCCTCGACCGACACCACCATCGCACCGTTCCTGGTGATCAGGGAGACGTCGGACGGTACCTTCGCCAACGTCTCCAGCCGGTCCGGGTACCGCTCGACGATCGCGGGCTCCATGAGGAGCGCCGGCTGGTACCGCGACCGGTCGAGGTTCGCGAGCAAGTTGAGCAGCGACGTCGAGATCCCGTTGGGGATGAGCGAGGAAAAGAAGACAACCGCCTCCGCCTCGTCCTCCACCCCTGCCCCCGGGGTGGAGGACGTGTCGTCGCGGCGGCGAACGATCAGGTCGAGGCAGCGAGCCGCCGCCTTCCCGTCCTCCGCGCCGGTGAAACGCCGTCGCGACTCCTGGTACCGGGGGCCCGGCTCGAAAGGCTCGGTCCGGCCGAGCTCTTCCCGGAGCTCGGCCCGGGTCCGGACGACGTCGTCGAAGACCTCGTCGGGCCGGAAGTACACGCCACGTTCCGCGACGTACTCGTCGAGGTCGGGCGTGTACAGGATCACCCGACGACCGGTGACGAGGAAGTCGAACATGAGGCTCGAATAGTCCGTGACCATCACGTCGACGCAGGGTAGGACGTCGTACGTGTCGATGTCGGCAGGGACCTTGATCGCCGGCACCTCGATGTCGCCCACGACCGCCTCGACCATGTGGTGCATCCGGTAGAGGACGATCGTGCCGGGCACCGAGCCCATCTCCGTGAGGTCCCGGACGACCGAATCGGCGTCCATGGTGCGGTTCTCACCGCCGCCGCGCCAGGTCGGGGCGTAGAACACCACCCGTTCGCCGGCGCCGACCCGCAGGCCCAGCCGGTCCAGCGCCGCCTGACGCTCCGCCTCGCCGGCGACGACCAGCGCGTCCAGGCGGGGCGATCCGAGCGCGTCCGCCGCCCCTCGATAGGTGACGTCGAGGTCGTAGTCGTGCACGAGCACGTCCCGGGTGTGCACGTTGGGAGCGACGATGTGCGTCGTGTTGCGCAGGTTCCGCGCCACGTTGGCGTACTCGGCCACACCCGTACCGATGCGCTTGCCGAGGGTCTTGAGCGGCGTGCCGTGCCAGGTGTTGAGGTAGAGCTGGCCGTCGCGACGGGTGACGTAGTCCACGAAGGACGTGTTGTTCACGAGCGTGCCCGCGGTCGCAAGACTCCGCACGTGCAGCTCGCTGCCGTACGTGGCGAGGACGGTCCGGCGGTCGGACCGGACGTCGACGGGGATGTCGGTGTCCGCCTTGACCACCCAGACGAACGTGTGGTCCCGGAATCGCGCGTCCTGCAGCATGGCCCGGTAGATGGCCAACGGGTTGCAGGCAACCTTGTCGCCCCAGTACGACTCGAAGAGCACCGACTCCTCGACCACCTCGTACCGCTCGCAGTACTCGACGTACAGGGCCCGACGCCGGGCGTGGTCCGTTCCGGTGATCACCCCGAGCGGGAGGCCGTCCGGCAGTGCGAACTCGCGCCCGTCGAGCAGCAGGCGGGCGCCCGCCGCCTCCCGCCCGAGGCGTGCCAGGACGAGCGCATGGCGTGCGCGGTTGCGCAGGTCGATCTCCGGTGCACGCCGTTCGTACTCGCGGTAGGCCTCGTCGGCCGCACCGAGGTCGCCCGCGGTCGACAACGTCTCCGCGAGCCGCAACCACAGCGCGGGATCGGTGGGCAGGATGTCGACGCCGGACCGGGCATAGGCCAGCTGTGCGGCCGCAGAACGGTCCTGGATCAGGTCCCGCACCTCCGGCCGTTCCCCGGCCGGCTCGTCGTGGAGATCGTTTGCGGGCAGCAGCTCGGCGGCAAGGTCGTCCGCACCGGCAAACCGGAGCAGCGCGTCGAGCGCCTCCCCCGGACGGCCGTCGTCGAGCAGGCAACGACCGAGCCGGTAGAACCAGTCACGCTGCGAGCGCCCGCCGAGCTCGAGCGCAGCCGCGTACCCGTCGATGGCGGCCGAGCGGTGGCCGCCCCGTTCCAAGGCAAGGGCCCTCTTGTAGTGCCGGTACGGGAGGCGCGCGTCGAGCCCGAGCGCGATGTCGAACCACCGGACCGCCTCTTGCCACAGGTACTGGCGCTCGAACGCGTAGCCGGCCTTGAACGCCAGCTCCGCATCACGGACGCCCTCGTCCCAGCGGGCGACGAACCGGGCTGCCGCCTCGCGCCAGTCCCCCTGACGCTCGAAGAAGATTCCCGGGCCCACGATCATCGTGCGGGGATCGTTGTCCAGGCGGCACGCCTTCTCCAGCTCGCGCCTGGCCTGCGCCGTACGGCCGAGCTTCTCCGCTGCGAGCCCGGCGAGGAGGTAGGTCCGGGAGTCGGCCTGGTGGGACGTCTCGAGCCGGGCCACGACCCGCAGCACGTCCTCGTCCCGCCCCAGGTCGTGCGCGGCCTGCACCTGCTGCGTGTATCCGTCGGGGCTGTCCAGGATGGGCGCGACGAGGTCGAGGATCTCGTGCTTGCGCCACAGCGGCACGCTGTTGTCCAGCATCTCGAACAGTGCCGTGGCAGCCCTGACGTGCTTCGGGTCGAGCACGACAGCCGTCTCGAACCGCTGCATGGCCTGGCCGCGGTTGCGGAGTGCCTGGAGGCATCGGCCGGCGCGGTAGTGGCGCTCCGCGACCGTGGGGTCGATCGCCAGTGCCCGCTCGTAGGACGCCAGCGCGTCGGCATAGCGCTTGCGGCGCTCCTGGACGAACCCGAGCCGGTGGTGCCACGTCGCCTGGCTGTCGTCGATCGCCAGCGCGCGTTCGAGCCTCGACTGAGCACCGGCGAGCCGGTCGGCGGCGATGTCGAGCACCGCGAGCCGGTAGTGCGCCGCCGCCGCGGCGGAACCCTGTCCACCTGCTGCCACCTTCAGGCCGACCTCGCGAACCTGCTGGGATACCCCCGTCTTCACCTGACGCCCCATTTTCTCCGTCTTCCTGACCAGGTCGCTCAAGACGCCTTCGTCAGCTCTGCCTTGATCTGCGTGGTGGAGATCTCGGGTGTCCGAGCCAGGTACACCACCTCGCACTGGGCCTTGAGCTCGTCGAACTTGCCGACCCAGTCGTCTCCGATCACGAACGTGTCCACCTGGTACAGGCCGATGTCCGAGGCCTTCTGCTCCCAGGTGTGCTCGGGGATCACCAGGTCCACGTGTCGGATCGCCTCGAGCATCCGCTTGCGATCCGCGTACGAGAAGTAGGCGTTCTTGCCCTTGCCCGCGTTGAACTCGTCGCTGGACAGGGCGACGATCAAGTAGTCGCCGAGCGCTCGCGCCCGGCGCAGCAGCTCGATGTGCCCGTAGTGCAGCATGTCGAACGTTCCGTACGTGATGACGCGCTTCATCGAATCTCCTTGGTACCGACGTGTTCCGCCTCGCCTGCGACCGTGAGGTCCAGGTGGCGGGAGATCTTTTCGACGAGCCGACGCCGCTCGTCGCGGACGCGCGCCCCGTCCAGCGGTGGCGCCGCACCCGCCGTGCCGCTCTCGAACGCCGCGCGCACGGCGGCGGCCAGGTCGTCCGGCGTCTCGGTGAGGGGCCAGGGCGAGGTAGCAGGCCAGTCCCCGTAGAAACCGCGCTCGACGTCGCGGTACCACTCGAGGTCCGGCGCGAAGAGGATCGCGGGCCGCCGGGTGACCGACCAGTCGTGCAGCACCGACGAGTAGTCGCTGACCAGCAGGTCGGCTGCGAGCATCAGTTCCTCGACCGACGGGTACTCACTGACGTCGAGCACCCCCGCGCCCATGGCGGCGGCCCGGGCCGTGACGTGGTGGCTGCGGACCAGCACCCGCGCATCGACAGCCGCCGCGAGGCCGGCCGGGTCGAGCGCCTCGGCCCAGCTCCCCGCGCGGGACCGGTTCCTGTGCGCCTCGCGCCACGTCGGGGCGTAGAGCACCACCCGCTCGTCCGAACCGATCCCGAGCCGCTCGCGAACACGCTCGCGGACACCCCCGCTCTCGTACAGCACACCGTTGGCCGGCTGCTCCACGACCCATGCCTCGCCGTCGTACCCGAGACCCGTTCGCAGGTTCCGCTCGGCTGCCGGAGTCTGCGCCAGCAGCAGGTCCCACATCGGCACCTGGCGTCGCATCATCCGTCGGTAGGTCAGCGGCGACGCGGCGTTCGGCAGGTCGAACAGCAGTCGCTTGATCGGCGTACCGTGCCAGGTCTGGAGGAAGAACTGGCCCGGCCGCTTGACGAACCAGTGCGGAAAGTTGTTGTTGTTCACCAGCACCCTGGCGGCCCCCAGCACGCGGTGCCATTCGGCCGAACCGATGATGAGGGCCTTGGCACCGTCGGGGACCGGGACGGAGAGGTCCCGCACGGACCAGTACATGGCAGCGTCGACGCCCGCCGCGCGCAGCGCGGCGAACACGGCGCGAGGGCTACCCTCGCACGACTTTCCGTTGAAGGTCTCGAACACGATCGCCCGGGTGAGGGCGCCTGCCGGCGAGACGTCGCGCAGTTTCCGCTGCCCGGCTCGAGATCGTTCCTCTGCGGTCAACGGGGCGCTCACGGTCAGGCTCACGGAGTTCTCGCCGTGCCGCTTCATGGCGGCTCGCTGGAGCTCACCGTCGACCACGACCGGACCCTCCGTGAGGGTGCGCCCCGGTCGTGCCCAACCCACCAACGGCCCGTCATCCTTGGTCGACCAGCGCACGAAGTAGCCGTCGCTCGGGAACGCCAAGCCCGCGGGCGCGATCATGGCCTCGAACGAGCCGTCCGGAGCTGGGGCCACCGAGGTCTCGAACGACAGGCGCGACGTCGCGATACCGACCCGAAGGCGGGGCACCACCGGCGACACGCTGCCCATGACACCGACCTGCGACCCGTCGACCCGGAGCCCGTCCATACGCACGCGCGTCGGACCGAACCCGCTGCCGCGGATCTCCGCAGGCAAGGGACCCGCGGTCTCACCCGAGGAAGGGAGGTTCACCGCGAGGTCGGCGGTCCAGCGCTGTCCCCCGAGCTCGAGCGCGACGACGAGCGTGACCTCCCGGTCCTGCAGCCCGTCGGTCTTCACCAGCGCCTCGAACCCGGACCGTGCGTACGAGCGCCAGGGATCGCCGCTCTCGACGTCGATCTCGGCGTCGGTGACCGGATACAGCTCGCACCCGGTCTCGTCATCTACTCCGTTCCGGCGGCTGACCGAGGCGACGAGTCCATCCGTCGCCGGGTCCAGACCGGGAAGGTACGCCCATCCGGTCACCGACAACAGCCCCGGGGCGACCCACATGGTTCGCCGGACGCCGACCTCCGGCTCGAGCAGCGCCGGGTCGACGGTGAGCAGGCTCGCCGGGATCCGCGTCGTCAGCCGCCCGAGCACCTCCGGCACGGCCCGCAACGTCCCGCCGTCCACCACGAGCGGCACCGCGGTGCTGTCCTCGGCACGGGTGCCCAGCAGCTCCTCGGCGTCGGCCCGGGCCCCCTCGCTGATCACGTAGCTCAGGAGCCGGTCCGACACCGGGATGCGCGCCCAGATCTCCGGCGTAGCGCTCGCGGCCAGCCGGGCCGCGGTCCGTCGCAGCACGGCCCAGTAGTCGTCGTCGCACTGGGGCACGTGGGCACCGAACATTCCGAGGTCCGTGCCGAGCCAGCGGGCCCAGACCCGATCGCGGACCTGCACCGGGGCATCGGCGAGGAGGGGGATCTTGCGCTCGATGACCGCGACACGGTCCTCGAGGTTCGAGAGCTCCTCCTTGTCCTGCGAGCGCGAGCCCCGTCCCTCGGGCAGACGCCACGAATACACGTCACGTTCCAGCACGTCGAACCGGCGTGCGCGCAGCGTCGCGCGCAGAGCCGGCTCACGGTCCTCGTAGTTGCCCGTCTCGGGAAACGGTCCCACCGCACGCCGCCAGAAAGCGGTGCGATACATGCGGTTCCAGACGACGGGCTCATCCAGGGCCTCGGGCGTCCGGGCCGCGGTGGTGCCGAGCACCTCTGCGCGGTGCACCTTGGCCACCACCTTGGGGCGGTGGCTCCCCGTCGTACCGTGGCGCAGATACCCGCCCATCACCATGTCGGTGCGCGGCCGCCGCAACCGGCGGACCATGTCGTCGTACGCCCCGGGAAGGACGACGTCGTCCGCGTCGACGAACGCGAGGTAGCGACCCCGCGCGAGCTCCACGCCGAGGTTCCGCGCGACGCCTGGGCCCAGGCCGCCGCGGGTCCGGGCGGCGCGCAACCGGCGGTCACGGGCTCCCAGGCGCGCCACCAGCTCGCGGGACCCGTCGGTGGACCCGTCGTCGACAACGATCACCTCGAGGTCGCGGAGGTCCTGGTTGAGCACGCTGCGGATCGCCGGCTCCAGGTACTCGCCACCGTCCCTGCAGGGCATGACGACGGACAGACGCGGCCGCCTGGCCCGGCGCACGACGCCGCCGAGGAACCGTCGGAAGGGGGCCGCGATCATGCCGGCGACGCCACAACCGGACCGACGAAGCTCAGCACCCGCTTCGCACCGGCGAGCGATCCGTCCCTGATCTCCGAGAAGGCCGAGTGCCCGACGAGGAGCGCGATCACGTCCGCTCGCGCGACGACGTCGTCGATGGTGCTGAGGACGACGTTGCGCCGGTTTGCCAGCTCCTTCGGCAGTTCGCCCACATGCGGCTCCACCACGAGGATCTCGGCCTGCGGGTACTCGTCCGCCAGCTCGCCGACGATCCGGCGCGCCGGCGACTCGCGCAGGTCGTCGATGTCCGGCTTGAACGCGAGGCCCAGCGCCGCGATCACGGGCTTCTCGGTGCCGTCCACCGCGGCGCGCACCTTCTTGAGCACCCAGCCGGGCTTCGTGTCGTTGACCTCCCGCGCCGTCCGGATCAGCCGCGCCTCCTCGGGCGCGGCATCGACGATGAACCACGGGTCCACCGCGATGCAGTGCCCGCCCACGCCCGGCCCCGGCTGAAGGATGTTCACCCGCGGGTGGTGGTTCGCGAGCCGGACGAGTTCCCAGACGTCGATGCCGAGGCGGTCCGCGATGACCGAGAGCTCGTTGGCGAACGCGATGTTCACGTCGCGGAACGAGTTCTCGACGAGCTTGGCCATCTCGGCGGTCTTGGCATCGGTCAGCAGGATCTCGCCGTGGCAGAACGCCCGGTACAGGTCGCGCGCCCGCTCCGCCGCCTCGTGCGTGAGCCCGCCGACGATCCGGTCGTTGGTGACCAGCTCGACCATCACCCGCCCCGGAAGCACACGCTCAGGGCAGTGCGCCGCGTGGAACACGAGTCGTCCGTCGGCGCCGTCCAGGCTCAGGTCAGGACGCGCCTCGATGATCCAGTCGGCCAGCTTCCTCGTGGTCCCGGGGGGCGAGGTCGACTCCAGGATGATGAGCTCACCGCCGCGCAGCTGCGGTGCGATGGCCTGGGCCGCTGCACGCACGTATGACAGGTCAGGCTCGTGGTCGCCCTGGAACGGGGTCGGCACCGCGACGATGAAGCAGTCAGCCGGCTCGGGGCTCGTGACGGCCCGCAGCTTGCCGCTGGCAACGCTCCCACTGACATAGGCGGCCAGGTCCGGCTCCACGAACGGGACCTCGCCACGGTTCACGGCGTCGACCGTGCCCGGGTTGACGTCGATGCCGGTGACGGACATCCCGTTGGCAGCGAGGATTGCCGCCGTCGGCAGCCCGATGTACCCGAGGCCGACGACTCCGACGCTGCTGATACCCATGTTTCCCGTTCCCCGCACTCTCAGAAGATCACGTGCGATGTCGCACGCCCGTAGAACTTGACCTCGCCGCTCGCGAGCAGCTCGGCGTCGGCGACGTCCCAGGAGTGGCCGCCTGCCGCTGACCGCACTTGCACGAAGTTGAACCGGTCGGCCGAGAACACCGTCCCGCCGCCCTGCACCACACCCTTGAGGAAACGTGAGTCCTCGCCTCGGCTCACGGCCTTGAAGCGCACTGCGGCGGCCACGTCGCGCCGCGCCACGATCGTCGGCCCCATCACGAAGTCCGTGTACCGGTGCTCCCGCTCCGCGAACCGCAGGATCGTCGCGTCCGCACCCTCGAGGTACATGTAGTGCGCCTGCTTGCCCACCACGTCCGCACCCGAGTACGCCAGCGCGTAGAGCTGGTCGGACAGGTACTGCGGCCCGTACAGGTCGTCGTCGTCGATCTTCGCCACGACGTCGCCGTCGGCCGCGTCCAGCAGCAGGTTCAGGCACGCGCCCAGCGGCACGTCCGCCGTCGCCGTCAGCAGCTCCAGCGAGCCGACGCCGGCTTCCTTGGCCCGGGCGCGCAGGTCCGCGTCGTCCACCTCGAAGCCGTGCGTGAGCAGCGTGACCTGCAGGTCCACGTCCTCCTGGGCGCCGAGCACGCCGAGCACGTGGTCGAGCTGGCGCGGGCGGTTCGTGGAGACGAGGGCGGTCACGGTCGGCCGTGCGACGACGGCCGAGCCGGCCAGGCCCACGTCGGCCAGCACCTTCTGCGACCGGGCGGCGTAGGTGTGCTCCCGCCAGATGCGGCGCTGACCCTTGTGCACCGCGCGGTCACGCAGCTCGGGCGAGCGCACGAGTGCCCGGATCGCGTGCGCACCCGCCTCGCGGGTCTCGGCGACGAAGACCTCGTCGCCCGGGAAGTACTCCCCCACGGCCGCGCTCGGCGTCGAGACGACGGGCGTGCCAGAGGCGGTGATCTCGAAGATCCGGCGCGCGCACATCGACGGCGAGCCGACCACCGAGTTCACGTTGAGGAAGACCTTGTACTCGCGGTAGGCGGTCAGCATCCGGTCGTAGTCGAGCGAGCCGACCACGCGCTCGTCCAGCGGCGCCGGGAACTGGTACTTCTCGTCGTCGCCGCGGAACCGGCTGAAGATCTCCAGCCCGTGCTCCATCCTGGGCGACACGTCCAGGGCTGCGCCGAGCAGCAGGTCCATCTGCTCGCGCCGCTCCGGGTACTTGTGCGCGAAGTACATGCCGGCGAACGCGACGTCCCGCTCCGGGCCGCGGCCGTGCAGCCGCACCGGGTTGTGGATCGCGGGCTGCGCGGCGAACTCCAGCACGCCCACGCGGTCGTGGCCCAGGGCCTCGACGTAGGCGGGCACGCGGTCGACGTCGGTGGTGTAGACCCGGTCGAAGAGCCGGGCGGCGTCGAGGAAGTCCGCGAAGTGGACCGGGTCCTCCTTGTTCCAGAACACCGTGGGCACGCCCGCCGCACGGCAGGCCGCGACGAGCTCGGCGAAGGCCGGTCGCGGGGCCGACGTACCGGTCAGGTGGTACTGCCACGCCCCGCCGTTGCCGTTCCAGGCGGACTCCACGAACAGCAGGTCCAGGCCGCTCGTCAGCTCGTCCTGCCAGGTCGCTGGGGTCAGTGCCACCTGGTGCCACTCGGGCGCGAACGCGAGCCGTGAGAAGTCGTCCAGGATGACGCCGACCCGCAGGTCGCGCGGCCCGCCGACCGGGTCGCGCCCCGCCACGGCGCCGTCGACCGCGGTCCCGCGCGCCGCCAGGCGCGACGTCGGACGGGCCGGCCACGGGTCGAACGTCAGCCCGTCCTTCGTCAGGCGCGACCCGCCGACCTGCCCGGCCAGCGGGACCCGCTGCCTGCGCAGGTGCGTCCGGAGCTGGACCAGGCCGCCCTGTCGCAGGTGCCAGACCGCACGACGGAGCCCTCGCACCACGCCCGGCGCACGATCCTTCACGGCAAGAATGTCCTTGTCTGCCCGAAGGCATTCAGCGATATGGGCACCCCCGCCAGGCGCGAAAGAGAAGGTGCCGGACGTCCAGGATGCGCCATTGGTGAACTGATGCTACAAGCGGCCCATGTCCCCCTATTGCGATAGCGGGTGAAAGGGGCAGAGATTCACCCGGGCAATATTTCGGCCGGTCAACTTTCCGCAGCGCGGTGGCCGCGACGACCTGGTCTGAGCCCTGGCACCGCGACTACTCCACGACGGAGGGCAGCGTGTCGATCCCGTCGGGCGACTCCGCCAGGTAGACGGGCAGCTCGTCGCGCGCCACGGCCGCCATGAGCGGGTCGAGCGTGTCCCGGTCGAGCAGCACGATCGACTGCCCGTCGTCGCTGCGGCCGGTGCCCGTGTAGGGCGCGGTCAGGAACGTGATGTCGCTGGTGGAGAGGTCCTTGGCGCTGACCGCCAGCTCCAGCATCCGGTCGATCGTGAGGTCCGGGTCGACCGCCACGGCCCGGACCGCCGCCTCCAGGAACGTGGACATCTTCAGCAGGTCGCTCTTGTTCTCGGTGGCCTTCGAGGCGATCGCCCGCATCCAGGCCTGCTGCCGCTGCACGCGACCGAAGTCGCCGTTCGCCAGGGCATACCGCTCACGCGTGAACTCCAGCGCCTCCTTGCCCGTCATCGTCTGCTCCACCGAGCCGCCCGCGCCGTCGGGCACCGTGATCTCCACGCCGCCGAGGGTGTCGGTGAGCGTCGTGAAGGACTCGAAGTCGCTCACCGCGAAGTGGTCGATGCGCACCCCCGTCAGGGCCTCGACCGTCTGGACCATGAGGCCCGGGCCGCCGAAGGAGAACGCCGCGTTGATCTTGCCCTCGCCGAAGCCGGGGATGTCCACCCAGGAGTCCCGCGGGATCGAGATGACCGCGGCCGACTTGCGGTCCCCGGACAGGTGCAGGAGCAGGATGGCGTCGGTGCGCTGCGCGCCGAGCTCCCAGGCGGAGGGGTCGCCGGCGGAGATCCGGCTGTCGGAGCCGAGTGCCAGGATGTTCACGGGGGCGGCCGGGCCCTCGACGGGCGCCGGCTCGGGGCGGGCGGCCTCGTCGAGGTCGGCGAACGGATCCTCGATGCGCTCGATCTTCTCGTCGAGCGAGATCTTGTAGCCGTAGTACGCCATGGCGCCGCTGGCGCAGACGAGCACGAGGGCGCCGACGATCACCAGCGCGACGAATCCCTTGCCCCGGCGACGACGTCGCGCGGGAGCCGCCTCAGGTTCGGCGGGACGTGGCGCGGTCAGGAGGTCGCCGACTCCATCAGGTCCATGCATACCCATCTGAGTACAGCTCGGACGACCGGCGCCGCATCACCCTGGGAAAGAGATCACCCGTGATTCACCCTGCCCCTGACCTGCACGATGACGGCCTGTGTGCGAGAAAGGAATTTCATCCGGGTGAATTCTCTGCGGGTATTTCCTGATGAGAGAAAGACGGCGGAGGAAGAGCAGGAGAACACCCTCCGACCACCCGGTTCCACCCTTCGGTGACCGGCCGTCGCGTGGGAGGATCCGGCTCATGCGCGGAATCATTCTCGCCGGCGGTTCAGGAACGCGGCTCCACCCGATCACCCAGGGCATCAGCAAGCAGCTCGTCCCCGTCTACGACAAGCCGATGATCTACTACCCGCTCTCCACCCTGATCCTGGCCGGGATCCGCGACATCCTGGTCATCACCACCCCGCACGACGCCGACCAGTTCGAGCGGCTGCTCGGCGACGGCGCGCAGTTCGGCATCTCGATCACCTACACGACGCAGGCATCGCCCGACGGCCTCGCCCAGGCGTTCGTGCTCGGCGAGGACTTCCTCGGCGCCGAGTCGGCCGCGCTCGTACTGGGGGACAACATCTTCTACGGCCCCGGCCTGGGCAACCAGCTCACGAGGTTCGCCGATCTCGACGGGGGCGCGGTCTTCGCCTACCGCGTGGCCGACCCCACCGCCTACGGCGTGGTCGAGTTCGACGAGCACGGCAGGGCGCTCTCGCTGGAGGAGAAGCCCACCCGGCCCAGGTCGAGCTACGCCGTGCCCGGCCTGTACTTCTACGACAACGACGTCGTGGCCATCGCCAAAGGGCTCGAACCCTCGGCGCGCGGCGAGTACGAGATCACGGACATCAACGCCGAGTACCTGCGCCAGGACCGGCTCCAGGTCGAGGTGCTGCCCCGCGGCACCGCCTGGCTCGACACGGGCACGTTCGACTCCCTGCTGGAGGCCTCGGACTACGTCCGCACCATCGAGCGGCGCCAGGGCCTCAAGATCGGCGCCCCGGAGGAGGTCGCGTGGCGTCGCGGCTTCCTGTCGGACGACGACCTGCGCGCCCGGGCGGAGAAGCTCACCAAGTCCGGCTACGGCACGTACCTGCTGAGCCTCCTGGACTCCTGACCACCGGGGCGGGTCGCGACGCTCTCAGCGGGTCCCCAGTACCGTCGGTGCCGCTTCCTTCCAGCGCTCGGCCCAGTCACCGATCGGCTCGACGCCCACTTCCCGGAAGCGGTCGTGCCCCAGCACCGAGTACGCCGGCCGGGGCGCCGGGAGCTGGTAGGCGGCGCTCGTGGTCGGGTCCACCGGCGTCGTCAGCCCGGCGGCCGCGACCACCTCGCGGGCGAACCCGTGCCACGTCACCTGGCCCGACGCCGTCCCGTGGTACAGCCCGCCGGGCGCCCGCGCCGCCACGAGCCGCACGATCAGGTCCGCGAGGTCCGCGGTCCAGGTGGGCTGGCCGGTCTGGTCGTCCACGACGCTCAGCCGCTCCCGCTCCCCCGCCACGCGCGCGATGGTCTGCGGGAAACACTTCCCGCCCGCCCCGTAGAGCCACGCGGTCCGGACCACGAGGGCGTCCGGCGCGTACGCCCGCACGGCCCACTCGCCGGCGGCCTTGGTCCGCCCGTAGGCCGACCGGGGGTCCACCGGCGCGTCCTCGGCGTAGGGCTGCGTCGCGCCGCCGTCGAACACGTAGTCCGTGGACACGTGGACCAGGCGCGCGCCGGACGCCGCGGCGGCGCGCGCCAGGTGCGCGGGCCCGGTCGCGTTGGCGGCGAAGGCCTCGGCCTCGTGGGTCTCGGCGTCGTCGACGGCGGTCCAGCCCGCGCAGTTGACGACGACGTCGTGGCCCACCACCGCGTCGAGCACCCGCGACGCGTCGGTGATGTCGACGTCGGACCGGCGGATCCCGGCCACCTCGTGACCCGCGCCGCGGGCGGCAGCGACCAGGTCCTGGCCGAGCATGCCGGCCGCGCCGAAGACCACCCACCGCTGTGCCGTGCTGCGTCCGCTGGTCACCCTAGGATCCTAACCAGGGCCGCAGGACCGCCGACGAACCACGCGAGGAGTTCCATGGAGTACCGCGAGCTGACCGTGCCCGGCGCGTTCGAGATCACCCCGCGGCAGTTCGGGGATCCGCGCGGACTGTTCCTGGAGGCGTTCAAGTCGGGGCCGTTCGCCGACGCGGTCGGGCACGCGTTCGACCTCCAACAGGCCAACTGCTCGGTCTCGGCCGCCGGGGTGGTCCGGGGTGTCCACTTCGCCGACGTGCCGCCGGGCCAGGCCAAGTACGTCATGTGCGTGAGCGGCGCCGTGCTCGACGTCGTCGTGGACCTCCGCGTGGGCTCACCCACCTTCGGCACCTGGGACGCCGTGCTCCTGGACGACGTCGACCGCCGCGCCGTCTACCTGTCCGAGGGCCTGGGCCACGCCTTCATGTCCCTGGAGGACGGCTCGACCGTCCTCTACCTCTGCTCGGCCGGCTACGCCCCGGGCCGCGAGCACGGCATCCACCCCCTGGACAAGGACCTGGCCATCACCTGGCCCACCACAGCACGAGACGGCACCCCGCTGACCCCGCTCCTCTCGGAGAAGGACGAGGCGGCCCCCACCTTGAAAGAGGCCCAGACCCAGGGCCTCCTCCCCACCATGGAAGCCGTCGACGCCTACCGCACCACTCTCGCCACCCCAGCGACCAGTCGCTGACGGAGGCCAAGTACGCCGCCTCAGAACCGCCGGCCGAACGACGAGGCCGGGGGCGAGAGCAGTGTGCGCGCCGCCGTAAAACCGTAGCGGAGGGCCCCCTAGGGCCCGTGAGCGAGGCGGCGCGCACACTGCTCTCGCCCCCGGCCGGACCCAAGCCCCGCTACTGCCCTGAGGCCGCGTACTTGGCCTCCGTCAGAGCCTTCGCGCCCCTCCACCAGGCCTCGTTCTCCCGATACCACCCCACGGTCGCCTCCAGCCCCGCCCGGAAGTCCGTGTACCGCGGCACCCACCCCAGCTCGTCCCGGAGCCGGCTCGCGTCGATCGCGTACCGCAGGTCGTGCCCGGGCCGGTCGGTCACGTGGTCGAAGTCGTCGGCGTCCCGGCCGAAGATCTCGAGGAGCGTGCGCACCACGTCGAGGTTGCTGGTCTCGCCGTCGGCCCCGATCAGGTACGTCTCGCCGATGCTGCCCTTCTCGATGATCGTCCACACAGCCGCGTTGTGGTCCTCGACGTGGATCCAGTCGCGCACGTTGAGCCCGGCGCCGTACAGGCGGGGACGCACGCCGTCGATCAGGTTGGTGACCTGGCGCGGGATGAACTTCTCGATGTGCTGGTAGGGACCGTAGTTGTTCGAGCAGTTCGAGATGGTCGCCCGCACGCCGAAGGACCGGACCCAGGCGCGGACCAGGAGGTCGGAGCCCGCCTTGGTCGAGGAGTAGGGCGACGACGGGTTGTACGGCGTGTCCGGGGTGAACCGGTCCGGGGTGTCGAGCGGCAGGTCCCCGTACACCTCGTCCGTCGAGATGTGGTGGAACCGCACCTCGTGCCTGCGCACCGCCTCCAGCAGCGTGAACGTGCCCACCAGGTTCGTCTGCACGAACGGCGACGGGTCGGTCAGCGAGTTGTCGTTGTGCGACTCGGCCGCGAAGTGCACGACCAGATCCGCGTCCCCGACCAGGCGGTCGACCAGCGGCGCGTCCGTGATCGAGCCCTCGACCAGCTCCACCCGGTCCGCGACCGGGTCGAGCGAGGTACGGTCGCCCGCGTACGTCAGGGCGTCGAGCACGGTGACCCGCGCATCGGGGCGCTCGCGCACCGTCTGGTGCACGAAGTTCGCGCCGATGAAGCCCGCGCCGCCGGTGACCAGGACCCGCATCGGTCAGTCCCGCCCGTAGATGTCGCGGGTGTAGACCTTGTCCGCGACGTCGTCCAGGGCCTCCGTGCGCCGGTTCGCGATGATGACGTCGGCCCGGCTCTTGAGCTCGTCCAAGTCCCGCACCACCTCGGAGTGGAAGAACTCGTCCTCCTCCAGCGACGGCTCGTAGACGATGACCTCGACACCCTTGGCCTTGATGCGCTTCATGATGCCCTGGATGCTGGAGTCCCGGAAGTTGTCCGACCCGGCCTTCATCACCAGCCGATACACGCCCACCGTCCTCGGCTCCCGGCGCAGGATGTCCGCGGCCACGAAGTCCTTGCGGGTCGTGTTGGCGTCCACGACCGCGTTGATCAGGTTCTGCGGCACGGTGGCGTAGTTGGCCAGCAGCTGCTTGGTGTCCTTGGGCAGGCAGTACCCCCCGTACCCGAAGGACGGGTTGTTGTAGTGCGTCCCGATCCGCGGGTCGAGGCCCACGCCCTCGATGATCTGCGCGGTGTCCAGGCCGTGCGTGGCCGCGTAGGTATCCAGCTCGTTGAAGTACGCGACGCGCAGCGCCAGGTAGGTGTTGGCGAACAGCTTGATCGCCTCGGCCTCGGTCGGGTGGGTCAGCAGGACGGGGGTGTCCTCGTCCAGCGCGCCCTCCAGCAGGAGGTCGGCGAACTGCTTGCCGCGGTCGCTGCGGTCCCCGACCACGATGCGCGAGGGGTGCAGGTTGTCGTACAGCGCCCGGCCCTCGCGCAGGAACTCCGGGGAGAAGACGATCGCGGCCCCGGGGTGCTCGGCCCGCATACGCTCGGTGAACCCGACGGGGATCGTCGACTTGATCACGATCGTCGCGTCGGGCACCCGCTCCAGGACGTCGTCGATCACGGTCTCGACCGAGGACGTGTCGAAGAAGTTCGTGACCTCGTCGTAGTTGGTCGGCGTCGCGATCACCACGACCCCGGCCCCCGCGTACGCCTGCTCCTTGTCCAGGGTCGCGGTCAGCGTCAGCTCCCGGCCGGCCAGGTACTCCTCCAGCTCGGGGTCCACGATCGGCGAGATCCGGTCGTTGACCTGCGCGACCTTGACCGGGTCCACGTCGAGTGCCCAGACCTCGTGGTTCTGCGCGAGCAGCACCGCGTTGGACAGCCCGACATACCCCGTACCGACAACAGCGATCTTCACGACCAGGCTCCTGACAGGAAGAGTTCGACAACGCGCCCATGGTAGGCGCGCCGCGTGGTCCGTACGTCCGGCGCTGGAGCGCCCGAGAAGCGCTTCATCCAGTGACGCACGCCACACCGACGACCGAGCGCGCCCGAGGTTAGGCTTGCCTCACCATGTCACAGACCACCAGCGCACCGTCCGAGAAGCCCCGCAGAGGCACCCGCACCACGGCGACCGTGACCGCGGTCCGGCAGCTCACCCCGCACATGATCCGGGTGACGCTCGGCGGCGAGACGCTGGCCGACGTCGACCCCACACCGTTCCCCGACCGCTACGTGAAGCTGGTCATGGCCGAGCCCACCGAGCCCGAGGGCCGCCCCGTCCTGCGCACCTACACCATCCGCGCGGTGACGGAGGCGGGCTGGGACATCGACGTCGTCACGCACGGCGACGTGGGCCACGGCGGGCCGTGGGCCCAGCGGGTCCGGCCCGGCGACGAGGTCTCCTTCGTGGGGCCGGGCGGCGACTACGCGCCCTCCCCCGAGGCCCCGTGGCACCTCCTGGCCGGCGACGAGTCCGCCCTCCCCGCCATCGCGGCCGCGTGCGAGGCCCTGCCCGACGGCGCAGTGGCGCACGCCTTCGTCGAGGTCGCCGACGCGTCGGAGGAGCAGGAGATCACCAGCGCGGCGAACCTCCGCCTCACCTGGGTGCACCGGTCCACGGGCGCGAGCCTGGCCGACGTCGTGCAGGCGGCCGAGCTGCCGGACGGCACCCCGCACACGTTCCTGCACGGCGAGGCCGGCTGCGTGCGCGACCTGCGCCGCTGGGCGCGCGCGACGCTGGGCGTGCCGCGCGAGCTGCTCTCCGCGTCGGGCTACTGGCGGCTCGGCCGCGACGACGAGCGCTGGCGCGCGGAGAAGGCCGACTGGCGGGCCGCCGTCGAGCAGGACGACCTGGTGCTCGCCGCACACTGAGCGCGGAGCACCAGGCTCACCAGCTCCTAGAGCGCGTCGAGCACCGCGAACCAGCGGTCCGCCGTGGCACCGTCGTAGGGCGGTTCCCCGGCGCTCACCGCGGCGAGCAGGGCGTCGGCGTCCGCTCGCACCTGTGCCACCACGGACGCCGGGTACCCGTACCGCACGGAGTGCTCGGCGAACTCGTCCTCGTCGTCGATGAAGAAATCGCCCCGCGCCCGCGCCCGCTCGCTGCCGGGCTGCAACGCCAGCACGTCGAGGTCCATGTCGACGGCGGACACCTCGAACGCCGGACGGCGGTGGTCCCCGCCGTCGGGCACCGCACGCCACTCGGGCACCGTGGCGAGGTCGATGTAGAGCAGTACGCCCCGCGGGTTGCCTCGGTAGAGGTCGGCGACCCACCCGCCGTCGCCGAAGAGGACGACCCCGGGATGGCGCGTGCGGTAGTCCCGCCCGGGCCGGCTGAACCGGGTGCCGGTCGGGTAGCCGAGCCACATGCCGTGCTCGTCCCGCCCCAGGTACCTGGCGTCGAACCGCCAGTGCGGCGTGCCGTCCCACTTGCGCATGCGGCAGCCCACGAGAGTGCCCGGCTCGGTCGGCCGCAACGATGAAAAGGCCTGGTCAGCAGGTTGTTGCGCAGACATGTCCGGGAGCCTACCCAGTCGTCGTCGGTGCGTAACCGGAGGGCACTACGCTCTGGCCACCGTCGGCGCCGTGCACACGCCGGGACGACGGTTCTCCTGCTCAACCGTCGACCCCACGAGGAGTCTTCATGTCCCCTGCAAGCCGCCGTCTCGCCGCGTCCGGTGAGGCTGCGCACCAGGTCCCGGCCGCCGACGAGATGATCGCCGAGGCGCTGCTCACCGCCACCGCCGAGACCCTGTACAACCCGCATCCCGACAACCCGGGCCCGTTACCCGAGGCCCGGCCCGTGCCGACTCCCGACCAGGAGTCCTGGACCCAGGCCAAGGAGCCCAGCCGCCAGCCGCGGGAGGTGTGGTCGGCCCCGGACCGCGCCGCGGACCGCCCGTTCCAGGAGCGCCCCGAACCGCTCTCCGGTGACGCCGTGGTCACCGCCGCCCTGCGCCGCGGCCTGCCGATCGACGAGGCCGTCACCACCTCGATCCGCACCTCCGGCAGCCTGGACACCGCCCAGTGGCGGTCGCTCTGCCACTCGCTCATGGCGCGTCCCGAGACGCGCCGGGCCGGCGTCGCCGGCGCCGCGCTGATCGCGCAGCGCGTGGGCCTGCGCGAGCTCGCCTGGGACCTGCTCCGCCAGCTCGGGCCGGACGACGCCGCCCGCCTGGCCCCGGCGGAGTACCTCCGGGCGGGCATCGCCATGGCCAGCCCCGACGTCGCCCGCACCGCCGCGACCTGGGTGCGGCACGGGATCGTGTCCGACGCCCCCGTGCTGCTCGACCTCGCGCGGCTGCTGTTCGTCGCCGACGAGGCCGCGCTGGCCGCCGAGGCCCTCGACGCCGCCCGCCGCGGGGCCGGCCTGACCGAGCAGGTCCATGCCTCGATCGACCACCTGGCGCCCTGGGTCGACAAGGCGCACCGGCCGGCCGCGCCGGCGCGGGTGCCGGCCGGGCACGTGTCGTTCGCCGTGCTCGACTACAAGGCGCCCGACGAGAACGTCGCGTCCACCAACATCGGCGACACGATCCAGACCGTCGCGAGCCTGGGCCACCTGCTGCGGCACGAGGGGCTGCGCCTGCACGGCGACGCCGGTGTCACCGAACCCGTGCGGCTCCTCGCCGACCGCGTGCGGCCCGAGCACGTCGTACCGGGCCCCGGCGCGGACGTCGACCTGACTCTGGTCCAGCGGGACATGTCACGGCTGGACGCCGTGCCCGAGAACACGTGGATGCTGGCGTACGGCTGGTACATGCACAGCCAGTTCGACCTGCGGTTCGACTTCCCGTTCCACGAGAACCTGCAGCCGCTGTTCGTGTCGTTCCACATCAACAAGCACGCCGTCCTCACGCCCACCGCCGTCGACTACCTGCGGGCCCACGGGCCGATCGGCTGCCGGGACTGGACCACGGTGCACCTGCTGCTCAACGCCGGCGTCCCCGCGTTCTTCAGCGGCTGCCTCACCACCACCGTCGACACCGTGTTCCCGGCCGCCTTCACCCCCGCGCCCGCCGGGGCGCCGGCGGTGTACGTGGACGCTCCCGTCCCGGAGCACGACGTCGCGGGCGAGTCCGTCACGCACCTCTACCCCGAGGTGCGACGCAACTCCTTCGCCCGGAACGTCCGCGACGCCGTCGACCTGCTCGACGCCTACCGCAGCCGGTACTCGCGCGTGGTCACCTCGCGCCTGCACGCCTTCCTGCCGGCCTGGTCGATCGGGGCCGACGTCGACTTCCGGCCGCGGAACGACGCCGACATCCGGTTCGCGGGGCTGCTCGACGCCGACGAGGCCGGCCGGCGCGCCATGCAGCGCCGGATCCGGGACGTCGTCGCCCCCGCGATGGCCAGGATCCTCGCCGGGGCCACGCGCGACGAGGTCTACGCGACCTGGGCCGCCACCGTGGCCCCCGAGGTCGAGCTGGCGCGGGCGGTGCACGCCGCACCCGTGCTGGTACCGCCCGGCACCTGCGACGTGGCCGGCATCATCGCCGGGGTGCGCGCCACGCGGACCGTCGTCGAGGCCGTCTCGCCCCGGACCGGCACGGGCCCGGCGCTGAACGTCGCCGTGGCCCTCGACGGCAACCTGCGTTCCCAGATGGAGGTGGTGGTCGCCGGGGTGGTGCGGTACACGGACCGGCCGGTGCGGGTGATCGCGCTGACGCGGGACCACGGCGACTCGGACCATGTGCGGCTGGCGGCGCTGTTCCCCGAGGTCACGTTCGAGTGGTACGCCTGCGACGGGATCGACTACGGCCCGGTGCTCGGCATGCTCCGGCACATCACGGTCGCCACGATGGACCGCCTGCTGCTGCCCGATCTGCTGCCGCACCTCGACCGCGTGCTCTACCACGACCTGGACGCGCTGTGCGTGGTGGACGTGGCCGAGCTGTACGACACCGACCTCGGCGGTGCGCCGCTGGCGGCCCGCCCGTCGATCTCGTACAACTACCGGCACGGCGTCGGCAACGTCATCCGGTCCACGCGGCTGCTCCAGCACGACCCGGGTGCCGCGCGCGACCTGGTGCGGGCCATGATGCAGCGGCACCGGCACGGCTACCAGGGCTTCAACGCGGGCATCCTGGTGCTCGACCTCGCCGTCATGCGCGCCGACGGGTTCACCGCGGAGTTCGTGCCGTACGCGGAGCGGTACGGGCTCAACGACCAGGACGTGCTGAACGCCTACGCCGGGTCGCGCTACCGCGTCCTGGACGCCCGGTGGAACGCGTGGCCCACGCAGGAGCTCGTGGACGAGCCGGGCCTGATCCACTGGGCGGGCCCGGTCAAGCCCTGGCACGAGGACCGGTACATCCTGCTCAAGGAGCACTGGCAGGCCGCGGAGGCGTGGCTGGACGCCCGCCGCTGACCTGTTGAGTGCTGGGTATCTGCGCTCCTGGCAGGCCCAGGACCGCAGATACCCAGCACTCAACGATCAGTAATCGGTCGGGGCGGCGGCCGGAGCAGGTCCGGTCCGGTCGAAGCCGGCCAGGACCGAGGCCGTGCCCGACAGGCCCAAGCGGGTGGCGCCCGCCTCGATCATCGCGAGCGCCGTGTCGAGGTCCCGGATGCCGCCCGAGGCCTTGACACCGAGCCGGCCGCCGCCCGCCGCGCCCACGGTGCGCGCCATGAGCGAGACGGCGTGGACCGAGGCACCGCCGGCCGGGTGGAAGCCCGTGGAGGTCTTGACGAAGTCGGCGCCGGCGGCCTCGGCCGCCTTGCACGCGCCCACGATCTGCTCGTCGGTGAGGGCGGCGGACTCGATGATCACCTTGAGGATGCGGCCGGGCTGCACGGCCGCGCGGACCGCGGCGATGTCGGCCTCGACCACGTCGAACCGGCCGGCGCGCGCGGTGCCGACGTCGATCACCATGTCGACCTCGTCGGCGTCGTCGGCCACGGCGCGGGCCGCCTCGAACGCCTTCACGTCGGTCATGTGCTTGCCGGACGGGAATCCGCACACCGTCGCGACGGCGAGCCGCCCGGCAGCGACCTCGACGGCGAGCGACACGAACGACGGCGAGACGCACACCGAGTACACGCCGAGGTCGGCACCCTCCTCGACCAGCGCGGCCACGTCGGCGGCCGTGGTCTCCGGCTTGAGCAGGGTGTGGTCCACGAACGCGGCGAGGGCCGCCTTGTCGCGCGGCACCCGGGCGGGCTGCGGCGCGTGGGTCTGTGCGGTCATACGAGGGCACCTTCGACTTTCTGGAATCCGGGCATGATGACCTGGTCGACCAGGTCGCGGCGCTCGTCATGGTGCATGAAGGCACCCCAGGCGGCGGTGACGGTCACGTCGACGAGGTCGTCGATCGTCCAGCCGGCCTCGTCGACGAGCAGCTTCATCTCGTGCGTCATCGACGTGCGGGACATGAGGCGGTTGTCGGTGTTGAGCGTGACGGCGAAGTCGAGCTCCTTGAGGCGGGTGATCGGGTGCGTCGCGATCGAGTCGGCGACGCCCGTCTGCAGGTTCGACACGGGGCACAGCTCGAGCGGGATCTGGTGGTCGCGCACCCAGTGCGCCAGGCGGCCGAGGTCGGCCGAGCCGCCGCGGCCGTCGGCCGAGAGCGCGCCGTCGGACGGGTCGTGGTCGCCGGCGGTGACGAAGGCGATGTCGTCGATGATCCGGGCGCCGTGGCCCAGCCGGTCCGCCTGCCCGAGGTGCACGGCCTGCCCGATGGAGTCGAGGCCGGCGGCCTCGCCGGCGTGGATGGTCACGGGGACGTCGTGCTCCGCGAGGAAGCGCCAGATCCCGAGGTGGCGCGACGGCAGGAACCCGTCCTCGGGGCCCGCGATGTCGAACCCGACCACGCCGCGGTCCCGGTACGTGACGGCCAGGTCGGCGACCTCCTGCCAGCGGTCGGCCTGGCGCATCGCGCCGACGAGCTGGCCGACCCGGATGAGGTGGCCGCCCGCCGCTGCGGCCGCGATGCCGTCGTCGATCCCGGCCTGCACCGCCTCGACGGCCTCGCCGAGCGACAGCCCGCCGCGCAGGTGCTGCTCGGGCGCCCAGCGCTGCTCGGCGTAGACGACGCCGTCGGCGGCGAGGTCGAGCACCGCCTCGCGGGCGACCCGGGCCAGGTTGTCGGCCGTCTGCATGACGGCGATGGTGTGCTCGAAGGTCTCGAGGTAGCGCACCAGCGTGCCGGAGTCGGCCGCGTCGCGGAACCAGGCGGCGAGGGAGTCGGCGTCGGTCGCGGGCAGCTCGTGCCCGGCGGCGTCCGCGAGCTCGAGGACGGTCTGTGGCCGCAGGCCCCCGTCGAGGTGGTCGTGGAGCACTACCTTGGGCAGGGCGCGGATCAGCGCCTCGCCGGGGCGCGCCCCGTGGTCTTGCGTGGTCATGCTGACAACCTACCGTCCGGCACCGACACCAGCGTCAGCCGGCGCCGGGGCTCTCGTCGTCCTCGTCGGCGGAGGCGTCGAGGGCCTGCTCGACGACGTCGGCCTCGTTCGCGTCGCCGTCGCTGTCCGGGCGGGGCGCGTCCGGGACGTACTCGTCCGGCTCGTGCGTGGGGTCGACCTCGGCGTCCTCGGGCGGGTCGAGCCCGGCGTCGCGCCAGGAGTCGGGACCGGGCAGGGTGCTCATCTGACCTCCTCGTCGGCGGTCCGGCCTGGACCGCCCGTCAGTAGGCTTCCATCGTCGCCCCGGTGCCGCCGCCCTGCCACCGGCCCGCGCGCTCCGGCAGCACCACCCAGGCCACGTGCGGCCAGCCGCCGAGCGCCGCGGTGAGCGCCTTGCGCACGCGCGCGGCCGTGCGGTCCCCCGTGGTCTGTTGCGTCTCGGCCTCCAGCGGCAGGGCGGGCGGCGGGTCGAGCAGCACGGCCACCGGGACGGTGTGCAGCCCCGCCCCGGACGGCTCGTAGATCACCGCGTTGCCCTCGGTCCCCTCGCCGTCGGCCAGGGTGAGCAGCACCACGTGGCGCGGGACGGCGGCGTCCCACCCGCTCGTCACGTCGCCGCCCGTGTACAGGGGCACCGGGATGCCCGCACGGGCGGCGGCGACCGCCGCCTCCAGCAACCCGCGGGAGCCCGCGACCCGGTGGGTGTAGCGCACGCCGCCGTAGCTGGCGAACCGGGCGGCGCCCCACGGGGGCGTGCCGTAGGTGCGCGGCCAGGCCGCCACGACCAGCCCGTGCCGGTTCGTGGCCGCCTGGACGGCGTGCTGCAGGCGCACGAACCGTGCGGCGGGGTCGGTTCCGGCGAGCCGCAGCGCCGCCCGCGGGTCGCCGGCCAGCCCCAGCATCGCGAGCACCGCCGACCCGCACGTGGTCTCGTCGACCTGCACGGCCGCGGCGGTGTCGCCGTCGAGCGACGGGAGGTTCAGCCGCCGGGGGAAGCCGACGGTCCCGGTGCCGCGCTCGCGCCCGAGCGGGTCCAGGACGGACCGCCGGGCGCGCGACGTCACCGACTCGAGCCGGCGCTCGACGTCGTCCGGGATCGCGGGCCGCTCGAAGCGACCCCGCGGCGGCGGAGCAGGGACGGGCCCGGCGAATGCACGCATCGCACCGAGCAGGGACGAAAGGCGCATTGTCGACTGCACGTTCGTCAGGCTAAGCCGACGTCCCGCGACTCGCCGGACCGCCACGCTGAAGAACGCTACCGGCCCGCTTCCGGTGGGTGAAAACTACCTCCCACCTCAGACGATGCGGTCGAGCACCACCGATCCCCGCGACGCCAGGGCCGCGCCGACCAGGGCACCGGCCCCCATGTCCATGCTCGCCAGAGCGCCGGCGGCGCCCCCGAGGGCTCCGCCCAGCACGCCGTTGCCGGCCGGGTCGACGGACCAGCCGCCGTCGAGCGCCTCGCGGGCCCGGGCGAACCGCTCGGGTGTGTCGGTGTGCAGGGTCAGCAGGGGCTGCCCGGCGGTCACCTCCTCGCCCGGCTTCACGTGGATCTCGATGCCGGCCGCCGCCTGGACCTCGTCCTCCTTGCGGGCCCGGCCCGCGCCCAGGCGCCGGACCGCCACGCCCACCGCGTACGCGTCGAGCGAGGTGAGCACGCCGGACTCGGGCGCCACCACCGTCTCGGTCTCCTTGGCGACCGGCAGCGGCGCGTCCACGTCGCCGCCCTGCGCGGCGATCATGGCCCGCCACTTGTCCATGGCACGGCCGTCGGCCAGCGCGGCCCGCACGTCCTCCTCCGGCCGGGGCCGCTCCGCCGCGGCGAGCATCTCCACGGCGAGCGCCACCGTCAGGTCGACGACGTCGGACGGGCCGCCGCCCGCGAGCACCTCCAGCGACTCCCGCACCTCCAGGGCGTTGCCGGCGGTCAGGCCGAGCGGTACGGACATGTCCGTGACCAGGGCGACGGTGCGCACGCCGGCGTCGGTCCCGAGGTCCACCATGGTGCGGGCGAGCTCGCGCGCGCTGTCCAGGGTCTTCATGAAGGCGCCGGAGCCGACCTTGACGTCGAGCACCAGCGCGCCGGTGCCCTCGGCGATCTTCTTGGACATGATCGAGCTCGCGATGAGCGGGATCGCCTCGACGGTCGCGGTGACGTCGCGCAGCGCGTACAGCTTCTTGTCCGCAGGGGCGAGGCCCGCGCCCGCGGCGCAGATGACTGCGCCCACGGAGTCGAGCTGGGCCATCATCTCGGCGTTGGTCAGCGAGGCCCGCCAGCCCGGGATGGCCTCCAGCTTGTCCAGGGTGCCACCCGTGTGGCCGAGGCCGCGGCCCGAGAGCTGCGGCACGGCGACGTCGAACACCGCGACCAGCGGTGCCAGGGGCAGCGTGATCTTGTCACCCACGCCGCCGGTGGAGTGCTTGTCCGCCGTGGGCCGGGACAGCGCGGAGAACGACATGCGCTCGCCGGACCGGATCATCGCGGCGGTCCACCGGGAGATCTCCTGCCGGGTCATCCCGTTGAGCAGGATCGCCATGGTCATGGCGGACATCTGCTCGTCGGCCACCGCGCCGCGCGTGTACGCGTCGACGAGCCAGTCGATCTGCTCGTCGGTCAGCGACTCCGTGTTGTCGCGCTTGACCCGGATCAGGTCGACGGCGTCGAACGGCTCGGTCATCGGGTTGCCTCTCGCACGTGGTCCAGGTCGCCCGGCCCGAAGGCCTGGGGCAGTACTTCCGTCATCGGCACGATGCCCAGCGGGGTGTCCACGAGCAGCTCGGCACCGCCGTGCTCCCACAGGAGCTGCCGGCACCGGCCGCACGGCATGATCGTCTCGCCGAGCGCGTTCACGCAGGTGAACGCGGCCAGCCGTCCGCCGCCCGACATGATCAGCGCGCTGACCAGCGAGCACTCGGCGCACAGGGTGACCCCGTACGCCGCGTTCTCGATGTTGGCGCCCGTCAGCAGGCGCCCGTCGGCGGCGAAGGCCGCCGCGCCGACCTTGAACTCCGAGTAGGGCGCGTAGGCCTTGCCGACCGCGTCGCGGGCCGCGGCCCGCAGGCCGTCCCAGTCGACGACGCCGTCCGGGCGCACCTGTTCCGTAGAGCTCACGTCCACCATCCTCACCCCTTGACGTACGGCTCGCCCGACGCGGCCGGCGGGCGCGAGCGCCCGACGAGACCCGCGACGGCGAGCAGGGTGACGACGTACGGGATCATGAGCATGAACTGGCTCGGCACGGGCGAGCCCACCACGGACAGCACGTTCTGCAGGTTCGACGCGAAGCCGAACAGCAGGCCCGCGAAGGCGGCGCGCACCGGGTCCCACTTGCCGAAGATGACGGCGGCCAGGGCGATGTAGCCCGCGCCGCCGGTCATGTTCTCGCCGAACTGGCTGAGCTGGACGGTCGTGTAGAACGCACCGCCTAGGCCCGCCACGGCGCCAGCCACGAGCACGGCGTTGTACCGGGTGCGCACCACGTCGATGCCCACGGTGTCGGCGGCCTTCGGGTGCTCGCCCACGGCCCGCAGGCGCAGGCCCCAGCGGGTACGGTTCAGCGTGTACCAGACGGTCGGCACGGCGACGAACATCAGGTAGATGAGCAGCGGCTGGTCGAACAGCACCGGGCCGATCACCGGGATGTCCGACAGCACCGGGATCGGGATGGACTGGAACCGCGTGGTCGAGTTCAGCGTCTCCGCGCTCGGCACCAGCACCTGCGAGTACAGGAAGCTGGTCAGGCCGACCACCAGCACGTTGAGCACGACACCGACGATCACCTGGTTCACGTGGTACGTGATCGCGAACACGCCGAGGACCAGCGCCACGAGCGCGCCCGCGAACAGGGCCGCGACCAGGCCGGCCACCGCGCTGTTCGTGATCGACGAGACGATCGCCGCCGTGAAGGCCGCGCCGAGGAGTTGCGCCTCGATCGCGATGTTGACGACGCCCGCGCGCTCGCCGATCACGCCGCCCAGCGCGCCGTAGACGAACGGCACGGACCACAGCACGGCGCCGCCGAGCAGGCCCACGATCGACAGGTCACGGGGGCTGCCCGCGCCGGCCCAGGCCAGGAAGCCGAGCAGGCCGGCCAGGGAGTAGAGCACGACGAGCCAGACCGACGTGCGGCGTCCGCGCGCCGTGAGCGCGAAGGCGACGGCGGTCACCGCGAGCATCACGGCCCCGCACACCCACGCGAACACCGTCGCGGGCACCACGATCACCGGGATCTGGAAGAAGTCGCCCCGCTGGGACAGCAGGAACCGGGTGTCGCCCGAGTGCGGCACGGCGAGCAGCAGCAGCGCGTACAGCACGGTCACGGTGAGCAGCACGCCCGCCGTCTTCCACGACACGAGCGTGACGGTGCGCGTCGTCTCCGACAGCGGCGCGTCGAGCTGGGTGGTCTTGTGGTCGGCGCTCACGCGGCCGCCTCCTTCCGGTTCCGGGCCGCCTTGGCCTTCTTCGGTGTCCGACGCCGGTTCGGGTCGGGCAGCCGGAAGATGGCCCGCACCAGCGGCGGCGCGGCGATGAACAGCACGATGAGCGACTGGACCACGAGCACGATGTCGCTCGGGACGCCCTCGGCGGCCTGCATGGTGGTGCCGCCCGCCTTGAACGCGCCGAACAGGATGCCCGCCGCGAGCACGCCCCACGGGTTGGACCCGCCGAGCAGCGCGACCGTGATGGCGTCGAAGCCGATGCCTGCGTCGATGTCGGAGCTGAAGCCCGTGGTCACGCCGCCCAGCACCTGCGAGGCACCGGCCAGGCCGACCAGGCCACCGGCCACCAGCATCACGTTGATGGTGGCCCGCCCCGTGTCGATGCCGGCCACGCGCGCCGCACGCGGGTTCTCGCCCACGGCACGGAACGCGAAGCCGGTGGACGAGCGGTTGAGCAGCCACCACACGCCGACGACGGCCAGCAGCGCCAGCACGAAGCCCCAGGTCACGTTGAACCGGTCGCCCAGCAGGGTGGGCAGCTGCGCCGACTCGGGGGTCGGCGGCGTCTTCGGGTTGGACGAGCCGGGCGCCTGCAGCAGACCCGGCGTCGCCAGGAAGTAGGAGATCAGGTAGAACGCGACGTAGTTGAGCATGATCGTGACGATCACCTCGTGCGCCCCGGTGCGGGCCTTGAGCACGCCGGCGATGCCCGCCCACACGGCGCCGGCCGCGATGCCCGCCACGAGGGCCATGAGCAGGTGCAGCGGGAACGGCACCCCGCTGACGCCGAAGCCCACCCAGCCGGCCGCCGCGGCCGCCACGAGCATCTGTCCCTGGCCGCCGATGTTGAACAGGCCGGCCCGGAACGCGAGGGCCACGCCGAGCCCCGCCGCGATGAGCGGGGTCGCGTAGCTGAACGTCTCGGTCAGCGGCCGGATCGCGGTGACGAGGTCCGGCGCCTGCAGGTTCACCACGGAGCCGCGGAACAGCGCGGCGTAGGCACCGCCGACCGCCTGCCCGATCGCGACGAAGGTGTCGACGGGCCGCGCGAAGAAGTACACCGCTGCCGTCTTCACCTCCTCGTCGGTGAAGGCGATCATGATCGAGCCCGCCAGGACGGCGAGCAGCACGGCGCCGACGGCTACGGTCCAGGAGCTGGTCATCGTCTGCTGCAGGGCCCTGGCCATGCGGCTGGCGGTGTCCTGCACCTCCTCGCCGTCGGGTGCGCCCAGCTCGCGGGCGCGCTCCTGCTCCAGCTCCTCGGCGGTGCCGGGGTCGAGGCCCGGCTCCTGCTCGGGGTTGTTCCCCGGGCTCGGTTCGGGCGCGTTCATGCCGCCTCGCCTCCGTCCTTCGCGTCCTCAGGCGAGATACCCGCCATCATCAGGCCCAGCACGTCGCGCGGGGTGTCCGCGGGCACGATGCCCACCACCTTGCCGCGGTACATCACCATGATGCGGTCGGCCAGGGCCACCGCCTCGTCCAGCTCCGTCGAGACCACGACCACCGGCACCCCGGCGTCGCGCGTGGCGACGATCCGCTTGTGGATGAACTCGATGGAACCCACGTCCACGCCGCGCGTCGGCTGTGCCGCCACGAACAGGCGCAGGTCGCGGGACAGCTCGCGGGCGAGCACCACCTTCTGCTGGTTACCGCCCGACAGGCGGCCCACCGGCGTGGTGATGCTCTGCGTGCGGACGTCGAACTCCGCGACCTTCTCGTCGGCGAACCGGTCGCGGTGTGCGAGCTGCAGCGCCCCCGCCTTCACGAACGGCGGCCCGTCGGTGCGGTCGAGCATGAGGTTCTCGGCGATGGTGAACTCGCCGATCAGCCCGTCGAGCGTGCGGTCCTCGGGCACGAAGCCCACGCCCTGGTCGAGGATGCGGCGCACCGAGCGGCCCACCAGCTCCTTGCCGTCGAGCGCGATGCTGCCGGACACGTCACCCTGCAGCCCGATCAGGGCCTCGGTGAGCTCGGTCTGGCCGTTGCCCTGCACGCCGGCGATCACGAGCACCTCGCCGCCGCGCACCTCGAAGCTGACGCCGTCGACCACCACGACGCCGGACTCGCTGGTGACCACCAGGTCGGTCACCTGCAGCGCGTTGTCCCGCAGGGTCGGTGTCTCCTTCTGCACGGTGAGCTCGACGGAGCGACCGACCATCAGGGAGGCGAGCTCGGCGTCGGACGCCGTCGGGCTGGCCTCGCCCACGACCTTGCCGTGCCGGATGACCGTGATGCGGTCGGCCACGGCGCGCACCTCGCGCAGCTTGTGGGTGATGAACACGATCGCGGAGCCCTCGTCGCGCAGCTGGCGCATGATCGCCATCAGCTCGTCGGTCTCCTGCGGCGTGAGCACCGCCGTCGGCTCGTCGAAGACCAGCACGTCGGCGTTCCGGGAGAGCGCCTTGATGATCTCCACCCGCTGCTGCACGCCCACGGGCAGGTCCTCGACGACGGCGTCGGGGTCCACGTGGAAGCCGAAGCGGGCGGAGATCTCCCGCACCTGGGCGCGGGCCGCCTCCAGGTCGAGGCGGCCGCCGCCGCGGGTCTGCTCGTGACCGAGCATGACGTTCTCGGCCACGGTGAAGACGGGCACGAGCATGAAGTGCTGGTGCACCATGCCGATGCCCGCACCCATGGCGTCGCCCGGGCCGGCGAAGTCCTGGACGACGTCGTCCAGGAGGATCTCGCCCTCGTCGGCCTCGTACAGGCCGTACAGCACGTTCATCAGGGTGGACTTGCCCGCCCCGTTCTCGCCCAGGAGCGAGTGGATCTCACCTGGCTGCACCACCAGGTCGATGTGGTCGTTCGCGACGAGCGCGCCGAAGCGCTTGGTGATGCCGCGCAGCTCGAGCCGCATAGGAATCCTTCCCGACAGGGGTCCTGCTCATGACAGGTCCCGGGGCGCACGGCGCGTGCCGTGCCCCCCGGGACCATCTTGCGTCAAGTATCGACCGTCGACCGATCAGCCGGCAGCCGTGACCCGCGGGTCACTCGGCGAGGTAGGACTTCACCTTGACGTCGCCGGCGATGATCGACTCCTTGAGGGCCTGGACCTCTTCCCACAGGGCCGGGTCCACCTTGTCCTCGAAGTTGTGCAGCGGGGCGATGTCCACGCCGCCGTTCTCGAGGGTACCCACGTACGGGGTCGGGTCGAACTCGTCGTTGCCCGAGGCGACGACTGCCTCCTGCGTGGAGACGTCCATCCCCTTGAGGATCGAGGTCAGCACGATGTCCTGCGTGGCCGGGTCCGACTCGTAGAAGTCGGCGTCCACGCCGATCAGGGCGACGTCCTCGCCCGAGTCCGCGATCGCGTCCATGGCCGACTGGTAGATCGGGCCACCGACAGGCAGGATCACGTCGACGCCCTGGTCCAGAACGTTCTGCGCCGTCTGCTTGGCCGCCGGGTCGGCGGCGAAGCCGCCCGTGAACGAGCCCTTCTTGCCGTCCCAGCCGACGAGCTCGACGTTCTCGCCCTTGGTCTCGTTGTAGTAGTCGACGCCCTGCTTGAAGCCGTCCATGAAGATGGTGACGGTCGGGTAGTCCATGCCACCGAAGGTGCCGACCTTGCCGGCCTCCGAGTAGCCCGCGGCGAGGTAGCCCGCGAGGAACGCGCCCTGCGCCGTGTCGTACAGCAGCGGCTTGATGTTGTCGGCGTCGGCCTTGCCGTCGAAGTCCGCGTCGGCCGCGTCGTCGATGATGATGTAGTCGATGTCCGGGTTCTCGGTCGCGGACTCGATCGTGGTGGCCGACAGCGCGAAGCCGACCGTGACGATCGTGTCGCAGTCCTCGGCCACGAGGGACTCGACGTTGCCCTTGTAGTCGCTCTCCGACGCGGACTGGACCGAGACGGCCTTCGTGCCGAGCTCGTCGGCGGCAGCGTTCACGCCTTCGAAGCTGAGCTGGTTGAAGCTCTTGTCGTCGAACCCGCCGGCGTCCGAGACGATGCAGGGCTTGAAGTCACTGGCGGCGGCGGTCTCGCCACCCGTGGACTCCTCCGGGGCGGCGCCGCACGCCGAGAGCGCGAGCGCCGTTGCTCCCGCAAGGGCGGTGAGCCAGACAGCCTTCTTCACTGGTGCTCCTTCGATGATCCTGAGGGCGACGTTCCAGACGGATCTGGAGCCCTATACCGCACCGAGGGTAGCCAGCGCATCTGGCATTTCGCGTTTCGAGACGGTAACCGGAGTAAGTCGTTACCGAAGCGTCATCGACAGCAACACTTCTCGCTCAGGAGGCAGCGAACTGGGCGAGTGTCCTTACGCCGACGCCGATCGCGCGCTCGTCCACGACCAGGTCGCCCTGGTGCAGGTCATAGGTGCGCCCACCCGGGGTGCGCACGCCGAGCCGCGCCATGGTGCCCGGGACCTTGCGCAGGTACCAGGCGAAGTCCTCGCCGCCCATCGACTGCTCGGTGAGCTGCACGGCATCGGGCCCGACGGCGTCGCGGATCGCTGCCTCCAGGTCCCCGGTGGCCTCCGCCTCGTTCTCGACGGGCGGCACGCCGTGGGTCACGGTCACCGAGATGTCCACCTGGTACGGGGCCACGACCTGCTCCACGGCCTCGCGCACCAGCTCGCCGGCCTTCTCCCACGCGCGGACGTCGAGGCAGCGCAGCGTGCCCTTGAGGATGCCGGTCGACGGGATCGCGTTGGGCGTCGAGCCCGCCTGGACCGCGCCCCACGTGAGGTTCACGCCCGAGCGGGGGTCCAGCCGCCGGCCCAGCACGGCGGGCGTCTGCGTGATGACCTGGCCGAGCGCGAACACGACGTCGCCGGTGAGGTGGGGACGCGAGGTGTGGCCGCCGGCCGACGAGATGGTCACCATGACGGAGTCGCTCGCCGACGTGATGGGGCCGATGCGGGTACCCACGTGGCCGACGTCGAACTTCGGGTCGCAGTGCAGCGCGGCCATGCGGTCCACGCCGTCCAGCTCGGAGGTCTTGTTGATGATGTCCTCCGCACCGCCGGGGAAGACCTCCTCGGCGGGCTGGAAGAAGAGCCGGACGCCGCGCCGCAGCCGTCCCTCCTCCTGGAGGCGGGCGAGCACGAGGCCCGCGCCGAGCACCACGGTGGTGTGCACGTCGTGCCCGCAGGCGTGGGCCACGCCCGGCCGGGTCGAGGCGAACTCCACGCCGCTCGTCTCGTGCAGCGGCAGCGCGTCGAGGTCGGCGCGCAGGCCCACCCGGCCCTCGCCGTCGGGCCCGTGGTCGGGGCCGATGTCGCAGACCAGGCCGGAGCCCGTCGGCAGGGGGCGCGGGTCGAGCCCGGCGGCCCGCAGGCGCTCGACCAGGAGCGCGGAGGTGCGGATCTCCTGGCGCGACAGCTCCGGGTGGCGGTGCACGTCGCGGCGGAACGCGACCAGCTCCGCGTCGAACCCGTCGGCCAGCTCGCCGACCCTGGCCGCCAGGCCTGCGACGACGTCCGTCGCGTTCCCCCCGGGCACGTCCCCGACCGGCATCTGATCGTGCGAAACGATCTGATCGAAGTCGGCGATACTGACGGGCTCGTGGGTCGGGTTCACGCACTCACGGTAGCGCCGTCCGCCCCGCGAGACACGGCAGCGGGCGATGCGTCCCACCATGCGGACAACTGTGAGACATCAGGGAAAGATCCTTGATTCAGAGCAGATCCTCCCTGCCCCGTTCGCGGACCGCGGCCACCACGTCCTTGACCTGCTGCGCACGTGCGCGCGTGGTCACCAGGAGCGCGTCGGGCGTGTCCACCACGACGACGTCGTCCAGCCCCAGCACCGTCACCAGCCGGCCGGACGCCGGGACCACCACGGAGCCGGCGCTCTCGATGCGCAGCACGTCGCCGGGGTCGCCGAGCACCTTGGCCCCACGGTCGTCGTCGGACGGCAGGAGCACGGCCAGCGAGTTGTAGTCCCCGACGTCGTCCCACCCGAAGGTCCCGGGCACGACGGCGACGCCGCCGGCCGCCGCGACCGGCTCGGCCACCGCGTGGTCGATCGCGATCTTCTCCAGGCCCGGCCACACCTCCGCGAGCACCGCGGCGCGGCGCGGGGTGTCCCACGCGGCCGCGACGGTCCGCAGGCCGTCGTGCAGCGCGGGCCGCTGCTCGGCGAGGTGGCCCAGCAGCACGGAGGTCCGCGAGACGAACATGCCCGCGTTCCAGCGGTACTCGCCGGAGGCGAGGTAGGTGCGCGCGGTGGCGGCGTCGGGCTTCTCGGTGAACCCCCGCACGTGCAGCGTGTGCGGCGCGTCCTCGACGCCGAGCGGCTCGCCCGAGCGCACGTACCCGAAGGCGGTCGACGGCCGCGACGCCGCGATCCCCACGGTGGTGACGTACCCGGCGCGCGCGGCGGCCACGGCCTCCCGCACCGCCAGCTGGAACGCGCGCGTCCCGTGGATCACGTGGTCGGCGGCGAACGAGCCGATCACCACGTCGCCGTGCCGCTTCTCCAGGACGGCCGCCGCCAGCCCGATCGCCGCCATGGACTCGCGCGGCGACGGCTCCGCGAGCACCGCGTCGTCCGACAGGCCGGGGAGCTGCGCGCGGCAGGCGGCGACGTGCTGCTCGCCCGTGACCAGGACGACGCCGTCGGGCCCCGCCAGCGGGCGCAGCCGGCGCTCCGTGGACTGGAGCAGGGACTCGCCCGATCCCACGAGGTCGTGCAGGAACTTGGGCTCCCCCCCGCGGGACAGCGGCCAGAGCCTCGTGCCGGACCCGCCGGCTGGTACCACTGCGAAGAAGTCGTCGATCGGGGACGATGGGGCGGCGGCCGAAGTCATGCCCCGCAGGATGTCAGCCGGACCACGTTCCCGCAGCCAGAACTCGCCGAATTCCGGGCGAACCCTGGCTGATCCCAGGGGCGGGTCCGGGCACCAACGCACGAGCAACCTGACGGGTGCCCGAAGCCACGACATCTCCCCTGTGGGATCAGTCACAAATGCCGTGTCTTGATGCCCGCGAGGGCTGCCGGGCGGCGATCGAGGCGAACCTTTGTCATTACAGTGGGGACCAGCCACCCCCCAGCCGGACAGCCATAGGAGGCTCCCGAAGTGCCCACCGCACCAGCAGGCACGTTGTACCGCGGCCGCGAAGGCATGTGGTCGTGGGTCGCGCACCGCGTGACCGGCGTGCTGATCTTCTTCTTCTTGCTCGTGCACGTGCTCGACACAGCCCTGGTGCGCGTGTCCCCCGAGGCGTACAACGCCGCGATCGGCACGTACCAGACCCCGATCATGGGGCTCGGCGAGGCCGGGCTCGTGGCCGCGATCGTCTTCCATGCCTTCAACGGCATCCGCATCATCCTCGTGGACTTCTGGGCCAAGGGCCCCAAGTACCAGAAGGTCATGCTGTGGGTCGTCGTCGGCCTGTTCGTCGTGACGATGGCGGGCTTCCTGCCGCGCCACCTCATCAACGTCTTCACCGGGGGTCACTGATGGCACACGGAACCGCTGCGGTGGCCAAGATCGACTCCCCCCGCTCCCCGTACGTGCGCCGCAAGACGACGCGCGGCAACTACGAGCTGTACTCCTGGGTCTTCATGCGGGCGTCCGGCGTGGTGCTGATCGTCCTCATCTTCGGCCACCTGTTCGTGAACCTGATGGTCGGTGACGGCGTGCACGCCATCGACTTCGGCTTCGTGGCCGGCAAGTGGGCGAGCCCGCTGTGGCAGGTCTGGGACCTCCTCATGCTGTGGCTCGCGATGATCCACGGCACCAACGGCGTGCGCACCATCATCAACGACTACGCGACACGGGACCTGACGCGCGGCATCCTCAAGGGCCTGCTGCTCCTGGCGTTCACCGTCGTGGTCGTGCTCGGCACCCTCGTGATCTTCACGTTCGACCCGTGCCCGCCGGACGCTCCCGCAGAGCTGCTCGCCTCCTTCTGCACGGCCTAGCGCTCCCGCGCGACCGGCACACCCCCAGCCCCACACTCCGAACCTCATAGCAGGAGGCATCGAGCCCGATGCAGACCCATCAGTACGACGTCGTGATCGTCGGCGCCGGCGGCGCAGGAATGCGCGCCGCCCTCGAGTCGTCGAAGGAGGCCCGCACCGCGGTGATCTCCAAGCTGTACCCCACCCGCTCCCACACCGGTGCCGCCCAGGGCGGCATGGCCGCGGCCCTCGCCAACGTCGAGGACGACAACTGGGAATGGCACACCTTCGACACCGTCAAGGGCGGCGACTACCTCGTCGACCAGGACGCGGCCGAGATCCTCGCGAAGGAAGCCATCGAGTCGGTCCTCGACCTGGAGCGGATGGGCCTCCCGTTCAACCGCACCCCCGAGGGCAAGATCGACCAGCGCCGGTTCGGCGGGCACACACGTGACCACGGCCAGTCCGCCGTGCGCCGCGCGTGCTACGCCGCCGACCGCACCGGCCACATGATCCTCCAGACGCTCTACCAGAACTGCGTCAAGCAGGACGTCGAGTTCTTCAACGAGTTCTACGTGCTGGACCTCATCACCGACCACGACCTCACCACCGAGGAGATCGCGGACGGCGAGGAGGTCAACGCCACCGGCGTCGTCGCCTACGACCTGGCCACCGGCGAGATCCACGTGTTCCAGGCCAAGGCGATCATCTTCGCCACGGGCGGCGCCGGGAAGATCTTCAAGACCACCTCGAACGCGCACACCCTGACCGGTGACGGCATGGCGCTGGCCTACCGCCGCGGCCTGCCGCTGGAGGACATGGAGTTCTTCCAGTTCCACCCGACAGGCCTCGCGGGCCTGGGCATCCTCCTGTCGGAGGCGGCCCGCGGCGAGGGCGGCATCCTGCGCAACTCCGAGGGCGAGCGCTTCATGGAGCGCTACGCCCCCACCATCAAGGACCTCGCGCCCCGCGACATCGTGGCCCGGTCCATGGCGAACGAGGTCCGTGAGGGCCGCGGCGCCGGTCCGAACAAGGACTACGTGCTGCTCGACCTGACGCACCTGGAGCCGGCGCACATCGACGCCAAGCTCCCGGACATCACGGAGTTCGCGCGCACCTACCTCGGCATCGAGCCCTACACCGAGCCCGTCCCGGTGTACCCCACGGCGCACTACGCCATGGGCGGCGTGCCGACCAACATCCAGGGCGAGGTGCTCCGCGACGGCGTCAACGTGGTCAAGGGCCTCTACGCCGCCGGTGAGGTCGCCTGCGTGTCCGTGCACGGCTCCAACCGCCTCGGCACGAACTCGCTGCTGGACATCAACGTCTTCGGCAAGCGCTCCGGCCGTGCCGCCGCCGCGTACGCCAAGACGGCGACGTTCCACGACCTCCCCGAGGACCCGACCGTCCGCGTGGTCGAGCAGCTCGACGAGATGCGCAACCGGCCCGACGGCGAGCGCGTGGCGGACATCCGCAAGGCGCTGCAGGACACCATGGACCTCAACGCCCAGGTGTTCCGCACGGGCGACTCGCTGAACGCGGCCCTGGCCGACATCCGCGAGCTGCAGAAGCGCTACCGCAACGCGTCCGTGCAGGACAAGGGCAAGCTCTTCAACACCGACCTGCTGGAGGCGATCGAGCTGGGCTTCCTGCTCGACATCGCCGAGGTCACCGTGGTCGCGGCGATCAACCGCAAGGAGTCGCGCGGCGGTCACTACCGGGAGGACTTCCCGAACCGCGACGACGCCAACTACATGCTGCACACCATGGCCTACCGGCGCCCCACCGCGGCGTCCGACCAGGCCGAGGGTCACGTCGAGGGCTACTTCGACCACGTCGAGGAGTTCGACGGCTACAAGGTCGTCCTGGGCTCCAAGCCCGTCGTCCAGACCCGGTACGAGCCGATGGAGCGTAAGTACTGATGACTGCCACACTCGAAGCCGCCGCACCCGCCCCTGCCGCCGGCGAGATCCCCTCGTTCACCGTCACGCTGCGCATCCGGCGGTTCAACCCCGAGGTGTCCGAAGAGGCCACCTGGCAGGACTTCACCGTCGAGGCGCACGGCACCGACCGCATCCTCGACGCCCTGCACAAGATCAAGTGGGACGAGGACGGCTCGCTCACGTTCCGCCGCTCCTGCGCGCACGGGGTGTGCGGGTCGGACGCGATGCGGATCAACGGCCGTAACCGCCTGGCCTGCAAGACGCTCCTGAAGGACGTCAACCCGGACAAGCCGATCACGGTCGAGCCCATCAAGGGCCTGCCGGTCGTCAAGGACCTCGTGGTCGACATGGAGCCGTTCTTCGCCTCCTACCGCGAGATCATGCCGTTCCTCATCACCTCCGGGAACGAGCCCTCCAAGGAGCGCTACCAGTCCCCCGAGGACCGCGCGAAGTTCGACGACACCACCAAGTGCATCCTGTGCGCCGCGTGCACGTCGTCCTGCCCGGTGTTCTGGACGGACGGCCAGTACTTCGGCCCGGCCGCGATCGTGAACGCGCACCGCTTCATCTTCGACAGCCGTGACGAGGGTGGCACGCAGCGCCTGGAGATCCTGAACGACAAGGAGGGCGTGTGGCGCTGCCGCACGACCTTCAACTGCACCGAGGCGTGCCCCCGTGGCATCGAGGTGACGAAGGCCATCCAGGAGGTCAAGCGCGCGATGATCACCCGCGCGTTCTGACCTTTCGGCAGAACGGGGCGGCACGGGACGAGGTCCTATGCCGCCCCGTTCTCGTCCTCCGCGGCCGGCGGGTCTGCCATCCAGGCGCAGGCCATGAGCAGGACCCGGGCCAGCAGGTTGACCAGCACCAGGATGGTCACCACCACCGCGAACGACGCCAGCAGGGCGTTGCGGGCGGCGGCGTTCGAGATCACCTCGGTGCCGAGGTAGCGCAGCGCGCCGGCGACGACGCCGACCGCGAGCGAGCCGAGCAGCAGGTCCCGCCAGGCGGGCCGCACGCTGCCCACGTACCGGACCACGGCGGCCACGACCACCGCGTCCAGCGCCAGGGTCACCAGGGCCCCGCCGACGCGTACCGCGAGGGACACCGCGCCCCCGTCCAGGCCGAGGCTCTCCAGCGTCCAGGGCACCGCCGCCGAGACCGCCACGCTGGCCGCCGCCGTGACGAGCACGCCGACGCCGAGCAGCACGAACCCGAAGAGCTGCCGCAGGCGGTCGGTCACCGGGTTGCCGTGGCCGTCGACCTCCGTGAACATCGCCCGCACCGACGTGCGCAGGGCGCCCATGAAGTTCGTGGCGGACCACAGCAGCACCAGCGCCGCGACGGCCGAGGTCCAGCTCAGGCCGGTGGAGATCACGAGGTCGTTCGGCGACAGCACCCCGCCGCTGCCGGTGTCCACCAGCCCCGGGATCCACGTGTCGATCTGGTTCAGCATCGCGGCCCGCAGCTCGGCGTCGCCGCCGAGCACTCGCACGAACACGGTGTAGCCGATCGCGAGGGCCGCGAACAGGGAGAACAGGGCGGCGTAGGCCATGCCCCCGCTGAGCACGGCGCCGTTCGCCGTGTTGAACCGGGTCAGTGCCCGGCCGGGACGGGTCGCCTCCCAGCGCACCCAGAGTGCCTGCCCCCATTCGATCAGCCGCCTCATCGCGACGAGACTAGACGCCGAGAGGGAACGCCGCCTGGGGTCGCCAGATCCCGTCGTCACCGTGCTCGTACTGGTAGAACCGGTCGACGTCGAAGTCCGCGGAGTAGTCCGCCATCGCCTCGAACGCCTTGTCGAGGTCGGCGTCGGGCACCTCGTGCGCGATGGTCACGTGCGGGTGGTAGTTGAACCGCAGCTCGCCGTCCAGGATCCCCGAGCGCACGCTCGCCTCGAGGCGTTCGCACTCGGAGATGCCCTGCGCCAGTGCCACGAACACCACCGGAGAGATGGGCCGGAAGGTGGCCGTGCCGCGCAGCCGCACGGTGAACGGCGCCGCGGTGGCGGCCACGGCCGCCAGGTGCTCCCGCGCCTCGGCGAGCCGCCCGGCGTCGAGCAGCGTGGGTCCCAGCAGCGTGATGTGCGGGGGGATGAAGTTCGCGAGCGGGTCGTCGGCAGCCACCCGCGCCGCGCTGAGCTGCGCGGCGTAGGGCTCCGGGATCTCGATCGCGATCCCGATGCGGACCTGGCCCGGTCCGCGCTCGGGGAGGTTCACCGTTCGCCTCGCGCGGGCAGCAGCCCGAACCGTTCGTACATCCGGTCCAGCACCGGGCGGGCGATCGCGCGGGCCCGGTCGGCGCCGTCGGCCAGCACCTTGTCGAGCTGCGCGGGGTCCGCGAGGTAGGTGTCGGCCCGGGCCTGGAACGGCTCGAGGAACGCGACGACGGCGTCGGCCAGGTCCACCTTGAGGTAGCCGTAGCCACGGCCGTCGTACTCCTGGGCGATGGCGTTGACGTCGCGGCCGGTCACGGCCGAGAAGATCGTCAGGAGGTTCGAGATGCCCGGCTTCTCGGCCGGGTCGAAGCGCACGCCGTACGACTCGTCGGCGTCGGTCACGGCCGACTTGATGGCCTTGACCGCCTTCTTGGGGTCCTCCAGGAGCCAGACGACGCCCTTGCCGCCCGTGCTGGACTTGCTCATCTTGGCGCTGGGGTCCTGCAGGTCCTGGATCTTCGCCACGGCCTTGACGATGTGCGCGTCCGGCACGACGGCGGTGCCCGCGCCGAAGCGACCGTTCAGCCGCTCCGCGAGGTCGCGGGTGAGCTCCAGGTGCTGGCGCTGGTCCTCACCCACGGGGACCAGGGCGGCGTCGTACAGCAGGATGTCGGCCGCCATCAGCACCGGGTACGTGAAGAGCCCGACGGTGGTGCCCTCGCTGCCCTGCTTCGCGGACTTGTCCTTGAACTGCGTCATGCGCCCGGCCTCGCCGAACCCGGTCTGGCAGCTCAGCAGCCACGCCAGCTCGGCGTGCGCCGCCACGTGCGACTGCACGAAGAGGATGGACCGCTCCGGGTCGATGCCGCCGGCCAGGTACTGCGCCGCGGTGCGACGGGTGCGCTCGCGCAGCAGCGCCGGGTCGGGGTTGACCGTCAGCGCGTGCAGGTCGACGACGCAGTAGAGCGCGTCGTAGGAGTCCTGCAGCGCGATCCACTGGGACAGGGCGCCGATGTAGTTGCCCAGGTGGAGCGAGCCGTCGGTCGGCTGCATCCCGGAGAAGATGCGCTTCCGGGTGGGGTGGTCGGCCACGGCAGCGGTGTCCGGCGCGGTCGGGGTGTGGGACGACATGGCCAACATTCTGGCAGGTCCATGCGCGCTCACCGAATCCTCAGGTCGCTTCGTCGTCGTACGGCGCCTTCCCGGGTTCCGCGGCCGGTCCGGCCGACGTCGCTGACATGCCGTTGCGGGCCGCCGCCCCGTCCGCGGCCCGCGCGGCGGCGGACCGGGTGTAGTCGGAGGGGCTGTCGTCCATCAGCGCGTCCCGCACGATCCTGCGCGGGTCGTACTGGCGCGGGTCGAGCTTGGACCAGTCGACGTCGCTGAACTCCGGCCCGAGCTCGTCGTCGACGCGGGCCTTGGCGTTCTGGAGCAGGTCGCGGCCACGGCGCACGAGGGCGCCGAGCTGCTCCGCATAGGTGGGCAGACGCTCCGGGCCGATCACGAGCATCGCGACCACCAGGATGATCACGAACTCCCAGCCGTTGATACCGAACACGGTCAGAGCCTACTCGCGTCGCGGGACGGCCCGGAGAACGCCGGATGAATCCCGTTCACTGGCCGCTCGACCGCTCTTCGAGCACCACGCGGACCTCGCGCTCGTCGTTCCCGGAGCGCACCTGGAGCGTCACCGGGTCGCCGGGCGCCTTGGCACGGATCGCGACGATGAGTTCGTCGGCCACCGACACGGGACGGCCGTCGACCGCGAGGATGATGTCGCCGGGCTTGATGCCCGCCTGGTCGGCGGGACCGTCCGGCGTCACCGCGGGCGTGCCCTGCTGGGCCTCCTGCGACACCTGGACGCCCTCGCCCTGGTAGCTGGGGTCCAGCAGCACGCCGATGATCGGGAACGTCGCGGAGCCCGTCTCGATGAGCTGCTCGGCCGTGTGCCGCGCCTGGTTGGACGGGATGGCGAAGCCGAGGCCGATGTTGCCGGTGGCCGTGGTGGTCCCCGGCCCCTGCGCGATGGCCGAGTTGATGCCGATCACCTCGCCCGCCGAGTTGACGAGCGGGCCGCCGGAGTTGCCGGGGTTGATCGCGGCGTCCGTCTGGATGGCGTCGATGAACGCCGCCTCCGCGGACTCCCCCGCCTTGACCGGGCGGTGCAGCGCGCTGACGATGCCCGTGGTCACGGTGGCCTCCAGGCCCAGCGGCGAGCCGACGGCGAGCACCGAGTCGCCGACCACGACGTCGTCGGAGTCGCCCAGCACGAGCGGCTCCAGCCCCGTCTCGTCGACCTTGATGACGGCGAGGTCGTAGTCCGGCGTGGCCCCCACCAGCTTGGCGGGCTGCTCGTGGCCGTCCGAGAAGGTGACCGTCACGTCGGCCCCCGAGGCCGCCTCGGCGACCACGTGGTTGTTCGTGAGGATGTAGCCCTCGGACTTCAGGATCATGCCCGACCCGGTGGCCACGCCCTGCTGGGCGCGCACCTCGATCGAGACCACGCTCGGCAGCGCGGCCGCGGCGATCGCGGCCACCGAACCCTCCGGGCGGTCCACGTGGGTGGTGCCCGCGGCGGGCCGGGGCAGCGCGGCGTCGGCCGGGCGCGCCGTCCCACGGGCGTCCAGCAGCGCGTAGGCGCCGACGCCGCCGCCGGCACCGGCGAGCAGGCCCAGCAGCACGACGGCGGACACGGCGCCGGCGCCGAGCCTGCTCCGGCGCGAGCGGGGCGGCTGGGTCGTGCCGTACGGGTCCGTCCCGTGGGGCGCGGTGCCGTGGGACGTGGTGCCGTGCGGGTCGGTCCCTGCGTGGGACGCGCGCTCGGCGGCCGTGTGCGCGTCCTGCCCGGGGCCGGACGGCGCGGCGCCGGACGGCGCGGGGATCGTGGTCAGGTAGCCCGCCGCCGGGAGCTGCTGGGTCGGCTGAGCCTGCGCCGGCGGGGCCGGGACCGGCTGGGCCGGGGCGTGCTGCGCCGGGAGCCGCTCCGTCGGGCGCTCGGCGGCCGGCGGCTCTGCCGGCGTGCCCGCGGGCGCGGGTTCAGGCGTGCGCCCCGCGGCCGGCGTCGGCTCGTTCGCGGGGGGCACTGCTGCGCGCGGTGTGGGAGGCGCGAACGGGTTCTCGTCGGTCATGGGCTTTCGATGGCTCCTGTCACGGTGTGCCACCCGCGGGCGATGCGGGGCAGGACCCCGGCATCGTAGCCATGCTCACCGAACGACGCCACGAGCTCGGTCAGTACCTCTTCCGGCGCGTCGGCGACGACGTCGACCACCATGTCGTCGGACTGCCACGCCACGTGGGCGGGCTCCGTGGCCAGCACCTGGACGCCGCCGACCGTCGTACCGGCCTGGGCGAGCTGCCCGGCGCGCTCGCGCACCACGGCGTGGCCCGAGGGGCCGGTGAGGTCGATCTCCAGCGTCTGGCCCTGGTCGCCCACCAGCCGCATGGCCGAGACCGTGTAGCCGTCGGGCAGGTCGGCGGGCGCCACCCAGCCGTTCTCCGCCGCCCAGTCGAGCGCGGCGGGCGTGACCTGGGCGGGGTCCACGTCGAGCTCCGCGAGCACGTCCTGGCCGGCCGCCGCGGCGTCGGGCCCCGTGCGGCCGAGCATCGTCATGCTGGTCTGCGCGGAGAGCTGCGGGGACACCACGGGCACGTCGCCGAGCGTGAAGAGGGCGAGGCCCAGCACGCCGGCGCCGCCGACGCCGAGCGCGGTGATCCGGGCGGTCCTGCGGCGGCGTGCCGGGCGGTCGAGCCGGCCGTCGAAGTCGCCGAACCCCGAGGCCTGCCACACCGGCGCGGCCAGCGGGTCCGGGCCCAGGAACGGTCGGCGCAGCGGGTCCTCGTCCGTGGACGGGATGCTCGCCTGGAGCGCCATGAGCCGGGCGGTGAGGGCCGGGTCGGGCACCACGTCGGCGGCCGACGAGAGCGCCCGCCGCGCGGCGCGCGCCGTGTCGAGCTCGCGGGCGCACAGGCGGCACATCGTCACGTGGGAAAGGGCGCGCTCGGTCTCCGCGGGCGAGAGCTGCCCGTCGGCCAGCGCGCTGACCAGGTCACCGAGGTGGCTCATCGCACGCCCCCGCGCGTCGGCGCGAGGTGCTCCAGCGCGTCGCGGAGCTGGGCGCGGGCACGGTGGATCCGGGAGCGCACGGTGCCGAGCTTGACGCCCAGGGTCACGGCGATCTCCTCGTAGCTCAGGCCCTCGATGTCGCACAGCACCACGGCCGCGCGGTACTCGGGGCGCAGGGCGTCGAGCGCGCGCTGCACGTCCTGGTCGAGGTTGGCGTGCTCGTACCCGCGCTCCGGCCGGCCGAAGTCGCCCGTGTCGGCGACGTGGCCGTCGTCGTCACCCATCGCCTCCATGCGGATGCGCTTCTTGCGACGCGCCTGGTCGAGGAACAGGTTGGTGGTGATGCGGTGCAGCCAGCCCTCGAACGTGCCCGGCGTGTAGCTGGACAGCGAACGGAACACCCGGATGAAGGTCTCCTGCGTCAGGTCCTCGGCGTCCTGCTTGTTGCCGGTCAGCCGGTAGGCGAGCCGGTAGACGCGCGCGGAGTGCTCGCGCACGATCTCTTCCCAGGTCGGCGGCTGCCACGGCAGTTCTGCCCCGCCGGCCCCGGAGGGTACCGACGCGGTCGCGTCTGCTGCTGGGCGAGTGCTCACAGAAGTCATCGTCCTCTCAACGTACGTCAAAGCCCAGGCGTTCCCACGGGCTGTACCCTGACGCCGCACGTGATGTACACAACTGCCCGGTTCAGCGGAGGAAGCCATCAGCACAGCGGAGCCGTCAGGCCACGGCAGGGTCGCGGCCTGGGTCTACAGCGAGGCCTTCGTCCCCGAGGACGAGGTGCTGCTGCGCGCCCGCGAACGCGCCTCGGAGCTGGGCTGCACCGCCGTGCTGCCCGGGGTCGGGGCGGTGCTCCGGCTGCTCGCGGCCGCCACGAACGCGCACGCCGTGGTGGAGGTCGGCACGGGGGCCGGGGTGGCCGCGCTCTGGCTGCTGCGGGGCATGCCGCAGGACGGCCAGCTCACCACCATCGACCGCGAGGTGGAGCACCAGCGCGCCGCGCGGGCGGCGTTCCTGGAGGACGGCGTGGCCCCGCACCGCACGCGGATCATCCCCGGGCGGCCCGGGGACGTGCTGCCCCGGCTGGCGGACGGCGCCTACGACCTGGTGCTCGTGGCGAGCGACCCGCTGGCGTACCCCGAGTACGTGGACGAGGCCCTGCGGCTGCTGCGCCCGGGCGGTGTGCTCGCCGTCGACAGCGCCCTGCTGCGGGACCGGGTGGCGGACCCCGCGCGTCGCGACGAGCTCACCACCGTGGTGCGTGAGGTGGGCCGGACGCTGCGGAACGACGAGCGGGTGCTGCCCGCCATGCTGCCGAGCGGGGACGGGCTGCTGCTGGCCGTCCGCCGCTGACCTGCCGAGAGGCTGGTTCTCGCGACGGACGGCCGCCGAAAGACTGGAGGCCGGGTCGGCCGGGTCAGCCGACGACGGTCTGGAGAGCGTCTCCGAGCTCACTGGCCTCGGTCGCGTTGAGCTCGACGACGAGCCGACCGCCGCCCTCGAGCGGCACACGCATGACAATGCCGCGCCCCTCCTTGGTGACCTCGAGCGGTCCGTCACCCGTTCGCGGCTTCATCGCAGCCATGTGTGGCTCTCCCATTCCGTTGTCCGGTGTGTAGCAGCATTCATGTCTCCGGCGAACGCCGAGGGCACAGAGCCATTCTAGTTCAAATGACGCCCCTTACTTTCCACTCGCCCATTCGTCGGTCGTTCACCCGACCGGGTACCCGGAAGAGAGTCGAATCGTGCGTGGGCTCAGGCAAGACCCCTCAGGGCTGCGGCCGGTGGCGCCTCGTCGCGCAGGGCCGCCACGAGGTCGAGCACGCGGCGCGTCGCGGTCACGTCGTGGGCCCGGAAGACCCGCGCGCCGAGCCAGGCGGCCACCGCCGTCGCGGCCAGCGTGCCCTCCAGGCGCTCCTCGGGCGGCAGGTCGAGCGTCTCCCCCACGAAGTCCTTGCGGGAGAGCGCCATGAGCAAGGGGAAACCGAGCCCGGCGAGCGCCTCGGTGCGCCGCAGGAGATGCAGCGAGTGCCACGTGTTCTTGCCGAAGTCGTGGGTCGGGTCCACGAGCACGGACTCGCGCGGCACGCCGCACGCGACGGCCCGCTCGGCGGCAGCCCGCAGGGTCGCCACGACGTCGGCCACCAGGCCGTCGCGCCCGTCCTCGCTGGTCGGGCCTGTCGACACCCGGGTCTCGGCACGCGGGTCCGGAGCCTGTGGAAGGGCGACCGGCGAGGGGCGGTACTCCACGCGGTACGGGTCGGTGCGCGGCACGGCGCCGCCCGTGTGCGAGCAGACGACACCGACGCCGGCGGCGCCCGCCACCTCGACGAGGCCGGGGTCGTGCCCGGCCCAGGTGTCGTTGATGAGGTCGGCGCCGGCGTCGATCGCGGCGCGGGCCACCCCCGCCCGCCACGTGTCGACCGAGACCAGCAGATCGGGCACGGCACGGCGTACGGCGGCGACGAACGGCACGACGCGGCGGATCTCCTCGGCCTCGTCGACCGGGGCGCCGTTGCCCGCCCGCACGCCGCCGACGTCGAGGATCTCGGCGCCGTCGGCCCAGGCGAGCTCCGCGGCGGCCAGCGCCGCGGCGTCGTCGGGCAGCCGGGCGGGCGCGTAGAACGAGTCGGTGGTGCGGTTGAGCACCGCCATCACCACCGGGCGCACCGCGCGGCCGGCCCGCCCCACCTCGCGCCCGCGCAGCACCAGCGGGGCGGACGCCGCCGGAACCGAGCCGGCGGGGACCTCCGGGTCGTCCACCTAGGAGTTGCCCACGACGGCGTCGTGCCAGCCGGCGGCCGATGCCTGCTCGGTGGCCCGCTCGGCGGCCACCGCCGCCTGCAGGGCCGCCTGCTCCGCCGCGATCTGGTGGGCTCGGTCGACGACGTGCCGGACCGCGTCCGCCGGGTCGTCGGTCAGGTGGATGATGTCGAGGTCGGCGGCGCTGATCACACCGTGCTCCAGCGCCGTCGTCCGGACCCACTCCAGGAGCCCGCCCCAGTACTTCTTTCCCACCAGGACGATCGGGAACTGGGTGACCTTGTGCGTCTGCACCAGGGTGACGGCCTCGAAGAGCTCGTCGAAGGTGCCGAAACCGCCCGGCATGACGATGAATCCCTGCGCGTACTTCAGGAACATCGTCTTTCGCGCGAAGAAGTAGCGGAAGTTGATTCCGAGATTGACGTACTCGTTCACGCCCTGCTCGAAGGGCAGCTCGATACCGAGGCCCACGGACGTGCCGCCCGCCTCGGCGGCGCCCTTGTTCGCGGCCTCCATGATGCCGGGCCCGCCGCCCGTGATGACGGCGTAGCCGGCCTCGACGAGCAGCCGGCCGACGGTCTCGCCGGCCGCGTAGTCCGCGTGCCCCGGCTTGGTGCGGGCCGAGCCGAACACCGAGACGGCCTGGCCGAGCTCGGCGAGCGCGCCGAAACCCTCGACGAACTCGCTCTGGATGCGCAGCACCCGCCACGGGTCGGAGTGCAGCCAGTCGGTGTCCTGGTCGGAGGCCAGGAGGCGCTGGTCCGTCGTGGTGCGCGGGATCTGGTTCCCGCGCAGGAGCACCGGACCACGGCGATAGCCGCGGCCGGACTGTGGAATGCCGTCGTCGCTCATGCGTCCAAACTAGTCGTCGAGGAGCCAGGCTCGCAGCGCGTCGCGGCACTGCGCGAGCTGCGCGACCGGCAGGTGCTCGTCGTCCTTGTGCGCGAGCAGCGGGTCGCCGGGCCCGAAGTTCACCGCGGGCACCCCCAGCTCCGAGAACCGGGCGACGTCGGTCCACCCGTACTTGGGGGCCGGGGCACCACCCGTCGTGGCCAGCACCGACTTCACGAACTGCGCCGCCACCGGGTCGTCGAGACCCGGGCGGGCACCGCCGGCGGCGTCCGTCACGAGGACCTCGAAACCGTCGAAGACCTCCCGCAGGTGGGCCTCCGCCTCCGCGACGGAGCGCGAGGGGGCGAACCTGTAGTTCACCTCCACCGTGCAGGCGTCCGGGATCACGTTGCCCGCGATGCCGCCCTCGATCCGCACGGCGTTCAGGCCCTCGCGATAGACCAGACCGTCCACCTCGACCTCGCGGGGCGCGTAGGCCGCCAGCCGGGTCAGCACCGGCGCAACCGCGTGGATCGCGTTCTCGCCCGTCCAGGCCCGCGCCGAGTGCGCGGCGACGCCGTGCGTGCGCACCTCGATCCGCATCGTGCCGTTGCAGCCGCCCTCGATCCCGGCGTTCGAGGGCTCCCCCAGGATCGCGAAGTCGCCCCGGAGCAGCTCGGGGTGGTTGCGCGCCAGCCGGCCCAGACCGTTCAGCGCGGAGTCCACCTCCTCGTGGTCGTAGAAGATCCACGTCAGGTCGTGGGCGGGCGCGGTGCCGGGCGCTCCGAGCTCGGCCGCCAGCGCGAGGGCCACGGCGACGCCGCCCAGCATGTCGACGGTGCCGCGGCCCCAGAGGACGGCGCCCTCGGCACCTGCGCCGTCGGCCCCGTCGGTCCCCTCGACCAGCCGGGTCGGCAGGTTGTCCGCGATCGGCACGGTGTCGATGTGCCCAGCCACGACCACGCGCCGGTCGCGGCCGAGGTGCGTCCGGGCCACCAGGGCGTCGCCGTCGCGCAGCACCTCCAGGTGCGGGCAGCCGCGCAGCACCTCCTCGATCGCGTCGGCGAGGGCCTTCTCGTCGCCGCTGACGGACGGGATGTCGCAGAGGATCCGGGTGAGGGCGACGAGGTCGGCCCCCTCACCGGACGGGTCGAGCAGGGCAGGGTCGATCGCGGTGTCCACAGGGCAAGCCTATGGGTTCCCCGTGGCCGTTAGGCTGGACGCATGACGACCGCATGGGGCTTCGGCCTTGCCACGATCGCCGACGACGGCACCACCCTCGACACCTGGTACCCGGCGCCCGCCCTCGGCGACGCGCCCGCCGGCGCCACGCCGCCCGAGTCGCTCGCCGCGGCCGCCGGCACGGACGACGTGCGCCGGGTCCGGCTGGAGGTCGTGACCACGCAGATCGACCTCGCCGACCCGCCCAAGAGCGTCTCTGACGCGTACCTGCGGCTCCACCTGCTGTCCGCCCGCCTGGTCCGCCCGCACGGGCTCAACATGGACGGCATCTTCGGGGCCCTGACGAACGTGGTCTGGACCAGCGCCGGCCCGTGCGCCGTCGACGGCTTCGAGGAGACCCGCCTGCGCCTGCGGGCCCGCGGCCACGTCACCGTGTTCGGCGTCGACAAGTTCCCCCGCATGGTCGACTACCTCGTCCCGTCGGGCGTCCGGATCGCCGACGCCGACCGCGTCCGCCTCGGCGCGTACCTCGCGCCGGGCACCACCGTGATGCACGAGGGCTTCGTCAACTTCAACGCCGGCACGCTCGGCACGTCCATGGTCGAGGGCCGCATCTCGGCGGGCGTCACGGTCGGCGACGGGTCCGACGTCGGCGGCGGCGCGTCGATCATGGGCACCCTGTCCGGCGGCGGCAAGCAGGTCGTGTCGCTCGGCGAGCGCTGCCTGCTGGGCGCCAACGCGGGCCTCGGCATCCCCCTCGGCGACGACTGCGTGGTCGAGGCGGGCCTGTACCTCACGGCGGGCACCAAGGTGACGGTCCTGGGCGCGGCGGCCGACCCGTACGGCGACGGCACCGCCCCGGTCAAGGCGCGCGACCTCGCGGGTCGCAGCAACCTGCTGTTCCGGCGCAACTCCACCACGGGCGCCGTCGAGGTGCTCGACCGGACCGGCGTCGGCATCGAGCTCAACGAGGTGCTGCACGCCAACTGAGGCATCCGTCCCCGTTTTGCACCATCCCTGACCAGGCGGATTACAATTCGTGGCCCTCCTGATACCGCCCCGGACGACAGGGAGCTCCCATGGCCCTCCTGGCTGAGACCGGTTCGCCGGTCCCGCCACCCGCAGACGGCACCACGCCGCCGCGGTCGGTCGGGCGCGCCCTGAAGTATGTGGTGGCGGTCGGGGCGGTGTGCGTCGTCGCGACCGTGGGCGTCGTCGTGGGGCTGAACCGCCTCGCGGGGTCCGGTCCCGTGACCGAGCGCTGCACGGCGGTGCTGGAGGACGCGAACTGGTACCTCTCGCCCGACCAGGCGGACAACGCGGCCCTCGTGGCCGGCACCGCGGTGGCCCGCGGCCTGCCCGCCCGGGCGGCCACGATCGGCCTGGCCACGGCGCTGCAGGAGTCCAAGCTCATCAACATCGACTACGGCGACCGCGACTCCGTGGGGCTGTTCCAGCAGCGGCCGTCCCAGGGCTGGGGCACCGTCGACGAGATCCTCGACCCGGCCTACTCGACCAACGCCTTCTACGACGTGCTGATCGAGGTCGAGGGGTACGAGGACATGGAGGTGACGGACGCCGCGCAGACCGTGCAGCGCTCCGCGTACCCCGACGCGTACGCCCAGCACGAGACGCGGTCGCGGGCCTGGGCCTCGGCGCTCACGGGCAACTCCCCCGCCGCCCTGTCCTGCGAGCTCGCCCCGGTGGCCGACGGCGACCAGATCGCCCCCGAGGCCGCCCGCGACGTCGTGGCGGGCCGCCTGGGCCGGGACCTCGGGCTCGCGCCCGCGACCGGCGCGGCGGACCCCAACCGGCAGGACCCGGCATCGGCGACCGTGACGGTGGACGCGACGCCGCTGACGCCCGACGACCCGGTGCGCGGCGCCTGGGCCACCGCCCAGTGGGCCGTCGCGACGGCCCAGGCCACGCAGGCGGTCGAGGTGCACGTGGACGACCAGGTGTGGCTGCGCGACGAGGCCGCCTGGACCGAGGCCGAGACGCGGCTGCACCCCGGCGAGGTCCGCATCACGGTGGACGCCGCGGAGTAGCAGAAACGTGTCAGACCCTCAGGTCACCGGGGTGACCTGAGGGTCTGACACGACTCACCGACGGATCAGTTGCCGCCGTCGGCCCCGTAGCCGGCGAAGCCGGACGGGTTCCTGGGCTCGTCGTGCTTGGGCCGCGGCCGCTCGTAGTCGTCCTCCACGTGCAGCTCCGCGATGTCGTCGCCGAGCTTGTTCAGCAGCGCGTGCCGCGCCTCGCGACGGCGCCGCTGCTCCAGCGGCTCCGGCACGGGGGCGGCCGCGATGAGGCGCTGCGTGTACTCCTCGCGGGGGTGGTGCAGCACCTCCTCGCGCGGGCCCTGCTCCACGATCCGGCCGTTCTGCAGCACCACCACGCGGTGGGCCAGCAGGTCGATCACCGCGAGGTCGTGGCTCACGAAGAGGCAGGCGAACTTGTACCGCTCCTGCAGCGCCGTGAACATCTTGAGCACGTTGGCCTGGACGGACACGTCCAGCGCCGACGTCGGCTCGTCCGCGACCAGCAGCTCGGGGTCGAGCGTGAGGGCACGGGCGATGCTCACGCGCTGGCGCTGGCCGCCGGAGAGCTCGTGCGGGTACCGGTTGAAGACGCTGCGCGGCAGCTCGACGGCGTCGAGCAGCTCCAGCACGCGGCGCCGGCGCGACTTGTCATCGCCCTCCTTGTGCACCACGAGCGGCTCGGCGATCACGTCGCCGATCGGCAGGCGCGGGTTGAGCGACGACGCCGGGTCCTGGAACACGACGCCGATGCGCTTGCGCAGGGCCTTGAGCTCCTTGCCGCGCAGCTTGCCGAAGTCCGTCCCGAGGATCGACACCGAGCCGGAGGCCGCGGGGATGAGCCCCAGCGCGCACTTGGCGATGGTGGACTTGCCGGAGCCCGACTCGCCCACCAGGCCCACGATCTCGCCCTGCGCCACGGCCAGCGACACGTCGTCGACGGCCCGGAACGTCGGCTTGCCCAGCCGGTGGTACTCGATGACGAGGTTGCCCAGGTCGAGCGCCGGCAGGTCCTCGGGCGCCGCCTCGACCGGGGCGACCTCGCCGAACTGGCCCGGCCCGGACCCCAGGTGGGGCACGGCGGCCAGCAGTCGCTTCGTGTACTCGTGCCGCGGGTGGTTGAGCACCTGGTCGGCGGTGCCCGTCTCCACGAGGTCGCCCTTGAGCATGACGGCGACGCGGTCGGCCATGTCCGCCACGACGCCCATGTTGTGGGTGATCAGCAGGATGCCGGTGTTCAGCTTGTCCTTGAGCGAGCGCAGCAGGTCGAGGATGTCGGCCTGCACGGTCACGTCGAGGGCCGTGGTGGGCTCGTCGGCGATGATCACCTTGGGGTCGCACGCGATGGCCATGGCGATGACCACGCGCTGGCGCTGACCGCCGGAGAGCTCGTGCGGGTACTGCTTGAGCCGGCGCTCGGGCTCGGGGATGCCGACCATGGCGAGCAGCTCGGCCGCCCGCGCCATGGCCTGCTTGCCGAACGCGATGCCGTGCAGCTGCAGGCCCTCGGTGAGCTGGTCACCGATCGTGAGCACCGGGTTCAGCGCGGTCATGGGCTCCTGGAACACCATGGCCACGTCGTTGCCACGCATGTTGCGCAGGGCCCGGCCGTCCAGCCCGCCCACGACCTTGTCGCCCACGCGGATGGTGCCGCCGACCCGCGCGTTGCGGGGCAGCAGGCCGAGCGCCGTCATCGAGGTGACGGACTTGCCCGAGCCGGACTCGCCCACGAGCGCCACGACCTCGCCGGGCCGGACCTCCAGGTCGATGCCCTTGACGGCGTGCACGTCGCCGAACTCGGTCTTGAAGGTGACGTTGAGGTCCTCGAAGGAGAGGACGGCGTCGCCGGTCGCCGAAGCAGAACCCGGCGCGCTGATGTCGAGGGTCGTCATTCTCAGTCCTTGCTCCGGTTCTGGCGGGGGTCGAACGCGTCGCGCAGGCCGTCGCCGATGAAGTTCACGCACAGGGCGATGGCGAGGATCATCAGGCCGGGCCACCAGAAGAGCCACGGCCGGGTCGTGAACGCGGCCTGGTACTCGGAGATCAGCGTGCCGAGCGACGTGTCGGGCGGCTGGACGCCGAAGCCGAGGAAGCTCAGCGACGTCTCCAGGAGGATCGCGCTGGAGATCGAGAGCGTGGCGGACACGATGATCACGCCCACCGCGTTGGGCAGCACGTGCTTGCTGATGATCCGCCAGGGGTTGGTGCCGACGGCCTGGGCGGCGAGCACGAAGTCGCGCTCGCGCAGCGAGAGCACCTCGCCGCGCACCAGGCGTGCCAGGCTGGTCCAGGTGACCAGGCCGAGCACGAGGGCCAGGCCCCAGATGCCCCAGCCGGACGCCGTCTTGCCGAGCACGGCCGCGATGACCAGCAGGGGGATGACGATGAAGACGTCGGTCAGCCGCATGAGGACCGACTCGACCCAGCCGCGGTAGAAGCCGGCCAGGGCCCCGACCAGGGTGCCGACGATCGTGGAGATGATGCCCACGGCGAAGGCGATGATCAGCGAGAACTGCGTGCCGCGCATGACCAGGGCGAAGTAGTCCTTGCCTCCGGTGTCCTGACCGAAGGGGTACTGCCAGGTGGGCGCGCCGTCGCCGATCTTGTCGTACTGGAGCGTGTAGCTGTTCGGCCACCACCCGGGGATCGGCCCGATGCCGATCGAGGTGAAGGCCACGATGATGATGATGCCGAGCACGATCATCGAGCTGAGCGCCGCCCGGTGCCGGAAGAACCGGCGGGCGACGAGCTGGCCCTGGCTGTAGGACTTGTCCTCGCCGGGCAGCGGGGCCGCCGAGCCGCCGGCCGCCAGGCCGATCGCGTCCGTGCTGGCCACGGAGACCTGGGGCTCGTAGTCCTCGCCGCCGGGGTTGCTGTTCCTGATGTCACTCATGTCTGTGTCTCCTGCCGTGGCCCGCGCTCAGCGCCGGATCCGGGGGTCGAGGGCCGCGTACGCGATGTCTGCCAGCAGGTTCATCAGCACGGCAGCGATACCCGTGACGAGGAAGAACGCCATGACCGGCGCGGGGTCGACGGCGTTCAGGCCGTCCTGGAACAGCGCGCCCATGCCCTTCCAGCCGAACACCTGCTCGGTGATGACCGCGCCGCCGATGAGAGCTGCGAAGTCGAACGCGACGATCGTGGTGATCGGGATGAGGGCGTTGCGGAACGCGTGCTTGACGATGACCTCGCGCTCCGACAGGCCCTTCGACCGGGCCGTGCGCACGTAGTCCTGGTTCAGGGTCTCGAGCATCGACGACCGCGTGTAGCGCGAGTGCGTCGCGACCGAGACGAGCGTGAGCAGGATGGTCGGCAGCAGGATCTGCGTACCCAGGTCGAGCACCTGCTCCCAGAACCCTCCGGTGAAGTTCGGGGTCTGCGAGCCGATGGTCGAGATGGGGCGCGACTTGACGCCCAGGAAGCTGGCCCAGTGCGCGATCAGGAGGTCCGCGAAGACCATCAGGCTGGTGATGACGCCGGTGATGCCGGTGACCAGCATGGACTGCTTGCGGGCGTAACCACCCCAGGCGGCGCCGATCCCCACCGAGACCAGCACGGCGAGCACGAACAGGCCGGCGAGCAGACCCCAGCTCGGGCTGTCGACCAGGAGCGGCGCGAAGGCGAGGTAGGCGACGATGCCGACGACCACGGTGGTGAACGCCGCGTAGAGCGCACGCCGGTTGCGCAGGCCCGCGACCAGCGCGGTGACGAGCACACCCGCTGCCGCCGAGACCACGAGGACGCCGCCGATGCCGAACATCGGGTTGCGCCACCAGTCGAGGGCGTTGAAGACGAAGAGCATGATCGTGACGAACGCGAACACCGCCGCCGCGGTCACCAGCCGGCGTCTCCTGCTCCCGCCCAGCACCGCCTGGATCAGGAACCCGGCCACCACCGCGATGATGACTATGGTCCACGGGGCGTACTGGCCCACCGCGATCCAGTTGTTGTACTGGATCGCCGCGTACTCCTTGAGCAGCGTCGCCGCCCAGAAGACCGGCAGCGAGAAGAAGAGGAACGCGCTGAACGTCACGGAGTAGTCGAAGCCGGAGTACTGCCGGATCGCGGTGAGGATGCCGAGCGCGATGCCGACGATGATGGCGAGCACCGTGGAGACGGTGATCAGTCGCAGCGTGGAGACCGCCGCCTGCTGGGTCAGACCCAGCACGTCCACGCCGTTGATGGTGACGCCGAGGTCGCAGTTCCCGGTGAAACAGCCTCCGACGCCCTTGAGCCAGTCCCAGTACCGCTCGTACCAGGGATCGTCGAGGCGCATCAGCGCGATCCGCTGGTCGATGAGCTGCTGCTTGTTCTGGACGTTGGACTCGCGCAGGTCCTTGAGGGGATCGCCCGAGTTGATGGTCAGGACGTACATGAGCAGTGAGGCGCCGAGCAGGACGAGCGCCGAGGCGCCGATGCGCCGGAGGATGAACTTGAGCACGGGTTGGCCCTTCGAGGCGGACGCAGCACGGCGTCTGCTGGGGAATGCGATCAGCGTGTCACTATAGGACACCGGATGAAAGTAACTGCCATCCGCCCAGGTCAGAACGGGAAATAATCCTGACCTGGAGCGAACAGCCCTGCGGGGAAGGGAGCAGAGGCACCCTTCCCCGCAGGTCTTGCGTCAGGCTCGCGTCAGGAGGCGCGGGCCCACTGCTCGGAGTTCCACACCACACCGCTCTGGGCGGCCGTGTTGCGCACGTTCTCCAGGCTCGAGCTGCTGGCGATGACGCCCGGGTGGGCGAACAGCGGGATGCCGAAGAGCGTGTCCCACAGCTGCTTCTCGATGATCACGGTCTGCTCGGCGTGCACCGCCTCGTCCGTGGTCCCGGCGAGCGTCTTCCACGCCTCGTCCACGGTCTCGTCGGAGTAGCCGCCGTAGTTCTGCTGACCGGTGGTCGAGTAGATGTTCTCGCCCGAGGCGATCTGGCCCGAGCCGGCCCAGGCGAACAGCGCCACCTCGTAGTCACCGTTCGGCAGGTCCTTGTCGAAGAAGTCCGGCGCGGCGTTGTCGACGATGTCGAAGCCGACCTGGTCGCACGAGGACTTGATGGCCTCGACCTCGGCGGCACGACGCGGGTTCGGCGCGGCGTAGCCGATGCGAACCTTCTCGCCCTCCTTGAGGCCCGCGGCAGCGAACTTCTCCTTGGCGGCGTCGAGGTCGACCTCGTCGTACCGGCCGTCGTAGGACTCGGAGACCGTGGCCTCGTAGTTGTCCTGGAACGGGAAGACCTCGCGGGCGTCCATCACGACGGCCTCGGGGGCGATCGGCTTGATCAGGTCGTCCACGATCTTCTGGCGCGGCACGCAGAGCGCGAACGCCTCACGGGCCTCCAGCGAGTCGGCGAAGATGCCCGACTTGAAGTTGAAGTCGAGGTGCTCCCAGGTCAGGTTCTGGTTGGTGTCCACCGTGACGGCGTCACCGAGCTGCTCGAGCTGCGTCACCGTGTCGACGGTGGGGCCGTTCGGCTGGATGACGTCGAGGTCACCGTTGGCGAGCGCCTGGATCTGCGCGTCGGCGGCGACGAAGCGGATCGTCAGCTCCTTGGTCGCAGCCGGCGTGCCCCAGTACTTGTCGTTCGCCTCAAGGGTGATGTACTGACCGGCCTCCCAGCCGTCCGCCTTGAAGTTGTACGGGCCGCTGACCGGGGCGATCGCCGGGTCCGGGACCTCGCCCGGCTGCGACAGCCAGCCCTCGTTCCAGAACTTGGCGGCCTTCTTCAGGACGTCGAGGTCGAGGTCCTGGATGGCGGTGACGAGCTCCTCGGTGGAGACGCCGGCCTGCTCGGCGACCACGTGCGCCGGGAACGGCGAGCCGATCTGGATCTTCCAGTCGGCGTACACGCGCTCGTAGTCGTAGGTGAACGACTTCGCGTCCGGCGAGTCCGCCTGCGGGCCCTCGGGGACGTAGTCGCCCAGGGTCAGGCCGGAGATGTGGTTGAACAGCGGGACCTCGGAGCCGTCCTTGGTGACCTTGCCGTCCTCGGTGATCGCCTGGGCGGCCCAGTCGAGCAGGTAGTCGGCGTAGGTGATCGGGGTGCCGTCGGACCAGGCAGCCTCGTCGTTGAGGGTGTACTCGACCTGCAGCGGGTCCTCGGACAGCGCCTCGTAGGTGCCGTACTCCTCGTCGGTGCAGATGGAGCCGTCGTCGCCGAAGTACCAGAAGCCGCTGAAGAGACGCTCGGTCACGGCGCTGTTGTACGTGGAGTAGGTCTCCGGGGTGTTCGAGTTGTAGCCGAGGAACTCGTCCTCGACGGACACCTTGATCTCACCGTCTGCGGTGGTGACATCCCCGAGATCTGCCTTGCACGGGCCGTCGGCCGAGGCCGAGGTCGCAGTGGCTTCACCTTCGGTCGGGTCGTCGTTCCCCGCCGGGCTGGTGCACGCCGAGAACAGCAGCGCGCCACTGGCGGCCACTGCGACGGCGGCGCTCAGTCGCCTGATCTTCAATGTTCCTCCTCATGGGGATGACGGTCACGAACCACCGCCGTCCGCCTGAGCGCAGGGGTGAGATGTCCGTCACCGTCAAGGTTTCCGCTCACGCTACTCACGCGATGGGAGGGTTTGCCCTACTTCGCCGTTTGCCGGAACTGATCGTTACCGACCTGATATCGCTCCGTAGCGGCATCGTCGCCGCGCATCAAGAACGGAAACAGGGCGGTAACACCTCGGGTGAAATTTCACACCCATCCGTGCGAACGCGCCACCGCGACGAACGCGCCACGGGTCGCGAGCACCTGTTCGGCGGTCAGCGTCGGCACCGCGGCGAGCAGCACCTCGGTCACCTCGACCGCGAGCTCACGCTCGGACGGGCCCTCGCCGTCGGGCCGCGACCCGGCGTCAGGCAGGGGCGGGAGAAAGGTGGGGACGGGCGTGGTGGTCGCACCCGCGCCGACGGCGGCCGACGCCATCGCCGGCGCCGGCGTCACCAGCGTGACCGTCGAGGCCTTCAGACCCCGGTCGCCGTCCTCCACCGCGAAGTCCACGACCGCGCCCACCGCGAGGTTGCGCTTGTCGAACTCGAGGTCGTTGACGTGGATGAACACGTCGTCCCCACCGGTGTCCGGGGCAACAAAACCATAGCCGCGAACCTCGTCGAACCTGATGACCTTGCCTTGAACCACGGCACACACTCCACCTCGTGAGAAACCCTGCGTCTTCGAGTCTAGGACGCTTGTCCAACTCCGCCTGGGCAACGTACACGGTGCCCGGCACGTTCCGTCCGGAGACCCTCCGTACAGGCCCAGGACGGCCACCGCGGTTCCGTGCCGGTGGCATGTTGCGTACCGTGTTCGAGACCCTGGCACCCGAGGAGAGCCCCCTGAGCACCGACGTCTGGTACGTGAGCTACGGGTCCAACATGGCCCGGGCCCGGCTCGCCTGCTACCTCGAGGGCGGGTGCCCGCCCGGTGCGCGACGCCGCTACCCCGGGGCGCGCGACCGCACCATGCCGCGCGAGGACCGGGCGGTCGAGCTGCCCGGACGCCTCTGGTTCGCGGGCGACTCCGCCGTCTGGGGTGGCGGCACGGCGTTCTACGACCACGACGCCGTGGGCCCGACGCCGGCCCGCGCCTACCGGATCACCACCGCCCAGCTCGCCGACATCGCGGCCCAGGAGATGCACCGCGTCCCCGTCCTCGACGATCCGCTGGAGGCCACGCTCCGCTCGGGGATCGCGCGACGCCACACCGCGGGGCCGGGCCGGTACGAGACGCTGATCGCCGTCGGGCGGCTGGACGGGCTGCCGATGCTCACCTTCACCGCGCCGCACGGGCACGCGGGCCGGCCGCACGCGGCGCCGTCCCCCGCCTACCTCGCGACGATCGCCACGGGCCTGCGTGAGGCGCACGGCTGGTCCGACGCCGACGTGCGCACCTACCTGGCGTCGGTCGTCCCTCGCGACGGCGCCACCCGACGGCGCTAGCGTGCGCACATGACGATCCGTGCGCTGGAGACCTCCGAGGTGCGCCGGCGCGCGGACGAGATCGCCGGGGTCTTCCAGCGGGCGTTCGGCTACTCCGACGAGCGGCGCGACCACTTCCGGGACACCCGGCTCGCCTACCTGCCGCTGTACGACGGCGCCCTGACGCTCGGCGCCTTCGAGGACGAGGCGCTCGTAGGGTTCGTGTACGGGTTCGACTACCAGCCCGGCCACTGGTGGCCGCAGCAGGTGGGGCCCGCCCTGGAGCGTGCCGGGCACGGCGAGTGGGCCGAGGACGCGTTCGAGCTGAACGAGCTGGAGGTCCTGCCGGAGCACCAGGGGCGGGGCCTCGGGACCGCACTGATGCGGCAGCTGCTCGGCCGGACACCGCACCGCCACACCCTGCTGTCCACCACCGCGGACCCCGCCGACCGGGCCAAGGTGCTCTACCGCCGTCTCGGGTTCGTGGACCTGATCCCCGGGTTCCGGTATGCCGGCGTCACCGAGCCGGCGAACATCATGGGCCGACGGCGCGCGGGCTGACGCTCAGCGCTGCCACTCGTAGGGCGTGGTGGTGGACACCCTGTGGAAGCCGTAGCGCTCCAGGATGGGGCGCGAGTACTCGGTCGAGTCGCTGTGGATCAGGGTCTTGCCCCGCGCGAGGGCCGAGCGCGCGCGGGCCGCCGTCAGCGCCCGGTAGATGCCCTGGCCCCGCCACTCCGGGCGCGTGCTGCCGCCCCAGATCCCGGCGAAGTCGGTGCCCGGCACGGGCTCCAGCCGTCCCGCGGTCACGATCCGGCCGTCGGCCTCCGCGACCCACAGCTCCATCTCGGGGTCGATCGCCTGCCGGCGCAGGATGGCGTTCGCCGTCCTGTCCGAGACGGGGCTGCCGAACACCTCGTCCTGCATGGCGCACATGGCGCGCACGTCCGGCTCCTCGGTGACCTGGCACAGGGAGACGCCGTCGGGCAGCGGGACGTCGACCGCGAGGGCCGCCGCGTCGCCGATCATGATCGACTCGGGCTCCTCGGCGACGAACCCGTGCTTCAGCAGGGCCTCGTGCAGGCCCGGCGCGTGGTCGTGGCCGCGGGTCTTCCACTCGACCTTCGTGATGCCGCCGTCGGCCCGGAAGTGGGCGACGGCCCCCTCGACGAGCTCCTGCACCCGCGCCTCGTCGGCCCCGCCCAGGTCGCGGTAGGTGACGAAGCCGCGCCCGCCCAGGAAGGTGACCAGCCGCAGCGGCCCGAGGACGGTCACGGAGATCGCGCTCGGGGTCTCGGCGTCGGTGCGGAGCTGCTCGTCGTACGCCTGGAGCAGGCGCGAGGTGTCGGTCATGGGGTGATGCTCCGTTGCCGGGCCGGAGCCCGGCAACGGAATATCAGTCCTTGACGACCGCGCCGCCGTCGGCGACGAGCGGCACCCCGTTCTCCGGGGTCGCCGGGGTGTCGTCCGCGTCCGCCTCCGGGGCCGACGCCGACGTGGAGAGCTCGAACGGCTCGCCGTCGTGCTTCTCGACGCCGGTGTCGACCGTCTCGGCCAGCACCTGGACCGCCAGCTCCCGTTTCAGGACGAGCGGGTCGCTGGAGAGGTCCTTCCAGAGCGCGACGCAGAGCACCAGCATCACCACGACGAACGGCAGCGCCGAGACGATGGTGATGTTCTTCAGGCCGTTCAGCGCCGCGGCCGGGTCGTCGCCGCCGGCCAGCAGCATCGCGGCGGCCACGGCACCCGTGCTCACACCCCAGAAGATCACCGACTTCTTCGTGGGGTTCTCGGCGCCGTTCTCGGACAGGCCGCCCATGATGATCGAGGCCGAGTCGGCGCCGGTGACGAAGAAGATCGCCACGAGCACGACGGCGAGGATCATCAGCGCGATCCCGACCCAGCCGGGCACCGGGAGGGCGCCGAGCATCTGGAAGAAGATGAGGTCGAAGTTGATGTCGGCCCCGCCCTGGCCGATCGCGGCGAGCGCCGCGCCGGTGTCCTGCGCCTGCTCGGCACGCTCCTGCAGGCCGATGGCGCCGCCGCCGAAGATCGCGAACCACACCGTGGACACGATGGACGGCACCAGCAGCACGCCGGTGACGAACTGGCGCACCGTGCGGCCGCGCGAGATGCGGGCGATGAACGGGCCGACGAACGGCGTCCAGGAGACCCACCAGGCCCAGTAGAAGATGGTCCAGGAGCCCATCCAGTCGGCGAGTGCCTGGTCGCCGGACGCCGCGGTCCGCGAGGCCATCTCCGGCAGGTCGCCGACGAAGGCGCCGAGGGAGGCGGGCAGCACGTTGAGGATGAACAGCGTGGGTCCGCCGATGAAGACGATGATCGCGAGCAGGAGCGCGAGCCACATGTTGGCGTTGGACAGCCACTGGATGCCGCGCTCGATGCCGGAGACGGCGGAGAGGACGAACAGGCAGGTCAGGATGGCGATGATGACCACGAGCGTGGCCGTGCCGACGGACTCCATGACGCCCGAGTGCTGGATGCCGCCGCCGATCTGCAGGGCGCCGAGGCCCAGGGAGCAGGCGGAGCCGAAGAGGGTCGCGAGGATCGCGAGGATGTTGATGACCCGGCCGCCCGCGCCGTTGACGGCCTTGCGGCCGAACAGCGAGGTGAACATCGAGCTGAACAGCTGCGCGCGGCCCAGGCGGTAGGTGCCGTAGGCCATGCCGAGGCCCACGATGGCGTACATCGCCCAGGGGTAGAGGGTCCAGTGGAACAGGGTCTGCCCCATCGCGGTGGACGCGGCGGCGGGGGTGGACCCGTCGACGGTGCCGGGCGGGGGCGCCATGTAGAAGTACAGGGGCTCGCCCACGCCGTAGAACATGAGGCCGATGCCCATCCCGGTCGCGAACATCATCGCGATCCAGGACGGGGTGGAGAACTGGGGCTTCTCGCCGTCCTGCCCCAGGGGGATCTTGCCGAACCTGCCCATCGCCACGACGATCACGAAGACGGTGAAGATGGTGGCCGCGGTGACGAACAGCCAGCCGAAGTTCTTCAGGACGGCGCTCAGCGCGCTGTCGGCCACGGAGCCGAGGCTGTCGGGGCTGGCGAAGCCCCACACGATGAACGCGAGCGCGATCAGGCCGGCGACGCCGAAGACGATGCGGTCGGTCCCGACGCGGTGGTCCTGCGGGCCGCGTGCGGCCCGCTCGACCCGGCGCGCGGCGTGCTGGACACGCCCCAGCAGGGTCTTGGTGGTTTCTGAAGTACTCATCACAACGGCCCTCCGCTCCGCCCGGGTCTGCCGGGTGGTCACACGGGAGGGCCAGGACTCCTTTACACATGAAGCGGCGATTTACCGAGCGCTTCACGTTAGCATCACACCTGCTTTTCACCCGGCGAGGTGGGGTGGCGGACGGCGGCACGCCCGTCGAGCGCGCCGCCGTCGGTCAGCCCTTGAGGCCGCTGTGCGCGAGCCCCTGGACGAACTGCTTCTGCGCCACGAGGAAGACGGCCAGGACGGGCAGCACGGTGAGCGTCGTCGCTGCTAGCTGGACGTTCCACATCGGGCCGCCGTACGCATCGACGTACTGCGTCAGCGCCTGCGGGAGCGTGAAGTTCTCCTTGCTCGACAGGTACACGATGGGTTCGAGGTACAGGTTCCAGGACTTGAGGAACGTGAAGATCGCCACGGCGCCGAGGGCCGACCGCGACAGCGGGACGGCGATGCGCCAGAAGACGCCCCAGCGCCCGAGGCCGTCGATCCGGCCCGCCTCCTCCAGCTCGGTGGGCAGCCCCAGGAAGAACTGCCGCATGATGAACACGGCCAGGACCGCGGGCGCCCCGAGCACCGGGATCACGACGAGCGGCCAGTGCGTGTTGGTGAGCCCGAGGCTGTTGACGATCCGGAACAGCGGGACGATCGTCACCTCCGAGGGCACGAGCAGCCCCACCAGCACCAGGACGAACAGCGCGTTGGCCCCGGGGAACCGGATCCGCGCGAACGCGTAGCCGGCCATCGCCGCCACGAGCATGGTGCCGACCGTGACCAGCACCGCGATGTACAGCGAGTTCCAGTACTGCTGCGCGAACGGCTGCAGCGTGAACACCCGCCCGTAGGCCTCCAGGGACGGGTCCTGGGGCCAGATGGTCGGCACCCGGCGCAGGATCTCGCTCATCGGCTTGAGGCTGGAGGTCGCCATCCACCAGGTGGGGAAGACGAACGGCACGCTGAGCACGGCCAGGACCAGCACGAGCAGCCAGCGGGTCAGGCGCCCACGGGCCCGGGCGCCCAGGCCCCGGCGGCGGGCCGGGGCGACGGGCGCGGGCCCGGGACCCGGCCGCACGTCGGACGCCGGGGCCGGCTGCACGCCGGACGCCACGTCCGGCTGCACGTCAGACTTCACCTCAGACTTCATGGAAGACCCACCTCTTGCGCGACTGCCACTGCAGGAGCGTCAGTACGAGGACGATGAGGAACAGCAGCACCGCCAGGGCGCTGGCGTAGCCGAACTCGTTGAACCGGAACGCCTGCTGGTACAGGTAGTAGACGAGGACCGTGGTCGAGTTCCCCGGGCCGCCGCCGGTGAGGACGTCGATCTGCGCGAACACCTCGAGCGAGCCGACGATCGTGATGATCGAGACCAGCAGGATCGTCGGGCTGATCAGCGGCAGGGTGATCGAGCGGAACCGCCGCCACGCGCCGGCGCCGTCCAGCCGGGCCGCCTCCTGCAGCTCCTCGGGCACGCCCTGCAGCGCGGCGAGGAACAGGATCATGTTCAGCCCGACGTTCTTGAACACCTGGACGACGATCACGGCGATCATGGCCGTGGTGGGGTGCCGCAGCCAGTTCGGGCCCTGGACGCCTACCTGCTCCAGGAACCCGTTGATGCCGCCGTCGGCCTGGAGCAGGAAGCTCCAGACGATGGTCCAGGCGACCAGCGAGACGACGACCGGCGAGAAGAAGAACGTCCGGAACGTGGTGGTCCCGGGCAGCTTCTGGTTGAGCAGGACGGCGAGCAACAGCGCCAGCGCGATGTTCACCACGACGAGCCCGATCGAGAACCACACGGTCGCGAGCAGCGCGTCCGTCAGCCCGGGGTCGGACGCCATGCGCTGGTAGTTCTCCGCCCCGACGAACGTGAACGTGTTCGCCAGGACGTTCCACTCGTGCAGGGAGTACCAGACCACCATGCCGAGCGGCAGGACGACGAAGGCGAGAGACCCCAGCACCACCGGGGCGACCATGGTGTACCCGACGAGCCAGTCGCGGCGCACCGCCGCTGACGCCGTTGCCACGGTCAGTCCTCCAGCAGCGGCGTGATCGCCGCGCAGGTGTCGGTCAGGACGGCCTCGACGTCGGCGTCCTCGACCCAGAGCGCGTCGAGCTCGGCGCGCACCGTCTCCGACAGCTTGGCGAAGTTCTTGTGCGCGGGCTTGGTCACCGCGTCCTCGACACCCTCGACGACCACGGCCTCGAGCTGGTCGGCGGTGAGCTTCGGGTTGGCGGCGGCCAGGCTGTCCCCGTTGAGCAGGGACTGGCGGGGCGGCGGGAAGTAAGCCGCGAGCTGCTCGGCGTTCTCCGGGTTGGTGAAGTACGCGAGGAAGTCGGCGGCGACGTCCGGGTGCTCGCCCGCGGCGAAGACCCCTACCCCGGCCTGGCCCACGACGTTCTGCCGGCCGGCCGGCCCCTCGGGCATGGGCACGATGTCCCAGTGGAAGGAGTCGTCGAGCGACGACGCCCGGCTGATCTGGGTGATCGTCATCGCGGCGTCACCGGCGAAGAAGTCGGCGGTGGTGCCCGGCGTCGGCAGGGCGCCGTCGGTGAACACGGCGTCGTGGAACCAGGTCATGGCGTCGACCATCTCGGGCTCCGTGAACGTGCACTGGGTCCCGTCCGCGCTCCACGGGGCCGCCTTCCACCCGGCCCACACCGTGGCCAGGTTCTCCCACGCCTGGTAGTCGAAGTCCCGCACCACTAGGCCCTGCTTGCCGGAGTCCGCCGCCGTCGCCGCGGCGATGTCCCGGGCGGCGTCGAAGGTCCACTCGCCGTCCTCGACCAGGTCGACCGGGTTGGGCTGGCCCGCCGCCTCGATCTGGTCGGTGTTGACGAACATCGCGAACGGGCTGTTGGAGAACGGGTAGGCGTACAGCCCGTCGCCGTCCTGCCACAGCGACAGGGCGCTGGGCACCAGGTCGTCGTACGCGTAACCCTCGGTGCCCTCGAGCACCGGGGCCAGGTCCACGAGCGCGCCGCTGGCCACGAACTCCGGGGCGTTGCTCTCGAAGACCCACGCCAGGTCAGGTGCGTTGCCGCCCGCGAGCTGCGTGGTCAGCGCCGTCGTGTAGTCCTCGAACGGGATGGTCTCGAACGTCACGCCGGAGACCAGCTCCGGGTTGTCGGCCACGTAGGCGTCCGCGATGGACTGGAAGAGGTCGAGCTGGGTCTCGTCCGCCGTCCAGACGGTCATCCGCAGGTCGACCGGCTCGGACGGGGTCTCGGGCTCGCCGACGGGCGCGTCGTTACCGCCCGCGCAGGCGGACAGGGCCAGGGCCGTCCCGAGGACGGCGGCGGTTCCCGCCGTCCTGCGGGTCCGGGGGTGCAGTGCAGACATCAGTTCTCCTTTGAACGGGGGGTGCGGCAATGAGGGTGGGCGCCGTACGGCTGAGCGTCGACGGCGTCAGTACGGGTGGGCCTCGGCCGGCCAGCGCAGCTCGACGCCGGAGGCGACGAGCTCGCCCTGGTAGTCGGCGAGCAGGTCCGGCTCGGACTGGACCGCGTGCGGGGTGCGGCCGGTGGCGAGGCAGTGCGCGGCCAGGTGGCCGGCGGCCTCGCCGACGTTCCACTCGACCGGGTGCAGCCGGTAGCACCCGTTCGTGATGTGCGTGGTGCCGATGTTCTTGTTGCCGGCGAGCAGGTTGGTCGTACGCCGCGGCAGCAGGGCGCCGAGCGGGATCTCGAACGGGGTGGACGGCACGTCGATGTACGTGTCGCCGCCCGTGGAGGGGTGCAGGTCGATGCGGTACATGCCCACGCCGACCGAGTCCGCGTACCGGGTGGCGCCCCGGTCGCCGCGCACGGCGTAGGAGACGTCGTTCTCGGTGACGGTCGTAACCGCCTTGATGCGGCGGGACTCGCGGTGGTACGCGGCCTGGGCCAGCCCGTCCGGGTTGCCCATGACGTCGGGGCGCAGGCGCAGGCCCGGGAACCCCGTGCCGCCGTCGGCGCGCGGCGCCTCGGTCTGCATCCAGTAGAGCATCGACAGGCTGAGCTGCCGGGCGTCCGCGATCCGTGCCTCCTCGACGTCGCGCGGCACGTCCAGGACATGGCCCAGGAAGTAGTCGATGCTCGGCCAGTTCACCAGGCAGAGGTCGCTGGCGTAGAAGCCCGGGGCGTGCAGGTCGCGCGCGGCGATGCGCCGGAACAGCCACAGGTTGCCGTCGCCGGCGTTCTTCGACTGGTCGGCGTCCACGGCAAGGGGGTCGTCGCCCGGGTTGGGGGTGAACGACCGCTTCTCCAGCGCGAGCGTGCGCGGGTTGGGCGCCGTCCACGACAGGAGCTGCTCGCCGCCCCAGGCGGCGGGCGCGTAGGCACGCCAGAAGTCGTAGCGCTCGGGCTTGTCGATCGTGTGGTCGCCGTCCGTGTGCTCGACGACGAAGCACACGCTCAGGGCCTGGACGTTGTCCGGCTGGGCCTCGTCCGGGGCGCTGGGCTCCCCCGTCTCGTGCCGCGACTCGAACCCGGTGACGTACTCCGTGCCGGTCAGCGGCAGGAGCTCGCCGGTCTCGGTCGCATCGATCGTGTAGGCCGCGCCGACCGTCACGTCCGCGCCGTCCACGACGGAGCGGAGCGTCACCGAGGTGACCCGGTCGCCGTCGGTGGTGGCCGACGTCGGGCGGACGCGCTCCAGCAGCCGGATGCGGCCGGACGAGCGGTACGGGGCGAGCATCTCCTCCAGCACGCCCACGGCGACCCGCGGCTCGTGGCACAGCTTGGAAACCCACCCGGCCCCCGGGTTGAGCTCCGCCCGGTCCCGCGCCCCGTCGGTCAGCGGGTAGCGCCGCCGGTAGACGTCGCGGATCCCGTCGCGCAGCGCGCGGTAGCGGGCCGTCACGCCGAACCGCTCCACCCAGGGGTGCTCGTCCGGCGGCACGGCCTGCGACGTGAGCTGGCCGCCGATCCACGGATGCTCCTCCGTGAGGACGACGCTCGCGCCCCGGTCGGCGGCGGCCAGCGCGGCGGCGATGCCGCCGAGCCCCGCGCCCACCACGAGCACGTCGGTCTGCAGGTCTTGAGGGGTCACGCGGGGTCCGTCCTGTCATGAGTTGCGGTTCGGGGGCTGGTGCGCGCGCCCGGCGACGGCGCGACGGTGGCGCCCTCCACGTCCGGGCACACGAGGACCTGGTGCAGCTCGGCGTCCGTCACGGCGGCGGGCCGCCGGGTGTCGCGCTCCCGCCGTGGCTCGTCGTCGGACACGAGGCGTGAGAGGAGGTAGAGCGCGCGGGCGCCCATCTCCTCGCGGGGCACGGAGAAGCCGGACCACTGCCGGCCGCCGCGCCGCGGGTGGTGCGGCTGCCCGAGCAGCAGCACCGAGACGTCGTCGGGCACGCGCCGTCCGCGCCGTTCGAGCTCGTCGGCGAGCTCCTCGGGATGGTTCTCCGGGGCCACGACGACGGCGGTGAAGCGCTGGTCGACGATCTCGGCCGCGGTCGCGGCGACGTCCTCCAGCTCGACGAACCGGGTGGTGAGCCCGTGGGTCTTCATCGCGGTGCGGTAGCCCTCGACGCGGTCGAGCGTGGGCTGGTCGGTGCCGCGCATCCCCACGTAGCCGATGCGCTGGTGGCCGTGGGCGACCAGACGGTCGATCTGCCGCACGGTGCCGCCCACGTAGTCGGCGCCCACGTAGGGCAGCCGGCCCCCGTCGCTGCCGCGCTTGCCGATGAAGACGAACGGGTAGTTGGTGTCGAGCAGGTGCTGCAGCTCACCGCGGTGCTCGTGCTGCCCGAGCAGCAGGCAGCCGTCGGCCACGCCGAGCCGCTGCCAGCCGTCCCGGGTGAGCCGGCGGCGCCCGTCCGCCACGGGCGCGCTGGTGAACAGCAGGATGTCGACGCCCAGCCGCTCGGCGGCGTGCTCGATCCCGGTCAGGAACGGCCCGTAGAAGTCGCGGCTGGCCCGCGGGAACGTGGCCTCGTAGGTGAAGACGCCGAGGATCTGGGCGAGCCCGCCCGCGAGGCGCTGCGCGGCCGGGTTGGCGGTGTAGCCGGTGATGCGGATGGCGTCCAGGACGCGCTGACGGGTCTCCTCGCTGATCCGCACGCCGGCCGGCGTGCTGCCGTTGAGCACGAACGAGACGGTGGCCTGGCTGACGCCCGCCATGGCGGCGACGTCCGTCTGGGTGATGCGACGACGTGGCACGGCTCCTCCTCGAACGCCCGGTCGGGTCATCGTTGACCCCGGGAGTCTCACGGGCCGCCGAGCGCGCGGTCAATCTGATGATGCGCATTATTAGCAACCCGCCCGACGAGGGCGCCGGGCCCGGAAACCGCGCCCGGACCGCCGTCGGCGCCGGATGTGGCGCATTATCAGCGGCCGCGTTGCTGAGCTTGATTACCTCCCTTGACCGCCGGTCCGGTGCGCCCGAAGGCTGGCGCGGGTCGTGACACACGACGTCATGGAACTGCGACGAAGGAGTACGCATCATGGCTGTTCCCACCGCGCGCCGAGCCCTCGCCGGCGCCGCCCTCGCCCTCGTGGTCGCGCTGATCCCGGGCGTGACGCAGGCGGCGACCGCCGCGCCACCGGGTCATGGCGCACCCGGGGCGCCCGGGGCCGCGCTGCCGGTCTTCACCTCGACCGGCGCGATCGTCGACCCGCTCGACGACACGCTCCCGCACAACCCCAACCAGGAGTTCATCTTCCCGTCCGTGTTCCACGCCGGGGCGCACCTGAGCGACCCGCTGGGCGAGTGGTACGTCTACTACGCGCCGCACGACGACCCGGGCGGCATCAACCTGATGTACGCCGACTCCCTCGACGGACCGTGGACCCAGTACGAGGGCAGCCCGGTGGTCGCCAACCAGTGGGAGGGCATCTACGACGTGCCGCACGTCTCCTCCCCCGACGCCGTGTGGAACGCCGCCGAGCGCAAGATGTACCTGTACTTCCACGGCGACAACACGGTGACCCGCTACGCGACCTCGACCGACGGCGTCACCTTCGACTACGGCGACGAGGCGGTCACCACCGAGATGGTCGACGCCGCCCAGCCCGGCCGGCACGCCACCGAGACGTCGTACGCGCGGGTCTTCCCCAACCCGGACCGCTCGTCCCGCGACCGCTGGGCGATGCTGTTCATGACCAACTACGACACGAACGTGCGGCACATCAACCTGGCGTACTCGCGGGACGGCAAGGACTGGCGGGTCGAGCCCGAGCCGATCGTGACGCCGGGACCGGCGGAGGGTACGAACGTGTCGGCCGCCGACCTGTGGCGTTGGAAGGGCCAGGACTACATCGTCTACGGCTCCACGGTCGGCACGATCTTCGCGCGCCAGGTGGACCGGACCCTGACCGACGTCGGCGAGCCGGAGCCGCTGTTCGTCCCGCGCCCGGCGCCGCCCGAGGCCGGTCGGGCGTCGTCCCCGCAGATCGTCACCGACCGCGGCCGGACGCACCTGGTCTACGAGTACGGCGAGCGGTCGCACACGACGATCGGGCACGCGGTGCTCGACCCGGACGGCGTCCGGGACCCGCTGAACACCCGGCCGGACGACCCGATGTACGCGCAGTGCACGGGCGCGGGCTCCGACGAGCTGGACGGCGATGCGCTCGACCGCACCCTGTGGTCGACGTCGGTGCGGGGCGCCCTGGACCGCTCCGTCGTGGCCGACGGCGCGTGGCGCATCCCGACGTACACCGGTAACTCGACGTCGGCCCCGCTGGTGCTGCAGCCGGTGCCGGAGACGCCCTGGGAGGTGACGACCCAGGTCACGCTGGATCCGCAGGTCAACTTCCAGCAGGCCGGCCTGATCGTGCGGCGCGACGACGCCAACTCGGTGCGCATCGACATCTCGCACGTCGACGCGGGCAAGCGGTTCGACTTCGTGTGGCGCAACAACGGGGTGGACCGGAACAACTCCTGGACGGCGGAGGACTCCGCTCTCGCCCCGCCCGAGACGGGCGACACCGTGTGGCTGCGGATCACGCACCACGGCGAGTGGCTCACGGCCTCGTACAGCGTGGATGGCGCGACGTTCGTCAACCTCGGGCGCGCCACCCCGGCCGGACAGCTCGCCGCGACCGACGTCGGGCCGTTCGCGTACCGCGGGCCGGCGGCGACGCCCGAGCTCACGGCGGCCTTCGACTGGATCCGGTTCACGCCGGACGAGGAGGAGCTGGCCGCCTGCGGGTGAGGTGGTGCGGCGCTGCCGGGGCCGGGTGGTCCAGGGCGGTGATCAGGGGGCGTCGTCGTCGGTGAGTGCACCGTCGAAGATCGCCAGGTTCTCCCACTTCCGGTCGCGACCCCCGGCCAGCTATATTGATGAGCGTCAACATAGACACACATCGATACAGCAGGAGGGCCGCGATGACAGCGTCCACGCCGTCAGCCTCCCGCGGGCTGGAGTCGCACGCGATCGGCGTGGACGCCGCGACCGCCGTGGCGTCCACGCTGAAGGCCCTGGCCGAGCCGCTGCGGCTGCGCATGCTGTCGGCCCTCGCGACGAGCGCGGACGACGAGCTCTCCGCGGGCGAGCTAGCCACGCTGACCGACGTGTCGCAACCCACCGTGTCCCACCACCTCAAGGTGCTGCGCGACGTCGGCGTGCTCGCCGCGGACCGGCGCGGCACCTCGGTCTGGTACCGCATCGAGCCGGCCTACCGCGGCGCGGTGCACACGCTGCTGGACCGGTTCGCCCCGGCCGCCGTCGACAGGGCGGTCCGGGCGCACCCGGCCGCCCTGGAGGACGTCGACCCGGACCTCGACCGCCTGGCCGCCGTGCTGGCCGGGCAGTTCCCGGCGACGCCGCGCGGCGAGTGCGTGCGGGTGGTCCGCGAGTCGTACGTGGCGCTGGCCCGCCGGGGCGGCGAGGCCGGCGAACTCGTGCCGCTCACCGAGCACTTCGCCCGCCAGCGGATCGCCGACGCCGAGCGGGCGCACGCGCGGGAGAGCGGCGCGGACGGCGCGCGGCGCCCGCAGGTGCTGTTCGTCTGCGTGGCCAACGCCGGCAGGTCCCAGCTCGCGGCCGCCCTGCTGCGGCACTACGCGGGCGACCGGGTGGTGGTCCGCTCCGCCGGTTCGGCCCCGGCGTCCGACGTGCACGCCGGCGTCCGCGGGCTCCTCGCCGAGCTCGGCGACGCCGCGGCGGCCGACGAGGTGGACGACGTGACCCGCTTCTACCCCAAGCCGCTGACCGACGACGCCGTCCGTGCCGCCGACGTCGTGGTGACCATGGGCTGCGGCGACGTCTGCCCGGTGCTGCCCGGCACCCGGTACGAGGACTGGATGGTGGGCGACCCCGCCCTCGCCTCCCCCGCCGGCGTCGCCGCGATCCGCGACGAGCTCGACGAGCGCGTCCGCGCCCTGCTCGCCGACCTGGCACCCCAGGCCGCCTGACCCACCGCACAGAGCCGGAGAGACTCATGAGCAGCACCGAGACCACCAAGCCGTCCGCCCTGTTCGTCTGCGTGCACAACGCGGGCCGCTCCCAGATGGCCGCGGGGTTCCTGCGCGAGCTGTCCGGCGGTGCGGTCGAGGTGCGCTCGGCCGGGTCCATGCCCGCGCAGCTGATCAACCCGACCGCCGTCGAGGCCATGCTGGAGCGCGGCATCGACCTCCGCGCCGAGCAGCCGAAGGTGCTGACGGACGAGGCCGTGCGGGCCTCCGACGTCGTCATCACCATGGGCTGCGGAGACGCCTGCCCCTGGTACCCCGGCAAGGACTACCAGGACTGGGCGCTCGACGACCCGGCCGGCCAGGGCATCGAGGCGGTGCGGCCCATCCGCGACGAGATCGAGCGCCGCGTGCGCGGCCTGCTGACGCAGCTCGGCGTGGAGCCCACCGCGTGACGCACGACGTCTCGACGCCCACACTCCAGCAGGTCGGGCCGGAGCCCGCCGCGCCCGCCGCTCCGGCTCGACCGGAGCTGTGGCGGCGCGCCCTCGCCGAGGCCCTGGGCACGGGACTGCTGGTGGTGATCGTGGTCGGGTCCGGGATCGCGGCGCAGAGCCTCTCGCCGGACGATGTCGGGCTGCAGCTCCTGCAGAACAGCCTGGCCACGGCCCTCGGGCTCGCCGTGCTGATCGGGGTGCTCGGACCGGTCAGCGGAGCGCACCTCAACCCGGTGGTCACGGGGGTGGACTGGTGCACCGGTCGCCGCGACGGGTCCGGTGTGCGCGCGGGCCACGGCGGCGTCTACGTCCTCGCACAGGTCGCGGGAGCAGTGGGCGGCGCGCTGCTGGCGAACGCGATGTTCGGCGTCCCGGCGGGGTTGTCGGCGACCGAACGGGTGACCGGGCCGCACCTGCTGGCCGAGGTCGTGGCGACCGCAGGGCTGGTGCTGGTGATCCTCGGGCTGCAGCGGTCCGGGCGGGCCGCCTGGATCCCCGCGACGGTCGGCGCCTACATCGGCGCGGCCTACTGGTTCACGAGCTCGACGTCGTTCGCCAACCCCGCCGTGACCGTCGGGCGTCTGTTCAGCGACACGTTCGCCGGTATCGCCCCGCCCTCGGTGCTGCCGTTCGTGGCCGCCCAGCTGGTAGGCGGTGCGCTCGGCGTGCTGATCGCAGCGGCCCTGTTCCCACGACTGCCCGTCCGGCAGATCGAGAGCGGCGCGACCGCCGCCCGTCCACCAGAGGAAACCCTGTGAGCACCTCACCGTCCCTCAAGATCGTCGTCGTCGGATCCGTGGCTGCGGGCACCTCGGCCGCCGCCAAGGCGCGGCGCAACAGCGAGACCGCCCGGATCACCATCTACGAGCGCGACCACGACATCTCCTACTCCGGCTGCGGCCTGCCCTACTTCGTGGGCGGCGAGGTCGAGACGATCGACGAGCTCACTCCCCGCGACGCGGCGTGGTTCAAGGACCGGTACGACGTCGACGTCCGCACCGGTCACGAGGTCACGGCCGTGGACGCCGCTGCCCGCACCGTCACGGTGCGCGACCTGGCCACGGGGGCCACGTCCGAGGACGCGTACGACGAGCTGGTCCTGGCCACCGGCGTGCGCAGCGTGGTCCCGCCGCTGCCCGGTGTCGACCTGCCCGGCGTGTTCACCGTGCGCAACCCCTCGGACGCCCGGGCGATCCGCGACTGGGTCGAGACCCGTCAGGTACACCGGGCGGTCGTGGTCGGCGCGGGGTACATCGGGCTGGAGATGACCGAGCAGCTCACCGAGCGCGGCATCGCGGTGACGGTGGTCGAGGCCCTGGAGCACGCCATGCCCCGGATGGACGCCGACATGTCGGCACGCGTGGACGCCGAGCTGCGCCGCAACGACGTCGACCTGCGCCTGGCCACGCGGGTCGGCGCGATCGAGGGCGACGGGACGGGTGTGACCGGTGTGCGCGTCGGCTCGGCCGGGAACGGCGAGTCCGTGCCGGCCGACCTGGTGATCGTCTCGGTGGGCGTGCGGCCCGACCTGGGGCTCGCACGGCAGGCCGGCGTGACGATCGGGCCGACCGGTGCGATCGCCGTCGACCCTCAGGGGCGCACGGACGTGCCGCACGTGTGGGCGGTCGGTGACGTCGCCGAGTCGTTCAACCTGATCACCGGCGAGCCGGCCTGGGTGTCGCTGGGCTCGACGGCGAACAAGATGGGCCGCATCACCGGCGACGCGATCACCGGCGGCACGTTGGAGCACCGCGGCATCCTCGGCACCTCGATCGTCCGGGTCTTCGACGTGGCCGTGGCCCAGACAGGACTCACCGAGGACCAGGCCCGGGCGGCCGGGTACGACGTCGAGGTGCTGCACAACGTCAAGCCCGACCGGCCGGAGTACCTCGGCGGAAAGCCCCTGCTCATCAAGGCTGTGGCCGACCGCGCCTCCGGGCGGCTGCTGGGCGCCCAGGCGATCGGCGCCTCGGGCGCGGACAAGCGCATCGACGTGCTGGCCACCGCCATCACCTACGGGGCGGACGTCGCCGACCTGTTCCACCTCGACCTGGCCTACTCCCCCACGTACGCGACCACGAAGGACCCGGTGCACTACACGGGAATGGCGCTGACGAACGCGATCCACGGGAGCGCGCCGCTGATCACTCCGGCCGAGCTGGCCCGGCGCCGAGCGGACGGCGAGAAGGTGCAGGTCGTTGACGTGCGCTCGGCCAAGGACCGGGCCAAGGGCTTCGTGGACGGGTCCGTGCACATTCCGCTCGCGGAGCTGCGGGCTCGATCGAGCGAGCTGGACCCGGCCGTGCTCACCGTGACGTACTGCAACAAGGGCGTCACCGGGAACGCCGGCCAGAACGTGCTGCGCAACCTCGGGTTCGAACGGGTCTACAACCTCTCCGGCGGCAACAAGAACTACCAGTCCTGGGCGAGCGTCCGGTAGTCATCGCTGGGGCCGGCGGGCGCGGGCCCGGGCACCGTGCCCGGGCTCGCGCCCGCCGTTCACCGCGGACTCACTCGTCGCCGGAGCGGCCGTGCTCGACGCCGGTCGCGAACCCGACCTTGACCGGTTCGGGCGCGGAGCCGCAGCCCGACGCCGCCTCGTCCGTCCCACCGCAACCGCCCGCCGGCGCGGCGGGGGCGCCCAGGCCGAGCGTCACCGCCTGCGGGCCCGACGGCGCCGCGCAGCACCCGCCGCCCGAGCCGCCCGCCAGCGCGAGGGCGTCCGGGGAGACCACGCCGTCCGCGTCCGCCGCGAACGCCAGGTCCGAGGAGCAGACGCCGGTCTGCGGCAGGTTCAGCTCGACGGCGTCGGCCGCGGCGCGGTCCCCCGCCAGCGCGGCCACCACGGACCGCACCTGCTCGTACCCGGTGGCCAGCAGGAACGTCGGCGCCCGGCCGTAGGACTTCATGCCGACCAGGTAGAACCCGTCGTCCGGGTGGGCCAGCTCCGTCTCGCCGTGCGCGGGCACCGTGCCGCAGGAGTGGAGGTTCGGGTCGATCAGGGACGCGATCCGCCGCGGTGCCTCGACCACGGGGTCCAGGTCGAGGCGCACCTCGCGCAGCATGCCCAGGTCGGGCCGGAAGCCGGTGGCGTTGACGATCGTGTCCACGCGCAGGTCCAGGGCGGCGTCGACGCCGTCCGCACGCGCCGTCCCCAGCACGCGGACACCCGAGGCCGCCGGCTCCAGTCGCTCGATCGCCATCCGCGTGAGGAGCTCGACGTGCCCGGCCTCGACCGCGTCGCGCAGCCGGGTGCCGAGCAGGCCGCGGGCGGGCAGCTCGTCGTCCGACCCGCCGCCGTACAGGCGGCGTGCCGACCCGCCGCGGATGGCCCACACGATGCGGGTAGCGGGCTCGTCCTTCGCCAGCTCGACCAGGCTGAGCAGCGTGTTCGCAGCCGAGTGACCCATGCCCACGACCAGGGCGGTGCGCCCGGCGAAGCGATCCCGGTCGGCACCGAGCACGTCGGGCAGGGCGCCGGTCAGGTGGCCGTCCGCCGACTCCTCGCCGATCGCCGGGAGACCTGACAGGCCCAGCGGGTTGGGCGTGCCGTACGTGCCCGAGGCGTCGATCACCGCGCGCGCCCTTGTCTCGCGGACCTGCCCGTCGGTGGTGTACCGCACGAGGTACGGACGGCGCTCGCGACCGAGCGACCGGGACCGGTCGGCCCCGTCCCGGGCGACGTCGGTGACGCGGGCGCCGTAGCGGACGCGGTCGCCGAGGGCGTCCGCCAGCGGCGCCAGGTAGCTCTCCACCAGGTCGCGGCCGGTGGGCAGGGCGTCCGGGTGGGGCTCCAACCAGCCCGTCCCCGTCAGCAGACGGCGGGCGGCGGCGTCGACGTCGTACCGCCACGGGGAGAAGAGGCGCACGTGGCCCCACGAGGCGACGGCGGCGCCAGGGCCGCCGCCGGCCTCCAGCACGAGCGGCTCCAGGCCGCGTTCCAGCAGGTGTGCCGCGGCGGCGAGGCCGACCGGCCCGGCGCCGACAACCACGACGGGCAGGTTCTCGCGGGACGTCTCGGACATGACCCACTCCTTCTCAGATCGAAGTTTCTCGATGGGATGACGTGTGCAACATATCCATAATCTTCAATGCGTGGCAAGATGGGCGCATGGCCACCGCTCTCACCCTCACGGACATGTCGCGCACCAGCCCGGACACGGCGTCGGGCGCCTGCTGCGCGCCCCTTGTTCGCGAGGCGGCGGACCCGCAGACCGCCGCCGAGCTGGCCCGGGTGTTCAAGGCGCTGGGTGACCCCACCCGGGTGCGCCTGCTGTCGATCGTCGCGGCGCACGACGGCGGCGAGGCGTGCGTCTGCGACCTCACCGAGCCCGTCGGGCTGTCGCAGCCCACCGTGAGCCATCACCTCAAGCTGATGGTCGACGCCGGCCTGCTCACGCGCGAGCAGCGCGGCAAGTGGGCCTACTACTCGGTGGTGCCGGGCGCACTGAACCGGCTCGGGCTGCTGCTCACGGAGGCGACCGGCTGAGCCTCGGCGACGGTCTGGCCGGGCCGGCCAGGGCGTTCAGACCAGCCCGGCCAGCCCGAGCGCGAGACCGAGCACCGCGCACACGCCGAGGGTGCGCAGCACCGACCAGCGCACGACGAAGAGCAGCAGCGCGGCCAGGACGGCGACGCCGAGCGCGACCGGTTCCACACTGGTGAGGTCCGGGACGTCGAGGCTCAGGGGCCCGGCGGTCCAGGTGGTGGAGTCGGCGAACAGGGTGTGGGTGGTGAAGTACAGCGCCAGGTTGGCGATGACGCCGACCACCGCGGCCGTGATCGCGGTCAGCGCGGCGGACAGGGTGCGGTTGCCGCGCAGCCGCTCCACGTAGGGCGCGCCGAGGAAGATGAACAGGAACGACGGCACGAACGTGACCCAGGTGGTCAGCAGCGCGCCGAGCAGCGCCGCGGCCCAGGGGTCGAGGTCGCCGGGGTTGCGGTAGGCGCCCAGGAACGCGACGAACTGCACCACCATGATCAGCGGACCCGGCGTGGTCTCGGCCAGCGCCAGGCCGCGCGTCATCTCCCCCGGCGTCACCCAGGCGTAGGTCTGCACCGCCTGCTGCGCCACGTAGGCCAGCACGGCGTACGCCCCGCCGAACGTCACCAGGGCACTGCCGGAGAAGAACAGGCCCTGCTGGGTGAACACGCTGTCGACGCCGGTCAGCAGGGCGACCGCGGCGACCGGGAGCGACCAGGCGAGCAGGCCGAGCAGCAGCACGCGCAGCGCCCGGCGGCCCGACGGACGCTCGGCGTGCAGGGTGTCGTCCGGGATGAGGGGCGCGGGGCCGTCGTCCTCGACCGCGGACGTCGGCGTGGCGATCCAGGACGGCGCGAGGCGGTGCACCAGCCAGCCGACCACCCCGGCGCCGAGGACGACCAGCGGGAACGGCACACCGAACAGCGTCAGCGCCACGAACGCGCCCACCGCGAGGACGATCAGGGCGGGGCTGGTCAGGGCGCGCTTGCCGACCCGGAGCACGGCCTGGACCACGATGGCCAGCACCGCGGGCGCCAGGCCGGCGAACAGCCCGGCCACCAGGGTCGTGTCGCCGAACGCGACGTACACCGCGGACAGGAGCAGCAGGGCCAGCATCCCGGGCAGCACGAACAGTCCCCCGGCGACCAGGCCGCCGCGCCACCCGTTGAGCAGCCAGCCGGTGTAGACGGCGAGCTGCTGCGCCTCGGGTCCGGGCAGCAGCATGCAGTAGTTCAGGGCGTGCAGGAACCTGCCCTGCCCGATCCACCGCTTCTCGTCCACCAGCGTGCGCTGCATGACGGCTATCTGGCCGGCGGGGCCGCCGAACGTCTGCCAGGAGATCGCGAACCAGGCCCGCACCGCGGTCCGGAACGGGATCAGGTCGCGCGGGGTGGCGGCGGGCGGGCCGGCGCCGTCCTGCTCGGTGCTCATGGTTCTCCTGCGCTCGGATGGTCGTGGGGTCACGAGGGTTCACGTCCCAGCAGGTAGGAACGTCGGAAGAACTCGTACAGGCCGTCGAACACCGGTCCGGAGACGGCCAGGGTGCGTTCGTCGTCCCCGATCATCGACAGCCCGCGCAGGACGACGTCCAGACCGGGTGCCTCGGGGGCGTCGTACCGGCCGTCGTCCAGGTCGGCCTCGTGCACGATCTCGCCGATCCGCGCCAGGACCGGGTCGGCCAGGTCGTACCGGCTCAGGAAGGTCTCGAAGCTGCAGTCCTGCCCGTGGTGGCCCAGCCCGGCACCGCGCATGTCGAACGGCGTCGCGTCGACGGGGATTTCGGACGGATCGGTCACGAACACGAACTCGGCGTCCGGGTCGACGAAACGCCCGATCAGCCAGGCGCACGCGGCGCGGTCGATGTGCACGCCGGCGCGCGTGGCCCACCTCATGACTCACCTCGCGCGACCGCTCGGGTGGCCGACGCGGCGTCGGCGTCGGCCCCTGGCGGTTCGTCGAGCGACCGCTCGAGACGGCTCAGCGCCGCCTGGGCACGGTCGCGCTCCCCGGGCGGAAAGAAGTCCCGGCGCCGCACCTCGCGGATCGCGCGACGCGCCTTGGCGACCACCTTGCGCCGCTCGGCGGGTGGCGCGCCCAGCGCCTGGACCACGGTCGACTCGAGCTCGACGTACTCCGCGGCGCGGTCGGCTGCCATGGCCCTCGCGAGATCGCGCTCCTGCGCCACCGACGCAGGTCGTGCCAGCCACACGTGCGCAGTACCGCCGCGCTCGATCACGTCGTCGGCCGCCCAGTCCAGCTGCTCACGGGTGCGGGCATCCGCGGGCAGGGCCACCAGCCCGTCCAGGACCTGTGCGACGCCGAGCCGCTTGAGCCGGCGCCAGAGCGCGACCCGCGGGGCCGACGGCTCCCGCGGGAGCCGGTAGCTCAGGAGCACCCACTCACCCGTCACCTCCTGATGTAACCACGGTTACACGCGCAGCGACAAGGGCCGGGTCAGCCGGCGTCCTCCGCCTTCCTGAGCTCGACGAGGTCGTCGAACGTGCGCACCAGGACCGAACGCCGGGCGTCCTTGAACGCCGCCGAGGGTTCGAGCCCGTCGATCGCGCCGTCCCAGACCGCCAGGAAGGCGCTCTTCCAGGCTTCGAGCGTCGCGACCTCCGGCAGCAGGACACCGACGTAGCTCGTGCGGGCGAGCAGCGCCAGCAGCTCGAGGTTCGCCGGGACCGCCACGCCCCAGTACTCGTCGGGCTCGATGCCCACCGGATCACCGGACATCGCCTCCGCCACCTCGGTGACGAGCTGGTCGGAGAGGCGGGAGAGGTGGTCGGCGGCCGTGTCGTCGTCGAAGTTTCCCGGACCCCAGGTACCCATGGATCTCTCTCCCGTTCGCCGTCCCGCGCTTGCCGCGGGCCGAGTGACGGTCGGAGCCTACCGATGCGCCGCGTTCCTGGTCGCGGCCCAGGACCTGCGCCCTGGAACGCCCCGCTAGATCCTGAACACCCGCTCGGCGGTGCCCGCCAGCACGGCGTCCCGGTCCGCGGGGGCGAGGTCCCGGACCGCGTGCCGGAAGGCGTCGACCACGTCGGTATAGCTGGAGTACAGCCGCTCGACCGGCCAGTTCGACCCGAGGAAGACCCGGTCGGCGCCGAACGCCTCGATCGGCGCGAGCACCCACGGCCTGCGCGACGCCGGGGTCCACACCGGGTCGGCCATGCCGAGCGAGGAGACCTTGCAGAGCGTGTTCGGCTCCGCCGCGAGCGCCCGCAGCATGGCCGTCCACGCCTCGAAGGTGTCGATGCCGCGGTCCGGGGGCATGCCCGCCTGGTCGAGCACGAAGACGGTCCCCGGGTTCGAGCGCACGAGGTCCAGCGCCGCCGCCGTGCCCGTCAGGCCGACGGTGTGGAAGAACAGGCCGCCGACCCGGCCGAGCTCGGCGTAGCCGCGCCGGAAGGCGGGGTCCGCGAACCGCGCGACGGGCCCCATCTCGCGCACACCCCGGAAGATGCGGTGGGCGGCGTGCCGGGCGAGCTGCTCGACGACGTCGGGAGCGGCGAGGTCGCAGGTCACCACGGCGGCGTCGGGCCAGCCCGTCGCGTCGGACAGCTGCTGGAGCCAGGCGGTCTCCGCGACGGGGTCGGCGGCGGTGGAGGCGGCGTTCATGTGCACCACCTTGGTGAGCCCTGCCAGGCGCCCCTCCGCCCGCAGCTCGGGTACCGAGAAGCGGGCCGTGCGGACGGCGACGAGGTCCCCGAAGGGGAAGTCGTCGCCGTCCAGCCACCCGTACCCGAGGTCGCGCCCGCGCCGGTCCCAGAGGTGCACGTGGGTGTCGACGAACATCAGGCGTGCGGCTTGATGTTGAGGTTGACGCCGAGCGCGGCCTCGGTGTCCAGGACGGTCCAGGAGCCGCCCGGGTAGTAGGCCTCGACGCGCTTGGCGAAGCCCGCCGCCCCGAGTCCGGCCACGACCGCGTCGCGGGCGTCGCCGACGGCGAAGCCGAGGTGGTGGACGCCCTCGCCGTGCTCCGTCAGGAACTCGCGGAACGTCGACGGGTTGGCGTCGGGTTCGTTGAGCTCGATGACCACCTGGCTGCCGGGGACCGTGATGACGGCGAGCCGCAGCCGGTAGCCGGCCGGCTGTCCCCGGTAGGTCTCGTCGGGGTTGGGCTCCAGCGTCACCACCTCGGGCCGCTCGATGTCGAACAGGGCGCACCACCGGTCGAGCGACGCCTCGATGTCCTCGACGGCGAGCGCCACCTGGATCAGCCCGGCCACGGGCACCGGGGCGCTCATGCCCACGGCTCGCCCTCGACGACGACGTCCTGGTGCGTGCGGGCCGACTCCTCGATCGCGAGCCCGAGCGCATGGTCCTGGCAGGCGGCGGCGAGCGAGTACGGACCCTCGGCCTCACCGCGCGCCCACACGCCGACGGCGACCAGGTGGTCGGCGACGGCCAGGTCGTCCTCCGAGAGACGGGTCCCGACCCAGGCGTTGCGCCACACCACCGTGCCGTTGAACGAGGCGTGGACCACCTCGTTGCCCTCCAGGTTCATGTCGACGCCGGTCCGGCGGTACTCGATCCGAGACGTGACGGGGTCGTGGCCGTCCCACGAGGTCACGGTGTCGTCGACCAGCTCACCCAAGGTGCCGCGCACCACGACGCGACGCGCCAGCAGCGGGTTCCACCACTGCATGTTCATGAAGTCGTACACGCCCACGCGCCCGTCGCCGAAGTCGAGGGTCGCGTAGGTGGAGGTCTGCGCCTCGGGCTGCGGGTCGGTGTTCCAGCCGTCGAAGCCGAGCGGCAGGGCCATCCGGGTCTCGAAGGAGCGCCCGGACACGACCGCCCGGTCGGTTCCCACCGCGAGGAACGCGCGGATCAGCGACGTCGCGTGGTAAAGGTGCGTCGAGGCGACCTCGACCGCCTGCGGCGTGCCGATGACGCCGCCGGCGATCACCGCCAGCCGCGCGGCGTGGCCGGGCATCAGCACGTACTGCTCGGCCACCTGGACGAGGGACTCGTCCTTGACGGTGGTCCACAGGTCGCGCAGGCCGGCCAGGTCGGGAGCGGGCGGGGTCTCGGCCAGCACCCGGACGCCACGCGCGCTCAGCTCCTTGATGATGCCGGGCATGGCGGGCCACGAGACGTCGGCGACCACGAACTCCGGCTCGTGGGCGAGGAGGTCGTCGATCGTGGTGACGCCGGGCACGCCGTGGCGGGCGCCGATCGCGTCGGCCTTCGCCTGGTCGCGCGCCATGACGGCGACCGCCTCGAGCCGGGTGGGGTCGGCGGCGGCCACGCGCAGGTGGAACCGTGCGCGCCACCCGCTGCCGATGACGGCGAAACGTACGGGGTTGCTCATTCGTGCTGTCCTCTCGGTGAAAACGTCTGGTGTGTCGATCGGCCCGGGTCGGGTCCGGGGTCAGACCTGGCTCATGCCGCCGTCGACGGTCAGCTCCGTGCCCGCGACGAAGCTCGACTCGTCGCTCGCGAGGAAGCACACGGCGGCCGCGACCTCCTCCGGACGCCCGACACGGCGCAACGGGATCTGCGCGACGACCGCCGCCTCGACGGCGTCCGACCCGCCGGTGAACGCGTCGAAGGCGGCGGTCCGGGTCGGACCCGGGCTCACGGCGTTCGCCCGGATCCCGCGGTGGCCGAGCTCGGCCGTCAGGGTGCGGGCCAGCGAGCGCACGGCCGCCTTGCTCGCGTTGTAGACGGCGTGGCCGGGGCCGCCGTTCGTGCCGGCGATCGACGACGTCAGCACGATCGACGCGCCGTCGGCCAGGTGCCCGGCCAGCGCTCGCACCGTGAAGAGTGCGCCCCGGAAGGTCAGCCCCACGACGGCGTCGAACTGCTCGGGCGTCAGCTCGCTCACCGGAGTGGGCTCGACGTCGCGGCCCGCGTTGACGTGCAGCACGTCGACCTTCCGCCCGAGCCGGCCGACGGCGTCCGCCAGCCGCTCCAGGTCGGTGACGCTGGACGCGTCGCCCACGACGCCGACCGCCCGCGGCCCGAGCCGGGCGACCGCCGCGTCGACCGAGGCCGCCGACGGCGAGGTCACCACGACCGTCGCGCCCTCCGCGACGAAGCGGGTCGCGACGGCCAGGCCGATGCCGGCCGTCCCCGCGGTGACGACGGCGAGCCGTCCTTCGAGCAGCCCCATGGGGGTTCCCTCCGTGTTCGCTGGAGCGCTGTTCGCCTGAGCGCTGTTCACTTGAGCGCGCCCGCCGCGAGGCCGCGCTCGAAGTACTTCTGGAGCGCGAGGTAGGCGACGAGCATGGGGATCGCGGCGATGACCGCCGCGGCGAGCACCCCGGTCTGGTCGTTCGTGTACTGGCTGACGAAGTACGACGGGAGCAGCGTCAGGACCTGCCGGCCGGGGTCGTTGAGCATGAGCATCGGCAGCAGGTACGCGTTCCACGCGGAGATGAGCGTCAGGACGACGATCGCGGCGGCGATCGGGCGGGTCAGGGGCAGGACGACCTGCCAGAAGACCTGCCAGATGTTGGCGCCGTCGACGCGGGCGGCCTCCATGATCTCCGAGGGGATGCCGTCGTAGAAGTTGCGGGCCAGCAGCACCGTGAACGGGATCTGCAGCGCCGCGACCGGCAGGATCACCGCGACGAGCTGGTTGTACATGTCGAAGGCCGACGCGGTGACGAACAGCGGCGTCAGCAGCACCGCCTCGGGCATGGTCAGCGCCAGGAGCAGGGCCCAGAACCAGACCTCCTTGCCCGCGATGCGCAGCTTGGAGAACCCGAACCCGGCGAGCATGGTGCAGGCGTAGACGATGAGGATCGCGAAGACGGAGATCAGCACGGAGTTGAGCAGGTAGGTGGGCAGGACGCCCGTCTCCCAGACCTTGACGTAGTTGCCGAGGCCCAGGCCGCCGAGCGACCCCTGGACCATCGCCACCAGCGGCGCCAGGAACGGCAGCGCCAGCAGGGTCACGACGACCTGGATGACGATCCTCGACGTGCGTGTACGTGTCACGAGCATGGTCAGGCCCTTCCCTCGTGGCGGTTGCGCAGCGACATGAAGACGCCGCAGGCGAGGGCGAGGACGAGGAGGGCGACCGAGATCGCGGCGGCGTAGCCGAACCGCTTCTCCGACAGCATCGTGTGGTAGATGTACGTGCCCAGGAACTCGGTCGCGTAGTTGGGGCCGCCCTTGGTGATCAGGTACGGCCAGTCGAACGTCTTCAGGGCCCCGATGAGGCCGAGGGTGGCGAGCGCGACGGTGGTGCCCCGGCACATCGGCCACACGATCGACCACAGCGTCCGAAGGTTGCCGGCGCCGTCCACCCGGGCCGCCTCGAGCACCTCGGTGTCGATCTGGCTCATGGCGGCGTAGAAGAGGATGAACGTCAGGCCGGTCCACTGCCAGATGGTGGCGAGCATGACCACGGCCATCGCGGTGGTGCCGCCGGCCAGCCAGGTCTGCGCGAGACCGTCGAGCCCGACGGCCCGCAGGAACGTGTTGAGCTGACCGTCCGCGTCGAAGATCTGGCGGAACACGGGCGCCATCGTGGCGGGGGCGAGCACGGTCGGCACGAAGATCACGACCTTGTACACGCCGCGCAGGTGGACCTGGGAGTGCATGAGCGCCGCGAACGTGAAGCCGAGCGCCGTCTGCACGGTGAACGTGACCACGTAGAAGACGGCAGTGTGCTCCAGCGCCTTCCAGAAGACCGGGTCGCCGAACATCTCGGAGAAGTTCGCGAGCCCCAGGAACGTGGGCTCCGTGAGGATGAAGCCGTTCCAGTCGAGGGTGGAGACGTAGCCGGTGTAACCGATCGAGAAGTAGATCAGCCCGACCACCACGACGACCGCGGGCAGGATCCACGGCAGACCGTTGGCCGTCGGCTTCAGCCCGTGGCGGCGGGGTCGCGCGGCGGGCGCGCGCCCGGTGGGTGTCGCGGCGTCAGGCAGCGTTGCGCTGAGGCTCATCACTTGTCCTTCGGGTGGGTTGAGGGTGGGACGACGCCGCGCCGGGCGGCTCGTGCCGGGAGGAAGGGGTGGGCCGACCGCAAGGGGTCGGCCGGCCCACCCCGGTCGTTCACTCCGCGTCGACGACGCCCTGGAGGGTCTGGAGCGCGTCCGGGATCGACACGTCCCCGCTCGCGACGCCGACCAGCGCGTCGCGGAAGGCCGTGTTGAGCTCGGAGCTGACGGACGCGAAGCGCGGCTGCGTGGCCGCCGCGGCCCGCTCGCTGTAGGCGGACAGCACGTCCGCCTGCGCGGCCGGGTCCACGAGGTCGATCTGGTCCCAGTCGGGGGTGACGCCCTGCAGGGCGGGGATGTTGTTCAGCGTGTTCGCCACGGCCTGCTGGCCGGCCTGCGACGTGGAGAGCCAGGTGACGAACGTGGTGGCCGCGGCCTGGTTGTCCGAGCGGCCGGAGACGGCGAGGCCGTAGTCCGCGTCACCGAACATGTTGCCCACCTGGCCGGTCCCGGCGAGGTCGGGGAAGTCCACGGGGACGAGCGTGATGGGGTCCGGGTCGGAGACGCCCGCGGCCTCCATGGCCGTGACCATCGAGTCCTTGACGGCGTACTGGGTGTACCAGGAGCCCATCATGATCATGGCGTACTTGCCCTGCATGAACTCGTTGTTCGCGTCGGGGTACTGCTGCAGGCCGACGGCGCCGTCCTGCATGATCCCCTCGTCGAACAGCGACTTCCAGGTCTCCATCGCCTGCGTGAACTTCTGGCCGGAGTCGCCCTCGGTGTACGACGCCTCCCCGAGCGAGGCCTTCTGGTACAGCCCGGGCTCGATGTTCTCGACGATGGCCTCGAAGGTGTCCATGTCGAACGCCCACTGCCCGGCGCCCTGGACGAAGCAGCCCTCGCCGGCCGCCTCGAGGGTGTCGCACACCTGCTTCCAGGAGGCGAGGTCGGTCGGCGGCTCGAGGCCGTACTCGTCGAAGATCCCCTGGTTGATCCACAGGTTGCCGGAGTAGACGGCGCCGGCGGACAGCCCGACCAGCTTGTCGTCCACGGTCAGGCCGCTGACGCCGAGCCCGGAGACCTTGGTCGCCCAGTCGGGGCCGAGCGCCTTCTCGACCGCCGGGGTGAGGTCGATCGCCCCCGGCCCGAACGTGTCGACGCCGCCGTTCGCCGAGCCCGGCGCGACGTTGAACACGTCCGGGCCGTCCGACGACGTGATCGCCGGCGACAGCACCGAGTCGTAGCTGTCGATCGGCTTCGAGACGAACTCGACCTCGATGTCGGGGTACTCCTCGTTGAAGGCCGCGATCAGCTTCTCCGCGTTGTTCGCGTCGGGCGTCCAGCCCCACCAGGTGATGCTGCCCTTGGTCGCGTCACCGCTCACGGCTCCGCTCTGGCCGCCCATCGCGCTCGGGGTGCACGCCGCCAGGAGGAGGCTCGCCGTGGCCACCGCCGCGACAGCACCGACACGACGGCCGGACAACGTCTTCTTCGACGTCTGCATCTCTGCATCCTTTCCTCGTCCTCGCGACCGCTGCGGTCTCAGCGAGGCGCGAAAGTTTCTTTAATACTTTCGCTTGTCGGTACGATAGAGTCCGTGCCACGACGGCGTCAACACCCGTCGTGCACGCTGTTCGACACCGAGGAAGGGCGCGAGATGACAGGGACGGCCACGAGGCCCGAGGCCGGCGCGGGGAAGAGGGAGCGGCGCGGCGGCGTCACCATCGCCGAGGTCGCCGAGGCCGCCGGGGTCTCGGCGCCCACGGTCTCGAAGGTCCTCAACGGGCGCCCGGGAGTCTCCGCGGCCACGCGCCGCCAGGTGGAGGAGGTGCTCGCCGAGCGGGGCTACGAGCAGCGCCGCCCGCACCCCGGCGCCGGGAGCGGGCTCGTCGACTTCGTGATCGAGACCCTCGACACCCAGTGGGCCACGACGCTGCTGCGCGGCGCCCAGACGGAGGCCGCCCGGCTCGGCCTCGACCTGGTGCTCACCACCTCCAGCGGCGACTCGTTCGGCACGGCGGCCTGGGTCGACCACCTCGCCGAGCGCGGCTCGGAGGGCGTCGTCCTGGTGGCGGCGCACGTGCAGGAGTCGGTCGAGTCCGAGCTGTCCCGCTTGCGCGTGCCCGTGGTGCTCGTGGACCCGATAGGCGCCGCTCCCCCGTCGCTCCCGACGGTCGCCGCCACGAACTGGGCCGGCGGGCGCGACGCGACGGAGCACCTCATCGCCCTGGGCCACACCCGGATCGCCGTGATCACCGGCCCGATGGACGAGGAGGCGCACCGCGACCGTCTCGACGGGTACCGCAGCGCGCTGCAGCGGCACGGCCTGCCCGTCGACGAGGCGCTGGTCCGGCACGGCGACTCGCTGGTCGGCGGCGGCCGCGAGCACGGCCGCGAGCTGCTGTCGCTCCCGGACCGCCCGACCGCCGTCGTCTCCGGCTCGGACGAGCAGGCCTACGGCGTCTACCTCGCCGCCGAGGAGCTCGGGCTCTCGGTGCCGGCGGACGTGTCCGTCGTCGGGTTCGACGACGTCGAGCTCTGCCAGTGGGTCACGCCGCACCTGACCACCGTGCGCCAGCCCCTGCTCGAGATGGGCCGCGAGGCGGCGCGGATCGTCATCGAGATGTCCCGCAACGAGCTGCGGCCGGCCCTGCGCACCGAGCTGGCGACGTCGCTCGTCGAGCGCCGCTCTACGGCAGCCCCGCGGCACTGACGCCGCGCGGCAACGACACCCCGCGGCACTGACGCCGCGCGAAGCCCGCCCACAACACTGAACTCCCGTTAAGGAAACTTTCCATGAACCATCGCGTCGCGATCACCGCCGATCCCCGCAACTCCCACCGGCACACCCGGGCCACCGTCACGGTCACCGACGGTGCGGGCCGACCCTTGGCAGGGCAGGAGGTCCGTGTCGAGCAGACGGGGCACGCGTTCCTGTTCGGCAACATCGGCTTCGACTTCGTCGACCTGGCCAACGACCTCGGCACGACGCCGCCCTCCTCGCCGTTCGGCGGGGCGTCGGTCGAGGCGGCGCGCGCGGTCGCACCACTCTGGTTCGACCTGTTCAACCAGGTGACGCTGCCGTTCTACTGGCGCGGGTTCGAGCCGGTGCGCGGCGCGCCCGAGACCGAGCGGCTGCGCCGCACCGCGGAGTGGTTCGCCGAGCACGGCGTCGCCGTCAAGGGCCACCCCCTGCTGTGGCACACGCTGGCGCCCACCTGGCTCCTCGACCTCTCCGACGAGGAGGTCGAGCACGAGATCCGGCACCGGATCACCCGCGAGGTGTCCACGCTCGGCGACGTCGTGCCCACGTGGGACGCCATCAACGAGGTGGTGATCATGCCGGTGTTCGACCGGGAGGACAACGCGGTCACACGCCTGGCGCAGCGGCTCGGCCGGGTCGGCATGGTGGGGCTCGCGGTCGACACCGCCCGGGAGGCCGCCCGGGACGCGGACCGGCCGGTCTCGCTCGTGCTCAACGACTTCAACCTCTCGGCCGACTACGAGCGGCTCGTCGAGGAGGTGCTGGCGGCCGGGATCCGGATCGACGCGATCGGGCTGCAGTCGCACATGCACCAGGGCTACCGCGGCGAGGAGTACTTCGCCGACGTGCTCGACCGGTTCAGCCGCTTCGGGCTGCCGCTGCACCTCACCGAGAACACGCTGCTGTCCGGCGACCCCATGCCGGCCGAGATCACCGACCTCAACGACTACGTCGTCGACCACTGGCCGTCGACCCCCGAGGGCGAGGCCAGGCAGGCCGACGAGATCGTGCGCCACTACAGCCAGCTCGTCGCGCACCCCGCCGTCCAGGCCGTCAACTACTGGGGGCTCACCGACGAAGGTGCCTGGCTGGGCGCGCCGTGCGGGCTCGTCCGCGCCGACCACACGCCCAAGCCCGCGTACGAGGCGCTCAAGGGCCTGATCAAGGGCGCGTGGTGGCTGCCGCCGACGACGGCGCGCACCGACGAGCGCGGCCGGATCGAGATCGACGCCTTCGCGGGAGACTTCCGGCTCAGCACGGACGGCCGCAGGGCCGACCTCGCACTGGCCGCCGGCGACCAGGAGCTGTCGATCGCCCTCTGACCTGGACGCCTGGACTCGCTCCACCCTTGACACGGACATTGGCCGACCAGCATCCTACTTTTGCACGTATAGCGGCAGAAGTCGCATGGTCGTCGCTATCAACCGACAAAGTCGTCAATCGGAGCATCCATGCAAATCTCGCTAGATTCGCGTCGTGCGCGCCGCCTCACAACGGCCCTGACGGGCGGTGCGCTCCTCGCGGGCGCACTCGCCGGGGCCCCGGCCGTCGCCGCTCCTTCCACCCTCGTGGCTTCTACGCCGACCACCACGGCAGCCCAGGAGTGTGGAGAGGGCGACGGGCTGCCCGACTCCAAGATCTCCATCCAGCTGTACACCCATGTCGGCGAGCTCGGGTCCGGCACACCGAGCCCGGAGACGATCGACCGCGTGCTCGGGGAGGTGGCGAACGCGGGCTTCACCAACGTCGAGCCGTTCAACCAGCCCTACTCGATGCCGGTCGACGACTACAAGGCGATCCTCGACAGGTACGGCCTCGAGGTGTCCTCGAGCCACGGCAGCACGGACCGGGGCACGTGGCCCGCCACGGTCGACTACGCCGTCGCCCTGGGCCAGGACTACATCGGGACCGGCGGGATGGCCGGCAACTACGGCACCTACGAGGAAGCGGTCGCGACCGCGGCGTACGTCAACGAGCTCGGCCAGTACGCGCACGAGCACGGCGCGGGCAAGATCGTGCTGCACAACCACCAGAGCGAGTTCACCACGCGCTACGCGGACCCGGAGACGGGTGAGACGGTCAGCGCCTGGCAGGTCATCGAGGAGAACACCGACCCGCGCTACGTGACGTTCGAGCTCGACGTCGGCTGGGCCGCGGACGCCGGCATCGACGTCCCGGCGTGGATCGAGGAGTACGGGGACCGCATCGAGCTCCTGCACGTCAAGGACGCCGTGAACGTCAACGCCGAGGGCGACATGCGGCAGGTCGCCCTGGGCAGCGGAGACATCGACCTGCCCGCGATCATCGCCGCGTCCGAGCCGTACGTGGAGTACTACACCTACGAGTGGGACAACGCGCCGTCGTTCGAGACGTCCGCGGAGTCCTACCGGTACCTGCGCTGCTACCTGGCCGACGGCGGGGGCGACGTCTGCGAACCGGACGACGGTCCGTCGCTGGCGCTGGGGCGCCCGGTCACCACGTCCAGCATCGACGACCCGACGCGCACCGGCGACAAGGCGGTGGACGGCAACGCCGGCACCCGGTGGGGCAGCCAGTGGAGCGAGCCGGAGTGGATCGCGGTGGACCTCGGGGCCGAGTACGACCTCAGCCGCGTCGTGATCGACTGGGAGACGGCGTACGCGTCGGGCTACGAGATCCAGACCTCGCCGGACGGCGAGACCTGGACCACGGTGCACACCGTCGCCGACGGTGACGGCTTCTTCGACGAGATCGACCTCTCGGGCACCGGCCGGCATGTGCGCCTGTACGCAACCGAACGCGCGACGCAGTGGGGCTTCTCGCTCTACGAGCTGGAGGTCTACGGCACGCCGGCCGGCGCGGAGCCGACGCCGGAGCCCGAGACCCGCGACGCCGGGTACTGGACGTCGGAGTACCGGCAGGTCAGGAACCCGGACCACACGACCGACGAGCTGGAGTGCTTCCTGTCGGCCACCCGCGCGCGGAGCGACGTGTTCGACGAGGTGGTCGACCTGACCACGCTGGACGACGCCGTGCAGGTGCTGTGGGCGCGCCACCACGACGAGCGGGTCGACGCGTTCGACCGGCAGCTGCTCGGAGCGTGGCTCAACGTCGCGGCGGGTTCGGTCGCCCTGTCGGACCGGGTTCGCGGGGGCGGCACGGTCGGCGATCTGCTGGTTGCCGCAGAGACCGCGCGGCTTGACGAGGACTCGACGTGGCGGGAGCTGCGGGGGTACAAGGAGGCGCTGGAGAGGGTGAACGCCGGGCACTGATCGGTTCTCGCCTGGGGTCGGGGCGCGCTCTTCGAGGCGCGGCCCGGCCCTCGGCGGCGTGGCTGTCGCGATTTCGCTTGCGGGAGATATGCCCGCAATCGTCCGGTCCCGGTGCCTAGACTCGGGCGATGAGCCTTCTTGCCGCAGAGCACGCGCTCCAGGCCGCCCAGCGGGCCGGCGACGTCGACGCGCTGGACGCGCTGCTTCATCCTCGGTGCGTCGGCGCCGGCCCGGACGGGTCGGTGTTCTCCAAGGAGGACGACCTGGAGAGCTACCGCTCGGGTGCGCTGCGGATCACGCACCTGGAGGAGGAGGCGCTGGACGTCCAGGAGGACGCCGTGAGCGGGGCGACCAGGCTGGTCGCCGCCGTGGATGCGATGCAGGGCGGCGTCGCGGTCTCCGCGCGGTTGGTCTACACGCGGCTCTGGGTGCGTTCGGACGAGGGGTGGCGGGTGCTGGCGGCGACGCTTGCGCCGGCGGCGGAGGCGGCCTGACCGGGGCGAACGGGGGTCAATCGGTTGTCACGTCATCAGCCGAGACAACCAGCTTTCCCAAGCCATTCACCGTCCGGACTCCATGTTTGAACGTCACCTGAACCCCTTTGGCCTCGACGAGTTCGATATCTGCTTCGATCCAGAGCTCAAGGGGAAGAGTCGACCCGGGGGTGATGTCCAGCGTCGTGAGAACGGCAACTTTGTCGATGATGCGGTGGTCCTCGCCGCCGGCATCGCGGACGGAGGCCTCGATGAATCCGGGAAAGTCGTCTGACTCCCATCTGACGGCGGTAGCCCGCACTCTTGCCATCGGGACAGCCTATGGGGCGCGTGGTTTCGGTGCGGCGCCCCGCGACCTCTCGCCGCGTGCGATGTCTTCATGGCAGAAGGCTGTTGATCACCTGGCGCGCCAACCCCGCGGGTTCCTGACCCTCGACGTGCAGGCGTAGGCCGCCCGGCAGGTGCGCCACATGATGCGAGTAGGCCTCGTGCTCAGCGCGGAGGAACCCTGGATCCTTACTCACCCCGCGTCCGGAATCTGCTCTCGCCCGGGCGAGAGAAGCGTCGAAGTCAGCCGTCAGCACGACGTGGAGAACATCGGTGCCCTCAGGCACCTGGTCAAGGACCTGTTGCACTTCGGTCGGGTTGGACGTGCCTTCGTCGACCACGATGTCGATATCAGTCGTCAGCCAGGTGCCGACCAGCTGTGCATGGATCCCATGCGCCCAGTCCCAGTCCGGAAGCGTCGGTAGCGCCATCTCCGCGACGGTGTCGAGGTCGGTGAGCGCCACAGAGAAGCCTTCCAGCCGTAACAGCCGAACCACTTCGCCGGCCAGTGTGCTCTTCCCGGACGCGATCGGGCCGCTGATCATGACCAGCCGCGAACGCGCACGGCGCTGGATCTTGTCGATCATGTCCTGACCGTGTTCTTGAACGGCTCCGCCAACAGCACTACCCGATCGCTCTCGACATCGAAGCCGAGTAGAGGATGGTGCCAGTCTCCGCCTTCAGAGCTCATCAGCACTGGTTTCGCCACCTTCCGTCCTATCGCGGAGAGAAACTCGCAGAACAGGTCGAGGCGGTCCTGCCCCTGAAGCTCCCGCAGATCGACATCAAAGTCGATCTCGTCCGCCGAGTGGAAGCGGAAGATCGCCAATGCGTCGGCGGCGAACCAGACCTGCAGCTCTGGGCTCACGTCATCCGACGCACGCGACAGGACGATTTCCGACCGCGGCACCGGAATTACCCCTTGCCCGTCAGAGTACTGGTGCTTCCAACCCCGCTCGTCGATGAGGTCGAGGACGGCCTGCCAGTCCTCTACCGACGCGCCGGGTACGAGCAAGTCCGGCAACGCACCCATCAGATCGGGGTCGAAGAACTCTTTGACTTCGACCCACCGCAGGTCAGGCACTTGCAGATCTTGCCTCTGCACCG
>NZ_JBIRXX010000001.1:1256244-1585209 GCF_044389365.1 Promicromonospora sp. NPDC019610 | reverse complement strand
GTACGAGCAAGTCCGGCAACGCACCCATCAGATCGGGGTCGAAGAACTCTTTGACTTCGACCCACCGCAGGTCAGGCACTTGCAGATCTTGCCTCTGCACCGGGGTTCCTCGCCAGCCAATTCGCGCGACAGCGGCACCAGGTACTAAACCTCGGAGCGGAATGGGTACGGCTTGCCTGCGAGGGCTCCGACCCTGTGGGCGCCCACGCCGCCCTGGTGCCAGCACCGCGACCTCGCGAGTTCCACAGGGTGAAGGTCCCGGCTCCGGGCGGAACTTAGGAGCACCGTTGGTTGTACCAGCCGGCCCGCTCGCTCAACAGCCTTGCGGCATGGCACGCACGCTCGACCGCCGTGAGCATCTTTGGGACAGGTCGGCACGATCGGATTCCGGCACACGTAGGGGCGGAGTTTCCATGAGCGCCGAACCTGTTCCTACACCCACCCGGAACGCATCGTCGCCGCAAGGTGGCCAACGGCCGCCGCCGACGACGCTGGTTCCAATGCGGCTATCGGTGCTCGGGTCGGTCTCGGGCACCCTGGCCAGCATGGCTCTCGCGGCGAGTCCCTCCATGCGCCTCGTAGCTGCTGCCGTCGGCGCCGCCATCCGCCGCTCGTGTCCGTCGTCGGACCGTACAGCTGGCTGCGAGCCGTCACGGGCATTGCCATCGCGGCACTCGCGCTCTTTTTGACCCACACCGGTTTTACGCTGTCTGATGCGAACCGCGACCGTGAAACCAGCACGTTCCCTGTTCCCGCCCGGGTGGAGGAGGCCCTCAGCCAGACCCAGGACAGCGGCAACGATGGATCGGACCGCAGGCTTGCGAGGACGGACTGTGCATCACCGTGTCCACTAATTTGGTCACCTGCTCGATCACTGAGTGCGGACCGGAAGTCGTCGTGAGCAGTTCTGAGAAGGAGCCTCTGATTATCACGTCCGTCGAGATCGAAGGAGCAGATGCGGGGCGATTCAGCCTCGAAGAGCGCTGCGACGACGGCACAGAGCTCACTAGGGGCGAGGAGTGCGTCCTCCGGATCGCGTTTGCTCCGGGCGACACGGCGGCGCAGGCGACGCTCGTGATTCACCAGAATCTCGCCGGGCCAGCCCCTAGTGTCGCTCTACAAGGCGAGGCCGCTACGTTGAACCCCAGCCCGACACCGACCTGACAATCAGACGTTGAAGCGTGTCATGTGGCCCTGACCTTGTGGTTCGCCGGTTGGCTGGGTGCCTAGGGGGAACTGTGGGGGAATCGGGCCGGCGTGTCGCTACCACGTGGGCAGTAGTTGGAAACTGCGACGGGCTGTCGTGATTCTCGACGAGCAGGACTCGTGTCTGCTCCACGTTGAGGCTACCCGTTCGCCTCGATCATGCAGGCGTCCACTTCTCGAAGAACTCAACGGCAACGCCCCCTCACCAACCCATATCGCGCGCAACCTCCTCGCGCGCGGTGTCGATCTCGTCCTGCGTCGTACCGGAGACGTCAGTGTCCTGCTCAAACCGCGACAACAGGTCAACCAGCGCCTGTTTCTCCGCCGGATGCGAGATCGGCACGGCATCGAGATCGACCGACATGAGCCAGTCAAAAAGCACGACGGCATCAGCCCGCCAGAGGTTGAGACGAACCGTCGGGAAATCAGATCCCATGAACGTGAGCCGCCAGCCACCAGTCATGACCGCGAATCGGACGACTCCCCTCGCGCAGCAACAACAGCAGCACGGATGCGGTCAGCGAACGTTCGGGCGCCATAGCACCGGATCGTGAACTCGTACCCGCCGGCACGCACGACGACAAGGCTCGTCACGAGCCCCCGCTTGGTGGTGACCTCAGTGATGTCGACCAACGGGATGACGAAGTCAATCGGGCCATCGTGCATCGAACGGTTCATGTCGTTCGGATGGAAGTGGTACTCGGTCGGGGTCAGCGTTGCCCGCCCTCCGACCCACAGCCCTTTGTACATGGCGCGTGTCAACGCCACCGCGGGCTCCACAAGCTTGCCCACTCCGGCCGCGCGAACATTGAAGAGAGCGTTGGCGAGGCGGGAATCGATGGCGTCGGCGATCACGACCACCGACAGAAGACCAGCGACAACTCACCGGACAGGATGAAGATCCGAGCAGGTGACCGAGCCAAACGACCCGCTCACCACGCTGAGAGACTCGAACCCCTCGCCTTCTCTGGGAACTCCGAGTCCTCGCGCCACATCCGGACCGGCTGGTAAGAGTTCTCTTGGCGAGCCCGCCACCTGCAGAATCGTTGGAATCTAGCGGTTCAACGGGCTCGTCGACGAGTCTGGCATCGGTGCCCGTAGACACGCAACCGGGCGCGCTCATGCTCGTTCGGTGCGTGGCACGAGCGTGGCACGGGCTTGATGCGTGGCACATCCGTGGCACGAACTCGTTCGCAATTCTGATCGGACGTCGAAGCGAAAGTGCGCCCGAACTCCCCGGCAAGAACCGTCAGGACCAGCGATACCAGGCTTCCCATTCGCGCGCGGCCTGCGAGCACGCCGGATCGTCGCCATCTCGAATCGTCACCAGGGCTTGGCGCAGAAACGGTTCAGCCTCCCCGTGCGCTCGATCGATGAAATCATCAACCGCGTCGCCGATCCAGTCCCTGTGGCTGTCGTCGGTCTTAGCACTGGCTATGACGAGCAGCCGGAACGCCTCCACCGTCCACTGCCCGAGCAAGGCGGCAGCCGTTCGGAAGGTCACCGCAGTGTCCTCAGGATCGAGCAAGAGCTCAAGCAGGCGAGCGCCAGCATCGGAGCCAGCGTTCTGAGCTAGCACCTCACCCGACCCCGCGCGTTCTTCCCAAGACCCCTCAGCCATCACGCAATCCTGCCCGCGAACCGAGCTACCTGTCTCGAGAAATCGAGCGTGACATTGGGCAAAGCGGGAGCGCCTGGAAGTTGGCCAGCGGGCTTGACGAGTCAACCAGCCCGCATCGCATTTCGTTCGGGCTCGTTCCAGCTTCTGGGGAAAGGCAGGTATCGAATACCAAGTGCGCCCGTGCGAACCAGAGATTGGGTGAATGGTGGTCCGCACTCGGCGCAGGGCCCGCCCCCGACGGAAGCTCGTGATCGACCCGAACTCAGTGGGCCCCGGGAGCCCGACAGGGCGCACTGCTACGGCGAGACGGTGGAACGGGGTAGTGCGTCGGCTCACTCAACGTTCATCAGGCTCGGCGGGATCGAGCCGCGTTTGTCTTGGAGTTGGCCTGTTTCCGCGGATCACAACCGTTACGACGTGCCTCGGGTCTGCACCAGGGATGGACACCTTCTCAACCCACACAGACTCTTTCAACGACGGCACTCCCGCGCTGTGATCGGTCAGATCCAACACCATCTCGACCGACACTCGGGGACCGACAGTCGAGTACGCCGCAGCTTGTCCGCCGTACGCCACTAGCAACGACTGGCGGGAGGCGTCAGACCGCTCGCGCTTCACCTCTATGACGAAACGATGATCGCGCGTCACCGTTATGTCCGCTCGGCCTGAGGCGATATCTCGCTCCTCCATGCGCACGTGGTGCCGCATACCGGAGCTTGCTAGCCATGAGAAGACATCTCGTTGAAGGTAGTCCTCCGTGAACGCTGGCTTCCCCGTTGCCGGCGGAAACAGATAGGCGATGTCCGAGCCCCAGTTCTCGCGGCTCGCATCGGCGCGGTCGGCTGCGAACCGGAGCACCTCCGTCAAGAGCTCGACAAACTCCTCACGTACTGTGTCAACCAAATCCTCGCAGCCGGCAAGTTGCTCCAGCACTGCCGCCAGGAGGCCATCAACCACTGGGTCTCGGCGGCGGTTCCTGGCGCGTTCACGCCGTGCAGCTTCCTCGTTGAGCCTTTCGACAAGTTCAGGCTTGTCACCAATAGCTTGTGCAAGTTGCACAGCAATTTCAGGATCAGCTTCTATGCCAAGCTCGGCGGCCAACGCGGGCGCCGAGGCCCAGACTTTTCCCATGGCATCACCACCGCGTGTGTCGACCGCTGCGCTGGACACGGCGTCAAGCAACCGATGCGCTGAGTCAACGTCGCCCTCGGGAACGAGACCACCATCAAGCGCGTCCCTTAGGTGTGCAAGAAGTCCATCTCGGCTGATGAACGCCGCCTCGACCGTCGGTTCCAACACCACCTGTAAGCCATCCGCCGAGACAACCGTCACAGACCTCGACGCTCGATACGCCTCCAGGACTCGCGAGAGCGTCTCGACTGGTGTCAGCCACGATGATGCTCCAAGAGGCCCTGTAGCTTCCCTCAGTATCCGTGCAAGCGAGGACCACTCCGCTTCTGCTTGACGACGTGGGGTCGCCCAGCCGCCCAGCGCCGAGCGTGTTGAGAAGGCCTTACGGTGGGCAAGCGCATGAACGAGAGCCTCAATTGATGTCAATGCAGCTCCACCAGTCCCGGCCGGAGCACCAACGAAAGCAATAATCACGTCCAAGGCGCTTCGGTACACCGTCGCGTCATCGCGACCCTCCTCCATCGACTCCACGGTCAGGAACTGGTCTCGCGCCTCGGCGAGCCCGGCCATTACCACGTCTATCGACCGGCCCTCGAGCGCAGAACGAAGGGCTGTCAAAGCAACCTCGAACTGCGCATCCACGCGTGACGACTCATTCTCCAGTAACAGGCCAAGGACCGTCGCGAGCGCATCTTCGCGCCACTGGTCGAACGCGAGTCCAACTAGAAGCGGGAGCCGTTCGAGGAAATCGACAGAGTCGTCCAGTGTGACGGACGAAAGCACCTCCAACGCTCGAAACTTGCCAGCTGGTGCTGCCAGACCTAAGCGGGTGAGGACCTCAAGGTAGGCGTACGCCTGCAGCGGACTCTCCGAGCGAACCGCGTCAACGCGGTCGGCAAGGGCGTTCGCCAGCTGGCGGGCGCACGCAGCGATGAGCTCCGGCGAGTTCAGAGCGATGTCAGCAGCATCCATGAACGCCAACCGCTCAAGCTGCGGCAGCGCGTCGGCCACAGCTTGCAACAACGCACCAGCATGCTCGTCGCCCGCCCGAGCTGCTGCCTCCGCCAACGCTACGAACTCAGGTGCCCGGTCTTTCGCCGCTGTCTCCACAGCAGCGGCGTTTGCTAGGTCATTGCGATCGACGCGGCTATACAAGTCGTCGCCGAACGCAGTTAACTCGTCCAGGTCCGACGGCTCAGGAACAGCTAACTCGGCCAATGCATCCGTCAGACGAACCAATTCGAAACCTCCTCAATGGCTGCCCAGAACGTGAATCGTCTCCGCACTCACGCGTCGACCATGTGCCTCCCGAAACCATCAGACGAGTGATGCACGGCGTCGTCGACGAATACTGTCACCACAAAGGGCTTCCGTCCAAGGACGCATAGATGCTGTCATCGGACAAGTGGTTAAGAACCGCACTCGGCTCTGCTGAAGCTATAACGACCTGCAAACCTGGTAGCTCCGTCTTCAGTGAGTCCAGCTCCCGCAGCAGCATCGCCTCGTCATCCACCGTCAACTCGTCCGAGCCTGGCGAGTCGAGCAGTATCAGACCTGGGTGGCTACCAACCCCGGCGCGATGTCCGACCCGGAGGAGCGCGACGACAACTGCGATCCGCAGCCGCAGGCGCTCACCACCTGATAAACGTTTGAACGGCGTTTCTTCGCCAGCAGTCGTCACCAGCATCTTCCCTGAGCGATCGAGTTTGACAGCCTCAAGGTTGTCAATGCCGAACTTCTGGCCCAAAACGACGACTTCAGCATTCAATTCTTCGAACAACGCCGCCGCGGCTTCACCGGTAACAGTCTTCAGCACCTTGGTTGCCGCCTGTATCACTCGCAGTGACTCCGTTGGCTCCACCTCGATGCCGACTTCGGGGAGTGAATCAACACTACCCTGCAACCGGGCACGCTCTATCTGCAGGTCTACGCGGTCGGAGTACTCCTTTGCTTGCGACGCCGCCGACAGCTCGGCGGCTAGCAAATCCACCGTTTGGCGGGCGGCAACCGTTTCATCGGCCGCAGCCTTCGCAGTCTCACTTGCCGCAGCCTCGGCCGCCGTCAAAGCGACTAAACCGTCACCCGACACCTCCGGCTCCCCTTGGTCACCGGTGTCGTTCGAATGAACCGGGATCTCCCTCGTGCACACCGCGCAATGATGGTCGCTAAGCTCCAAGGCCGCGCGATCGTCCTCGATGCGCTGCTCACACCGCGGACACCGCTTTGGCTGAATACCCTGGAAAAGCGCGAGAGCCAGTTCGTCCTCTCGCGCGTTGTTAACCAGCAGTTCCTCGGCCTGACGAGCAGCCTTCGCGTCATCGAGCGTCCGCGACGCGAGACGGGCCGACGCCGACGCGGTATCCAGCTCTTCCTCGGCAGCCCGCAGCTCGGCTGCGATCACATCGAACGACCGGCCCCTCGCCGTCGGCAGCGTCGCCAGCTTCTGCTCAACCGCCTCGAGCTGCGCAACAAGCGCGGCTCTCCGCCCGGCACGCGCGGCGGCATCCTCAGCGACCCTGCGACCCCTGTTCGCCTCATCCTGGCTCACCTGCCGCGACAACGTCGTCAAGCGGATGTGCGCACCCATCAAGGGCACGTTGCAGTACATCTGCAGGATACGGGCTGGCAGTGCAGCAAAGGCCGTATCACCGAACAGAAGTTCAGATTCCGCCTTAGGCAGATACAAACCGCCAAAGTACGCTGGCCATGTCTGAGAAACAGGGCGCCCTTGGTCGCTACCTTGATATTTTTGGAAGTTTGACATGGGCTCTAGGCCCAGCAAGGACATCATGTGCTGAACTTGCTGTTGGCCGAACTCCGGTGCCGACAATTTTGAGGCAACAACGTGCACGTCCTCGATATCACCGAGGCCGTCCACGAAGCGGCGCAGAAGTTCAGGAGAGTCCGCGCGCAATATATCTGCGAGAAAACCCGACTCCTCCTTCACCAACACCACGGCCATCGCAGTCCCGTTCACCGCATATTCCAATACGATGCGATCGAACCAGGGCCGCACGTCTGCACGCAGTTCGTCTCGCGGGGTCCCACGCAAGGCCCAAGCAATGAGTTCCAGAACCGTCGATTTCCCACGCAAGTTCTGGTCCGTAATGAGCGCGGTGACTCCATCGCCGAACTCAAAAATCTTCTCGAATGGGCCGTCCCACTGCGTGTGCACCTTCTGCCCTGAGAACGAGAGGCGCCGAATATCCAGCTGTCGCCTTGCCGGTGGCACCGGGATCAGCGACACACCGTGACCCGAAAGAACGTCTGCCACAGTTCCGGCGTCGATATCAGCCAGTTCAGCAATCTTCGCTGTGATCTCGTCAGGACTCGGAACGGTCATGCATCCGCCTCCAGGTTCGCTCGGATATCGGCCAGGCGCTTCCGAGCCCGCTCGGCGATGCTCGGGATACGCGCACCCTGCGGTGTGTTCAAGTACTCGTCGACAATGTACTGCCGGTCCTTCAGCTCGGTTGCCCCGTGACCTTCCGCAAGCTTCACAACCAATGCCGACCTAGCCGAGTACCAACTGAGGTCTGGGAAGTCCCGTTGGATGCGCGACATCGTGTCCCGACCTTCCTGCAGCAGGAAGTAGTCCGTCCTAACCACACGTTCGGGGCGACCTTTCCGTCGTCGTACGACCAAGTCAGCCTGCCGAAGCACCGCGAGCGCATCCTCTAGGTCTTCGTAGGCTCCAAACATGTAGCGAAGCATCGGATAGCGCCGAAGCTCGGGTTCCTCACTATCTAGGATGTCGCTCGCAATCCCCAGAAGCGAAGGGTCCCGGTCTCCACTCTCATAGTCGTTAAGCAGTTCATTCGCCAAGTAGTCCGGGTTCCGGACCCAGAAGTCCAATTTCTGTAGCCTCACCTGGGACCGGACGACACCGATCGCGGTCTGCAGGGCATCGTCGCTCGCAACTTCCGCTGGCGTCACCGGCTCCGATGCCTGGTCAATGAGTGCCAAGAGGCGCACAGCATCCTGCATGCGTGTCGTGGGTCTGCCCATTCGCATCCTCCCAGCACACTGAATCCCCTGCCCGCCAGCAGTCGGCGGCATGCCAACCAGCGACAACGCGCGAAGGCGGCCGTTCGCGTCGCGAGTTTGAGCGTAGCGTCCAGCACGTCCTCATGGTGCACAAGCATGGGGTGAATGTGCCGAATTCCTGTGCGAGGACCGATCGCGGCCGGTCGCTGAGTCCGTTGAGATCCTTACCGTGAGGAGGCGCTGACGTACCTCGACGATCAGAGTACGCGCGGCCGCTTATGGCGCTTACAGCGTGAGCAATCGCTCAGTCAATGCGTTGATGAATCCCAGGTCGGGTGGGTCCTAGTTAGGATCTCGGGATGGCAGACGAGCAGACCGATCCGAAGACGCGACCTGACGACCGAACGTCTGCGGAGATACCCGCGCATTTCTTCGGAGACCTGACGGACGAGTTCTACGCTGCCATCGGCCGCACGACTAACCTGTGTGCCCTGCTCGAGGACCGGCTCCGCGCGCTGCTCCAAGCGATGGAGCATGCGTCGCAGACCGAGTACTCCAAGAGGTCGGCCGGAGCCCTGATTAGCTTGGTGGAGGCACGTGCTCAGGACCTCGGTGACGACTGGGTGACGTTCAACCAGTTTGCAATTCGCGTCCGGATTGCCCTGGACCATCGCAACGGCCTCGTGCACAACATCTGGCAGCCAAGGCCGGAAGGCCGATTCTTCGGATATCGCGTCGTCCAGGGATCGGGCAAACTCGAGAGCGTCACAATACCGCTCACGAATGTAGAAGATGGCGTGTCTGAGCTCATTGCGCTCCACGAGCAGTGGCGGTCTTGGTACCAGCTCGCTGGGGCCCTGCCGTTCCAACCTGAGCCACTCGCGGACGACGGAGACCTTGATCAGGAGCGGGCGATGGCGCTGCACGCCCGGGACGTGCCAGCCAACGCACGGGACTCCCGCTCGGACGTGTGACACGTAACTTGTGGCGCCAAGTGAGGTCACAGACCAACAACATCCTCAGGACGCAACGGTGACACGCACCAGGTCTGCGCGTGAGGCGTTCGGTGGAGGGCACCCCGCAGGGTGGCGTGGATGGCATCCCGTTCTCGCGCCTGGCGAGGATCGCTGGGTCTAGGCCCGAAAGGTTCTTGGCCCGTGATGCCGTACTTGTCGCGGTAGGCGGCCACGGCGACGAGTCCGCGTGGCACAGGTCCGTGTTCGGGCAGCGCGGGGCCGTATCCCAGACGTTGCACCCACCCGGCCTGGTTCCGGATCGCAGCGCTGGCCAGGGCCGAGGCACGCTCCTCGATCACACGAGCGCGTTCGGCCAGTGCTTCGCGCACGTTGTCGGGCATGGGCCCGAGGGCGGGCGGGAGGAGGCCGGTGATCAGCGGGGCTGAGCGCCGGACCGGGCTTGTGGTGCGGCCGTCGTCGCGGGTGAGCCGGGTGTGGACGACAGCGCAGGGGTCGTTGGCGTCGAGGAGGTTGCGCTGCCTGACCACCTGCCGCATCACGGCGCCTACGTCGTGGCCGATGGCTTCGATGCGGCGAAGCTCGGTGCACAGGGACCAGAACGAGGCGTTGTCGATCGCTGCGTGTGCTTCGGCAGACGTGAGCTTGCCGTCGGTGACGAAGGCACGGACAGCGAGAGTGGTCCATCGTTCGCGCTGGGCGAGGCCGGCGATCACGTCATACTCGGCGGTCATTTGCGCGATCCCGGTCCACTTCTCGCGCTCGGCGGCACGCGTCTGGTGGGCGGACAGTTCCGCGCCGGAGTGCTGGAGCACCCCGAACAGGACGGTGCGGGCGGTGGTCTGCTCGTCGGGGCGAGAGTTGTGGTCGGTGCTCGGTTCGTCCAGCCCGACGTAGGCCCGGTTGGTGTCTCGGCCTCGGGTCATGGCGACGTAGAGGTTCTCGCGTGTGGTGGTGCGGGTGACCAGGACGTGTGCGGAGTCCACGGTCAGGCCTTGGGCGCGGTGGGCTGTGACCGCGTACCCCAGATCCAGGTGCTCGGCGACGTAGTCGGCCGGCAGGGTCAGATTCGCATCGGCATCGTGGCCTTCGCGGCGAACATCCACTGATCCGTCGTGGTGGACTGCTGTGATCTGCCACCGGTCACCATTGCGGACGAACCCACCGGCGAGGGCATCGCTCCAGGTGGTCAGGGTTCGGTCGTTGCGTCGGGTGATGACCAGGTCACCCGTCGAGGCACGGGTTCCGTCCGCGAGGGGGACATAGTGTCCAGGGCTGGTGAGACCGGTCAGGATGCGGTCTGCACGGGCACGGTCGTTCAGTTCGTGCACGGCTGTGGTGGCCTCGGCAACCAGCACGCTCGACTCTCCCGAGGCCAGGGCGCCTTGCCAGGCGGCGTAGGCAGCGTCGGTCATTTCCGCGGTGGTGCCCTCGCTGATGCGGTCGTGTCCGGCGTAGGTATCGATCACGGCAGTCTTGCCATCGCGCAACGCGAGCGAGGCGGTCTTCTCCCAGTCGTGGCGGAATCGGTGCACGCCAGTCAGCGTGGGCGCGCCTTCGCTTACGCGCTTCGCTACATCGGCTGCGGTGTTGCGAGCCTCGACGAGCATGCCAAATGCGCCGCCGGCATCGACGGACTGCAGCTGGGCCGGGTCCCCGACCAGCAGCACCTTCGCGCCGACTTGTTCCGCCGCGGTAGTGATGCGGTCCAGGTCCATCGTGCTGGCCAGGGAAGCCTCGTCGACGACCACCAGCTGCCCACGGTCGAACTCCGCGTACCCGTGCTGGTGGGAGGTCAGCCACCTCGCGGCGGTTTCGCACGGGACGCCGAGGTCGTCCGCCAGAACCTTGGCGGCGGCAGCCGAAGGCGCCAGCCCGATCACCGACCCCGGCCCGTGGTCGTAGTGCCAGGCGGTGAGGAGAGCTGACATCGCGGTGGTCTTCCCGGTCCCGGCCGGACCGACCAGCACGTCCACCGCCCGGCCGGACATGGCGATCGAGGCCAAGGCCGTGACCTGTTCTGCGGTCAGGCGGTGGCCGCGATACCGCGCCTGGAGAGCCACCAGCAGCCCGCCCCGACCCGACACAGGACCAGTGGTGTTCTGGCTGCGGGTCATGAGGCGGGTTTCTGCGGCCATGATCCGGGTGTTGGAGTACACGACGTGATGCCTTGGCCGCAGCGCGCTCGACCCGTCCGCTCGCAGCAGCATCTCCGGAGTAGGTGCAACCTCCGGTGGTGTCAGCGGCAGCGACCGCGCCTGAGCCGCGACGACCACCCGGGACACAAACTGCTCGCGTTCCTCGTGAGTACCGAAGCGGGCGCCCATGGTCTGGCGGGAGGCCTCGGCCCACAGGTTCCAGTACGTCCACGTCGCCCGCTTCTGCGACACGACGTCCACCACCCGCTCCCCAAGCTTGTCGACGACGTTCGCCGGCACGTCGTCGGCCCGGAACACCTGCCCGAGCCCAGAGGTGAGGACGCCGTGCGCCCACTCGGCGGTGTCCCCCAGGTGGGATGTCGCGCGCTGGTGCCACTCGGCTGTGAGGTCGGCCAGGGATCGGATCTGCTTCTCCGGCCGGGTCTCCAACGTCGCCTGCGCACGCAGCTCGTTGATCGTGTCTCTCGACGGGCTGCGCCCGTGCCGCGCCTCGTATCGGGCGATGAGCTGATCGGTGCGGACGTCGACGTCGCGGGACCGGGAAGAGAACTCCGCGATCAGCTCTTCGGGGACACCGGTGATCTCCCAGGCCTTGGTGCGTCGTGGCCCTCGGTCGCGCTGGTCCCACCCGATCCCGAACGTGCCGGTCAGGCGGTCCATCAGGACGGCGTTGTAGTGCTCCGACAGGGCGACCTGGGCTTTGTAGATCGCCCGGGAGTCCAGGGCCCGCCACTGTCCGTCGATCAGTGTGCGGACCTTGTTCGAGATAACGAGGTGGGTGTGCAGCTGTGGGTCGTGCGCCCGTGAGTCCCAATGGTCGTACGCGGCGGCCGCGACCCCGGCGACGTCGACCTGCGCGGTGCCGCCGTGGCCGATCCGGGTGGCGGCAATCTCACGCTCGAAGAACTCGATCACCTCCGCCATCGCCGCGTGGTGCGCAGCGGCGATGAGTTCCTGGTTCTGCCGGTCGGCCAGGCCCCACAACACCGAGACCGACTTCGGCGCCGAGAACGTCAGATCGAACCCCGCGACCACCTTGCGGTCGCTGGTCCCGGCCGCTTCGGCGAACGTCAACCCGAGCGGCTCTCCCGTCACCGGGTCCAGGCCTTCGCCCAGGAGCCGTTCGAGCTGCTGCTCGGTCACCGTGGCGCCAGGCTCCAGTCCACCGGTACCGAACTCTGCGACCCCCTTGCCGACCCACCGACCCGGTGGAGTGCCGGCCTCGGTGTAATAGCGCAGCGCCGCGCCCGGGTCGGCCAGCTCGCAGTCCCCGCGCACGACCGAACCCAGCAGGTAGCCGACTCCGTCCCCTGCCGCGACTGCGCTGATCGAGACCGTCACGCTCGACAGGTGTGCAGCGCACACCACACCCCGGACGCGCCGCCTCACGCATTCGGCATTCGCTATGAAGCGACTCGATCTGCCATTGGTGCCAGAGGTGTAATCGGTTGCGGCCTGGCGGCCGCCGCGGTGGGTGCTGAGAATCGTGGTGCGGCTCGGCGACGTCGACACACACTGGTGCGGGTCAGCCCGTAGAGGTGTATGGCGCGAGGTTCTCGGGAGCCGGTGGATTGTTGCCATGAGCACGCGGGTCTGTGTCCTGGCAGAGGACCTTCCGGGCCGCCCCTCGGCCGCGACGGTCGCGGCCCCGGCAGCGGAAGGAGCCGGACATGGAAGTCCTCTACGACAAGGTCGCCGGCCTCGACGTCGGCAAGGCATCAGTCACCGTCTGCGTCCGCACCCCCAGCAGCAAACGCGGCCAGCGGCACTCCGAGACACGCACCTTCCGCACCACGACAGGATCGTTGCGGATCATGCGGGACTGGCTCGTCGAGCAGGGCGTGACGATCGCGGCGATCGAGTCGACCTCGACCTACTGGAAACCACCGTTCTACTGCCTCGAAGACGTCATGGAAGTCTGGCTGCTCAACGCCGCCCACATGAAAGCCGTGCCCGGGCCGCAAGACCGACGTCCGCGACGCCGAATGGATCGCACAACTGCTCGAACACGGGCTGCTGGCGCCATCGTTCGTGCCGCCCGAGCCGATCCGGCAGTTACGGATGCTGACCCGGTACCGCATCCAGCTCATGGGCGACCGCACCCGCGAAGCCATCCGGTTGGAGACGATGCTCGAGGACGCCTCGATCAAGCTCTCCGCGGTCGCGTCCTCGGTCACCACCGTCTCCGCGCGGGCCATGCTGCGCGCGATGATCGACGGCGAACGCGACCCCGCCCTGCTGGCCGACCTCGCCCACGGAAAGATGCGGGCCAAGATCCCGGACCTGGCCATGGCCCTGGAAGGCCACTTCGACGTCCATCACGCGACCCTGGCCGCGGCGATCCTGGACCGCCTCGACCTCGTCGAGACAGCGCTACGCGACCTGGACACCACCATCGTCGCGGCCTGCCAGCCCTGGGCGCACCAGATTCAACAGCTGCAGACCATCCCGGGAGTGGGCATCAAGACCGCGCAGGTCATCATCGCCGAGACCGGCGCCGACATGTCCCGCTTCCCCTCCGCCGCCCACCTGTGCGCCTGGGCCGGCCTCGCACCGGCGATCTACGAGTCCGCGGGCAAACGCTCCCCGGCCGGGAAACGACACGGGAACAAGTGGCTCACCTCAGCCCTGGTCGAAGCTGCCGGATCCGTCTCCCGCATGCGCGGCAAGAACTTCCTCGCCGCGCGCTACGACCGCCTCTCGCGCCGCCGCGGACCCGGCCGCGCGCAGATCGCCGTCGCGCACTCCATCCTCGTCGCCACCTTCCACATGCTCGACCGTGACGAGCCCTACCAGGACCTCGGCGCCGACTGGCTCACCCGCCGCGACACCGAAGCCCACACCCGCCGGCTGGTGCGCCAGCTCGAGAACCTCGGCCACACCGTCCACCTCGACACCGCCGCCTGAACCTCACCCACAACAACAACGGATCGGGCTCCGCCCGATGCGCTCACGCGCACGCCCACGGCCAGGTGATTCACGGGTCTGTGATGCCGTCGTCGGTGCGGTCCGCGGAACCCGCCGTCCTGCTGCACACAAGCCGTCGTCACGCAGCCGCGTGACCGCGCGTCCATCACGTGTGCCCGTCGTCGGGCGTGTGCCCGTCATCGGGCGTGTGCTCGTGAGTACGTGCTAGCTGGTGCGCGGAGAAGCGGATTGGTTCCCCGGGCCCAGGGCATGCCAAGAGCCCGCCAATCCCCGAGGAGACAGGCGGGCTCAGGCGGCGAACGGTCATGGACTCTGGAAACTTGCGAGATCCGTGGCCGTTCGTCCCTTCCGGTGCACGTCGAAGTGACCATCCCCCGCCCTTCTCCGTGTTTCTGAGACACGTCCTCTCTGCTGACGTATCGCGCATCCGGCCGGTAGCCTCGTTGCACCACGTCGAGCAGGGGGACTCCCATGGGTCAGCACGTCGTTGTCGATCCCGGGTTCGGGGCCCTCCTGAATGAATTGCGCACGCAGCGCAACTGGTCACTGCGTGGCCTGGGCGAGCGCGTGCACTGCTCACACGGGCACATCTGGGACCTTGAGCACGGACAGAAGCGCCCGAGCCCCGCGGTGGCGGCGCTCTTGGATGAAGCGCTTGACGCTGGTGGCCGCCTCAGCGCGATGGTCCGAACAGCGGGTCAAGCGTCCATGTCACCGCACGACAATGCACCCGGCTCAACTGCGCCGGTCGAGGAGGGATTCGGCGGCGCGCTTCAGCTGTGGCGGTCCGATCTTGAGCGCCAGGACTTCCTGACCGCTGTCACGTTCGACCCCGCGACCTTCCTCGCTCCCGCGCTCCGGTGGCTCACCGCCCCCTCTACGCCCGGTCCTGGCAGCGCTGGGGTGCGCGTTGTGGGCATGCCGGATGTCGAGATGATCCGGCAGATGCTGGGCGCGTTCCGCACGGTCGACAACCAGTACGGCGGTGGGTACGTCCGCGAAAGAGTCGTCAGGTTCCTGCACCACGACGTGGCTGAGCTCCTCCAAGGCCAGTACGACACCCGCACGGGAGCTGCTCTGCTCTCTGCAGCGGCCGAAGCAACTCAGTTGGCCGGGTGGGCAACCTATGACGTCGGGCGACATGCCCTGGCGCAGCGGTACATGGTCCAGGCACTTCATCTTGCCGGCGCTGCCGAGGACCGCCCGCTTGGTGCGGAGATCTTGGCTGCGATGAGCCATCAGGCCGCGTACCTCCGCTCGGGTGACGAGGCGATCGATCTGGCTCGGGCGGCAGGGCGTGCGGCAACCGAGGCGGGCGTCGGGGCGATCGCGGCCGAGGCAGCGGTGCTGGAAGCTCAGGGCCACGCCGTAAACGGTTCAGCCTCTGCGACAGCGTCGTCGTTGGACCGTGCTGAGCGTTTGTTCGACCAGGCTGAGCGTGCCACCGACCCGCAGTGGCTGGGTTATTTCGACGAGGCGTATCTCGCGGCGAAATTCGGGCAGACGTTCACCGCTCTGGGCCGTGGCGACCTTGCCTTGCGTTTTGCGGAGCGTTCCCTGGACATGGACGCGCGGTACGCCCGAGGTCGGATGTTCAACCTCGCGCTGGTGGCCCGCGCGCATGCTCAAGACGGCAACGTCGAAGAGGCGGCCGCAGCCGGGCACAAGGCTCTTGAGGCCGCTGAAGGGATCAACTCTGCGCGGTCGCGTGACTACCTCGCCGAGATCGCCCAGCGCCTGGCACCACACGCCGGGATCGACGCCGTGGACACCTACCAGACCCGCGCCCACGATCTCATCGCACGTTAGGCGACGACTCATCCCTATGGCACAGCAGTGGCATCCGGACATTCAACGACGAATTCTGCCTGGACCCACTGCACATGCGTGGGGGCTTGTGGGTGCGGTCCTCATAGCCGTGTGCTTTGCATCATTCGGCATCTTGATCGTCGGCGTCGGGCTATCGACAGTCGGGATCACGCCGAATGACTTGCCCTATTTGTACGTGGCGCTCGTCGTGTTCCTGATGTCCGTGCTCCTGATCGGGCGGGGCAGCTTCAGTCCGATGTTGTGGGCCGTGGAACGCCGCCAGAAGCAGGAACACGCCGAGGGCTACACCACCAGGCTCAACGCTGCGTACGAGGACGACATTGCGGTGGACGTGGTCGACTGGCGGACCGGACGAGTGATCCGCATGGCGCACGAGCCGTTGGTGGAGAGCAAATACCTCGTCGACAAGCAGGCACAGATCCAAGATCGGATCCGCCTCGTACGCGCTGAGGCGAGGGCCGCTAGAGCCGGCCTTCGGCACGGTCCAGAAGGACCTTCATAAGCCCTGCTACCGATGCCGCGCCGACGATCTGCCCGGACTCGATCAGTCCCGGGACCTCGGCGAGCGGGATCCACCGGATCTCCTCCGCCTCGTTGATATCGGGGGCAGCACCTGTGTCATGCCCGCCGCGGGCGAGGTAGATGATGTTGGGCTGGTCCACGGTGCCGACCATCGGCTGGAAGCGCAGGTACTCGCGGACCTCGCGAGGTCGCCACCCGGTCTCTTCCTCGGCCTCGCGGAAAGCAGCGGCCTGGGGTCCCTCGTTCGGGTCGAGGTAGCCACCAGGCAGTTCCCAGACCCAGGAGTCGATGATGAACCGGTGCCGCCACATCATCAGGACCCGGTCCTGGTCGTCCAGCATCAAGACCATGATCGCGGCCGGGACCCGGAGCACCCACTGCTCGAACTCCACGCCGTCGGGCAGACGCACGCTGGCGATGCTCACGTTCGCGCGGCGGGTGTCGTCCACCAGTCGCTCGCCCAGGATCTCCCATTGCGTCGGCCTGTTCGGCGTCACAGCGGCCTGTGCGGAAGCCGCTGATGTCGGCGTGCTGGGCGTCGAGTTGCTCGGCTGAGTGCTCACGCTCGGCAGCGTACGGCCTGGTCGTACGGAACCGCCACGGACGGGAACCCCTCATCGACGTACGGCGGCCGTGTACTCAGCGGTGTACTCCGAAGCAGGCAGTTGTCTGCTGACAACGGCTGACGCGCCGCTCCTACCAGCGAACACCCCGCACCGGTCAGAGTTTCGGCAGAGAGCACGACACCCCGACACCTGCCGAGGACGCACCGTGAGTACTACACCCCTCAAGCCCCAGACGTTTGCTCGCTCTTCGATGCTCGTCGCATGCGATATCGACGGAACGCTCTTGGAACGAGGCGGGAAGATCCCGGCGGAGACCGTGACGGCTCTGGATCTGGTGCGTGCGGCCGGACACGAGGTGGTGCTGGCGACTGGTCGGTCGTTGGTCGGATTGCTCCCCGTTGCGACAAGGCTCGGCCTGACCGAGGGATTCGCTGTCTGCTCCAACGGGGCCATGACCGTTCGACTGGAGCGCGGTGCGGCCTCGGGCTATGCAGTTCACGATGCCCGACACTTCGATCCGAGCGCACTTATCAGCCGGGTCCTTGGTTTAGTGCCCGGTGCGCACGTCGGGGTCGAAGAGATCGGCTGGGGCTGGCGAGTGAACGCGCTGTTCGGGCGAGGACTGCTCAACGGGGAACAGAAGCAGGTACCTGTCGCTGACTTGTGCGCGGTGCCGGCAACCCGCGTCGCTCTACATGGTCCTGGTATCGCACAGCATGCCAAGGCCTTGGCCGAGTCCGGTGTGACGGTGACGCCGGCGGGCGCCGACTGGCTGGATGTCACCGCGCCGGAAACCAACAAAGCCTCAGCGCTCGAGCGACTGCGAGTGCACAGGAATATCCGCCCTGACGCCACGGTGGCCGTGGGGGACGGTGTCAACGACATCGACATGCTCGCCTGGGCCGATCGAGGTGTCGCGATGGGGCACGCACCAGAGGTTGTCCGTGCCGCGGCACGCGAGATCACCGGCACGATCGGTCAGCGCGGAGCAGTGGCTGTTCTGCGCTCATTACTACCGCTCAATGTCGAGACGGCCACGCTGTCGCGGCTCGCGGGCCAGCTCGCCATGGCGGTACACACTGCGTCGGGCCCGACGACATTGCGCGTCTGGCATGAGCACCACTCAGAGATTGCGCGTTGCGACACCTGGACTCTTCGCGACGGCGTACGGGAGCGGCATGGTCCGATCCCCTCCGGCTCGGGCGCAACGATGCGCGCGCTCGAACTCGCAGCTCGTGAAGCCGGTCTCGAATATCCACGAGGTGACATCGGCCGACGTCGCGCGCACTGGCGCAGCGTGCACGACGGCCGAGGCCGGGCCGGGTTTGAGCTCCCCCTGCACATGCGGCTCGATGTGCCGACGTCCGAAGCCGCAGACGGCGTCCTGCATTGACCTGACCGATACCGGTCGACACGTCGAGCAAGCCCACCTGCGGCGTTCGATCGCGACCCCACAGCCGTCCGGGAACTTCCTGGACCCGATGGAAGGAGAGATAGCGATGGAAAGCAACGCAATCACAACGGCGGTCATGGCTGCCGACCCGACGGAGCCGGAAGTGATCGACCTCGGCAACATCGTCACGCTCACGGAGGGCAGCAAGAAGAAGGCCGGTACGGAGGACAAGCGGTACGCCTACCGCTGATCTGAACGGCGGTGGCCCGACGCTTCCGTCGGGCCACCGCCGCCCGGCGCCCGGCGCCCGGCGCCGGACAGATCTAGCACGACGACCGCTGAAGGGATACAGATGCATTGGCTCGCAGGAGCTTGTGGTGCAGGTAGCGCTCGGCGTCCGGCTGGCAGTGTGCCCGTCGACGGCGCCTCGGACCTCTGGGTGGTCGGCGATCCGCCACAAGCTTGGGTCCGTACCGCAGACACACCGATCCGGCGTGTCATTGTCGTCGGGACGTGCGGCGCCAGCGATGGCGAACTGAACCGACTTGCTTCATCCGGTGTTCCGGACGACGTCGCCCTACAGTGGCCGGGCGCATACGCCGTCGTCGAGCAGACAGAGACGGCCACCACCGTCTGGACGGACCTGGCATCCTCCGTCCCGGTCTACACCACGGTGTTCGACTCAACCGCGTACTGGGCGACGACGGCGCGCGGTCTGGCCGGGCTGACTGGTGCTGCTGTGAACAGCGAGCGCCTCGCGGCGGAACTGCTCGCACCAAGTAGCCCCCTCCTTGCGGGCACGACCACCTACTTCGAAGGGGTTGAGCTGGTGCCTGCCGGTCACCGGATGAAGGTCACCGGCAGCGGGACGACCGTGGCCCGCGTGTGGTGGCCGGGTACGACACCGAGTCTCGGGCTTTCTCTCCGTGCGGAGCTCGACGCTGCTGTCGGAGTCCGGGTGGACGACGCCGTGTCGCCGTCGTCAGACCTGTCCGGCGGCCTCGACTCCAGCTCTCTCACACTGCTGGCTGCACACCGACTCGGTCCCGACCGGTCCGTGGCTGCCTTCACCGTCCATGCGCCGTTCGACCGCCCAGCGGGCGACCTGCGCTACGCCTTCGATGCGGCCGAGCGCCCCGGTGTCGCACACCGCCTCCTCCCTCTGGAGGCAGGGCATCTCCCCTACGGCGGCTTGGACACCATCCCGGCTACCGACGAACCGGCGCCATCGACACGCGCCTACGCCCGCTTCGCCCATCAGATGACCGCGATGGTGAACCGGGTAGGCACAGACGCACATCTGACGGGTGATGGCGGAGACTCGTTGCTGAGCACGCCGGATGTGTGGATCGCGGACCTGTTCGCGACCAGGCGGTACCGCGAGGCTGTGGACGAGGCGGTTCGTCTGGCCCGTATCCGACGCCGCTCACCGGGTCGAGTCCTGCGCGATGTTCTGGACTTACGCAGCGACCCCGCCAGCGCGCTCGTGGCGTGGGCACGGCAGGCACGCGGGCAGGTTCCAGCCTCTGGAGCGTTCCGGCGTCTGGACCAGTTGCTGCCGCTGGTCGACCAGCAAACCTGGGTTACCCCGGTGGCTCGGCACCACGCCGCAGTACGCGCGGAACGGGCAGCCGAGTCGGCCCTGCGTGTACCGACGGGACAGCGCGCAGTCTGGGACGTCGTCGAGCAGATGGCCGAGGTCGGACGCACGGCTTACGCCGACGCTCAGCTAGCAGCCGAGTCCGGCGTCCACCTGCACAACCCGTTCGCGGACTCCCGTGTCATTGACTCCTATCTGTCCGGTGTCTTTAGAAGGATGCCGAGCCCGGCCGCGTACAAGCCAGTGCTTCGAGCAGAGATGGGTGGCATCCTGCCGAGTTCCCTGCTGACACGAACTACGAAGGGCGTCTACACCCCCGACTACCACCTCGGGCTGCGCGCCCACCTGAGCGATGTCAGCAGCATCGTCGACGGCCACCTCGCCGCACTCGGACTGATCGACCCCGCGAGCTTGGTCAAGATCTTGCGTCGTGCCGCGGCCGGACTCACCGGCGGCCTCTGGCTCATGGACGCCGCGATCGTTTGCGAGACCTGGCTACGGGCTCACCACTCCACCGCGCTTCCCGTCTGGGAGAGCACCACCGACAACGTTGGCTCGGAGGCACTCACGCCATGATGCCCGCACCCACGCCCTCTGACGTACGAGTCTGCGCATTCGACAGCGTGACCATCCGGATCGACTACGCGACCGGTCGCATCACCGCCGCTACCGGCACCACAGCAGAAGCATGGGCAGAGGCACCAGGGGTCATCCATGGAGCCCGCTGGGGGCTGTCGTTCGGCACCGAGGAAGCCGACGTCGAACTCCGCTCTACACCGCGGCCCAGCGTCCGCCACGGTGTCGCTGCCGTAGCGGCACTGATCGTGACGCTAGCAGTTCGCTCACTCGGTCCGTCCGAGCGAGCGATGTCACGACTGACGAACCTTGTGGCGACGGCGTCCGGCCTCACCACCACACCGCCGACATCAGACGAGGCGGAACAGGCCGTGTGCGCCGTTCGCTGGGCGTCGCAATGGGCACCGTTCCGAGTCGCGTGCCTTGAGGAGTCCGTCGCTGCTGTCCTAGTTCTCGCAGCACATCGACGCAGCGTGACCTGGTGTCATGGCGTTGCGCCGGATCCGGTGCAGTTCCACGCTTGGATCCAGACTCACGGCTCCCCCGTCGCGGAGCCGCCGACAACAAGCCGCTACACCGTCCTACGCGCCATCCCCTGACCCTCTTGGAGCTCGTCATCAACAACACTGCCAACCCCGACCTGTGGCTGACCCACGACGGCGCCGGCCTCGGACCACTCCGCGCCGACCTGGCCGAGACCTACTGGCGCTGGGAGAACTCGCTACCGGTCATGGCCGGCTACGCCCGCCAGACCCCCGAGTCCCTCACTGAACGCACCGCCGGGCTTGAAGCCCAGCTCGAAGGCAGCGCCGACCAGACCCGGTTCACCGTCTACCGCCACTACGACGGCGCCTGGACGCCCGTCGGGATGACGTCCCTGCTCATCGACGACCGCTACCGCACCGCCGAGTTCTTCATCTACATCGGCGAACCCGACCACCGCGGGCACGGCACCGGCACCATCGCCACCACGATGGCCCTGGACTGGGCCTTCCACGTCACCGCGCTGCGCTGCGTCTACCTTGAGGTCCTGGCGAACAACACCGCCGCCATCCGCGCCTACGAGAAGGCCGGTTTCCGCACCGTCGGTACCCGACGCCGCACCGGCTCCTGGCTCGGGCAGCCCGCCGACGAGGTCATCATGGACGCCATCCCTGAGGAGTACAGCGGACCACGACTCGTCGAAGCCGCCGTCCTTGGTACCCAGCGACCCCACCTATGACGGGCCATTCTCGGGCCGCTCTGAGCGCTTGAACCGAAAGCCGTGGGACGCCCGGACGACCTGCGTGCCGAGATCGCACTCGACTGAGCCTCGTCCGTCCGCCAGCTGTTCCGGATCGATCAACCGAAGCAGTCACCTTGCAGGGGGAACACATGACACAGACCGATGCGCAGACCGACATTGAGGCCGACCCGACGTCGAGTCCCGAGGACCTGCGTGAGCGGATGATCGCTGAACTCATAGACTCGGGTGTGCTCTCGGGCCCGAGGATCGAGGCAGCGTTCCGTGCAGTACCGCGCGAGGTGTTCGCTCCCGCCGGCACTCCGGCCGAGATGTCGTACGCGACCGACGACGCACTGCGGACGCGGTTCGCCGACGACGGCAAGGCTCTGTCCTCGCTGTCCGCACCAACGATGCACGCGGGCAACCTGGCACAGGCCCAGATCGAGGACGGCCAGCGCGTGCTGGAGATCGGGTCCGGCGGCCCGAACGCGGCAATGCTCGCCCACCTCGTCGGACCCACCGGCCAGGTAGTGAGCGTCGACATCGACGAAGGAGTCACTGCCCGCACACGCACCGGGCTCGCACAGCTCGGCCTCACCGACCGGGTCGAGGTCGTCACCGCCGACGCGGCCGAACCGCTCGACCGTGGTGTGTTCGACCGGATCATGGTCACCGTCTCGCCCTGGTCTCTGCCCGAGACGTGGGTCGAACAGCTCGCTCCCGACGGGATCCTGGTCGTCCCCCTCCAGGTCGCCCCGGGGCTCCAGCGCATCATCGGCTTCCGTAAGAAAGACGGGCGGCTCGTCTCGGAGTCGACCGTGCCGGGCGGGTTCGTGCCGCTGCAGGGCGCGGGGCTGTTCAACCCCGCCGCTGCCGAGCTGACAGGACCGTCAGGCAAGCCGGTCACGTTCAGGTTCCCCGGCAACGAGATCCCTGAGCAGTTTGGGGTGTCGGACGACGTGCTGGCGTCCGACCCGGTCGAGGCGTGGTCCGGGGTGATCTACAAGAACCGCACGATCTGGCTCGACGTGCTCACCTACCTCCTGGTTCAGCCGGGTGCGTGCGCGATGGAGGCGGAGGAGCCGGCCGACCGCGGCTCCGACATGTCGTTCTACCCGGCCCTGGTCGATGGCGCATCGTTCGCAGCCCTGCATCGCCGTCCGGCCTCGGAAACCTCGGTCGAGGTCGGCGCCATCGGCAAGGGCCCTGACTCAGCCCGCCTGACCAGGCGGCTCGCGGACCTGGTCGCCCGTTTTGGCGCTCATCACCGCGGCACCGAACCGCTGTTCCAGTGGTGGCCCACCGGCACCGAGCTCGGCGAGGTCCCGCCGTCCGTAACGGTCCTGCCACGCGCGCACGGCATCCTCACCATCAGCTGGCCTGTGGCGGGACTCGGATGATGCAGGTTCCGTGAGACGGGGCTATCAGCGCGACTTCGCCCTACTGATTCCGTGACGGGCCACGCGCAAGTCGCGACGATGCTGCGATGGATTCCACCGCAGCCTCGGTTGCCAGCGCCACGCCGCGCGACGTAGACGGACCAGACAGCTTCGACGACGCACTGAAGTTGTTCGGACTGGACGACGCATGGTTGCGCGGCTGGATCGTCGGAACTCTCGATTCGCTGTACGACCGTGCCAGCTGGGAAAGCTCTGTGTTCTGGATCCCCCCGTACAAGGGCTACGTCGCGGTGGGACGTCCGCGAGTCCGCACGGCGTACATCCGCCGAGACAGCATCCAATACCCGGCTGGAGATGACTGGCCCATCATCCGATACCCACGTCGGTGAGCTACCTGTCCGACCAGCGCACCTTGTTGTCCGTCCTCAACGCCGGTGGAAGCACGTCGTTCGCCTGAGCCCACGTCGCCCACGACGTCGACCGGACCAGTTCTTCGGAAGCGGCCTCGAGCCAGGCGGATCCTGCGAGGGTCTCGTCCAAGGAACTCAGGATCGCGGCCTTCTCCTTCGATGAGCATCCGAGCTCTGCTGGCTCGCGCGACCGGACATCATGGGCGAGCGTTATCGCTACACGAACCCGGTCGCCCACAGGCTCCTGAAAGGCAAGGTGACGCGCGTACTCGGCGAGCACGATCAGCGCCGGTGGGTATCGCGAAAGATCCAGACCCATGCCGCTGGCCTCAGCCATCGCGCTGAGCAGGCGGCCAGTGTGGTCAATAAGCTCGTCGTCTACCACGGGTCGGATGATGGCTTCGTGGAGGCTTGCCGCGAGCGCGACCTTGCCTGCGAAGTACGCGTTGAGGAACTCGCCATCGCAGGCGTGGCGCAGCAACCAGTCCCTATACCCTCCGGAATACTCGCACAGCGCCTCGACGTAGTACACCCGGCCCCACCCGGACGAGCGCTCCGCGAGCCAGAGCAGGCTTTCGCCACCGTCTCGGACCCGGCGCAGGAACCATACTGCGAGCGGCGCGAAACGGTCGGAGAGCAGTCCGATCGTCCTGACGATCTCGATGTCGTTGGCCGATGGCCGGGCGGCGAGGAGGAACATTCCGATCGTTACGGCGCACCGATCACGCGCGTGTTCGACCAACCACCGCCCGATGCGTCGCACGAGCTCCGGATCCGCACGCAAGGCAACCGATCGGAGGTGGTCGTCCTGGTGGATTGGAACGTCGACACCGTGGAAGACGCTCTCGACCAGGTCGAGATCGTCGTGCGGGTCGCTGAGAAACTCACTGAGGATGTCTGCGGCCGCGGCTCCCCTGAGTAGCGGATCCTTTGGACGGTCGACCTTGCGCGTATGGTGTGCCTCGTCGTCGGGAAAGGGGTAACCGTCTCTCGGCAACGGGACGTCCGGGTTATCGTCGCGCAGTCGGACCGCGTGCTCGAACAGTGAGCTCCGCGAAGCCGTCGGACCAACGGATCCGGTCGGCGGCGCAGCGCGACCCGTCACGGCTCCTGCCCTCGCAACCATGTCGCGATCTCGGCGACGCCGTCGACCGTCAGCCCGACCGACGACTCGACCTGGAACAGCAGCACGGGCCCAGGATGCTCTAGCTCGACGAACCGGCGGTCCGTCTCCGTGATGACGTCGTCGACCCACACGAACGGTCGGCCCGCCGCAACCCGGACCAGGGCACGCGTCTTCCACCCCAGGCCGTTCAGGTCGCTCTCGCCATAAGGCGGCAGATCCGCGACCGACAGCTCTGGTAGCCCGACCCGTGGCGCGATCACGTCGTTCGCGTCCCCCATCCAGGCCGTCGCCCACACCAGGTCGCAGCCCAGACCCAGCAGGAGCGGACCGAGCGCCGGGTCGATGAAGTCGAGCTCCGGGCGCGGCGTGTCGGGGTCGTCTGGCTTACCGTCGCGAGGCTGTGGGAGCATCCCGGGCCCGCCGAACGGCAACAGAGTCCCGTCGACGTCGAGGAACAACAGCGGGCGGGCAACAGTCACGCCCGCACGATAGCGGCCTGCGCACGCGGTCGGCAGCCGGCACCCGTCTGCCTTCCAAACCGCCTGCACGGTCCACTCCACCCGTCAGGTGTCCCACCCGCTCCCTGTGGGGGAACCATGGGGGAATGGGCGGCACCTGGAGGCCATTCCTGTCCACCCCTGTCCCGAGGGCTCAGAGGCGTTACCGCAGGTCAACCAGCATTTGGCCTGGTCAGAGGACCAAGCCGAAACCGGGGTGATGCTCAGACGTTGAACCGGAACTCCACCACGTCGCCGTCCTGCATGACGTAGTCCTTGCCCTCGATGCGGGCCTTGCCCGCCGCCTTCGCCGCGTTCACGGAGCCGGTCTCGACGAGGTCCTCGAACGAGATGACCTCGGCCTTGATGAACCCGCGCTCGAAGTCGGTGTGGATCACGCCGGCGGCCTGGGGGGCAGTCCAGCCCTTGTGGATGGTCCAAGCACGCGCTTCCTTGGGGCCGGCGGTGAGGTACGTCTGCAGGCCGAGCGTCTCGAAGCCGACCTTGGCGAGCTGGTCCAGGCCGGACTCCTCCTGGCCGGTCTCCGCGAGCATCTCAGCGGCCTCGTCGGGTTCGAGCTCGACGAGCTCGGACTCAAACTTCGCGTCCAGGAAGATCGCCTGCGCCGGCGCGACGACCTTGCGCAGCGCCTCCTGGGAGGCGGTGTCGGCCAGGCCGGCGTCGTCGGTGTTGAAGACGTAGATGAACGGCTTGGCCGTCATGAGCTGGAGGCTGGCGATCTCGGCGAGGTCCAGGCCGGCGTCGGCGGCGCCCTGGTAGAGCGTCACGCCGCTGTCGAGGATCTCCTGCGCCTTCTTCGCGGCCGCATACAGAACGGGGTCGCCGCGCTTGATCTTGACCTCCTTCTCCATCCTCGGCAGGGCCTTCTCGAGGGTCTGGAGGTCGGCCAGGATGAGCTCGGTGGAGATCGTCTCGATGTCGCCGGGGGCGTCGAGCGAGCCGTCGACCCGCACCACGTCCGGGTCGTCGAAGGCACGCGTGACCTGGCAGATCGCGTCGGCCTCGCGGATGTTCGCGAGGAACTTGTTACCCAGGCCCTCACCCTCGGAGGCGCCCTTTACGATGCCCGCGATGTCGACGAACGACACCGTGGCAGGCAGGATCCGCTGGCTCTCGAAGATCTCGGCCAGCTTGGTCAGCCGCTCGTCGGGCAGCGAGACCACGCCGACGTTGGGCTCGATCGTGGCGAACGGGTAGTTCGCCGCGAGCACCTGGTTGCGGGTCAGAGCGTTGAAGAGGGTGGACTTGCCGACGTTGGGCAGGCCGACGATGCCGATAGTGAGAGCCACGTCGCGCAAGTTTACGTGGACGGAGCGGCGCCCGCGTCGATCAGGTCCAGGTCGCGGGTCGCGTACCGGTGGTGGTGCCACTCCTCCGTGAGGATCACCCACACGCACTGGGCCGCGACGAAGGCCTCGGACTGGTCCATCCAGGGCGGCGGCTCGGCCGGGCTGCCCGCCTGCTCCGGCGAGACGGCGGCCAGATACTCCCGCACCTCGCGCAGCCGGTCCCGACGCACCTCCAGCACCTCCTCGTAGGACGGCGCCGCGGCGGGGTCGATCCCGAGGCCCGGCGCTCCGGCGGCGAACCCGGAGTGCGGCATGCCGGCCGGCCAGAACACGTCGTCCCGCCGCCCCTGCGCGCCCCAGCGCAGCCAGCCGTCGGTGCAGAACACCAGGTGCCGCAGGGTCTGGGCGAACGACCACTCGTCGTCGACCGACACGTCCACCGTGCCCGGCGGCATCGACGCCACACGCTCGACTGTGGCATCCCACATGAGCTCGTAGGCGTCCAGGGCCGCGCGGAGACCCGCGATCGTGCGGTCCTGGAGCAGCGCGCGCTCCGGGTACCGCTTGTTCAGCTCCGCCTCGACCAGGGGCTCGACCTCGACGCCGTTGATGCGCAGGTCGTAGATATCGCCGTCGATGTCGGCACCGGCCAGCTCGACGCCGCGCATCCGTACGCCGTTCAGGGCGACCTCGCGGAACGAGGCGCCGCTCATGTCGGCATCGCGCACGACGGCCCCGCGGAGGTCGGCGCCCTCGATGCCGTCGACTCGTCCTGTGATCTGATTCATGCGGGCGACGCTACGCCGCACCACTGACATCCAGCCGCCGGAGCGCGACCCACGCGAGCCGCGCTCCGTGCGGTCACGGGAACGACTGCACCTGCTGCAGCAGCTCCGGCAGCCGCCGGTCGTACACGCGGGCACCGAACCGCACCGCCAGCACCAGGGCGAGCACGCCGTACACGACGCCGACCACCAGGGTGGCGACGCCCCACAGCACCCCGCCCAGCACCAGGGCCGCGATCCCCACCGCGAACACCGGGACCGACAGCCCGAGAGTGATCACGAAACCGATGCCCTGCGACACCATGGTGGCCACGGCGGCACCCTGCGGGGACTTCAGCGGGCTCTCCCCCGGCTTGGCCACCGGGTAGACGAGCCGCGCGGAGACCGCGCACGCCACGGCGGTGCTGACCAGCAGGGAGCCGAGGGCCAGCCCGAGCAGCGGCAGCGTGAGGTGCCAGGCGTCGGCCACCCAGACCGACACGATCACGGTGGCCACGCTGACCAGGGGGCCCACCGTGAGCATCGGGATGGCCCGGCCCCACCGGTCCGCCCGGCCGTCGACACCGGAGGCGACGTGCAGCGCGAACGCCGTGTTGTCGTAGGCGATGTCGTTGGAGATGCTGAAGCCGAGGATCCAGGCCACGAACGGCCCCGTCGCGAGCAGCAGGAAGTAGTTGCCCGTGCTCTGGCCGGAGAAGTACATGATCACGGGCAGCAGCGGGACGATCGCCAGGGACCCCGAGTAGCGCGGGTCGCGCAGCCAGTACGTGGCGGTCCTGGCGGCCACGGCCCAGGTCGGCGAGAACGGGACCCGGCCGAACGCGCCGAGACCCTTCGCCCGGCCACCGCCGCCGTCGCCCACGGGCGGGCGCTCCAGCGCGCGGCCCAGCGCGCGGTCCCAGACCAGCCAGCCCAGCGCGATCGTGCCGAGCGCGACGGCGAGCCGCCCCGCAAGACCTGCCCAGTCGCCCTCGTGCGCGCTGCCCGCGAGCGCCCAGGCGGCGCCGAACGGCGTCCACCCGACGAAGCCGGCCGCTTGCTCGAAGACGGGCAGGAGCCGCATGCCCGTGCTGCCCTCGGGGTCGGCGTCCATGGAGACCTCGACGCCGTTGGCGAGCCAGCCGATCAGCGGGCCGATCGACACCACCAGCACGAGCGCCACGAGCGTGACGACCTCGCGGTAGCGCCGGGACTCGAGCACGGGCGCCAGCAGCGTGGTGATGGCACGGGAGCCGATGACGCAGGTCGCGACGCCGAGCGTGCCGCCGGCGAGCGCCACCAGCAGCGTGCCCGGCTCCAGCACCCAGGCGAACGAGGTGCCGAGGACGACCAGGACGGTCGCGATGCCGGGCACGGAGACCAGGCCCGCGACGGCCAGCCCGGCCACGAGGGTGCGCCGGGGGATCGCGAAGGTGGCGAACCGGTGCGGGTCCAGGGTGGCGTCGACGCCGAACGCGAAGATCGGGATGATCCACCAGCCGAGGACGGTCAGGGCCCCGCCGAGCGTGATGGCCAGCCCGGCCCACGCCGGGTCCTGCAGTACGCCGAGGCCGACGACGGCGACGACGACCAGGCCGACGATGCTGAGGGCGTACAGCGAGGCGACGACCAGGCCGATCGTCTGCCACACGCTCTTGCGGAACGTGTTGCCCATCAACGTCAGCTTGAGGGTCAGGAACCGCGCAACCATGAGAGCCCCTCCGAGTGCTGGCGACCGCCGACGAGGTCGACGAACCGGTCCTCCAGGCTCTGCTCCCCGCGCACCTCGTCGACGGTGCCCGCGGCGAGGACCTGCCCCGCGGCCATGACAGCGACGTGGTCGCACATGCGCTGCACCAGGTCCATCACGTGGCTGGAGACGATCACGGTGCCGCCGGCCGACACGTAGTCCTTGAGGATGTCGCGGATGTTGGCCGCGCTCACGGGGTCCACGGCCTCGAACGGCTCGTCCAGGACGAGGGTGCGCGGGGCGTGGATCATGGCGCTGCCCAGTGCGATCTTCTTGGTCATGCCCGCGGAGTAGTCGACGACGAACGTGTCGGCGTCGGCGCCGAGGTCGAACGCCTGGAGCAGGTCGTTCGTGCGTTCGACGACGGTAGCCTTGTCCATGCCGCGCAGCATGCCGGCGTACGTGAGGAGCTGGCGGCCGGTCAGACGGTCGAACAGGCGGACGCCGTCGGGCAGGACGCCGAGGGTGGCCTTGGCCTCGTCAGGGCGGGCCCAGAGGTCCACGCCCTGCACCCAGGCCGTGCCGAAGTCCGGGCGCAGCAGGCCGGTGGCCATCGAGAGCATGGTGGTCTTGCCCGCACCGTTGGGGCCGACCAGGCCGTAGAACGAGCCGCGCGGCACGTCCAGGCTGACGCCGGACACGGCGATCTTCTGCCCGAACCGCTTCCAGAGGCCGCGGACGCTGAGCGCTGCCGACGGGTCGTACGGGGGCGGCTCCGGGGCGCCCTGCGGGCCGGCGCTGCCCGGCGAGCCGGGGTCGACTGGGGTCGTCATGGCACCCAACCTAGCCGGGACCTCCGACGCACCGGATCCGACGCGAGGATGAGTGCGGGTGATAGACCGTCCGTCTCCGGTCGGACAACGTCACCTGCGGCGTTACCGGACCGATGTCCCGCGCATACCGGACGATCGGGGCAGCTCGGGGTGTCGGCGCACGGGACTGTCGGTGGCTCGTGGCAGCCTGTCGCCCATGGACATCGCCGCAACGATTCTGCTGGCCCTCGGCGCCCTCGTCGTCGGTGCGCTGCTGGGGTGGCTCGGGCACGCGCAGCGCAGCACCTCGGCCGTGCGCGAGTCGGACCTGGAGGCCGTGCGGCTGCGCGCCCAGGTCGAGGCGGCCGAACGCCAGGTGGAGGCTGCGCGGGACCGGGCGGAGGAGCAGATCGCCGACGCGCGGGAGCGCGCCGCGGAGCAGATCGCGGCCGCCCGCAGCGAGCAGGAGCACGCGCGGCGCCAGTTCCAGGCTCTGGCCGGAGACGCGCTGGACGCCAACAGCAAGCGGTTCCTGGAGCTCGCGGAGGAGCGGCTCAAGCGGTCGGCGTCGGCCGGTGAGCAGGCCCTCGCCCAGCGCGAGCAGGCCGTGAAGTCGCTGGTGGACCCGCTGACCAAGGCCGTCGAGCTGGTGCGCAGCGAGGTGCTCCAGGCGGAGAAGGCCCGCATCGAGGGGCAGGGCGCCCTGGTCGAGCAGATGCGCAACGTCGCCGAGGTGTCGGCCGACCTGCGCAACGGCACGGCGGACCTGGTCACGGCACTGCGCTCGTCGCAGACCCGCGGCGCGTGGGGTGAGCTGCAGCTCCGCAAGGTCGTGGAGTCGGCGGGCATGATCAACCGCGTCGACTTCACCGAGCAGGCGCAGGTCACCACGGAGGACGGCGTCCTCCGCCCGGACATGGTCATCAACCTCGCCGGCGGCAAGCGGGTCGTCGTCGACTCCAAGGTCGCGTTCCTGGGCTTCCTGGAGGCCCAGCAGTCCGACGACGCCGCGTACCGCGAGCAGCGCCTCGACGCGCACGTGCGGCACATGCGCAAGCACGTGGACGACCTCGCCGGCAAGAAGTACTGGAACCAGTTCGAGCCCGCGCCGGAGTTCGTCGTCATGTTCGTGCCCGCCGAGGCGTTCCTGTCGGCGTCGCTGGAGCGCGCCCCCGAGCTGCTGGAGTACGCGGCGCAGAAGAACGTCATCATCGCCACGCCCACTACGATGCTCGCGCTGCTGCGCACCGTCGCCTACGCCTGGCGGCAGGAGGCCCTCGCGGAGAACGCGCAGCGGGTGCTCAGCGTCGGCAAGGAGCTGTACGCGCGCCTGGTCACGATGACCGGCCACGTCACCCGGACGGGACGCGCGCTGGAGTCGGCGACCAAGAGCTACAACCAGATGATCGGGTCGCTGGAACGCAACGTGCTCACGTCGGCCCGCCGGATGGTCGAGCTCGACGTGGTCGACGAGAAGGACGCCATCGAGGAGATCCGGGGCATCGAGGAGGTGCCGCGGCCGATCACCAAGCCCGAGCTGCTCGCCGCCGAGGAGGGCGGCGTCGTCGCGATCGACCGGGCGCAGGACCAGGAGGCCGACGGGATCCTGGTGCAGGCTCTGGAGGTCACCGAGCTCGCGGCGTCCGACAAGCGCGCGCTGGAGGCGATCGAGGACGCGGCGGGCACGAAGAGCGCCCAGAAGGACAGCGCGGCGGGCTGACCCGGCACCGGGCTCGCCCGCTCCCGGGAGTACCTGGGTCGCGATGGTCGGCAGCTCGTCACGTGGTCGGTAGAACGTCAGGTGGTCGGCAACCCGGGTTGCCGACCACCTGACGTTTTGCCGACCACACTGTCCGCGGTGCGCAACCCGCCGCCCGCGGTGCGCCGCGCGCGGTGCGCCGCGCGCAACCCGCCGCCCGCGATACGCCGCCCGCAGCAAGCTCAGCCCGGCAGCACTCAGGCCTGCGGGAGCTCCGTGCGGGACTCGCGACGGGGACGCTTGGTCTCCTCGCCCGCGGCCTTGAGGCCGGCGCGCAGCTCACGCGGCAGCGAGAACATCAGGTCCTCGGTGGCGGTCCGCACCTCGTCGACGGTGCCGAAGCCGTGCTCCGCGAGGTGCGTGATGACGTCCTGCACCAGGATCTCCGGCACCGACGCGCCCGAGGTCACGCCGACCGTGGTGACGCCCTCCAGCCACTCGTCCTTGATCTCGGTCTTGCGGTCCACGCGATACGAGGCGGTGGCGCCCGCCTGGAGCGCGACCTCGACGAGCCGCACCGAGTTGGACGAGTTCGCCGAGCCGACCACGATGACCAGGTCGCACTCGGGCGCCAGCTTCTTCACCGCGACCTGGCGGTTCTGCGTGGCGTAGCAGATGTCGTCGCTGGGCGGGTCCTGCAGCGACGGGAACTTCTCGCGCAGCCGGCGGACCGTCTCCATGGTCTCGTCCACGGAGAGCGTGGTCTGCGAGATCCACACGACCTTGTCGGGGTCGCGCACCACGACCTGGTCCACCTCGTCGGGCGAGTTGACGATCTGCACGTGCTCGGGCGCCTCGCCGGCGGTGCCCTCGACCTCCTCGTGACCGGTGTGCCCGATCAGCAGGATGTCGTAGTCGTCCTTGGCGAACCGCACGGCCTCCTTGTGCACCTTGGTGACCAGGGGGCAGGTCGCGTCGATCGTGTCGAGGCTCCGCGCCACGGCCGAGGCGCGCACGGCGGGCGACACCCCGTGCGCGGAGAACACGAGCCGGCTGCCCTCGGGCACCTCGTCGGTCTCGTTGACGAAGATGGCGCCGCGCTCGCGCAGCGTCTCGACCACGTGCTTGTTGTGCACGATCTCCTTGCGCACGTACACGGGCGCGCCGTAGGTCTCCAGGGCCTTCTCGACGGCGACCACCGCGCGGTCCACGCCGGCGCAATAACCACGGGGTGCAGCCAGCAGGACGCGCTTCGTCTTGGTCCGGGCAGGGCGCTCAGGGCTCGTGACACTCACAGGTGCAGTCTAGGGGCGGTGTGCGGAGGGCTTGTGTCGGTGGTGGGTGGCAGGGTTGGACACGTGACGGAACCGACCCAGCAGACCCTCCCGACCGAGCTGCCCCGCAAGGCGCTCGACACCACGCCCACCAGTCCCTGGCCGGTGCGCGTGCTCTCGGAGAAGATCAAGGGCTACATCGACAAGATGCCGCCCGTCTGGGTCGAGGGTCAGGTGGTGCAGTTCAACCTGCGGCCCGGCTCCGGCATGCAGTGGCTCACGCTCCGCGACACGGACGCCGACGCGTCCCTGCCCGTGACGATCTTCTCGCGCGTGCTGAGCACCCTGCCGCAGCCGCCGGCCGAGGGCGACCACGTGGTGGTGCACGCCAAGCCCGTCTTCTGGACCAAGCGCGGCACCCTGCAGATGCAGGCGAACGAGATCAAGGCCGTCGGGGTGGGCGAGCTGCTGGCCCGGATCGACGCCCTGAAGAGGGTGCTCGCCGCGGAGGGCCTGTTCGACGCCTCCCGCAAGCGCGGCCTCCCGTTCCTGCCCGCCGTCGTCGGGCTGGTGTGCGGGCGCGAGTCCAAGGCGGAGCACGACGTCGTGGTCAACGCCCGCGCCCGCTGGCCCCAGGTGCGGTTCGAGATCCGCGAGGTCGCGGTGCAGGGCGTCAACGCCGTCCGCGAGGTGTCGAACGCCATCACGGAGCTCGACCAGGACCCGCGGGTCGACGTCATCGTCGTGGCTCGCGGCGGCGGCTCGGTCGAGGATCTCCTGCCGTTCAGCAACGAGTCGCTGGTGCGCACGGTGTCGCAGGTCCGTACGCCACTGGTCAGCGCGATCGGGCACGAGACCGACGCACCGCTGCTCGACCTGGTCGCCGACTACCGCGCCTCCACGCCCACCGACGCCGCCAAGCGCATCGTGCCCGACGTCTCCGAGGAGCGGCTCCGCCTGGCCCAGGCCCGCTCCCGCATGCGCGGCGCCGTCGCGGCCATGCTGGACCGCGAGCAGCGCGGGCTCGACGGCGTCCGCTCGCGCCCCGTCCTCGCGACGCCGCAGACCATGCTGGAGTCGCGCGAACGCGACGTCCTCCAGGCGATCCGGCACGGGCGGCACGCCCTCGACGCGCTGCTCCTGCGGGCGAGCGGCGAGATCGGCCGGCTCGGCGCCCAGGTCAGGGCGCTGTCTCCGGCGTCGACCCTGGAGCGCGGCTACGCCGTCGTGCAGCGCGCGGACGGCCACGTGGTGCGGCATCCCGACGACGTGACGGTCGGGGCCGGTGTGCACGTGCGCCTGGCCGAGGGCGCGCTCGACGCGGAGGTCACCGCGACTATTCCCTAGGCCGGCGCGCCAGCCGGTGTGAAGGTGGCGAGATGGACGCCCACGCGCTCGACGAGGCCCTGCGGGACCACTGGGGCCTGGACGCGGCCACGGTCACCACCCTCCACGGAGGCATGAACTCCAGGACGTGGCTGGTTCGTGCGGGTGACACCGCCTACGTCGCCAAACGGGTCTCCGCCGCGGACGTCGAGCTGCTCGCGGCAGGCTGCTCCGTCGCCGAGCTGCTCGGCGACGCGGGCCTGACCTCGAGGACGCCCGGCGCGGCCTGGAACCGCTCGCCCCAGGCGAATCCAAGTAGCGGACAGAACCTGTCCGCCTCTCCTGGAAAGGTAGCTGTCATGACCGAGAACACCGCACTCATCCCGTTCCGCATCGACATCCCCCAGGCCGATCTCGACGACCTGCACGACCGGCTCGCGCGCACACGGCGGCCCGTCCCCGTCCCCGGCCGCGACGACCGCACGGACTTCAGCCGCGGCATCCCGCAGGCCTACCTCACGGAGCTCGCCGAGTACTGGCGCGACGGGTTCGACTGGCGCGCGCAGGAGGCGGCACTCAACGCCTACGAGCAGTTCACGACCGTCGTCGACGGCCAGACGTTCCACGTCGTGCACGTCCGTTCGGCCAACCCGGACGCCACCCCGCTCATCCTGAACCACGGCTGGCCGGGCTCGTTCGTCGAGTACCAGCGCCTGATCCCGCTGCTCACCGACGAGTTCCACCTGGTGATCCCGTCTCTGCCGGGCTTCGGGTTCTCGACGCCGCTGTCCGGCACGGGCTGGGAGCTGGCCCGGACCACGGAGGCGTACGCCGAGATCATGACGCGGCTCGGCTACGAGCGGTTCGCCGCGCACGGCACGGACATCGGCGCCGGCACCACGGGCCGCCTCGCGGCGCTCTACCCGGAGCGCGTCATCGGCACCCACGTCGGCAGCGACGGCCGGTCGCTCGGGATGGTCGGCGACAAGTTCCCGTACCCCGAGGGCCTGTCCGACGACGAGATCGCGCAGATCGAGGCCGTCCGGGCCAAGGACGTGGCCGAACGCGGCTACTTCGAGATGCAGAACCACCGCCCCGACACCATCGGCGCGGCGCTGGTCGACTCCCCCGTGGGCCAGCTCGCGTGGATCGCCGAGAAGTTCCAGACCTGGACCAACCCCGCCCGCCCGACGCCGGACGAGTCGGTCGACCGCGACCAGCTCCTGACGAACGTCAGCCTGTACTGGTTCACCCGCAGCGGCGCCTCCAGCGCCCAGTTCTACTGGGAGTCGGAGCACTCCGGCCTCGACTGGCTCGCCCCCTCGGGCGTGCCGGCCGCCTGGGTCGTGTTCGACACGCACCCGCTCATGCGCCGCGCGCTGGACCCGTGGAACGCCGTCAGCCACTGGAGCGAGCACGCCGAGGGCGGCCACTTCCCCGCGATGGAGGAGCCCGAGCTGCTCGCGGCCGACATCCGCGACTTCTTCCACAGCCTCGGCTGAGCCGGGCCCCACCTCCGTCGCCCGTCTGGCCGGTCACGCCGCCCGCCCGGTCGGCGTGACCCTGGCCACACCCGCTCGATAACATAGCATCGCAGTGTTATGTTTTAGGGGTTCGAGCAGACCGTGGAGAAGAAGGAGCAGGACGATGACCGTCAAGCTGGTGCACCCCGAAGGCGTCCACCGCGTCGACGTCCACCACCAGGTGGCCGACACGCAGGGTTCGCGCACCATCTACCTCGCCGGCCAGGTGTCGTGGGACACCGAGGGCAACCTCGTGGGCAAGGACGACGTGGCCGCCCAGGCCGAGAAGGCCTACCTCAACATCGCCGCCGCGCTCGACGCGGTCGGGGCCACGGTGGCCGACCTGGCCAAGGTCACCGTCTACATCGTCGACCTCGACGCGGCCAAGGCGGAGCAGTTCGTCATCGGGCGCGAGCGGGCGGCCGCCACGCTGGGGGTCGAGTTCCAGCAGCCGAGCACCTGGATCGGCGTCACCGCACTGGCCGCGCCGGGCTACGTGGTCGAGGTCGACGCCATCGCCGTCCTGCCCTGAGGCGGGCGCAGCGCGGCCCAGCCGGCCTCGACCGAGCGTCGGCACACCGCGGGATCGTCGCCGGCCGCGACGATCACCGCGGTGAGCAGGGGAACGCCCGAGGCGAGGGTGCGCCGGGAGGCGACCCGGCTCACGACCAGCGACACGATCCCGTGGCTCACGGTCCAGACCTCGGTGGCGAGCCGCTCGGGGTCGGCGTCCTCGGCGATGCGGCCGGCGTCCCGACAGCGCGCCGCGGCGCGCACGAGGTAGCCGAGGGTCGCCTCGGCTGCCCCGACGTCCTCGAGCTCGACGGTCGCGTCGAACATGACCCGGTAGAGGTCGGGGAACTCGAGCGCGTTGACGACGTAGGCTGCGACCCCCGCCACAAGGTCCTCGACGGGGTCCTCCGGCACGACGAGGGTCTCGAACCGCGCTGCCAGCCGCGTGAAGCCCTCCTGGCGCAGCGCGCGCCACACCCCGTCCATCCCGCCGAAGTAGGTGTAGACCGCCATCGTCGAGACCCCGGTCCCGTCGACGAGCGACCGCAGCGTGATGGGTTCGCGCTCGCGCAGCATCCGCGCCGCACGCTCCAGGAGCTGCGTGCGCACTGCCGGATCCTTCTGCCTCGCCATGTGGGAATCCTATGACATGGCACTGCCATGAAAAGGGCGCGCCGCACCCCTAGCCCCGGCGGGCGACGAACACCCACTCCAGCCCCGGCCGGTCGGGCGCGTCCAGCACCTCCTCGACGGTGAACCCGGCGGCAGCCAGCGACGCCTCGACCTCGTCGCGCTCCCGGAACCGCAGGGTCGAGACCGAGGTGACAACGTCGCCGTCGGGCAGCAGGCCGGGCGGGAAGAGGTAGCTGTGCTGGAACGTGACCAGCGGGAGCGCGACCTCCAGCAGCTCCGTCCAGGTCTCGACCTCCCCGACGCCGGGGATCGTGCGGCGGGCCGACCAGTGCTCGCGCGTCCAGCGGAGCCAGGCCTGGCGCGCGGGGACCCGGGTCTCGAAGACGAGGACCCCGCCGGGCCGGAGCGCGTCGTGGACCGCCGCGAGCGCCCGCGCCCAGTCGTCGTCGCCGGTGAAGACCTGCGCCACGTTGCCGGTCATCGTCGCCAGGTCGGCCGCGAGGCCCAGCCCGGCGACGGCGTCGGCCCCGCCCTCGACCCAGGTGACGTCCTCGGCGCCCGGCTTGCGACGCGCCACCTCCAGGGACGCGGCGGCGGGGTCGACGCCGGTCACGTCCAGGCCGCGCGCGGCCAGCAGCAGGGCGAGCACGCCCGTGCCGCAGCCGACGTCGAGCACGCTGCGGGCGCCCAGCCGACCGGCGAGGCCGACGTACAGGTCGAGGTCGCCGCGGTCGTCGTCGAAGGCGTCGTAGAGGCGCGCGAGGCGGGGGTCCACGAAGATCGGGTCGGGTGTGGTCATGGCAACATGTTCGCCCGCCGTCGAACCCGTCCCAAGAACATTTCGTCGGTTACGGTCGGGAAAGTATGAGATCTGCGCTACCCGGGAGAGCACGATGACAGGCGATGTGGACACGCTCGATGACGCCGCGAAGGTCTTCGCGTCGGCCCGCCGCCGGCTGTTCGGCATCGCCTACCGCATGCTCGGCTCGGCCGCGGAGGCCGAGGACGTGGTGCAGGAGACCTGGGTGCGGTGGCAGACGACGGACCGGTCGGTCGTCGTCAACCCGCAGGCGTTCCTGACGACGGCGGCGACCCGGCTGGCGATCAACGTGCTGCAGAGCGCGCGGTCGCGCCGCGAGACGTATGTCGGTCCGTGGCTGCCGGAGCCGGTGGACACGAGCGCGGACCCGACGCTGGGCGCGGAGCGCGCCGAGGCCCTGGACGTCGCGGTGCTGGTGCTGCTCGAGAAGCTCTCCCCCACGGAGCGTGCCGCGTACGTGCTGCGCGAGGCGTTCGACTACGGGTACCCGGAGATCGCACAGATCGTGGGTGTCTCCCCCACCGCCACCCGCCAGCTCGTGAGCCGGGCGCGCAAGCACCTGGCGTCGGAGCGCAAGAACACGGTGAGCGACACGGCCCGGCGTGACCTGCTCGCCGCGTTCCTCGCCGCGGCGCGTGTGGGCGACGTCGCCCGGCTGGAGCAGCTGTTCGCCGAGGACGTGGTGACGCGTGCCGACAGCAACGGCCGGGCCAAGAACGTCGCCCGGGTCGCGGTCCGGGGCCGGGCCAAGGTGGCCCGCGTCCTGTCGTCGTTCGCGGAGGTCTTCTGGACGGGCATCACCACGCGTCCTATCGCGGTCAACGGCGCCGAGGGCTTCGCGATGGAGCGGGACGGCGCGCTGGTCGGCGTCCTGTCCGTGGTGGTGTCCGACGAGGGCGTGCAGGAGCTGATGTGGCAGATGAATCCCGACAAGATGGCGCCGCTCCGGCGGGCCTGGGCGGACCAGGCCGCGCCGGAGGCGGGCACCGGGGACGCTACGCCTGAGCCGCCCGCCACTGCTCGTAGCTGACCTCGCCGAGCTGGGCCTGGCCCGCGGGGACGAGCTCGGCGTCCTTGAGCTCCGCCCCGAAGTAGGTCGCGCTCGGGTCGGCGACCACCTCGCGGGGGTCGTCCGTCGAGGCGAGGTGCTTGCGCACGATCTCGTCGAACCCGAAGGTCTCCGGGCCGGCGATCTCGATGGTCGCGCCGAGCGGCGTGCCCGCGGCGGTCCGGCCGACGAACCGTGCGACGTCCGCCGAGGCGATCGGCTGGAAGCGGACGGGCGCGACGTGGACGACGCCGTCGACGGTCGCCGCGTCGGCGATCGAGGCGAGGAACTCGAAGAACTGCGTGGACCGGACGATCGACCAGCCCGACCCGGAGGCCTTGACCAGGTCCTCCTGCACGATCTTGGCGCGCATGTAGCCCGCGTCGATACCGTCGGCGCCCACGATCGAGAGGATCACGTGGTGCTGCACTCCGGCCTTCTTCTCCGCCTCCAGCAGGTTGGTCGTCGAGGTGCGGAAGAAGGCCGTGACGTCCTCCTCGGCGAACGACGGCGAGTTGCTGAGGTCGATCACCACCTGCGCGCCCTCCAGCACCTCGTCCAGCCCCTCACCGGTCAGGGTGTTCACACCGCTCTGCGGCGAGGCGGGGACGGCCTCGTGTCCGTGCGCCTCCAGATTCTTCACGACCTGGCTGCCGACGAGGCCCGTGCCGCCGATGACCACGATCTTCATGGGGTGCTCCTTGGTTGGCGATGTTCGCGGACGGGCCAGGACGGCCCGTCACGTGTTCGACCGGGAGCACCCCGGATCTGTGACAGTCCCCGCTCAGCGCTCCCGCTCGACCCGCCGCTCGTCCCACACGGGCTCCGGCGTCTCGCGCACGATGCCGTCGGAGCCGAAGACCAGGTACCGGTCGAACGACCGCGCGAACCAGCGGTCGTGGGTCACGGCCAGCACCGTGCCGTCGAAGGACTCCAGGCCCTCCTGCAGCGCCTCCGCCGACTCCAGGTCGAGGTTGTCGGTGGGCTCGTCGAGCAGCAGCGCCGTCGAGCCCGCGAGCTCGAGCAGGAGGATCTGGAACCGGGCCTGCTGACCGCCCGACAGCCGGTCGAACGGCCGCTCGGCCGCGACGGTGAGCTCGTAGCGCCGCAACCGCGCCATGGCCTTGCCCTTGTCCTGCGCGTGGTCCTCCCACAGGATGTCGAGCAGCACGCGCCCGAACAGCTCGGGATGGGCGTGCGTCTGCGCGAAGTGGCCGGCGACCACGCGCGCCCCGAGCTTCCACGAGCCCGTGTGCGCCACGTCGCCACCCGCGAGCAGCCGCAGGAAGTGGGACTTGCCCGACCCGTTGGAGCCCAGCACCGCGACCCGCTCGCCGTAGAAGATCTCCAGGTCGAACGGCTTCATGAGCCCGGTGAGCTCCAGCCCCTCGCAGGTCACGGCCCGCAGGCCCGTGCGCCCGCCTCGCAGGTGCATCGTGATGTCCTGCTCGCGCGGCGGCTCGGGCGGCGGGCCGACCTCCTCGAACTTGCGCAGGCGGGTCTGCGCCGCCCGGTAGCGCGACGCCATGTCAGGGCTGCTCGCCGCCTGGTTGCGCAGGGTCAGCACGAGCTTCTTGAGCTGGGCGTGCTTCTCGTCCCAGCGCCGGCGCAGCTCCTCGAACCGCGCGAACCGCTCGCGCCGCGCCTCGTGGAAGGTCGCGAAGCCGCCGCCGTGCACCCAGGCGTCGGCCCCGGCCGGACCGGGCTCCAGCGACACGATGCGGTCGGCCACCGTCGAGAGCAGCTCCCGGTCGTGCGACACGAACAGGACGGTCTTGCGGGTGGCCTTGAGCTGTTCCTCCAGCCACCGCTTGCCCGGCACGTCCAGGTAGTTGTCCGGCTCGTCGAGCAGCAGCACCTCGTCGGTGCCGCGCAGCAGCGCCTCCAGCACGAGCCGCTTCTGCTCGCCGCCCGACATGGTCCGCACCTCGCGGAACTGCGCCCGGTCGTAGGGCACGCCGAGCGCGGCCATGGTGCACACGTCCCAGAGTGTCTCGGCCTCGTACCCGCGCACCTCGGCCCAGTCCGACAGGGCCTGCGCGTACGCCATCTGGGCGTCCTCGTCGTCGACGGTGAGCATCGCGTGCTCGGCCTCGTCGACCGCGCGCGCCGCCTGCTGCAGGCGGGTGTCGGACACGGAGACCAGCAGGTCGCGCACCGTGGTCTCGTCGCGCACCGAGCCCACGAACTGGCGCATCACGCCGAGCCCGCCGCTGACCACCACGGAGCCGCCGTGCGGCTCCAGCTCGCCGGTGATGAGGCGCAGGAGCGTCGTCTTGCCCGCGCCGTTGGGGCCGACGATCGCCGTCGCACTGCCCTCGCCCACGCGGAACGAGACGTCCCCCAGAAGGGTCCGGCCGTCCGGCAGGTGGTACTCGGCGTGCGCGACTTCTAGGTGGCCCATGGGTCACCATGGTCCGATGCCGGAGCGGCCAGGACCAAACTGATTCCGGGCCGGCTGCCGGAGCCACCTGTCGAACCTGTGGACGGCGGACCCCGGATGTCGGCGGTGTGCTGTTGACTGTTCCCCGTGAGTACAGATGCTGTGACCGATGCAGGCGAACCGGTGACGTCTCCCGACGTCGCCTCCCTCAGCTACGAGCAGGCGCGCGACGAGCTCGTGCAGGTCGTCGGCCGGCTGGAGGCCGGTGGCGAGCCGCTGGAGGCGTCCCTCGCGCTCTGGGAGCGCGGTGAGGCCCTGGCCGCCCGCTGCCAGGAGTGGCTCGACGGCGCCCGCGAGCGCCTCGCCGCCGCGCAGAACGCGTCGACGGCGGCCGCCGGCTCGCCGGAGGACGCCGAGTGAGCGCGCACGTCCTCGCCGTGGGCGAGGCCCTGGTGGACGAGGTGCGCCGGCCCGACGGCTCCTCGGCCGAGCACCCCGGCGGCAGCATCGCCAACGTGGCGCTCACGCTGGGTCGCCTGGGCCGGGACGTCCGGCTCGCGACGTGGCTCGGGGCCGACGCGCGGGGCGACCTCGTGCGCGGCTGGCTCGCCGAGTCCGCGGTCGGCCTGGTCGAGGGCAGCGACGGCGCGGAACGCACGAGCGTCGCCGTGGCCACGCTGGACGACGGCGGTTCGGCCAGCTACGACTTCGACCTCACCTGGCGGGTCCCCGCGGAGGCGCTGCGGGACGCCGGGGCCGGTGACGCGCTCGCCGTCCACACCGGCTCGATCGCGGCGATGCTCGAACCGGGCGCCGCGCAGGTGCGGCAGGTGCTGGAGGCCGCGCGGGCCACGTCGACCACGACCTACGACCCGAACGCCCGGCCCGCGATCATGGGCCCGGCCGACGAGGTGCGCCCGCGCGTCGAGGCGCTCGTGGAGCTCTCGGACGTGGTCAAGGTGAGCGACGAGGACCTGGCCTGGCTCTACCCGGACACCGACCCGGTGGCCGTGGCCCGCGACTGGCAGCGCGGCACGCCCGCGCTGGTCGTCGTCACCCTCGGCGGCAAGGGCGCGGTGGCCGTGTCCGACGCCGGGGAGGTCGAGGTCGTGGCGCCGAGCGTCGAGGTGGTCGACACCGTGGGCGCCGGCGACTCGTTCATGGGCGCCCTGATCGACGGCCTGTGGGAGCACGACCTGCTGGGCGCCGCCCGGCGGGACGCGCTGCACGCCGTCGACGTGGCGACGGTGCGGCGGCTGCTGGACCGCTGCGTCGCCGTCGCCGCGATCACCGTTTCCCGGGCGGGTGCCAACCCGCCGCGTCGCGAGGAGGTCGGACCGTGAGCACCACCCAGAACCCGGATCAGCTCAGCCCGGGCGAGGCCTGGCGCCGGCTGCGGGAGGGGAACGAGCGGTTCGTCGCGGACACCCCCGCGCACCCGTCGCAGAACGCGGACCGGCGGCGTGAGCTGCAGGCCGCGCAGCACCCGCACACCGTGATCTTCGGCTGCTCGGACTCGCGTGTGGCCGCGGAGATCATCTTCGACCAGGGCCTGGGCGACGTGTTCGTGGTGCGTACCGCGGGGCACGTCGTGGACACCACCGTGGTCGGCTCGATCGAGTACGGGGTGGAGGTGCTCGGCGCGTCGCTCGTGGTGGTGCTGGGGCACGACTCGTGCGGCGCGGTCGCCGCCGCCGCGCACACGCTCGCCACGGGCGAGCAGCCGCCCGGGTTCGTCCGCGCCGTCGTGGACCGGGTGATCCCGTCGATCGCGAGCATCACGTCGGGCGACCCGGCCCAGGCGATGACCGCGCTGTCCGACCAGAACGTGCTGCGCCGCGAGCACGTGAAGCACACGGTCGGCATGCTGCACGGCTACTCGGCGGCGCTGGCGAGCGCGGTCAAGGAGGGCCGGTGCGCCGTGGTCGGGCTGGAGTACGACCTGGCCGAGGGCAGCGCGCGCCTGGTCGACGTGATCGGCGAGGTGGGCGAGCGGCCCTGACCGCCGGACGACCGGAAGGGCTCGGGCGGGCCGGGGTGACACGAGTCACGCGCTGGGATGCGTCACCCGCCCGAGCCTGCGGCACGATAGACCCATGACTGCTGACACCGTCGTCTCGTCGGGCTCGACCGAGCCCGGCGACACCAACGCCGCATACCGCATCGAGCACGACACCATGGGCGAGGTCCGCGTCCCCGCGAACGCCCTGTACCGAGCGCAGACGCAGCGTGCCGTCGAGAACTTCCCGATCTCCGGCACCCCGCTGGAGCGCGCCCACATCGAGGCGCTCGCCCGGGTGAAGAAGGCCGCCGCCACCGCCAACGCGGAGCTCGGGGTGCTCGACCAGGACATCGCCGACGCCATCGTCGCCGCGGCCGACGAGGTCGCCTCCGGCAAGCACGACGGCCACTTCCCGGTCGACGTCTACCAGACCGGCTCGGGCACGTCGTCGAACATGAACACCAACGAGGTGCTGGCCACGCTCGCTACCGCGAGCCTCGGCAAGGACGTGCACCCGAACGACCACGTCAACGCGTCGCAGTCCTCGAACGACGTGTTCCCCACCTCGGTGCACGTCGCGGCGACGTCGGGCGTGGTCAACGACCTGATCCCCGCGCTGACGCACCTGGCGGACGCGCTGCAGGCCAAGTCCGACGAGTACGCCACGGTCGTGAAGTCGGGCCGCACGCACCTGATGGACGCCACCCCGGTCACCCTCGGCCAGGAGTTCGGCGGGTACGCCGCCGCGATCCGCTACGGCGTCGAGCGCCTGCAGTCCGCGCTGCCGCGCGCCGCGGAGGTCCCGCTGGGCGGCACCGCCGTGGGCACCGGCATCAACACCCCCGCCGGGTTCCCGCAGCGGGTCATCGCGCTGCTGGCGCAGGACACGGGCCTGCCGCTGACCGAGGCCCGTGACCACTTCGAGGCGCAGTCCGCGCGGGACGGCCTGGTCGAGCTCTCCGGCGCGCTGCGCACCATCGCGGTCTCGGTGACCAAGATCTGCAACGACCTGCGCTGGATGGGCTCCGGCCCCAACACGGGCCTGGGCGAGATCGCGCTGCCCGACCTGCAGCCGGGCTCCTCGATCATGCCGGGCAAGGTCAACCCGGTCATCCCCGAGGCCGTGCTCATGGTGTGCGCGCGCGTCATCGGCAACGACGCCACCGTGACGTGGGCCGGCGCGAGCGGCTCCTTCGAGCTCAACGTGCAGATCCCGGTGATCGCGCAGGGCGTGCTGGAGTCCATCCGCCTGCTGTCGAACGCGTCGCGCGTGCTGGCGGACAAGACGATCGTGGGCATCACCGCCAACGTCGAGCGCGCCCGCGCGCTGGCCGAGTCGTCGCCGTCGATCGTCACGCCGCTGAACCGCGCGATCGGCTACGAGGCCGCCGCCAAGGTGGCCAAGCACGCGGTCAAGGAGGGCATCACGGTGCGCCAGGCCGTGGTCGACCTCGGCTTCGTCGAGCGTGGCGAGGTCACCGAGGAGCAGCTCGACACGGCCCTCGACGTGCTGTCGATGACGCGCCCGCCGCAGGCCTGAGCCGCCCGGCACGCACGCACGAGGGCCGCTTCCAGGACGGAAGCGGCCCTCGTGCGTGCAGGCGGGGGGGGTCGTTCAGGCGACCGGCGTGCCCTCGGCGGCCGGGAGCGCGGCCGCGGCGGCCTCCGCGTTCTCCTTGGTGTTCGCGATGATGACGGCGGCGGCGACCGCGGCACCGACGGTGGCGACGGCCGCGACCGAGGCCGCGACGGCGACCTGGGTGGCGACCGTGGCGACGCCCCACTCGCTGCCGGCGATCTCCTCGGCGCGGTCCTGGGCTGCCTTGCGCTGCTCCTTGCCGACCAGGCCGGAGATCAGGCCGGAGCCGTGCAGCAGGGAGATGAGGGTGGCGGTGCGCTCGTCGGGCTCCGCGCCCTCGACGAGGACCTTGGTGAGGTTGGCGCGTAGCGCGGTCTCGTGGCTCGAGTCAGGGGCCGGCCAGCGGGTGACGGGGAGCATGCGGAAGAGCTTGGTCTCCTCCTTCTCCAGGATGCCCCGCTCGACGAGCGCGGCCAGGAGGTTCTCCTCGGCGTCCTTCGAGATCGCCTCGACGACCTTGCGGGCCGGGGCGTCGGGCGTGGCCAGCACGGACTGCAGCGCAGCGTCCAGGGCGATGTGGCCCACGGGGCTGTTGTCGGTGACGATGATCGTGGCGTCACCGGCCTTCTCGCGCTCCTCCTTGGTGGCGCCGGCCTCGGGCGCACCCCGCAGCAGGGTCTTGCGCGCGTCGGAGAGGTCGGCGAGGAGCGCACCGGCGAGGCGAACACCCAGGTTGTCGACGTTGGCGGTCTTGCCCGTCTCGTCGTCGACGGCGAGCAGCAGGAAGTCTTCGGCAATCAGCATGGGGCAGATGCTATATCCGACAAGCGAGACACGCCCCGATTGAACCAGTGGCCGAGAAGCTCACCCGCGGCCATGACTATGGTTAGGCTTACCTAAGGTGCTATGGTCGCACCGCACGCAGGGGAGGCGGTCCGCCGGACATGCGGGGCTGGGGGGTTCCGTCCGGCCGGCCCGCCTCTCCAGTGCCAGAAGTTCAGGTACATGTCAGACGCCCAGGTCACGGGAGTGACCTGGGCGTCTGACACGCTCGGGGCCGGTCAGACCTCCAGCCGCTCCAGCATGTCGGTCACCAGCGCCGCCACCGGCGAGCGCTCCGACCGGGTCAGGGTCACGTGCGCGAACAGCGGGTGCCCCTTGAGCGCCTCGATCACGGCCGCGACGCCGTCGTGCCGCCCGACCCGCAGGTTGTCGCGCTGCGCGACGTCGTGGGTGAGCACCACGCGCGAGCTCTGGCCGATGCGCGACAGCACCGTGAGCAGCACGTTCCGCTCCAGGGACTGCGCCTCGTCCACGATCACGAACGAGTCGTGCAGCGAGCGCCCGCGGATGTGCGTGAGCGGCAGCACCTCGAGCATGTCGCGGGCGATGACCTCCTCGACGACGTCGGGCGAGACCAGTGCCCCGAGCGTGTCGTAGACGGCCTGCGACCACGGGTTCATCTTCTCGGACTCGGAACCGGGCAGGTAGCCCAGCTCCTGCCCGCCCACCGCGTACAGCGGCCGGAAGACGAGCACCTTGCGGTGCTGCTGCCGCTCCAGCACGGACTCCAGGCCGGCGCACAGGGCGAGCGCCGACTTGCCCGTGCCGGCCCGGCCGCCGAGGGAGACGATCCCGATCTCCTCGTCGAGCAGCAGGTCGATGGCGACGCGCTGCTCGGCCGAGCGACCGTGCACGCCGAACACCTCCTGGTCGCCGCGGACCAGCCGCACCTTCTTGTCCGGCGTCACCCGGCCGAGCGCGGAGCCGCCCGGTGAGTGCACCACCATGCCCGTGTGCACCAGGAGCGGCGCGGCCGCCTCGACCGTCGCGGGGTCCAGGGTCGCGATCTCGACGGACTCGTTCTCCCAGAGGGAGCCCATCTGCTCGTCCGAGAGGTCGATCTCGCGCATCCCGGTCCAGCCGGAGTCCACCGCGAGCTCGGCCCGGTACTCCTCGGCCTGCAGGCCGACGGCGGACGCCTTGACCCGCATCGGCAGGTCCTTGGAGACGACGGTGACGCTGCTGCCCTCGGCCGCCAGGTTGGCGGCCACGGCCAGGATGCGCGTGTCGTTGTCGCCCAGGCGGAAGCCGGCCGGCAGGACGGAGGGGTCGATGTGGTTGAGCTCCACCCGGAGCGTGCCGCCCGTGTCCCCCACGGGGACCGGTGAGTCGAGCCGGCCGTGCTGCACCCGCAGCTCGTCCAGCATCCGCAGGGCGCTCCGGGCGAAGTACCCGAGCTCGGCGTGGTGGCGCTTGGCCTCCAGCTCCGTGACCACGACGATCGGCAGTACGACGTCGTGCTCCGCGAACCGCATCATCGCCTTCGGGTCACTCAACAGCACTGACGTGTCGATGACGAAGGTCCTGCGTTCGTCACCTGCCGCGCCGGCAGCGGCGTCGGCACTCTGGTCGGACGGACGGGTGGTGTGTGCGGAATGGCTCACTGCGGTTCTCCCTCCGGCGCCGAAACGCCGTGACAGCCTCGTCGCTACCTGGCGGGTACCGCCTGCCGGCGGAACCGACCCGGTCGAACCGGGGCTGGTGGATGGGCCGAGCGACCGACTCGGTGCGCCGCGTCGTGGCGCAGAGCCGGGGCCGGCCCTTCTCCACGGAGCGAGCACTCCATAGGTTGGCCTCCCGAAGGGGCGACTGGGTGCCGTCCCTGAGGTGGAAACTACGCGCCCTGCCATCCCGTGACCAGACCCACGCCCCGGCGGGTCGCAAGTTGTCACGAACTGTTCACATGGTGGCAATAGCTTGATTTTTACTCCAAGAAAGAGCAAAACTCGCAGGGAGGCGCGCCCAGGCGGCAGGATGGGCACATGGCTTCCTTCGCCGTCCTGCTCCGGGCCGTGAACATCGGCCCCGGCCTGCGCGTGTCGTCAGCGGACCTCCGCGGAGCCGCCGAGGACGCCGGTCTCGCCGACGTCCGCACCCTCCTGAACAGCGGCAATCTCGTGGTCACGGCCGGGACCTCCGGGGCCGGCAGCGCCGCCGACGTCGCCCGGCTCGTCGAGGAGCGACTGACCGACCGCGTGGGGCAGGACGTGGCCGCCGTCGGGCTGAGCGCGGAGCGGCTGGAAGCCATCGCCTCGGCCAACCCGTTCCCGGCCGCCGCCCGGGACGACCCGTCCCACCTGCAGGTGCACGTCCCGTTCGGCGAGCTCGACGAGGCGGGCATCGCCAGGCTCGACCTGGCCAGCCCCGGCCGGGAGATGCTCGCGACGGCCGCGGGCGTGCTGTACGTGCACTACGTGGACGGGATCGGCCGGTCCAGGCTCACGCCGAAGGTCATCGACCGGGCCGTCGGCGCGCCGACCACGGCCCGCAACTGGAACACGATCACCAAGCTGCGCGCCGCCTGTGCCGGGCTGGCGTCCCGGTAGTCCCGGGTGCGAGCCCGGGTAGGGTGAGACCCAGGGAGTGCCGGGAAGTCTGGTCGGCGTGGACCGGGTCGACCGGTCCGTGTCAGCCGACCCCGCACCCGAGAGGACGACCGTTGACCGGTACCGCCCCCGCACCCACCCGAGCCCAGCGCCTGCGCACCTGGCTGTCCCGCGAGACGACCGGCGGGGCGCTGCTGATCGGCGCCGCGTTCCTCGCCCTGCTCTGGGCCAACTCCCCCTGGCGCGCCTCGTACCAGGCGCTGTCCGACGCCGTGGTGGGACCGGCCGCGATCGGGCCGTTCCCGGTGCACCTCGACCTCTCCCTCGCGACCTGGGCCGCCGACGGGCTGCTCGCGATCTTCTTCTTCGTGGTGGGCGTGGAGCTCAAGCAGGAGTTCGTCGCCGGGAGCCTGCGCAACCCCCGGGAGGCCGGCGTCCCGATGATCGCCGCCGTGGGCGGCATGGCCGTGCCCGCGCTGATCTACGTCGGCACCGTGCTGCTGCTCGACGAGCCCGGGGCGCTGCGGGGCTGGGCCATCCCCAGCGCCACCGACATCGCGTTCGCCGTGGGCGTCCTGGCGATCTTCGGCCGCGGCCTGCCGGCGGCCATCCGCACGTTCCTGCTCACGCTGGCCGTCGTGGACGACCTCCTGGCGATCGTCGTCATCGCCGTCTTCTACACCGACGAGATCCACTGGCTGCCGCTGCTCGGCACGCTCGTCTGCGTCGGACTGTTCGGCTGGCACGTGCGGTCCCGCACGCCCCGGTGGTTCGTGCTGCTGCCGCTCGCCGTGGTGGCGTGGGCCCTCATGCACGCCTCGGGTGTGCATGCGACGATCGCCGGCGTGCTGCTGGGCTTCACCGTGCCCGCGGTCACGCTGCACGGCGAGCCGACGTCGCGCACCACCCGCTACGAGCACGGCATCAGGCCGTTCTCGTCGGGCTTCGCACTGCCCGTCTTCGCCTTCTTCGCCGCGGGCGTCTCCCTGGTCGACGGCGACGGGCCGGGCGCCGTGCTCGGCCAGCCCGTCGTCGCCGCCATCGCCGCGGGCCTGATCCTCGGCAAGCTGATCGGCGTGCTCGGCACCACCGCGCTGGTCACTCGCATCACACCGCTACGGCTGCCCGACGGGATCGGCGTGCGCGACCTGCTACCCGTCGGTCTGCTGGCCGGCATCGGGTTCACCGTGTCCCTGCTGATCAGCGAGCTGTCCTTCGGCGACTCCGAGCACACCGACGGGGCCAAGATCGCGATCCTCGGCTCGTCGGTGCTCGCAGCGATCCTGGGCGGCATCGCGCTGCGCCGGGACGCGCGGCAGGCCAGGACCACGGACATGAACCTCGACGGCCTCCCGGACGACGTCCACGACTACATCGGCGACGCGAAGGACCGCGAGACCCACTGACCCGCCGTCCGACCACCCCACTGACTCGCCAACGCACGAACGCCGAGTCAGCGAGGTGGTCCGACCAGCTGGCTGACTCGGCAGGGAACGATCGCCGAGTCAGCCAGCTGATCCGGCGGTCACACCTCCAGGAGGAGCGCCTCGCCCTGGCCTCCGCCACCGCACAGGCCGACGGCGGCGCGGCCTCCGCCGCGGCGGGCCAGCTCGTGCGCCGCGTGCACGGCGATGCGCGCGCCGGACGCCCCCACGGGGTGCCCCAGCGCGATGCCGCCGCCGTGCACGTTGACGATGTCGAGCGGCACGCCGAGCTCCTTCGCGGAGACCCCGACCACCACGGCGAACGCCTCGTTGATCTCCACGAGGTCGAGGTCGGCCGCCGTCCAGCCCTCGCGCTCCAGGGCCTGGCCGATCGCCCGGGCCGGCTGCGAGTGCAGCGAGTTGTCCGGCCCGGCCACCTGACCGTGCGAGCGGACCGTCGCCAGCACGGGCACGCCGGCCGCCTCGGCCCGGCCGCGCGTGGTGAGCACGAGCGCGGCGGCGCCGTCGGAGATCTGCGACGAGTTGCCCGCCGTCAGCGTCCCGTCGGGCTTGAACGCGGGGCGCAGCCGGGCGAGCGACTCGGGCGTCGTGTCGGGCCGGACGCCCTCGTCGGTGCGGACCTCGACGGGGTCGCCGCGGCGCTGCGGCACCGAGACCGGCGCCAGCTCGGCCTCGAACACGCCGTCCTTGGTCGCAGCGGCGGCCCGCTGGTGCGAGGCGGCCGCGATCGCGTCCTGCTCCTCGCGCGAGACGAACACGGAGCCCGCGTTGTGCTCCTCGGTCGAGATACCCATCGAGACGTCGTCGAACGCGTCCGTGAGGGCGTCGTGCGCCACGGAGTCGGTCAGCTCGGCCGAGCCGTAGCCGAACCCGGACCGCGCGCCGGCCAGCAGGTGCGGGGCGTTGGTCATCGACTCCTGCCCGCCCACCAGCACCACGGCCGCCTCGCCGGTGCGGAGCAGCCGGGCCCCGTCGATGATCGACGTCAGACCCGACAGGCACACCTTGTTCACCGTCACGGCCTGCACGCCCCAGGGCACGCCGGCGGCGACCGCCGTCTGCCGGGCCGGGTTCTGGCCCGCGCCCGCCTGGATCACCTGGCCGAAGACCACCTTGTCGACGTCGGCCGCGAGCGGGCCCGCGACCTCCAGCGCCCTGCGCGCCGCGACGGCGCCCAGCTCGACGGCGCTCAGCGCCGACAGCGAACCCTTCAGCCGCCCCTGCGGCGTCCGCGCCGCCGAGACGATCACCACGTCGTCCGCGCTGTGTGTCGCGCCCTGACCCGTGGCGCCCGGACCGGTGCTCGTGGCACCCGTCGGGGCAGCAAATGCGTCACTCATGAGACCTCCTTTGGCCGTTCTTCCCAGCGTATCCCCCGGATTCGCCGGCGAGCCCGGCGGTCGCGCGGGCTCGGCGGTCGCGCAGGCTCAGCCCGCGGAACCGACCAGCTCGACGGTGAGCTCCGGCTCGGTCTTCGCGACGACCTCCTCGGCCGTGACCCCCGGCGCGAGCTCGCGCAGCACCAGCCCGGACGGCGTCACGTCGAGCACCGCCAGGTCGGTGATGATCCGGTTCACCACGCCCTTGCCGGTCAGCGGCAGCGAGCACTCGCGCAGGATCTTCGGCGACCCGTCGCGCGCCACGTGCTCCATGAGCACGATGACGCGGCCCGCGCCGTGCACCAGGTCCATGGCGCCGCCCATGCCCTTGACCATCTTGCCGGGGATCATCCAGTTGGCCAGGTCTCCCGTGGCCGAGACCTGCATGCCGCCCAGAATCGCGGCGTCGATCTTGCCGCCGCGGATCATGCCGAACGACATGGCGGAGTCGAAGATCGACGAGCCGGGCAGCAGCGTCACCGTCTCCTTGCCCGCGTTGATGAGGTCCGGGTCCACGGCGTCCTCCGTGGGGTACGGCCCCACGCCGAGGATGCCGTTCTCGGACTGCAGCACCAGGTGCCGGTCGTCCGGCACGTAGTTGGGCACGAGCGTCGGCAGCCCGATGCCCAGGTTCACGTACATGCCGTCCTGCAGCTCGCGCGCCGCGCGCGCGGCCATCTCCTGTCGGGTCAGTGCCATGGTTCAGCCCTCCTTGCCCGACGACGCCGCGGCGGGCTCCGTCACGGTCCGGCGCTCGATGCGCTTCTCGATGTCGGTGCCGACGTGCACCACCCGGTGCACGTAGACGCCCGGCAGGTGCACGGTGTCCGGGTCGATCTCCCCCGGCTCGACGAGCTCCTCGACCTGGGCGATGCAGATCCGTCCCGCCATCGCGGCGAGCGGCGAGAAGTTGCGCGCCGACTTGTTGAACACGAGGTTGCCGTGCCGGTCGCCGCGCAGGGCGTGCACGAGGGCGAAGTCGGTGCTGATCGACTCCTCCAGCACGTACTCGGCGTCGTCCGCACCGAACGTGCGCACCTCCTTGGGCGGGGACGCGATCGCGACGCCGCCCGCGCCGTCGTACTTGCGCGGCAGGCCGCCGTCGGCCACCTGGGTGCCCACGCCCGTGCGCGTGAAGAAGGCGGCGATGCCCGCGCCGCCGGCGCGGAGCTTCTCGGCGAGCGTGCCCTGCGGGGTGAGCTCCAGCTCGAGCTCGCCCGAGAGGAACTGCCGCTCGAACTCCTTGTTCTCCCCCACGTACGAGCTGGTCATCTTCGCGATCCGCTGGGCGTTCAGCAGCACGCCCAGGCCCCAGTCGTCGACGCCGCAGTTGTTGCTCACCACGGACAGGCCGCTGGTGCCCTGCGCCAGCAGCGCCTCGATCAGGGCGATCGGGTTGCCGCACAGCCCGAACCCGCCCACGGCGAGCGAGGCGCCGTCGGGGATGTCGGCCACCGCCTCGGCCGCGCTCGCGACCACCTTGTCGAACCCGGTGCGTGCCACAGTCATCGTTGACTCCTTCATCAGGTCAGTACCGGCAGGTCATGCCATGTGCCAGTGTCACACTCCCGGCGCGCCGCCGGGCAGCACGTCACCGCGCGCTCCAGCCGCCGTCGATGGTCCACGAGGCACCGGAGACCATCGCGGCCTCCGGCCCCGTGAGCCAGCCCACCAGGGCGGCGACCTCGTGCGGTTCCACCAGCCGCTTCACCGCGGACTCCGCGAGCATCACCCGCGCCATCACCTCGGACTCCGCGATCCCGTGCACCCGCGCCTGCTCGGCGATCTGCTTCTCCACCAGCGGGGTGCGCACGTAGCCGGGGTTGACGCACACGCTGGTCACGCCGTGCTCGCCGCCCTCCAGGGCCGTCACCTTGGACAGGCCCTCCAGCCCGTGCTTGGCCGCCACGTACGCCGCCTTGAACGGCGAGGCCACCAGCCCGTGGACCGACGAGATGTTGACCACCCGCCCCCAGCCCCGCGCGTACATGCCGGGCAGCACCGCGCGGACCAGGAGGAACGGCGCCTCCAGCATGATCCGCTGGACCAGCCGGAAGTCGTCCGGCACGAAGTCCTGGATCGGGCTGACGCGCTGGATGCCGGCGTTGTTCACCAGCACGTCGGTGTCCAGCCGCAGGTCGTCGAGCGCCCGGGTGTCGGACAGGTCGACCACCCAGGCCTCGCCGCCCACCTCCTCGGCGACGGCCTTGGCGCCGTCACCGTCGAGGTCGGCCACCGTGACGTGCGCGCCGCGGGCGGCGAGCTCCCGCACGCACGCGGCGCCGATACCGCTCGCGCCGCCCGTCACCAGCGCCGTGCGCCCGTCGAGCCGGTGCCCCTCGGCCCGGTGCTCCTCGGCCCGGTGCTCCTCATGCCTCGCGTTCATCGTGGATCCTGCCCCTCCGTCGTCCTGCACCCGGTCGTTCCCCCGTACCCGCTCGTGCGTCCGCTCAGTCGTTGCGCGCCGCGAGCTCGCGCTCGCGGGCCTGGTCCTCGGCGTCCAGCGCGTGCAGGGACGCACCCTTGGTCTCGCGCAGCGCGAGCGCCGCGACGAGCGTGATCAGGGCGGCGATCGCCATGTAGACGGCGGTGGGCCACCAGGAGCCGGTGTTCTTGAGCCAGGTCGTGGCGAGGATCGGGGCGAGCGAGCCGGCCACGATCGAGGTGACCTGGTAGCTGATCGAGACGCCGGAGTAGCGCATCCGGGTCGGGAACATCTCCGCCATGATCGCCGGCTGCACCGCGTACATCAGGGCGTGGAACAGCAGCCCGGCCATGAGCACCGCGAGGATGACCCAGACGTTCTTGGTGTCCATCGCCGGGAAGGCGAACCAGCACCAGGTGGCGCCGAGCACGGCGCCCGCGATGTACAGCGGCTTGCGGCCGATGCTGTCGGCGAGCCGCCCCACGGCGAGGATCACCACGAAGTGGAAGGCGTGCGCGGCCGCGACCACCCCGAGGATGCGCGTGGTGTCCATGCCGAGCGCGGTGCCCAGGTAGACGATCGAGAAGCTCACCACGAGGTAGTAGAGGATGTTCTCCGCGAACCGCAGGCCCATGCCGGTGAGCACGCCACGCGGGTAGCGCCTGATCACCTCCAGCACGCCGTAGCCCTTGTCGCCCTCCTCGATCTCGGCCTTCGCCTCCTCGTAGATGGGGGCGTCGGAGACGCGGGTGCGCACGTAGTAGCCCACGACGATGACCACGGCCGACAGCCAGAACGCGACGCGCCAGCCCCAGGCGAGGAACGCCTCGTCGGTCAGGGTGGCCGACATCGTGTAGAGCACGACGGTCGCGAGCAGGTTGCCCGCGGGGACGCCGGCCTGCGGCCACGCCGTCCAGCGGGCCCGCTCGGCGTCCTTGCTGTGCTCGGCCACGAGCAGCACGGCGCCGCCCCACTCGCCGCCGAGCGCCACGCCCTGGACGAAGCGCAGGACCACCAGGAGCGCCGGGGCGAGGAAGCCGACCTGCTGGAACGTGGGCAGGCAGCCCATGAGCACGGTCGCCACGCCGATCAGCACGATCGTGAACTGCAGCGTGTACTTGCGGCCGAGCTTGTCACCCAGGTGGCCGAAGATGATGCCGCCCAGCGGGCGGGCGAGGAAGCCGACGGCGTAGGTGACGAAGGCGGCGATGATCGCGTCGTAGGCGTTGCCCGTCTCGGGCATGAGCACCTTGTTGAACACGAGCGCCGCGGCGGTCGCGTAGAGGAAGAAGTCGTACCACTCGACGACAGTGCCGGCCATCGAGGCGGCGACGATGCGCCTGATCAGCGACCGGTCGTCCGGTGCGTGGGTGCCCTGCTGTGCGGACATGCTGCTGCTCCTAGGTGTCGACTCTGACACGGGGTGCGGCCGGCCCGCGCGATCCGCGCGGCCCGCCACCTGTGACTCGCCAGAGTGTTCCGGGGAAGCGCTGTGCACAGCAATGACGAAGTCGGCAGACGGCATGTGCACGGATGCACACTTGGTAACGTCACGGCATGTCAGCCCGCAACGACCCGCCGGCCGGCCAGGTCGCCGACCAGCTCCTGGTGCTGCTCGCCGTGGCGCGCACCGGCCGGTACACGACGGCGGCCCGCGCGCTCGGCGTCAACCACACCACGGTGGCCCGCAACATCACGGCGCTGGAGCGCGCCCTCGGCGGGCGCCTCCTGGTGCGCGGGGCCGACGGCTGGGAGCTCACGACGCTCGGCCGGCGCGCGGCCCGGGCGGGCGAGGCCGTCTCCGACGCCGTCGACCGGCTCGTCGGGGGCGACACCGAGGCCGATCCCGTCACCGGCGTCGTCCGGATGACCGCGACCGACGGGTTCAGCGCGTACGTCGCCTCCCCCGCCATCGCACGGCTGCGGGGCGCGCACCCCGAGCTGTCGGTCGAGCTCGTCACGGTCACGCGGGTGGCGACGCACCACCGCTCGGGGGTCGACGTCGACGTCGTGGTCGGGGACCCGAAGGTGCAGCGGGCCAAGGCCGTGCGCCTGGGCGAGTACGTGCTCGGCATGTACGGCTCGCGGGACTACCTGGCCCGGCACGGCACGCCGACGACGGTCGAGGAGATGTCCCGGCACGGCCTGGTCTACTTCGTGGACTCCATGCTGCAGGTGAACGACCTCGACGCGCCGCGCCGCCTGGTGCCCGGCATGCCGGACGCGCTGGCCTCGACCAACGTGTTCGTGCACGTCGAGGCCACGCGCGCGGGCGCCGGGCTCGGGTTCCTGCCCTGCTTCATGGCCGACCGGCACGACGACCTGGTGCGGCTCCTGCCCGACGAGGTCACGGAGCGCCTCCCCTACTGGGCCGTGATCCGCAGCGAGTCGTGGCGCCGGCCGGCCGTGGCGGCCGTGGTGCAGGTGCTGGCCGACGAGATGTCCCGCCAGCGCGACCGCATGCTGGGCCTGCGCCCGGAGGCCTGACGACGCCGGGCCGTCGCCGGGCCGTCACCGGGCCGGAGGCGGTCGGCGCGGAGCTCGACGGGGTGAGTCACACACCGGGAGAGGTGGTCGGGTGGGCAAAATTTCGTTCACCCCGGACCCGCCGAATATGGGCCCTGCCGGACAGTCCTGCAGAGCCAGAAAGCCCGTGCCCGGGACGAACGGAATTCAGCCCGTCCGGCCACCTCCGCAAGAGCGGTGTTCACCCCGCGGCGCTCCCCCCGCGGCATCTCGATCCGCGGCAGCTCGTCGGGGCGTCGGTCAGTCCTCGACGGCGGTCACCGCCGCCGCCACCGCCGAGACCCCCGGCTCCGCCATGATGATCGTGTAGTGGTTCACGCCCACCACCTCGCTCGCCGTCAGGCGCGGCAGCCGACGCTCCCAGTCCGCGACCGTGTCCGCCGGGTACATGCCGCCCGGCTGGTCGAGCAGGCCGCGCGGCGCGCGCAGGAACGCGACCGGGAGGCTCGTCTCCGCGGCCCACGCGAGCGCGGCGGGCAGGGCGTCGCCCCGGGCGGAGTCCGCCGAGTCCGCGGCGACGGCGTCGGACGACGTCGCGGGCCGGAGCACCGGGCCGGTGTCCCCGCCCGCCGCGGGAAACTCCGCCAGGTCGTAGTCCACGTACTGCTCCACCACGGGGTTCCACTCCGCGAACGCGGGGTGCGCCCGCCAGAACTCGCGGTACGCCTCGGCGCTGGGGAAAGTCTGTGTCAGCCGCTCGATCGCGGGTCCGAGCAGGGCGCGCACCAGCTCCTCCGGCGTGGCGCCGTCCGGCACGCCCGGCGGCAGCGGGATGGGCAGGCCGCCGTCGACAAGCACGAGCCGGGCCACCAGGTCCGGGTGGCGGTGCGTCAGCACGAGCGACACGAAACCGCCCATGGAGTGCCCGACGACGACGGCGGGTCCGTCGGCGAGCGCCCCGATCACGGCCGCGACGTCGTCGGCGTGCGCGGCCATGCCGTACGGGCCGGGCAGGGTGTTGCTGCGGCCGCGGCCGCGCAGGTCGGGCGCGACGACGCGGCGGCCGGGCAGCGCGGAGACGACCGCGGGCCAGGCCCGGTGCGAGGCGGTGATGCCGTGCACCAGCACGACGGCGGGCAGGGGCGCGCCGCCGGGACCGGTCGCTCCGGGCGTCGTCGGCTCCCAGACGCCCACCCGCAGCGTGCCGCCCGCCACCGCCACGTCGTGGGTGGTGTAGGTGTGCGAGCCCGTGGCCTCCACCTGGTCGACGACACTCATGGACGCTCCTCCCCCTCGCTGCCGCCGGCACCGGTGCCGGGCGCCAGCGCCCGCTCGATGAACCGCATGGCCTGGTCGAACACCTCGGGCGGGACGGCCGACGTCGGGCCGCCGGGCTCGACGTCCGGGCCCCACAGGACCCACCGCATCCCGACGATCTCGCCGATGCCCATGAGCGCCCACGCGGCCACCTCGGGGTCGATGTCACCGACCTCCCCCGCCGCCTGCGCCTTGGCGAGGCCGTCGCGGTAGCCCTCGACGATCCGCGTGTAGTGCAGGCGCAGCGCGCCCGGCGAGACGAACTCGGCCTGCCGCACGATCCGGTACAGCGCGGGGTGCTCGGCCGTGAACTCGAAGAAGGCGCGGAACCCCGCCCGCTCGGCCTCGATCCGGCCGGTCGCCTGCGAGGACGCCGCGATCATCGCGTGCCGTACGCGCCGGTTCAGGTCCTCGACCACCTCGTCGAAGATCTCGATCTTGGAGGTGAAATACAGGTAGAACGTGCCCTGACCCACCCCGGCCGCCTCCGTGATCTTGACGATCGAGGCGTCGTGGAAGCCGAGCTCGGCGAACACCTGCTCGGCGGCGACGAGGATGCGCGCGCGGGTGCGCTCCCCCTTGGTCATGGGCTGGGAGATGGTGCTCACCGGGCCTCCTCGGCTGGGCGTACGTGGCTGGCTGGGCTTGCTGGCGGCGCGGCGAGCGCCGAGCGCACCACCTTGTTCAGGGACGAGCGTGGCAGGTCGGGGACGAGGTCGAAGTGTCGCGGCACCTTGAACCCCGCGAGCTCGCGGCGGCAGAACGCCTCCAGGTCCTCGGCGTCGGTGAACCGGCCGGCGCGCGGCACCACGAACGCGTGGCCCACCTCGCCCCAGCGCTCGTCGGGCACACCGACGACGGCGGCGTCCGCCACGGCCGGGTGCCGCCGCAGCGCCGCCTCCACCTCGGCCGGCGTGACGTTCTCGCCGCCCGTGATGAACACGTCCTTGAGCCGGTCCACCACGCGGTAGTACCCGTCGGCATCGCGTTCCACCAGGTCACCGGTGCGCAGCCAGCCGCCCGCGAACGACGCCGCGGTCGCTTCCGGCTCCCGGAAGTAGCCCGCGAACACGCTCGGGCCACGCACCAGCAGCTCGCCGGTCGCGGTGCCGGCGAGGTGCTCGCCGGTGACCGGGTCGGCCACCGCCACCTCGACGTGCGGATACGGCACGCCGGCGGAGCCGACGCGGTCGCGCGCCACGTCGTCGGGCAGGCAGAGCACGTTGGGCCCCGCCTCGGTGAGGCCGTAGCCCTGGGTGAGCGCGACGCCGCGCCGGTGCCAGGCGCGCAGCAGCGGCTCCGGCATGGGCGCGCCGCCCACGACGGCGTGCCGCAGCGAGCTGAGGTCGGCCGCCGCGAAGCCGGGGTGCTCGGCGAGCAGCAGGTAGTTGGTGGGCACACCCATCATGGTCGTGACCCGCCGGTCGGCGACCAGGCGCAGCACGCGCTCGGGCTCGAAGGTGCGCTCCAGCACCACGGTCGCGCCCGTCCACCAGGCCAGCAGCGGCTGGATGTTCCAGCCGCCCACGTGGAACTGCGGCAGCACGGAGAGCACCACGTCTGTGCTGGTCAGCTCCACCGTCCGGGACAGCGACAGGTTGTTCCAGAAGCAGTTTGCGTGGGTGAGCAGCGCGCCCCGCGAGGTGCCGCCCGTGCCGGAGGTGAACACCAGGAGCAGCGGGTCGTCGTCGCGCACCGCGCGGTGCGGCGGGCCGGCGGGCGGCGGCTCGGCGAGGGACATGCGGCGCGTGGGCGGCGGCACGCGCGCCTCCACGCCGTGCGGCCCCAGCGCGGTGCGCGACGGCGGCAGCGGCAGCCGTTCGAGCGCGGCGTCCGCCAGGGTGCCGCACTCCTCCTCGACGAGCACGAGCGCGGGGTCGGCCTGGTCGAGCTGCGCCGCGAGCTCGTGCGGCGACAGCCGCCACGACAGCGGCGCGAGCACGAGCCCGGCCTTGGCGCAGGCGAAGAACAGCACCACCTGGTCGGAGCTGTTGCCGGTCACGGTGGCGATCCGGTCGCCCACCCCGTAGCCGGCGTCGAGCAGCCGCGCCGCGAGCGCCGTCGCCCGGGCGTCGAGGGCGCGGTACGTCAGGGTGACACCGCGGTCGTCGACGGCCACCCGGTCGGGCGTGGCCAGCGCGCGGTCGCGTGGCCAGCGGCCCAGCGTGTGCAGGTCGCTCATGCCGCCGCCCCCTCGGGGGCGGGCACGCCGGGCGCGGGGCCGCTTCCGTCCGGGTCGCTCCCGGGCGGCCCGCCCGGCGTGGTCCGACGTCGGGCGGCCAGCCGTTCGGCCGCGCCCGCCAGCCCGCCGGGCAGGAAGATCACGACCAGCACGAAGCAGGTGCCGAGCAGGAACATCGGCTCCGACAGCGGGATGCGGAGCACGGCGGGCAGCCCGGCCACGGCCTCGGAGTGCGCGAGCTCCGCGAGGCGCTGGTCGAGCAGCGTGTAGAGCACCGCCCCCACGACCGCGCCCCACCGCGAGCCGACGCCGCCCAGCACCACCATGACCAGGAGCGTGAGCGTGAAGTCCGCGGTCGACGCCGCCGGCGAGGCGCCGGACTGCAGCAGCAGGTACGTCATCCCGACCACGGTCGCGAGCGACGCCGCCAGGACGAACACCACGAGCTTGGTCAGGTAGGGGCGGCCGCCGATGATCCGCACGCGCACCTCGTTCTCACGCACGGCCGCGGCCATGTGCCCGGCCCGGCTGCGCTCGATCCACAGCACCACCAGGTAGACCAGCAGCAGCACCGCGAGCGCCAGCCAGTACAGGTTGCGGGTGTTCACCACGCCGACGAGGGCGGCCGGCACGCCGTCGGTCGCGAGCGCGAGCCCCTCCTCGCCGCCGGTCACGTCGCCCTGGTCACGGCGCACGAGCACGTTCCCGGCCTGCGCGAACGCGAGCGTGACCATGGCGAACGAGATGCCGGTGACCCGCAGCGAGATGGCGCCCACGACGAACGCGAGGGCCACACCGCCCACGAGCACGAGCGCGGCGGCGGGCAGGAGCGGCACGTCGGTGCGGTCCAGCACGATGGCGAGGCCGTAGATGCCGGCCGCGAAGTAGAGCGCGTGCCCGAAGCTCATCAGCCCCGCGACCCCGAACAGCAGCTGGTAGGACAGCGCGAGCGCCGCCGTCAGCCAGCACAGGGCCAGGAGCTGGAGCGTGCCCGGCTCGTACGTGTACCCCGGCAGCACGCCCGGGACCGGGACCGCCAGCAGCGGCAGGCACCCCAGGAGCACCAGGAGCGCGAGGCCGCCGAGGCGGGTGCGGATGCTGGTCATGCGGGCCTCCCCATCAGTCCGGACGGGCGCACGAGCAGCACGAGCGCCAGGAGCAGGACGACGATCAGGTCGCCGGTGTTGTTCAGGTAGAAGTTCGCGAGCTGCTGCAGCACGGCGACGACGACGGACGCCACCGCCGCCCCGGTCAGCGAGCCCATGCCGCCGATCACCGTGACGATGAACGCGAAGATCAGCAGGCTCGCGCCCAGGTGCGGCGAGACGTAGTTCAGCGACTGCGTGGCGAGCACGCCGCCCAGTCCGGCCGCGGCCCCGCCGACGGCGAACACCAGCGTGAACGCCTGGCGCACGTCGATGCCGAGCGCCGTGACCATGGCCCGGTTCTCCACGCCCGCGCGGATGATCAGGCCGTATCTCGTGTACCGCAGGAACGCGACGATGCCGCCGAGCACCGCTGCCGCCGCGAGCACGTTGAGGAACGCGGTGTTCGGCACGTGCGCGCCCAGGACGTCGGTGGTCGAGGACAGCCACTCGGTGCGCGTGACGTTGCGCGGGTTCGGCCCCCAGATCCCCTCGAACAGGGCGACGGTGGCGAGCGAGAGGCCGACGGTGACGAGCACCTGCTCGATGTGCCGGTTGTACAGGGGCCGGATGAGGCCCAGCTCCGTGGCGGTCGCCGCGGCCGCGCCGGTCAGCGCGCCCACCACGAGACCCAGCAGGAGCCCGCCCCAGGTGCCCGCGCCGACGAGGTTGCCGGCCGCGAGCCCGACGAACGCACCGAGCGTGAGGAACGAGCCGTGCGCGAAGTTCAGCACGCCCATCAGGCCGTAGATCAGGGACAGGCCCGAGGCGACGAGGAAGTACAGCCCGCCCAGGCCGAGGCCCGTGGCCAGCAGAAGGATCAGGGTGCTCATCGGCCGGCCTCCGCGGTGGTGGTTGCTTCCTCGCCGGCCGGGTCGGGTTCGCCGGCCGAGACCCCCAGCAGCCGCTGGACCAGGTCGGGATCGTCCAGCAGCGCCCGCGCCGGGCCGGTGTGCACCACGCGTCCGGCGTCGATCACCACGACCCGCTCGGCGAGCCGCTCGACCACCTGGAGGTTCTGCTCCACGAGCAGCACGGGCACGGTCCGGGCGGCCGCGGCCAGGGTGTCGGTCACCTCGGTCACGATCCGCGGGGCGAGCCCCTTGGTGGGCTCGTCCACCAGGAGGATCCGGTTCTCGTTGAGCAGCGCCCGCGCCAGCGAGACCATCTGCTGCTGCCCGCCCGAGAGTGTGCCCGCACGCTGCCCGGCCCGCTCGACCAGGTCCGGGAAGAGGGCGTCGACGAGCTCGCGGTGCTCCGCCGTCGTGCCGCCGCTTCCCGCGCGGCGTTCCGCGAGCCGCAGGTTCTCCGCCACCGTCAGGCCCGCGAACACCTCGCGGTCCTCCGGCACGTACCCCACGCCGCGCCGGACGATGCGGTCCGTGCGCTCGGCGTCCACCCGGACGCCGTCGAGCAGCACCTCGCCCGTCCGCTCGATCAGGCCGAGGACCGCCCGCAGCGTGGACGTCTTGCCGACTCCGTTGCGGCCGAGCACCGCGGTGACGCCGGACGCCGGCACCTCGAACGACACGTCGTGCACCACCTCCTGGCCGGCGATGCGCGCGGACAGCCCGCGCACCTCCAGCACGTTCGCCCCGCTCATGCCGCGCTCCCCGCCGTCGTGCCCAGGTACGCGGACTGAACCGTCTCGTCCGCCATGACCTTCTCCGGGACGTCGCAGGTCAGGAGCTCGCCGTGGTGCATGACGGCGACGCGGTCGGCCAGGCCCAGCACCACGTCCATGTGGTGCTCCACCATGAGCACGGTGCGGCCGGAGTCGTTGATGGACCGGATCACCTCGACCAGCCCGGCGACGTCGCCCGTGGCGACTCCCGCCATCGGCTCGTCCAGCAGCACCACCGACGAGTCCATCGCCAGCAGCACGGCGATCTCCAGCTTCCGCTTGTCGCCGTGGGACAGGTCGCCGGCCGCGGCGTCGGCCCGGTGGGTCAGGCCCACGGTCGCGAGGTGCTCGGCGGCCTCTCCCGACGCGGCGTCGCCGCGCCGCGGAAAGCGCAGCACCGAGAGGCTGCCGCCGAGGCGGCGCTGGGTGGCGAGCCGGACGTTCTCGACGACGGACAGCCTCGGGAACAGGCTCGACGTCTGGAAGGTCCGGCCCAGGCCGGCGCGGGCCCGGACCGCGACGGAGGCCGCCGTCACGTCCCGGCCCCCGAGCAGCACGCGGCCGCTCGTGGCCCGGTAGATCCCGCTGATCAGGTTGAACAGCGTGGTCTTGCCCGCGCCGTTCGGACCGATCACGCCCAGCAGCTCGCCGCGCCCCACCCGGAGGTCCACCCCGTCGAGGATGCGTGCGCCGCCGATCGTCAGCCCGAGCCCGGCCGTCTCGAGGACCGGCTCGCCACCCGTCGTCATTACTCGCTCGCCTCGGCGGGCGCGACGGACGCGCCGTCGATGACCTCGACCAGCTCCGGCGTCCAGGTGTCGCCGTCCTTGACCAGCTTGGCCTGGTACATCGGCTGGATCAGGGCGTGGTCGGAGGCGCGGACCGTGGTCTCGCCCTTGGGGCCCTCGAAGGTGTAGCCCTCCAGCGCGTCGACCATGGCCTCGACGTCGCCGGCGCCCTCCTCGATCGCGTGCACGATCAGCTGTGCCGCCACGAAACCGTCGGGAGTGAACAGGTCGGGGGTGCCGCCGGCCGCCTCGACGGTGTCCAGCATCGCGGTCTCCGTCTCGGTGCCGGCCGCGCCCGGGAAGTAGTGGTTGAGGAAGCTGACCTTCTCGGCCGCGTCGCCGTAGGCGCCGTAGGTGGCCACGTCGCCGAGGCCGGTCACGACGGTGGTCTCGTCGAGCACACCCTGCTGGTCCAGGCCCTGCCACATCGCGCCCGTGGTGGCGCCGGCCCAGGCCACGAAGACCATGTCGGCTCCCGCGTCGAGCACCTTCTTGGCGAAGGGCGTGAACTCGGTGGCGTCCTCGGGCACCAGCACCGAGGTGACCTCCGCGCCCTGGCCGCCCAGCACGCCCTCGACGGCCGCGAGGTTGCCCTGCCCGAAGGCGTTGTCCTGGGCGAAGACGACGACCTTCGAGCCCTTCGGGTGCACGAAGGTGCCCGCCGCGGCGACGTCCTGCAGCGACTGCCGGCCGCTGCGGAACGTGTACCGGTTGATGCCGGTGAGCGTGTCCACGGCCGCGGGGCCGGACACGTACAGGACCTTGTTCTGCTCGGCCTGCTCGGCCAGCGGCAGCGCCACGCCCGAGACGACCGTGCCGCCCAGGATCTGGTAGCCCTTGCCGATCAGGTCCTTGGCCTGCGAGACCGCCTTCTCGGGGTCGCCGGCGTCGTCGTGGTAGGTCACGTTCAGCTCGTGGCCGGCCACCGTGCCGGTGCCGTCCGTGGCGTACTCGATGCCCGCCTCGAACCCCTGCTTGTAGGCCGCGCCGTAGGCGGCGAGCGGCCCGGACTCCGAATAGACGATGCCGACGTCGATCGGCGCCGCGTCGGCGCCGTCGTCGCCGCTGCCGCCGGTGGTCGCGCCGGTCGGCGCGCACGCTGCGAGCGCCAGGCCCGTCACCGCCGCGGCGGCGACGGCCATGAGGGACTTCCTCGTCCGCATGACTCTGCCCTTCTTCGGGTGGTCGCCGCTCGTGGGGTGCGGGCTACGTCGCCCAAACCTGAGAGGCGATTCAGGTTGCGGAGATAGTGGACGAGACGGGCATCTCGTGTCAACCCACCCGCCGGGAGAAGGTGCCGGATGAACTATTGACAGGTGATTCAGGTCGCACCTAATGTCCGCAGATGTCCGGCTGACCCCGCGCATCGGAGCGCCTCGGGCAGCACGACCTCAACGTGGAGGTTCGCATGACACACCCATCCCCCCGGCGCCCTCGGCGCCTGGCCGTCTGGATCGCGGCCGTCGCCGCCGTGGCCCTCACCCCGCCCGCGGTCGCGGCCGTGGCCGCCGTGCCCCAGCCGGCGGCGCAGTCCGTCGAGGCGGGTGCCTGGTCGTCCCGCACGGCGGGCGGCATGACGACGCAGCTCTACGTGCCGACCTCGGAGCCCGCGCTGGCGGCCGGCCGGGCGCTGATGATCAACCTGCACGGCTGCGTGCAGACGTCGGCCAACCTGAAGAACGGCGGCAACTGGACCACGACGGCCGACCAGTACGGCATGGTCGTGGCCGTCCCCGCGGCGCCGAACGGCGGCGTGCTGCTCGGCTGCTGGGACTACTACGACACCTCGCACTCGCGGGCCAACCCGGCGCGGCACGACGACAACCTGCTGCAGCTCGTCGACGACCTGCTCGGGGACGCCTCGCTCGGCATCGACCCCAACCAGGTCTACCTCTCCGGGCTCTCGTCCGGCGGCGGCGAGACCATGGTGATGGGCTGCCTCGCGCCCGACGTCTTCGCGGGGATCGGCATCGACGCCGGCCCGACGGTCGGCACGACGTCGGGCCAGATCGGGTCGGTGGCGACCACGAAGGCGCAGGCCACGACCGTGTGCCGCAACTTCGCCTCGACCGGCTCGCCGGGCTTCGGCACACAGGTGACGTCGGTGGTGTACGGGTCGTCCGACACGACGGTCGCGACCGGGTACAACACGTTGAACGCGCAGGTCATGGCCGGGATCTACGGGGCGTCGACCCAGTCGTCGTTCTCCCTGGCGGGGCTGCCCGGCACCAACACCGCCGGCAGCGGAACGCTGTGGTCCGACGCCGCGGGGCCGCGCGTCTCCCTCATCGCGAACACGAACGTGGGTCACGCCTGGCCGGCCGGCGGCGGGCCGGGCGGCTCGTACATCTCGACGAGCTCGGTGAACTACCCGGCGTACGTGACGGACTTCTTCTTCGACACCAACCGGCGCGTCGACCGGTCGGCCGAGCCCACCGACCCGCCCACGGACCCGCCCACCGACCCGCCCACGGACCCGCCGGGCCTGTTCTGCGGCGCGGCCACGAACGCGCAGCACCAGGCCGCGGGCCGGGCGACGTCGTACGGCATCGACCCATACAACCCGTTCTACGCCGTCGGCTCCCTGGACTACCTCGGCCAGGGCAACGCGACCGTGACGACCCTGCGGGAGACGTCGGAGGGGGTGTACGACCTGGTCACGGGCTGCTGACCGGCCAGACCCGCCCCGGGCCGGGGGCCTCCCGACCCGGGGCGCGGCTTTATTCGCGTGCCCCGGACAACCTCCGCGTGCCACGATCGAGACGGCCTCGGCCGCCGGCCGGGGACCAGGGCGCCGCCGCACCGCCGCGGCAGCGCGCATCGCCTGACACCCCCAGGAGTCATCGTGCGCCGAGCAACCCTGACCGCGACAACCGCGGCCTCCGTCCTCCTGACCAGCCTGGTCGCGGCCCCTGCCCTGGCCGCCCCGGGCGACCCGATGCCGGGCTGGGACCCGCGACCGGAGGAGGCGCACCGCGAGGTCGCCGTCGCCGGATCGGGCCGCGTGTTCGTCGACGCGAGCTCCGAGGGCGGGTACAAGGTGGTCTCCTACCTGGAGAACGGCTCCGGGAACGACTGGGTCCGCACGGACATCGACCCCGGCACGAGGGCCGAGATCGCGACCGGCGACAACGGGTACGCCGTGGACCTCCGGTTCAGCGCGGACGGGGCCGCCCGCTACCGCACCTACGACGGCAGCGCCTGGAGCGACGCCGCGACCTTCTACGACGACGACGTGCACGCGACGCAGTTCGCCGCGAACTCCGCGGGCGACGTGGCGGTGCTCCTCCGACTCAATGCCGGCGGCGGGACGGTGCTGGCCCGTCTGGTCCACGGCGGGCAGTGGGTGGTGCAGGAGGTCCCCGGCGTCCCGGCGGACGTCCCGGCCGACGTCGCGCTCAACGACGTGGGCAAGACCACCGTGGTCTGGGCGGCCCCCGCCGGCGAGACGTCGGACGTCCGCCGGACCGTCGCCCGGGCGGGCTCGACCACGCTGATCCCGCCCACGACCGTCGGCACGGTGAACGACCCCGCACCGAACCTCGCGATCGACACGGACGGCGAAGGCCGCGAGACGATCATCGGCGGCAACCTGCTGTGGCGGCAGGCGAGCACCAGCCAGCTTCCCGTGTACCGGCTCCGCACGAGCGTCCACGCGCAGCTCGTCACCGGCGACTCGGCAACACGTGTGGTCTGGCCCACCACCACCGAGACCGGCTACGCGGTCCGCTCGGTGCTCTTCGACGACGAGACCCAGCGCCCGCAGACCACGCTCTGGTCGCACACGCAGCCGCCGTCGGGCTGCCGCGCCACCAGCGGGCTCGCCAACGTCGCCCTCGGCGTCGGGATGGTCCCCGGCGGACGGTCGTACCTCGCCGTCGGCCTCCGGCGTGACATCGGGACCGACGACACCTGCCCCGACATCGCCTCGCTGCTCGTGGTCGACCGCCAGGACCAGGTGCTGGGCGAGGAGCCCCTCGGCTACTTCGCCAACGGCGAGGAGTTCCAGGTGGACGCCGGCGCGGCCGGCCCGGTCGCCGTCGAGTTCAAGAACTGGGACGACGGCGCCGACCCGGTCGGCGAGGACCAGCCGGACGGCCTGTACTCGCTGCGGTTCTTCCAGCGCTGACGTCCCCCGGGTTCTGAGCTGCGCTCAGCCCTCGGGAGCGTGCCGCTCCAGGAACCTGTAGACCTCCGTGGTCTCCACGCCCGGGTACGCGCCCGAGGGCATCGCGGCGAGCATCGACGCGTGCGGCCGGGCGGAGGGCCAGGCGAAGTCGCCCCACTTCTCGGTCAGGTCCGCGGGCGGACGCCTGCAGCACGACTCGTCGGGGCACCGCGACGCCGACCGGACCGTCGTCTCGCGCCCGGAGAACCACTTGACGTGCGCGAACGGCACACCGACGGAGACCGAGAAGGCGCCGTCCGACGTGTTCTCCACGCGCGACGTGCACCAGTAGGTGCCCGACGGCGTGTCCGTGTACTGCGCGTACGGGTTGAACCGGTCCTCGACGTCGAACACCTGGCGCGCCGTCCACTGCTTGCAGACGTGCTGGCCCTCGACGGCGCCCAGGGCGTCCGAGGGGAACCGCACGCCGTCGTTCTCGTACGCCTTGTGCAGGATCCCGGACTCGTGGACCTTCATGAAGTGCACCGGGATGCCGAGGTGGCGCGTGGCGAGGTTGGTGAACCGGTGCGCGGCGGTCTCGAAGGACACCCCGAACGCGTCGCGCAGGTCCTCGATCGCGATGGCGCGCTCGTCCTTGGCGTCGCGCAGGAACTTCACGCCCGGCTTCTCCGGCACCATCAGGGCCGCTGCGAGGTAGTTGGCCTCGACCCGCTGGCGCAGGAACTCGCCGTAGTCGCCCGGCTCCGTGTGATCCAGCACGTGCGAGGCCAGCGCCTGGAGCAGCGCCGAGCGCGTGTTCGAGCGGCCGCGGAACCCCTTGGACGGCAGGTAGACGCGCCGGTTCCGGGTGTCGATCACCGACCGCGTCGAGTGCGGCAGGTCGCTCACGTAGTGCAGCGTGAAACCGAGGTGCGCGGCGATCTCCGCGGCCATCCGCTGCGGCAGCGGCCCGGAGGTGTGCCCCACGTCGGCGAGCAGCTCCTTGGCGACCTGCTCCAGCTCGGGCAGGTAGTTGTCCTTGGCGCGCATGTCGTCGCGGAGCTCGCCGTTGGCCCGGCGCGCCTCCTCCGGGGTCGCGGCGCGCTCGGTGTGCAGGCGCTCCAGCTCCCGGTGCAGCGCCAGGATGGTCCCGAGCGCGTCGGTGGGCAGCGACTTGCCGATGCGCACGCCGTCGATCCCGAGGGACGCGAACAGGGGGCCGCGCTGCACGCGCTCCAGCTCGATCTCCAGCGCGTCCCGCTCCGACGGCGGCTCGGCCGACAGCAGGTCGTCCACCCCGGCGCCGAGCGCCCGTGCGATCGCCTGGAGCTGGGAGAACTTGGGCTCCCGCTTCCCGTTCTCCAGCGTGCTGACCTGCGACGGGGCGCGGTCGATCGCCGCCGCGAGGTCTTCGAGCGTCATGCCCTTGCTGGTCCGCAGGTAGCGGATGCGCCGGCCGATCGTGAGGGCGTCGGGCTCGCCGTCCGCCGTCGGGCCGCCGGAGACGCCGCCCGCGACACCGACCGCCGCGCCGCGCGCGGGACGCGCCACCGGACGGCGCGTGGCGCCCGCCGCCTGCCGGCGTGGCTGGGCGCTCTGCCCGCCCTGCGGGGAACGCGAGGATGTCGCGTTTCGGGCGGTTCCGCGATTTTCGGTGCTTCCTGCCATGCCCGAGGGTGACATAGGCAAAGGCTTCCGATCAACAGAAGAACACGAAAACTTCTGCGCGGATCTGCTTGAGAAGGGGGTTGCGGAGGGCAGATGGTCGTAACACGTCACCGGCAGACGCGGTGACAACGTTCCGTCCCGAGAAGGAGACCCGCCATGAGCGCACCCACGATCGACCACACGTCCGAGGCGACCACGTCCGCGACGACCGCGGTGCCGGCGCAGGCCTCCGTCCGCGCCGGGGACCAGGTCCAGACCGCCGAGGAGCTGCGCCGGTCCTGGGCGTCCGACCCGCGCTGGGCCGGCATCGAGCGCAGCTTCACCGCCGAGGACGTCGTCGCCCTGCGCGGCTCGGTCGGCGAGGAGAACACCCTCGCCCGCCGCGGCGCCGAGCGCCTGTGGCGCCAGCTCCACGAGGAGGACTACATCAACGCCCTCGGCGCGCTGACCGGCAACCAAGCCGTGCAGCAGGTCAAGGCGGGCCTCCAGGCCATCTACCTCTCCGGCTGGCAGGTGGCCGGCGACGCGAACCTCTCGGGGCAGACCTACCCTGACCAGTCGCTCTACCCGGCCAACTCCGTGCCGGCCGTGGTCCGCCGCATCAACAACGCCCTGCTGCGCGCCGACCAGATCGACGTCTCCGAGAACGGCACCCCCAGCCGCGACTGGCTCGCGCCGATCGTGGCCGACGCCGAGGCCGGCTTCGGCGGCCCGCTGAACGCGTACGAGCTGATGAAGTCGATGATCCAGTCCGGCGCCGCGGGTGTGCACTGGGAGGACCAGCTCGCCTCGGAGAAGAAGTGCGGCCACCTGGGCGGCAAGGTGCTCATCCCCACCCAGCAGCACGTGCGCACGCTCAACGCGGCCCGGCTCGCGGCCGACGTCGCCGACGTGCCGTCCATCGTGATCGCCCGCACCGACGCCGAGGCCGCGACCCTGATCACCTCGGACGTCGACGAGCGCGACCGCCCGTTCATCACCGGCGAGCGCACCAACGAGGGCTTCTACAAGGTGACCAACGGCATCGAGCCGTGCATCGCCCGCGCCAAGGCCTACGCGCCCTACTCCGACCTGATCTGGATGGAGACCGGCACGCCGGACCTGGAGCTGGCACGCACGTTCGCCGAGGCCGTCAAGGCGGACTTCCCCGACCAGATGCTGAGCTACAACTGCTCGCCGTCGTTCAACTGGAAGAAGCACCTCGACGACGACACGATCGCCAAGTTCCAGCGCGAGCTGGGCGCGATGGGCTTCACGTTCCAGTTCATCACCCTGGCCGGCTTCCACGCGCTGAACTACTCGATGTTCGACCTCGCCCACGGCTACGCCCGCGAGCAGATGTCGGCGTACGTGAAGCTGCAGGAGCTGGAGTTCGCCGCCGAGGAGCGCGGCTACACCGCCACGAAGCACCAGCGCGAGGTCGGCACGGGCTACTTCGACCGGGTCGCCACCGCGCTCAACCCGGACTCGGCGACCACCGCCCTGGCCGGCTCGACCGAGGCGGCGCAGTTCTGATGACCGCGACCATCGACACCCGCGCCCAGGGCACGAGCCCCTACGACGCCGACGCCGGCCTGGCCGGCATCGGCACCCCGCCGGCGGCCCGCACCGGGTCCGCCCCGGCGTCCCGCACCGCGTCCGCCCCGCCGTCGACCCCCGCTCCCGCGCAGGCGCCCGCCCCGGCGTCCGCGCCCCGGAGCTCGGCCCCCAGCACGCTGCCGAACGGCGGGGTGGGCGCCTCGGGGACCGGCGCCCGGCGAGGCGTGATCACCGTGACCGCGGCCGTCGGGCCGCGGTACGGCGAGATCCTGACGCCGGAGGCCCTGGCGTTCCTGGCCCTGCTCCACGACCGGTTCGATGCCCGCCGCGACGAGCTGATCGCGCAGCGTCAGCTCCGCCGGCAGGACATCGCCGACGGCGCCGACCCCGACTTCCGCGCCTCGACCCGGCCGGTCCGGGACGACCCGGACTGGCGGGTGGCCGGATCGCGCAACGCGCCCGGCCTGGAGGACCGGCGCGTCGAGATCACGGGTCCGACCGACCCGAAGATGACCATCAACGCGCTCAACTCGGGGGCACGCTGCTGGCTGGCCGACGCCGAGGACGCGTCCAGCCCCACGTGGCCCAACGTGATCGAGGGGCAGCTCGCGCTGCACGACGCGATCCGCGGCACGCTCAGCTTCACGAACGAGGGCGGGAAGGAGTACACGCTCCGGTCGGCCGACCTCGTGGACCTCCCGACCATCGTGTTCCGCCCCCGCGGCTGGCACCTCGACGAGGCGCACCTGCGGTACACGGACGCGAACGGCATCACGAGCAGCACGCTCGGCAGCCTCGTGGACTTCGGTCTCTACTTCTTCCACAACGCCGCCGAGCTCATCGCCCGCGGCCGTGGCCCGTACTTCTACCTGCCCAAGCTGGAGGGCTACCGGGAGGCGCGGCTGTGGAACGAGGTCTTCGAGGTGGCGCAGGACGCGCTCGGCATCCCGCGCGGCACCGTGTGCGCCACGGTGCTCATCGAGACGCTGCCCGCGGCGTTCGAGATGGAGGAGATCCTCTACGAGCTGCGTGACCACTGCGCCGGCCTGAACGCCGGCCGCTGGGACTACCTGTTCTCGGTGATCAAGTGCTTCCGCACGCGCGGCGACTCGTACGTGCTGCCGGACCGCGCCCAGGTCACCATGACGGCGCCGTTCATGCGCGCGTACACCGAGCTGCTCGTGGCGACCTGCCACAAGCGCGGCGCGCACGCCATCGGCGGCATGAGCGCGTTCATCCCCGACCGCCGCAACCCGGAGGTCACGCGACAGGCGTTCCAGCAGGTCGCCGCCGACAAGAAGCGCGAGGCCGGCGACGGCTTCGACGGCACCTGGGTGGCCCACCCCGACCTCATCCCGGTGGCCGAGGCCGAGTTCGACGCCGTGCTGGGCGACGCGCCGAACCAGGTCACCCGCCTGCGGCCCGACGTCGCCGTGGGGCAGCACGAGCTGCTCGACGTCGCGTCGGCGCGGCGAGCCGGGGCGACCGTGACGTCCGCCGGGCTGCGGTCGAACGTCTCGGTGGCCGTGCGCTACCTCGACGCGTGGCTCCGCGGTACCGGTGCCGCCGCGCTGGACAGCCTCATGGAGGACGCCGCGACCGCGGAGATCTCCCGGTCCCAGGTGTGGCAGTGGATCGCGTCGGGCACCGTGACCGACGACGACCAGCAGCCCGTGACCCGGGAGCGCGTCGAGGCGATCCTGCTCGACGTCGTGGCCTCGCTGCCGCACGGCCAGGGCAACCGGATCGACGACGCGGCCGAGATCTTCCGCGCCGTCGCCCTGGAGGACGACTTCCCGGCGTTCCTCACGAGCCCGGCCTACCAGGGGCACCTGGTGGGCTCGCCCGTCGACCGGCCGTAGCCGGTCGACCTCAGGCTGGGACGCCCCGCTGTCGGGGCGTCCCTTCCATCCGCCCGACGCCGTGCCCGGTCGCCGCTCTCTCGGCGCCCCACCACCCCTGGGGTGAGACCGGCGCGGCGTCGGGCTCTGCCGCCGGGGGCCGACAAGCACGACATTCCGTTTGTTGCATGCCCCGTCAGTAGCGCTACCCTGGGCCTTCTTCGACGGACGGCAGCGGGACGCTCGACGACACCGCTGCCCCGACCGGTCGGCGGGCGGACCACGGTTCGCCGACGCCGATGTCATGCGCAAGGGGGCGTTGACCAGTGAGCGAACAGCCGAGCGGTGCACAGCCGGCGGACCGGACATCGGGCGAGAGCGGGCCTGCTGGTGCTGCCGGGCCCGGGATGTCCGGGCCGGGAGCGCCCACGCCCCGGTCGCACCTGCCGGGAGCGGCCTTCCGCCGACCGGACGTCCGGCGCCGCGGGACCCTGGGCCGCCCCGGGCGCAGCGCCTGGACCGGCGTCGTCGCCCTGGCGGTGACCGGAAGCGTCCTGGTCAGCGCGTCCGCGAGCGTTCCGCCGGCGGGTGCCGGGCTGCTCGGCACGCCGACCGCGGGCGTGGCGACGGTGCCCGCCGCGTCGGGCCCGGGCCAGACGGCGGCACGGCTCGGCGCCGTCCGGCACGCCCCGCCCGCGCCGTCCGCCGTGGCGGACGGCGTCACCGTGAGCCAGGTCCTCGCCGTGCTCGACCGCGCCGAGCTGACCCTGCGGCAGAGCTCGGCACCCAGCCCCGGCGTCGCCCAGGCCGCCGCGGAGCTCGGCATGCTCTACACGACCTATCAGGCGCAGCAGCTCGCCCTGGCCGAGGCCGGCAGGCCGCTCCGGGTCGAGTCGGCCCCGACGGCGGGCGAGGCGCGCACGGCGGCCCCCGCGGCCGAGGTCGTGCGGGCGGAGCAGGTGTCGCACACCGTCACCGGCGCGCTCCGGCAGACCCGGGCCCCGGAGTGGGGCCCGTCAGAGGTCTTCCCGCCCCGGCGCGTCGTCCCCGCGGAGGGGCCGGGCTACGTGACGTTCGACGAGGTGGCCGTGGCCGCGATGCGGCTCGCGAACATGCTCGACCCGTCGTCGCCCACCGCGCTGCTGGACACGCTGCCGGATGCCGGCACGTCGCTGCGCCGCAACCTGCTGGAGACCGTGGCGGCCTACGGCGAGTCCACCGCGGGGTACGCCAACGGACGCATCCCCGCGGACGTCCTCTGCGCACTGCCCTTCGCGCCCGGCCACCTGCTGCGTTGCGACGCCGCCGAGCGGCTGACCGCGCTCAGCGCCCGCTTCGAGGACGAGTTCGGCTACCCGATCCCGCTGACCGACTCGTACCGCTCGTACGACCTGCAGGTGGCGGTCAAGGGCACCAAGCCGCACCACGCGGCCATCCCCGGCACGTCGAACCACGGCTGGGGTCTCGCGATCGACCTGGGCGACCCCGTCGCCGGCGGCAGCTCCCCCGAGTACGTGTGGCTGCGCCTGCACGCGCCCGGCTACGGCTGGGACAACCCGTCCTGGGCCCGGCTCGACGGCGCCAAGCCCGAGCCGTGGCACTTCGAGTTCTTCGCGGCGGGCTCCGTCCCGAACCGCGCCATCGACCCGGCCGACGTCGGCACATGGCGGTCGCCTGCCGCGTCCCGGACCGAGCCGGCGGACCCGGGCTCCCGGCCCGCGGAGGAGGCCGCGGCGACGAAGCGTCCGGCGTCCGGCGGGGACGGTTCCGGCGCCGACTCGGGCGGCGGACAGGACGGCGGATCCGGTGGGACCGGGGGCTCCGGCGGCGGCTCGTCGACGGAGCCGGGCGGCAGCACGCCGACAACCCCCGAGCCGCCGGCCCCGGCCGAGCCCACGCCGACCGAACCACCCGCGCAGGAGGACCCGGACTCCCCCACCGGCACAGGCCTCGTCGAGGACGTGGTCGGCGGCACGGTCGGCCTGGTCGGCGACACGGTCGAGGGTGTGGTCGGCGGCGTCGTCGGCGGCCTGCTCGGGGACGGCGGCGCGAGCGGGGCCACGAACCAGGCCGGGTGAACTTTCACCTCTGGCTCATATACGTCGGCCTTTCGCCCGTTTTGCCGGATACGGTGCGCCCATGTCCGACGACGAGAGCGCGACCCGCGCTCCAGAACTGAACCCGTCCGCCGAGCCCGTTCCGGCTCCGGACGCATCGAACGGCTCTGTCTCCGACGCCACCTCCGACGCCACGAACGGCAGCACGATGGCGGCCGCCGCGCACGCTCCCGCACCACGACAGGCGCTCGAAGGCGTCATGGCGTTCGTCAAGGACCACGCCGTCACCCTCGTCCTGGTGGTGCTGCTGATCGCTGCCGTGGTGTGGGGTGCGCTCGGCGTGGTCTCGACGAACGACTGGCAGTCGCGTGCGTCGGCGCTCTCGTCGGACCTGGCGAGCGCGGAACAGACCCTCGCCGAGGCCCGCGCGACGATCGACGACCTGGAGATCGCCAAGGAGCGGGCCGAGACCACGGCGACCGCCTGCATCGGCGCCATCGACGACGCGGACGCGATGCTCGAGGTCTCGGCCAAGATCGACGACAAGACGGTGGTCTACCTGGCAGGTCTGAACGACTTCATGGCCGCGGTCAACGCGGGCAACATCGCCGCGGCAGAGACCATCGCCGCCGAGATCGACGCGCTGACCGTGCAGCTCGAGGAGCTGAACGAGCAGATCGACGGCCACATCGACGACTACGAGGACACCGCCGAGGGGTGCCACGTGGACGACGCCCAGGGCGTCTGACCTGGGTTCCGGCCGCGCGGCGGCCGGAACCCGGAAGCGTCAGCCCTGGTCGAGACCCAGCAGGTCGTCCTCGGTCTCGCGGCGGACCAGCACCCGCGAGGCTCCCCCGGCCACCGCGACCACGGGCGGGCGGGGCAGCATGTTGTAGTTCGACGCCATCGAGCGCCCGTAGGCACCCGTGGCGGCGACGGCGAGCAGGTCCCCCGCACGCACGTCGGCCGGGAGGCGCACCTCGTGCACCACGATGTCGCCGGACTCGCAGTGCTTGCCCACCACCCGCGCCAGCACCGTCTCGGCCGCGGACGAGCGCCCCACGATCTCGGCGTGGTACGCCGCGCCGTACAGGGCGGGGCGGATGTTGTCGCTCATGCCGCCGTCGACGGACACGTAGGTGCGCGTGAAGTCCGCGCCGTCGTCTGCCGAGACCGTGACGGGCTTGACCGTGCCCACCGTATAGAGCGTGAGGCCCGCGGGCCCTACGATCGCTCGGCCGGGTTCGATCGAGAACCGCGGCAGGCCCGTGCCGAGCTCCTGGCAGACCCCGGCCACCGACTGCGCGATGTCCTTGGCCACGCGCTCGGGGTCGAGCGCGACGTCGCCGGGCAGGTAGGCGATGCCGTACCCGCCGCCGAGGTCGACCTCGTCCACGAGCACACCCGACCGCTCGGCCAGGTCGGCGCGCAGGCGCAGCACCACGCGGGCGGCGGCCTCGAACCCGTCCGGGTCCAGGATCTGCGAGCCGATGTGGGAGTGGATGCCGAGCAGCTTGAGCTCGGGGTGCTTGAGCACCTGCAGCAGGGCGGCCATCGCGGGGCTCTCCGCCCCGTCTGCGGCGTTGACCGACAGCCCGAACTTCTGGTCCTCGTGGGCCGTCGCGATGTACTCGTGACCGCCGGCGTGCACGCCCGTGGTCACGCGGACCATCACCGGCGCCACCACCCCGCGCTCACCCGCGAGGCGCGCGACCCGCTCGATCTCGACCAGCGAGTCCACGATGATGCGGCCGATCCCGGCGTCCAGCGCGCGCAGGATCTCGGCGTCGGACTTGTTGTTGCCGTGCAGGCCGATCTCGGCCCCGGGTACCTCGGCCCGCAGCGCGACGGCGAGCTCGCCGCTCGACGCGGTGTCAACCCGCAGCCCCTCCTCGCGCGCCCAGCGCGCGACGGCCACGGTGAGCAGCGCCTTGCCGGCGTAGTACACGTCCACGCCCGCGCCGACGGCACCGAACGCGGCCTCGAACGCCGTGCGGTAGGCGCGGGCGCGCATGCGGAAGTCGGCCTCGTCCAGCACGTAGGCGGGCGTGCCGTGCTCGGCGGCGAGGTCGCGGACGTCCACGCCGGCGACGGCCAGCGCGCCGTCCGGCAGCCGGCCGACGCCGGTGGACCAGGGCGCGCCGGTCACATCCGCTCCGGGGCGCTCACGCCCAGCAGGTCGAGCCCGTTGGCCAGGACCGTGCGGACGGCGTCGTTCAGCCACAGGCGGGCGCGGTGCGCGTCAGTGACCTCCTCGTCCGGGTACGGCGTGACGCGCAGCTTCTCGTCGTCGTTGTACCAGGAGTGGAAGTCGCCGGCGAGGGCCTCCAGGTAGCGGGCCACGCGGTGCGGCTCGCGCAGCTCGGCGGCCTGCGCCACGATCCGCGGGAACTCGGTGAGGCGGCCGATCAGCGCCGCCTCCGAGGCGTGCGAGAGCTGCGCCGGGTCGAACCCGTCCGCGCGGCGCACGCCGCGGTCCACGGCCTTCGCGCCGATCTGCACCGTGCGGCTGTGCGCGTACTGGACGTAGAAGACCGGGTTGTCGTTGGTCTGCTTGAGCATGTCCTCGCCCTGCAGCTCCAGCGGCGTGTCCGCGGGGTAGCGCGCGAGCGAGTAGCGCACGGCGTCCTTGCCGATCCAGTCGACGAGGTCGCGCAGCTCGATGATGTTGCCGGCGCGCTTGGACAGCTTGGCGCCGCCGACGTTGACGAGCTGGCCGATCAGCACCTCGATGTTCGTCTCCGGGTCGTCCCCGGCGCACGCCGCGATCGCCTTGAGCCGGTTGACGTAGCCGTGGTGGTCGGCGCCGAGCAGGTAGATCTTGCCCGGGAACCCGCGGTCCTTCTTGGACAGGTAGTACGCGGCGTCCGACGCGAAGTAGGTGGGCTCACCGTTCGCCCGGACCATCACGCGGTCCTTGTCGTCGGTGAAGTCGGTGGTGCGCAGCCAGACCGCGCCCTCCTGGTCGAAGACGTGGCCCTGCTCGCGCAGGCGCGCCACGGCCTTCTCGACGGCGCCCGAGCTGTGCAGGTCGCGCTCCGAGAACCAGACGTCGAAGTGCACGCCGAAGCTCTCCAGCACCTCGCGGATCTCGGCGAGCTGGTGCGCGTAGCCGGCCTCGCGGGCCACCGCGACGGCCTCGTCGTGCGGCAGCTCCGGCAGGTCCGGGCGGTCCGCGAGCACCTTGGCCGCGAGCTCCTTGACGTACTCGCCGCGGTAGCCGCCCTCGGGCACCTCGCCGTCCGTGGCACGCGCCAGCACGGACTCCCCGAAGCGGTCCATCTGGGCGCCCGCGTCGTTGATGTAGTACTCGGCGGTCACGTCGGCGCCGGCGGCGCGCAGGATGCGTCCCAGCGAGTCGCCCAGCGCGGCCCAGCGGGTGTGCCCGATGTGCAGGGGGCCGGTCGGGTTGGCGCTGATGAACTCCAGGTTGATCACCTGGCCGGTCAGGGCCTCGCCCCGGCCGTACGCCGCGCCGGCCTCGACGATGGTGCGGGCGAGCTCGCCCGCCACGGCGGCGTCGAGCGTGATGTTGAGGAAGCCCGGGCCGGCGACGCCGACGGACTTGATGCCCGGGGTCGCGCCCAGGCGTGCCGCCAGGTCCTCCGCGAGCGCCCGCGGCGTCGTGCCCGCCTTCTTCGCGAGCTGGAGGGCCACGTTCGTGGCCCAGTCCCCGTGCTCTCGCTGCCTGGGTCGCTCCACGTGGACCGAGGCCGGGACGGCGTCGGCGGGCAGGGCGAGTGTGCCGTCGGCGACGGCCGCGGCAAGGGCAGCGCTCAGCGCTTCGGAGAGCTCGGTGGGGGTCACGGATCGATTCTATCGGCCGGGCCGCGTCCCCCGCCCCGGTTGTCCACAGGCAGGCGACCTTCCAGCGGGGCGCTCCTTCCACGGTCGGATTGCTCGCCCGCACGGAGGGCAGCCATGACGACGGCGACCCGCGCGAGCGTCGTGCACGACGACGGACCGCCGGGCGCGAATCTCGTCACAGGTATCGATGCACACTCCGGGCCGCTCACCTGGTAGTCTCACATCGGCCGTGAGGAGAGCATCGCCTCCCCGAACATCGGTCACGCGCCTGTAGCTCAGTGGATAGAGCGTCTGCCTCCGGAGCAGAAGGTCGGGGGTTCGAATCCCTTCAGGCGCACCGACAGAAACAGGCCGCCACCAGCGCACATGCCGGTGGCGGCCTGTCTCGTTCCCCGGCGCCCTACGACACCCGTCCCCCAGGAAACACCCGGAGGCTCTTCGTCTGGCCCTCCGCCGACGCCCGTTCCCGCCAGCGCCGGTCGTGCGTGACGGTGACCACCGCTCCGGGATAGTCGTGCAGGGCGTCCTCCAGCTGCTCGACGAGCTCCGGGGCCAGGTGGTTGGTGGGTTCGTCCAGCAGCAGGACGTCGCTGGGGACCGACACCGCGAGCGCGACCTCGAAGCGCCGGCGCTGCCCGACCGAGAGGTCGGGGACCAGCATGCTGAGGTCACCGGGCGAGAAGAGCCCGAGCGCCAGCAGGGTCTCGGCGGCGTCCTCGCGGAACGCATCCGTCGCCGCCGCGAAGGCGTCCAGCAGGGTGCTCCGTGACCCCGCCGCGAGGTCCTGACGCAGCCACGACACCCGAAGATCCGGCCGGCGCCAGACCGCGCCTGCCTGCGGCACGAGCTCGCCCGCGAGCACCCGGAGCAGCGTCGTCTTGCCCGCACCGTTCGGCCCCGAGACGAGCCAGCGGTCGCCCGCGTGCAGTTCGAGCGCGTCGAGCAGGAGCCGCGGGCCGGGCCCGTCGGCGCCCAGCCTCACGGAGTCGGCCACGATCAGCAGCGGATCCGTCGCCGGACCGTCGTCCTCGACGACAGGAGCGTCGGTGAAGGACGGCGCGAAGCGCAGCGGCTCCGCCGGACGCGGAGCGGGGCGGTCGTGCAGGCGCGCGACCCGCTCCTTGGCCTGCCGGATCCGGCTCGTCGCCCCGTGGCCCCTGCTCCGCGCGCGGAAGGCACCATGACCGAACGAGGACAGTTCCTGCTTGCGCGGGATCGCGTCGAGGCGGAACGAGTTGGCTGTCACGAGTGCCTCGTTCCGGGCGAGGTCCCGGCGCCAGGCCTCGTGCTCGTCGAGCAGCCGGCGCCGCTCGGCCTCGCGCGCCGCGAGGTAGCCGGCATAACCGTTGCCGTAGCGGCGCAGGACGCCGTCCTCCACGTGCACGATGTCCGTCGCGAAGCGGTCGAGGAAGGCCCGGTCGTGCGTCACGACCACCAGGGCTCCACGATGCCGCGCGAGCTGCTCCTCCAGCCAGGCGATCCCGGCGTCGTCGAGGTCGTTGGTCGGCTCGTCGAGCAGCAGGAGCTCCGCCTCCGCGGACAGCGCCGCCGCGAGCGCCAGCCTGGCCCGCTCGCCGCCCGAGAGCGAGGCGACGGCCCGCCCGCGGTCGAGCCCGCCGAGCGAGAGCTGGTCGAGGGCGGCGTCCAGCCGCTGGTCCAGGTGGTAGCCGTCGCGTGCCTCGAAGCGCTCCATCGCCGACGACAGCCGCTCCAGGAGCAGCGGCTCCGTCTCGACCTGTGCGCGGGCGAGGCGGTCGGCGGCGTCCTGCACCTCGGCCTCGATCCCACGCGCGTCGGCGAGCAGGTGGTCGAGCGCCTGGGTGACGGTCGAGCCCGCAGGAAACTCGGGCCGCTGCTCGGCCAGCGCCAGCCCGCCCGGCAGCTCGACGAACCGCTCGCCCGTGGAGAGCGGGACGGTCCCCGCGAGGGCGCGCAGGAGGGTCGACTTGCCGGACCCGTTGTCGCCGATCACCGCGATGCGGTCGGCGGGGCCCACGGTGAGGTCGACGCCGTCGAGCACCGTGCGGTCGGCGAAGCGGACGGCGGCGCCACGGAGTGCGCAGACGCGGTGCGACGTGCCGCCGGAAGCAGGCGCACCGGTTCGGGTCGGTAGTGATCGGGTCATGGGTGGACTCCTCTCCGCGACCCGCGAGCGCTCAGGCCCGCGGATCACGGCACACGCGTTCCACAGGGGGAACGCAGATGTACGGGGACCTCGCGCCGGGGACGACGACGTCGTCGGGCGCGCGAAGGACCCACCGCGGAGAAGCTCGACGCGGCGTCCCGTACTAGCGAATCAGAGTGCCCATACCGGGGACCCTAACAAGGGCGACCCCGGCCGCCCCAGTCTTTTTCGTGCCGGGACCACGACGACGCGGCGCACCTCGACGATCTCGGGGGGTGCAATCCCGGAGCAATGCCGTAGACTCCCTGCCGCGGGGGGAGTACTTCCCAACACCGTCCCGGTCATTACGGCGTTGCTACCAGCGCCTCGGGCGGCGGCCTTGCTCAGCAAGGCGAAGGAGACCTCGGAGCCGACCTATCTTTGGAGACTCCTTGCTCGCCTCGCTGACGAGTTCTGCTGCCCCTGCCTCCGGCCTGACCACGGTGGCCACCCCCACGATGTGGGCCGTCACCATCGTCGCCGTCCTCGCCCTCGTGGTCGTCGACTTCCTCATCACCCGGCGCCCGCACGAGGTCTCGATGCGCGAGGCCCTGGGCTGGAGCGCGTTCTACATCGCCCTCCCGCTCGCGTTCGGCGGCTGGATCTGGGCCACCTTCGGATCGTCGACCGGCGTGCAGTACCTGACCGGGTATCTCGTCGAGAAGTCGCTGTCCGTGGACAACCTCTTCGTGTTCATGCTGCTGCTCAGCGCGTTCGCGGTGCCCAAGGCCCTGCAGCAGCGCGTGCTCCTGCTCGGCATCGTCGGGGCGCTGGTGCTCCGCGGCGTCTTCATCGCGCTCGGCGCGGCCGTCCTGGCCAACCTGAGCTGGGCCTTCCTGCTCTTCGGCGCGATCCTGCTGGCCACGGCGGTCAAGATCCTCCGTGACCAGGTCAAGGGCGACGACCACGCGATCGACGTCTCCGAGCTGCGGTCGGTCAAGGTGATCCGCCGCTTCATGCCCGTCACGGACGAGTACCGCGGCCCCGCGCTCTCCGTGCGCGAGGGCGGCAAGCGGATGCTCACGCCCCTGGCGGTCGTGGTCGTCGCGATCTTCGCCGCCGACGTGGTCTTCGCCGTCGACTCGGTGCCCGCCGTGTACGGCATCACCAGCGACCCGTACCTCGTGTTCGCGACGAACGCCTTCGCCCTGCTCGGCCTGCGCGCCCTGTACTTCGTGCTCCAGGGCGCCCTGAGCAAGCTGGTGCACCTCGGCTACGGCCTCGCGACGATCCTCGCCTTCATCGGCGTCAAGCTGGTGCTGCACTGGGCCCACGGCATCTGGGCCGGGGTGCCGGAGATCCCGACCCTCGCCTCGCTCGGCGTGATCATCGGCGTGCTCGTCGTCGTCACCTTCACGAGCCTCCACGCGACCCGCAACGACGACGCAGAGGCGGCCGACGTCGACAAGGCCGACGAGGCCGAGAAGTCGGACGCCGAGAAGGCCGAGCCCGGAGCGCACTGACCCGATCACCCCCCGTGTCAGACGTACAGGTCCCTCGGGTGACCTGTACGTCTGACACGTCAGGGTGGGTCCCGCGGGCTGGGCCGCCACGGCAGGCCGGCGCCGTTCCGCCGTAGAGTCCAGCCCGTCATGGACACCGCACTGGACCTCACGATCCCCGTCGTCGTCGGCGGCACGATCGCCGCGCTCCTCATGGGCCTGTCCAAGACCGGGCTGCCGCCGCTGGGCGCGCTCGGGGCGGCGCTCATCGCCTCGGTGCTCCCGCCGGTGCAGGCCGCCGGGGTCGCGCTGCCCCTGCTCATCGTGGGCGACCTGGTCGCCGTCGGCACCTACGGGCGGAACGTCCGCTGGCCCGTCCTGCGGGCCCTGCTCCCCAGCGTCACGCTCGGGCTGATCGTCGGCTTCGCCGCCCTGCGCTGGGCCCCGCCCGACGCCAGCGCCCGGATCGTCGGAGCGCTGCTGCTCCTCGCCGGGCTCGGCGACCTGGTGCGGCAGCTCGCCGCGCGCCGCGCGCGCCGTCGTCCGCCCCGTCCCGGCACTCCCCCGCCCGGCACTCCCCCGCCCGGTTCGGTGCCGGACGGTTCGGTGCCGGACGGCGACGCCGCCCCTGGCGGCACCCGCCTCCGCGACCGGGTCGCCCGCGCCGCGCTCGGCGCCACGGCCGGGGTCTCGACCATGATCGCGAACGCCGGCGGCCCGCCCATGAGCCTCTATCTGCTGCGGGCCGGGATCTCGCGCGCCGGCCTGCTCGGCACGGTCGCGCTGTTCTTCCTCACGGTGAACGTGGCCAAGCTGCCGTTCAGCGCGGGGCTGGGGCTGGTCTCCCCCGCGTCGCTGCACGTCTCGCTGGTGCTGCTCCCGGGGATGGTCGCGGGACTCCTGCTCGGCAAGCTCGTGGCCCACCGCATCTCGGGCCCCGTGTTCAGCACCTTCGTGCTGGTGGCGACCGCGGCGGCCGGCGCGCGGCTGCTGCTCACCTGACGGGCTACCGATCCGCCCCCGCCTGCCGCTAGTGTCCGGATATGCCCGACGAATCCGTCGACTTCTACCCGTCCCGAGCGCACGTCGTCACGCTCGCGCTCTCCACCCTCGCGCTGGTGGTGCTCTGCGCGATCGCGACCCGCCTCGGCTTCGACGCCGCGCAGACCAGCGGCTCGCCGGCCGCGCTGACCGTGGTGTCCGTGAGCGCGATCGGCGTGCTGGTCTTCACCGGCCTGGGCCTCATCGTGGTGCGCCGCCTGCTGCTGCCCGCGTGGCCCGTGCTCACCCTCGACGACGACGGCCTCACCGACTGGCTGCCCAACCTCGGCGTCGAGCAGGTGCTCTGGTCCGAGGTGACCGGCGTCCGCGAGACCCGGCTGGCCTTCCGGCGGGTGCTCGCCGTGGACGTCGCCGACCCGCGCGCCGTCGTCGTCCGCCAGCGGACGTTCGTCCGGCGCATCGCCGCCTCGGTGAACTCCCTCCTGGTCGGCACCCCCGTGGTCCTCAAGCCCGGGAGCATCGCGACCCGCCCGGAGGAGCTCACCGCGGCGCTGACCGAGTTCGTCGCCGGCCGGGCGCCGCACGCGAAGCCGGTTGCGTAGACTTCTGGGATCATCCGCCGAGAATCATCTGCCGAGCATGGCGAAGGACCTCTCATGAGCGACGACCTCTTCGACGAGCCGGCCGCCGACGACCCCGACCAGGGGTACGCGGACTTCGAGTTCGAGCGGCGGTTCTTCGTGCGCGACCTGCCGGCCGAGCTCAAGGACGCGCCGGCCCTCATCGTCCAGTCCTACTTCCTGGCCGACGACGGCTACGCCCTGCGCGTCCGGGTCCAGGCGGGCGACGTCGACGCCGGCATGACCGCCGACACCGATCCGGCCGAGCTGCTCCGCGCGCACGTCGCGGACATCGACTTCGCCGCGGTCACCGTCAAGGGACCCGCGGTCGGGGGCACCCGCTACGAGGCGGAGCGAGAGCTGGACCCGCGCGTCGGCGTGGAGCTGGTCCGCCGCGGCGGCGCACCGATCGTCAAGGTCCGCTACGCGGCGTGGCTCGGCGCGGACGGCTGGTCGATCGACGTCTTCGGCGGGGCCAACCACCCGCTGGTGGTGGCCGAGTGCGAGCGCTCCGGACCCGTCACCGGCCTGCAGATCCCGGACTTCTGCGTCACGGAGATCACCGACGACCGGCGGTTCTCCAACGAGTCGCTGGCCATGGAGCCCTACAGCGCGTGGGCGCCGTCGTTCGCCGCGGAGCTCGCGGACCAGGGGCCGACGTTCCGGCAGGACTTCGGGCCCAACACGCACCTGCGCCTCTGAGCGAGACGCCTCCAGGGCACCGTCAGCCCCGCCACTCGCCCTTCTCGACGACGCCGGTGACGAACTCCCAGTGCCACGGCTCGTACTTGCTGCCCCCGAGCTGCGCCCACGACGGGTTCTGCCAGCCGTACGCCGGCGCGTTGGCCCACAGCCACGAGAAGACGTCGCTGTCGCCGGTCTCCTTGGAGCACAGGTCGATCGCCAGGCCCCAGCCGTGCATGGAGGTACCAGGGGAGGCGGCGTAGTAACCGCGCGACGCCTTGAGCTCGTACTGCGTGCTCAGGTCGCGGTAGCTCGCCACGAGGCACAGCTCGCGGCCGAACGACGCGCGGAACGCCTCGTTGAGCGCACTGAGCGACATCGCGGCGTCGGGCCGGAGGTACTCCCCCGGCTGCCACAGCTCGCACAGCGAGTGGTCGGCGAGCGCGCCGTTCGTCCCGTCCACGGGGGCGTTGACGTCGCAGTTCGGCAGGGGGCTGCGGTCCAGCGAGCGGCTGGCGGCCGACTCGGGGCGCGTGAGTGCCTCGGCCCGGACGACGGAACCCGAGGTCTCCGGCCGCTCCACGGGCTGCGTCACCAGGTCGAGCACCGACGGGCCGGTGGGTGGCGCCTCGACGTCGAACGGGGACTCGCCCGGCGTGTCGGCCGCCTGCGCGAACGGCGCCGCGATGGTCGCGGCCGCGAGGGTGCCGACCACGGCGGCCCGGGAGATGAGCCGCTGCCCGGCGGGGACCGAGGACGTGGGCCGGGTCGCCCTGGGGACCGCTCCGGTGACCAGCCGGTCGAACGACGTCACCTTGCGCATCGCCTGCGTGTGCAGCTCCGCCTCGCGCCGCTCGCGGCGCGTCATGAGCACGGGCGCACTCGTCACAGCCGTGGACTCCACTCGTCCTCCGTCGTCATGGGTCCGCGGCCCCCTCGCGTTCCGTGATGTGCACGTGACATTAACCTGGGTCGGCCCGGCTGCCAAGCCCGACCTGTGGACGGCCTGTGGACGGCCGCGCCGCGCCGCCGTCAGCGACGTTGCATCGCGTCGCGCACCTCGCCCACCAGCTCCTCGAGGATGTCCTCGAGGAACACCACGCCGAGCACCTCGCCGTCCGGACCCTCGACCCGCGCCAGGTGCGAGCCCGAGCGCTGCATCACGCGCAGCGCGTCCTCGACCTCGTCGTCGGGCGCGACGGCGGCCAGGGCGCGCACGCGCCAGACGGCGACCGGCTCGAACCGGGCCGGCCCGGTGGCGTACAGGACGTCCTTGAGGTGCAGGTAGCCGACGAGCTCGTCGCCGTCCTCCCGCCGCGTCACGACGGGGAACCGGCTGAAGCCGTGCTTCGAGACGAGCCGCTCGACGTCGTCCGGCGTGCTGGTCTCGTCCACGGCCACCAGGCCGTCGACCGGCACCATGACGTCGCGCGCGGTGCGGTTGGAGAACTCGATGGCGCCCGTCAGCAGGCCCTGCTCGTCGCGCAGCACACCCTCCGCCTGGGAGTGCTCCACGATGGACTGCACCTCCTCGGCGGTGAACGCCGAGGCGACCTCGTCCTTGGGCTCCACGCCGGCGAGCCGCACCGCGTGGTTCGCGATCCAGTTCAGGCCGACGATGACGGGGCGGAGCGCCCGGCCCAGGAGCACCAGCGGCGGACCGAACCACATCACGGCCCGGTCCGGCCCGGCGACCGCCAGGTTCTTGGGCACCATCTCGCCGAGCACGACGTGCAGGTAGACGACGAGCGACAAGGCGATGACCAGCGCGATCGGGTGCGTGAGGTCCTCGCTCACGCCCACGGCGTGCAGCGGCCCCTCCAGGAGGTGCGCGATGGCGGGCTCCGCCACGATGCCCAGCCCCGTGGAGCAGACGGTCACGCCGAGCTGCGCGCAGGCCAGCATGAGCGACACGTGCTCCATGGCCCACAGGACGGTGACGGCGCGCCGGTCGCCGGCCGCGGCGAGCGGCTCGATGGCGCTGCGGCGCGCGGAGATGACGGCGAACTCGGCGCCCACGAAGAACGCGTTCCCCGCGAGCAGCACGAGGCCGACGACGAGTGCGGTGGTGGTGCTCATCGGTTCGCCCCCTTCCCGGAGCCGGTGCGGTCGAGGCCGGCGCCGTCGGGCGCGGCGTCGTCGGGCAGCGGGCGGACCCGCAGGCGCTCGACGCGCCGGCCGTCCATGGCCTCGACACGCAGGGCGACCCGGGCGTGCAGGCCCTGCGGGCCGGGCTGTCCCACCACGACCTCGTCGCCCACCACGGGGACGCGGCCCAGCTCGGCCATGACGAGGCCGCCGAGCGTCTCGTACGCGGCGCCCTCCGGGACCTCGATGCCGGTGTACTCGTCGAGCTCGTCCGGCCGGAGCACGCCCGGCACGATCCACGACCCGTCGGCGGCGCGCGAGGCGCCGGCGCGCCGGGGGTCGTGCTCGTCGGCGACGTCGCCCACCAGCTCCTCGACGACGTCCTCCAGCGTCACGACGCCGGACGTGCCGCCGTACTCGTCCACGACCACGGCCATCTGCAGCCCGAAGCCGCGCAGCTCCACGAGCAGGGGTCCCAGGCGCACCGTCTCGGGGACGCGGGGCGCGTCCACCATGAGGGCGGCCGCGGGCACCTCGGCCCGCCGGTCGTGCGGCACGCCGACGGCGCGGCGCAGGTGCACCAGACCGACGATGTCGTCGCGGTCCTCCCCGATCACGGGGAACCGCGAGTGCCCGGTGCGCCGGGCGAGCGCGACGACGTCCTCCGCCGTCGCGTCCCGCTCCACGACCGACATGCGCAAGCGGTCGGTCATGACGTCGCGCGCGCTCAGGGTGTCCAGCTCGATCGAGTTGGTCAGCAGGGTCGCCACCGACTCCTGGAGCGTGCCCTCCTCGGCGGAACGCCGCACCAGCGAGGCGAGCTCGGACGCCGAACGGGCCCCGGACAGCTCCTCGCGGGGCTCGACGCCGAGGCGGCGCAGCAGCGCGTTGGCGGAACCGTTCAGCACCGCGATCAGCGGCTTGAACGTGATGGTGAACACCCGCTGGATCGGCACCACGAGCCGCGCGGTGGCCAGCGGCGCCGACAGCGCGAAGTTCTTGGGGATCAGCTCGCCGCAGACCATGGAGAACGCGTTCACCAGGATGAGGGCCAGCACGCCGGAGAGGCCGGCGGAGACCGCGGTCGGCACGGACGTGCCGCCGAACGCGGCGGAGATCAGGGAGTTCAGCGCCGGCTGGGCCGTGTAGCCGAGCAGGATGGTGGTCAGCGTGATGCCGACCTGGGCCGAGCTCAGCTCGGTCGAGAGGTGGCGCAGCGCGGTACGCACGCTGCGGTCCCGCATGCCGTGCCCGAAGGCGGGCTGGGCGCCGGAACCGCCCCGGGCGCCGTGGCCCGGATCGGACGAGGAGGCAGACCGGGACCCGCCGGGTCTGTCTCCCTCCGAGTCGTCGGAGTCGCCGATCACGGCGGGGTCGATGGTGACGAGGGAGAACTCCCCGGCCACGAAGACGGCAGTACCGGCCGTGAGGAGGACGCCGACGGCGACCATGATCCAGTCGCCGGTCATCTCGCCCTCCGGAGGGCACTGCGGGGGGCCTGATTCGTCCAGGGTTCTCGGTCTGGATATCGCTCGATCATCGTGCGATAGATCGTAGCGGGAACAGGGCGCGGAGCGCCTCGGGGTCCGACTCTCAGGCTGGCTTCAGTGTCTTATCAGGCAGGTACGGGCATGATTGACCTATGTCATCTGGTACTCCCCAGCCGTCTGGGGCCCCGCAGCAGCCCGGCGCGGCGTCGGCCGCCACCTCGACCGGTCAGCAGAGCGCGACCGTTCTCGTGGTGGAGGACGAGCCCACGATCGCCACCGCGATCGCCCAGCGGTTGTCCGCCGAGGGCTGGCGCGTCGAGGTCGCGCGCGACGGCCTGTCCGGCGTCGACGCCGCCTCCCGGCTGCGCCCCGACCTCGTGGTGCTCGACGTGATGCTCCCGGGCATCGACGGGCTCGAGGTCACACGCCGTATCCAGGCGGAGCACCCCACCCCGATCCTCATGCTCACCGCGCGCGACGACGAGACCGACATGCTGGTCGGCCTGGGTGTGGGCGCCGACGACTACATGACCAAGCCGTTCTCCATGCGCGAGCTGGTCGCCCGGATCAAGGCGCTGCTGCGGCGGGTCGACCGCGCGGCGCAGGCCGCCGCGACCACGCCCGCGGACCCGCCCATGACGATGGGCGACGTGACGGTGGACCGCGCCCAGCGCCGCGTCTACCGCGGTGGCGAGGAAGTGCACCTGACCCCCACGGAGTTCGAGCTCCTCGTCATGCTCGCCGGCTCCCCGAAGACCGTGCTCACGCGCGAACGGCTGCTCGCCGAGGTCTGGGACTGGGCCGACGCCAGCGGCACCCGCACCGTCGACTCCCACATCAAGGCGCTGCGGCGCAAGCTCGGCCCGGACCTGATCCGGACCGTCCACGGCGTCGGGTACGCGTTCGAGCCGCCCGCCAACCAGTGACGCAGGTGTCGTTCCGATGAGACCGCACGTGCCCCGCGTCCCCGACGTGCGTCCGCTCGACCCCCTGCGCTCGCTCAAGATCAAGCTCGGCGTGCTCGTCGCGGCCACCGTGACGGCCGCGGTGCTCATCACCTGGCTCGGCCTCCAGGCGTCCCTGGGGCCGAGCCGCACCTTCCCCCTCGCGATCATCCTGTCGCTGCTGGTCACCCAGATCCTGGCCCGCGGCATGACGTCGCCGCTGCGGGAGATCACCGAGGCGGTCCAGGCCATGGCCGACGGCGACTACACCCGCCGGGTGCGCGCGACGAGCAGCGACGAGGTGGGTCAGCTCGCGCACGCCTTCAACCGGATGGCGGAGGACCTCGCCTCGGTGGAGCAGACCCGCCGCGACCTCATCGCGAACGTGTCGCACGAGCTGCGCACGCCCGTCGCCGCGCTCCAGGCGCAGCTCGAGAACATGGTCGACGGCGTGGTGCAGCCCACCCCGGCCGCGCTGGAGCAGGCCCACGCCCAGACCGAGCGGCTGACGCGGCTCGTCACCTACCTGCTGGACCTCTCCCGGATCGAGGCGGGGGCCTCGGCCCTGAACGTCGGCGAGATCGCCGTGGGCGACTTCCTGGAGCACTGCGCCGAGGACCTCCAGATGGTCGACGCCGCCAAGGACCTGCACTACGTCGTGGACGTCACCCCGGAGGACCTGACCATCGAGGGCGACGCGGAGCGGCTGCACCAGGTGGTCATCAACCTGCTGCAGAACGCCATCCGGCACTCGCCGCAGGGCGGCGTCGTCCGCCTGGACGCGTACCCGGTCGACGGCACGGAGGGGTCGGACATCGTGCTGGAGGTGAGCGACGAGGGGCCCGGCATCGCCGCCGCCGACCGCGAGCGGATCTTCCAGCGGTTCGTCCGCGGCACCGGGTCGACCGGCGCGCAGCGCGGGGACGCGGGGCGCGGCGACGGCGGCCGGAGCGTCAGCCGGCGCGGCGGCCGGAACCGGGGCGACAAGAACCGGGCCGGCACCGTCGACGAGTCCATGGTCGACACGATGACCGGCGTCGGCGGCACGGTCGCGTCGGGCACCGTCGGGTCGAGCGGCGGCACCGGGATCGGCCTCGCGATCGTCCGCTGGGCGGTCGAGCTGCACGGCGGGCACGTCGAGGTGGTGGACTCCGACCGGGGCGCCACGATGCGCGTCACCCTCCCCGCGCGGGCTCACCCGGCACCGGGCGTCACGACGACCCACACGGTCTGAGGGCCGGGGGGCGGCGTCCGGTGTCCGGCGTCCGGTGAGAAACCCAGCAGCCTAGGGCTGCGCGGGGCCGGAACGTGAGACGGAGTCCCGTGATTTCTGTCACAGACGCCAAAGATTGTCCGTGCCGGGCGAAACCCCGTAACACCACGTTGGCGACTTCGAGGCCGAATGTTGCCCTGGTTTTGCTCTGGGTGCGAGAAACATGACGAACCTACTTCTTTGGCACCGGACCCGCCCGCAACACCCGCGGGATCACGCCCCCCGCGGAGCGCGAAGGGCCTACCCTTGGAGGGTCCGAAAACCATTCGGGCTGTGCGCGCTGTGACCCCTGTGCGGCGCGCGACGAACGCAACTGTGGTGAAGGTGGGCGATCCGCGCGTGTCCCCTAAGGCTGGTTCAGAGTCGATCAGCGTGGCGAGCTCGTCATTCGGAGCCAACGAATGGCTTGTGGACGAGCTCTACCAGCAGTACCTGAAGGACAAGAACGCGGTGGACCCCGCGTGGTGGGACTTCTTCGCCGACTACACGCCGGGCGAGAACGGCTCCACCAAGGACGGCGCCACGGCGCCCGCCCCGGCCTCGCCGGCACCGACCGCGGCGCCTACGGCCGCCCCCGCGGCGTCCGCCCCGGCTGCGGCTCCCGCCGCGACGCCCGCGCCCGAGGCGCCCGCGCAGAACGCCGGACCGGTGACCGGCGGAACCGCCGCCGCCGAGGCCGAGCAGCCGGTGCGTGAGAAGGCCCTGCCGGCCGACCCGAAGGTCAATCCGGCCAGCCCGATCGCCACGCCGCCCACCACGCACTACGCGGACACGTTCGAGCGCCCCGTGGCGCACCCGGACGCCGTCGACGACATCCAGAAGCTGCGCGGCCCCGCCGCGCGCGTGGTCACGAACATGGAGGCCTCGCTGGAGGTCCCCACCGCCACCTCGGTGCGCGCCGTGCCCGCCAAGCTGATGGTCGACAACCGCATCGTCATCAACAACCACCTCAAGCGCGGACGCGGCGGCAAGATCTCGTTCACGCACCTCATCGGCTTCGCGCTGGTCGAGGCGCTGGCCGACATGCCCGTCATGAACGCGCACTACGAGCAGGTCGACGGCAAGCCGGGCGTGAACCAGCCGGCGCACGTGGGCTTCGGCCTCGCGATCGACCTGGCCAAGCCGGACGGCTCGCGCCAGCTCCTGGTGCCCAGCATCAAGAAGGCCGAGGAGCTCGACTTCGCCGAGTTCTGGGCGGCCTACGAGGAGCTGGTCCGCAAGGCCCGCAACAACAAGCTCGGTGTGCCCGACTTCCAGGGCACCACGATCTCGCTGACCAACCCGGGCGGCATCGGCACCGTGCACTCGGTGCCGCGGCTCATGCAGGGTCAGGGCACCATCATCGGCGTCGGCGCCATGGACTACCCGGCGGAGTTCGCCGGCGCGTCCGAGGAGCAGCTCGCCCGGATGGGCATCTCGAAGGTCATGACGGTCACGTCGACCTACGACCACCGCATCATCCAGGGCGCCCAGTCCGGCGAGTTCCTGAAGATCATCTCGAACAAGCTGCTCGGCCTGGACGGCTTCTACGACCGCGTGTTCGCGGCGCTGCGCGTCCCGTACGAGCCCGTCCGCTGGGTGCGCGACAACACGGTCGACGCCGACGTCGAGGCCGCCAAGCCGGCCAAGATCGCCGAGGTCGTGCAGGCGTACCGCTCGCGCGGCCACCTCATGGCCGACACCGACCCGCTGGCCTACCGCCAGCGCAAGCACCCGGACCTGGACATCCAGACCCACGGCCTGACGCTGTGGGACCTGGACCGCACGTTCCCGACGGCGGGCTTCGGCCCCAAGCCGAAGGCGACCCTGCGCGACATCCTCGGCCTGCTGCGCGACTCGTACTGCCGCACCATCGGCATCGAGTACATGCACATCGCCGACCCGGTGCAGCGCAAGTGGCTCCAGGAGCGCCTGGAGGCCGGCTACGCCAAGACGCCGCGCGAGGACCAGCTGCGCATCCTGCGCCGCCTGAACTCCGCCGAGGCCTTCGAAACGTTCCTGCAGACCAAGTTCGTGGGGCAGAAGCGCTTCTCGCTGGAGGGCGGCGAGTCCCTGATCCCGCTGCTCGACGCGATCCTCTCGCGCGCCGCCGAGGGCGGCCTCGACGAGGTCGGCATCGGCATGGCTCACCGTGGCCGCCTCAACGTGCTGGCGAACATCGCGGGCAAGAGCTACGGCCAGATCTTCAAGGAGTTCGAGGGCCAGCTCGACCCCAAGAGCGTCCAGGGCTCCGGTGACGTGAAGTACCACCTCGGCACCGAGGGCACGTTCACCTCCGAGTCGGGCGCCACCACGCGCGTCTACCTCGCGGCCAACCCGTCGCACCTGGAGGCCGTGGACCCGGTGCTCGAGGGCATCGTCCGCGCCAAGCAGGACCGCATCGACCTCGGCGGCGACGGCTTCTCCGTCCTGCCGATCCTCGTGCACGGCGACGCGGCCTTCGCCGGTCAGGGCGTGGTCCCCGAGGTGCTGAACCTGTCGCAGCTGCGCGGGTACCGCACCGGCGGCACCATCCACGTGGTCGTGAACAACCAGGTGGGCTTCACCACCGGCCCGACGGCGTCGCGGTCGACCACCTACGCGACCGACGTCGCCAAGGGCTACCAGGTCCCCGTCATGCACGTGAACGGTGACGACCCCGAGGCCGTCGTCCGCACGGCGGAGCTCGCCTTCGCCTTCCGCGAGCAGTTCGGCCAGGACGTCATCATCGACCTCATCTGCTACCGCCGCCGCGGGCACAACGAGGGCGACGACCCGTCGATGACGCAGCCGCTCATGTACAACCTCATCGAGACCAAGCGCTCGGTGCGCAAGCTGTACACCGAGAACCTGGTCGCGCGCGGTGACATCACCGTCGAGGAGGCCGAGCACGCGCTGCAGGACTACCAGTCGCAGCTCGAGCGGGTCTTCACCGAGACCAAGTCCGGCTTCACGCCCGCCCCGGAGACGGAGCACCTCGCGGGCCTGGAGCGCCCGGAGTCGCAGCGCGAGGACGCCGGCACGATGGTCGGCTGGCAGACGGCGGTCTCGCACGACGCGCTGCAGCGGGTCGGCGACGTGCACACCACGCCGCCGGAGGGCTTCACGGTCCACCCGAAGCTGGCCCAGCTGCTGGAGAAGCGCCAGCTCATGGCGAAGGAAGGCGGCATCGACTGGGGCTTCGGCGAGCTCGCGGCCTTCGGCACGCTGCTCGCGGAGGGCACCCCGGTGCGCCTCGCCGGCCAGGACTCGCGGCGCGGCACGTTCGTGCAGCGGCACGCGGTGCTCCACGACCGCGAGACCGGTGCCGAGTGGACCCCGCTGCTGTACCTGTCGGGCGACCAGGCCAAGTTCTGGGTCTACGACTCCTCGCTGTCGGAGTACGCGGCTCTCGGTTTCGAGTACGGCTATTCGGTCGAGCGCCCGGACGCCCTGGTGCTCTGGGAGGCGCAGTTCGGCGACTTCGTCAACGGCGCCCAGACGGTGATCGACGAGTTCATCTCGTCCGCCGAGCAGAAGTGGGGCCAGTCGTCGTCGGTGGTCATGCTGCTGCCGCACGGGTACGAGGGCCAGGGGCCCGACCACTCGTCGGCCCGCATCGAGCGGTTCCTGCAGCTCGGCGCCGAGGACAACATCACCATCGCGCAGCCGTCCACGCCGGCGTCGTACTTCCACCTGCTGCGCCGCCAGGCCTACGCCCGCCCGCGCCGTCCGCTGGTGGTGTTCACGCCCAAGCAGCTGCTGCGCCTCAAGGCGGCGGCGTCCGCGGTGGAGGACTTCACCTCGGGCACGTTCCGGGAGGTCATCCCGGACGCGACGGCGGACACCGCCAAGGTCGACCGCGTGCTCCTGTGCACCGGCCGCGTGTACTACGACCTGCTCGCCGAGCGCACCAAGCGCGGCGACGAGGGCGTGGCCATCGTCCGCCTGGAGCAGCTCTACCCGTTCCCGGAGGCGCAGATCCGCGCGGAGCTCGCCAAGTACGGCGACGCCGAGGTGGTCTGGGTCCAGGACGAGCCGCAGAACCAGGGCGCGTGGGGCTTCATCCACCTGGCGCTCCCGCTGGACGTGCCGTACGTCAAGGTGGTCTCGCGCCCGGCGTCGGCCTCGACGGCCGCCGGTACGGCGAAGCTGCACCAGGCCCAGCAGAAGACCCTGCTGGAGCAGGCCTTCGCCCGCGGCTGACGCGCGGCTGACCGCAGCGGGAGAGGCGGGCGTCCCCACCGGGGGCGCCCGCCGCTCCCGTATTTCCCGGGCCGACGCCGCCCACGGCCCGTACGCTGGCGTGATGCCGGACGCAGCCTTCAAGGACCTGGTGATCGACGCCACCGACGGGCCCGTGCTCGCCGCCTTCTGGTCGGCCGCGCTCGGCCTACGGTCCGCCCCGGCCGGTGACTCCTCGGCGGCGGACTTCGTGCTGACCGGCGACGTGCCGGAGCACCGGGTCTGGATCAACCAGGTGCCCGAGCCCCGCACCGTGAAGCAGCGGGTGCACCTGGACCTGCACGCCACGGTCGAGGAGCTGGCGCGGCTGGGCGCCACGCCGGCGGAGGAGTACGCGGACGCCGAGGGGGACGGCTGGACCGTGCTGCGCGATCCCGAAGGCGGGGAGCTCTGCGCGTTCCCGGACCGGGCCTCGGACGTCGGCCCCTACCGTCTCTACGCGCTGGTCGTGGACTGCGCGGACGCCGCGGCGGCGAGCGCCTGGTGGGGCGAGCGGCTCGGGCTGGAGCCGCAGCGGTACGCCGACCGGCCGTCGTGGTACCGGCTGGAACCGGCTGCCGGACTGCCCTGGCTCATGCTCTTCATCCCGGTGCCCGAGCCCAAGACGGTCAAGAACCGGATCCACTGGGACGTCTGGGGCGAGACGGAGCGCTTCCTCGCGGCCGGGGCGACTCTGCTCACCGGCCGCGACGACTCACCTGACCCGCACGTCTTCTGGGACGTGCTGGCCGACCCGGAGGGCAACGAGTTCTGCGTGTTCCGCCCGGACCAGGACTGACCCGGCCCGGGCGAGAGCGTCACCACCGGTCGTGGACGTGCTCCTTGATCAGCTCGTCGTAGATCTCCCGCACGCCCGACATGAACAGCGGGCCCAGCGTCGCGGCGTCGCCCGCGGCCGCGTTGGCCCGGGCCTGCTCCACGTTGCGCGCGCCCGGGATGACGGACGAGACGCCCGGCTGCTGCCACACCCAGGCGATGGCGGCCTGGGCCGGCGTGAGGCTGTCGCCCAGGATCTCCCGGGACAGCTCGGTGAACCGGGCCGCCGCCTCCAGGCCCACCTCGTAGGGCACGCCCGAGAACGTCTCGCCGACGTCGAAGGCGGCGCCGTCCCGGTTGAAGCTGCGGTGGTCGTTCTCCGCGAACACCGTGTCCTTGGTGTACTTGCCGGAGAGCAGCCCGGAGGCGAGCGGCACGCGCGCGACGATGCCGACGCCCGCGGCGGACGCGGCGGGCAGCACCTCGTCGAGCGGCTTGAGCCGGAACGCGTTGAGGATGATCTGTACGGTGGCGACGTTCGGCCGCGCGATGGCCTCCAGGGCCTCCGTGGTCTTCTCGACGCTCACGCCGTACGCCGCGATCACGCCGTCGGACACGAGCTCGTCGAGCGCGTCGTACACGGCATCCGTCGAGTAGACGGCCGTGGGCGGGCAGTGCAGCTGCACCAGGTCCAGGCGGTCGACACCGAGGTTCTGCCGGGAGCGGTCGGTCCACTCGCGGAAGTGCTCCAGCACGTAGTTCTCCGGCACCTGGTCCATGCGCCGGCCCATCTTCGTGGCCACGGTGATCCCGGCCTCGGGGTGCTCCTTGAGGAACGCGCCGATCACCTGCTCGCTGCGGCCGTCGCCGTAGGTGTCCGCCGTGTCGAAGAAGGTCACCCCGGCCTCGAGCGAGGCCTCGAGAACGGCGTGGGCGTCGCTCTCGCTGACCTCTCCCCAGTCAGCGCCGAGCTGCCAGGTGCCCAGGCCCACGGCCGATACGAGCCGACCAGTCCGTCCGAGTACCTGCTGTTCCATGGTTCCTCCTACTGCTGGGCGGGCAGAGCTGCCCGCGCGGGCCCGTCGTCGGGCCCAGTTCGTCAGGGGCCCCGCGTGCTGTGTGGGACCCGACCGTCTAGCCTGCTCTCTAGTCTGCTGTCTCACGCTACGTGGCGCAGGCGAAAATTGCCCTACGGTTACGGTGTGAGTGTGACGACAGAAATTCCTCCGGTTGCTGCCGCAAGGCCCCATCCTTCCGGGGACCAGTTCCGCATCAGCCACGCGGGCCATCGCGCCACCGTCACCCAGGTGGGTGCGGCGCTGCGAGAGTACTCGGTGGACGGCCGTGATGTCGTGGTGCCGTTCGGCGCCGACGAGATCAACCCCGTGTTCAACTGCGCGGTCCTCATCCCGTGGCCCAACCGCCTGCGGGACGGCGCCTACGAGTACGGCGGCGTGCGCCACCAGCTCCCGGTGACCGAGCCGGCGCGCAACACCGCGCTGCACGGGCTGGCGGCGTTCGACCGCTGGTCCGTGGTGGAGCACACCGGCTCCGCCGTCACGCTCGAGCTCGAGCTCGTGGCACGACCGGGCTACCCGTTCCAGCTCGTGGCGCAGATGCGCTACTCCCTGTCCGACGCCGGCCTCGAGATCACCCTCGACGTCACCAACGTGGGCGCCGACACCGCGCCGTACGGCTGCGGGTTCCACCCGTGGCTGTCCACGGGTGGCGCCGACCTGGACGAGTGCACGCTGCGGCTCGACGCCGCGACCCGCGTGACGACCGACGAGCGCCTGTTGCCGACCGGCACCGAGCCGGCGTCGGGCATGTTCGACCTGCGGGAGGCGCGCAGCGCCGCCGGCGTCGACCTGGACGACGCCTACGTCGACGTCATCCGGGACGAGGCCGGCCTGTCCTGGGCCCACCTGACCGGTCCCGACGGGAAGACCGCGGCGGTCTGGATGGACGAGTCGCAGGACGTCTGGCAGGTCTGCACGGGCGACCACATCGAGCCGGACCGCCGGCGGATGGGCCTCGCCGCCGAGCCGATGAGCTGCGTCGCGGACGCCTTCCGCACCGGCGAGCGGCTCGTGCACCTCGCCCCGGGCGCGCACCACGGCGTCCGCTGGGGGATGACCCTGCTCTGACGATCTCCGCGTTGTCGCGACGCGGCGCGCGGCCGTCGGCGCGTTGTCACCGATCGGCCGCGCTCCGTGCACCACAATGGGGAACCGGCCGTCCGCCAGGCTGCCGGGAACAGGCAAGGAGAGTCCGTTGCAGGATCGCGAGGTGCGCATCTGCGTCGTCGGTGACGAGCTGGCCACGGGTGTCGGAGACGCCCGTGCGCTCGGCTGGACCGGCCGTGTCGTCGCGCGTACCCACTTCGCCCGGCCCGCCATGCTCTTCACGCTCGCCGTCCCCGGCGAGAACAGCACGCAGCTCGGCGCCCGCTGGGAGGCCGAGACCGCCGCGCGGTTCGGCCCGGACTCCGAGGTCGAGAACCGCCTGGTCGTGGCCCTGGGGCGGCATGACGTCGCCGCGGGGCTCACGGTCGCGCGCTCGCGCCTGAACCTGGCGAACATCCTCGACGTCGCGGACGCGAACCGCACGGCGGCGTTCGTCGTCGGGCCGCCGCCCGGCGCGCCCGCAGAGGGCGACCGGATCGCGGAGCTCTCCGACGCGTTCGCCGACGTCGCCAGCCGGCGCCGGGTCCCGTACGTCGACACGTACACGCCGCTGGCGCAGCACGAGCAGTGGCTGGCCGACCTCGCGCAGGGCGGCGGCACCTACCCCGGCCAGGCCGGGTACGGCCTCATGGCGTGGCTGGTGCTGCACACGGGCTGGCACAGCTGGCTGGGTCTGCCCCAGGACGAGGTCGCGTAGCGAGTAAACGTGTCAGACGCTCAGGTCACCATGGCGACCTGAGCGTCTGACACGTTCGGGGGTGTTCAGCCGCGGGTGATCGTGGCCGTTCCCGAGACCGTGTTGGTCGAGATGTAGGCCGCGGCACCCGGCTCCGCGTGATCGACGACGACGGTGCGCTGCGCGCTCGACGTCGCCTGCGCCCCGTCGATCACGACCTTGCCCGTGACGCTGCGCGCGCGGAGGTTGACCGGTGCGCCGGCGTCGAGCTGGACGGCCGCCGCACCGGAAACCGTCTTGGCGTTGACCAGCGGCGTCGTGCCGACGGCGGTGACGTCGACCGCACCGGACACGGTCTGCACGGAGACCCGGCCCAGGGCGCCCGCGAGCGACACGGCGCCGGACACGGTCGTGGCCGACGCGTCACCCGAGTGCTCGGCGATGCTGACGGCTCCGGTGCCCGACTTGGTGGTCACGGAACCGGTGGTCCCGGTGACCGTGATGGCGCCGCCCGCGGTCTTGACGTTCACACCGGCCTGCGCGCCGGTCACCACCACCTCGGCGCCCACGGTCGCGACGTCGACCACGGACGTGGCCGGCACGGTGATCCGCACGACGGCGCTGTCCTGGTCCTTGAGGCCGCGGAACCGGTCCACGAAGCCCTCAAGACCCGGGAAGTCGTACGCGACCCGAAGGTTGCCGTGCTCGGCGAGGACCTGCAGCGGCCGCGTCGAGACCTCGAGGACCTCCACGACGGCACCGGACGTGCGGTTCGGGTCGGCCACGATCTCAGCGCGGCCGTTCGTCAGTCGGACGGTCAGGGTCGTGGCGCCGCCGACCTCGATGGTCTGCGGTGCGGCCACGCTCCAGGACTCGGTGGTCATCGCTGTGCTCCGTTCATGGGGATGGGGGGTCACTGATCTGGTCACTGCGGGCTCGTGCGGTGTGCGCCGGGTGGTGAGCCGCTCGCACTGTTCGGCAGGGTCCCACGGATCGCGGACCGCGCCGAGTCGAGGACGGTGCGCAGCGTCTCCACGGTCAGCGCCGACACCGTACCGGTGACGTCGGCCTCCCGCAGGTCGGCCAGCACGTCGTTGCGGAATCGCTGGAGCACCGCCTCGGCGTCGTGCCGCAGCGAGTTGGACTGCGTGCGGCGGGGGTCCGGCGTGCTGCCCGGGCCCGGTCGCGGGCGGGTGCGTACCTCCTGTGCCGCGGCGGCGAGCTCGGCCCGCAGGCCGCGCATCGTGTCGCGGATGTCGGCCCGCACGTCGTCCGCGAGGCTGCGTACCGTCTCGGCGACGCTGCGCTCCAGGCGCCTGACGTCGTCGAGGCGGGCGTCGAGCTCGGCCTGGCCGGCGGGCGTGAGCTCGTACGTGCCCTTGCGTCCGGCGCCGGAGAGCCCTGGGGTGCCGGAGGGCCCGGGCGCGGAACGGCGCACCAGCCCTTCCTCCTCGAGCCGGGCCAGCCGCGGGTAGATGGTCCCCGCGCTGGGGCGGTACGTGCCCCCGAAGCGCCGGGTGAGCTCGGTGATGAGCTCGTACCCGTGCCGGGGCCCGTCCATGAGCAGCACCAGGAGATAGAGGCGCAGCTCGCCGTGGGCGAAGACCGGTGGCATCACAGCTCCACGGGCGAGTGGTCCGCGGGGGTGGCGTCGACGGGGGCGTCCTGCGGACCACCGACGACGGTGACCTCGCCGGAGACGCTGGTCGCCCGCAGGCGGGTGGTCCCCGGGCCGGCCGGCCCGGCCTCGGTGCGGCCGACGCCGGAGAACGTGGCACCGCCGCCGCCAGAGAACTGGGCGCCGCCCACCGTCACGCGGCCGCTGACGCTCTGCGCCGAGACGGCCACCGCGCCCTCGTCCGGCACGCGCAGCAGCAGGTTCCCGGAGACCGAGTTGACCTTGACCGACCGCGGCTGCGTCGCCAGGTCGATCGTCACGTCCCCGGAGACCGACGACGACACGACGTTCTCGGCGGACCCGCTCACCACGACGTCGGCGGACACGGTATTGCTCGTGATGTCGCCCACGTGGTCGCGGACCGTCACCTCGCCGGAGACGGTGTTGAGCTTGAGGTCGCCCGCCGTGCGCGAGACCAGCAGGGAGCCCGAGACGGTGGACGCGGACGCCCCCGCCGTCGTGCCCGCCAGAAGGCACTCGCCGCGGATAGTGCCCAGGCGCACCGCGGTGTCGGCGGGCACCGCGACGTGGATGTCGGCGCGCGCCTTGCCGCCGAAGTCGGCGAACCGCTTCATGAAGGAGCCCCAGCCGCCCAGGCCGCTCTCGTGCTCGATGACCAGGCGGCCGTCCTCGAGGCGGACCTCCAGGGACCGGCCCTCGACGGAGTGCACCTCGACGCGGACGACGGGCTCGTCGTGGGCGACGACGTCCAGGCGGCCGTCGACGACGTGGGCGTCCACGGTGGTCACGTCGCGCAGCTCGATGGTCTGCGGGCCGGTGACGGTCCAGCTGTCCGTGCTCATGAGTGCCTCCGATGGTCAGGTCCGGAACGCGATATATCGCGTTGATGCGAGACACGATATATCGCGTTACTCGACCTGACAACCCCCTGCGGCCTGACAACCCCCGGATCTGTGGGACCATTGAGCCATTCAGTCCGTCACCTGTCAGGAGACACCCATGAGCAAGCGCGGTCGCAAGCGCCGTAGCCGCAAGGGCTCGGCCGCCAACCACGGCAAGCGTCCCAACGCCTGAGGCGAACAGCCTGAGCAAACGAAAGGGCCGGCACCCCCGCGGGGGTCCGGCCCTTCGTCATGCCCGGCGCTAGGCGGTCTCGACGACCGTCATCACCGTCAGCTGCTCATGGATCCTGATGCGCAGCGTGTCCGGCGCGCGCTCGCTGCACGACCGCTTCACCAGCTGCTTCACCAGGTCCTCGACGCTCAGCTCCGCCAGGCACGGCGAGCAGTGGGCGACGTGGGCGCGCATGCGCTGCTCATCGTCCGGCGTCATCTCGGAGTCCAGATACTCGTACAGGTGCGTCAGTGCGTGCTCGCACTCGGACTCCCCCGCCGTGTCGTGCGGGACGGGTTCGATGTTGTTCACTGCGCACCTCCGGGCGCCTGGCTGACGAGTCCTCGCTGAGCGGCGTAGTCGGCGAGGAGCTCACGCAGCTGCCGGCGTCCGCGGTGCAGACGGGACATGACGGTCCCGATCGGCGTCCCCATGATCTCCGCGATCTCCTTGTAGGGGAAGCCCTCGACGTCGGCGTAGTACACGACCATCCGACGGTCCTCCGGGAGCTCGGCGAGCGCCCGCTTCACATCACTGTCCGGCAGCCGGTCCAGCGCCTCGGCCTCGGCCGAGCGCAGGCCGCGCGACGTGTGCGACGCCGCGCGCGCGATCTGCCAGTCCTCGACGTCCTCCGCCTGGGACTGCTGCGGCTCGCGCTGCTTCTTGCGGTAGCTGTTGATGAACGTGTTCGTGAGGATCCGGTACAGCCAGGCCTTCAGGTTGGTGCCCGGCCGGTACTGGTGGAACGCCGCGAACGCCTTCGCGAACGTCTCCTGCACCAGGTCCTCCGCGTCCGCGGGGTTGCGCGTCATGCGCAGCGCCGCGGAGTAGAGCTGGTCGAGGTACTGCAGGGCGTCCCGCTCGAACCGCGCGGCGCGGGCCGTCGCGTCCTCCTCCTGAGGGGACCGCTCGGTGCCCTCGGCGTCGGTGTCGGTGTCGACATCCGTGGTCCCGACGACCGCCTCGCTCGCGGTCTCGCCGGGGCGCGCCTCGACGTCGGCGCTGCCGGCATCGGCGCCTGTGCCCTGGTTCTGCTCACGGGAAGTGTCAGTCATCGCCCTTGAGCCTAGCCGCGTCGGCCAGCCGGTGTTGGCCGGAAGAGCGCCGAAAGCGCTCGCCGCGCTGCCGGACAGGACGTCCGCCGTGGCCTTCGCCGAGTCCGTGCCCGCGTCCAGAAGGTGCGTCGGGACTGCTCCGAACATCAGGGGAGCACTCGGCGCGACCGCCGACGAACCTGCCGTCGCACCGGGCAGGCCGCTGGTCTCCGGGCTGGTTGTTGCGTTGGTCACCGTGCCGATCACCGTGTCGTTCACCGCATCCTTCTCGAGGCATTGCTCCACGTCCGCTTCAACCGTCGTCCGCGGCCGCGAATTCCCGGCGGCTCGCGGGCCATCCTGCTGCGTCTGCCGCCCGCATCTGCCAAGGTGGAACCATGCTGCTTCGACACATCGCGCGACCGCTGCTGGCCTCCTCGTTCATCTACGACGGCGTGCAGGCTGCCCGGAAGCCGAGCGAGCACGTGGCCGCCGCCCGTACGGGATCGGCCCTGGCGACCAAGGCACTCGGTGCCGAGCCGCTCAGCGAGAAGCAGGTCGCGACCCTCGTGCGCGCGCACGGGATCGCGACCGCCACGGCGGGCACGCTGCTCGCGCTGGGCAAGGCGCCGCGCGCCTCCGCCCTCGCCCTCGCGCTGCTGACGCTGCCGCTCGCCCTCGTGAACCAGCCCTTCACCGCGCCCAAGGCGGAGCGGCCCGCGCGCACCGACCGGTTCCTGCACAACCTCGCCTCGGTCGGCGCGGCCCTCATCGCCGGCGCAGACCTCGAGGGCCGGCCCGGCCTGTCGTGGCGCGTCCAGCAGGCACGGGCCGCGCGGGCGGACGCGAAGGCCGCTGCCGCCGAGGCGTGACCGCCGTTCCGGACCCGCAGGTCACCCCGGTGACCCGCGGGTCTGGAACGAGCCGCCGCGCGGCTCCGCTCCGCGATAATCTCGGCACATGACTTCTTCGACCACCGCGCCCGCACCGACATGGGAGGCGCCGCTCGCCGGCGCACCGCTGGACGCGACGGTCGAGGTACCCGGCAGCAAGTCGCTCACCAACCGGCTCCTGGTGCTCGCCGCCCTCGCGGACTCCCCCGGCACCCTGCGCGGCGCCCTGCGCAGCCGGGACGCGGACCTGATGATCGGCGCCCTGCGCGCCCTCGGCGCGGGGATCGAGGAGGGCGACCAGCCGAGCACCCTGCACGTCACGCCGGGGCCGGTCACCGGCGGCACGGCGGTCGACACCGGGCTCGCCGGCACGGTGATGCGGTTCCTGCCGCCGTTCGCGGCCCTCGCCGACGGCCCGGTCCGGTTCGACGGCGACCCCGAGGCCCGCGTGCGGCCGATGCTGCCGGTGCTCGCCGCGCTGCGTGCGCTCGGCGTCACGGTGCACGACCCGGAGCACCCCGGCGAGCTGCCGAGCTTCCTCCCCTTCACCGTCGAGGGCCGCGGCAGCGTGCCGGGCGGCTCCGTCGACGTCGACGCCTCGGGGTCCTCACAGTTCGTGTCCGGCCTGCTGCTCGCCGCCGCGCGGTTCGAGCGGGGCCTGACGCTGCGACACATCGGCGCCACGCTGCCGAGCCTGCCCCACATCGAGATGACGGTCGCGACGCTGCGCGACGTCGGCGTCGAGGTCGACGACTCGCGGGACGGCATCTGGAGCGTGCGGCCCGGCCCCATCGCCGGCCGTGACGTGCGCGTCGAGCCCGACCTGTCCAACGCGGCACCGTTCCTCGCGTCCGCCCTCGTGGCGGGCGGCACGGTGCGCGTCCCCGGCTGGCCCACGCTCACCACCCAGCCGGGCGCCATGGTGCCCGAGCTGCTGGAGCGCATGGGCGGCACCTTCACCCTGGCCGACGGCGTCCTGTCCGTCACCGGCACGGGCGAGATCCACGGGATCGACGTCGACCTGCACGCCGGCGGCGAGCTCGCGCCGACGTTCGCCGCACTGGCGGCGCTCGCCGACTCCCCCTCCCGGCTGCGCGGCATCGCGCACCTGCGGGGCCACGAGACCGACCGCCTGGCCGCGCTGGCCCGCGAGATCACGCGACTCGGCGGGCAGGCGGAGGAGACCCGCGACGGCCTGGTCATCACGCCCCGGCCGCTGCGCGGCGACGTCGTGCGCACGTACGCCGACCACCGCATGGCCACCTCGGCCGCGCTGCTCGGCCTGCGCGTACCCGGGGTGCTGGTCGAGAACATCGGCACCACGGCCAAGACCCTGCCCGACTTCACGGGCATGTGGCTGGGCATGCTGGGCTGATGGGCCGCCGCGACATCCGCGACGAGTCGGACTTCAGGTCCCGCCCGTCCAAGCGCGGGTCCCGACCCCGGACCAAGCAGCGCCCCGAGCACTCGGACGCCGTGACCGGGCTGGTCACCGGCGTGGACCGCGGGCGGTACACGCTGCTGGTCGACGACGAGGTGACGGTCACCGCGATGAAGGCCCGCGAGCTCACCCGCACGCGCGTCGTCGTCGGCGACCGGGTCGACGTCGTGGGCGACACCACCGGCGGGGAGGGGTCGCTCGCCCGGATCGTGCGGATCCAGGAGCGCACCTCCACGCTGCGCCGCACCGCGGACGACACCGACCCCTACGAGCGGATCGTCGTGGCCAACGCGGACCAGCTCGTCATCGTCACGGCGCTGGCTCAGCCGGAGCCCCGCACCGGCATGATCGACCGCTGCGTCGTCGCCGCGTACGACGCCGGGATGTCGGTGCTCCTGTGCCTGACGAAGGCCGACCTCGCCTCCCCCGACCACCTCCGCGAGCTGTACGAGCCGCTCGGCGTCGAGGTCGTGGTGACGCGGCGGGCACCGTCGGACGACGGCACCGTGGTGCTCACGCCCGAGTCCGTCGAGGAGGTGCGGGACCGGCTGCGCGGCCTGGCATCGGTGCTGGTGGGGCACTCGGGCGTCGGCAAGTCCACGCTGATCAACGCGCTCGTGCCCGCGGCGCGGCGGGCCACCGGCGTGGTCAACGACGTGACGGGGCGGGGCCGGCACACCTCGACGTCGGCGGTCGCGCTGCGGCTGCCGGTCGGGGGCGCGGACGCCGAGCCCGGCGACGACTTCGACGGCTGGGTGATCGACACCCCGGGTGTGCGCTCGTTCGGCCTGGCGCACGTCGAGGTGGCGCACCTGCTGCACGCCTTCGAGGACCTCGACGAGGTGGCGCAGGAGTGCCCCCGCGGCTGCACGCACCTCGCGGACGCCCCCGACTGCGCCCTCGACGACTGGATCGAGGCCTCCCCCGAGGCCGAGCGCCCGGCGCGCGAGGCCCGGCTCGCCTCGTTCCGCCGCCTGCTCTCCTCGCGGACGGGCTCGGACGCCTGACCATGACCGAAGCCACCCCGCGCTTCGGCGCGGTGGACGTGCAGTACCTGGACGACGGCGGGGCGCGCGCGGCGCTGGTCGTCGCCGAGGACCCGGCGTTCGCGACGCTGGTCGAGGAGCGCACCGTGCTCGTCGACCAGGTCGCGGAGTACCGGCCGGGGCGGTTCTTCGAGCGCGAGCTGCCGCCGCTCCGCCAGGTGCTGGCCGGCGTGGCACCCCTGGACCTGCTGATCGTGGACGGCTACGTGGACCTCGACCCGGCGGGCAGCCCGGGGCTGGGCGCCCACGTGGCCGACGCCGGGCTGGCCCCCGTGGTGCTCGGCGTCGCCAAGACCCGGTTCCACGCCGCGTCGCACGCCGCCGAGGTGCTGCGCGGGCGGTCCGCCAAGCCCCTGTACGTCACGGCGTCGGGGATGCCGCTCGACGCCGCGGCCGCCCTGGTTCGCCAGATGGCCGGCGACGCGCGGTTCCCCGCCGCGCTGCGCCGGGTGGACCGGCTGGCCCGGGGCGGGGACCAGGGCTAGCGCACCCGCTCAGGCCTGGAGGAACATCCAGCGGTGCCCCTCCAGGTCCTCCGCCCGGTACGACCGGCCGTACGGCGCCTCCTCGATCTTCGAGAGCACGCCCGCGCCGGCCGCCTGGGCGTGGGCGAGGTGCGCCTCGACGTCGTCCACGTGGACCAGCACGCCGTCGATCACCCAGGGGGTCGACAGCCAGGCGTCCGCGGCTCGGCAGTGCCTGCGGTGCTCGGCCGGGCCCTCGTAGGACGCGAGCTCCGAGAGCATCACGCGACCGCCCCCGGCGTCGAGCTCGCCGTGGGAGAGATGTCCGTCGTCGTCCAGCCAGCGTTCCGCCTCGGTGAAGCCGAAGGCCTCGATGAGCCAGTCCATGGCGGACACGCCGTCCTGGTAGGACAGCATGGGGACCACCCCGGTGGGACGGGCAGTGGTGGGTTCGGGCATGACGACCTCCTCGTTCTCGAACAAATGTACGAGTGATTTGGAGATCTGTCGAGCGCCGGGCCCGGTTACACCACCTGGAAGCCGAACAGCTCCACGGCCCACGGGTCCAGACGGCCGGCGGACGGGCCGCCGTCGCCGGCCCCCTCGATGTTGAAGCCGAAGAACTCGCGCAGGGCGTGCTCCCCCAGCTCCAGCGGGTGGAACGGCAGCGCGTAGTCGCTCCCGGCCGGGTGCTCGCCCGCCCAGAACGGCTGCTCGAAGGCGAGGCGCTCACCCGTGTCCTCCAGCACGCCGTCGTCCGGCGAGAGGCTGAGCGAGCGCACGAGCGCGCCGTCCCGCCACACCGCGAACGCGAACCAGTCCACGACGCTGTGCATCGCGTGCAGGTACAGGGTGCGGCCCATGCTGGCGTCGACCAGGTGGGCGGGCAGCTGCGAGGGCCGGTCGAGCATGAGGGCCTGGTCGCACAGGACGTCCACCTCGGGCGTCGACAGGGCGCACGCGCGCCCCTCCGGCGGGAACACCGCGTCCCCGAGGTCCCAGGGCTCCTCGCCGTCCGGCCGGATCCGGGCCGGCGGCCACAGCAGGCCGAGCAGCTCGGCCGCGCTCGCCTCGTCGGCGAACTCCGCCGCGCCCGTCAGACCCGTCGCCACGTCTCCGTCCGCGTACACCAGCATCGCGGTCTTGGCACCCATCTCGTCTCCCGCCCTCGGCTGCTACCACTACCCACGGCGTCCCGCCCCGACGCCGGACACGAGAGTACGGGGACTGGGTGACACCGCCACTCCACTCGCGTGGGCTCGACACACGGCAGACTGAGCACATGCGCATCTACGTGCCCGCCACGCTCGACGAGCTCGACGCCGTCTCCCACTCCACCACCGCCGCCCGCTGGACCGTCGCGCCCCGCCGGGCCCACGCCGTGACCAAGGAGCTCGAGGCCGCCCTGCCGGACGAGGACGCCGAGGGCCTGGAGTACGTCGCCGCGCTCAACGCGGCCGACGACTCGCTGGCGCTGATTGCCGGCCGCACCGACGCCCCGCACCAGCGCGTGATCATCACGGTCGAGGTCCCGGACGCCGCCGTCGGCCCCGTCGTGGCCGGCGGCGCGGACGACGACGAGCCCGTCGCCTCCGAGGTCCAGGTGACCAGCACGGTCGAGCAGGTGGCGATCGTCTGCGTGCACGTCGACGAGCCCGAGGCCGGCGCCGACATCGCGGACGTGCTCGCCGCCGCCGACGAGGAGAGCGACGCCGAGACGACGGCCGAGGTGGGCGAGGAGTCCGACTCCGCGCTGGACGAGGCGTTGCAGCGCGTCACGGACCGCGACCTGCTCTGGTACGACTGGAGCGAGATCAAGGACGTCCCGCGCGGCTGACGCCGCAGTCATCCCGCGCGGCTGACGCCGCAGTCATCCCGCGCGGCTCACGCCGCCGTCAGCCCAGGAAGTCGAGCGCTTCCTTGTGCAGCTTGCCGTTCGTCGCCACCGCGTTCCCGCCCCACGGGCCGGGCTTGCCGTCGAGCGAGGTGAAGGTGCCGCCGGCCTCGGTGACGATCGGCACGAGCGCGGCCATGTCGTACACCTCGAGCTCGGGCTCCGCCGCGATGTCGACGGCGCCGTCCGCCACCAGCATGTACGACCAGAAGTCGCCGTACCCGCGGGTGCGCGCGCACGCCCGGGTGAGGTCGAGGAACCCGTCCAGCTTGCCGCGCTCCTCCCAGCCGCCGAGGGACGCGTAGCTGAACGACGCGTCGGCGACGCGGGAGATGCCCGAGACCGACATCCGCGACGCGGACGCCAGCGACTTGCCGGTCCACGCGCCCGAGCCCTTGGCCGCCCACCAGCGGCGGCCGAGGGCGGGTGCGCTGACCAGGCCCACGACGACCTCGTCGCCGTCGGCGAGCGCGATGAGCGTGGCCCACACGGGGACGCCGCGCACGAAGTTCTTGGTGCCGTCGATCGGGTCGACGATCCAGCGCCGCGCGCCGCTGCCCGCGGAGCCGTACTCCTCGCCGACGATCGCGTCGCGCGTGCGTGCGCGGGCGAGCTGACCCCGGATGAAGTCCTCGGCCGCGCGGTCGGCGTCGGACACGGGCGTCAGGTCCGGCTTGGTCTCCACCTTGAGGTCGAGCGCCCGGAAGCGGGACATGGTGATGGAATCGACCTGGTCGGCGATCACGTGCGCCAGACGCAGGTCGTCGGCGTAGTTGTCCTTCGTCACGGCGGCCACGGGCACAACCTAGCGCCGGTTGCCAGGTTTCCGTCGCCGAGCCGCGCCGGACGGGCGGATTGTTACGCGCGATGTACCTCGGCCGGGCCGCCGAGCCGCCGCTGCCGCCGCTCAGACCGCCGCGGGCACGAGGTCCCGGACCCGCGTCGCGAGACTCTCGAAAGCGGCCCGCGCGGGCGATCCCGGCGCGCACTCGGCCAGCACGCGGCCCGCCAGCAGCGCGGCGTCGAGCCCGGCCGGGTCGTCCGGCACGAGGTGCGCGTCGCCCACTCCCCCGTAGCGCGCGAGGGCGTCGCGCACCTGGGCCTCGGCCCGGCGCCCGACGGCGGAGACCCGCACCCGGTTCACGACCACCACGCGTGCCGCCGGGACGGGCACCGCGGCGTCCCGGAGGTCCTCCAGGCCTCGCACCAGCCGCTGGAGCCCCACGGGGTCGGCGCCGCCGACCACCACGACGACGTCCGCGGCCTGCAGCGCGCTCAGGGTCGCGCCGTTCCGCTGCGGCGCGCGCGTGTCGTACATGAGCAGCTCGTCGGCCTCGAGCACCGGCCCGCAGTCGACCACGGTCCAGGCCGCGAACTCGCGGCAGCGCTGGAACACCACGTCGAGCGAGCTGGCGGGCAGCTCGGGCCAGCGGGAGGCCCGGGTGATCCCGGTCAGGACGCGCACGCCCGGCAGCACCACCGGGGCGTGCCCGGCCAGCGTCCGCACGTCGAGCAGGCCCTGGCCGGCCGCGCGGGCGGCGGCGGCCAGGCCGGGCGCGTCGTCGAGCAGGCCGAGCCGGGAGGTCACCGAGGAGGCGTAGGTGTCGGCGTCGGCCAGCACGACCGTGCTCGCGCCGTGCGCCGGGGGTGCCGGGCGCGGCCGGCGCAGCAGGCCGGACCGGCGCGGCGCGGTGGCGCCCACCCCCGCGAGGGCGGCGGCGAGCTCGATGGCGGTGGTGGTGCGGCCGGGCGAGCCGGCCGGACCCCAGACGGCGACGAGCGTGCCGGGCCGGGTCCCGTCGTCGGGCACGACGGCCGGGGCGGTACCCGCCGCGAGGCCGTCCTCGTGGGCCGAGCCGTCGCCGCGGACCGCGGCGACGAGGTTCTCCGCGTCCCCGCCCGCGACCACCGCGTCGCAGCCCAGGCCCGCGAGCCGGGCGGCGGGCGTGGCCGGGTCCTCGACCACGACGACCCGCAGGCCCGCGCCCCGCAGCCGCGCCACCGCGTCCCGGTCCAGGCCGGGCAGGTCCCCGGAGACGACGGCCGCCGTGCCGGCCCCCGCCTCGGCCGCGGCCAGGAGCTCGGCGAGCTCCGCGCACCGCCGGGCGACGGTCGTCCGCGGCTGCGCGCCGAGCACGGTCACCACCGCCGCCTCCTCCTCGGGCGCCTGCACCGCGACCAGGACGGTGACCGTCCGCTCCTCACTCACCGGACGCCGCCCGCCACGGGCACGACGGCGACGGTGCCGGCGTCGGAGAGCGCACCCAGCACGGCCGGCAGGACGTCCTCCGGGACGAGCACGTGCAGCGTCACCGTGCCGTCCACGACGATCGCGCCGTCCTGCGCGTCCACCTGCTCGACCACCACGTCCTCCGCCAGCGTGACCGGCTCCGGGCGGGCCGCGCCGGCCTCGGGCGAGACCGGCACGTCGGGGACGAACCACAGGTCCACCACGACGCCGGCCCGGATCCGGTCGGACAGCCCCGAGGTCACGGGGACGGCGACCGAGCGGACGGCGGCGTCCGCGCCGAGGGCCGTCAGCGGCACCAGCTCGCCGTCGTCCACCACGCGGAGCACCACCAGGTCCGCCGGCAACGGCTCGGCGGCGGACAGGTAGCGCCCCGTCCCGGACCCGAGCCGGACGTCGACCGTGCGGAGCGAGCCTGCGGTCAGGGGCGCGCCGGGCGTGAGGGCGCCGTCGGCCACGAAGACCGGGACGGTGCGGCTCGCCGCCGAGACCACCCAGGAGCCGGCCGCGACGGACAGTGCGACGATGACGAGCCCGGTCACGAGCCGCGGGTCGCGCCAGCCAGGCCTGCGCAGCCTGGTCGCGGCCGGCTCGGGGAGGCCCTGGTCCCGGGCTACGGGCGCCGGGGCGGCCGGGGCATACGTCATCTCGGTCCTTCCGCGTACTTTGGTGGACTTTGGGTAGGGCGTCGAGTACAAGTTGAACCCCGAACCCGCATGGAATGACGCACAGCCTGGGCAGAGCGCCGGAACCATAGTGATCGAACGCCGCCGATCCGGCATCAGATAAACACTTCTTGTGGATAACCCCCTCATGTCGGTGTCTCGTGCCACACTGTTCCCATGGAAAAGCGCTTTCTCTCTCTGGCGGATGTGGTCGAGACCCTCAACATCTCGATGGCCCAGGGCTATGCACTCGTTCGCACCGGCGACCTTCCCGCCATCCAGGTGGGGCCCAAGAAGGTCTGGCGCGTCGAGGCAGCCGAGCTCGAGTCGTACATCGAGCGTATGTACGCAAAGAGCCGTGAGCGGCTCAAGGGATCTGCGGCCGCTGACGGCTGAGCAGACGGCTGAAAAGCCGCGTCGTACACCGACGGGACCGGCACACTCCATACGGGGTGAGACCGGTCCCGCTGTCCATTTCCGGGCATTCCAGTCGGTTTAGGGCGCCTCGCTCACGACCAGCAGGGCGGTGAAGGGAACCAGCCGGGTTCCGCGGCCGTCGAGCAGGTCGACGTCCAGGTGGTCGCGGCCGACGCGCGCGATGCGCCCCGCCCACACACCGCTCAGGGTGCGCACGGCGACCCGGGCCCGGTCGCGCTGCAGGCCGCGCAGCGCCGGCCCCAGCCCGAGGGAGTCCCGCCGCGACGTCGCGGACGTCGCCTGACGGGCCAGCCCGTGCGCTGCCGTCACCGCGGCCAGCGGCACGAGGTGCTGGCTCACCGGCTCCGGCCGGAGCCCCTGGAGCAGCACCCACTCGTCCGCCGCCTCCAGCACGACGCCGCGCAACGGTGCGCCGTCGAGCAGCTCGACCGTCACCACCGCGCCGACGACGGCGCGGAACCGGTCGGCGACCGTCATCGTCGCGTGCTCGGCGCGCGTCAGCTCGGACACGAGCGCGTCGGTCTCCGCGACCGCCTGCGCGCGCGCCTGCGCCTCGAGATCACTGAAGAGCGCCTCCCAGCGCGTGGGGCCGGTCGGGCGCGCGGATGTCATGCAGACACCCTGCGTCATCCACAGGCATCCCGCCCCCCGGTGGACACCCTCCCGACACCCCTGTTGAATAACGACCGCCGGACGACATCAAACGACATCACCGATGCCTTCCGAGCTCGTACCGTGTGAAATCGAACCGCAGCAGGGGGAACCATGTTGACGCACGACCGTGAGCACACACCAGCTGCCGACCGCCACGACGATGGCCCGGGGCCGGCGCACGCGGGTCGCCCGCCTGCCGGCTCCCCGGCCCCGGGCGCGACGCCGGAGGCCTCGGACGTGGAGACCGGAGGCACCTGGCGAGGGTTCCTCGGGCTGCTCGCCGTCGGGACGGCGCTCGTCGCGGCGTGCGGGCTGCTCGGCACGCGCACGTGGCAGGTGGGGTCCGGCCTCGGCCCGGCGCTGTTCCCGGTGGAGGACGTCGTCGAGCTGGCGGCGGTCGCCGTCGGCACCGCGGTGGCCGGCTGGACGGGTGTGCACGCGCTGCTCGCGCTGGCCTGCGTTCTCGCGGACCGGCGCGGCAGGCGCTGGGCGGCGGCCGAACGCACCGTGGCCCGTCACGCGCCGGCGGTGGTGCGGCGACTGGCCCGGATCGCGGCGGGCGCGGGACTCGGCCTGGCGCTCACCGCGCCGACGGCGATGGCTCTGCCCGCCGGCGCGGTCCCCGCCGCAGACGCGGGGCCCGCGGCCGTCCTCGACCTCGGCTGGCGGCCGACGAGCCCGGTGGGCGGGGAGCCTGCGGGCCGCCCGGACCGGTCGGTGGCCACAGACCCCTCTGATGCCTCAGCCGCTTCCGGCCCCGGAACCGTGCCCGGGCGGGCGTCGCTGGTCGACCGGGACCGACGCGTGGAAGCGGGCGGGGAACGCCTGGTGGTGGTCAAGGCGGGCGACACGCTGTGGGCCCTCGCGGCCGACCAGCTCGCGGCCGACCAGCTCGCGGCCGACCACCCGTCCGACGCCGAGATCGCCGGCGCCGTCGTCCGCTGGCACGACGCCAACCGCGAGGTGCTGGGCCCCGACCCGGACCTGATCCGGCCGGGCATGGTGCTGCACCAGCCCTGAGCGCCGTCGCGCACCCGAACCCGCACCCCACCGCGCCCCCAGGAGATCCCGGATGACCACTCTCGACAGCCCACCAGAGGCCACCGCTCCCGTGCCGGAGCCCGCCCCGCCGTCCCGCACCCGCCGCACCGCACCTCGCCCGGCGGCAACGGCGGGGGCGACGGCGCCGCCCGCCCAGCGGACCGCCGTGCCGCCGGCCGGGCCGGTCACGGGGCCCGGCATCGGCCGGCGGCTGCGCCGTATGCGGATCGGCGGCACGCCGTACCCCGAGCTGCAGAACGCGGCGGCGGCGCTGGAGGCGCTGTCGGGACGGCCGGTGCCCGAGCCGGACCCCACCCTGCCCGACCCCACCGCGCAGGTCTGCCGGGTGGTCCGCGCCGCGGTCGAGGTGCTGCGCGGGGAGCGACCCGCCGCGCAGCTCGCCCGCTGGGTGACGCCGCAGGTCTACGACCAGCTGCTGGAGCGGGGCCGGCTGATGCGGGAGGCCCGGCAGGTGCGGCCGACGCGGCCCAGGGCACACCCCGCCGCGGTGCGGCGCGTGCGGCTGGTCCGGCTGGGTGCCTCGTCCGCCGAGGCGACGGTGATCCTGCACGACGAGGGGCGGGTGCGCGCCGCGGCCGTGCGGCTGGAGGCACGGCGCGGGGTGTGGCGCGTCGCGGTCCTCGAGATCGGCTGACCGAGCGGGGCGGACCACCGTGACGTCGGGCTACACCCACTCCACGACGAGGTCCGCCGCGACCCGGGTGGTGGCGATGAGGTCCGCGTTGCGCTGGTCGGAGCCGCGGGCCCACGCCTCGGCGTCGGGCAGGAGCTTGCCGAAGGCGTGGTGGCGGGCGACGAGGCGCCGGAGGCGCTCGGCGTCGGGCAGATCGACGTACCAGACCTCCGCCATGCGGGCCCGGGCGGCGGGCCAGGCGCCGTCGGGCGCGAGGAGGTAGTTGCCCTCCGTGATCACCAGGGGCTCGTCGGCGACGACGGTACCGGCGGCCACCGGCTCCTCGATCTCGCGGCGGAACTCCGGCGCGAAGACCGGCGGGCTGCCCGGCCGGCGGCCCGCGATCCGGTCGATCAGCGCGGCGTAGCCTGCGTCGTCGAAGGTGTCGATCGCGCCCTTGCGCGCGCGGCTGCCCCGGGTCTCCAGCACGGCGTTGGAGAGGTGGAAGCCATCCATCCCGACCACCACGGCGGTGCCGGGCGGCAGGCCGTCGGCGAGGGCGGCGGCCAGGGTCGACTTCCCCGCGCCGGGCGGGCCGGTGACGCCGAGCACCCGCGCCTCGCCCGCACGGACGGCGTCCGCGGCGAGCCGGGCCGCCCGCTCCACGAGCTCCGCGGTGGTCAGGCGCACGCCGCGTACTCCAGCCAGGACCTCGGGCCGACGTGCTGCACCCGGATGGACGCCACCCGGATCGCCTCCTGGACCGCCGACTCCAGGCCGGCGCCCCTGGCGAGCGCCACGCACAGGGCCCCGTGGAACGCGTCGCCCGCGCCGAGCGTGTCCCGCACCTGGACGTTCGGCACATAGGTCGAGCCGTTCCGCCCGTCCTTGTCCTGCCAGGTCACGGGCGCTGAGCCGTGCGTCGTGACGACCGCCCGGGACGCGGCGGTGTCGTCGGGGGCGCGGAAGTCCGCGGACCGGGCGGCCACGTCGGCCGAGCCGAGCAGGTCGGCGAAGACCGGGCGCCAGCGGCCGGCGTCGAGCACGATGAGCGGGCGGGGTTCGAGGGCGAGGGCGTACGCGAGGACGCTCCGTGCCAGGTCGGGGTGGTGCCCGTCGAGCAGGACGACGTCGGGCCGCGGCAGGGCGTCGAGCTCCACGCACGTAACGTCGAGACCGTTGGTGAGCGTGGCGTCCGGCGAGACGACCGAGCGGTCGCCGGTCACGTCGTCGACCAACACGGCCGACACGGCGATGGGGATCTCCCGGCCGCCCGCCGTGTCGTGGATCTCCACCCCGTGGTGCTCCAGGTCGCCCCGGGCGGCCGAGCCCACCGGTCCCGTGCCCATCGCGCTGATCAGGAGCGCACGCGCGCCGAGCGTCGCCGCGATGACCGCGGCGTTCGCGGCGGGGCCACCCGCGGAGACGTCCTGGCGGACGGCGGTGATCTTCTCGTTGGGTCCCGGCCGGACAGCGCTGCGGTGGATCACATCGAGCGTCGTGAGACCTGCGAACCAGCAGGTCACCGGGGGTTTTTGCGGAGATTCGGCGGCGGTGTCGCGCATGGGGCAGAGGCTACCTTTGAAACTGGGTGTCAGAGACCGGGCGTACTGTCCGAACATGACGACGACGGAGCCGACCATACCGCCGACACCGCCCCCTTCCGTGTGGCGCGACCTCCTCCTGGATCAGCTCTCGTTCTACTGGGACTTCCATCTGTGGCCCCGCCTGGAGGGCCTCACCGACACCGAGTACCTGTGGGAACCCGCGTCGCCGGCGTGGAGCGTGCGCGCCGGCGCAGACGGGGTGCCCCGGCTCGAGCAGGAGGTGCCCGAGCCGGAGGTCCCGCCCGTGACCACGATCGCCTGGCGCATGGTGCACGTGGGCCGCGACGTGTTCGGGCGGCGCGCCCGGGCCCTGTTCGGCCCGACGGACGCGCCGGCCGACGCCGACATGTTCGACGCGCGGCACTGGCCCGAGGCGCCGGTCACGGCCGCCGGCGGCCTGGCGATGCTCGAGGAGGGCTACCGGTCGTGGCAGGCCGGCATCGCCGCGCTGGACGACGAGTCGCTGCTGCGCCCGATCGGCCCCAAGGGCCTCGCGTACGCCGAGTTCCCGATGGCGGCGCTGGTGACTCATCTCGGTCGGGAGGCCATGGCGCACGGCGGCGAGATCTGCCTGCTGCGCGACCTGTACCGGGCTCAGTACGCACCGTCCGCGTCGGCCACGGCGGGATAGGCCCGCTCCGCGAAGACGCGCAGCGCGTCGCGGACGAACGTCGCGCCCTCCGTGCCGCCGTAGTTGGCGGCGAAACGCTCGTCCGCCACGTACATGTCGGCCAGGCCCAGCAGGTACCCGCGGTCGGGCAGCGGCTGGGCCGCGCCCGGCGTGCCCGGCACGGAGACGAGCCACTCGGCGTGCCGGGCGGCCAGGGCCTGCGCCTCGTCCGAGGCCGGGTCGGTCCTCGCCGCCGCGGCGTCGGCCCAGTCCTTGCCGAGCGCCGCGACGCGCCCCTTCCACTCCTGCTGCTCCTGCGGTGTCAGCCCCCGCCACCACGCGTCGCTCTTCCGGTACGCGTCGCCGCCCCAGCGCTCGGTGACCTCCTGCTCGTACTGCGTGTGGTCGAAACCGTCGAACATGTCCTTCGCCATGATGCTCTCCTCGGTGGTGTCCGGGTCCTTCTCGAGATCCGCGACCGTCCGTTCGACCGACGCGATCTGCCGGGCCAGCCGGCTCTGCTCCGCCCGCAGCGACCCGAGGTGCGTGCGCAGCGCCTGCGCCTCGTCCCGCTGGGCGTCGAGCACCTCGGCGATGGCGCCGAGGCCGAGCCCGAGATCACGCAGCAGCAGGATCCGCTGCAGCCGCACCAGCGCGGTGCGGTCGTAGCGGCGCGGACCGGCGTCCGTCGTGCGGACGGCGGGCAGCAGGCCGACGGCGTCGTAGTGCCGCAGCGTGCGGCTCGTGACGCCGGTCAGCCGCGAGATCTCCTGGATGGACCAGTGCATGTTCACCACCGTAAAGGTTGACGTCGCGTCAACTTCAAGCCCTCATTCTTGCTGGCCAAGCACGATCAAGCAATTGCACCTGTGGATAACTCATGCCCGGCGGTGCTCTCACCCAGACTGATCGGCATGACAGCATCGAGCGAGATCATCCCGGGCCATCCCCTGGTCGACGACGCGGCGCTCCTCGCCTTCGCGCACCTCCTGCACGGCGGTATCCGGCCGCGGCGCCGCACGCTGTGGTTCGCCCTGCTCGACGGCGAGCGCCGCCCGCTGCCCGTGGTCGTCCCCGTGGATCTGGTGCCGGAGCTGCCTGACCCGATCGGGGTGGGCAACCTGGGCCGGGTCTGGCACCAGATCCTGCGAGGCGAGCCGGGCGCGTCGGTGGTGGTCGTCCTGGAACGCCCCGGCCCCGGTGATCCCTCGTTCGAGGACCGGGCCTGGCACGCGGCGCTCCGGTCGGCCGCCGCCGACCAGGGGCTCACGGTCGCCGCGTTCTTCCTCGCGACGGCGGACGGCGTCGCGGCGCTCGCCCCGGAGCAAGCACCTGCTCCCGACGACTCCCGAGCGACCGACGGACCCGAGCCCCGGATCAGGCCCCGATGGCCTCGAGCCGTTCCCACTCGTCGTCGGTGAACAGCCGCGACCGGATGAGGAACCGCACGCCCTCGGGCGCCTCGACGCTGAACCCGGCGCCGCGGCCCGGCACCACGTCGATCGTCAGGTGCGTGTGCTTCCAGTACTCGAACTGGTTGCGGCTCATCCAGACCGGCACGGTGAACGACCCCGCCTCGGCGGCCGGGATCGCGAGGTCGCCGAGGTGCACGTCCGCGTCGCCGGTGATGAAGTCGCCGTCCGGGTAGCACATGGGCGACGAGCCGTCGCAGCAGCCGCCCGACTGGTGGAACATGAGCTCGCCGTGCTTGTCCCGCAGGCGCACGAGCAGCGCCGCGGCGTCGTCGGTCACGGCGACCCGTGCGGCAGGTGGCCCGGTCGCGGGGGCCGGGCGGACGTCGTCGGACATGGAACCTCCCAGAGCTCGAAGTCGAACCGGACCGCCGGGCAGGAGGCCGGTGACGTACCGGCCCGGCCTCCCGCCCGGCGTGGCACCCCGCGCCGGCCTAGAAGAAGCCCAGCTTGTCCGGGGAGTAGCTGACCAGCAGGTTCTTGGTCTGCTGGTAGTGATCGAGCATCATCTTGTGGTTCTCGCGACCCACGCCCGAGCCCTTGTAGCCGCCGAACGCCGCCGCGGCCGGGTACGCGTGGTAGTTGTTGGTCCACACCCGGCCCGCCTCGATCGCCCGGCCGGCCCGGAAGCCGGCCGCGCTCGACCGCGTCCACACGCCCGCGCCCAGCCCGTACAGGGTGTCGTTGGCGATCTTGATGGCGTCGTCGTAGTCCGCGAACTCCGTCACCGCCACCACCGGCCCGAAGATCTCCTCCTGGAAGATCCGCATCTCGTTCTTGCCCTCGAAGATCGTGGGCGTCACGTAGTACCCGCCCGCGAGGTCGCCCTCCAGCTCGGCCCGGTGCCCGCCGGTGAGCACCCTGGCGCCCTCCGCCTTGCCGATGTCGAAGTAGCTGAGGGTCTTCTCGAGCTGGTCGTTGCTCGCCTGCGCCCCGATCATCGTGTCGGTGTCCAGCGGGTTGCCCTGCTTGATCGCCTCGGTGCGCGCCACGGCGTCGGCCAGGAACGAGCTGTAGATGTCGCTCTGGATGAGCGCGCGCGACGGGCACGTGCACACCTCGCCCTGGTTGAGGGCGAACATCGTGAAGCCCTCCAGGGCCTTGTCGTAGAACTCGTCGTGCGCCGCGGCGACGTCGCTGAAGAACAGGTTCGGCGACTTGCCGCCCAGCTCCAGCGTCACCGGGATGATGTTCTGCGACGCGTACTGCATGATCAGGCGGCCCGTCGTGGTCTCGCCCGTGAACGCGATCTTGCGGATCCGGGACGAGCTCGCGAGCGGCTTGCCCGCCTCCGCGCCGAACCCGTTGACCACGTTCACCACGCCCGGCGGCAGCAGGTCCGCGATGAGCTCCATGAGGTACAGGATCGACGTCGGCGTCTGCTCCGCCGGCTTGAGCACCACGGCGTTGCCCGCCGCGAGCGCCGGAGCCAGCTTCCAGACGGCCATCAGGATCGGGAAGTTCCACGGGATGATCTGCCCGACGACGCCCAGCGGCTCGTGGAAGTGGTACGCGATGGTGTCGCCGTCGATCTCGCTGATCGACCCCTCCTGGGCCCGGATCGCACCCGCGAAGTACCGGAAGTGGTCGATCGCGAGCGGCAGGTCCGCGTTGAGGGTCTCGCGGACGGGCTTGCCGTTCTCCCAGGTCTCGGCGACGGCCAGCTCCTCGAGGTGCTCCTCCATGCGGTCGGCGATCTTGTTCAGGATGATCGCGCGCTCGGTGACCGACGTGCGTCCCCACGCGGGCGCGGCGCCGTGCGCGGCGTCGAGGGCCCGATCGATGTCGTCGGCGTCGCCGCGGGCGACCTCGGTGAACGTGCGCCCGTTGACCGGGCTGGGGTTCTCGAAGTACTGCCCGTTCGCAGGGGGTACGTACTCGCCGCCGATCCAGTGGTCGTACCGGGGCCGGAAGCTCGCGATGGCACCTTCGGTACCTGGGGCTGCGTACACGGTCATGGTCTGCCTCCTCGCAGGATCTCGCGCCCGCCCCGGGATGCCCGGCGGCGGAGCCGCGCCCCGGGCGCACCGGTGCACCCGAGTGCGGCGAGATTAGGCAGCGGGGCGTTGCATCCGCGTTGCAACCCGACCGTGACCTCGTGGGGGCAAGCCGGGAGGGCGCCGGCACAGATGGACAGATAAGGACAGATCGCCGGGCCGACCGGGCCCGTGCGACGAGCCGACTCCGAGGAGAAGCCCTGATGAACCTCGCACCACGCCGCCCCGCCCCCGCGGTCCCGCTGCTGGTCCCGCTCGCCGCGGCCCTGTCGGTGGTGCTGGCGCTCGCGGGCTGCACCGCGCAGGACGCCGGGTCGGACACCACCACGGAGACCACGACCCTGACTGCCCCCGACACGGCCCCGCTCCCCGACGGCGCGCAGGCCCTGGACGGTGCGTCGGCCCCCGAGGCGCGGGGCGACCAGTCGTTCGTGCCGCCCTACCCGGAGCCCTACCCGGAGCCCGGCCCGGTCGAGCCCGGGGGCGAGGAGTACGACGACTCCCCCGAGTCGCCGTTCCTGGACGTCGCGACGAGTCCGCTGTCCACGTTCTCGTCCGACGTCGACACGGCGTCGTACTCGAACCTGCGCCGCCAGGTGAACCAGGGGGTCGCGCCCGAGGGGGTGCGGATCGAGGAGCTGGTCAACTACTTCGACTACGACTACCCGGCTCCCGCCGCCGGGGCCGAGCGGCCGTTCTCGGTGACGACCGAGGTGGCACAGGCCCCGTGGAACCCCGAGCACCAGCTCGCGATGGTGGGTGTGCAGGCGACGGAGGCGCTGCCGACGTCGGAGGGCAACAACATCGTCTTCCTGCTGGACGTGTCCGGGTCCATGGACGAGCCCGACAAGTTGCCGCTGCTGGCGGAGTCGTTCGCGCTGCTCGTGGAGCAGCTCGACGAGCGCGACCGCGTGTCGATCGTGACGTACGCGGGCGACAACCGGGTGGTCGCCGACTCCGTGCCCGGCTCGGAGCACGGCGTGCTGGTGGACCACCTGCGGTCGCTGCGGGCCGGCGGGTCCACGGGTGGCGCGGCCGGGCTGACCACGGCGTACGAGCTGGCCGAGAAGAACTTCGTGCGCGGCGGGAACAACCGGGTGATCCTGGCGACCGACGGCGACTTCAACGTGGGCCCGTCCTCGCCCGCGGAGCTGACCACGCTGGTGGAGGCGGAGCGGGCGTCCGGGGTCTACGTGTCGGTGCTGGGCTTCGGCATGTACAACCTGAAGGACAGCATGATGGAGGCCATCGCGGACCACGGGAACGGCAACTACGCGTACATCGACACCCTGGCCGAGGCGCGCAAGGTGCTGGTGGACGAGTTCGGCTCGACGATGTTCGTCGTCGCCCAGGACCTGAAGCTGCAGGTCGAGCTGAACCCCGCCGTGGTGGGCTCGTACCGGCTGCTCGGGTACGACAACCGGCGTCTGGCGGACGAGGACTTCGACGACGACACCAAGGACGCCGGCGACGTGGGCGCGGGCCACTCGGTGACGGCGTTCTACGAGCTCGTCCCCGCCGGTTCGGACGGCAGCACGGGCTCGGACGGAGACCTGGAGTACTCCGACCGGGAGGTCGGCACGAGTGACGACTTCATGACGGTGCACGTGCGGTACAAGTCGCCGGACGGCGGGCCGTCCGCCGCGAGCACCGAGGCGGAGTTCCCGGTCGGCGCCGCCGCGTACACGACGACGCCGTCGGCGGACTTCGAGTTCGCCTCCGCGGTCGCGGAGCTCGGGCTGATCGCCACGGGCTCGGAGTACCGGGCGGACGCGAACCTCGACGGGGCCCGCGCCCGGGCGGCGGGTGCGCTGGGCGCCGACCCGTACGGGCTGCGGGCGGAGTTCGTCGACCTGGTCGACGCCTACCGCGCGATGGGGTGAGCGTGGGGTGATCTCGACGCGGGACGGCGGCTGTCACCCGGCGCGCATTCGACAGACCGTATCGAAAGACATACAGAATGCGCTGGAGATAGTTTTACCGCCGACGAACCGTCCGGGAATTTTCGACCGGACGCGGTCAATGCGGAATTCGAATCCTCGTCGGCCGCGCGCTACCGGGGAATGACGCCGGACGCCGATCTTCGCGCTTTCGGTCCCCGAGGTCGTTCTCGAGGCGGACCGTGCGCTCCGGGCGGCCGGCGGACCGGGGGACGATCAGGAACCCTCGTGCGACGTGAGGACGGTCCGGTTGCCGATCGGCTCGCGGGTGTCCAGCGCGCGCTGCGCGCCCTGCGACTGCTGCACCATGTCGACGGCCACGCGCAGGTCCTCCACGGCCCAGTCGAGCGAGGTCTCGATGTGGGTGGCCTGGGCGAGCAGGGTGCGGGCCTGCGTCACCGACGTCGGCGGGGCGTCGGTCAGCCGCTGGGCCCCGGCCTGGCGCGCCTCGGCGAGCGCCTGGGCGAGGACGTCGCGGGTGGCCGGGTCCGCGACCTGGCCCTCCGAGCCCTCGTAGACCCGCTCGGCCGTCTCGAGGACGGCGGCGAGGTCGTGCGACCGGGCCGAGGTGCTGGTGACCTGGCTGTCGATCTGGGCGGTCAGGGTGAGGATGCGGCCGGTCTCCTCGGCCTGGGCGGACATCGACCAGAGCGTGATCGCGACCGCCAGGCACGTGACGATCGCGGCGCCGAAGGTCCACCGGCGGCGGCCCCGCGCGCCGGCGAGGTCGAGGCCGGCATCGGGTTCGAGCGGCGGCGGGGTGTCCAGCGCGGGCAGGTCCGCGAGCTCGATGGCGGGCAGTGCACGGCTCGGACTGTCTCCGGCCTGTTCATCTGTTCCAGACATCTGCGATTCCGGTCTAGCTAAAGCGACGGTGTTCAACTCTTCCCCCAAAGAGAGTTCTCATGAAAACTATCTGTCGGACGCGAAGCCCGTTTAACTACCGGTGCTAATGACGCTAAGACTACTTTCCGCGGTGCGCGCGGCGAGACCGTAATGCGCTTGTGATCTGTGGAAAACCGTCCCGCGACGGTGGAAAACTTGGGGGTCACGGTGGACAACGTGGTGATGAACTTGGTCCGATGCCTACACTGGCGTGGTTCGACGACGACGTCGGGACAGGGTGAGGGGCAGCATGCAGCAGGTGCCACACCGGGACGCGCGCTGGGTTCGCGCGGCATATGAGAGCTTCGTCAGTTCCGCCGGCTCGCTGGAGCCCGACGGGATCGACCCGATCGTCGCGGCGTCGTGGCAGCGGAGCCTGCGCAACGGTGTGGACCCCGACAGGCCGAACACGGTCACGGTCGCGGCGTCGGACGAGCTGGACGAGTACCGCAGCGCCCATCCCCTGGCCGTCGCGATGCCGCTGGTGCGCGACCTGGTGGGCGGCGCGACGGGCGACGGCCTGGTGGTCGCGGTGTCCGACGACGTCGGCCGCCTCCTGTGGGTCGAGGGCCGCGGGCAGGTGCGCTCCGCCGTGGAGGGCGTCGGCTTCGTCGAGGGCGCGCTCTGGCGCGAGGAGTCCGTGGGTACCAACGCGCCCGGCACCGCGCTGGCCACGCGCCGCCCCGTGCAGGTGCTCGGCGCCGAGCACTTCGCACGTCCCGTCCAGCGGCTGAGCTGCACGGCGGCCCCGGTGCACGACCCGGCCGGCGGCATCATCGGCGTCCTCGACCTGACCGGGGGCAGTGCCGCCGGGTCGCACGTCGCCCGCGCCCTGGTGCGCGCCACGGTCGCCATGGTCGAGCGCGAGCTCGCGCTGCGGGCCACGGGCGGCGCGGGCGGGGCGGACGTCGGGCACGCGCCCTGGGTGGCCGACGTCGCCCCGGGCGGGGACACCGGCCCGGCCGGCGGCGCTTCCGACCGCACCCCTGACCTGCGCCTGCTCGGCACGCCGACGCTGCGCGGCCGCCGGCTCTCCCTGCGGCACGCCGAGATCCTGCTGCTGCTCGCCGAGCGCCCGCGCGGCCTCAGCGCCGAGGAGCTCGCCGTGCTGCTGCACCCGGGCGACCTGTCGCCGGTGACCGTCCGGGCGGAGATCTCCCGTCTGCGCCGGGTGGCCGACGGCGTGCTCGACGGCCCGCTGCTCGCCGCGTCCCGCCCCTACCGGCTCGCCCGGATGCTGCGGTCCGACGTCGACACGGTGCGCTCCCGGCTGCGCCGCGGCGACGTGCGCGGCGCCCTGTCCGCGTACCCCGAGCCGCTGCTGCGCCGCTCGGTCGCGCCCGGCGTGGAGCGGCTGCGCGAGGAGCTGGAGGCCGAGGTCCGGGCGGGGGTGCACGCCAGCGACGACGCCGTCGCCGTCGAGCAGTGGACCGCCCGCGACGAGGGCGTGGACGACCACACGGCCTGGACCCACCTGGTGCGGCTGGCCGAGCCGGGCGGGCCGCAGGCCGCCCGGGCGCGCGCCCACCTCGGGGTGCTGGAGCGACGGCTCCGCTGAACGGCACCGCACTCTGTCGTCGCGCCGCAACGATCAGCCTTCAGCCGGGTGCCCACGTGAACGGGTGCGGCAGCCAAGCCGTCAACGCGAGAGCAACAACGACCGATACGGACAGACCCCAGAGGGACACCCCGAGGAACGCACGAGGATTCTTTTCGACGTCGAGCTCCCAAGGACTCTCCCCGGCAGGCGGAGGATCCGCGATGTCGAACGCCAGGCTCAACGTCCGCTGGACGGTGAGATGGGCTACGGCCACGACAGCGCAGGGCGCCAGCGCGGCGAGATAGCCGAGGAAGGTGAAGATCACGGGGAATCCCAGCAGCCTGGCTGGGACGCCGAACGCCAGGATCCCGAGCACGCAGAGGGCGCTCATCCCGAAGTACGACAGCTGCAAGATGCTGTCACGGGCCTCTTGCCTGTCTGCGACCATCGTCGCCCAAGGAAGCGATGAGCCGGGGCCTGGGAACGAGTCTCGCCAGGACCGCACAGCAAAGCGCGCGACAACTCTGATCAGCCACAGCCCGAGCAGCACTTCCGTACGGAAGATGTTGAGGGCCACGATCAAGGTGTCTCCGCTCCCTGGACGACGTGTGTGCCTGCCGCGACCTTAGCGGGACCTGCGTGAAGGAAACCCGCCGGGATCATCCGGAGCCCGCCTCGTGTTCCTAGACTCGACAGTGCACGCTCATCGAGGAGGAACCATGCCCGCTCCCATCGACCCGTCGGACAAGATCGCGCAGTACGCCCACCCCGAACGGCTCGTGAGCACGGCGTGGCTGGCCGAGCACCTCAAGGACCCGGGCATCGTCGTGGTCGAGTCCGACGAGGACGTGCTGCTCTACGAGACCGGGCACATCCCCGGCGCGGTCAAGGTCGACTGGCACACCGAGCTGCAGCACCCGCAGATCCGTGACTACCTCGACGGCGCCGCGTTCGCCGCCCTGATGGGCGCCAAGGGCATCACGCGCGACACGACGATCGTGCTGTACGGCGACAAGAACAACTGGTGGGCCGCGTACACCGCCTGGGTGTTCACGCTGTTCGGGCACCAGGACGTGCGGCTGCTCGACGGCGGCCGCGGGCTGTGGAGCGCCGAGGGCCGCGAGCTCACCACCGACGTCCCCGCGCCCGCCCCGGTCGAGTACCCCGTGGTCGAGCGCGACGACACGACGATCCGCGCCTTCCGCGACGACGTGCTGGCACACCTCGGCACCGGCCCGCTCGTCGACATCCGATCCCCGCAGGAGTACACCGGCGAGCGCATCGCCATCCCGGACTACCCGGAGGAGGGCGTGCTGCGCGGCGGCCACATCCCGACGGCGCGCAACGTCCCGTGGGCGACTGCGGTGGCGGAGGACGGCACGTACAAGACGCGCGCGGAGCTCGACGCGATCTACACCGCCGGGCTGGGTCTGGACCCCGACGACGCCGTCGTCACCTACTGCCGCATCGGCGAGCGCTCCAGCCACACCTGGTTCGCGCTGACGTACCTGCTCGGGTACACGAACGTGCGCAACTACGACGGCTCGTGGACCGAGTGGGGCAACGCGGTGCGCGTCCCGGTCGCCACGGGCGCGGAGCCGGGCACCGTCTGACGGGTCAGTCCCGGCCGAACGCCTTGCGCAGCTCGTCCTTGGCGCGTTCGAGCACCTCGCGCTGGTCGGCGTCGAGGTCCTTGCCCGCGCGGTTGACGTAGAACGTGAGCATCGACATCGCCGAACGGTACGGGGAGCTCTTGCGCCGGTCGCTGGCCTCGGCCGACTTCTTGAGCGACCGGGCGATCCGCGCGGGATCGGCCCACGTGAACACGCCCTCTTCCAGGTCCAGGGCGTCACTGCCCTCGGTGACGCCCTGCGACCAACGGTCGGGGCCGCCGTCGGACCCCTTCTTCGACCCCTTGTTCTCGGCCATACGGCCACGCTACGACGGCACCCGCCCACTCGCCCGGGCCGTGCCCCGCGGCTCGCCCCGGCCGCCGCGACGGTGAAAGGATGAACGGATGAGCACCAACGACGTCGACCTGCCCGAGGCTCTCGCCGAGCTGCGGGACGCCTTCCTGGAGACGCCCGAACGGGACCGGCTCCAGCTCCTGCTGGAGGTCTCGCGCGAGCTGCCGCCGCTGCCCGAGAAGTACGCGGACGCGCCCGAGCGCCTCGAGCGGGTGCAGGAGTGCCAGTCCCCCGTGTATGCGTTCGCCGAGGTGGACGACGCCGGGGTGGTCACCTTCCACGCCAGCGCACCCGAGGAGGCGCCCACCACCCGCGGGTTCGCCTCGATCCTGGCGCAGGGCCTGACCGGGCTGACGGCGCAGCAGGTGCTGGACGTGCCCGAGGACTACCCGCTGCAGCTCGGCCTGACCAAGGTCGTGAGCCTGCTGCGCCTGAACGGCATGGCGGGCATGCTGACCCGCGCCAAGCGCCAGGTCCGCGAGCAGCTGGCGGCCGCCCAGGTCTGACCGATCGACGCGCTGCGGCGCGACGTCGGCAGTCTGCACACGGCCGCGGCCGTGACGTCGGCAGTTGGCATCGAGGTCGGCACAGGCCTGTGCCGATCTCGATGCCAAGTGCCGACGTCGCGGGAGACTGCCGTGCTCAGCCGGCAGCCCTCAGAGTGCCGAGCTCAGGACTCGCCGCCGCCGAAGCGCTCGCGGTAGACGTCCAGGTCGTCGTCGGTGATCTTGGCGAACAGCACCGGCGGGACGGTGAAGCCCGTCCCGGCCGGGACGGCGTCGAGCGCCGTCGCGGCCTGCGGGGTCACCCAGGTCGCGGTGTCGCCGTCGAGGGCGAACACGGCGCGCAGGGTCGCCGCCGTCTGCGGGACGAACGGCTCGGAGACCACGGCGTAGAGGCGGATCAGGTTCATCGCCGTGCGCAGCGAGACCGCCGCCGCCTCCGGGTCGACCTTGACCTGCTTCCACGGCTCCTTCTCGACGAGGTAGGCGTTACCCGCCGACCACAGCGCGCGGAGGGAGTTCGCGGCCTTGCGGTACTGGAGCGCCTCCAGGTGCCCCTCGTACTCGGCCAGCAGCCGGGCCACCTCGGCACCGAGCTTCTGCTCGGCCTCGCCCGGCTCGCCGCCCGCGGGCACGGTCTCGCCGAACCGCTTGGCGGAGAACGTCAGCACCCGGTTGACGAAGTTGCCCAGCGTGTCGGCCAGGTCCTTGTTCACCGTGCCGGCGAAGTGCTCCCAGGTGAACGACGAGTCGTCGGACTCGGGGGCGTTCGCGATGAGGTACCAGCGCCAGTAGTCGGCCGGCAGGATCTCCAGCGCGGCGTCGGTGAAGACGCCCCGCTTCTGCGACGTCGAGAACTTGCCGCCGTAGTAGGTCAGCCAGCTGAAGCCCTTGACGTAGTCGACCATGGTCCACGGCTCGCGGACGCCGAGCTGCGTGGCCGGGAACATCACCGTGTGGAACGGGACGTTGTCCTTGGCCATGAACTGCGTGTAGCGCACGTCGTCGGCCTCGTACCACCAGGACTTCCAGTCCCGGGTCTCGCCCGCGGGGGCGGCGTCCGCCCACTCCTGGGTGGAGCCGATGTACTCGATCGGGGCGTCGAACCAGACGTAGAAGACCTTGCCGTCGGCCGCGAGCTCGGGCCAGGTGTCGGCCGGGACGGGCACGCCCCACTCCAGGTCGCGGGTGATCGCGCGATCGTGCAGGCCCTCGGAGAGCCACTTGCGGGCGATCGACGTCGACAGCAGCGGCCAGTCCTTGCTGTTCTGGTCGATCCACGCCTCGACCTCGGCCTGGAGCTTCGACTGGAGCAGGAACAGGTGCTTGGTCTCACGCACCTCGAGGTCCGTCGAGCCGCTGATCGCCGAGCGCGGATTGATCAGGTCGGTCGGGTCCAGCACGCGGGTGCAGTTCTCGCACTGGTCGCCGCGCGCCCGGTCGTAGCCGCAGTGGGGGCACGTGCCCTCGACGTAGCGGTCGGGCAGGAACCGGCCGTCGACCGGCGAGTACACCTGCCGGATCGCCCGCTCCTCGATGAAGCCGTGCTCGTTCAGCCGCCGCGCGAAGTGCTGCGTGGTCTCGGCGTTCTGCGTCGAGGAGCTGCGGCCGAAGTGGTCGAACGACAGCCCGAAACCGTCGTAGATCTTCTTCTGCGTCTCGTGCGCGCCCGCGCAGAACTCCGCGACGGGCAGACCTGCCTCGGCCGCGGCCAGCTCGGCCGGCGTGCCGTGCTCGTCGGTGGCGCAGATGTACAGCACGTCATGGCCGCGCTGGCGCAGGTACCGCGCGTAGACGTCGGCCGGGAGCATCGACCCGACCATGTTCCCCAGGTGCTTGATGCCGTTGATGTACGGAAGCGCACTGGTGACAAGGTGGCGAGCCATCGCTGGATGCTCCGATTCTCGGGTGTGGATCTCGTGGCCGGACGGTCGTCCGGCGGGCTCGCGGAGCGAGCCACGGCCCAGCCTAGATCCCCGCGCCGCCAGGGGTGCCATCGCAACCACGGTGTGAGCCGACGGCGGTGGTGCCGGCAACGGCGTCCGCGATGCGCGTCACCGCCTCGGCCAGGCGGTCCGGCGGGTTGGCGGCGTACCCGATCACCAGCCCGGGTGGTCCGTCGCCCACCCGGTGGGCCGACAGCGGGTGCACCCGGACCCCGGCGGCGGCGGCGCGCCGGGCCAGGTCGGCGTCGTCGACGCCGGGCAGGGTGACCAGCAGGTGCAGGCCGGCGGCCACGCCGTGGGCCGTGGCGCCGGGCAGGTGGGTCGCGAGCGCGGCCAGGAGGGCGTCGCGCCGGGCGCGGTGCCGGCGTCGGACCTGGCGCAGGTGCCGCTCGAAACCGCCCGAGGTGATGAAGTGCGCCAGGGCGAGCTGCGGCAGCGCCGGGCCGGCGAGGTCGGTCCAGTACCGGGCCTCGACCAGCTCGGACCGGAGCGCGGCGGGCGCGAGCAGCCAGCCGATCCGGATCCCCGGGGCGAGCGTCTTGGACACGCTGCCCAGGTGCACCACGTGCTCGGGCGCGAGGGCGCGCAGCGCGGGGACCGGCGGGCGGTCGTACCGGTGCTCGGCGTCGTAGTCGTCCTCGATCACGAGGCGGCCCGGCAGCCCGTCCGGACCCGGCACCGCTCCGGACCGCGCCCAGGCGACCAGCGCGCGCCGCCGGCCGGGCGCGAGCACCACACCCGTGGGGAACTGGTGCGCCGGGGTGACCAGGACGGCGTCGACCCCCGACCGGTCCAGCGCCGCGACGTCGAGCCCGTGCCCGTCCACCGGCACGGGTACGGGCGCGAGGTCCCACCGGCGCAGGTGCTCGCGCGCGCCGTAGGACCCCGGGTCCTCGAACCCGATCCGGGTGGTGCCGCGGGCGACGAGCGCCCGGGCGAGCAGCATCAGGCCCTGGGAGACGCCGTTGACCACCAGGATGTCGTCCGGGTGCGCGGGCAGGCCCCGGGTGCGGGCGAGCCAGCCCGCGAGCGCCTCCCGGAGCGCGGGCAGGCCGCGCGGGTCGCCGTAGCCGAGGTCGCGCGACGCCAGGCCGTCCAGGGCCGCGCGCTCGGCGCGGGCCCAGGCGGCGCGCGGGAACGCGGACAGGTCGGGCAGGCCGGGCGAGAGGTCGATCAGGTCGGTCCCGGCGGCACCGGGTGCGCCGGGGCCGCCCGGGCCGCCCGGGCCGCTCGGGTCGCCCGGCGCGAACAAGCCGGGCAGGCCGCCCGCGAGGCCCGACGACGGCGGACGGGCCGCCGGGGCGGTGCCGGGTCCACGGGCCGGCGCGCCGGAGCCTGAGGCCGTGGCCCACGCGGCCCGGACCGTCGTCCCGCCGCCGCGCCGCCCGGCGAGCAGGCCCTCGTCCGTCAGGCGCCGGTAGGCGTCGACCACCACGCCGCGGGAGCAGCCGAGCTGCTCGGCGAGCACCCGTGTGGCGGGGAGCCGGTCGCCCGGGACCAGGCGGCTGTCGGACACCGCACCGCGGACCGCCTCGGCGAGCCAGGCGGTGAGCCCGCCGGCCGGGGCGTGGGCGGGGTCGAGCTGGAGGAAGTCGGCCCCGGCCATCTTGGTCCTCTCAGAATCGGCGATCTTGGCTCTGTCAGATATACCAAAGCGGCGGCAGGCTCGCGGACATGACGACCAGCACCCCGGCCCAGCGCGCCGGCACCAGGACCGGCACCGGCAGCGGCACCGGCCCCACGCGGGACGACGCCGCCGTCCCTCGGACCGACCAGCACGGCCCGGCCTGGACCGGCCCGCTCTTCGCCGCACTCGGCATGGCGCTGGTGGGCAGCCAGGTGGCGGTCTCGGGTGTGCTCGCCGATGCGCCGCTGTTCGCGGTGCAGGCCGTGCGGTACACGCTGGCGGCCCTGGTGCTGGCGGTGGTGCTGCGGCTGACCGGCCGGGCGCTGCCCGTACCCCGCGGCCGGGAGTGGGCCTGGCTCGCGGGTGTGGCGTTGAGCGGGCTGGTGCTGTTCAACGTGGGGGTGGTCCGCGGCGTCGCGCACGCCGAGCCCGCGGTGATCGGGGTGGCGGTCGCCGCCGTGCCCGTGCTGCTCGCCCTGGTGGGACCGCTCCTGGGCGGGACCCGGCCGACGCCGGCCGTGGTGGGCGCCGCCGCGGTGGTGACCCTGGGCGCCGTCCTGGTCACGGGCGGCGGACGCACGGACGCGGCGGGGATCGGCTACGCGCTGCTCACCCTGGTGTGCGAGGCCGGGTTCACGCTGCTGGCCGTCCCCGTGCTGCGCCGGCTCGGGCCGCACGGTGTCTCGCTGCACGCCGTCTGGATCGCGGCCGTGGCGCTCTGGGTGCTGAGCGTGACGGTCGAGGGGCCGGGCGCCGTGCTGACCCTGCGGGCCGAGCACCTGCCGGCCACGCTGCACCTGGCGCTCGGTGTCACCGTCGTGGCGTTCCTGCTCTGGTACACCGCGGTGGGCCGGATCGGTCCGGGCCGGGCCGGGCTGTTCACCGGCGTCGTCCCCGTGGCATCGGCCGTGGGCGGCGTCGCGCTCGGCGGGCCGGTGCCCGGCCCCGCCGTCTGGCTGGGTGTGGCGATCGTGGTGGCGGGCGTCGCGCTCGGGCTGGTCAACCGGCCGGCTGCGGGTCCCGGCCCCGCAGGCCCGACTGCGGGTCCCGGCCGAGCAGGCGCAGGGCGTCGGTCCACGGGTCGGAACCGGTCCCGGTGAGCGGCGGCGCGAACACGCCCGGCGTCCCGCCGGGGCGGGCGGCGATCGCGCCCGCGCTCTCGAGCACGAAGGCGACGGTGGCGTCGTCGGGCCGGTAGGTGGTGCCGAGTGCGGTGGCGACGTCCCAGGCGTGCACCGCGGTGTCGAGCAGCTGCATCCCGAGGGCGAGCGTCGCCGAGACCTGCGCGTCGAACTCGGCCAGGTGGACGGGGGCGTCTGGTTGCGCGCGGGCGGACGCCTCGCGCAGCGCCGTCGCGGACGCCTCCCACGCGGCGACGACGCCGTCCGGCGTCACCTCCGGACCGGCGTAGAGCGCGACGTCGGCGTCGCCGTCGCCGAGGGCGGCCGCGAAGCCGTGGTTCTGGCCGATCATGTGCGACAGCAGGGCGGCGAGGTCCCACTCGTGGCACGGCGTCGCGAGATGGAGCGGGCCCTGGGCGGCCTGCTCGACGAGGCGGGTGGTGTCGGCGAGTGCGGTGTGGTGCAGGGTGAGCATCTCCGAATAAGTAAGCATGCGTAGACGATACACCTGGGTAGATTATCGCGCCGCGGTTAGGATCGGCGGGTGGAGCGTCCCGAGCTTGGCTACCTGCTCGACCGGCTGCTGCGCGTCGTGATCGCTCGGGAGGAGCCGGTCCTCGCGGCCGCCGGCCTGCAGATGTGGGACCACGTGGTGCTCACCGCGCTCGCCCGGCAGGACGCCCCGACCCAGGCGCAGCTCGCGGCCGCGACCGGGCGCGACAAGACCCGGCTGATCGGCAACCTGGACCGGCTCGTGGAGCTCGGGCTGGTCAGCCGCGTACCCGACCCGGCCGACCGCCGCAACCGCGTCGTCTCGCTCACCGCCGAGGGGCGGCGGGTCCTGGAGCGGTGCCAGGCCGGCATCCGCGCGATGGAGCAGGAGCTGCTGGGCGGTCTTCCGGCCGGCGAGCGCGCGGGCTTCGAGCGGGCGCTGGTGGCGCTGGCCGCGTCCCTGGACTAGCGCACCCGCGCCCGAGCCGGCGCGGCGCGCCTCAGAGGAGCTCCGCCAGGAACGTCTGCACCGCCCGGTGCACCTGCGTGGCGTGCGGCCCGATCCAGAACAGGTGGGTCGGCGAGTCGAGCTCGGCCAGGCCGGTCGCCGCGGCCAGCTCGTGGAGCCGACACCGACCGGTAGGGCCCATCATGGTGCGATGACGTCGCAGGTCACCGATCTGGTCGTGGGTGACGGCCCACCGCTGGCCATCCTCCTGTTCCTCCCTCGGGCCGGCGCGATCACCGGCCTGAGCCGCTGGTCGGTGCTGCGCCTCGTGCGCCCGCTCGCGGAGCACTTCACCGTGCACGTGCTCAACCGCCCGCCAGGCCTGCCCGTCGGCTCGACCATGGCCGACATCGCCGCCGTCCATGCCCACGGCATCGGCGGGCTGTCGTCCGGTCCGGTGCACGTCCTGGGCGTCTCCACCGGTGGCGCCGTCGCCCTGCAGCTCGCCGTGGACCACCCGCACCTCGTCGACCGGCTCGTCCTGGCCTCCACCGCGCACACGCTCGGCGCACTCGGCCGCGACGCACAGCGCCGCTACGTCGACCGCGCGCTGGCGGGACACCGGCCCAGCCCCGCCCTCGCCCCGCTGGTCACCGGCACGCCCGTGCTCCGGCCGCTGGTGGCGGCCGGCCTGTGGCTCGCCGACGGCCCCGGCGACCACACCGATGCCGCCACCGTGCTGCGGGCCGAGGACACGTTCGACATCGCCGGCCGGCTCGACCAGGTGGCGTCACCCGTCCTGCTGATCCACGGCGACCAGGACCGCGTCTATCCGCCGGGCCGCGTGCGCGAGACCGCGGACCGGATACCCGACGCCACGGTCACCACCTACGCGGGCGGCGGCCACGAGCAGGTCCTCACCGACCGCCGGTTCGCGCCCGACGTCACGGCCTTCCTCCTGGACGGGTCGTAGGGCACGGGCCCGCCGGGCTACGCCCTCACTCCTCGAACCGGTACCCCGCCCCCGGGTGGGTCAGGATGTGTTTCGGGTGCGACGGGTCCTGCTCCAGCTTGCGCCGCAGCTGCGCCGTGTAGACGCGCAGGTAGTTGGTCTCCGTGGAGTACGCGGGGCCCCACACCTCGTGCAGCAGCAGCTTGCGGTCCACGAGCCGGCCGCGGTTGCGCACCAGCACCTCCAGCAGCGCCCACTCGGTGGGGCTGAGGCGCACCTCCTCCCCGGCGCGGGACACCTGCCGCCGCGCCAGGTCGATCCGCAGGTCGCCGGCGGTGACCACGGGCTCCTCGGCCTGCGCGGGCTCCGCCCGGCGGACGGCGGCGCGCAGCCGCGCCAGCAGCTCGTTCATCGCGAACGGCTTGGTCACGTAGTCGTCGGCCCCGGCGTCGAGCGCGTCCACCTTGTCGTCGCCGAGCTGCCGGGCCGACAGCACCACGATCGGCACCCGGGTCCAGCCGCGGATGCCCGCGATGACGTCGAGCCCCGGCATGTCGGGCAGCCCGAGGTCGAGGAGCACCACGTCGGGCCGCGCCGACGCCACGGCGTCGAGCGCGGCCGCGCCGGTCGGCGCGGCGGTCACGTCCCAGCCGTGGGCGCGCAGGTTGATCGTCAGGGCGCGGGTCAGCGCGGCGTCGTCGTCCACCACGAGCACGCGGTTGCCCGACGTCGTCGCGCGCGCCTCACCACCGTCCGTCTCACCGGTCACGAGGCCATCCCATCATCCAGGGGGGTCTCGCGCGGCACCGTGAGCACCATCGTGAGGCCGCCGCCGGGCGTGTCCTCGGCCGAGATCCGGGCGCCGACGGCGTCCGCGAGGCCCGCCGCGACCGCGAGACCGAGGCCGAGGCCGCCCGCGCTCGTGTCGTCGAGCCGCTGGAACGGCTCGAACATCGTGGCCTTGCGCTCCTCGGGCACACCCGGCCCGGTGTCGGCCACGCGCAGCTCCACCGCGTCGCGCGCGGCGGACGCCGTGAACAGCACCCTGGCGCCCGGCGGCGAGTGCCGCACCGCGTTGGACACCACGTTGGCCACCACCCGCTCGAACAGGCCGGGGTCGGTGTGCACGAGCGGGAGGTCCTCCGGCACGTCGAGCGCCAGGTCGGCCAGCCACGGCTCGACGGCGATCGGCACCACCTCCTCCAGCGACGCCGCCCGCAGCGCGGGCCGGACGGCGCCGGTCTGGATGCGGGACAGGTCCAGGAGGTTGCCGATGAGGCGCTCCAGCCGGTGCGTCGAGTCCGCGATCGTGGCCGTCAGGACGTCGCGGTCCTCCCGGTCGAGCTCGACGTCGGGCGAGGACAGGCCGTCGACCGCCGTGCGGATCGCCGCGAGCGGCGTGCGCAGGTCGTGCGAGACGGCGGCGAGCAGCGCGGTGCGGGTGCTCTCGGTGCGCTCCAGCACCTCGGCCTGGGCGGCCTGCTCGCGCAGGCGGCGCCGCTCCAGCACGATGCCGGCCTGCACGCCGAACGCCTCCACCACCTGCCGGTCGCTCGCCGGCAGCACCCGGCCGGCGAGCACCAGCCGGTGCCGGTCGTCGATCACCACCTCGGTCACGGTCGGGTCCGCCTCCGCACCGCCGGACGCACCGCCGGGCACGCCGTCGGAGGCCGGGGCGGCCGTGGGCTCCGCGTCCGTGACCCACCGCTCGTGCGCCACCACGGACCACGGCGCGCGGTCGTCGGAACGCTCCTCCAGGCGCACGTCCGCCATCGCGAAGGTCTGGGCGAGCCGGTGCACGATCGCCTGCGCCGTGTCCTGGCCCGCCAGCACCGAGCGGGACAGCGCGGCCAGCGTGGACGCCTCGGCGCGCGCCCGGTACGCCTGCGTGGTGCGCCGCGCGGCGAGGTCCACCACGGAGGCGACGGCGACCGCGATCACCACGAACACGGCCAGCGCGAGCACGTTCTCCCCCTGGGCGATCGTGAGCCGGCCCACCGGCGGCGCGAAGAACCAGTTCAGGCACAGGTTGGACACCACCGCGGCCACCACGGCGGGCCACAGCCCGCCGATCATGGCGACGCCGACCACCCCCGCCAGCAGCAGCATGGCGTCCGTGGCGAGCGCGACGTCGTCCGTGCCGATCACCAGGAGCGCGGCCGTCAGCAGGGCCGGGATCAGCAGGGCCGAGCCCCAGCCGACCGCGCGGCGCTTCGGGGACAGCGAGGAGTACCGCGAGCGCACCCCCACGCCCACGCGGGCGCGCTCGTGCGTCACGAGGTGCACGTCGATCGTGCCCGAGAGTCGGGCGATCTCCGCGCTGGACGAGCCGAGCAGCGCCTGCCGCCACACGGGGTGGCGGGAGACGCCCACGACGATCATCGTCGCGTTCACCCCGCGGGCGAAGTCCACGACGGCGGACGGCACGTCCTCCCCCACCACCGTGTGGAACACGCCGCCGAGCGACTCCACGAGCGCGCGGTGCGCGGCGATGGTGGCCGACGGCGTGGACGGCAGCCCGTCCGTGGGCAGCACGTGCACCGCCAGCAGCTCGGTCCCCGCGGCCCGCTGCGCGATACGTGCCGCCCGGCGCAGCAGCGTCTCCGTCTCCGGCCCGCCCGTGACGGCCACGACGATGCGCTCGCGGGCCGGCCAGGTGCCGCCGATCGAGTGGTCGGCGCGGTACCGGGTGAGGGCGTCGTCCACGCGGTCGGCGAGCCACAGCAGGGCGAGCTCGCGCAGCGCCGTCAGGTTGCCCACGCGGAAGAACGACGACATCGAGGCGTCGATCTGCTCGGCCCGGTACACGTTGCCGTGCGCGAGCCGGCGCCTCAGCTGCTCCGGCGAGAGGTCGACGAGCTGGATCTGGTCGGCGTCGCGCACCACCTGGTCCGGCACGGTCTCGCGCTGCCGCACGCCGGTGATGGCCTCGACGTCGTCGGTCAGCGACGCGATGTGCTGCACGTTGACCGTGGTGACCACGTCGATGCCGGCGTCCAGCAGGTCGTGCACGTCCTGCCAGCGCTTGGCGTGCTGCGAGCCGGGCGCGTTGGTGTGCGCGAGCTCGTCCACGAGCGCCACCTCGGGCGCGCGCTCCAGCAGCGCCGGGACGTCGAGCTCGGTGAGCGTCGACCCGCGGTGCTCGGCCAGCCGCCGCGGGATCATCTCCAGGTCGCCGATCTTGGCGACCGTCGCGGCCCGCCCGTGCGTCTCGACCAGGCCGATCACGAGGTCGGTGCCCCGCGCGCGGCGCCGGTGCGCCTCGTCCAGCATGGCGTAGGTCTTGCCCACGCCAGGGGCCGCCCCCAGGTAGACCGTGAGGCGGCCCCGGCGTCCGGTGCTCATGGGATCAGTGTGCGTCATCGAGGGCGAGGTTGAGCTCCAGCACGTTCACCCGCGGCTCGCCGAGCACACCCAGGGTGCGCCCGGCCGTGTGGGCGGCGACGGCCGCCTCGACGTCGGCCACCGGGAGGCCGCGCTCGCGCGCGACCCGGGCGACCTGGATCGCGGCGTACTCCGGGCTGATCTCCGGGTCCAGGCCCGAGCCGGACGCCGTGACGGCGTCGGCCGGGACGTCCGCCGGGTCCACGCCCTCCAGCTCGGCGACGGCGGCCTTGCGCTCCTCGATCGTCGCGACCAGGTCCGGGTTGAGCGGGCCGAGGTTCGACGCGGCGGAGGCGGACGTGTCGTACCCGTCGCCCGCGGCCGACGGCCGCGGGTGGAAGTACTCGGCACCCTCGAAGCCCTGCGCGACGAGCGCGGAGCCCACCGCCTCCGAGCGGTCGGTGGTGTGCGTGCCGTCGGCCCGCACCAGCGAGCCGTTCGCCTGCCAGGGGAAGGCCACCTGCCCGACGGCGGTCACCGCGAGCGGGTAGGCCAGCCCCAGCAGGAGGGTGAGCACGAGCAGCATGCGCAGCCCCGCCAGCGAGTGCCGGGTCAGCGCCGCGAGGTCACTCGCGACTGTGGTCGATGCCATGGGATTTCCTTTCGGTCTGCTCGGGACCGGGCTACAGGCCCGGGAGCAGCGAGACGACGAGGTCGATGAGCTTGATCCCGATGAACGGCGCCACCAGGCCGCCGAGCCCGTAGACCAGCAGGTTGCGCGTCAGCAGGGACGACGCCGACGCCGGCCGGTACGTCACGCCGCGCAGCGACAGCGGGATCAGCGCGAGGATGATCAGCGCGTTGAAGATGACGGCCGACAGGATGGCGGAGCCGGGGCTGGCCAGCCGCATGATGTTCAGCGCCTCGAGCTGCGGGAACACGGTCATGAACATGGCGGGCAGGATCGCGAAGTACTTCGCGACGTCGTTCGCCACGGAGAACGTGGTCAGCGCGCCGCGCGTGATGAGGAGCTGCTTGCCGATCTCCACGATCTCGATGAGCTTGGTGGGGTCCGAGTCGAGGTCCACCATGTTGCCCGCCTCCTTGGCGGCGGACGTACCGGTGTTCATCGCCACGCCGACGTCGGACTGGGCCAGCGCCGGGGCGTCGTTCGTGCCGTCGCCGGCCATCGCGACGAGCCTGCCGCCCTCCTGCTCGCGCTTGATGAGCGCCAGCTTGTCCTCCGGCGTGGCCTCCGCCAGGACGTCGTCCACCCCTGCCTCCGCGGCGATGGCCCGTGCGGTCACGGCGTTGTCGCCCGTGACCATCACCGACCGGATGCCCATGGCGCGCAGCTCGTCGAACCGCTCACGCATGCCCTCCTTGACCACGTCCTTCAGGCGGACGACGCCGAGCACCCGCGCGGGCGCCTCGCCCACCTGCTCCGCGACCACCAGCGGCGTGCCGCCGGCCCGGGACACGGCGTCGACGTGCTTCTCCAGGTCCTTGACCTCCTTCTCGGAGATCCGCGCACCCGTGCTGTGCACCCAGCGCTGGATCGCGCTGCCCGCACCCTTGCGGATGCGGTGCAGCTCGGTGTGCCCCGCGCCGCCCGCCTCGCTCGACCGGGTCAGCGGCAGGTCCACGCCCGACATCCGGGTCTGGGCCGAGAACGGCACCAGCTCCGCGTCCAGCGGCAGCTCCTCACCCACGCCGTACCTCTCGTCGACCAGGTCGACGATGCTGCGCCCCTCCGGCGTCTCGTCGGCCAGCGACGCGAGCCGCGCCGCGACCGCGAGCTCCTGCGGCGTCACCCGGCTCACCGGCAGCACCTGCGTGGCGCGGCGGTTGCCGTACGTGACGGTGCCCGTCTTGTCGAGCAGCAGCACGTCCACGTCGCCCGCCGCCTCCACGGCACGGCCCGACATCGCCAGCACGTTGCGCTGCACCAGCCGGTCCATGCCCGCGATGCCGATGGCGCTCAGCAGCGCGCCGATCGTCGTCGGGATGAGGCAGACCAGCAGCGCCACCAGGACCAGCAGCGACTGCCGTGAGCCCGAGTAGACCGCGAACGGCTGCAGCGTGGCCACCGCCAGCAGGAACACGATGGTCAGCGACGTGAGCAGGATGTTCAGCGCGATCTCGTTCGGCGTCTTCTGGCGCTCGCTGCCCTCGACCAGGGCGATCATCCGGTCCACGAACGTGGACCCGGCGGGCGCCGTGATGCGCACGACGACCTGGTCGGACAGCACGACCGTGCCGCCCGTGACGGCGCTGCGGTCGCCGCCCGACTCGCGGATGACGGGCGCGGACTCGCCGGTGATCGCCGACTCGTCGATGGACGCGACGCCCTCGATGACGTCGCCGTCGCCCGGGACGGTCTCGCCCGCCGCGACCACGACGACGTCGCCCACCTGCAGCGTCGAGGACGGCACCTCGACCGTGGGGAGCAGGTCCAGCCGCGTGCCCGAGGCCAGGGTGTCCTGCGGGGCGTCGACCTTGCGCGCCGTCGTCTGCTTCTGCGTGGCGCGCAGCGTGGAGGCCTGCGCCTTGCCGCGCGACTCCGCCACGGACTCGGCGAGCGTCGCGAACAGCACGGTGGCCCACAGCCACACCGCGATCCACCAGGCGAACGCGTCCGGCTCGATGATCGCGAGCACGGTCGTGACCAGCGCGCCCACCTCGACCACGAACATGACGGGTGAGGTGTACAGCACGCGCGGGTCCAGCTTGCGCAGCGCGCCCGGGAGGGCGGACCGGAGCTGCGCCCAGGTCAGGGCGCGCGGCGCGCGCCGCTCCGAACGGTGCCGCGTGCCGCCGTCGGGCACGGGCTCCTGGGTGGGGACGTCCGGGACGTCCCGGGTGTCGATGGTCATGACAGGGACTCCACAACGGGACCGAGGGAAAGAACAGGGATGAAGGTGAGCCCCACGACGACGATCGCGACCGTCGCGAGCATGCCCGCGAACAGCGGGCGGTGCGTGGGCAGGGTGCCCGCCGTCGCCGGCACCGCCGTCTGGCTCGCGAGGCGACCCGCCAGGGCCAGCACCAGCGCGATCGGCACGAACCGGCCGACGAGCATCGCCAGACCCTGCGTCACCTCGTAGAACGGGGTGCCGGAGGTGAGGCCGCCGAACGCGGAGCCGTTGTTGTTCGCCGCCGAGGCGAACGCGTACAGCACCTCGGACAGGCCGTGCGGCCCGGCCTCCTGGATACCCACCAGGCCGGGCTCGACCACCACGGCGGCCGCCGTGCCCACCAGGACCAGCGCGGGCGTGGTCAGCACGTACAGGGCGACGAGGGTCATCTCCTGCCGGCCGATCTTCTTGCCCAGGTACTCCGGCGTGCGGCCCACCATGAGGCCCGCGATGAAGACCGCGACGACGGCGAGCACGAGCATGCCGTACAGGCCCGCGCCCACACCGCCCGGCGCGATCTCGCCCAGCAGCATGTTGAACAGCACGAGCCCGCCGCCCGGCGCCGTCAGCGAGTCGTGGGACGCGTTGACCGCGCCCGTCGACGTCGCCGTCGTCGCCACCGCGAAGAGCGCGCTGCCCGCGAGCCCGAACCGGGTCTCCTTGCCCTCCATGGCGGCGCCCGCCGCCTGCGGCGCGGCGCCCGGCCCCGCCATCTCGGCCCAGGTGGTCAGCACCAGCGACGCGAGCGCCAGGCCGCCCATGACGCCGAGGATCGCCCAGCCCTGCCGCTTGTCGCCCACCAGGATGCCGAAGGTGCGCGGCAGGGTGAACGGGATGAGCAGGATCAGGAAGATCTCGACCAGGTTGGTGAACGGCGTCGGGTTCTCCAGCGGGTGGCCGGAGTTCGCGTTGAAGAAGCCGCCACCGTTGGTGCCGAGCTCCTTGATGGCCTCCTGGGAGGCCACCGGGCCGCCCAGCGACTGCTGGGTGGCGCCCTCGACCGTGGTGATCGCGGTGTGCGGGTCCAGGTTCTGGATCACGCCGCCCACCATGAGCAGGATCGCGGCCACCAGGGACAGGGGCAGCAGGATGCGCGTCACGCCGCGCGTCAGGTCGGACCAGAAGTTGCCGACCCGGGCGTCCGTCCCCGAGCGGGCGAAGCCCCGCACCAGGGCGATCGCGACCGCCATGCCGACGGCGGCCGAGACGAAGTTCTGCACGGCCAGGCCGGCCATCTGCACGAGGTGTCCGGCGGCGGCCTCGCCCGAGTACCACTGCCAGTTCGTGTTGGTCACGAAGCTGACCGCGGTGTTCCAGGCGCCGGCCGGGTCGAACCCGGTGAAGCCCAGGCTCCAGGGCAGGTACGCCTGCAGGCGCAGCAGCCCGTACAGGAAGAGCACGGAGACGAGCGAGAAGCCCAGGAGGGACATCAGGTAGGTGGTCCAGCGCTGCTCGGCGTCCGGGTCCACCCGGACCAGGCGGTACCAGAGGCGCTCGGCGCGCAGGTGCTCGGGGCTGGAGTAGACGCGCGCCATGTACGCGCCCAGCGGCGCGTGGACGGCGGCGAGCAGAGCGAGCAGGACGAGCACCTGCGCGACCGCGACGAGAACCGGTGTGCTCATGGCGTTCACCGCGTCCGGTCGGCGCGGATCAGCGCCACGAAGAGGTAGACGAGGCCCGCCAGGGTCAGCACCAGGCCCACGGCGTCGAAGGGGTTCACTTCCGCCTCCCCGAGGGACGGGCGGAGTCGTGGCGGGCGGAGTCGTGGCGCGCGGAGGCGCGGCGCGCCACCAGGGCCACCGCGGCGAAGAACGCCACGGTCAGCAGGATGAAGGCCAGATCGGTCATGCCACTGGTCTACGCCTGCGCGCGACCGGTGGAACCACTCCTTGACGGAACGCTGACGGCGCCCGAACGCCCGCTAACGCCCCTCTGACGGAGGCGGCCGGCAAGGACCCAGGGAGTTGAACGTAGGGTCCGTCGGCTCATGAGCGCTCATGGGCCGACGGACCCTACGTTCGAGGGCGCATCAGAAGTCGAACAGGTCCTCCAGGAAGGACTCCTTGCGCTTCTTCTTGTACCGCGGGTCGTGGCGGCGGTCGTCGTACGACCCGTACCGGCGTTCGTTGTCGTACCGGCGGTCCCGGTCGTAGCGACGGTCGTCGTCGCGGCGGCGGTCGTCGTCACGACGTCGGTCGTCGTAGCGCGGGTCGTAGGCCGGCTGCGGCGAGCCGTAGGCCGGGCCGGCGTGCACCGGGTTCGGCGCGGGCGGGGCGGCGGGTGCGGCCGGCGGCGTCGCCGGCCGGTTCTCGGCCGCGATCTCGGTCTCCACCGAGCGGTCGATCACCTTGTCGAGCTCGCCACGGTCGAGCCACACGCCACGGCACGTGGGGCAGTAGTCGATCTCGATCCCCTTGCGCTCGGACATGACGAGCGTGGTCTGGTCGATGGGGCACAGCATCGGATTGGTCTCCTTGCGGTCGTCGTCTACCGATCGGCCAACGGACGGGGCGGGCCCGCGGTTCCTCGGAGGCCGTCCACCAGCCCGTCCGCGAGCGCGCCCGCCGAGCCGCCGTCGCCGTTCGCCACGACCGCCCAGACGATCGCCGCCGCGACGAGCAAACCGGCCAGCACGGCCAGCGTGATCTTCCACGCCGACCACGGCCGCTCCCCGACCACCTCGGCCGTGCGGGCGTTGACCAGCACCTGGAACGGCTTGCCGCCGTACAGGTACGTGGCGATCCACACGGGCAGCAGCAGGAGCTTGTAGGTCACCGCCGCGTAGCTGGTGTGCACCTGGTGCACGCGCTGCACGTCGCCGCCGATGTCGCGCTCGCAGTCGTTCTCGATGACCGGCGCCATCGCCCCCTTGGCGTGCTCCAGCCCGGCCTCGGGCTCGACGTCGTACCGCAGGGTCTCGTAGCCGGCGAGGTAGTCGGGCTGGTAGGCCCGGGCCTGCTGGAGCGGCCACGGGCTGAGCTTCGCCAGGTGCTCGGGCATGACCCGGTGGGTCCCGGTGACGAGCACGTCGTCGAAGTCCCGCGCCACCGTGCCCGACGCCGGGTACCAGCGGGTCTTCTGCACCTGCCGGGTCTGGGTCTGGCTGCGGCCCTCGGAGTCGGTGGTCGTGTAGGTCTCGGTGACCCAGTAGTGCTCGCCGCGCTGGCCGGTGTAGTCCGAGCGGGTGCGCGCGTCGAAGGTCCAGTGCGGCAGGTAGACGCCGTGCGCCTGCTCCGCCGAGACCACCTTCTTCAGGGCCGACGGCGCGAACCAGCGCGAGCGCACCCAGGTCTGCAGGGCGCCCTGCATGGCCGCCCGGTCCACCTCGAAGGGCAGCACCGCCTCGGGCTCGACCAGGCCGAGGGTCTCGACCTCGGCGACCATCGGCGACCCGCAGAACCCGCACTTCTGGGACAGGTGGTCGCTGGTGGTGACGGCGCCGCAGGTGTCGCAGCGGTAGTCGTGCGCCGCGGGCGCGGCGGGCCGGGCCGTCGCCGCGAGCGCCGCGAAGTCGTGCTCACGCACCTCGCGGACGACGGCGGCGACCTCCTGCTCGTGACCGCAGTACGGGCAGGTCAGCGTGCCGGTGCCGGCCGCGAACTCGACGGCGGCCCCGCACTGCGCGCAGGGGTAGGCGTGATGGGCGGCCGGGCCGCCGTCGGTGAGCTCCGCCATGCTCAGGCCTGCGGCAGCGGGGGCGGCGTGGCGCCGAGGTGCTTCGCCACGTCCGGGACCGACGCCGCCGGCTCCCAGCCGGCCATGCCGGCGCGCCAGATCAGCGTGGTCGCCGTGAGGGTGCCCGCGGCGGCCTGGCCCACGAGCGCGGCGTCGTCGAACGGGCCGGTCTGCGCGCCGCCGTTGCCCAGGTACCAGCCGCCGGGCAGGGGCGGCGGGCCCGACGCCGCGGCCGGGGCGGGCGCGGGCGCCGTGGGCGCCGGCTGCGTGGGCGGCACGATCGCGTTGCCCACGCCGTGGCCCAGGCCCATGCCGATCACGGCGCCCGCGGCGCCGCCACCGTCGGCCGCGGCCTCCATGGCCTGGCCGGCCTGGAACTGCTGGAAGGCGGCCATGCTGCCCACGGTGCCGGACGAGACGATGCCCATGGACGTGCGCTTGTCGAGGGCCTCCTCGACCTCGGGTGGCAGCGAGATGTTCTCGATGACGAACTTCGGCACGGAGATGCCGATGTCGGCCAGCTCCTCGGTGAGCCGGGCGGCGAGCTGGTCGCCCAGGTCGCCGTGGTGCGCGGCGAGCTCGATCACGGGGATGCCGGACGTGGCGAGCACGCTCGCGAGGTGGCTCACCACGTTCTGCCGCAGGTACTCGTGCACCTCGTCGGTGCGGAACTGCGGGTCGGTGCCGACCAGCTCGCGCAGCAGCACCTGGGGGTCGGTGACCCGGGCCGAGAACGCGCCGAAGGCCCGCACGCGCACCATGCCCAGCTCCGGGTCGCGCATCATGACGGGGTTCTTGGTGCCCCACTTCATGTCGGTGAACTGGCGGGTGCTGACGAAGTACACCTCGGCCTTGAACGGCGAGTGGAAGCCGTGCTTCCAGCCCTTCAGGGTCGACAGCACGGGCAGGTTCTGGGTCTCGAGCGTGTACGTGCCGGGCTGGAAGACGTCCGCGATCACGCCCTCGTTGACGAAGACGGCGGTCTGGGACTCGCGCACCACGAGCCGGGCGCCCATCTTGATCTCGTTCTCGTAGCGGGGGAACCGCCAGACGATCGTGTCCCGGGTGTCGTCGAGCCACTCGACGATGTCGACCAGCTCGCCCTTGATCTTGTCCAGCAGACCCATCTCGTCTTCCTCTTCTCTCCACCCGGTGCACGTCCGGAAGCCCCCAGCACTCGGACCCTACAAGTCCGGTACGTCCCGGCAAACGAAAAGAAGTCCCGTTCGGTGCCCGGGGCGTCCCACGGATGTTCCACGGGTCGTCCGGCGCCTGCCGGTGGACCGGACATGTGAGAGAGTTTCACCGCAGGGTGACTACCCGGCGAACCTGTCCGGAGGTGCTAGGACCGATGACCGTCCTCGTGGCATACAACGAGTCGCCCCAGGGCGAGGCGGCCATGCGCGCCGCCGTCGCCGAGGCGGTACGACGCCGGCAGGAGCTGGCCGTCCTCGTGCTCACGCCGCAGGCGGACACCAAGGTCCCCGCGTCGCTCGCGCACCTGCTCGACACCGTGCCCGGCACCGTCACCGTCGCGCCCGTCACGTTCCGCGCCGAGCAGGCCGACGTGGCCGACGCGATCGTCGACCAGGCCGAGGCCGTCGCCGCCGAGCTCGTGGTCATCGGCTCGCGCAAGCACTCCACGGTGGGCACGTTCCTGGTCGGCGCGACGACGCAGCAGGTGCTGCTCGACTCCCCTGCCCCCGTCCTGGTGGTCAAGGCCAGCTACGCCTGAACAACACCTGACGGGTGAACCGCACCGACGACGGGCGGACTACCCTCGGGGGATGACCGCTGTGACTCTCGGCATCCCGTCGGTGCGAGGCGTGCCCCGGCGCGCGGCCACACCGGCGGGCCGGCCGCGCCCGGACACACCACTGCTGGTCGACCGGTACGGGCGAGTCGCGCGCGACCTGCGGGTGTCGATCACGACCGCCTGCTCCCTGCGCTGCACGTACTGCATGCCGGCCGAGGGCCTGCCCCTGGTGCCGCGCGACGAGCTGATGACGCCGGAGGAGATCGGCCGGCTCGTCGGCGTCGGCGTGCGCGACCTCGGCATCCGCGACATCCGGTTCACGGGCGGCGAGCCGCTCATGCGGCGCGACCTGGAGCAGATCATCGGCGCGGCGCGCACGGCGGCCGACGACGCGATGCGCGCCCTGGGCTCCGACGAGCACGTCCGCATCGCCATGACGTCGAACGCGCTCGGCCTGGACAAGCGCGTGCAGGCCCTGGTCGCGGCCGGGCTGGACCGCGTCAACGTCTCGCTGGACACGGTGGACCGCCAGGCGTTCGCGTCCCTGACCCGGCGCGACCGCCTCGACGACGTGCTCACCGGGATCCGCGCGGCGCTGGCCGCCGGGCTGTCGCCCGTCAAGATCAACGCGGTGCTGCTGCCCGAGACCCTGGCGGGCGCCGCCGACCTGCTCGCCTGGTCCGTGGAGCACGGCTGCAACCTGCGCTTCATCGAGGAGATGCCGCTCGACGCCGACGGGCGCTGGACCCGCGACGACGTCGTCAGCGCGGCCGACCTGCTGGAGGTGCTGCAGGAGCGGTTCACCCTGACCCCCGCGGGCCGCGAGGACCCGTCGGCCCCGGCCGAGGAGTGGCAGGTCGACGACGGCCCCGCGACCGTCGGGATCATCGCCTCCGTGACCCGCTCCTTCTGCGGGGCCTGCGACCGCACCCGGCTGACCGCCGAGGGCACCGTGCGCTCGTGCCTGTTCGGCAACGAGGAGACCGACCTCAAGTCCCTGCTGCGCGCCGGCGCCACCGACGACGAGGTGGGCGACGCGTGGCGGGCCGCCATGTGGGCCAAGCCTCGGGCCCACGGCAGCGACGCCGTCGAGCTGGCCGCGGACGCGTTCGCCGAGACCGAGCGCAGCATGGGCGCCATCGGCGGCTGACATGAAGCGCGCATGACGCCCCGTCGTCCCAGGTGACGTCCCGGGGACGCCCGCGTGTACGTTGCCGGAAGCCTCGGCCATCCAGGGGCCAAAAAGCCGCATAACGCCCACAAGCCTTCCTAGGCTCCTGGCACGTGACCACCATCGCGACGCCACGGGCGCCGGAGGACCCCGGCGCCTCGACGGCCGGGTCCGCGGCCCCGGGGCGCACAGCACCGCAGCGCCCGCGCCGCAGCCGCCTCGCGGCCGGCCGCCGGCGCACGGCCCTGCTCTGGGCCCTGCTGCTGGCCGGCCCCAACATCGCCCTCCTGCTCGTCTTCGTGTACCGGCCGCTGGTCGAGAGCCTGTACCTCTCGACGCTCCAGTGGAACCTCGGCTCGCCCACCGCGCGGTTCGTGGGCCTCGGCAACTACGTCGAGTGGTTCACCGCGCCCACCACCGGGCGGGTCGTCACCACCACCCTCGTCTTCACGGTCGCGACCGTCGGCGGCGCCATGGTCCTGGGCCTCGGCCTGGCCCTGCTGCTCAACCGCAGGCTGCGGGGCCGGGGCGTCGCCCGCACCGTCGCCTTCGCGCCGTACGTGCTGGGCGGCTTCGCCGTCGGCATCCTCTGGCTCTTCATGTTCGACCCGCGCTACGGCCTGGTCCAGGAGGTGCTCGGCTGGGTGGGCATCGCCTCCCCCGACTGGTACACGGGCCGGCCGTGGCCGCTCGTCATGGTCATCGTCGTCTACCTGTGGAAGAACCTCGGGTACGTCGCCCTCATCTACCTGGCGGGCCTGCAGGCCGTACCGCAGGACCTCAAGGACGCCGCGGCCATCGACGGCGCGTCCGCCGCCCGCACCCTGCGCTCGGTCGTGCTGCCGCTGCTCACGCCGACGACGTTCTTCCTGCTCGTGACGATGCTGCTCAGCTCGCTGCAGTCCTTCGACACCATCAAGGCCATGACGCAGGGCGGCCCTCTCGGGTCCACCACGACGCTCATGTACTCGATCTACGTGGAGAGCTTCGTCAACGGCCGGGCCGGGTACGCGTCCGCCGTCGCCACCGTCCTGTTCCTCGTGCTGCTCGCGGTCACCGCCGTGCAGCTGCGGTTCGTCCAGCAGAAGGTGCACTACGCATGACCGCCGCCACGCTCCCCCGCCCCGGCACCGCCGCAGCGGCGACCAACCCGGCCCGACGACGGCGCCCGCCGCAGGTCGGCGGCTACCTCACGATGATCTTCGCGACGATCGTGCTCGGCGCGCCGCTGCTCTGGATGGCGCTCGCCAGCCTCAAGGCGCCCGACGAGCTCTACCAGCTCCCGCTGCAGTGGCTCCCGGCCCACCCCGACCTCGACAACTACGCGCAGGCCGCGGACGCCATCCCGCTCGGCCGGCTGCTGGTCAACAGCATCGGCCTGACGATCGTCGGCGCCGGCCTCAAGGTCGCGCTCGGCCTGTGCTGCGCCTACGCGCTCGTCTTCCTGGACTTCCCGTTCCGCAAGGTCGTGTTCGGGCTGGTCATCGCGACGCTGATGATCCCGCCGCAGATCACGATCATCCCCAACTACACGCTGGTGGCGAGCCTCGGCTGGCTGAACACCTACCAGGGCATCCTCGTGCCAGGCCTGGCCAGCGCGTTCGGCACCTTCCTCTTCCGCCAGCACTTCCGCACGCTGCCGCGGTCCGTCCTGGAGGCGGCCGAGCTCGACGGCGCGGGGCACTGGCGCAAGCTGTGGCGGTTCGTGGTGCCGATGAGCACGCCGACGCTCGCCGCCGTCGCGCTGGTCTCCGTCGTGACGGAGTGGAACGACTACTTGTGGCCGTTCCTCGTGGTCGACGACCCCAGCACGATGACGCTGCCCGTGGGGCTCACCCTGCTGCAGAACACCGACGGCATGACGAACTGGGGCGTGCTGCTCGCCGCCACGGTCGTCGTGACCCTACCCATCCTGCTGGTCTTCCTCGTCCTGCAGCGGCGGCTCGTCGCCGGCCTCACCGCGGGCGCCGTCACCGGCTGAGCCGCCCTTCTCTTCCCCACCCCCCAGCACGAGAACCAAGGAGCACCCCGTGTCCCACAGTCCTGCCCGCAGGGCCGCCCGGCGCCCCCGCGCCGCCGTCGTCACCGCGCTCGCCGCGCTCACCGCCCTGACCGCCGCCGGCTGCGCCGGCCCGAGCGTCGGCGCGACCGGCGGCTCCGAGGCGAGCGCCGACGCCGTCGACTGGTCGCAGGTCGAGCCGGCGAAGGAGATCACCTGGTGGTCCAACCACCCGGGCGCCTCCCAGGAGGTCGAGCAGCAGCTCATCGACGACTTCACGGCGGAGACCGGCATCAGTGTCAAGCTCGTCACCGCCGGCGCCGACTACGACGAGGTGGCGCAGCGCTTCCAGGCCGCCTCGCAGACGGACGACCTGCCCGACCTGGTCATCGCCTCGGACGTGTGGTGGTTCCGCTACCACCTGAACGACCAGATCATGCCGGTCGACGACGTCCTGGAGTTCCTGGACGCCGACGCCGCCGACCTCCAGCCCGCCCTGTACTCCGACTACGAGTACGAAGACCAGCACTGGGCCGTGCCGTACGCGCGCTCGACGCCGCTGTTCTACTACAACAAGGACCTGTGGAAGGCCGCCGGCCTGCCCGACCGCGGCCCGGAGACCTGGGCCGAGCTCGAGGAGTGGGACGCCTCCCTGAAGAAGGAGGTGCCCGAGAAGGGCTCGACGTTCGGCCTGTCGACCGGCCCGTCGTGGGGTGCCTGGTGGTTCGAGAACATGATCTGGGGCCAGGGCGGGGCGTACTCCGACGGCTTCGAGCTCACCCTCGACACCCCCGAGGCGATCGCGGGTGGCCAGTTCGTGCACGACCTCTTCCACGAGTCCGGCGTGGCCACGCTGTCCGCCGACGACGCCATGGCCGACTTCTCCTCCGGCCTCATCGCCTCCACCATCGGCTCCACGGGCTCGCTCAAGGGCGCGCTCGACGCCGCGACGTTCGAGGTGGGCACGGCCTACCTGCCCGACGGTCCGCAGGGCGGCGGCACCCCGACCGGGGGCACCGGCCTCGCGATCCCGTCGTCCAGGACGCCCGAGGAGCAGCTCGCGGCCGCGATGTTCCTGGAGTTCCTGACGAACACCGAGAACACCGCCACCTTCTCGCAGGCCACCGGCTACATGCCCGTGCGTACCTCCGCCGTGGAGAGCGACACCATGACGGCCACCTACGAGGAGACGCCGCAGTTCCGCACCGCGGTGGACCAGCTCGCCGACAAGGCCCGCAAGCAGGACGACGTCCGCGTCTTCGTGCCCGGCGCCGACGCACTGCTCAACGACGCCCTGGAGCAGATCATCATCGAGGGCGCCGACCCGGCCACGGCGTTCGAGTCGGTGACGCCGCGCATCGAGACGGCGTACACCGAGAACGTCGAGCCCTACCTCGACGCGCAGGACTGACGGCGCGCGGGACTGACATGACCGCGTCGACCACCGGGCCGCCCGGCGTCCCGGTGGTCGGCGTGTCCCCCGGAACGTGGTTGAATCGCGCCGTGCTGACAGCGACCGAGCGGCCGCAGCGGATCATGATCGTCACCGACGCCTGGGAACCGCAGGTGAACGGCGTCGCCACGGCGCTCTCGCGCACCGTGGCCGAGCTGCGGCGGATGGGCTGCGCGGTCGAGGTGGTCACGCCGTGGGACGGCTACCGGACGATCCCCCTGATCACCTACTCCGAGATCCGGGTGCCGATCATGGCGCGCGACGACGTGGAGCGGCGCTTCCTGGAGTTCGCGCCCGACGCCGTGCACATCGCCACCGAGGGTCCGCTCGGCTGGTACGCGCGCGCCGTCTGCGACCACTTCGGCTTCCCGTTCACCTCCAGCTACCACACCCAGTTCCCGGAGTACGTGAGCGCGCGCTGGTCGTGGATCCCTCTGTGGGCGGGCTACCGGTACGTGCGCAAGTTCCACGACAAGTCCGGCGCGGTGCTGGTGGCGACACCGACCATGCGCGAGCAGCTCACCCACTGGCGCATCCGGAACGTCACGCCCTGGAGCCTCGGGGTGGACACGGAGCAGTTCCACCCCCGCCGTCGGGCCGCCGCCACCGGGACCGGGGCCACTCCGGCCGGCACCGCGGGAACCGGCGTCTACCGCGATCTGCCCGGGCCTGTCTTCCTGTACGTGGGGCGGCTGGCCGTCGAGAAGAACGTCGAGGCGTTCCTCGACCTGGATCTGCCCGGCTCCAAGGTGGTCGTGGGCGACGGCCCGGCCCGCGCCGACCTGGAGGCCGCGTACCCCGACGCCCACTTCCGGGGGCGCCGCTCCGGCGACGACCTGGCCCAGCACTTCGCCGACGCCGACGTGCTCGTCTTCCCGAGCCGCACCGACACGTTCGGCCTGGTCATCCTGGAGGCCATGGCCTCGGGCACGCCCGTGGCCGGCTTCGACGCGCCGGGACCCCGCGACCTCATCCCGGGCTCGGGCGCGGGCGCCGTCGACGACGACCTGCGGGCGGCGTGCCTCGCGGCGCTGACGTGCTCCCGCGCGGAGACGCGCCGGTACGCGGAGCTGTTCTCCTGGCGGGCCTGCGCCGAGGCGTTCTACGACCGGCTCGACGTGCCGCCCCCGCCGGTGCGCGAGCGCATCTGGGTGCGCGGGATGCACCGGCTGCCGAGCCTCGGCCTGACCGGGCTGAGCATGCCGAGCCTGACCGTGCCCAGCCTGACGCTGCCCAGCCTGCCGAGCCTGCCGACGCTGCCGTCGCTACCGAGCCTGACACTGCCCGGGCGGGTCAGCCGGCTCCCCGAGCTGCTGCCCGCCAGCATCCCGCGCACGGTCGGCCGGGCGGTCACCCGGGTCCGGCGGATCGTCACAGACCGACCCACTCGGACTCGCCGTCCGTGAACTGCTGCTTCTTCCAGATCGGCACCTCGGCCTTGATGCGCTCCACCAGCAGGGAGCACGCCTCGAAGGCCTCCTTGCGGTGGCCGGCCGACGCCGACGCGACGAGCGCGACGTCCCCCACCACCAGGTGCCCGTAGCGGTGCGTCGCGGCGACGCGCAGGCCCGTCTCGGCGGCCACCGCCCGGCACACCTCTTGGAGGACGGCGGTGGCGTCGGGGTGCGCCTCGTAGTCGAGGCTCACCACGTCGCGGCCTCCGTCGTCGTCCCGCACGACGCCCCGGAACGTGACCACGGCGCCGCACTCCGGCGCGGCCACGGCGGCCTCGACCGCCCGGCCGACGGCGTCGTCCAGCACCTCCTGCGTCACGCGCACGACCTCTGCCGGCCCCGCTCCTGCCGACCCCGCATCGTCCATCACGTGCTCCCTCACCGGTCCCTCTCCGTCGGGTGCGGCGTCACAGCGGCCACACGGCCACCTCGGCACCCGGTTCGAGCGTAGTCGCGGCCGCGGGCACGTCGATCAGCACGTCCGCGGCGGCCATCGACGCCACGAGGTGCGAGCCCGGCCCGCCGACGACGGCGACGTGGGGCGTGCTACCCGCCGAGGCGCCTGGCCCCGCGGTCCGCACCCAGCGCCCCCGCAGGAGCTGCCGCCGGCCCGCGGGCGAGACCAGCGGGTCGTCGAGCACCGCGCGCACGCGGTTCACGGGCGGCAGGCCCGCGGCCGCGCGGAGGATCTCCCGGAGGAACACGACGAACGAGACCTGCGCGCTGACCGGGTTGCCGGGGAACGCGAGCAGCGGCGTGCGGCCGACCCGGCCGAGGCCCTGCGGGCCGCCGGGCTGCATGGCCACGGAGCGGAAGGTGACCTCGGGCAGGGCGTCCTTGACCACCTCGTACGCGCCCTGGCTCACACCGCCGGTGGTGAGTACCAGGTCGCAGAGCGCCGCCGCGCGCTCCAGGCCGGCGCGCACCGCCTCCGGGTCGTCGGGCAGGGACAGACGCAGGCCCACGCGCCCGCCGGCCGCCCGGACGGCGGCCGCGAGCGCCGGGCCGTTGGCGTCGAAGATCTGGCCGGGGCCGGGCTCGTCGTCCGGTCCGACGAGCTCGCTGCCCGTGGAGACGACCGCCACGGAGACCGGGGCGACGAGCGCGAGGCGGGCGACGCCGCACGCCGCGGCGGCCGCCACGTGGTGGGGCGCGAGCACCGTGCCGGTGGGGAGCACGACGGTGCCGGCGGCGACGTCGGACCCCGGCTCCCGGACGAACTCGCCGACGGCCCGGCCGCGGGCGACCGTGACGCGGTCCGCGGGGGCCGCGGTGGTCGCGGTGTCCGCCGGGGCCGCGACCCGGTTGAAGGTCCCGTGGTCGGTGTCCTCGACGGGGACGACGGCGTCCGCGCCGGCGGGGACGGGCGCGCCGGTCATGATCCGGACGGCCGTGCCCGGCGCCAGGGGGGCCGGGTCGCCGGGGGCGGCGGCGACATCGCCCACCACGGGCAGCGTGACCGGCGCGCCGGGGGCGGCCGCGGCGACGTCGGCGGCGCGGACCGCGAAGCCGTCCATCTGCGAGTTGCGGAACCGCGGCAGCGGTTCGTGGGCCACGACGTCGCGCGCCAGGACGCGGCCGAGCACGTCGCCGTCGAGGGGCACCTCCTCGACGGGCCGCTCGACGAACGCCGCGAGCAGCTCCGCGACATCGGCCCGGTGCTGTTCCACGTCCACGCGCTCGCTCATGTCCGCAACCTACCCGGCGAGCGGCACCTGTCGGCGGTTACCCTGGCGCGGGAACCCCGCCGCACCGGAGGACCAGCCATGTACATCCAGGCGCTGAGCAACAACGGGACCACCCCGGACGGCGCCCTGGTGCGCCGGGAGTCCGAGACCGTGGACGGCCTGCTGGTGCTCGAGTCGGTGCTGGCGATGCGCCCGATGCCCGACGTCGTGCTGCGGGCCCGGCACCGCGTGGAGTACGAGGGGAACGTGCGGCGCTGGGTGCGCTGGTCGCACCAGCGCGAGCCGGGCGGCGTGGACGTCGCGTTCGAGCGCGCCGACCTGCCGCCGGGCGTCGGGAACGGCGTGCCGTCGTTCGCCCGGTACCTGCTGGTGCTCGAGCTCGCGACCGTCGGCTCCTGGGTCGAGTACACCCAGCTCGACGACACCGACCCCGCCCGCACGCAGCACGCGCTGCTGGTGCGCACCGACACCCAGCCACTCGTGCTGCCCGACGGCGTCTCGGTCTCCGCGATGCGCATCGACCAGCTCCTGGACGGCAGCCCTGCGAACGCCTTCTGGTGCGACGAGCACGGCGTGCTCCAGGCCGACTACATCGAGACGTTCGCCGACGGCACCCGGATCACCGGCATCTCGTGGCGCACCAGCTGGGCGGGTGTGGAGTCGTGGCTCGACCCGGAGGTCCGCGGGGCGCTCGACGCGTCGGGGATCCTGGCGTAACGCCGGGCCGGGTCACCGGTGCAGGTGCGCCTTGTGCCCGACCGCCGCGGAGACGTCGGCCTCGGCCACGGCGAGCAGCCGGTCCGCGAGCCGGCGCAGCGCCCGGCCGGCGGCGATCTCGTCGCCGATCAGCGGCACCTCGTCGTCCTCGGGTGACTTCCTGGCGTGCCCGACGGCGCGCAGGGCGTCGGGCGGGCCGTTCATCACGGTCGCCTCCGCCGTCGTGCTGCCCGCGGCCTCGACCACGGTGATCCGCACGTCCCAGGTGAGCGCACGCCCGCGCCGGGCCTCCGCCCAGGCGCCCGAGCCCGCCTCGACCTGCGCGTCCACGTACGTGTCCCCGCCCGGGTAGACGAGAGTCTCCTCGCCCGTGTCGGACCAGCGCACCCGGTAGGGCGGCGACCCGTCGCCATGGGGGCACTCGGTCACCACGCCGTCCCGCACCACGCCGCCGACCACTCCGGAAGCGGTGACGATCCGGTCGCCCACTGCTGCTTTCATGGGGTCCTCCTCGCCTCGTTGCGATCTCCCCATCATCGCCCCGAACCCCGCGACGGGACAGACGTACCGGTTACCTGGGCGACCTCGGCGCGTGACACGGAAGTGAGAACCTGGCAGGAGAAGGGTTCGCGGGGAGGCTTCGCGTGTTGTCGCGAAGGGTTCGCGCGTTCGCGCGGAGGAGGGAGCCGGGGGTGCGGGATCTGCTGCCGCAGCTGCTGGACTGGTGGCGCGCCGACGAGCGGGCGGCCGTGGCCACGGTGGTGCGCACGTTCCGGTCCGCGCCGCGCGAGCCGGGGGCCGCGATGGCCGTCGGCCCCGGCGGCGAGGTGATCGGCTCGGTGTCCGGCGGGTGCGTCGAGGGCGCCGTGTACGACCTCGGCCTGGAGGTCGCCGAGACCGGCCGCCCCGTGGCGGCCCGCTACGGCGTCACCGACGACGACGCCTTCGACGTGAGCCTCACCTGCGGCGGGACCATCGAGGTCTTCGTCGCTCCCCTGTCGCGGACGACCTGGCCGGGCTTCGGGCCCTTCGCCCGGCGGGTGCTCGGGGCCTCGTCGCCCGACGGCGGTGTGGCGCTGTCGGGCGTCTGCCTCGCCACGGTCGTCGGGACGGGCGGCGGCGATGCGCGGACCGACGGTGCGCTCGCCGACGACGCGCCTGATGACGGTGCGCTCGGCCGTGGTGCACTCGGCCGGCGGCTGGTGGTCCCCGGTGAAGGGCCGGACGGCCCGGGCGGGACGCTCGGGGACGCGGGCCTGGACGCGGCGGTGAGCGCGGACGCCGTCGGGCAGGTCGACGCCGGTGCCTCCGTTCTGCGGGAGTACGGTCCGCACGGCGAGCGCACCGGCACGGGCACGCGGGTGTTCCTGCAGGTGTTCGCGCCGCCACCGCGGCTGCTGGTGTTCGGCGCGATCGACTTCGCGGCGGCGCTGGCCCGGGCCGGCCGGCTGCTCGGGTACCGGGTCACGGTGTGCGACGCCCGGCCGGTGTTCGCCACGCCGGCCCGCTTCCCGGAGGCCGACGAGGTGGTGACCGAGTGGCCGCACCGGTACCTGGCCGCCGAGGTCGCAGCGGGCCGTGTCTCCGCGCGCGACGCCGTCTGCGTGCTGACCCATGACGCCAAGTTCGACGTGCCTCTGCTGCGCACGGCGCTCACCGACCTGCCGGCCGGCACGTACGTGGGCGCCATGGGTTCCCGCCGGACGCACGCCGAGCGGGCGGCCCGCCTGGTCGAGGACGGCGTGCCGCCCGCCGCGCTCGCCCGGCTGCACAGCCCGATCGGGCTGGACCTGGGCGCGCGCACGCCGGACGAGACCGCCGTGTCGATCGTCGCCGAGCTGATCGCGGCCCGCTCGGGTGCCACGGCCCGTCCCCTGCGCGAGACGGAGGGCCCGATCCACGGCTGAGGCCCGGCCGTGACAACCGGACGCCGGCTCGTCCGCGACTCCGTTGCCGTATCCAGGCCGGTCACGTGGAACCCCTCAGCCTCCGGGGATGCGGTCCCGCATCTCGATCCGTCGTTCCGACGGTACGACCGGCGTTGATGCGCCAGGCGGAGCCTCAGCCTGGTTCTGCGTCAAGACTTCCAAGACGGCCGAAATGTCATCGAACAGGGCTGGCCGCGTCTGGTATCGAGAACTCATGGTCCGAACCTGCCAGAGGGGCGGTGTCGCGGTCGCAAACAGACCCTAGGCGCCAGGCTCTTTCCGGAGCAGGCCGCGCAGCGCGCTCTCGTACGCCGCGAGGTCGCCCTCGACGGTGCTACGGATCAGCTGCGGGTCGATGTACTCATACGCGTGCGCGATGCGGTTCCGGGTGGACCAGATCGCCCTCCACGTCGTGCCGAACGCTCGGGTCCGGGCCTCGTCGCTCAGTTTCGCGGCCACCTCGATCGAGGCTCCGAGGCGGAGACAAACGGCGTCGAACAGAACCGGGTCGTCCATCGTGCCCTGCTTGAGATACGACTTGAGCACGTCCAGGTGATGCAACGCCGACTCGACGTTGCGCTGGTCCTTGTCCGTCACAGCGGGATCGCCTCGACGGTGACAGCCACGTCCTCGCGCAGCGCCCGCGCGATCACTACGTCGACCTCGCGCCCCAGCATCTCCTCGAGCTCCGCCTCCAGCGCACCGATCGTGAACAGGCCGACGTCGGGATCGATGTCGACGAGCAAGTCGATGTCCGACTCCGCGGTGTCCTCACCGCGGGCCACCGACCCGAACACGCGGACGTTGTGCACCCCGCGACGCGCAGCGGCCTCGACGATCTCGTCGCGTCGCTCGCGTAGAAGCAGGGTCAGCAACGGCACCGCCTGGTCCGGCTCGTCGTCGGCAGCCGTCGTCTCCAGCTTCAGGAGCCGCGCGACCTCCGGCTGGCTCCGACCGAGGGCCAGACCGATCCTGCGCTGACTCCACCCCAGGTCGCGCGCCTGGCTTGCCGCGATGACAAGCTCACGCGTGGCAGCCGCTCGTAGCTCGCCCGCATGCCGGCTCGTCCGCATGAGGTGCTCGGCGAAAGCACGCTCGACTGCTGATTCCCGCTCCGTCTCTCGCTCCACCGGCTGACGTTCCACCCGAACCACCTCCTGATAGCAGATGCTATCAGGGCATCTCGTCGAGCGCCCAGGGAACCCGTCAGTCCGCGTGCTGCACCACGTTGACCACCGTGCCGTCGGGCGCCCGCACCAGGAACCGCCGCACTCCCCACGACTCCGTCGTCAGCGGGTGCACGATCTCGTACCCCCGCTGCCGCGCCTCGGCGTACGCACCCTCGACGTCGGGTGTGTGGATCGAGACGGCTGCGTCCGCGGCGGCAGTCGCGTCGCGCGTCACGAGCTGGACCACCGCGCCGGTGGACGGCGACGTGTAGCGAGCCACCCAGCCCAGGTTGAACTCCTCGGTGCTCAGCCCGAGGTAGTCGGCATAGAAGTCCTTGGCCGCGTCGAGGTCGGCCACCCGCAGGTTGGCCATGATCCGGGTGGCACGCATCGTTCCTCCTTGTCGGGAACTGGTCGGAAAATTCCGGGGCCGGCACCCACGGCGTCGTCCTAGGCTGCGGTCATGTCAGCGCACGCAACCATCGTCCCGCCCAAGCTCCGCTCCGGCGACACCGTCCGCGTCATCGCCCCCGCCCGGTCGCGGGCCATGGTCATGGAGCACGACAACACCCGTTGGATCGACGAGCGGTTCGCCGCGATGGGACTCACGCTGACGTTCGGCGAGCACGTCGACGAGGACGACCAGTTCCGCAGCGCCTCGATCGAGCACCGCGTCGCCGACCTGCACGCAGCGTTCGCCGACCCCGCCGTCGCGGGCATCCTCACGGTGATCGGCGGGTTCAACAGCAACGAGCTGCTCCCCTACCTCGACTTCGACCTGATCGCGGCCCACCCCAAGGTGTTCTGCGGCTACTCGGACATCACTGCGCTGCAGAACGCGATCCTCGCCCGCACGGGCCTGGCCACCTACTCCGGCCCGCACTGGTCGAGCTGGGGCATGCGCGACCACTTCGAGCCCACCGGCGACTGGTTCCGTGCCGCGGTCACGACCGAGGACCCGATCGCCGTCGAGCCGTCGGCGGCCTGGACGGACGACCTGTGGTTCCTCGACCAGGACGCCCGCACCCCGGTGGCCAACGAGGGCTGGTGGCGGTTGCGGCCCGGGCAGGCGTCGGGCCGGATCGTGGGCGGCAACCTCTGCACGCTCAACCTGCTCCAGGGCACGGCGAACATGCCGTCGCTCGACGGCGCGCTCCTCTTCATCGAGGACGACTACGAGTCGAACACGGTCGCCTTCGCCCGCAACCTCACGTCCCTGCTCCAGCTGCCCGACGCCGCCGGCGTGACCGGGCTGGTCGTCGGCCGGTTCCAGACCGCCTCGGGCATGACGCGCGCGGCGCTCGACGAGATCGTCGCGCGGCAGCCCGCGCTGGCCGGCAAGCCGGTGCTGGCAGGGGTCGACCTGGGCCACACCAGCCCGCTGCTCACGATCCCGGTCGGCGGCGCGGCGGACGTCGTCGTGGGCCCGGACGACGCGAGCCTCACGATCACCCGCCACTGACACGGGGTGCGGGAGGGTGGCGTCCGCCGTCGGCGAACCCGGAAATTGAGTCGGGTCGACTCAGGTTGTACCCGTCATCAGACCCGTCCGGAGGAGGACATCATGACCACCGTTCTTACCCGTTCCCCGTTCGCCAGCACCTGGCTGCGCGAGCCGTGGAGCCAGCAGCTCGGCGTCTCCGAGGGCGTCGTGCCCGCGGCCGACGTCTACCGTGAGGGCGAGGACCTCGTCGCCCGCCTCGACCTGCCGGGCGTCAACCCGGCCGACGACATCACCGTCGAGGTCGAGGGCCGCAAGCTCGTCGTCCGCGGCGAGCGCAAGGACCAGCGCTCGGAGGAGTCCGAGGGCCGCCGCATCTCGGAGGTCCGCTTCGGCTCCTTCCGCCGCGTCGTCACGCTGCCCAGGGCCGTGGACGGCGACGTCGTCCGCGCGTCCTACGACGCGGGCGTGCTGACGGTCACCGTGCCGGGCGTCTTCGCCGGCACCACGCCGCAGCGCATCGAGGTCACCACCGCCGCCTGATCCCCTCAGGCAGCCACCCGACGGCGCCCGACCGCACCCCGCGGCCGGGCGCCGTCCGCGTTCTGCTGCCGGGCCGGGGCAGCTGACCGATCTCATCTGCGCCACCCGTCAGGGCCGGGCCAGGGCCGCCGCGCCCACCACCGTCGCGTCGCCGCCCAGCACGGCCCGGCGCACCTCGACCGTGTGCCCCGAGACCGGCGGCTCGTCCGCCAGCCGGGCCCGGATCGCGGGTTCCAGCAGGTCCCAGGCGTGGGCCAGCCCGCCGCCCACCACCACGTGCCCGACGTCGAGCAGCGCCGCCAGCACCAGCACCGCCGAGCCGACCGCGTGGCCGGCGTCGGCCAGCACGCGCACCGCGGCCTCGTCCCCGGCCCGGGCCTGCGCCTCGATCTCCGCCGCGCCGACGACGACACCGGCCCCGGCAGCGATGCCGGCCCCGGGGGCGACGCCGACGCCGGCCGCACCCCGCAGGACACCGCCCGAGCCGCCCGCCGCCACCAGCTCCGCGTACCGCCGCTCCACCGACCGTCCGGACGCGAGCGTCTCCAGGTGCCCCCGCTGCCCGCAGGTGCACCGCGTGTCGCCGAACCCGGGCATGTGCCCGATCTCCCCCGCCGCGCCCGCGCCCCGGTACAGCGCGCCGTCCAGCCACAGCGCTCCCCCGACGCCGGTCCCGAGCGCGATGCCCGCCGCCGACCGGACACCGCGGACGGCGCCCCAGGTCGCCTCGCCCACGAGGAACGAGTCGACGTCGTTCGCGACGGTCACCGGCAGTCCGGTCCGGGCGGCGAGCCCGGAGCGCAGGTTCGTGCCCACCCAGTCGACGAAGGAGTCGCTGGCCGCCAGCACCTCGCCCGTCACGGGGTCGACGACGCCGGCCGCGCCCACGCCGACGGCCGCCACGGGCACGCCCGCCGACGCCGTCGCACCCGCGACCAGCTCCGCCGCGACGTCGAGCATCGCCGCGCCGCCCGACGGCGTGGGCGCGGTCGCCGAGGCGAGCACCGCGCCGTCGGTCGTGACGACGGCGGCCTTGATCTTGGTGCCCCCGATGTCGACGCCGGCCGTGGGCCGGTCCGTCATCGGGCGGCACCGGCGGCCGGGGCGGCGTCCTCCGCGGAGGCCAGCGCCAGCCGCGCCGCGCGCCGTTCCCGCTGCGCCACCGGGTCCGGCGTCGGCACCGAGGCCAGCAGCTCCGCGGTGTACAGCTCGCGCGGCGCGCTGAACACCTCCGCGGTCGCGCCGCTCTCCACGAGCCGGCCCGCGCGCAGCACGGCCACGCGGTCGGTCAGCTCGTGCACCACGCCCAGGTCGTGGCTGATGAACAGGCAGCCGAACCCCAGCTCCGCGTGCAGGTCGCGCAGCACCTGCAGCACCTCGGCCTGCACGGACACGTCCAGCGCGCTCGTCGGCTCGTCGGCCACCAGCAGGCGGGGACGCAGCGCGAGCGCGCGGGCGAGCCCGATGCGCTGCCGCTGCCCGCCGGAGAACTCGTGCGGGTAGCGCCGCTCGGCGCCCGCCGGCAGCCGGACGGCGTCCAGCAGCTCCCGCACCCGCGCCCGCTTCTCGGCCGGCGTCAGTCGCCGCCCGTCCCGGCCGTGGATCGCCAGCGGCTCCGCGATCGACTCGCCCACCAGCCGGCGCGGGTCGAGCGACCCGCCCGGGTCCTGGAACACCACGCCGACGTCGGCCAGCAGGCGCCGACGCGCCCGGCCGCGCGCCCGCGCCATCGACGTGCCGAGCAGCAGCACCTCGCCCTCGGACGGCGCGAGCAGACCCAGGCAGGCCCGGCCGGCCGTCGACTTGCCCGAGCCCGACTCGCCGACCAGGCCCAGCATCTCGCCCGCGCGCACGGTCAGGTCGAGGCGTTCGACGGCGCGCACGTGGCGGCCCTGCACCCGGTAGTCGAGGCTGACGCCGCGCAGGTCGAGCACCACCTCACCGACCCCGGTGGTCGAGCCTGTCGAGACGCCCGCGCTCGTCGTACCAGGTCTCGACAAGCTCGACCGCCGGTCGGCCGACTCGTGGTCAGCCGTCGTCGAGCTCGCCGGCGGCGCCGCCGGCACGGCGTCCAGCAGCGCCCGCGTGTACGCGTGCGCCGGGTCGAGCAGCACCTGCTCCACGAGCCCGTGCTCCACGATCCGGCCACCGCTCATCACGGCCACCTCGTCGGCCAGGTCGGCCACCACGCCCATGTTGTGCGTGACCAGCAGCAGCGCCGTGTCGTGCTGCGCCACCAGCTCGCGCAGCAGGTCGAGGATCCCGGCCTGCACGGTGACGTCGAGCGCCGTGGTCGGCTCGTCCGCGACGATCAGCCGCGGCTCGCAGGCCAGCGCGATGGCGATGACCACGCGCTGCCGCTGCCCGCCGGACAGCTCGTGCGGGTACTGCCCCGCCCGCCGCTCCGGCTCGGGGATGCCCACCGACCGCAACAGCTCCACGGCCCGCTCGCGGGCGACGGCACGCGGCACGCGCTCGTGGTTCAGCACCGCCTCGGCGACCTGGTCCCCCAGGGTCATGGTCGGGTTGAGCGCCGTCATCGGCTCCTGGAACACCATGGACGCCACGCGGCCGCGCAGGTCCACGAGCTGCTCCTCGGGCGTGGTGACGACGTCGCGCAGCGTGTCGCCGTCGGCCAGCTCCACCGAGCCCGACACCCGGGCTGTCCCGGGCAGGAGGCCCAGGACGGACAGCGAGGTGACGCTCTTGCCCGAGCCGGACTCGCCCACCAGCGCGACCACCCGGCCGCGCCGCACCTCCAGGTCGATGCCGCGCACCGCCTCCACCTCCCCGGAGTCGGTGGCGAAGGTGACGTTCAGGTCCGCGATGCGCAGGACGACGTCGCTCATGCGGTCCTCCCCTTCACGTCGACGACGTCCCGCAGCCCGTCGCCCACGAAGTTCAGGGCGCAGACCACGATCACGATCGCGAGGCCGGGCGGCAGGATGAGCCACCACGCGCCCTGGTAGATGTAGTTGATGCCGTCGTTGAGCATGGCGCCCCAGTCGGTCGTGGGCGGCTGGACGCCCATCCCGAGGAAGCTGATGTAGGCCACGAGCAGGATGGCGTCGGCCACCTGGAAGGTCGCGTTGACGACCACGGTGCCCACGGTGTTGGGGATGACGTGCGTGAGCACGGTGCGGCGGTGCGTGGCACCCATCGCGCGGGCCGCCACCACGTAGTCGCGGGTCCGCACCGACAGTGCCTCCGCCCGGATCAGCCGGGCCGGGACCAGCCAGGACACCAGGCCCAGCACCACGATCATCATGCCGACCGTGGGCCGCACGATGGTGGACAGCACCAGCAGCAGGAAGATCGCGGGGATGGCGATCCCGGCGTCGACCACGCGCATCATGACGGCATCCACGACGCCGCCCACGTAGCCGGCGACGGCGCCCCAGAGCGTGCCGACCACCGTCGCGAGCGCCCCGGCCAGCACGCCGACCAGGAGCGACACCCGGCCGGCCACCATCAGTCGGCCCAGGTTGTCGTACCCGAGCGCGTCGGTGCCGAGCGGGTGCCCGTCGACGCCGGGCGGCAGGTTGGCGGCGCCGAGGTCGGTCGCCACCTGCTCGGTGGGGTACACGAGCGGGCCGACCAGCACGAACAGCACCAGCACGGCGAGCGCCACGGCGCCGACGACGGCCAGCCGGTTGCGGGCGAACCTGCGCAGCCCCGTCATCGCAGGCCCCCTCGGGTGCGCGGGTCCAGGAGGGCCTGGAGCAGGTCGGCCAGCAGCGAGCCGACGACGGTCGCCACCGAGATGACGAGCACGCAGCCCAGCAGCACCGGGAAGTCGCTGCTCTGCGCGGCGCTCCAGAACAGCAGGCCCATGCCGGGGTAGTTGAAGAGCTGCTCCACCACGAGCGCGCCGCCGAACATCACGGGCAGGTAGTAGCCGAGCATCGCGACGACGGGCGTGAGCGAGTTGCGCAGCACGTGCCGCAGCACGACGCGCCGGTAGGCGGTGCCCTTGGCGCGGGCGGTGCGCACGTAGTCCTCGCCGAGGTTGTCGAGGGTCGAGGACCGCATGTAGCGGCTGAACGTCGCCACGATCGGCACGGCGCCCGTCAGCACGGGCAGCACCAGCCCGGCCGGCTGCGCCAGCACCTCGGCGATCCCGGTGCCCTGCGGCGCCGCGGCGGGGAACAGCCCGGCGTTCTGGCTGAGCAGCAGGATCAGCAGCATCCCGAGGAAGAACGTGGGGGTCGAGTAGGCGACGATCGCCAGCGTGGACAGCCAGTAGTCGACGGCGCGGTTGCGGCGCACGGCCTGGTAGATGCCGGCCGGCACGGCGACCAGCACCGCGACGACCAGCGAGAGCCCGGTCAGCAGGAGCGTCTTGGGCAGCCGCAGCGCGATCGCGTCCGAGACGGACTGGTTGAGCAGGTACGACTCGCCGAGGTCGCCCGTCAGCGAGCGCCCCAGGAACGAGAGGTACTGGAGCACCACGGGCTGGTCCAGGCCGTTGGCGGCCTCGAAGGCCGCGATCTGCTCGGGGGTGGCCTGCTGGCCGAGGACGCCGCGGGCGGGACCGCCCGGCAGCGCGTGCAGCAGCGCGAACACGATGACGCTGACCACGAGGATCACGGCGAGCGCCTGGAGCACGCGGCGGATCAGGAAGCGGCCGAAGCCGCCGCGGGCCGCCCGGACGGGCGGGGGCGCGGCGACTCCGGCTTCGACTGCCCCGCTCTGCGCGGGGATGGCTGTCGTCATGTCAGCCGGCCCAGCTCCAGCGCTGCGGGTGGAAGCTGGCGAGCGGGTCCTGCGTGGTGCCCTCCAGCCCGTCCTTGATCACGGAGACCTGGTAGACGGGGTTCGGCAGCCACATGACCGGCAGGTTCTCCGCGCCGAACTTCGAGTACTCCTGCATGACCGACGGGTCGGTGCTCTCGGTGGAGTCGTGCATGAGGGTGTCGAGCTCGTCGTCCGAGTAGGAGCCGAAGTTCGACGCGGCGCCCGTGCCGAACACGCGCTCGCCGCTCGGGTAGCCGCCGAAGTACCAGCTCCCGGCGGTGCCGAAGAACGGCAGCTCCCAGTCGCAGTCCGCCTGGTCGGCGGTGCACGGGGCGATGGAGGACAGCACCGTGTTCAGCGGCGCGCTCTCGATGGTGACGCCCACGCCGGCCTGCTCGAACGTGGACTTGATCTCGGCGAACATGTTGTCGGTCTCGGCGGAGCCGCTCTGCGTCAGGATGGTGATCGCGAGCTTCTGGCCCTTCTCGACGTCCTTGCCGCACTCGTCGTCGCCGTCGCCCGGGCTGGTGCACTCCAGCACGCCGTCCGAGCCGGCGGTCCAGCCGTGGTCGGCCAGCAGCGCGGCGGCGGCCTCCGGGTCGAACGGGTACGGGTTGGTCTTCTGCTCCTCGGAGAGGAAGTCGCTCTCGGGGTTCTGCGGCACGGGGCCGTAGCCGGGCAGCGCGGCGCCCTTCCAGATGACGTCGGAGATCTGCTCCTGGTCCACGAGGTGCTGCAGGGCCTGGCGCACGTAGAGCTGGCGGTAGACCGGGCCCAGCTCGGGGTGGTTGAAGTTGTACGGCAGGTAGGTGATGGACCAGCCCGCCCACGGCTCGACGGCGTAGCCGAGCGACTCGTACTGCTCCGGCGCGTCCAGGCCGGTCGTGGGGATGTACCCGTAGTCGACGGCGCCGGAGCGCACCGCGTTCACCTCGGCGTCCGTGGACGTGTACGGCAGCAGGTTGACGGTGTCGATCGAGGCGGCGTCGTCGCCGTCGTACTTCGCGTTCTTCGTCAGCTCGACCTGGCCGCTGTCCGTGAACCCGGTCAGGGAGTACGGGCCGTTGATGGTCTGCCACAGCGGGTTGGACTCGTAGGTCGAGAGGTCCTCGCTCTGCGTGACGAGGTAGTCGAAGATCGCCTTGGCGCCCTTCTCGGTCTCGGCGAGGGCCGGGTCGGGCGTCTCGTCGTCGGCCGTCTTGGCCCAGGCGTGGGCGGGCAGCGGCACCACGAGCGTGAGCTGGGAGGCCTGCAGCCACTCCGGGTTGTAGACCTTGTCGAAGGTGAGCTCGACGGTCTTCTCGTCCGGCGTGGCCACCTCTGTCACGTTGTCGGGCATGCGGCCCTCGGAGTAGCTGGCCCAGACGTCCGTGTTGGCCTTGACGAGGTCGAACCAGAACTTCACGTCCGCCGAGGTGACGGGCTCGCCGTCGCTCCAGGTGCGGCCCTCGTCGAGGGTGATCGTCACGGTGCGGGCGTCGTCGGAGAAGGTGATCTCGTCGGCGAGATCGGCGCTCGCCACGCGCCCCACCTCCCCCTCGGAGCCGTCGTAGGCCACCAGGGGCTCCCAGAGGGTGCGCATGATGGCCGAGTTGTGGGTCGCGAGCTTGCCCGCGATGCCCAGCGGCACGATCCAGTTGGGGGTCGCGTTGGCGGGCAGGGCGTAGTTCACGTCGGTGCGGGCGGCGGACGCGTCCGCACCGGAGGACGTCGAGCATCCGGCGAGGAGGGCGACGGCGGCGGCCGCGCCGACGGCCAGCCGTGCGGCCCGTCCGGCATGCGTGGTGCGCATCTGGGTCTCCTTGGTCTGCGGGGCTGACGACGCCGAGGCCTGTGCGGCACGGCACTTGTTTCATCAGCCGAATAATGGAGCACCGTAGACGGAGGAAGTTTCCCGGATCTATGCGATAGCCGTAACAAGACTGTTAATTCGCCCGCGCAAAAAGGCGGGGCCTGCCCGGATCAGCGCGAACGTGGTGCAGACTCATGCCTGGAACTTGTTCCACTTCTTGTAAAAAGTGCGGCCCCCCGGTCGGCGGCACCGCACCCAGCCTGGAGGAGGCCCGTGCCCCAGCCCACGCGTCCCCGAGCCGCCGCGCCGCGGCTCGAGCGGGAGATCCTCGTGCTCGTGTCCAGCGGCCGCGCCCGCTCGCGCAAGGAGATCGCCGAGTCGCTCGGCATCGCGCCGTCCACCGTCTCGCAGCGGGTGCAGGCGATGCTCGCCGCGGGCGCCCTGGAGGAGACGGGCGAGGGCGAGTCCAGCGGCGGACGGCGGCCCCGGGCCCTGCGCGTACCCGGCAGCACCGGCTACCTCGGCGTGGTGGACGTCGGCGGCACCCACGCCCGGCTCGGCATCCTGCGGCACGGCGGCGAGCTGGCCACGACCACGGAGGTCGCCCTCGACATCGCGGACGGCCCCGAACCGGTCCTGACGCAGGTCACGGCCGGGCTGCGCGAGCTGGCCGGCGCCACGCCCGACGGCGGCCGTCTGCTCGGCGTCGGCATCTCCCTCCCGGGTCCCGTCGACGTCGCCCAGCGTGCCCTGGACAGCCCGTCGCGCATGCCCGGCTGGTCGGGGTTCGACGTCGGCTCCTGGCTGGAGGACGCGCTCGACGTGCCCGCCGTGGTCGAGAACGACGCCAACGCGATGGCCGTCGGCGAGCACTTCGGGCACGCCCGCCGCACGCGGCACTCGGTCTCCGTCAAGGCGGGCAGCGCGATCGGGGCCGGGATCCTGGTCGACGACCGGCTCTACCGCGGGGCGGGCGGCGCGGCCGGCGACATCACGCACACCCGCATCCCCGCCGGCGGCGACACCCCGTGCACCTGCGGCAACCGCGGCTGCCTGGAGACGGTGGCCTCGGGCGCCGCCCTGGTGCGGCTGCTGAGCGAGCAGGGGTACGACGTCGCCGGGACGGCCGACGTCCTCGCCCTGGTGCGCGACGCCGAACCCGTGGCGACCACGCTGACCCGGACCGCGGGCCGGCACCTCGGCGCGGCGCTGTGCACGGTGGTCAACTTCTTCAACCCCGGCGCCGTGTACCTGGGCGGCGCGCTGTCGACGCTGGAGCCGTTCGTCTCGGCGATCCGCAGCCAGATCTACGAGGGCGCCCACCCGCTGATGACCCGCGACCTCGTGATCGCGCCGTCCGGGCTGGGCGCCGACGCGAACCTCGTGGGCGTGGGCCGCCTGCTGGAGGACGCGCTCGTCCCGCACGCCTTCGCCACCACGCCGTCTTCCGCACCGTCCCCCACAGCGTCGTCCACAACAGCGTCGTCCACAACAGCGTCGGAAGGACCACGATGACCAACCCCCGCCCGCGGGTCGCGATCGCCGGCATGTCGATCGAGTCCAGCACGTTCTCCCCGCACCGCTCCGGGTGGGAGGCCTTCACCCTGCGCCGCGGCGACGAGCTGGTGAAGCACTACCCGTTCCTCGCCGACGGCGCTCCCCTGCGCGACGCCGCCGACTGGACCGGCGTGCTGCACGCCCGGTCGCTGCCCGGCGGGGCCGTGCCCGCCGAGGTCTACGAGTCGGTGCGCGACGAGATCGTGGCGACGCTGCGCGAGCAGCAGGCGCAGCACGGGCCGTACGACGGCCTGCTGCTCGACATCCACGGCGCGATGACCGTGGTGGGCCGCGACGACGCCGAGTCCGACCTCGCGGCGGCGGTGCGCGCCGCCGTCGGCCCCGGGACGCTGATCAGCACGACGATGGACCTGCACGGGAACGTGCCGCGCGAGCTGGCACAGGCCAGCGATCTGATCACCTGCTATCGCATGGCCCCGCACGAGGACGCCTGGGAGACCCGCGAGCGCGCCGCGGCGAACCTGCTGGAGCGGCTCCGCGCGGGAGGGGCGCCCAAGAAGGCCTGGCTGCAGGTCCCGGTGCTGCTGCCGGGCGAGAAGACCAGCACCCGCATCGAGCCCGCGGCGTCCGTCTACGCCGACGTCGCCCGCGTGGCCGACCTCCCCGGCGTGCTCGACGCCGCGCTCTGGGTCGGGTACGCGTGGGCCGACGAGCCGAGCTGCCGGGCCGCCGTCGTCGTCACGGGCGACGACGAGGAGGTGATCGTGCGCGAGGCCGAGCAGCTCGCCCGGCAGTACTGGGACGCGCGCGACGACTTCGCGTTCGTCGCGCCCGCCGCGCCGTACGACGAGTGCGTGGCGACGGCCCTGGCGAGCGCGGCGCGGCCGTACTTCCTGTCCGACTCGGGCGACAACCCGACCGCGGGCGGCGCGGGCGACGTCACCTGGACGCTGGCCCGGCTCCTCGCGGAGCCGGCCTTCGCCGCCGCGCCCGAGGACGGCGGCCGCACCGCGATCTACGCCTCCCTGCCCGACGCCGGGGCGGCGCGGTCGGTGGCCGCTGCCTTTGCCGCGGAAGGCGCGGGCGCGGCGGTCGACGTCGAGGCCGGCGCCCGGGTCGACGACGGCCCGCACGGGCCGGTCCGGCTGACGGGCGTGGTGGAGCACGTGAGCGAGGGCGACCCGGACGCCGGGATCGTCGCCGTCGTGCGCGTGGGCGGGCTGCGCGTGATCCTGACGGAGCGCCGCAAGCCGTACCACCTGGAGAGCGACTTCACGGCGATCGGGCTGGACCCGCGCGGCACCGACGTCGTCGTGGTGAAGATCGGCTACCTGGAGCCCGAGCTGTACGACATGGCGGCCGACTGGATGCTCATGCTCACCCCGGGCGGCGTCGACCAGGACCTGCTCCGCCTGGGCCACCACCGCCTGACGACGCCGACCCACCCGTTCCACGAGTTCGATGCGGAACCCGACCTCCGCGCCGAACTCCTCTGACCCCGAGCCCCCAAAAGCGCTGAGTGCGGGCCATGTGTTGCTCGGAGGCCCCGAGAACAACAGATGGCCCGCACTCGACGAAGCCTGGGTCAGGCCTCCGCGACCAGGGAGAACAGGTCCTTCGGGTTCTCCGGCTCGGCGATGAGGTCCAGGTGCTGGAGCAGCTCCGGCGCGTTCGCCGTGACGTCCGCCAGCACGAACTTCAGCGCGGTCCAGTCCTCCACGGCGAAGCCGACGGAGTCCCACACGATGAGCTCGTCCTGGCTCCGGCGACCCTGCGCGGCGCCCGTGACGACCTGCCACAGCTCCGTCACGGGGAAGTCGGCGGCCTGACGCTGGATCTCGCCCTCGATGCGGGTCTGCTCCGGCAGCTCGACGAACACGCTCGCCCGCGCCACGATCGCCGGGTCCAGCTCGGTCTTGCCCGGGCAGTCGCCGCCGATGGCGTTGATGAACACGCCGCCGGTCACGTCCGCGTCGTGCAGCACGGTCGCGTTCTGCTTGTCTGCGGTGCAGGTGGTGATGACGTCGGCGCCGCGCACGGCGTCGGCGGCGTCGTCGGCGAGGACGACGTCGAAGCCGAGCGCCTTGGCGTGCTTCGCCAGCTTCTCCATCGCGTCGCGGTCGACGTCGAAGACGCGCAGGGTCTCGATACCGAGCTCGGCGCGCATGCCGAGCGCCTGGAACTCGGCCTGCGAGCCACAGCCGATCAGGGCGAGCGTCCGCGAGTTGGCCGGCGCCAGGTAGCGGGCGGCGAGGGCCGACGTCGCGGCCGTGCGCAGCGCCGTGAGCAGCGTCATCTCGGCGAGGAACGTCGGGTACCCGTTGCCGACGTCGGCCAGCATGCCGATCGCGGTGACCGTCTGGAATCCGTTCGCCGGGTTGAGCGGGTGGCCGTTGACCAGCTTGAAGCCGTAGGTCTCGGCGTCCGAGGTGGGCATCAGCTCGATGACGCCCTCCGAGGAGTGCGACGCGATGCGCGGACGCTTGTCGAGCTCGGGCCAGCGCGCGAAGTCGCGGTCCAGGGCGTCCGTCAGCGCGGCGATGGCTGCCTCCGGGCCGCGGCGGGCGACCCAGCGGGCGGTGGCGGCGACGTCGAGGTACGGGACGGTGGTCATCGGATCTCCTCGGTGGTGGCGGGGCGCAGCTCGAGCGTGCAGCACTTGACCGAGCCGCCGCCCTTGAAGATCTCGGACAGGTCGATGCCCACGGGCACGAAACCGCGCTCCTTGAGGGCGTCGGCGTAGTCGCGGGCGCGGTCGCTGAGGAACACGTTCAGCCCGTCCGAGACGACGTTCAGGCCCAGGACGGCGGCGTCCTCGGTGCCGACCAGGATCGCGTCGGGGAACAGGGCGCGCAGCTTCTCCTGCGCGGCCGGGCTGAACGCCTGGGGGTGGTAGGCCACGACGGTCTCGCCGGAGACGGCGCCGTCGTCCAGCACGGAGAGGGCCGTGTCGAGGTGGTAGTAGCGCGGGTCCACGAGCTCCAGCGGGACCAGCTCCATGCCCTGCTCCGCGAGCTCCAGCCGCTCGGCCACCTCGGCGTGGCCGGCGGGCGTGGTGCGGAAGCCGGTGCCGGCGAGCAGCAGCCTGCCGATCGTCAGGAGGTCACCCTCGCCCTCCATGATCTCGGTCGACTCGCCGAGGCGGCGGTAGCCCTCGGCTGCGGGCGTGCCGAACCAGCGGTCGTACGCCGGGCCCTCGGCCGCGCGCTCCGGGTGGGTGAAGCGGGCGGCGAGCGCCCGTCCGCCCACGACGATGCCGCCGTTGGCCGCGTAGACCATGTCGGGCAGGCCCGGCTCGGGCTCGATGATGTCGACCTTGTGACCGCGCGCCTCGTAGGCGTCACGCAGGGCCTCCCACTGGGCGAGGGCCTTGGCGGTGTCGACGGGAGACGACGGGTCCATCCACGGGTTGATGGCGTAGACGACGTCGAAGTACGTGGGCGGGCACATGAGGTAGTGCCGCGGCGTGGCGGTCCGCTGCGCGGTGGTCTGCGTCATGGCGCGAGATTAAGGCCGCACCGATTCACAACAGGCGAGCATCCGTTGCGTATCCAGGCACGGATTCTTGCGCAATCGCAGCGAGTATTGAACGATTCGTTCATGGATGCCGTGAACCGGGCAATCGTCGGCGAGCTGCTGCGCGACGGGCGTGCCACGTACCAGGAGGTCGGCAGCGTGGTGGGCCTCTCGGCGCCGGCCGTGAAGCGTCGGGTCGACCTCATGCTCGCCCGCGGGGAGATCGCCGGCTTCACCGTGCGCGTGGACCCGCAGGCCATGGGCTGGATCCTGGAGGGCTACGTCGAGATCTTCTGCTCCGGGATCGTGTCACCCAAGGTGCTGGAGCGCGACTTCGCGCCCATCCCCGAGGTGGTGCGCGTCTCCACCGTGACCGGCGACGCGGACGCGATCGTGCACGTCATGGCCACGAGCATGGAGGAGATCGAGCGCACCGTGGAGCGCATCCGGACCGTGACCCACGTGGTCAAGACGCGCACGGCGCTGGTGATGTCCCGGGTGGTGGACCGGCCCGGGGCCTAGCTCCACCCGGCGGCGGTCCTCGCGGGCGGCGGCGGAGCTTAGGCTGTCCTCACCAACGCTCCCCCACGGCTCCGGAGGACGCCCTCGATGATCAGGACCGCGGTTTCGGACGACGTCGCCGGCTGGCTCGACGTGCTCGGCCCCCTCGCCTTCTACCTGGCCGTCTGGGGCCTCGTGTTCGTCGGCACGGCGTTCTTCGTCGGCGTCTTCATCCCGTTCCTCACCGGGGACGGGCTGCTGTTCGGCGCCGGGATCGTGGCCGGCAGCACCGACCGCATCGACATCTGGGTGCTCGCGATCGGCGTCGGCGTCGCCGCCGTGGCGGGCGACCAGGTCGCGTTCCTGCTGGGGCGGAAATACGGACGCCCGTACCTGAGCACCCGCAAGGGGCGCTGGGTGCAGGCCATGGTGGTGCGCACCGAACGGTTCTACGAGCTGTTCGGCTGGTGGTCCGTGGTGATCGGCCGGTACATGCCCTGGGCGCGCGTGTTCGTGCCGGTCATCGCGGGCATCGGCGGGATGTCCTACCTGCGGTTCCTGACCGCGAACATCTTCGGGGCCGTGAGCTGGGGCGTGCTCATCACGGTGCTCGGCTACCACGCGGCGTCGGACCCGTCGGTCCGGCCCATCGCGTACGTCGTCGCGGGCGTGGTCATCGCGGCGTCCGTCGTCGCGGGCGTCCGCGCCTGGCGCCACGACCGGGCGGGCCGCGTAGCACCGGCCGAGTGATCAACCGAGCGCGCCGGGCGATCAACCGGTGTCGACGCGTCGCGCACAGGCTGGGAGCATGCCAACCCAGAACACCGCTGCACCCGTGCAGCCCAGCAGCCAGGACGGCCCGCCGCCGAGCGTCACCCCGGCCCCGCTCCCCGGCAAGACCTGGTCCCCTCTGATCGCGCTCACCTCCGGCATCGCCATCCTGGTCGCGAGCGAGTTCCTCCCCGCGAGCGTGCTGCCCGGCCTCGCGGCCGACATCGGCGTGAGCGAGGGCACGGCGGGGCTTGCCGTCGCAGCGACGGCGATCGCGGGGGCCTTCACCGCGCCGAGCATCGCGGTGCTGCTTCCGCGGGCCGACCGCCGCAAGGTCCTGCTCGCCCTGCTGGCCGCCGCGACGGTCTCGAACCTCGCGGTCGCCGTCGCACCCAGCTTCGCCGTGCTGCTGGTCGGCCGGCTCCTGCTCGGCATCGCGATCTCCGGGTACTGGACGTTCGCCTTCGGCGTCGGCACGCACGCCGTCCCGGGCAAGGACCGGCTGGTGTCGTCAGCGATCTCGTTCGGCGTCAGCATCGCCACGGTGCTCGGCGTCCCGCTCGGGTCGATCGTGGGCGACGCCGTCGGCTGGCGGACGGCGTTCGGCGGCGCCGCCGCCCTCTGCGCGATCAGCGCGGTCGCCCTCGCGGTCGCCCTCCCCTCCGTACCGGCCCACCCGACGGCGGGTCTGCGCATGCTGACCGAGGCCCTGCGCAACGGGCGGCTGATGGCAGGCATCGGTTGCGTGGTCCTGGTTGCCTTCGGCAACTTCGCGGCCTACCCCTACATCCGCCTCGCAATCGACCGCATCGACCCGGGAGCCACCACCTGGATGCTGCTGGCCTGGGGCGTCGGCGCCGTCGCAGGCACGGTCGTCGCCGGGCTGCTGGCGCGCTGGCTCCGGCCGCTCGCCGCGGCCGCACCGATCGCGCTGGGCGTCGCCCTGCTGCTCAGCGCGACAGCCCCGTCCGTGCCGGTGCTGGCCGTCGCCGTGGTCCTGTGGGGCTTCGCGTTCAACATGGTCCCGGTGATCGTGCAGCTCTGGGGCTCACGGGTCGAGCCGGAACGGAGCGAGTCGGCGATGTCGCTCAGCGTCACCGCCTTCCAGGTGGCGATCACGGTGGGCTCCGCGCTGGGCGGGGCGCTACTGGACGGGTACGGCGTCCGGCCGCTGCTGCTGGTCGGCGCGGGGGCGGCCGTAGCTGCGGGCCTGGGCTGGGGACTGCTGCGGATACCTCGCGGCTGACGTCCTGCGTGCCCGTGCGGCGGGCGCCGGCCCCTCTGCCTCGGGCAGTGCGGGCGCCGGACCCGCCGCCTCGGGCATGGCGCGCCACGCGAGGGGCGAGATGCCATGGTCCGCGGTGAAGGCTCGGCTGAACGCGGCAACCGAGCCGTACCCCACCTCGAACGCGACCCGCGTGACCGCGAGGCACTGCTTGGTGAGCAGCCGGCGGGCCTGGTTCATGCGGACCTCCCGCAGCATCCGCATCGGGCTGTGCCCGGTCGCGCGGCGGAAGCGGTCCGTCAGCGCCGAGCGCGACAGGTGCACCAGGCCGGCCATCCGGTCGAGGTTCCACGGCTCGCCCGGCCGCTCCGCGAGGGCCGCCACGACCTGGGCCACCTGCGGGTCGTCGGCCGGACCGCCTGCCTCACCGTCCCGGTCGCCGACCTCCGCCGTACGGGCCATCGAGGAGATCGCCGCTCCGAGGAGGCCCGCGTAGGCCGCCGCGAACAGGCCCGCGTTGCACTCCGCCGTGAGCGGGCAGGTCGTGACCAGCGCGGCGACTCCGGGATGCTCGTCGCCGAACCCGCGCAGGACCAGCGGGCTCGGCCAGGCCGTGCCCAGGGCGGTTCGCCGGAGGTCGCCGTGCACCAGGTCGGTCTCGACGTCGGCCGCGAACCGGTGCGCCGTCCGGGAGCTGACGAGGATCGCGTCGCCCGGCAGGATCGTCCGGCGGTCGCCCGCCGTCTCGAGGGTCGCGGCACCCGACACGACCAGTGCCCAGAGCGCCCCGTGCCGGACCACCGTCGATCCGGCAGGCAACCGCTCGCGCTTCAGCGCCGTCATCTCCCACTCCATACGTAGCGGAGCCATGACGGGGCGCCCGCTATTCCCGGCAGGCCCCGTGCGCCCGGCACGCCCAGCCGGTGACCCCCTGGCATACTGCGCGTGACATGCCGGCTGCGAAGGAGTCACCATGCTGATCGTCGGTCTCGCGCTCGCGGGGATCGCGGCCCTGATCCACGTCTACATCTTCTACCTGGAGTCCTTCGCCTGGACCGAGAAGCGCACCCTCGCGACGTTCGGGATGAGCGCCGAGGAGGCCGAGGTGACCAAGCCGCTCGCGCTCAACCAGGGGTACTACAACCTGTTCCTCGCGATCGTCACGGCCGTGGGCATCGTGCTGACGGCGACCGGGTCGACGGCGGCGGGCGCCGCGCTCGTGCTGGCGGGGGCGGGCTCCATGGTGGCGGCGTCGCTCGTGCTGATCGTCTCGGACCCGAGCAAGAGCAGCGCGGCGCTCAAGCAGGGCGTGACCCCGCTGCTGGCCGTGGTCGCGGTCGTCATCGGCCTGCTGATCTGACGACCTGCCGATCATTCGGCGGTGACGTTGCGCAGGCGGCGGAGGGAGCGGGAGTCCTCGAAGCCCACCGTGCGGGCCGCCGACTCCACCGTGGCGCCCTGCCCGATGAGGTGCTCGGCGCGCTCGCGCCGCAGCAGCTGCTGGTAGCGCAGGGGCGTCACGCCGGTGGCGCGGGTGAACGCCCTGGTCAGCGTGCGCTCGGCGACGCCGGCCCGCGCCGCCAGGTCGGCGAGCGGCAGGGTCCGCGCGAAGTGCTCGTCGATGTGGTCCTGGGCGCGATGCACCGTGTCGTCGACGTGCGACCGGTGCCGCAGCATCGCGCTGGCCTGCGGCTCCGTCCCGTTCCGGCGGACGTACACGACCATCTCCCGGGCCACCCGGGCGGCCAGCGCCGGGCCGTGCCGCACGGCGAGCAGGTGCAGCGAGAGGTCGATGCCGCTGGCGATGCCCGCGGAGGTGACCACGCCGCCGTCGGTGGTGAACAGGACGTCGCGGACCACGTGCGCCCGCGGGTGCCGCGCCGCCAGCGCGTCCTGGACGGCGTGGTGCGTGGTGCAGCGGCGGCCGTCGAGCAGCCCGGCCTGGCCGAGGGCGTCGGAGCCCGCGCACACGCTGGCCACGGTGCCGCCCGCCGCGTGGTGCGCGCGGAGCCGCTCGCGCGCCTCCGCGGTCAGGCGGGGCCACGCCTGCGGGTCGTCGCCCACGCGCCATCCGGGGACGACGACGAGGTCGTCCGGGCCAAGCGCCGGCCAGTCCGTACCGGCGACCAGCGGGAGGCCCTGTGCGGAGGCGACCGTGGCGGCGTCCGGCACGGGGCTGCCGCCGGCCGGGGCACGGTCCGGAGGTCCGCCGACGGGCGCACCGGAGACATACCGCAGGTCGTAGCGGTGGCCGAAGTCCCCGGCCGTGAAGAACGCCTGCGCGGGGCCCGCCAGGTCGAGCAGGTGGACCCCGGGCAGGATCAGGAAGACGACGGTGGTCACGCCGTCGATGCTGCCACCCCGGCCGGGGAGCCGGCGTCGGCCTTGTCCTCGGACCCGAGCTCCGCGACCGTCGCGATGCGCGCGAACCGGTCACGGAGCACGGTCTCGGTGCGCTCCAGGATGTCGGCGGCGCTGAACCGGCCCAGCGGGTCCGTCGTGGTCGCGTCGCTGACGAACGTCACGTCGTAGCCCAGGTCGGACGCGACGCGCGTGGTGGTCTCCACGCACTGCTCGGCCCGGATGCCGCAGATCCGCAGCTCGCCCACGCCGTGGGTGGTGAGGATCTGCTGGAGGTTGGTCGTGGTGAACGCGTTGTGCGAGGTCTTGTGCAGCAGGGGTTCGCCGGGCCGGGGCTCGCCCAGCTCCTCGAACAGGCGGACGTGACCGGTCGCCGGGTCGAACGGGTTGCCCGACCCCGGCTCGGTGTGCAGCACCCAGATGACCAGGTCGCCGGCGGCGCGGGCGAGGTCGACCAACCGGTTGACGGGCTCGGCGACCCCTGGGTTGAGGGTCTCGGCCCACAGCGGGCGCACCCGGAAGGACTCCTGGACGTCGATGACGATCAGTGCTCTGCTCATGCCCCCAGTCTGCTTCCTGGTGCGGTCCGCGCGGGAGGCTGGATCAGGTCGCGGGGCGGACAGATCCGGTCACGCAAGGTGGGTCGCATCCGGAGCCGACGGACGAGGTTGTCCACAGATCTGGACCTGGGGGTGCGGTCGCTTGGTATCGAACGTATATTCGATCCAAGGACGTCTTATTCTTGTCGTTCATCGACGAAGGGAGCCAGGATGGAGACGCCGGACAGCCCCGCAACCACCATCGAGCGCGCCCTCGCCGCCGCATTGCCACCGGCTCCTGCGGGCACGACGACCTCGTTCCACACACTGTGCTGGAGCGCGCAGGCCCTGAGCGGCGAGGGATCCCTGCCGGCTGCCACGGTGACCTGGCCAGGTCATGGGCGCAGCACACATGCGACGGTGAGCGATCTCGTCGACGGGCAGACCGAGAATCCGGACCTGGCTTCGCTGCCACAGCTCACCGGCCTACCGGTGGGGGCGAGCCTGGTCGCTGCCCTGACCCGTGTCGAGGTGGCGGATACCGATGACGCCGCGCTCGTGGACGTCGCGGCGCGGTGGCAGGACGTGATCTCCTGGGCCACCGCGATGCAGTCGCGCGCCACCGGCGAGATCGCCCGACGACGCGGCTGGACCGCCGAGCACAACGCCGCCGCCGCCGAGATCAGCGCCCGCCTCCACATCCCACAGGGCGACGCGAACAAGCTCATGGCCCGCGGCACCGGCCTGGCCGACCACCCCCAGGTCATGAACGCCCTCCACCAGGGCCACATCGACACCGCCAAGGCCGACATCCTGCTACGCGCCGGCAACCCCCTGACCATCGAGGAACGCGACCACGCCATCACCCTCTACCTCCCCCAGGCCCCCGACCACACCCGCCGCTGGCTCCGCGACAAGATGAACCAGCACGCCACCCGACTGCACGGCACCACCGAAGTCGCCAAGCACGCCACCACCCGCCGCGCCGTGTTCCTGGACCCCGCCGACAACGCCATGGCCTGGCTCAGCGCCCACCTGCCCGCCACCGACGCGGCCGCCGTGTGGGACGCCGTCGAACAGACCGCCCACACGTTGCGCCGCACGCCTGGCAACACCCGCACCCTGGCCCAGGCCCGCGCCGACGCCCTGGTCGCGATCACCACCGGACGCATCATCGTCCCGCCCCAGCCTGATTGTGCTCCAGACACCGGCACCCAGACCATGCCGCGCACCACCGCGCCCGCCACCGGGTGCACCTGCGGCGGGTGCCTGTGCGGCGGCGCGACCGTCCGGGTCGTCACGGCCAAGCCCCAGATCAGGGTCACGGTCCCCGCCACCACGCTCCTCGGCCTGGACAACACCCCCGGCCTCCTCGACGGGTACGGCCCCATCCCCGCCGAGACAGCCGCCCGCATCGCCACCGACGCCACCTGGCAACGCCTGATCACCGACCCCGTCACCGGGATCCTGACCGACTACTCCACCACCACCTACCAACCCGGCAAGGTCCTCCGGCGCGCGGTCATCGCCCGGGACGAGACCTGTTGCTTCCCCCAGTGCGAGCGACCCGCCCGCTGGGCAGACCTCGACCACATCGACCCCTACGACCACCACCTCGACGCCGCCGACCGACCACCAGACATGCCGGGACAGACCCGCGCCACCAACCTCCAACCCCTGTGCCGCACGCACCACCTCGCCAAGACACACGGCGGCTGGGAAGTGATACGCGACCCCGGCACCGGAACCACGACCTGGACCGCACCCACCGGGCGCACCCACACCCGACCACCCACCCAAGTGGGTCACATCAGCAACGACGTCACCAGCCTCATCGACGACACCCGACACCGCCTCGGGAGCCAGGTGCGACCGACGGGCGGGCACCTGAACAAGCAGGGCGACTCAGCCGTCACGAAGTCCCGGGCACTCCCGGGTGAGCCACCGTTCTGATAGGCCCAATTTCATCCACAGGCGGGCGGGCCCGGACAGGTCCGGCGGCCTGGACTGGCCGCTCGGACCCGTGACCAACAACGCGCGGAATTCCACCTCGACCGGTCAGACCGTAAACGAGCCCATGTTCCGGCGCGCCCAGTCGGCGAACGTGTGTGCCGGCCGCCCCAGCACGTTCTCGATGTCGAGGCTGATCTGCTGCTCCTGCGGCGTCGGCTCTCCCAGGATCCCGAGCGTGCCCTCGACCACCGGCTCCGGCATGTACGCGACCATGTCCGCACGCGCCTCGTCCCTGGTCTGCTCGACAAATGCGATCGGCACGCCGAGCACCTCGGCGAGCACCCCGGTCCGCTCGCGCGGCGACAGGGCGGCAGGGCCGGTGAGCACATAGGAACGGCCGCCGTGACCGGTGTCGACCAGCGCGGCGGCCGCGACCTCCGCGATGTCGAGCGGGTCGACGGCGGGCAGCGCGACGTCACCGAACGGTGCATGGACGGCGCGCTCCGACCTGATGGTCGGGACCCAGGCGAGCGCGTTGCTCGCGAAGTCGGCGGGCCGCAGCAGCGTCCACTCCAGGCCCGAACCCTGCACCCGCTTCTCCAGCTCGGCGAGCGGGGCGTGCGAGGCCGACCCGGCCCGGGTGACGGCGCCCAGCGAGGACAGCAGGACGATCCGGCGCACACCGGCCTCCGCGGCGATGCCGATGATCCGCTCGGTGTCCAGGTGCCCGCCCGAGCCCGGCACCAGCAGGAACAGGGCGTCCGCACCGTCGACGGCGGCGTGCAGGCCCTCCGGCTCGGCCAGGTCGGCCCTCACCCCCCGGACCAGGCGGTGGTCGAGCGGGGCCAGACCCGCGCGGGAGACGGCGGTGACGTCATGGCCCCGTCGGGCGAGCTCGGCGACCAGCGGGCGGCCGATGTTCCCGGTGGCTCCGGTGACGACGATCATGGGTGCTCCTTGTCGGTAGGACGCGGCCCTCGACGCGGGCCGGACGGCCCCTGCGGCCGCGGTGCCGCCGACGTTACGAGCGTCAGTACAGTAGGTTCCCTCAGGAAAGTATTGGAGCCTGCCATGCCGAACGCGACACCGGCCACGAAGGCCGGGACCAGCACCTGGTACCCGCAGCCCGACGACGACCCGGCCACCGCGTGCCCCATCTCGCCGGTCGTCGACCTCGTCTTCAGCCGCTGGACGACGCCGATCCTGTGGGTGCTGCAGGCGCACGGGACCCAGCGCTTCGTGGAGCTGGAGCGGCGCATCGGGGTCACGCCCAAGGTGCTGACCCAGCGCCTGCGCCAGCTCGAACGCGACGGGCTGGTCCGGCGGAGGATCTACGCGGAGGTGCCGCCGCGCGTGGAGTACGAGATCACGGAGCTGGGCAGCAGCCTGCAGTCCGTCTTCGCCGCCCTGGGCGCCTGGGGCGACGCGCACATGGCCGACGTCGAGCGCTCCCGCGCCGACTACACGGGACCGCTCCCCCGCTGACCTGGCGGCGCCGGAGTGCGGGTGGTCGGCAAAAGGTCAGGTGATCGGCAGCCCGAACTACCGATCACCTGACCTTCTACCGACCACTCCGTTCAACCCGGTCCCCGCGCAATCTCAGCGCGGGGTCCGGGAGCGGGTCAGGACTGCACGAAGCGGAGCAGCACCTCGTTGACCTCGGACGCGTGCGTCCAGAGCAGGCCGTGCGGCGCGCCCTCGAGCTCTACGTACTCCGCCTCCGGGAAGGCGGCGTGGAACCGGCGGCCGGTCGCGTCGATCGGCAGGATGTTGTCCTTGGTGCCGTGCAGGATCAGGGACGGCTTGCCGGCGGCACGGACGGCCTCGACGTCGGCCCGGAAGTCCTCGATCCAGGACGGGACCACGGCGTACGCGGCGACCGGCGCGCTGCCCGTCGCCGTGTTCCAGCTCGCCGTGACGGCCTCCTGGCTGATGCGGCTGCCGAGGTTCTCGTCCAGGTTGTAGAAGTCCTGGTAGAAGTTGGTGAACCAGGCGAAGCGGTCGGAGCGGGCCGCCTCCGCGATGCCGTCGAACACGGACTGCGGCACGCCCTCGGGGTTGTCGTCGGCCGCCACGAGGAACGGCTCGAGGGAGGCGAGGAACGCGAGCTTGGCGACCCGCTCGGCCCCGTGGTTCTTGACGTAGCGGGCCAGCTCGCCCGTGCCCATCGAGAAGCCGACGAGGATGACGTCGCGCAGGTCGAGGGACGTCAGGACGGCGTCCAGGTCGGCGGCGAACGTGTCGTAGTCGTAGCCCGTGCCGACCTTGCTCGACTTGCCGAACCCGCGGCGGTCGTAGGTGATGACGCGGTAGCCGGCGGCGATCAGCTCACGCGACTGACGCTCCCAGCTGTTCCCGTCGAGCGGGTAGCCGTGGATGAGCACGACGGGCTGACCCGAGCCGTGGTCCTCGTAGTACAGCTCCGTGGAGGTGCTGTTCTCGGTGCCGACCGTGATGTAACCCATGTCCGTCTCCTTCTCGATCCCAGCGGAGAACGTTCGTTCTCCGCCCACGTCCGCTACAGTAGAGAACGAACGTTCTCCGCGCAACTCGTGCGGGACACAAGACGGGGTGAGATCGCATGATCGACGAGAAGACGGCGCGCGAGGACGTCGTCCGGGCCGCTGACGAGCTGTTCTACGCGCGCGGCGTGCAGGCCGTGGGCATGGACGCGGTGCGGACGGCGGCGGGCGTGTCCCTCAAGCGGATCTACTCGCTGTTCGCCTCGAAGGACGAGCTGATCGTGGCCGTCCTGCGCCACCGCACGCAGGTCTGGGACAACGGGCTCGCCGCGGCGTCCGAGCCGGCGACGACGGCCCGCGAGCGCATCCTGGCGATCTTCGACTTCCTCGACGCATGGTTCCGCGAGCCCGACTTCCGCGGGTGCGCGTTCATCAACACCCACGGCGAGCTGGGCGCGTCGTCGACCGCCGTCGCGGACGCCGTCCGCGAGCAGAAGCGCACCTTCCAGGGGTACGTCGCCCGGCTCGTGGCGGACGCCGGGGCGCCGCCCGCCCTGGCCCCGCAGCTCGCCATCCTGGCCGAGGGCGCGCAGACGACGGCCGCCATCGCCGGCACCCCGGAGGCCGCGCACCACGCGCGGGCGGCCGCCGAGACCCTGCTCGACGCCGCGATCCGCCCCGCCGGTGAAAGGATGACGCCATGACCATCGACGAGTCCGACGGCAGCGCACGGGAGGCCGTGCCCCACGCCGCGCCGGTTGCCCCGCACGACGCCGACTTCGCGTTCCGCTGGGCCTACGGCAACCCGGAGGCGCCGTTCACGATCGTGGAGTTCGGCGACTTCGAGTGCCCGTACTGCGGCGCGGCCAAGCCCGTGCTGCATGATCTCATCAAGAACTCGGACGGGCAGGTGCGCCTGGTCTGGCGCCACTTCCCGCTGTTCGAACCGCACCCGTACGCGCTCACGGCGGCCCTGGCCGCGGAGGCCGCCGGCCACCAGGGCGCGTTCTGGCCGATGGCGGGGCTGCTCTTCAAGAACCAGGACAGCCTCGACGACGCGTCGATCGTCCGGTACGGCGACCAGCTCGGGCTGGACACCAGCACCCTGGTGGGCGACCCGGCGCAGAAGTTCGCCGACGCCGTCCGCACCGACTACCAGGACGGGATCGACTCCGGCGTGCACGGCACGCCCACGCTGTTCATCAACGACGAGCCCTACCTGGGCGACGTCACCGTGACGGACCTGCGCGACACGATGGGCCTGTCGCGCAAGCGCACGTCGCGCTGGGGGCGGTAGGCGCCGGAGTATCGTGAGGAGTGGACGAGTCCGGGACGCCTCCGCCCGGGACCGGTCCGGAACCTTCTTGAGAGGTAGGCGTCATGACGACGTCGATCGCCGGCCCGCCGGCTGAGGGCCCCTCGCGCGGACCCCGCGGAGCCTTCCGATGAGCACCGCGGCCTGGATCCTGATCGTGATCCTTGCTCTCGCCCTGATCGGCCTCGCGATGGCCGTCAAGATCGTCAAGCAGTACGAGAGGGGGGTGCTCTTCCGGTTCGGCCGGCTCGAGGGCACCCGCGAGCCGGGCCTCCGAGTCATCATCCCGGTGGTCGACGTGCTGCACCGGGTCTCCCTGCGGATCGTCACGATGCCGATCCAGTCCCAGGGCATCATCACCAAGGACAACGTCAGCGTCGATGTGGCCGCCGTCGCCTACTTCCGGGTGGTCGACGCCGTGCGGTCCGTGATCGAGATCGAGGACGTCACCGCGGCCATCAACCAGATCGCCCAGACCACGCTGCGGAACGTCGTCGGGCAGCACGCGCTGGACGAGATCCTGGCGGAGACCGACCGGATCAACGACGCCATCCGCCTGATCCTCGATCGCACGACCACCGAGTGGGGCCTCCGGATCACGCTGGTCGAGCTCCGGGACATCCAGCTGCCCGACACCATGAAACGCGCCATGGCACGTCAGGCCGAGGCCGAGCGGGAGAAGCGCGCGAAGATCATCAACGCCGAGGGCGAGCAGCTCGCCGCCACGAGGCTGGGCGACGCCTCCGACATCATGATGGTGCACCCGCTGGCGTTGCAGCTGCGCAACCTGCAGACACTGGTCGAGCTCGGCGTCGACCGGAACACCACGGTCGTGTTCCCCGCGCCGCTGATGAGCACCATCGGCGAGCTCGGCGCCTTCCTGGCCCGCGAGGAGGCGGCCGCGGCGGAGAAGGCACCGGCCGGCGGCGACGCCGCCCCGGCCCAGGGTGACGCCGCCCCGGCCCGGGGCGAGGCCACCACGACGCAAGGGCAGGAGCACCACCCGAGGCCGGCGGTGCCCTGACGCCGTCAGGCCGGCGGGCGCCACGCCCCCTCGGGCAGCGGCGGCGGGCCGGAGGCCTCGTGGGGCGAGCAGAGCGGCAGCCGGTCGCCGAAGTAGCGCAGGATCACGGCGCCGATGATGCCCGACAGGAGCGACCCGACCAGGATGCCGACCTTGGCCTCGTTGATCAGGGCCTCGTCGTCGAAGGCGAGCTCGCTGACGAACAGCGCGATGGTGAAGCCGATACCGCACAGGAACGCGCCGCCGGCGAGATGCCCGTACCGGACCCGGCCCGGCAGGGTGCCCAGCCCGGTCACCAGCGCGATCATCGCGCCGAGGAACACACCTATCCCCTTGCCGAGCACCAGCCCGACGAGCACGCCGAGCGTGACGGGACTGGACAGGGCGGCGTCAATGGACTCCCCGGAGAGCACCACACCCGCGTTGGCCAGGCCGAACACCGGCACCACGACGTACGAGCTCAGCGGGTGCAGCGCGTCGAGCAGGCGGTCGCTGGTCGGCACGGCGGACTGCGCGGCGCGCACGGCGAGCCGGGACCGGGCAGGGTCCAGCTCCTCCATGAGCGCGCGCCCGTAGAAGCCGAAGTGCAGGCGCGCCTCGTCGTCGTTGCCGTGCCGCGCCGTGGGCACGGCGAGGCCCACGACGACGCCCGCGAGCGTGGGGTGCAGCCCCGACTCCAGGACGACCACCCACAGGACGGCGCCCACGATCAGGTACGGCGCGATCTGCCAGATGCCGATCCAGCGCATCGCGAACAGCACGACGGCCAGGACCGCCGCGAGCACGAGCGCGCCCATCATGAGCGCGTCGGAGTAGAAGATGCCGAGCAGGGCGATGGCGCCGATGTCGTCGAAGATCGCCAGCGTCAGCAGGAAGATGCGGAGCTGGTCCGGACAGCGCGGCCCCACGAGCGCCAGCACGCCGATGACGAACGCCGTGTCCGTGGACATCGGCAGGCCCCAGCCGGCGGCGTCCGGCCCGGACGGGTTGATCAGCAGGTAGATCCCGATCGGCACGGCCAGCCCGCCGATGGCGCCGAACAGCGGCACGGACGCGGCACGGAAGCTGCGCAGCTCGCCGACCGTCAGCTCGCGGTTCACCTCGACGCCGACCACCAGGAAGAACACGGCCATGAGGAAGTCGTTGACCCAGTGGTGCAGCGAGAGGTGCAGCTCCCACGTGCCGACCGTGAGGTTGATCGGCGTGTCCCACATGGCCTCGTACGAGCCGCCCGCCACGTTCGCCCACACGAGCGCGATGGCCGATGCCGCGAGCAGGAGCGTCGCGCCCCCGCCCTCGGTCGCGAAGTAGCTGCGCAGTCCCGGGGAGAGCCGGGGATACGGGATGACGACCCTGGGCCTGGGCCCTGGGCGGGTAGGTACTCCCGTAGGGATCCGGTCTGCCACGGGTCAAGGATAGAAGACGCCGACGGCGTCAGCCGATCCGCCGCGTCGCCGCGAGGGTCCCCAGCAGCGCCAGCCCCTCGGCCGACGGCGACCCCGCGGGCGCGTGATAGACCACGAGCTCCTGCCCTGGCGCGCCCCGTACCGCGAACACGTGCACCCGCAGCTCCAGCGGCCCCACCTCGGGGTGCCGGAACCGCTTGGTGTCCAGCCGCTTGCCCCGCGCGTCGTGCCGGTCCCAGAGGGCCACGAAGTCCGGGCTCTTCACGCGCAGCTCGTCCACCACGGCCCGGATCCGGGGATCGCCGGGCAGGAGCCCGTCCGCGAGCCGGAGCCCCGCCACCGCGTTCTCCGCGACCAGGTGCCAGTCCGGGTAGAGGAGGCGCGCCCCCGGGTCCAGGAACACGGCGCGCGTCAGGTTCCGCGAGAACGGGAAGCCACCGAAGAGGGCCTCGCCCAGCGGGTTAGCGGCGAGCACGTCGTACGCCCTCCCGAGCACGAGCGCCGGGCTGGCGGGCCACGAGAGCAGGAGCTCCAGCAGGGCGGCATCCACCTCCTCCACGGGGGCGGGCGGCAGCGGGCGGGGGCTGAGGCCGGCGAGGCGGTACAGGTGCTGGCGGCCGTCGTCGTCCAGCCGCAGCACCTCCCCGAGCGAGTCGAGCACCTGCGGCGACGGGCTGACCTCGCGGCCCTGCTCGAGCCGCACGTAGTAGTCCACGCTCACGCCGGTGAGCATGGCCACCTCCTCCCGGCGCAGCCCGGCGACGCGGCGCCGTCCGTAGACGGGCAGCCCCAGCGCCTCCGGGGTGAGGCGGTCGCGCCGGCCGCGCAGGAAGTCGCCGAGCGGTGATGCGGTCATGCGCCGACGGTACGGCGGCCGCCGTCGGCCAGCCAGGGTGCGCCGCACCCAGGAGGACGGCGTCCTTCCTGGCCGCCGGGCGGCGAACCAGCCTGGAGCCATGACCACATCAACGAGCACCACCAAGGTCGTCCTCGTCACCGGCGCCAGCAGCGGCATCGGCGAGGCCACGGCCGTCCGCCTCGCCGCCGAGGGCCACGACGTCGTCCTCGCCGCCCGGCGCACCGACCGCCTGGACGCCGTCGCGGAGAAGATCCGGTCCGACGGCGGCCGGGCCGCCACCGTGCGGCTCGACGTGACCGACGCCGACGCCGTGCGCGCCGCGGTCGACAGCGTGGTCCAGGAGCGCGGCCGGATCGACGTGATCGTGAACAACGCGGGCGTCATGCCGCTGTCCCGGCTCGACGCCCTCCTGGTCCACGAGTGGGACCGGATGATCGACGTCAACGTGCGCGGCCTGCTGTACGGCATCGCCGCGGTGCTACCGCACTTCCGGCGGCAGGGCGGCGGCCACGTCGTGACCGTCGCCTCGGTCGGGGCCCACGAGGTGTACCCGACGTCGGCGGTGTACTCGGCCACGAAGTTCGCGGCGTGGGCCATCACCGAGGGCCTGCGCCTGGAGTCCGACCCGAGCATCCGGACGACCACGATCACACCGGGGACGGTCGAGAGCGAGCTCGCGGACCACATCACCGACCCCGGCGCGACCGACTACATGAAGGCCTTCCGCCGCAACCTGATCCCTGCGGACGCGATCGCCCGCGCGATCTCGTTCGCCCTGGCCCAGCCCGCCGACGTCGACGTGAACGAGATCATCGTGCGCCCGGCGGCCCAGCGCTGACAGTTCTGCCCTGGAGACTCCCCTTTGAGGCCCGGGTTTCTTCGCTTTGAGCTGGCTCAAAGCGAAGAAACCCGGGCCTCAAAGGGGATCGGGATCCGGCGGGATCCGGCGGGATCCGGCGGGATCCGGCGGATCAGCCCGCGGAGGTCACGGCCCCGTCGTCAGGTACGTCACCTGCCGCGAGCCGTTCACCGTCTCCCCCGTGTTGTTGATGACCCGCCGGATCGTGCCCACCCCGCCCAGCGACACCGTCACCATGTTGTGGAACCGCACCCCCGACCGCACCGGCACCTCGAAGGCCCGCGCGTTCGCCACCGCCGGGTTGACGTTGAAGAACGCGTAGCTGCCGAGCCCCCAGGCCTGGTGGTCGGTCACGGCGTCGCCCACCTTGTACGCCGCCCAGCCCTCGGTGGAACCGTTCATGTACGCGGCCTGGTTCGGCGGGTCGTAGGGCATCTCGTTCTGGTAGAAGTACGTGCGCCCGCGCTCGCCGTTCCAGATGGTCTGGTACTGCTGGTAGTGCTCGACGAACAGGCCGTACATCGTGACGTCGTCGCCGTTGACGATCAGGCCGTTGCGGCCGGTGTTGATGGTCCAGCCCACCGTGCCGCCGTTGCCGTGGTCGGCACGCCAGATCCAGGCGTGGTCGCCGATCACGTCGTCGCTGTTGACCTCCATGCTCACCACGGCCTTGCCGGCGACCGAGCCGCCCACCCGGATGAACACGTCGGACAGCACCGTCGGGTTGGCCGCGTGGTCGGCGGACGACCCGGCCGGGCCCACCTGCAGCAGCACGTTGGAGCCGCCGGTCCCGGCGTCGAACATGATCCCGGCCAGGCGCACGCCGTCGACGTCGGCCACGCGCATGGCGTCGATGCCGCCCTGCGGCACGAACGTGGCGAGACCCAGCCCCAGCACCACGGTGTCCGCGCGGTTGACCTGGAGCGTCTGGTTGATCGGGTACGTGCCCGGCGTGACCAGCAGGTGCTTGCCGGCGGCGAGCGCCGTGTTCATGCTGGCGGCGGAGTCGCCCGGCCGCACCACGTGGAAGTCGCCGATCGGCAGGGAGCGCCCGGCCGGGCTGCCGTTGGCCCACGTGGTGCCGGTCGAGCCGGACCGGACGGCCGGCACGAAGACCCGGTAGGAGCCGTTGTCGTCGACGTAGAGGTACGGCTTCTCGGCGACCTTCGGGGTGGTGGCGATGGTCGTGTACGGCGGGTTCGGGAAGCTGTTCGACGGCGTCCCGGTGCTGCCCACGAACACCTGGTTCCAGTTGGACCCGGTCCAGCTCCCCATGGCGGAGTTCCGGGTGAGGAACTGCTGCTGGGTGCCGGAGTTGATCTGGCCGTCGATCTTCGAGTCGGCGATGAAGCCACCGGACGACCAGCCGCCGTCGGACAGGGCGAGGCCGCCGCGCAGGTGCATGCGCCGGTAGGGCGCCGCCTGGGAGACGGACCAGCGGTCGTTGCCGTCGGCGGGCGTCACGGACAGGCCCTCGGCGGAGCGCCAGAAGTTCTGCGTGGCGTTCTGCGAGCCGTCCGGCCACCAGTCGGCCTCGACGTGCACGTGGCCGTTGATGTTCACGTCGTCGGGCACGAGGCCGAGGCCCGCGACCTGCGTGAAGAAGCCGACGTTGGCGTCGACGTCGTAGGAGCCCGGGTAGAACAGGAGCGCCTGGCGCTGGGTGCCGAACTGGTTGGTCTCCTGGGCGTCGAAGACGCTGTTCAGCTTGGCCTGGACCGCAGAGTCGGACATGGACGTGTCGAAGACGGCCACGTTCGGGCCGAGGTCCGGGTTGGCCGGGTCCGGCAGGACCGGGTCGGGGTTCGGCTGCGGCACGGAGCCTCCGTTGTGCGTCCACTTCTGGTTGGCGGCGCCCGTGCAGGTCCAGAGCTGCACCTTGGTCCCGTTCGCCGTCGCGCCGCCCGTGACGTCCAGGCACTTGTTCGCGGCCTGGTTGACCAGGTCGCCCGCCGCGGTCAGGGTCCACCGCTGGCTCGCGAGCGAGGAGTAGCAGTCCCAGAGGTGGACGACGGCGCCGTTCGCCGTCGAGCCGTCCGCGACGTCGAGGCACTTGCCGCGCCCGCGCACGGAACCGTCGTCGGCGAAGGTCCAGGTCTGGTTGGCGTTGTTCGCCGTGCAGTCCCAGACCTGCGGCCGGTTGCCGTTCGCCGTGGACCCGTCGGTCACGTCGAGGCACCGGCCGCTGCCCGAGCCGACGATCGTGCCCGTGGAGGCGGCGACCGCGCCGGGCGACGCGACCACCCCCAGCAGGCCAGCGAGCAGGACGGCGCTCAGCGCGCCGACCACCTTCCGAACACGTGACATGGCAGCCTCCGGCAGGGTAGGGCGCCGCATCGTCGCGGCGGCCCCTCACCCTACCGATCCACTTACTAACCTGTCAGTAGGTAAAACCCCGTATCAGCGCCGCCGGGGCAGGGGCCTGGGCTCGTCCGGGTCCGCGCCCTCCAGGCCCGCCGGGACCGCCGCGGCCGGGGCCATGGCGGCGGCCAGCTCGCTCTCGTCGGCCGTCGCGCGGCAGTAGACCCGCTTGCCGGTGCCCTCGCACAGCTCGTGCAGGCCGGCGGCGAAGGCGTGCAGGTCCTCGGGCTCGGCGCGGCGGAACCGCCGGGAGAGCGACCAGTGCCGGACGACGTCGTCGAGCGTGGTGGGTCGCACCATGCCGAACAGCGTGACCAGGTGGTTGGACAGCCGGATCAGCAGCCGGGCACCGTCCGGGCTCTCGGCCACGAGCTGGGCGCTGCGCAGGCCGTCGTCGCCGGTGGGGCCGCCGAGCAGCCGCTCCAGCTGGCCCAGCACGGAAGCAGGATCGACCACGTGGGATGCCACGGCCCCGTCGATCTCGCCGCCGTCGATGGTCAGGGCAGCCGTCTCGTCGTCCGGGGCTGCGAAATACTCGAACCTCATGCGCGCATCTTTCCGCATGTCAGGGGGTGCTCGGTGCCATTCTTCACGCGCGACGTCACACGAACCGGTCCGGGTTCATGAAGCCCACGTCGCCAAAGGTCTGCTCGCCGACGGCGATCTGCGCCAGCAGCTCGCCCACGCCCGCGACGTGCTTGAACCCGTGGCCGCTGTCGCCGCCCGCCATGACCAGGCGCGGGTCGCCGCCGGGCCGGCCGACGAGGAACTGCTCGTCCGGCGAGTTGGTGATCATGCACGGGATCGCCTTGACCGGGACGGGGTCCACCTGCGGGAACGCCGCCGCGACCGTCTCGGCCAGGCGGTCGACGTCGGTGCGCGGGTGGATGTACCGGTCGAGCTCGTCGGGGTCGGTGTCGTCGTGCCCGTGGTCGCTCAGCCCGATCTTGATGTGGAAGCCGTCGCCGCTGCCGTGGCCCCACAGCCCGCGCCCGTCGGCGAGCTCGTAGATGAACGACGGGAACGCCGACAGGTCGAACGGCTGGGTGGCGCCCGCCTGCGGCGCGAACCAGAACAGCGGCGTGCGGCGCGGCCGCAGCGGCAGGTCGGGCAGGAGCTTCGCGTTCCAGGCCCCGGCGGCCACGACGGCCTGCCCGGCCTCGAACACGGCGGTCGGCGTGGTCACGCGCACGCCCCCGTCCACGAGCTCGACCGCCGTCACGCGCGTGCCCGGGTACACCTGGGCGCCGGCCTCGACGGCCGCCCGGACCTGCGCGCGGACGTTGCGCTCCGGGAAGCACAGGCCGCCCTCGGGGTCGAGCACGGCGACCGTCTCGTCGTCGTACGCGGCGTACTGCGGGTACCGGCGGACCAGCTCGTCGTGCGACAGGCGGTCCAGCTCGACGCCGGCCGCGGCGGCCGCCGCCATGGTGCCCTGGATCACGTGCGAGCCCGGCGCGCCCACGTTCAGGCAGCCGGTCTGTTCCACGTACGACTCGCCGTAGCGCTCCCCCAGCTCGGTCCACAGGTCCAGCGACCGGCGGGCCACCGCGGCGAGCCCAGGGTGCTCCATGCAGGCGACCCGGAACAGCCGGGTCACGCCGTGCGAGGAGCCCAGGTTGTGGCCGACGTCGAAGCGGTCGATGCCGGCGACGGACACGCCGCGCTCGGCGAGCCGCCACAGCGCGGCGCTGCCGAACCCGCCCAGCCCGACCACGACGACGTCCGAGGTAATGGTGTTCACCCCTGCACGCTAACCCGCGGCCGGACGAGGCAGGACCGCCCGCCCGGTCGTCGAGACCAGGTCACCGGTCGCCCGGGGGCAGGCCGTACGCGCGGCGCGCCGTGCCGTGCCAGATGGCGTCCTGCTCGGCGGGCGTCAGCCCGGCCAGGAGGTCCGTGAGCGTGTCGACCCACCGGTCGTAGCGGGCGGCCAGGAGGCTGACCGGCCAGTCGGAGCCGAACATGAGGCGTTCCGGCCCGAGGGCGGCCAGCGCGTGGTCGACGGCGGGCCGCAGCCCGTCCACCGACCAGTGCGCCCACGACGCCTCGGTGACCAGGCCGGACAGCTTGGCCGTCACGTTCGGCGCCGCCGCGATCGCGTCGATCGCCGTCGCCCAGTCCGCGAGGTCGCCCGTCGTCGTGGGGTCGTCGCCGGCGAGCGGCGGCTTGCCCAGGTGGTCCAGCACGAACGGCACGTCGGGCACCTCGCGCACCAGCCGCGCGACGGCGGGGAGCTGCTCGTGCCGGGTGACCAGGTCGACCACGAGGCCGGCGTCCGCGACCGCCCGCAGGCCCCGCCGCAGGTCCGCGCCGTCGAGGTAGCCGGGGTCGCGCTCCGCCTGGACCATCGACCGGACGCCGACCAGGTGCGCTCCCCCGGAGCCCGACCGCAGCCGCGCGACGGCGTCCGCGACGCCGGGGTCGGCGAGGTCCACCCAGCCGACGACGCCCCGGACCACCGGCGTGCGCGCCGCGAGGTCCAGGAGGTCCGCCGTCTCGGCCTCGACCGGGACGGACTGGACCACGACGGTCCCCGTCACGCCCTGGCCCGCGAGCGCCCGGTCCAGGTCGTCCGGCGTGAAGTCGGCGTCGATGGCGCCCATCGTGCCGGGGTCGATCCAGGGCTGCGGCGTCCGCGAGCGGACCCAGAGGTGGTGGTGGGCGTCGATCTTCTCGGGCACGGCCTTGTGCGTCATGGCGTCATCCTGCCCTGCCCCGGTCGTGCTCCGGCGGTGCCGGTCTCAGCTCCGGCGGCGGGACCCCCGGACCATCCCGACGCCCACGGCCACCAGCACCCCTGCGGCCAGCGCCACCGCGCCGACGGTCGCGCCGGTCGCGGCCAGGTCGCCCGGCTCGGCCGGATCGGGATCCGGGTCGGCCGACGGACCGGTGCCGGGCGCCGGGCTCGGCGCCTGCGTGGCGTTCGTGAGCACGAAGTCGAGCCCCGTGACCTCCTCGTCCACGACCTCGAAGGCGATGCTGTCCTCGCCGTCGACCACGTACCCCTGGCCGGGGTGCACGACGGCGGTGTACGAGCCCGGCGGCAGCTCCGTGACCCACGCGCCCTCGGTGTCCGTGGTCGCGGTACCAGCCCGCGCGCCGTCCGCGTCGGTCACGGTGACCGTGGTGTCGGGGACGGGCGCGCCCTCGGTGTGGGTGACCGTCCCGCCGGCCGGCAGCTCCTGCACCTCGGCGGACCCGTCGACCAGCGCGAAGTTCTCCTCCAGCAGGTCCTCGCCGGCGCGGGTCAGGGTCACGGACCGCTCGGTGACGTCGGCCGTGTAACCCTCCGGCACCACGAGGGTGATCGTGTAGTCGCCCGGCGGCAGGTCGCCCACGAAGTACCCGCCCACGTCGTCCGTGACCAGCGTGACGGGGCCGTCCGGGCCGGTCACCGTGACGGTCGCGCCGGCCACGGGCTCCCCCGCGTCGTCGGTCACGGTGCCGCCGACCGCCCCCGGGTGCGACAGGCCGAAGTCGACGTCGGTCACGTCGTCCGCGCCGACCGTGACGTCCCGGCTGTCCGGGCCGTCGGCCCGGTACCCGTCGGGCACGGCGACGCTCACCGTGTGGTCGCCCGCCGGTACGCCCTCGAAGAGGTAGGTGCCGTCGGCGCCCGTCGTCGTGCTGACCGGGCCGTCCGGGCCCTCCCGCGTGACGACGACCCCCGCCACGGGCTCGCCGCCGACGGTCACCGTGCCGGAGAGCGACGCGGGCGCCGTCACGACGAAGTCGTTGCCCGTGCTGGGGTCCTCCTGGCCGACGTCGACCGTGATGTCGTCGGGCATCGTCGCGACGGTGAAGCCCTCGGGCACGTCGCTCAGCGTGAACGTGTACTGCCGGGGCCGGTCGTTCGCGGCGTCCCAGCCGACGTGGTCGATCAGGTACTCGCCCGTGGAGCCGGTCACGGCCGTGAGCGGCGCGCCGCCGCCGACCGGCATGAGGGTGACCGTCGCGCCCGGAACGGGCGTGCCGTCGTCGGTCAGGACCGTGCCGCTGACGGCCACGGGGACGACGTCGCGCGCGGCGAGGTCGACGCCGGTGGCGTCCTCGTCCGTCAGGTCCACGTCCGTGACCAGCCGGTCGCCGAACGGCACGAGGCCGAACGGGTGCTCGCGGTCCGCCTCCGGCAGGGTGGTCAGCTCCACGCTGTACCCCGCCGCGGCCGTGTAGCCGGGGAAGGCGTACTGGCCGCTCTCGTCCGAGGTGGTCGTGGCGAGCTCGGCGCCGTCCGGGCCGAACAGCGTGAGGGTCGCCCCGCCCAGCACGCCCTGGGGCGCACCGGTGTCGTCGACCAGGTTGACCGTGCCGAAGATGTCCCGCGCCAGGGAGGCGAACCACGTCTGGTACACGGGGAAACCGCTGCGCTGGAAGAACTCGATGGTCAGGGTCTTGATCGGCGTCGTGGGCCGGAACCAGCCCGCGGCGCCCGAGGTGTCGGCGGCGGCCGGGTTGCCGATCAGCTCGCCGGTGGCCGGGTCCCACGCCGGCACGTCGGCCGGGTCCCCCGTGCACGACGGTCCCCCGGGGACCGGGCAGTAGTTGAAGCCGTCCTGGAAGCCCAGCTCGGCGCCGGCGAGCTGCCGGCCGTCGGCGCCGAGCGCCGTGACGACCGCGCGGTCCGCGTCGATGTCGCCGAGCACGAACGCCCAGCCGCTCGCCGGGGTCGGACGCTCGAACGTGTAGGTGGTGGTCGACGGCGACGTGGGCCGGTCGGCCTGCGGGCGCAGGTTGAGGTACTGCTGGTCCCGGCTCGACCCGTAGACCGCGCCGGGCGGCGTGGCCGCGCTCAGCCAGGACGACGCCCCGGAGATGACGCCGACGCCGCCGCGCGAGTCGGAGGTCACGGTCGCCTCCGGGAACCCCGCGGCCGGGAGCCGGACGCTCGTCGACCAGTCGCCGGCCGAGCCGGTCAACGGCTCCCACTCGGCCCATCCCGCGGTGGTCTCCGCCGACGCCGACATCGTCGGAATGACTGCGCCGATCGCGACCAGAACCGCCGTCGCGAGCGCGCCCAAGCCCCCTGCAGTGCGCTTCACGGTCGACACATTATGAGACAACCGGTCTCACCGCGCGAGGAAGGATGCGCACGCATCGGGTTCCGGGAGGAATCAGGCGCCGAACTCCCGGGCGCGCAGCCGGGCCAGGTGCGCGTGCACCAGCGGGAGCACCGAGGCGCCCTCCCCGCTCGCCGAGGCGACCCGCTTCATGGAACCGGCGCGCACGTCGCCGACCGCGAAGACGCCGGGCACCGTGGTCTCCAGGCTCGCGGGCGGCTGGCCGTCGACCCAGGCCTCGCGCGGCACGTCCCGGCCCGTCAGCACGAACCCGCGCTCGTCGAGCGCCACGCCCTCGGGCAGCCACGTGCAGTCCGGCTCCGCGCCCAGCAGGCAGAACAGCCCGTCGGCGGAGGTCTTGGTGGACTCGCCCGTGTCCAGGTCCTCCAGCCGCAGCCACTGCAGCCAGCCCTCGCCGCCGCCGTCGGCCACGACGGTGCGCGTGCGCACCTGGATGGTCGGCGTCGCCTCGATCTCGCGGACCAGGTAGTCCGACATGGTCTCGGCGAGGCTCGCGCGGCGCACCAGGATGGTCACCCCACCCGCGAACTTGGCGAGGTGGACGGCGGCCTGACCCGCGGAGTTGCCGCCCCCGACCACGTAGACGTCGCGGTCCTGCAGCTCGCGCGCCATCGACGTGGCCGCGCCGTAGTACACGCCCGCGCCCACCAGGTCCTCGACCCCGGGCACGCCCAGCCGCCGGTAGCTCACCCCGGTCGCGAGCACCACGGTCCGGGCGCAGAGCTGCGCACCGCGGACGTGCACGTGCTGGTGCTCCGGCTCGTTCGGCGGCCCCGGCTCGATCCGGGCCGCGGGGCGTCCGGTGAAGAAGCGCGCGCCGAACCGGCTGGCCTGGATGCGGGACCGCTGGGCGAGCCGCATGCCCGAGATGCCACGCGGGAACCCGAGATAGTTGCGGATCATCGAGCTCGACCCGGCCTGGCCGCCGATCGCGTCCCGTTCGAGCACGACCGTGGCCAGCCCCTCGGACGCCGCGTAGACGGCCGTGGCCAGCCCCGCGGGGCCGGCGCCGACGATCGCGACGTCGGCGATCACGCCGTCGGGGATCGAGTCGAAGCCGCCGTAGATCGCCTCGGTGACGGCCGCCGGGGTCGCCGCGGCCAGGGCCTGGCCGCGGAACGTGCTGACCACGGGCAGCTCGGCGCCCGGGCCGGCGGCCTCGAGGATCGCCTCGGCCTCCTCGTCGTCCGGCGTGAGCGAACGGTACGGGAAGCCGAGGCGCTCCAGGAGGTCCCGGATGGCCGCCGCGTTGCGGTCGCCAGGCTCGGCCACCAGGTCCGTCACCGTCACGACGGGCCGGCCCACCGACCAGCCCCACTCGGAGAGCAGCTCGATCAGCGCGGTGTGGAACTCCTCGTCGCGCGGCCCGCGCGGGAGGATGACGTACGTGTCGAGGTCGCGGCGCGTCATCGCGTCCCGCAGCTCGTCCAGGCTGTCGTTGAAGTACTCGAACGGGACCAGCGACACGCGCCGCGCGGTGGCGACGACGGAGGGGAGCTGGTGCAGCAGCTCGATCGCGGTGCCGTCCGCCAGGTGGTGCTCGGAGGCGACCATCGCGACCTGCTCGCCCTCGCCGACGAGCGCCCGCGCCCGGTCCAGGCATGCGGCCACGCCGTGGGTCAGCTCGATCCGGTAGTCGCGGTCATACCGGGCGCGGAACTCCTGCTCGACGACGTCGGCGTGGTCGCCGCCCGCCAGCAGGATGACTGGCCTGTCGTCCATGGCGCCCAGCGTAGACGCCGGCCGGCCCTGCGTGGACCGCGTGGAGGCGACGCCGTGGGCACCGACCGGCCCGGCACGCGCCGGGCCGGTCGGCACCCCTCAGGTCAGCAGCGCTTCGCGCCCGACGCGACCGCGAGGCCGGTCACCGACGTCGCCGTGGACTTGAAGACCACGGTGCGGCCCTCACCCGCCTCGGCGAACATCTGCGCCCCCGGGCTGCACGAGGCGTCGCCCACGTAGGCCCCGTCCAGCGTGTACTGCTTCAGGCGCGGCATGAGCGCGTCCGTCGGCATCGTGGCGGACTGCCACGCCTCCTTCGAGGCGTCCTCGGTCACCGTCAGCGTCGTGTCGGACGCCGTCAGCACCCAGGCCCGCTTCGCCGTGGACCCGTTCTCGTCGAAGAGCAGCCGGCTGCGGCCCGTGGCGAACGAGTACGCCCGCACCGAGTTGTGCCAGGCGCCCTGCTCGGTGTACCCGGGGTCGCGGTCGGTCACCCAGTAGGCACCCTTCGTGGTGAGCGAGGGGTAGCTGACGCTCTCGGCTCCGTTGTCCAGGCCGGCCACGACGGTCCGGCCGGTGCGGGTGTCGAACACCTCGACGCCGAGCGCCCAGTCCCAGCTCCCGTCCTCGTGCTCGAACACCTCGTACCGCACGTACCCGATCCGGCCCGCCTGCACGACCGGCGCGGTCGCGGGGCCGAACCAGTCGTGCTCCAGCGTGTGCACCCGTGTGGAGCTGCCCGTCAGGTAGCGGACCTCGTCCATCCAGGTGTCGGCGTTCGTCTCCGACCACGAGGTGACGCCGGCGTCCATGCCCAGCCCCGTCACGCGGTTCGCCGTCCGGTGCAGCACCTTCGGGTACCCGCCGGTCAGCGGCGCGGACATGATCCGGTAGTCCGAGTAGTCGGCCGCCATGGACAGCCACACCACCCGCTTGCCGTCGGTCTGCGCGAAGCTGTTGACCCGCCCGTCGGCCGCGGAGACCCGCCGGGGCTCGCCCCGGCCGTCGGTCCGGCCCACCCAGATCGACGTCGGCTCCGTGCCGTCGGCGCTGGAGCGCGCCACGGCCCACCAGTCGCCGCCGGTCGACGGCTGCATGTCGGTGTACAGCCCGGTGTCGAGCCGGTCGAGGAGCAGCGACGTGCCCTTGCCCGGCAGGTTCTTCTCCCAGGCCTCGGTGACGCCGCGCGAGTCGAACGCCCGCTCGACGACCTTGAGCTGCTTGCCCTTCAGGCCGTAGGACCGCGCGGAGGCGATCACGGCGTCGCGGGCGTCCACGAAGTCGGACAGCGGCGTGAGGTACTCGGTCAGCGCCCGGTAGACGATCTTGTCGGCCAGCTCGCCGCCCAGCGCCTCGCGGACGTCCCACAGCGCGCCGGAGACGATGGTCGAGTTCAGGTGCACGCCGCCGTAGTCGAAGCGCGCGTCCGTGTCGATGAGGTGGTTGAAGTCCGCCGTCGTCATGCCGTCGTCGAGGTCCCGCAGGGCGCAGTCGACCGGGGCCGTGGTGCGGCACAGGTCGCCGCCCAGGAGGCTCGCCTCCGGGTCGCTCATCGGGATCCCGGACACGTCGACGTCGATCGCGTTGCCGAAGTAGTCGGCGATCGCCTCGTTCAGCGCGCCCTGCTGCCCGCTGTAGAGGAAGCCCGCGGTGTGCTCCACCACGCCGTGCGTCATCTCGTGGCCGACGACGTCGAGGTCGGCGGCGAGCGACTTGTACTCCGCGTCGCCGGTCCCGTAGACCATCTTGGTGCCGTCCCAGAACGCGTTCACGAACGGGCCGCCCCCGTAGGTGATACCGACGAAGGAGTCGAGCGCCATGCCGGCGTCATCCAGGCTGTCGCGCCCGTGCTCCACCTTGTAGTACTCGAACACCTGGGCCGCCGCCCAGTGCGCGTCGACCGCGCCGAGGTCGGTCAGGTCGGTGCCCAGGGTGCTCGACGGCGATCCGAAGGGCGTGATGCCCTCGGGCCACTGGCCCGCGGTGTCGTAGTAGTCGTTGTGCGTCGCGTCCCAGGTGGTGATGGGCACGGTCCGGCCGTCGGCCAGCGTGTGCGACACGTCCATCGTCAGGTAGGTGCCCGTGGCGTCCACCCGCTGCAGCCCGACGTCGACGGTGGTGCCGTCGGCCTTGGTCCCCGTGCCGGTCACCGGCGTCACGCCGTTGCCGGACGGCGGCGGCTCGGTGCCGTCGGTCGTGGCCGCGGCGGCCGCCTCCTGGTCGGCCCGCAGGGCCGCCACCTGCTGCGGGGCGGCCAGTGTGCGCAGGCGGCTGGAGCTGAGCAGCACGGCGCCGGAGGCCGCGTCGACGTACACGTCGGTGAGCACGGGCTCGCCCGTGACCGGCGCGGTACCGCGCACCAGCACGTGCCGGGCCAGGAGGCCGGTGCCCGACGGGACGACCGCGAGGCCCTGGTCCGTGCCGGTGAGGTCCGGCGTCGCCGCCGACGGCGCCGTGCCCGGCCGCACCCCGCCCGCGACGACGGCCGCGCCGCCGGTCAGGCTCTTGCGGATCCCCTCGACGGCCCGCTCGACGGCCGTGGCCGCGGGCAGGGTCTGCGCCGTCGTGTCGACGTCGAGCTCGGTGAAGTACGAGCCCGAGGTGCCCGTGACCGTGCGCTCGCCGCCCTGCTTCTCCATGCGGACCACGTACTGGCCGCCGAGCACCGGCAGCTTCTTGTACCGCTGGTCCAGCCGGACGGTCTCGCGGGTGCCCTCGCGCTGCACGTCGGCGGTGACCAGCGTGGCGTCGGGGTCGGCGATCCCGTAGCGGGACCGGTGGCCCTCGAGGTGGGTCCGCGCGGCGGCCGCCGGGGCGAGGGCGGCGTCGACGGGCTCGTCGAGCCCGTCGACGAGGCCGGGGGTCTCGGTGTCCGGCGCGGGGGCGGTCGCCGTGGTGCCCGGCACCGCGGCGGGTGCCGTGGCGGGTGCCGCGTGGGCGGCGGGGACCGCGGCCCCGAGCAGGGCGGCCGCCGCCAGCACGGCGACCGCACGGTTGGGTCTCTGGATACGCATGGGCTTCTCCTACGGCCCTCTCGGGCCGGACTGATCTGGTACCGGTCGCACCCTCGCGCCCGTCGGACGAGACAACTGTGCTGACCGACGACATACCGGACAAGGAGAAGATTGCGCACCTGCGCAGATGAGCAGCCCGGAGACCGCTACGCGCGCGTCCGGGCGAGCAGGCCCTGCTCGGCGGCGAACAGCCCGATCTGGAACCGCGTGCGCGCGCCCAGCTTCTCCGCGAGCGCCGTGACCTCGGCCTGGACCGTGCGCCGACTGATGTCGAGCGTGCGCGCGATCGCCTCGTCGGTGAGCCCGCCGGCCATGAGGTCGAGGATGGACCGCGTGCGCTGCTCCAGCCGTACCCGCGGCAGCGGTGACCAGGTGGCGGCCGGGTTCGTCCCGGGGTCCGCCTCTCCGTCGGGCGGCGCGCCGTCCGGCCCGGCCCACATGGACTGCGGCATCGCCGCGTCCCACACCCGCTCGAAGAGGTCGGTCAGCGCGCCGACCAGAGCGGGGGCGTGCACCACGAGCGAGGCGCTGCCGGCGTCGTCGCCGGAGGCGGGCAGCATGGCGATCTTCTGGTCCACGACGACGAGCTTGAGCGGGACCTGCGGCGACAGGCGCAGGCCTGCGCCGGTCGCCTGCCCGCCGAGCGCGGTCTCGAGCGAGACGGGGTCGATGAACGTCGCGCTCTCGTACACGCTGCGCAGCTCCACCGTGGGGCTCATCGTGGGCCGGTCCACCTCGTCGAGCAGCTCGGGGGTGGGCTGGAGGTAGGGCGGCCGGGCGAGGTGCAGCACCTCGTGCGTGGCGGTCTCCATGAGGTGCCAGTACAGCGCGCCGACCTGTTCCGCCCCGACCACGACGTCCACGAGCGCCGTGTCGCCGGCCTGGCCGGTGGCCTCCTGGTAGGTCTTCTCGAGGTGGTCGGCGTGCAGCTCCCAGACGGCGATCTCCAGGCGGCGCCGGGCGAGCAGCGTGGTGAGCACCGAGCGGGGCGGCAGCGCCGACCAGCGCCGGGACCGGCCCGGTCCCGGCGACACCCGCACGACCAGCCCGTCCGCCTCGAGCGTGGTCAGCGCGGCGCGGACGTCCGCGGCGGCGAGACCCACCGCCGCGGCGATCCCCGCCTCCGGTACGGCGTCGCGCCCCACGAGATGGTCGAGCACGCGGACCGTGGGGGGCGTGGCGACGTCCAGCGACCGGCGCACGTCGTCCGAGATCATGGCTTGCCTCCTTGGCACAGGTGATCGCGCCAAGTCACCCTTGCCTCGGCGGCGGGCGGACCCGCCCGCTCGTTTTTTCCGAGACCTTAGCCCTTCACGGCGGGCGGCTCGGCAACATTCACCCGCTCGCGATCCGCACCGGACGGCGTCGTGACGCGGCGCCGGCGGACCGGGTACGGGACCGGGTGGGCCACCATCCAGGCCGCTCCGGCGCAGACCAGCTCCTTGTACCGGGCGGCGAGGCGGCCGCCGGGGGCGGCGTCCTTGGCCTGGTCGTCGGCCGTGACGAGCTGGATGACGGCGTCGCGCCGGCCCAGGCTGACGCACTGGTGGACGTACCCGAGCGGCGTGTGCGGGAGCCTGCCCCCGGTCAGACGAGCCGCGATCGAGTCGGCGGCCTGCCAGGCCATCGGGATGCCGGACGCGCACGACATGCGCAGCACGTTGTCGACGGGTCCGTGCGCCAGCGCGGCGTCGCCCGCGGCGTAGACGTCGGGGTGCGAGACGGAGCGCATGGTCCCGTCGACCACGATCCGCCCGTCCGCGCCGACCCGCAGGCTCGTCGCGGCGGCGATCGGGTGCACGCCGAACCCGGTGGCCCACACGGCGACGTCCGCCGGGATGGTCGCGTCGTGGGTCTCGACGGCGGTGGCGTCCACGCCGGTGACGTCGGCGTGCTCGTGGACCGTGACGCCGAGCCGGTCGAGGACGGCGCGCAGGTGGCGCTGCCCGGCCGCCGAGAGCCAGTCGCCCAGGCCGCCGCGGACGGCGAGGGCCACGTCGAGGTCGGCGCGGGCCTCGGCGATCTCGGTGACGGCCTCGATGCCGGTCAGCCCACCGCCGACCACGACCACGCGGCCGCCGGGGGCGAGGCCTGCCAGCCGCTCGCGCAGGCGGAGCGCGCCGGGCCGGCTCGCCAGCTCGTGGGCGTGCTCGGCGACGCCCGGCACGCCGTGGTCGGCGAGCGCGCTGCCCAGGGCGTAGACGAGCGTGTCGTAGGCGAGCTGCTCCGCGCCGTCCGCCCCGGTCAGGGAGACGGTCCGGCGGTCGACGTCGACGGCGGTCACGCGGGCCACGCGCAGGCGCACGCCCGTGCCGGCGAGCAGGTCGCGCAGCGGCCGGGGGCGCAGGTCCTGGCCCGTGGCCACCTGGTGCAGGCGCACCCGCTCGACGAAGTCCGGCTCGGCGTTGACCAGGGTGAGCTCGACGTCGTCGGGGTGCAGCCGACGGGCCAGCCGGCCGGCGGCGGAGGCTCCGGCGTACCCGGCCCCGAGAATGACGATGCGGTGCTTCATGGGATCCCTCAGCTCGTGTCGGTGGGACGGTGTGTGCCTCCTGAACCGGACGGCACGACCATCCCTGACACCCCGCCCCTGTGACGCCGCTCACAGGGGGCCCGGCCTCACCGGCCCCGCCTCACCAGCCCCGGATCAGCGGCTCCCCGTGCTCCGTGGCCGCCCACTGCCGGCCGGCCCGGCCGAGCTTGTCGGGGTTGACCTGGCTGAGCACGGCGGTGATCCCGTCGGCGGTCGCCTCCAGCGTCATCACGCCCACCAGCCGGTCGCCGACCACGACCACCAGCGCCGGGAGGCCGTTCGCCGTCCACGCGTAGACGTCGGGGCTGCCGCCCAGCATCGCGCGCTTGGCCTCGGCCGGGCGGAACAGGCCGCGCAGGAACTTGGCCACGGCCGTGGCCCCGAGCACCGCCGTCGCGCGCGCCGCGACCTTGCCGCCACCGTCGCCCACGCCGACGACGTCGGCCGTCAGCAGCTTGACCAGCGGTTCGAGCTGCCCGCTCGTCGCGGCCGCCAGGAACTCCTCCACGACCGGCCGGGCGACCGCCAGGTCGACCGCCGCGCGGGTCCGCTCCCCCGCGAGGTGCTGCCTGGCCCGGTGCAGCACCTGCTGGCTCCCCACCTCGGTGAGGTCGAGCATCTCGGCGATCTCCGCGTGCGAGAACGCGAACGCCTCGCGCAGCACGTAGACGGCCCGCTCGGTGGGCGTGAGTCGCTCCATCAGCACGAGCATCGCCGTGGACACCGTGTCGCGCTGCTCCGCCGTGTCCGCCGGGCCGAGCATCGGGTCGCCGCCGAGCAGCGGCTCCGGCAGCCACTCCCCCACGTAGAGCTCCCGCCGGGCCCGCGCCGACGTGAGCTGCGTGAGGCACAGGTTGGTCAGCACCCGCGTCAGCCAGGCCTCCGGCACGCGGATCTGCGAGCGGTCGGCCGCCTCCCAGCGCAGGAACGTCTCCTGCGCGGCGTCCTCGGCCTCCGCCGCCGACCCGAGCAGCCGGTAGGCGATGGCCTCCAGCCGGCCCCGGAAGTTCTCGAAGAGCTCCAGCTCGTCCTGGCCCGGCGACTCGGTCGTCATGCCGCGACCCTACTGCCCGAACTCACCCGCTGGAACGGCCCGGTTCGCGCGCCGCCGGCCGGCCCGGGCCCTACGCTGTTCCCACCATCGAACCGTGCCCGGCCTGGCACGATCGCCGGGAGGAGACCCAGCATGTCCTTCGTCACCCGTGGATTCTCCGGCCGCCGCCGTGAGCCCGACACGCGGCTCCCGCCGGGCCAGACACTGGTCCAGGACTGGCCCGTGCTCAGCGCCGGGCCCACGCCGCACGTCGACACCGCGGACTGGGAGCTCACCGTCCAGGACGAGACCGGTACCGACCACCGGTGGAGCTGGGACGAGCTCCTCGCGCTCGGCGTCGAGGACGTCACCGTGGACATCCACTGCGTCACCCACTGGTCCCGGCTCGACATGGGCTGGCGCGGGGTGAGCCTCGACAAGATCTTCGAGAACGTGGAGTCCGAGCACGAGTACGTCATGGCGCACTCCTACGGCGGCTACACCACGAACGTGCCGCTGGAGGACCTGCTCGACGGCAAGGCCTGGATCGCCACGGAGGCCGACGGCGGGCCGCTCGACCCGGAGCACGGCGGACCGGCCCGGCTGCTCGTGCCGCACCTGTACTTCTGGAAGAGCGCCAAGTGGGTGCGGGGCCTGACGATGATGCCGGACAACGACCCGGGCTTCTGGGAGCAGTACGGCTACCACCTCTACGGCGACCCGTGGAAGGAGGAGCGCTACTGGTGAGCGCGCCATCCGTGACCCTGGGCCGGTCCCGGCCGCGCCCCGCGTGGCACGTCGCGACCGTGGTCGAGACGCGCCGCGAGACGCCGACGGCCGCCCGCCTCGTGCTGGACGTGCCGACCTGGCCGGGCAGCGAGGCCGGCGCGCACCTGGACGTGCGCCTGACCGCCCCCGACGGCTACCAGGCGAGCCGGTCGTACTCGATCGCCGCGTCGACGCCCGCGGGGCAGGTGGTCCTGGCGGTCGACGAGCTGCCGGACGGCGAGGTCTCGCCCTTCCTGGTGCGCGAGCTCCAGCCCGGTGACCAGCTCGAGCTGCACGGCCCGCTGGGCGCGTTCTTCGTCTGGCGGCCCGGCTCGGGCGACCGCCCGGTCCAGCTCGTCGCGGGCGGCTCCGGCGTCGTGCCGCTGTACGCGATGGCCGCGGCGCACGGCGCGGCCGCCGACCCCGCGCCGTTCCGGCTGCTGTACTCCGTGCGCACCCCGGCGGACGTGCACTTCGCGGACGAGCTCGCGGGCCTGGCCGGACCGGCCTTCGAGCTGGACCTCGTCTACACGCGTGCGGCGCCGGCCGGCTGGCCCGACGCCGTCGGGCGGCTCACGCGGGAGGCCCTCGCCGCCCGGACGGTCCCGGCCGCGGACCACCCGCACGTCTACGTCTGCGGCTCGACGGGCTTCGTCGAGACCGTGGCCCGCTGGCTGCAGGAGCTGGGCCACTCCGCGACGGACATCCACACCGAGCGCTTCGGAGGCCTTTAGATGACACACCACCTCGACGGCAACGTGCTCGCGGGCGCGCTCTCCGAGGTCTTCACGACCGACGTGACGGCCGCGCGCGGCCGCTGCGGCGGCTGCGGGCACATGGCCGCGCTCGCGGAGGCCATGGTCTACACCGACGCCCCCGGCCTGGTGGCCCGGTGCGCCGGGTGCGACCAGGTGCTCGCGACGGTCGTGGACACCGGCGACCGCGTGATCCTCAGCCTCGCCGGCCTGAGCGCCGTCGAGCTCCGGCGCTGAGCCGTACCCGGTCGAATTCAGACGCGCGGACCTTGACCTCGGCCACGCGGCGGCGGAGTGTGGAACGGACGGCAGCGCCGTCCGGACGCTGCCCCGAGCACAGGGAGAGTCCGTCATGTTCGTACGCACAACCGAGGTCCAGGGAGATCCCGCCGGGATCGACGACGGGCTACGGGTCGTCCGTGAGGAGGTCTTCCCGGCAGTGACAGCCATGGACGGCTGTGTCGGGATGTCGATGCTGGTCAACCACGAGTCCGGGCGGTGCATCGCCACGACGGCGTGGCAGTCGCACGACGCGATGGTGAGGAGCGCCGACGACGTCCGGCCGCTGCGCGAGCGCGCCGTGGAGGCGCTGGGGAGCACCGGCGGGGGCGACGTCCACGAGTGGGAGGCCGCCGTCGTCCACCGCGACCACGCCACGCCCGACGGCGCCTGCGCCCGCCTCACCTGGCTGAGCGGCGGCCAGGACATGGTCGACCGCTGTATCGACCTCTACCGCATGGTCATCCTGCCGCAGCTCCAGGAGATGGACGGCTTCTGCAGCGGCAGCCTCATGGTCGACCGCGAGGCCGGGCGCGCCGTCGGCACGACCGCCTTCGACAGCATGGGGGCCGTCGTGGCCGCCCGCGAGGCCACGGCCCGCATCCGCGAGCGCGTGGTCAGCGAGCTGGGCGCGACGGTCGACAACCTCGAGGAGATGGAGATCGCGTTCGCGCACCTCCACGTCCCCGAGATGGCCTGAGGTCCAGGGTTCCGGCCGGTCAGTGCGTCAGGTCGGTCAGCCCCCGGCCGCTGCGCAGGTCGAGCGGCACCGAGACCTGGTCGTGCGCGATCAGCCAGGTGCCGCCCACCCTGCGGAGGCAGAACGTGGCCCGCACCCACATGCCGCCCGTCACGGACCCGTCCGCGAGCGTGCCGCTGAGCCGCCCGAAGCCGTGCCCGAACGCGACGGTCCCGTCCACGGCGAGCGTCAGGTCGCGCAGCTCGTAGCCGACCTTCTCGAACACCGCGAAGACGCGCGCCCAGTTCGCCAGCTTGGCGTCCACGCCCACGTGCTGCAGCGGCGGCTCGACGTCGAACGACACGACGTCGTCCGTGTAGAGCCGTCGCAGCGCGTCGAGGTCCTTGGCGCGCAGCGCGTCGACGATCCCGTCGAGCACCCGCCTGACCCGTGCCTCGTCGTCCTGTCCTGTGGTCGTCGCTGTCCGTGTGGTCATCGTGTCCGTCCCTTCCGTCCGGTGGTTCCTCACGGGTATGACGGACGGGAGGCTCGGGACGTGACCGTCAGTGCCCGGCCGCGGCGGCCCGGTCCTCCTTGGCGACCAGGGTGAGCACGTCGTACGTGGCCACCTGCTCGTCGCGCTGGTTGGTGAGCACGGCGTCCCAGCGCACCTCGCCGTAGTCCTCGTCCTCGCGGGGCGTGATCTGGGCGGCCGTCAGCCGCACCCGGATCGTGTCCCCGGGCGAGACCGGCGTCAGGAAGCGCAGGTTCTCCAGGCCGTAGTTCGCGAGCACCGGCCCCGGCGCGGGGTCGACGAACAGCCCGGCCGCGAACGACACGAGCAGGTACCCGTGCGCCACACGCCCGGGGAAGAACGGGTTGGCCGCCGCGGCCTCCTCGTCCGTGTGGGCGTAGAAGGTGTCGCCGGTGAAGTCCGCGAAGTGCGTGATGTCGTCGAGGGTCACCTCGCGCGGCGCGGACTCGACGGCGTCGCCGACCCGGAGGTCGGCCAACGACCTGCGGAAGGGGTGGCCGGCGTCGGTGCGCGACGGCGCCCCCGCCCGCCACCGCTCGGTCAGGGCGGTCAGCGCCGCGGGCGTGCCCTGCACCGCGGTGCGCTGCATGTAGTGCTCCACGGCGCGGACGCCGCCGAGCTCCTCGCCGCCGCCCGCGCGGCCCGGCCCGCCGTGGACGAGGTGCGGCACCGGGGAGCCGTGGCCCGTCGACGAGCGCGCGTCGTCCCGGTCGAGCACGAGCACGCGCCCGTGCATCGGCGCGATCCCGGTGACGAGGTGCCGCACCACGGCAGGGTCGGCGGACGCGACGGTGGCCACCAGCGACCCGCCGCCGAGGTTGGCCAGGCGGACGGCGTCGTCCAGGTCGCGGTAGCCGATCACGGAGGCGACCGGGCCGAAGGCCTCTACGTCGTGCACCGCGGGTGCCGCGGGGTCGGCGAACCGCAGCAGGAGGGGCGCGACGAACGCGCCGTCGGGCGCGGGTCCGCGGCGGCCGTCGGCGTGCACCACCTCGGGCTCCGCGAGGTCGCCGACGACGATCTGCCCGCCGCCGGCGACGAGCTCCCGGACGCTGCGCAGCACCTCCTCCTTCTGTCCCACGCTCGCCAGGGCGCCCATCGTGACGCCGTCGGCCCGCGGGTCGCCGACCACGACGCGCTGCGCGATCCGGTCGCGGACGGCCTCGATCACGGCGTCCTCGCGGTCGGCCGGGACGATCACCCGCCGGATCGCCGTGCACTTCTGCCCGGCCTTGACGGTCATCTCGGTGACCACGGAGGCGACGAACGCTGCGAACTCCGGGCTCCCGGGCTCCACGTCCGAGCCGAGCACCGCCGCGTTGAGCGAGTCCGTCTCCGCGGTGAGCACCACGCCGCGGCGGATCACGGCGTCGTCGACCGCGAGCACCCGCGCCGTGGACGCGGAGCCGGTGAAGCTCACGGCGTCGCGCACGTCGAGCACGTCGAGGAACCCGCGGGCCGGTCCGCTGACGAGCTGCAGCGCGCCGTCGGGCAGGAGGCCGGAGTCGACGATCGCGCGCACCGCGGCCTCGGCGAGGTAGGCGGTGGCCGAGGCCGGCTTGACGACCGTCGGCACGCCCGCGAGGAAGGCGGGCGCGAACTTCTCCAGCATGCCCCACACCGGGAAGTTGAAGGCGTTGACCTGGAAGGCGACGCCCTGCCGCCGCACGCGGACGTGCTGGCCGCCGAACGACCCGTCGCGGGACAGGTTCTCCGGCGGCCCGTCCACCAGGAGCTGCGCGTTGGGCAGCTCCCGGCGCCCCTTCGACCCGTAGGTGAACAGCACGCCGATGCCGCCGTCGATGTCCACCAGGGCGTCGCGCCGGGTGCCGCCGGTGCGCAGGCTCACCTCGTAGAGGTCCTCCTTGACGCCGGTGAGGTGCTGGGCGAGCCGCTTGAGCAGCAGGGCACGCTGGTGAAACGTGAGCGCGCCGAGCGCGGCCTGGCCCACGGTCCGGCCGTACTCGGCGACGGCCCGCAGGTCGACCGGGCTGCCCGAGACCGCCGCGACCGGCTCACCGGTCGAGGCGTCCCGCACGACCTGGGCCTCCGCGTCCGACGGCGGGCGCTGCCAGGCCCCGAGGACGTAGCTGTCGAGGGTGCGCACCGGGGTCTCCGTCGCGGTCATGGCGTCTTCCTTTCGGCTGTTCCGACGTCCGTGCAGGTCACTCGTCCCACGTGAAGAACCCCTCGCCGGTCTTACGCCCCAGCCGGCCCGCCTCGACCATCGCCCGCAGCAGGCGCGGGACGGCGAACCGCTCCCCCAGCTCGCGCTCCAGGTGCTCGGCGATGCCGAGCCGCACGTCGAGGCCCACCAGGTCGGTCAGGCGCAGCGGCCCGACCGGGAACCGGTAGCCGCGCACCATCGCGGTGTCGATGTCGGCGGGCGAGGCGACACCCTCCTCGACCATGCGGATCGCCTCCAGCGCGATCACCACGCCCAGGCGGGAGCTCGCGAAGCCCGGGGTGTCGGACACGACGATCGAGGCCTTGCCGAGCGCGGTGACCCAGGCGCCGGCCTCCTCGACGAGCGCCGGCACCGTCGCCCGGCCGCGCACGATCTCCACGAGCGCCGACGCGGGCACGGGGTTGAAGAAGTGGAGCCCCACGAACCGTTCGGGGCGCTCCAGGTGCCCGGCGAGCGTGTCGATGGAGAGCGACGACGTGTTGCTGGCCAGCCAGGCGGCCGGCGACAGCACCTGCTCGACGCGGGCCAGCACCTCGACCTTCGCGCCGAGGTCCTCGGGTACCGCCTCGACGACGAGGCCCGCAGGGCCGACGTCCGCCACGTCCGTGGTCACGCGTGCCCGCCCCGTCAGCTCGGCGGCGGTGCGCGGGGTGCTCCCGCGCTCCACGCTGGCGGTCACCGCGCGCTCCAGCCCCGCCAGCGCCCGGGCCGCCGACTCCCGGTCGCGCTCGACGACCACGACGTGGGACCCCGCCAGCAGGAAGGCGTGGGCGATCCCGACGCCCATCCGGCCGCCGCCCACCACGCCGACGTCCCGTGGCAGCGTCATCGCTTCCTCCGTTCGAGGAACGCGGTCATCCGCTCGCGCTTGGCGGGCGACTCGAACAGCACGGACTGGGCCAGGTCGTCGACGTCCGGGTGCGCCGCGCGCGGGGCCCGGAAGACCTGCTTGGTGTACCGGACCGCGATCGGGTCCTGCTCGGCGATCCGGTCCGCCAGCGTGTCGGCGGCGGCCACCAGGTCGGACGACGCGTGGACCGCGCTCACCAGCCCCGCCGCCAGGGCCTCGCGGGCGTCGAGCACGCGGCCGGCGAGCAGGATCTCCAGCGCGAGCGTCTCGCCGACGAGCTCCTTGAGCCGCCAGGACGCACCCGCGGCGGCCATGATGCCGAGCCCGACCTCGGGCTGGCCGAACCGGGCGTTCTCGCCGGCCAGCCGGAAGTCGGCCGCGTAGGCGAGCTCCGCCCCGCCTCCGAGGGCCCAGCCGTCGACGGCGGCGATCACCGGCATCGGGAGGCGGGCGATCCGCTCGAACAGCCGGGAGTTGATCCCGGCCAGCGCGTCGTCGCGCCCGCGCTCGCGCAGCTCGGCGATGTCGGCGCCGGAGGCGAAGACCCGCTCGGAGCCGGACAGGACGAGGACGCGCGGCCGGGCCTCCAGCTCGGCGCAGACCTCGTGCAGCTCGCCGACCATTGCCCGGTCGATCGCGTTGCGCACCTCGGGCCGGTCGAGCCGGACGTGGAGGCGGTCCGCGCGGTCGTCGACGCGCCGCAACGCTGCTGCCATGGCCTCATCACCTGGGGGTCGCACCGGCGTAGCGTCGTCGCGCTACTTACTGACCGTTCGTTCTGTGCAGCATGGCATGCGGGACCTCCGGGTTCAAGAGCGCACCTCGTCAGCGGCGCGGGCCGGGCTGCGCGCGGAGCCCCTCGAACGCCATGGCGACGACGGCGTCGGCGAGATGGTCGGCCGTGAGCCCGCCGCCGGGGCGGTACCACTCGACCAGCGAGTTGACCATGCCGAAGAGCAGGCGCGTGGCGGTGCGGGCGTCGACGTCGGACCGGAGGGCGCCGTCCGCGACCGCCTCCTCGACCAGGCGGGCCACGGCGTGGTCGAACTCGCGGCGGCGCGCGAGCGCCTCGCGCTCGACGTCGGTGTTGCCGCGCAGGCGCAGCAGCAGCGTGACGAACGGCAGCTCCGCCACGAGCACGCGCACGGCGCCGCGGAGCACGCGCTCGAGCCGGTCGAGCGCGGTCGGCGCGGCGGTGCCGGGCTGCCCGCCCTGCCCCTCGCCCGGCTTCTCGCCCGGTTCCTGGAGCAGTGCCTCGAGGTTGCCGAGCGCCCGCTCCAGCGCCAGCCGCAGCAGCTCCTGCTTGCCGCTGACGTGGTAGTAGATCGCGGACTTGCTGGTCCCGAGGCGCTCCGCCAGCTCGCCCATCGACGTCGCGTCGTACCCGCGCTCGTTGAACGCCTGGACGGCGACGGCCAGCACCGCGTCCAGGTCGTACGCCACGCGCCCCGCACGCCCGTTGCCGCCCCGTCGAGCGGGTGCGGGAGCGGCGGCCGATTCATCCATGCGAGCCAACCTAACCGAACGCGAGGGCGTTGCCGCCGCCCCCACCCCGGTGCTAGCCTGACTGAACGATCGGTAAGTAGGGCTCCAGCACGGGAGACGGTAATGCCTGCACACGACCCGGCCACGACCGCTTCCCCGGAGGCCGACCCCCGGGAGGACGCGCGGCTCGCGGCGTTCGACGCCCTCATCGCCGCCGACCAGCGGATCGAGCCCACGGACTGGATGCCGGCGGCGTACCGGAAGGCACTGGTGCGGCAGATGTCGCAGCACGCGCACTCCGAGATCATCGGCATGCAGCCGGAGGGCAACTGGATCACGCGCGCCCCGAGCCTCAAGCGCAAGGCGATCCTCATGGCCAAGGTGCAGGACGAGGCCGGGCACGGGCTCTACCTGTACTCGGCCGCCGAGACGCTGGGCACCACCCGGGACGAGATGCTCGACGCGCTGCACTCCGGCAAGGCCAAGTACTCCTCGATCTTCAACTACCTCGCGCCCTCGTGGGCCGACATGGGCTCGATCGGCTGGCTCGTGGACGGCGCCGCCATCGCGAACCAGGTGCCGCTGTGCCGCGCGTCCTACGGCCCGTACGGGCGCGCGATGGTGCGCATCTGCAAGGAGGAGTCGTTCCACCAGAGGCAGGGTTTCGAGATCCTGCTGGCGCTGATGGACGGCACCGAGGAGCAGCGGGCCATGGCGCAGGAGTCGGTGAACCGCTGGTACGCGCCGGCCCTGATGATGTTCGGCCCGCCCGACGCGGAGTCGCCCAACTCGCGGCAGAGTATGGCCTGGAAGATCAAGCGCTTCTCGAACGACGAGCTGCGCCAGCGGTTCGTGGACATGATCGTGCCCCAGGCCGAGATCCTCGGCGTCACCCTGCCCGACCCCGACCTGCGCTGGAACGAGGAGCGCGGCCACCACGACTTCGGCGAGCTCGACTGGGCCGAGTTCCACGCCGTGCTGCAGGGGAACGGGCAGGCGAACGCGCTGCGCCTCGCCAAGCGCCGCGCTGCGCACGCCGAGGGCGCGTGGGTGCGGGAGGCCGCCCGGGCGTACGCCGAGCGCACCGCGACGAACGAACGGATGGCGTCATGACCGAGGAACCGCGCCGGGAGACCTGGCCGCTGTGGGAGGTGTTCGTGCGCTCGGCGCGCGGCCTCTCGCACGTGCACGCCGGCTCGCTGCACGCGCCGGACGCCGAGCTGGCGGTGCGCAACGCCCGCGACCTCTACACCCGCCGCAGCGAGGGGGTCTCGATCTGGGTCGTGCCCGCCGCCGCGATCACGGCGTCGGACCCGGACGCGAAGGACGCGTGGTTCGAGTCCCCGCGCGGCAAGGACTTCCGGCACGCGACGTACTACACGGCGTCGCAGGCCGTGCCGCACCTCTGACCCGTACCGCCGGCCACCGGCCGGACGGCCCGACGCTCGATGGAGAGCCCATGCAGAACCAGCACCAGTCCCCGTCCGCGGTGCTCACGCCCGAGGCGATCGCCGCCCGGGTCGCGACGCAGGACAGCCCCGCCCGTGCCACCGACGACGTCGCGCGGTACGCGCTCGGCCTGGGCGACGACGCCCTGGTCCTGGCGCAGCGGCTGGGCTCGTGGATCGCGGCGGCGCCCGAGCTGGAGGAGGACGTCGCGCTCGGCAACATCGCGCTCGACACCCTGGGTCACGCGCGAGGCCTGCTGACCTACGCGGGGTCCGCCTGGGACCAGAGCGAGGACGACCTCGCGTACTTCCGGGACGAGGCGGACTTCCGGTGCCGGCAGATCTTCGAGCGGCCCAACGGCGACTTCGCGTGCACGATCGCCCGGCAGCTGATCGTGTCGGCCTACTTCACCGTGCTCTACCGCGCCCTGGCCGGCAGCACGGACCCCACGCTGGCGGCCATCGCCGCCAAGGCGGTCAAGGAGGTGGACTACCACCTGGACCACGCCACGCTCTGGACCGTGCGCCTGGCGCTCGGCACCGACGAGTCGCGGCGGCGGATGACGGCGGGGCTGGAGGAGATCTGGCCGTTCGTGGACGAGCTGTTCGCCGACGACCCCGCCGCCGACGCCGTCCCGGACGCCGCGGTGCCGCCCGCCGGGCTGCGCGAGCCGTTCGACGCGCTGCTGCTGCCGGTGCTCGAACGGGCGGAGCTGCCGGTCCCGACGGTCGCGGCCGTCCGCGGCGGCGGCCGGACCGGGGTGCACTCCGAGGCGCTGGGCCCGCTGCTCGCCGAGATGCAGGTGCTGGCCCGGCGGCACCCGGGAGCGGTGTGGTGATGAGCGCCGTCGAGGGTGCCGTCGAGCAGGTCGCCCGGCCCCGCCCGGCAACCGGGCCGGAGCGCGCCGTGTGGGACGTCGCGGCAACCGTCACCGACCCCGAGGTGCCGGTCCTGACCATCGAGGACCTCGGCGTGCTGCGGGGCGTGCGGTTCGTGGACGGGTCGCCCGTCGTGGACATCACGCCCACCTACTCGGGCTGCCCCGCCGTCGACGCGATCCGCGACGACATCGTGGCCGTGCTTCGCGAGCACGGCCACCCGCGGGCACGTGTGGCCGTGGTGCTCTCCCCCGCGTGGACGACCGACTGGATGAGCGACGCGGGCCGCCGCAAGCTCGTGGAGCACGGGATCGCCCCGCCCGGCCGCCGGGCCGGCGGCGTCGTCGCGCTGGGGCTGGGCGTGCGGTGCCCCCGGTGCGGCTCGCTGCACACGCGCGAGCTCGCCCGGTTCGGCTCGACGTCGTGCAAGGCGCTGTACGTCTGCCAGCGCTGCCGGGAGCCCTTCGACCACTTCAAGGAGCACTGATGCCGGTCGCCGACGCGGGCGTCCCGGCCGCGCCCGGCGCCCGGCGTCGCGCCCGGTTCCACCCGCTCACGGTCGCGGCGGTGCGCCCGCTGACGGCGGACGCCGTCGAGGTGACGTTCGACGTGCCGGACGACCTCGCCGACGCCTACTCCTACGCGCCCGGCCAGTACGTCGCGCTGCGCGCGCAGGTCGACGGCGAGGAGGTGCGCCGCACCTACTCGATCTGCCAGGCGCCCGTGCCCGGCTCGCTCAAGGTGGGCATCAAGCGCGACATGGGCGGGCTGTTCTCGCCCTGGGCCATCGACCACCTCGCCCCGGGGATGACGCTCGACGTGATGAGCCCCGAGGGGCTGTTCGTGTCGCACCGTCCGCCCGGCCAGGGCGGCCGCGTGGTCGGGGTCGCGGCGGGCAGCGGCATCACGCCGATGATGTCGCTCGTGGAGCACACGCTCGGCTCGGCGGCGGACAGCACGTTCGACCTGGTCTACTCCAACCGGACCACCACGGACACGATGTTCGTGGACGAGCTCGCCGACCTCAAGGACCGCTACCCCGCCCGCCTGGCCCTGCACCACGTGCTGACCCGCGAGCGCCGGGGCGCCGAGCTGCTCTCGGGCCGGCTCGACGCCGACCGGCTGCGCCGCATCGTGACCGCCCTGATCGGGCCGGACGACGTGGACGAGTGGTTCCTGTGCGGGCCGTTCGAGATGGTGCAGACCTGCCGGGCCGTGCTGGCGGAGCTGGGCGTGCCGCCGGAGCGGGTACGGCACGAGCTGTTCACCACCGGCCGGCCCGAGCGTCCGACGGCGCCGCGCGGGGTTCCGCCGGCGTCCGACGTCCCGGACGGGGAGTCGCACTCGATCTCGTTCCGGCTCGACGCCGCGACGTCGACCGTGACCAGCCCGGCCGGTGCGCGCGAGAGCGTGCTGAACGCCGCCCTGCGGGTGCGCGGCGACGTGCCGTTCGCCTGCGCCGGTGGCGTGTGCGGCACGTGCCGGGCAAGACTGGTCTCCGGCACCGTGGAGATGGCGGAGAACTACGCGCTGGAGCCCGAGGAGCTGGCGCGTGGCTACGTCCTGACCTGCCAGGCGATCCCCACCAGCGAGGAGATCTTCGTGGACTACGACTCATGATCACGCTCACGATCGAGGACGACGTCGCCGAGGTGGTGCTCGACGCGCCCGGTCGGCTGAACGCCCTGGACGAGACGGGACTCGCCGAGCTGGACGACGCCTACCGGCAGGCCGAGGCCGCTGGCGTGCGGGCGCTGCTCCTGCGCGGCGAGGGCCGGGCCTTCTGCGCCGGCCGGGACATCTCGGGGGTCGACCCGGCCACGGACGACGCGCTGGGCTACCTCCGCGGCCGCGTGACCCCGCTGCTGTGGCGCATGTCCGCGTTCCCGGCGCCGACGTTCGCCGCGGCGCACGGCGCGTGCCTCGGCGTGGGGCTGGGCCTGCTGATCGCCACCGACGTCGTCTACGTCGCGGACGACGCGAAGGTCGGCTCGCCGTTCGCGAACCTCGGGGCGACGCTCGACTCGGGCGGGCACGCACTCTTCGTCGAACGGCTGGGCGCGCACCGCGCGCTCGACCTGGTCTACACGGGTGAGCTCATGAGCGGGGCCGAGGCGGTCGCCGCGGGGCTGTTCTCGCGGGCCGTCCCGGGGGCGGAGCTGCTCTCCTTCACCCGCGCCCGCGTCGAGAAGGTCGCGTCCGGGGCGACGAGCGCCTTCCTGGCCTCGAAGCGCCTGGTCACCGAGCTGCGCGACGAGCGGATCGCGTTCTGGGCGGCCGTGGCCCACGAGAGCGAGGCGCAGGGCGACCTCAGCCAGACCGACGACTACCGGGAGGGCTTCGCGGCCTTCCAGGAGAAGCGGCGCCCCAAGTTCACGGGCCACTGAGGCCGCCGCCGTCGGACTGACGCACGTTCAGCACGGCGTCACAGGCGGACGATCGCCGGGAGCGGGTTCTCCATCGCGTCCGCGACCTGCCGCATGAAGGCCGCCGCCGTGACGCCGTCGCAGACCCGGTGGTCGAAGACGAAGGACATCTGGGTGATCTTGCGCGGCACGATCTGGCCGTCGACCACCCAGGGCCGGTCGATGATTCGGCCGAGGCCCAGGATGGCGACCTGCGGGTGGTTGATGATCGCGGCGCTGCCGTCGACCCCGAGGCTGCCGTAGTTGTTCAGCGTGAACGTGCCGGCGGTGAGCTCCTCGGGCGTGGCCTTCCCGGTCCGGGCGCGCGCGGTGAGGTCGCGGAGCGCGCCGTCGAGCTCGCTGGTGGTCATCGCGTCCGCGCCGAGCACGGCCGGGGCGACCAGCCCGGCCTCGCCCTGGACGGCGACGCCGAGGTTGACCGTGTCGCACACGACGATCTCGTCGCGCGCGGCGTCGAACCGCGCGTTGAGCACCGGGTAGGCCTTCAGCCCCGCGACGACGAACCGGGCGACGTGCGCCAGCAGCCCGGGCCCGGGGTCGTCGGGGGTGCGGGTGGCCTCGCGCAGCTCCCAGAGCGCGGTGGCGTCGACGTCGACCCAGACGGTCGCCTCCGGGATCTCCGCGCGGCTGCGCGAGAGCACCCGGGACGCCGACCGCCGGAAGCCGGTGAGCGGGATGCGGTGCTCGCCGGGGGCGACGGGGGCCTCACCCGGGAGGGCCGCCGGGGGCGCGGCGGCGCGTGCCCGCTCGACGGCGGCGCGCACGTCCGACCGGGTGACGGTTCCGCCGGCACCCGTGGGCGGGATCGCGGCCAGGTCGAGGCCCGCCTCACGCGCCAGCCGCCGGACGATCGGGGAGATCACGCGGACGGGCCGGCTGTCGTGCGGGGGCTCGGGCGTCGCGACGCCGTCGTCGGCGGACGGCGCGGTGACCGCGGACGGCACCGCGAGCGCCGGCGGCCGGACCCCGCGCGGCCGGCGCCGCCGTCCCGTGCCGGGGTGCGCGGACGTGCCGTACCCGATCAGCACGTTGCCCGACCCGGCCTGCTCCTCGGTGCGGTAGGCCTCGGCGGGATCGGGCCGGGGGTCAGGCGCGGGCTGCGGGTCCGGTGCGGGGCCGGCGCCGTCGGCCGCGATCGTGATGAGCGGCCGGCCCACCTCGACACGCTCCCCCTCGGCCGCGTGCAGCACGCCCACCCGGCCGGCGTACGGGCACGGCACCTCGACCACGGACTTGGCGGTCTCGACCTCCACCACCGGCTGGTCCATGGTCACGACGTCGCCGGGCGCGACCAGCCACTGCACCACCTCGGCCTCGGTGAGGCCCTCACCGAGGTCGGGCAGGAGAAAGGTCTGCTCGGTCGTGGTGCTGGTCATGCGTCCTCCCACTGGAGGTCGTCGACGGCGTCGAGGATCCGGTCGACGGACGGGAGCTGGAGGTGCTCGAGCTTCGGCGGCGGGTACGGGATGTCGAAGCCCGTGACGCGCCGCACCGGGGCCGCGAGCGAGTGGAAGCACCGCTCGCTCACCCGCGCCGCGATCTCGCCGGCCACGCTGGCGAACCCGGCTGCCTCGGCGATCACGACGGCGCGTCCGGTCGACTCCACGGCCGCGCACACCCCGGCGTCGTCGAACGGGACGATCGACCGCACGTCGACCACCTGGAGGCTGCGCCCGTCGCGCGCGGCCGCCTCGGCGGCCTCCAGCGCGACCGGCACGGACGGACCGTAGGCGATCAGCGTGGCGTCGGTGCCCGGACGGCGCACGACGGCCGTGCCGATGCCCGGCCCGCCGCCGTCCGCCAGGGACACCTCGCCCTTGGCCCAGTACAGCTTCTTCGGTTCGAGGAAGACCACGGGGTCGGGCGAGGCGATCGCCTCGCGCAGGAGCCAGTAGGCGTCCGCGGGGTTCGACGGCGCGACGACGTGCAGCCCGGGCGTGTGCGCGTAGTAGGCCTCCGACGAGTCGCTGTGGTGCTCGACGCCGCCCACGCCGCCCGCGTACGGGACCCGGATGACCAGGGGCAGCTCGACGCGGCCGCGCGTCCGGTTCCGCATCTTCGCGATGTGGCTGACCACCTGCTCGAAGGCGGGGTACGCGAAGGCGTCGAACTGCATCTCGATCACGGGCCGCATGCCGTTCATCGCGAGGCCGACGGCGAAGCCCGCGATGCCGGCCTCGGCGAGCGGCGTGTCGAAGCACCGGTCCTCGCCGAACTCGGCGGTGAGCCCGTCGGTGACCCGGAAGACGCCGCCGAGCGGGCCGACGTCCTCGCCCAGGACGAGCACCGTGGGGTCCTCGGCCAGGGCGTCACGCAGGGCCCGGTTGATCGCCTGGGCCGTGCTGAGCGTCTCGTGCTCCACGGCGGGGCTGGTGGTGGTCATCGCGGGGCCTCCTCTCGGCTGATCTCGTCCTGCACCAGGGCGAGCTGCTCCACGAGCTGCGGCGTCGGCCGGGAGTAGACGAAGCGGAACAGGTCCTCGGGGTCGGGCACGACATCGACGTTGAGACCGTCCCGGGTGTGCCGGGCGAGCCGCTCGGCGGCCTCGGCGTCCGCGGTGGCGCGCGCGTCGTCGAGCAGCCCCGCCCCGCGCAGGTAGGCCTCCAGGCGGCGGATCGGATCCTTGGCCGCCCAGCCGGCGACCTCGTCGTCGCTGCGGTAGCGGGTCGCGTCGTCGGCGTTCGTGTGGGCCTGCATGCGGTAGGTGCGCCCCTCGACGAGCTGGGGTCCCTCCCCGGCCCGGGCGCGGCCGACCGCCGCGGACAGCACGTGCAGCAGCGCCGCGAGGTCGTTGCCGTCCACCTGCTCGCCCGGCACGCCGTAGCCCACGCCCTTGTGCGCCAGCGACGGCGCGACCGTCTGCCGGGACAGCGGCACCGAGATCGCGTACTGGTTGTTCTGCACGAGGAAGACGACGGGTGCCCGGAAGACGGCGGCGAAGTTCAGCGCCTCGTGGAAGTCGCCCTCGCTCGTGGCGCCGTCGCCGCACATGGCCAGCACCACGGTGGTCTCCCCGCGCAGCCGCGCCGCGTGCGCGACGCCGACGGCGTGCGGGAGCTGCGTCGCGAGCGGGGTGGCCAGGGGTGCGACGCGGCGCTCGTACGGGTCGTACCCCGAGTGCCAGTCGCCCTTGAGCAGGCCGAGCACCTCGACGGGGTCCACGCCGCGGGCCACGGCCGCGGCGGTGTCGCGGTAGGTCGGGAAGAGCCAGTCCTCGTCCGCGAGCACCTGCGCGGCCGCGACCTGGCAGGCCTCCTGCCCGTACGACGACGGGTAGACCGCGAGACGCCCCTGCCGCACGAGCACCGAGGCCTGCTCGTTGAACCGGCGGGCGGTGACCATGCCCGCGAGGCCGCGGAGGAGGTCGTCGGCCGCGAGCAGCGCGGCCGGGTCGTCGGCCGTGGGCCGGCCGTCCGGGTCGAGGAGCATGACCGGCTCCCGCGAGGGCAGCATGAGATCTTCGTCGATCGCCATGTAGATATACTGGTCAAAGTTCCATTCGGATTCCATCAACGGCGAGGATCCGAGAACCCGTCCAGTCATGCGCGGGTCACACGATCCAAATGTCCAGCACAGAAGGGGCTGAGGGCGTGGTGGCGAGACAAGTGGCAGCGGGCCTCGACGACGTCGACGGGCGCATCATCGACGAGCTACGCCGGGACGGCCGGATGTCCATGCGGACGCTCGCCGAGAAGCTGCACATCTCGCGGGCCAACGCGTACGTGCGCGTGCAGCGGCTGGAGGCCACCGGGGTGATCCGCGGCTACCGCGCGGAGATCGACCCGGTGCTCGCCGGGCTGGGCACGTCGGCCTACGTGACGGTCAACCTGGACCAGGCGCAGTGGCGCTCGGTCCGCGAGGAGCTGCGCACCCTGCGCGGCGTCGAGCACATCGGCCTGGTCGGCGGGGAGTTCGACCTCGTCCTGCTCGTCCGCGCCCGCGACAACGCCGACCTGCGGCACCTGATCCTGGACCAGATCCAGGGCATGAACGGCATCGTGAACACGCACACGCTGCTGGTCTTCGAGGAGCCGGTGCCCGCAGGCCCCGCACCGGCGGCGCCGGCGAGCTGATGCGGCCGGTCCCGGCGAGAGGGGACACTGTGTCGATGTCAGCCCGCCAGCCCACCAGCCACGACGTCGCGCGCGCCGCGGGGGTCTCGCAGTCGACGGTCAGCTACGCCCTGTCCGGCAAGGGCACCATCGCGCCCCGGACCCGCGAGCACGTGCTGGCGGTCGCGGCGTCGATGGGCTACCGACCCAACCTCGCGGCGCGGTCGATGCGCACCCAGCGCTCGGGCCGGCTGGCCGTGGTCACGGGCGTGACGGTGGACAACCGGCTGCGCATGCTCACCGGCGCCGCGGAGGTCGCGGCCGAGGCGGGCTACGCCCTGGACACCCACAGCGTGGACGGCACCGCCGAGGCCCGCACCGAGCGCGTGGTCGACCTCGCCCGGGGCGGCCAGGTCGAGGGCGTGCTGACGTTCCTGCCGGTGGTCCCGGACGCGCTCACCCTCGACGAGGACTCCGCCCCGGTCGTGGCCGAGACGGCCCTGGACGAGCAGCTCCGCACCACCGGCGAGCTCGCCGACGCGGGCCTGCTGGGCACCGTGATCTCGGCGCTCGTCGAGGCTGGGCACCGCCGGTTCCTGCACGTGGCCGGGCCCGAGCACTTCGCGTCGGCGCGCTCCCGGCGCGACGTCTACCTCGCGGAGGTCGAGCGCCTCGGCGTCGAGTCGCTCGGCGCCGTCGGTAGCGCCTGGTCCCCCGAGTCGGGCCGCGAGGCCGTGCTCGCCCTGCCCGACGACGCCCCGCCGCTCGCCGTGATCGCGGCCAACGACTACGTGGCGCTGGGCGTGCTGCGCGGGGCGGCGGAGCGCGGCTGGTCCGTCCCGGGCGACCTGGTCGTCACCGGCTGGGACGACGCCGACTTCAGCGCGTTCACGACGCCGTCGCTCACCACGATCCCCGTGGACTTCGTCGAGGCCGGACGGCGCGCGATGCGCCGGCTCGTCGCGGCGGTGCGGCACGAGGAGCCCCCGGCGCACACGGCGCCGCTCCAGCGCGTCGTGTGGCGCGAGTCGACGGGGGCGCTCACGCCCGCCGCCGTCCCCTGACGCCCAGGCCGGCCCTTGACATCCCGCGCACCGGACATGACGATGTTGAACCGTTGCATCATACGTATGATGCGATCCGCGACGTCGCACCGTTCCGCTGGCCGGCGTCGTGACGCCGTCGTCCAACCGGAGGAAGCATGCTCAAGATCGGCATCGTCGGGACCGGCGGTATCGCCGGTGCGCACGCCGAGGGATACCGCCGCTTCGCGCAGGAGTGCGAGGTCGTCGCCGTCTGCGACATCGTCCCGGGCAAGGCCGCGGAGCAGCGCGCGCGGCTCCAGGTGCCCGGCGCGCGGGCCTACGAGAGCATCGAGGAGCTGCTGGCCGCCGAGCGGGACCTCGACCTGGTGAGCATCACGACGCCGCCGTCGACCCACGCGGAGCTGACGGTCACGGCCCTGCGGGCCGGCGTGGACGTGCTGGTCGAGAAGCCGATGGCGCCCTCCCTGGAGGAGTGCGACGCGATGATCGCGGCCGCCGCCGAGCACGGCCGCGTGCTGTCCGTCGTGGCGCAGAACCGCTTCCGCGACGACATGGCCACGCTCAAGGAGGTGCTGGACTCCGGCCTGGCCGGGCCGGTCTCGCACGTCCAGGTGAGCTCGGCGTGGTGGCGCGGCACCGCCTACTACGACCTGTGGTGGCGCGGCACGTGGGAGTCGGAGGGCGGCGGCTGCACCCTGAACCACGCGATCCACCACCTCGACCTGACCCAGTGGATGCTGGGCGCACCTCGCGCGGTCACGGCCGTGCTGACCAACGCCGCGCACGAGAACGCGGAGGTCGAGGACCTGTCCGTCGCCGTGCTCCAGTACGACCGCGCGCTGGCCGAGGTGACGAGCTCGGTGGTGCATCACGGCGAGGAGCAGGCGATCGTCGTGCAGGGCCGGGACGCCCGCGTCTCGCAGCCGTGGAAGGTGGTGGCCTCGGCCGCCTCGCCCAACGGCTTCCCCGCCCCCGGCGGCAACGCCGATCGCGTCGCGGAGATCGAGGCCCTGGCCGCGGCCCGGGAGCCCCTGGCGCACGTGGGCCACAACGGGCAGATCGGCGACACGCTCGCCGCCGTCCGCGAACGCCGCGAACCCGCCGTCACCGGCGCCGACGGCCGCCGCGCCGTCGAGCTCGTGACCGCGATCTACCAGGCCGGCATCGAGCGGCGCACGGTGGACCTGCCGCTGCGGCCCGACGACCCGTACTACCGCACGGGCACACTGGTGGCACGTGCGCCCCACTTCTTCGAGAAGACCGCGTCGGTGGGCGACCTGCCCGGCGCGATCACCGTCGGCAGCAGCCAGGAGGCGAACTGATGAACGCGAGCAGCGGTGCCAACTACGCACCCGAGCCGGTACCCGACCCCGTCGTGGGCGCGGGCGACTTTCCCTTCGCCGCCGTCCGGCTGGACCACGGCCACATCTACGGCATGGCCGAGGGCCTCCAGGCCGCGGGCGGCACCGTGAAGTGGGTGTACGACCCGGACCCCGCCAAGGTGGAGGCCTTCCGGAAGAAGTTCCCGGACGTGCGCGTCGCGCGCAGCGAGGACGAGGTGTTCGACGACGACGACGTGCGGCTGGTCGCCGGCGCCGCCGTCACCTCCGAGCGCTGCGCCCTGGGCCTGCGCGCCATCGAGGCGGGCAAGGACTACTTCACGGACAAGGCCCCGCTGACCACGCTCGACCAGCTCGCCGCGGCCCGGGAGGCCACCGCGCGGACCGGCCGAAAGTACGCTGTCTACTACTCCGAGCGCATTCACGTCGAGGCGGCGGTCCTGGCCGACCAGCTCGTCGAGCGCGGGTCGATCGGCCGCGTGCTGCAGGTCATGGGCCTGGGCCCGCACCGCCTGGGCACGGGCCGCCCCGACTGGTTCTTCGAGAAGGACAAGTACGGCGGCATCCTGTGCGACATCGGCAGCCACAACTTCGAGCAGATGCTGCACTACGCGGGCGCCCGGGACGCGCAGGTGACGCACGCCGCCATCGCCAACTACAACCACCCGGAGCACCCGGAACTGGACGACTTCGGCGAGGCCAACATCGTGATGGACAACGGCGCGGCGGGCTACTGCCGGGTCGACTGGTTCACGCCGGACGGGCTGAAGACCTGGGGTGACGGCCGCACGTTCATCCTGGGCACCGAGGGCTACATCGAGCTGCGCAAGTACACGAACGTGGCCACGGACGAGGGCCCGGGGCACGTGTTCCTGGTCAACGGCGAGGGCGAGCACCACCTGGTCGCCAGGGGCAACGTGGGCTACCCGTACTTCGGCCGGCTCATCCTCGACTGCCTGGAGCGCACCGAGCACGCAATGACGCAGGAGCACGCGTTCAAGGCCGCCGAGCTGAGCGTGCAGGCGCAGCTCGCGGCCCGGGTGCTCACGCCCGACGCCGAGGGCGCGGGGATCTGACCTTCCCGCTCGCGCCGGGCCCGGAGCCCCGGGCCCGGCGCTCGCTCTGCCTATGCTGCTCCCGACCGAGAGGAGCAGCCGCGTGACGAGCGACGATCTGCCCGGGCAGGACCGGCTCAGGGCCGAGTGGGCCGCGCACCGGCCCGCGGTGTTCGGCGCGGCATACCGGATTCTCGGCACCGTGGCGGACGCCGAGGACGTCACCCAGGACGTCTGGCTGCGCGCCGTCGCCGCGAACCTCGACGAGGTGCGCAACCTCCGGGCCTGGCTGATCACCGTCGCCGCCCGGCGGTCGTACGACATCCTGAACAGCGCCCGCCACCGCAGGGAGTCCTACGTGGGGCCGTGGCTCCCCGAACCCCTGCTCACCGGACCGGACGCGGCCGAGCCCGTGCTCGTCGACGAGTCGGTCACCGCGGCGATGCTCCTGGTCATGGAGAAGCTCAGCCCGCCGGAACGGGTCGCCTTCGTGCTGCACGACGTCTTCGGCCTCGAGTTCTCCCGGATCGCCGAGATCCTCGACGTGACCGTGCCGGGCGCCCGGCAGCTCGCCTCCCGGGCCCGGCGGCGCGTGGCCGCCGAGAAGGAGTCGATGCCCCGCACGTCGCGGGTGTCGCGGGCGGAGCGGGAGCGCGTGCTGGAGGCGTTCCGCGGGGCCTACGAGTCCGGGGACCTGGCCGGCCTGGTGGGCCTGCTGGACCCCGACGTCGTCTACGTCACCGACGGCGGCGGCAAGGTCACGGCGGCGCGCAAGCCCATCCTCGGCGGTCAGCGGGTGGCCGAGGTCATGGTGCGGGTCGGCCGGCAGCTACGCCCCGACCGCATCGACCTCGTCGAGGTCGGGGGCGAGCTCTCGCTGGTGTTCCACCGCGAGGGCCGGGTGTTCTCGGTGGACACGGTGCAGATCGCGGACGGACGGATCACCGCCTACCGCCGGGTCGTCAACCCGGACAAGCTGACCCGCGTCTGAGCGTCCCGTGGCTCACTGGCACGGCTCCGGTTGTCACGTCCCGGCAGGCCATGTCGTCTCCCTGGCGGCCCCGGTGCCGCTGCGGCGCGCCGGTCCCGGCCGCACCACGATCCCGAGGAGAACCATGACCACCACCCAGCGCGTCGACCTGGGCAAGCAGCAGCCGACCGCGTACAAGGCCCTGATCGCCCTGTCCGCGGAGGCCGAGAACAACGCCGTGTCGGCGGGTCTCGACCCGCTCCTGGTCGAGCTGCTGCGGATCCGCACGTCCCAGATCAACGGCTGCGCGTTCTGCCTGCGGCTGCACACGCGCGACGCCCTGAAGAAGGGCGAGAACCCCGACCGGATCGCCGTGCTGCCCGCCTGGCGGGAGACGGGCTACTTCTCCGCCGCCGACCGCGCGGCGCTCGGCCTGGCCGAGGCGATCACCCTGGTCGCCGACGGGCACGTCGGCGACGCGGCCTACGCCGACGCCGCGGCCGTCCTGACCGACGACCAGGTCGGGGCGGTCTCCTGGATCGTCACCGTGATGAACGCCTTCAACCGCGTGGCGATCACCAGCCGGTACGCCGTCGGCTGAACCGGGCAGGGCGCGGGCGCCGGCCCTCAGTCCGGCTGTGTGCCCGCGGCCGGCCGGCTCCGTCGTCCGACGGCGAAGCCGGCCGCGCCGCCCAGCAGGAGCGTGCCGGCGGCCGAGAGCACGGCCACGGTGCGGGGGGACGAGACGCCGCCGGGCACGTAGGTCGTGTCCGACAAGGGCGCGTACGCGAACCAGCCGGTGGGCGCCGGGCGGTTCCCCACCCAGGCCGCCGTGCCCAGCAGCGCGAGGCCGACCACGACGAGGGCCACGAGGACGACGCGCGCGCTGCGCCCGGGACGAGCTGCGGGTGCTGTCATGCGGACCATCGTTCCAGACCACGATCGACGCTCGCAGCCTGACCTCGACTACCGGGTACGAGTCGCTGCTGACCTCACGTCCGGTGCGTCATGCCGTGGGCGAGGAGGCTCTCAGCGGTGTCGGCGATCGTGTCCTCGATCGGGCGTGGTGTCCATTCAAGGAGCCGCTCGGCCTTTGCGCTGGTTGCGTCGAAGTTCTGGCCGAGCTACGGGCGCAGCACGCAGCTGGGGGTTGAACCAGCTGAGGAGCCGGGCGATGAACAACGGCAGCTAGCGGGTCGGTACCTTCGCTGCCCGCTGCCCGGGTCGCTCGCGCAGGATGCGAGCGACCTCGACGATGCGCAGGCTCTGACCGGCGGAGGCGAGCCAGCCTGCAGCTCGTTCAGGGGAGGCCGCCGTGAGCCTGGCGCCCTTGCTTCGCCGGACGGCGATCAGGCCGCTGCCGAGGAGCACGTGGCCGGCCATGATCGGGTAGATCACGCCGCGTTCGAACAGGCCGATGTTCCACATCCAGCCAGTGAACACGTCTGCCATGAAGAGCGGGAACATCACCAGGCCCACGATCCCCACCACGGTGCTCGCAATCGACCAGGCCCGACCGAGCCCAATCCTGGCCCCGTTCGCGCCCACGACGATCGCCATGACGTTTCCGGCGATCATGACGCCCTGCGCACCGACTGTGTGGAACACGATGAGGCCGTTCTCGACGTTCGCGTTCGAGCCCTGGAAGAGGCCGACGAGGGAGACGCCGACACCGGCTACGGTCGCCAGGACGACGATGATGACCGGCCGGACGCCCTTGCGCAGGTCGAACGCGAGGAACGCACCGACGACCAGGACGGTCCCGTAGAGCACCCAGCCGGCGTCCATGACCACGCCGAGCGGGGAGTTGCCGACCTGCCCGAACGCGGTCTGAGCGGGTCCTGTCAGACCGAGGTGGCTGACCCAGTTGTACAGGGGCGAGTAGGGCGGGTCCTGCCAGGCCGCGGCGGTAACGAGCTCGGCGACCCAGGACACCAACGGCCCCAGGAGGAGCAGGAGTGCTCCGGCGCCGGCGGCCGTGCCGGGGCGGATGATCTGGGTCATCACAGGGCCATCCCCGGGACACGCTGACGGATGGCTTCCAGCTCAGCTTCGTCCGAGACACCCTGCCAGTCGTACCGCGGTGTGTAAGGCCCCTCCAGCGCACGCACCTCGTCGTCGCTCAGCTCCACGTCCAGGGAGGCGACTGCGTCGTCGATCTGCTGGATCGAGCCGGCCCCGACCAGCGGCGCGGTCACCACGGGCTGGCGGCGCAGCCAGGCCAGAGCGACCTGCGCGCGGCCGACGCCGTGGGCCTCGGCAACCTGCCCGACCGCGTTGACGATCTCGCGGTTGGCGGCCTCCTCCTCGGGCGAGTAGAGCAGGTCCGCGTAGGCGCCGTCCGTCTCGGAGCGCGCCGACGCCCGGGCGTCGTCCCAGGCGCGGGCGAGCCGGCCGCGAGCAAGCGGCGACCAGATGATGGTGCCGACGCCTTCGTCCAGGCACAGCGGGATCATCTCGCGTTCCTCCTCGCGAGCCAGGAGGTTGTAGTGGTTCTGCATCGACACGAATCGCGCCCAGCCGTGCTGCTTCTGCAGGTGCAGCGCCTTGGCGAACTCCCACGCGTGCATGGATGAGGCGCCGAGGTAGCGCACCTTGCCCGCCGTGACAAGGTCGCTCAACGCCTCGAGCGTCTCCTCCCACGGGGTGGCGTGGTCGTTGCGGTGGATCTGGTAGAGGTCGATGTAGTCGGTGCCCAGACGGCGCAGCGAGTGGTCGACCTCGGTCATGATCGCCTTGCGGGACAGCCCGCGTCCGTTCGGGCCCAGTCGCATCGGGTGGCGCAGCTTCGTGGCGATCACCACCTCGTCGCGGTCGGCGAAGTCGTTCAGCGCCCGGCCCAGGATCTCCTCGCTGGAACCGAGCGAGTACAGGTTCGCGGTGTCGAAGAAGTTGATCCCGGACTCCAGCGCGTGCTTGATCAGCGGGCGCGCCTCGTCCTCACCCTTGGACCATACGGGGTGGCCCCGGTCGGGCTCGCCGTAGGTCATCGCACCGATCGCGACCGGTGACACGTCCAAGCCCGTCCTGCCCAGCTTGATGTACCGCATGATGCTCCTCTAAGGTATGTGGAGAGTTCTCCACTACCGTAGTGGAGAGTTCTCCACATAGCAAGGTGAGGTCACAGTGGTCCGTTCAGACGCCCGCGAGAACCGGGCACGCATCCTCGCGGCCGCCCGCGACGCCTTCTCCGAGGACGGCAGCACGTCGATGAACCAGGTCGCCCAGCGCGCCGGCGTCGGCGCGGGGACCCTGTACCGCAACTTCCCCACCCGCGAGACGCTGGTCCTGGCCGTCTACCAGGACGAGGTGGAACGCATCACCGGCACCGTCGCCGACCTCCTGGCCGAGCTGCCGCCGCTGGAAGCACTGCGCCGCTGGACCACCGACCTGGTCGAGGCCATGCGCAAGAAGCACGGCCTCGGTGACGCCCTCAGCCCCGGCGCACACCAGACGATCACCGAGCAGACCTACGGCCCCGTCGTCGCCGCGATCAAGCAGATCCTCGACGCCGGCAAGGAAGACGGCAGCATCCGTACCAACGCAGATCCCGCCGACTTCCTCCAGCTCACCGGCGCCCTCTGGCGCGCCGCACCCGGACCTGAAGACCGTTCACCCCACATGCTCGCCCTCATCCTCGACGGCCTGCGCACACAGCCCAGGCGATAGATCCGCAGGCGAAACGCCGCGAAGCCGTGCGCATCGGCGGCGACCGACGATGATGGCGCAGGCCCTTGTGGTCCACTCGCCAGCCCTGGAGGGTGGCGACCGGTATGCCGAGATACTCGGCCAGGTCCTGCTCCAGATGCGGCTCGGACAGGCCGCTCGCGGGAAAGCAGCAGAAGGGTGAGCTTCGGGTGACCGGGTTCAAGACCGACCACAGGCGGCTTGCGCCTTCGTCCTGACGGCCGATGGCCGCCGTGGGCGCCGTGGGCGCCGGCACGCCTACTGTCGGACGCCGGTTCGTGCGGCCCGCTCGACCCGGGCGACCAGGCGGCTGTTGTGCGCGGCGTGTGCGAACCCAGGCGTGTGGTGGGTGCCGTTGGCGATGTCGCGCGCGAGGCTCGCGTACACCTCGCCCACGTTGATGGAGGCACCGGTCCAGATCTCGGCTGCGGCTGGACCGGTTCCCGTGGCGACGGGGCTGTCGGGCTCCTCGAAGTCCACGCTCGAGGTCAGCGCGAGGTCGCCGACCTGGACGCCGGCGGGGTGGTCGCCGGTCAGCTTCAGCCAGCCGTCGGCGCCTCGGACCTCGAGGCTGAACCGGGCGTCGGGCACGGGCACACCCGCCAGGACCTGCACTCCCACCGGGGTGCCGGACGAGGTCTTGAGGATCGCGTCGAGGTGGTCCGGTACCTCGCGAGTGGTGGTCGTGCCGGTGTCGACCAGCTTCACCTCCGGCCAGAGCAGCTCCGTGCGCGCGTCGATCTCGGTGATGTCGCCGAGGACCGTCTCGATCACGTCCAGGACGTGGCCCACCGCGATCGTCATGAAGCCCGCGCCGGCGTCCGCCTTGTCGAAGTACTCGTACGCGCTCACCGACTCCGGGCCGTTCCCGAAGGTCGTCGCGGTCACGCGCGCCGACAGCAGCCGCCCGAGCCGGCCCTGCGCGATGATCTCGGCCGCCCGGCGCACCGACGGGTTGAGGCTGCCCTGCAGCCCGATCGCCGTGTGCAGCGAGCCGGCTGCCGCCGCCATCTCCTCGGACTGGGCGACGCTCGCGCCCAGCGGGGACTCCGAGTACACGGCCTTGCCCGCCGCGAGCGCCGCGAGCACGAGCTCGCGGTGCGCCGGGACCTTGACGGCGACGGTGACGAGATCGATCGACGGGTCGTTGATCAGCTCGTACGGGTCGGCGTACCAACGCTCGGCGCCGAACAGCTCGGCGGCCTCTCGTGCGCTCTCCTCCCGCCGGGTCGCGACCGCTGCCAGCAGGAACTGCGACTGGGCCGCCAGGGCGGGGATGTGTGATGCCCCGGCCCAGCTCGCCCTCGTGTCCGCGCCGATGATCCCGACACGAATCAGGTTGCTTGCCATGGTGCTGCTCCATTCGTCTGCTGCTCGGACTTCTGCGGTGGAGGCGCGGTCGTGCCGTGCCGTTCGGCTCGTTGCCGGGTTGCTCTTCACCGGTCGATGGCTGCCATGCCGCCGCGGTCGTGGCGGTCGCCGGACGCGGGTGCCAGGTTGTTCAGCCGTTCGATCTGGTCCGGGGTGAGTCGGATCCGGTCGGCGGCGATGTTCTCCTCGAGGCGCTCGACGCGTCGGGTGCCGGGGATGGGGTTGATGTCCTCGCCCTGGGCCAGGAGCCAGGCCAGGGCGATCTGGGCAGGGGTGGCTCCGGTCTCGGTCGCCACGGCCCGGACCTCGTCGACGATGCGCAGGTTGCGTTCGAGGTTGCCGCCGGTGAAGCGCGGGTTGGTGCGACGCCAGTCGTCGGGGTCCAGGCCCTCCAGGGAGCGGATGTTCCCGGTCAGGAAGCCGTGACCCAGCGGGGAGTACGGCACCAGTCCGATTCCCAGCTCGCGCAGCACCGGGAGCACCTCGGCCTCGGGGTCCCGCGTCCAGAGCGAGTACTCGCTCTGGACGGCGGCCACCGGGTGGACGGCGTGCGCGCGACGGATGGTGGCGGGGCCGGCCTCGGACAGGCCGATGTAGCGGACCTTGCCTTGGTTCACCAGGTCGGCCAGGGCATCGACGGTGTCCTCGATCGGGGTGTCCGGGTCGACGCGGTGCTGGTAGTACAGGTCGATGTGGTCGGTGCCCAGGCGCCGCAACGACCCCTCGACGGCGAGCCGGACGTTCGCCGGCGTACTGTCCGCCCCTGGCCGGCCCGTGTGGGAGATCAGGCCGAACTTGGTGGCGAGCACCACCTCGTCCCGCCGGCCTCTGACCGCCCGACCCAGCAGGGCTTCGTTGGCGCCGCTCCCGTACGCCTCGGCGGTGTCCAGGTGGGTGACGCCGAGGTCCAGAGCGCGCTGGATGGTGCGGACGGAGCCCTCCTCGGACTCGTCCTTGCCCGTGTAGAAGGCGGACATGCCCATGACTCCTAGACCGAGGCGCGAGACCTCGAGCCCGCCGAGCGACATGGTCTGCATCGGATGTTCCTCTCCTGGATCGGTTCGTCAGGCCCACCGCCGGTAGGTCGACCCCACAAGAACTTGACGCATCAAGATGAACTTGATGCGTCAAGTTCTACCTCCTGGAACTTGATGCGTCAACAACTCGCGCCTAAGATGGCCGTGTGGCGAAGACGACTGGTGTGGAGATGCCCGCTGGAGCGGACGCCGAGCCGCGATGGCTGAACGGTGACGAACTGGCGGCATGGCTGGCCAACTCCGCGATCATGATCAGCCTGCCCGCCGCCCTGGACGCGCGGATGCAGCGCGAGTCCCAGATGACCTTCTTCGAGTACATGGTGCTGTCGGTCCTCTCGGAGGAGCCGGACCGGACCATGCAGATGAGCGCACTGGCCGTGCGCACCTCGGCGTCGTTGTCACGGTTGTCGCACGTCGTCGGACGACTGGAGAAACGAGGGCTGCTCGCCAGGTCCCGGATACCCGGTGCGGGGCGCCGCACCAACACCACCCTGACCGACGCCGGTTACGACGTCGTGGTCGCGGCCGCGCCCGGACATGTCGCGGCAGTCCGCGAATACCTGATCGACTCGATCGAACCGCGCGACCTGACGGCCTTGAAGCGCATCGGCGCGGCAGTGGACGCCGCGATCAATCACGGACGAACCGCCTCCGCACGTGCGACGACGGCCGACGCCGACGTTCGCGAGTCCTAGGCACACCCAGGCACTGGTCCGGGCCTTCCACCACGAACGGTTCCGCGACGAGTACGCCGCGCTCGTCGGGGACCTCGTCGTCACCCGCGCCCTACGGCAGGACGACGTCGCACTCGCGCGGCGCGCCGTCCAGACGTGCAGCACGGCCGACACCGGTCACGAGGCGCTCGCCACGAAGAGACCTGGCCCGGCGGCCCCGGCAAGCGCAGCGGCGCGATCGACGCCGTGCATCGCGGGGCCGCCGGATCGTGTCACAGAGCTCAGCAGTGCCCACCGATCGTGGCGGTGTGGTAAACACCGTTCCACTTGATCGAGCCGGCAGTCGAGATGCAGTTGTTCGGCGCGGACACCCGGACACCACCCGCGTAGTACGAGAAGTTTCCGTAGTCGCTGTCGAATCCGCTGGCTTCGTTGCACTCGCCGTCCCACACGGTCTCGGCGCAGCGGACGATGGAAACGTAGGTCTCGGCTGCGACGCCGTAGGAAGCACCCGTGTGGACGACCATCGCACAGTTGTTGCCCGTGCTGCTGTTGTAGTAGAGCTCAAGGCGGCCGATGCCCGAGTTCGCGCCGCTCGGCGACCTGAGTGGCTCGGAGTCGACGAGCGTGCTGGTACACGCCGAGTCGTCCGGTGGCGACACCTGGCAGCGCCCAAGCGGGCCCAGTTCCGCCGGCAGATCCGGTCAGCGTCTCAGCGTGCAAGGAGCGCGCGCAGGTGCCCCACGATCTCGTCGGGGGCCTGCTCGGCCATGAAGTGCCCGGCCGTCACCGTGCGGTGGTCGAGGTCGGCGGCCCAGGCGGACCACAGGCCGGCGGCGTCGTAGCCGAGCGCGGCGCCCCAGTCCTGCTGGAGCACGGTGACGGGCACGGCCAGCCGGCGTCCGGCGGCCCGGTCGGCCTCGTCGTGCTCGATGTCGATCCCGGCCGACGCCCGGTAGTCCGCCACGATCGAGGGGACCGCCTCGCGCGAGGCCCGCAGGTACTCCTCCCGGACCTCGAGCGGGATCGCCTCCTGGCTGGTGCCCCAGGCGTCGAGGAAGAAGCCGAAGAACTGGTCGGCCGCTCCCTCGATCATCCGCTCCGGGAGGCCGGGCGGCTGGGCCATCAGGTACAGGTGGAAGGCGACGGCCGCGTCGGCGCCGTGCAGCACGTCCCACATGTCGAGGGTCGGCAGCACGTCGAGGATCGCCAGGTGGGTGACGACGTCGGGGTGGTCGAGGCCCGCGCGAATCGCGACCAGGGCGCCGCGGTCGTGGCCCGCGAGCGCGAACCTCTCGTGCCCGAGCGCCCGGGCCAGCCCCACCACGTCCTGTGCCATGGTCCGCTTGGAGTAGGTGTCGCGGTCGTGCTCGGCCGGCTTGTCGCTGGCCCCGTAACCGCGCAGGTCGGGGACGATCACGGTGTGCTCGCGGGCGAGGTCCGCCGCGACGTGCCGCCACATGAGGTGCGTCTGCGGAAACCCGTGCAGCAGCACCACCGGGCTGCCGGCGCCGCCGACCGCTACGTTGAGGTGCACGTCGCCCACGGCGACGCGCTGGTACTCGAACTCAGGGATCTTCGTTGTCATGCCCCCAATCTCCGCCACGTGGATGAGCAGCCGATGAGTGACCGATCAGGAGGCCCCGCCGCGGCGCCGGCGCCGGTCCGGGTGGGCGTGCTCGGCCCGGTCACCGCCTGGGTCGACGACGCCGAGGCGGCGCTCGGCGGCCCGCGTCAGCGGGCGGTGCTCGCGCGCCTGGTGGCAGCCCGGGGCCGGGTGGTGACCGCCGGCCGGCTGGTCGAGGACCTCTGGGAAGAGCCGCCGCAGGGCGCGCTCGTGGCGCTGCGCACCTTCGTCGCGGCCCTGCGCCGGGCGATCGAGCCCGGGCGTGCGGCCCGCACCCCGGCGCGGGTGCTCGTCACCGACGGCCCGGGGTACGCGCTGCGCCAGGTCGACGTGGACGCCTGGGCGTTCGAGGCGGCGGTCTCCGGCGCGCGGGACCAGGCGCCCGCCGCGGCCCGCGCCGCGCTGGACCGGGCGCTGGGCACCTGGCGCGGCGCGCCGTACGCGGGCCTGGAGCAGCCCTGGGCCGTGGCCGAGCGAGGCCGCCTGGCCGAGCTCCGGCTGGTCGCGGTCGAGCGCGTCGCCGAGGCGCGCACCACCCTCGGCGAGGCGGCCGACGTCGTGCCCGGACTGGACGCCCACGTGACCGAGCACCCCTGGCGCGAGGAGGGCTGGCGGCTGCTCGCGCTGGCGCTGTACCGGTCGGGCCGGCAGGCCGACGCGCTGGAGGTGCTCCGCCGGGCGCGCACCATGCTGGCCGGGGAGCTCGGCGTGGACCCGGGGCCGCGGCTGGCCGAGCTGGAGGCGCAGGTGCTCCGGCACGACCCGGGCACGGGCGGCGCGCCCGGCGCCGACGACGTCTGGCGCGACACGACGTCCGCCTACGAGCGGGTGGTCGCCGCCGGGGCACGCACCCGGCTGGAGTCCACCACCACTCTGCTGCGCACGCTTGCGATGACCGGCGGCGAAGGGCTGACCGCCGCCCGCGCGCAGCGCGTGGCCGCCGTCGGCGCCGCGGAGCAGCTCGGCGACCCGGACCTCACCGCGCGCGTGATCGGCGCGTTCGACGTGCCGGGTGCCTGGACCCGGTCCGACGACGCCGGTCTGGCCGCCCAGGTGGTCGCCGCCGCCGAGCGGACGCTCGCCGCGCTGCCCGACGACGCGCCCGACGCCGTCCGGGCCAAGCTCCTGGCGACGGTGGCCGTCGAGTCACGGGGCCTGGCCGGGGCCCGCGGCCCGCAGGCGGCGTACGAGGCCGAGGCACTCGCCCGGCGGTCCGGCGACCCGGCTGTCCTGGCATTCGCACTGGCCGGGCGGTACCTGACCCGGTTCGAGCACCCGGGCCTGGCCCAGGAGCGCGATGCGATCGGCGCCGAGCTGGTGTCGCTCGCCGCCCGGCACGGGCTGGCGACGTTCGAGATCCTGGGGCACCTGGTGCGGGTGCAGGCCCTGTCCGCCCTCGGCCGGTGGTCCGACGCGCAGCGGCACGCGGACAGCGCCGGGGCGCTCGGGCTGCGGCACGAGCGACCCCTGGTGGGCGTGTTCACGGCCTGGTTCGGGGCGCTGCGGGCGGCGGCCTCGGGCGTGCCGGGCGAGGAGGGTCCGGCGGCGCGCGCCGAGGGCTCCGGTCCCCCTGCGCATGACCGCACGATCTCCGTCGCGGACGCCGAGCGCGGCTACCGGGTCGCCGCCGGGACGCTCGACGGCGCCGGCATGCCCGGCCTCACCGAGGGCCTGCTGCCGCTGGCGCTCCTCGCGCTGCGGGTCTGGCACGGGCTCCCGGCGAAGAACGCCGGGACTGCCCCGGACGGCGGCCCGATGCCCGACGACGGTTCCGCGCCGTCCGCCGACGAAGCCGGAGCTGCGCCGACCCTGCAGGACGCCGACTGGGGCCCCTACGAACCCTGGGCCCGCCCGCACCTGCTCCTGGCACGCGCGGCCGGAGACGCCACGGCGAACGCGAACGCGGCGGAGATCACCGCAGCGGCGAAGGCCGTCCGCCGCATCCCGGACCCGCCGCCGGGTCTCCTGGCCGAGGTCCTCTGGGTCCTCGCCGGCCGCGCCGCCGCCGCGGTGGGCGACCGCCGCATGGCCGAGCGCGCTCATGCGGCCCTGACCCCGGCTGCGGGCGAGATCGCGGCGGGCAGCGGCGTGCTGACGGCAGGCCCGGTCCAGGATCACCTGAATGCGCTGGAAGCGTTCCTCGCCGACTGACTGCCCACGTCGTCGCACTCCCGTTGCTGGTCCTGACAGGCGACCTCCGGTCCCTCGTCCCGTGTGATCGCTACCGCGCTCCGCTCGAGAGGGCATCGGCCAGGAGGGTGCCACCGGGCCCTTTCAGCCACTGGTCGAAGCGCAGCAGGAAGGGGAACGTCGCGCGCAAGGCCGCGAGATCGGTACGGCCCGCGAGCCTGCCGTCGTCGACGAGCGCCACCGATCTGGCGAGGACCTCGTCCTGCTCCAGCACCGCCTGCGGCATGCGCCTGTACGTGATCGGTCGCCCTACCGCTAGTGCCAGGTGTCGGGCGATGGCATCGCCGGTCAGGGCATCACCGGCGATCTCGATGGTGCGGTTCGCGAATCGTCCCGGCGCGTCGAAGACCGCTGCGACGACCCGGCCGATGTCGCGCACCGCGATCAGCTGCATGGCCTGATCGGGGCGCATCAGGAACGTCAGCACCCCCTTCTCGAGATCCGTCGCCGTCGTCAGAAGGAGCTCCATGAAGGTGGCCGGACGGACGATGGTGCTGGCGGTACCGAGACGCCGGACGCGGTCCTCGATACGGCTCTTCACGTCGAAGTGGCGCACGCCCGTCGGTGCCGGCCCGGCAGCGATCATCGAGCTGTAGACAAGGTGGTTCACACCACTGTGCTCGGCGGCTTCGGCCACGGCGGTGCCGTAGCGAATCTCGTCGTCATGGCTCAGTCCGGCTCCCACCTGACCCGAGCTCGGCTGGACGCTGAAGACGCCGTGGACGCCGGCGAACGCCGCACGCAGCGACCCTCGGTCTGCGAGGTCTCCGCGGACGATCTCGGCGCCGGCGGTAGCCAGCGAGCGGGCGCGAACGCCTGCCGGGTCGCGCACGACCGCGCGCACAGCCCAGCCCGACGCGAGCAGCGCCGCGCTGACCGAACCTCCTTGCTGTCCGGTGGCGCCCAGCACGGTGATGGTTCGCCCGCCACCGTCCTGTGGCACGGGGACCGCTGTGTGGATCGAGGATTCGCTCATGCCTCGGACCGTAACGGAGCACCCCGTCCGTCTGGCTAAAGTGAGAGCGGTGACAACCGAAGTGAGAGCACGGCTACGTTCGGATGCTCGCGACAACCGAGAACGCATCCTCGCCGTGGCTCGTGCCGCGTTCGCCGTCGGGGGCCTGGACGTGCCGCTCCGCGAGATCGCTCGGCGGGCCGAGGTCGGTGCAGCCACGGTCTACCGACACTTCGCGACCAAGGAGGCGCTGCTGGCCGAGGTCTTCGCCGATCAGATGGCATCGTGTGCCGAGATCGTCCGACGGGGCCTGGCGGCAGAAGATCCGTGGCACGGCCTGTCCGTCGTCGTCGAAGAGCTCATGGCGGTACACACGCTGGACAAAGGATTCGCCCGGGCCTTCAGCTCTCGGATGGCCGAGCCGGCGGAGTTTGCCGCCGAGCGCGATCGCACGCTCGCGTCGCTGCGCAAGCTGGTACAGCAGGCGAAGGCGGCTGGTTCGCTGCGTGAGGACTTCGTTCTCGAGGACATCAACCTCGCCCTGCTGGCCAACGAGGGAATCCGCGCGGAGACACCCGAGATGCGGTTGGCCGCGTCACGCCGGTTCGCGGCACTGATGCTGCAGTCGTTCCAAGCCCGTCCCGTGGCCGCACCGCTGCCTCCAGCGGTCCGGCTGCCACCGGCCCAGGCCTAAACCGGCGCAGGTCGACACGGAGGACGAGGAGGAGTCGTTCGACCTGTGCAGAGACCTGGGGCGAGACAAGGGAGTGGAACCTCGCCGCATGGCGCCCAGGGTGTCGTCATCCCTGGGCGCCGGTACCGGCTGGAACTCAGCCGACGCCGTAGACCTCGATCCGGTCCATGCTGACGACCGAGCCCGTCGACGCGGGGTTACGCTCCCCGGTCACCCGGACGCGCAGCGTGTGATCCCCGGGCGACAGCACCGGGCTGAGGTAGTTCAGCTGCTCTCCGACGCGGATGTCGCTGTAGAGGTCGACACGTTGTTCGGGACCGCCGTCGATCGAGATGGCGGCGATGCCGTTGCCGCGGTCCCGCACGCTCAGCAGTGCGATCTGAGTGCCGTTGAACCTGATGGTGGCGGTGGCGTTCGTGGCGCCGCTCCAGTGGTCGTCGCCCCAGAAGCACTGCACGCCACAGCCCGAGCCGGACTGCCAGGAGCCCGCGTACTGGACCTGCCACAGGCCGGTGCCGGTGTCGAAGTCATTGATCGCCCGGGTGGCCGCGCCGGGGTCGCCGGACGGCAGGGTCTGGGTCGCACCCGCGGCCAGGGGGCGGCCGAAGTTCGGGGTACCGTCCGCGTTCCAGGTGAAGCGCTGGACACGCGTCGTCCGGAAGGAGTAGGTGTTGGTGCTGGTGTTCTTGCCGTGGTAGGCGATCCAGTCCTCCGTGCCGTCGGGAGACCGGAAGAACGAGTGGTGCCCGGGCCCCCAGACACCGGTCGCGTCGTTACGGGAGAAGACCGGCCCGGCGTGCTGCACCCAGTTACCCGCCACCATCGGGTCGGCGCCGTTCGCGATGCTCTTCATCCACAGCTGGTAGTCCGGCTTGCCGGTGTCACAGGTGGAGTAGGTCAGGAACGTGCGGCCGTTGCGGTACAGCGGTGTCGGGCCCTCCCGGACCTCGGTGCAGCCGCCGTCCGCCGGGATCGCGACCCGGCCACCCGTCGTCGTCCAGGGGTTGGTCATCCGCGCGATGTAGAGCTGCGCCGGTCCGCCCATGCCCCGGCCCGGGCCTGTCCAGACGAAGTAGTCCTGGCCGTTGTGGGTGATGGGCTCGCCGTCGATCGCGTACTCGCCGAAGTCGGCGATCTTCGCCTTGAACGAGTACGGACCCATGGGGCTGTTCCCGGCCGACTCCAGCACGTACATCCGGTGGTTGCTGTCCACGCCGTCCGAGGCCGTGTAGTAGATGTACCAGCGATCACCGACATGCCGGAACGCCGGCGCCCACATCTGGGTGTTGCGGGTCGGGTCGGAGTCGCGCCAGACGACCTCCTCGGGAGCCGCCAGCAGAGTGGCGACGCTCGGCGAGCGCCAGATACTGATGCGGTCGCCTCGGGTCGTCGCGGCGTAGTAGGTGCCCTCGTGGAAGATCACTGACGGGTCGGCACTCGGGTTGACGGGATTGCGGAACGTGTTCACCACTGCTGCGGGTTGCACGGGGTCCTCCGGTGGCACGGCGGCACTGCTCGTGAGCGGGGTGGCTGCGATCAGCAGGGCGACCGCGAGAGCCATCCGACGGAAACGGGACATAGTGGGTCCTCTCGCCGTTGAGGTTCCCGAGTATTGCATCGGGGCAAAACTCTGTCCACGGCCGATTCTGCACCCTGACCTGGGCTCGTGGTCGCCCCGCGTTCCGCCTCAGGAAGAGGCTGTGTCCGGACGCGAGTACGTCAAGGCGAGGTAGGTGCGAGCGCCGATCGCGTGGACACCGGCACCGGGGTTCGACGCGGCGGTAGAGGTGGCCGACGGGGGCGCGGCCAGTGCTTCCGGCGTCTCGACGGCGGCCCGGGCGGGGCCGGTGGGCAGCTCCGGGGCTTGGGCGTCGGTCATGTCACCGGCCACCTCGTCGGTCGCTGTCGTGTCTGAGATCGCGTCGTCGTCGTTCGGCGGGAACCTGGACCTGGAGCGGCCCTTCAGCCGCCGTGCGAGCGCGGGAAGTCTTTCAGGGCCGTAAGAACTCCCGGTGCCCCGATACGGCCCGGTTACGCTGCCGCGCATGGAGACGAAGGCACGGATCATGGTCGTGGAGGACGACGCAACCGTTCTCGCGGTCGTGTCCGACTACCTGCGCGGGCAGGGCTATCGGGTCGCCGAGCACCGCGACGGTACCGCGGCACGACGAGCCCTCTCCATCACGCTCCCTGACGTGCTGATCCTCGATCGGATGCTGCCCGGCGTCAGTGGTGACGTCCTGTGCCGCGAAGTGCGGCAGTCGGCGCCCCGCACGTCGATCATCATGCTCACCGCGCTCGACACGGTCGAGGACCGGATCGACGGGCTCGAGAGCGGCGCGGACGACTACATCAGCAAGCCTTTCGCGCTGCGCGAGCTCCAGCTCCGGATCGACGCCGTGATGCGCCGCAGCCGGCGCACGCACGTCTCGACCGGCCCGTTCGCCCTGGGGCCGTTCAGGGTGCATCCCGCTCACCGCAGGATCTGGCTGCGCGAGAACGAGATGACCCTGACAAACCGAGAGTACGAGTTGTTCCTGTTCCTGCTGCAGAATCCCGACCGCGTCCTGACCCGCGACGACATCCTGCGCGAGGTGTGGGGATGGAACTTCGGAGAGACGACCACCGTGACCGTTCACGTGCGCCGGCTGCGCGAAAAGATCGAACCCGAACCCCGTTTCCCCCGCTACCTGCTCACCGAATGGGGCCAGGGATATCGCTTCACGGTGGACGACGCATCATGATGCTCACCGCGGCCGACCTCCTGCTGCTCCTGGCCATCACCCTGGGCTGCACAGCCGTGATCACACTCGCGGCACTCCTGATCCTGCGCTTGTGCCCGCCACGATCCATCACCTTCCAGTTCACCGTCGTCGTCGTGACCGCCATCACCTCCATCTTCTGCTCGACGGTCGCCGTCTCGGCCCTGATGTACCTCTCGGGGCACGACTTGCTCGTGCTCATGTGGGTCGTCGGAAGCTCCGCGGTACTGACCCTGGCGGCCACCCTGCTCACCGCCCGAGCCGCGAGCAGGGCGCTCATGAGCCTGCGCAGCACGGTGGAGCGCATCGGCGAGGGCGTCGTCGTGGACGCCCAGGCACACAGCGCCAGCGAGTTCACGGACCTTGCCACGCAGCTTGCCGACACGTCTGCGCGTCTCGCCTCCGCCCGCGCGGAGATCGAGCAGCTGGACGCCTCCCGGCGCCAGCTCTTCGCGTGGATCTCGCACGACCTGCGTACCCCGCTCACAGGCGTCGGCGCTCTTGCGGAAGCGCTCGACGACGGCGGCGTCGAAGACCCGGCTGACTACGTCCGGCGCATCCGCATGCAGGTCGGGACCATGAACCGGCTGGTCGACGACTTGTTCGAGCTGTCCCAGATCCACGGTGGGAACCTCCGGCTCCGGCCGGAGGACATCGAGCTCCTGGACGTCGTGTCGGACGCCGTGGTCGACGTCCAGCCGCTCGCCACCGCGAAGGGCATCCGCGTCGTCCACGCCGGCATCGACGGGCGAACACTCCGAGCGGATCCCCACAAGCTCACCAGGGTCGTGGTGAACCTGCTCTCCAACAGCATCCGCCATGCCCCACGCGGTACGGAGATCCTCATCTCTGCCGCGGACCGCGGCGGGCATCTCGTGCTGTCGATCCTGGACCAGGGAGACGGCGTCGACACCGAGGACCTCACCCGGATGTTCGACGTCGGCTGGCGCGCCGATCCCGCCCGGACACCAGAGGCGCAACCCGCCGGATCGCCGGGCGCGGGGCTCGGACTGGCCATCGTCCGCGGCATCGTGCGAGCCCATGGCGGCGACGTCCATGCCGAGCACGCCGCTCAGGGATTTCGGCTCAATGTGGCCCTTCCCGTCACCCCGGGCACCACCGTGCAGTGACAACTCCAGCGAATATCGCCTCACTTCACCCAACTCGAGGAGCACCATGCACTACGTCTTCGTACCCGGCGCCTGGCACGGCGGCTGGGCCTGGCATCCCGTGGCGCAACGCGTCACCGCTGCCGGCCACGGCGCGGTCGCGCTGACCATGCCCGGGCTGGCGGCTGGTGACGATCCCCGGGGTCTGCGCCTCGCGGACGCCGTCGAACACGTGGTCAGAGAGGTGGAACGTCGCGACCTGTCCGATGTGGTGCTGGTGGGCCACAGCTGGGGCGGCATCCCGATCGCCGGCGCAGCGCCTCGACTGGGCGGACGGCTGCGCGCCGTGGCCATGGTCAGTGCCTTCGTACCGCGCCCCGGCGAGTCGATGGCGGACGCGATGGGCCCGGACGTCGGCGCGTTCGTCCGCGCCACGATCTCGGCATCCACCGACGGGACGATCGGCGTGGATCTCGCCGCGGTCCGCGAGTCCCTCATGCCGGGTGAGCCGGAGACTCTCCAGCGTCTCGTGCACGGCCTGCTGCTGCCGCAGCCCGGCGGGTACATGCTCGATGCGCTGGACGAGGTGGAACTCACGAGCCTCGGTGTGCCTCTGAGCTACCTTCTGGCCGAGCGGGACCAGGCCCTCGCCGCACCTGGGGCGCAGCTCGCAGCGCGGATCGACGCCGAGCCGCTGATGGTGCCGGGCACGCACGAAGCGATCCTCACGCACCCGGACGACGTCGCCAAGGCATTGCGCAACGCCACCGGCGGCTGACCGCGCCGTGGCGACGCCGCCTCGCGCCCGGCTCCCACGGCAGCATGCTGCGGCCATCGTCCGTCAGCGTACGGCCGCGCGGATCCCGTCGACGGCGAAGTACGCCCCCAAGCCGCCCAGGAACGTGCCCGCCACCCGGTCGACCACGCCCACGCTGCGCGCGTAGACCCGCTGCGGCCCCGGCGTCGACAGGACCGTCGCCACGATCAGGTACCACGCCGACTCCACCAGCGTGACACCGAGCGGCACCGCCACCAGCGTGGCCACGGACGCATCGTGCGGCAACGCGGTGGCGAAGATGCTCCCGTAGACCACGATGGTCTTCGGGTTGCTCAGGTGCGTGAGCATCGCCGACAGGAACGCCCGCCGTGACCCCACGCGCATCTCCCCCGCCTCGACCGGCGCCCCGGTCCGTCGCGCGAGCCACATCCGCACCCCGAGGTAGACCAGGTAGATCCCGCCGGCCACCTTGAGCACCGTGAACAGCCACCCGGCGTAGACCAGCGCCACGCCCAGGCCGGTCACCGCGATCACAGAAAAGACCAGGCTGGCCGCCCCGATCCCCACCGCCGCCAGACGACCCTCACCCGGGCCTGCCGCCAACGCGGTGCGTGCCACCACGATGAAGCTCGGACCAGGACTGATCGCGCCCAGCGCGATCACACCCACGATCGTGAACAGTGCGACACCGTCCAACACAGTCTGCTCCTTCGGTCCCTGACAGCTGACAGCCCGGACCCTAACCCGACAAGCGCACGAGCGAACCGCGCTATTTCAGACCCGTAAGAACTCCACACCGAGGGGCAGGAACCGTGCCGTTCTCGCCGGTGCGCGAGCCGGAGCGTTCGACCTCGTAGCCACCGGGGCTCGGCCTGGGCAGCTTGTCGATCCATCGGCGGCTCGGCCCATCCAACCCTGACCGGGCACTACGTGGACGACGGCACCCGGCCAGGTGTCGGTGCTGTTCGGGATCAGGGCGCTACCTTGAAGTGGCTTGTGACGGCGATCCGGTTCCAGCCGTTGAACTCGATGGCAAGCCAGGTCACCGCCGCGATCTGCTCCGGGGTGAGAACCCCCTCGACATCCGTGAGCGGATCCGGGGACGTGTGCTGGTGCTCGATCCGGGTGACCTGTTCGGCAAGCGTCAGTGCGGCGCGTTCCTGCTCGCTGAAGTACTGCGACTCCCACCAGGCAGGCAGCACCGCGAGACGGTCCGCCGTCTCGCCGGCGGCGATGGCAGCCTGAGTGTGATCGCGCAGGCAGAACGCACAACCGTTGAGCTGCGACACCCGGATCTTGACCAGCTCGCAGAGGATGGTCGAGAGGCCGGCGGACCGCGCAGCCGCCGTCGTCTCCTTGCTGAGTGCCACGTATGCCTCGTACGGGCCGGGATGGCGCTTGACGATGTTGACGTTCGGGAACATGTGCGCTTCCGTTCTTGGATGACCGATGGCCGAGGGGGCTGAGCTGCGCGACCTCGACCATGCTGATGACGTCCGTACGCTAGACACGGCAGGGGCCAGGCACGGGAAGTCCTACAGCACCGTAAGAACTCCCGGCACCCGGGGTCCGCTCCCGGCGGGCGGGACCAGGGTGTCAGCCGACCACCCGGTCAGGCACTCCCATCACTCGGGTCAGCACGGAGTCGAGAACCTATCCGACGCCGAGCAGGACCGGCAGGACGACCGCGACCATGACGGTGAGTGCCCAGACGGCGGGCGCGGCACTGAGCAGCTGCTCACGCCGGGCCGCCACGCGGCGGGCCTCCAGCTCGCTGCGGGTCATCCACCACGGATCGATTCCGGCCTCGAGTCGCTGGTACACCCCGCCGAGCGCGGCGCCGTAGGCGAGGTGCCCGACGAGCGAGGGGAACTCTGCCGCCAGCGTCGCGGCGTCCCAGACGACCGGTGCGCCGGTCAGGGCGGGCAGCAGCGTGAGGTCGCCGAGCACCCACCAGAGGAAGCCGTACGATACGCCCCATCCCACGCCGGACAGGAGATCGAAGCTCTGCCGTCGGAACAGCGCGGCGTAGGACACCCCGATCACGGCGGAGACCACCAGGTGGACGACCAGGCCCGTGCGCGCGTCCTGCGCCCCGACCATGCCCGCCACATGGGGCAGCGCGCCGACGAGGACCATCACCACCGTGAACAGCAGGCCGCCGACCAGCCCGGCGAGCATGCCGAACGCCAGCGCGCGCGGCCCGCGCGCACCCGGCGGCCGGGTGTCGATCTTGCGTACGTCGTCGAGGAACAGGGATCGGGCCCACACGCGCAACCAGGTGCTCCCGACCGCCGTGCCCACCCCGAGCAGCAGGTACGCGGGCAGCTGACCCGCCGCGGCTACGGCGTCGGGACGGGACCAGGCGAGGTCCACGTCGCGGACCAGCGGTGCCAGCGTCAGGTCCACCACCACCCAGGCCATGAACCCGTACAGGGAGCCGCGGGCCAGTGCCGGGCCGGTGGGCTCCGACGCGCCCGGGAAGACGAGCGGGTAGCAGGCGCCGACGGCGAGGCCGGTCAGCAACCAGGCGGGCAGGTCCCCCGGGGCGTCCGGGGCCCAGGCCAGCACGGCGGCGGACACGATGCCCGCGAGGGCGCCGCGCAGGACGGCACTGGCGCCCGGCACCCGCCACGTCGCACGCAGCTCCCGCTGGTGCAGCACGAGGACCACCGCCGTCGTCGCCCCGTAGAAGAGGTGCCCGATCAGACTGGGAAGCAAGTCACCCGCCTCCGCGGCGCTCCAGTCCACCGGCCGGCCCCGGAACAGGGGCAGCAGGGTCTGGGGCCCGAGGAACCACCAGAGCGTGCCGTACGCCAGACCCCAGAGCAGCACGTCCCGCACCCGCAGCCGGAGCCGGACCACCAGCAGGCCGAACGCGGCACCGATGAGCACGGCGAACACCATGTGCACTGCGAACCCCGCCACGGCGGAGCCGGTGCGCACGATCGACGCGACCGTCGGCAGCATCCCGTAGACCGCCATGGACGCGCCGAAGACCAGGCCGCCGACGCCGCCCGCGACACCGCCCACGACGGCACCTCGCCGGCGCGAGACCAGGCCCGGGGCTGTCTGCTCGACGGCGTTCATCGCGGGCTCCCCACTGCGTCCGCGTCGGGGACCGGCGTCCGCCCGGACGCCGTGACGACGATGTCGCGAGGGAACACCAGGTCCAGCAGCCAGTCGAACAGCACGCGGACCCGCTTCTCGACGCCCGGCAGCTTCGCGAGGTAGACGCCACGCCACAGCAGCCAGGCGGCCAGCCCGGAGAACCGGATGCCCCGCACCTCCCCCGCCGCCGTGCGGTGCCCGAGCGCCACCAGCACCCCGAGGGTGCGGAACCGGAAGGCACCGGGTTCCCGGCCCTCGATGGTCGCGACGATGTTCGCGGCCACGGCACCGCCCTGCCGGATGGCGTGCTGGGCGGTGGGCGGGCAGTGGTCACCGTCCCGGGCCGGGTCGGGTATCCGGGCGCAGTCGCCGACCGCCCAGACCCCGTCGGCACCGGTCACCCGCAGCTGCGGGTCCGTGCCCAGCGGTCCCCCGGCGTCCTGCAGTCCGGCCGCGAGCGGTCCGGGACGGTTTCCCGCCGTCCACACGAATGTCGTCGTCGGCAGCCGTTCGCCGTCGGTGAGCCGCACGCCGTCGGCGGTCGCCTCGGCCACCCGCGCGCCGGGACGGAGCTCGATCCCCCGGGCCTGCAGCCGTTTCCCGGCGTAGACGCCGAGCGCGGACGTCAGCTCCGGCAGGATGTGCTCGCCGGGGTGCACGAGCACGAACCGAGGCTCCTGCTCCCTGATCGCCGGGTAGTACTGAATTACTCCGTACACCAGGTCGTACAGCTCGGCGATCGTCTCGGTGCCGGCGAACCCCGCGCCCGCGACGACGAACGTGAGGATCTTCCGCCGCTCGTCCGGGTCACTTTCCTGCTCGGCACGTTCCAGCAGGCCGATCACGTGGTCCCGCAGACGGGTCGCGTCGGAGAGGTTCTTGAGCGTCCATGCGTACCGCTCGACCCCGGGCAGGCCGAAGGTGTGGGGCACCGACCCGACGGCCAGCACGAGATGGTCGTACGGGACGGCTTCCTCCTGACCGGCCAGTCGCACGGTGCGCCCGGCCAGGTCCACCTGCTCCACCCGGCCGTGCCGGAACCGGGTGTGGGGCACGGACGCCCGCACGGGCGCGCTGATGTGCCGCGGCTCCAGCGCTCCGGAGGCGACCTCGGCGAGCATCGGGGTGAACAGCAGGTAGTTGGAGTCGCTGACGAGGGTCACGTCGACCGGTGCGCCGCGCAGGGCGAACCGCTCGAACGCGCGCGCCGCGCTGACCCCGCCGAACCCGCCGCCGACGATCACGACGCGCGTCGGCCGACCGCGCGGTTCCCCGGCCTCGGACCGGGCATGTCGCGCACGCACCACGAGCAGCACCGCCAGGACGGCGCCGGTGAGCCCACCGTGCAGCAGGTCACCGACGAGCTGGGGATACGCCGCCACCGCGGACCCGGCCGACCAGGTCGGCGTCCGGCCCGCCAGCAACGGGACGAGCGTGAGCGAGCGGACGAGCCACCCGAGACAGCCCAGGAGCACCCCGCCGCAGACGGTGGCCACCACCGGCAGGCCGCGCCGGGCACTCCCCACCGCCACGCCGAGCGCAACGCCGACGGCGGCGCCGTGGACCACGTGACCGAGCCACCCGGCCGGGACCACGGCGAACATGTCCTGGGACGCCGACAACGCCCCCACGACGAGGGCGCCGACCAGGCCCGACAGGGCACCGATCAGCGCCCGTTCCCCGGCCACGCGCCGCGGCGGCCGTGCTCTTCCGTACATCGCAGTACCCCCAGCTCGTCCGTTCCCGCCCGGAGCGGCGGGTCCTCGGCGCCGCCGGACCATCGCGTCCGGCCGGCGCCGAGGCGTCACGTGATCCGTCAGCCCGCCGTGCGGGCCCTCGCCGTGGCCGCCATCCCTCAGGTGGCCAGGACCAGCGAGGTCGCCTACCGGGCCGGCTCGACCGGGTGGTTCCCGCGGACCAGGTCCGCGGGGTCGTACAGGGCCTTGACCCGGCGGAGGCGATCGAGCGTGGGCTCGTCCGCGAACGGGGCGCCGCCAGGACGTTCGGTGAGGTTCAGGTACGACGTCGCCGCTCCCCAGGGCCGCAGGGCGTCGCGCAGCCGGTCCAGGGCGACGTGCGCCGCCTTGGCGCTCAGCTCGTCGGGGGTGAGTGCGACCGAGAAGACCGCGTACCCGGCGTCGAGGCCGGTCACGGCGCCGCCCTTGGCCGGGTCCGGTGCGAGGGCCCCTCCGAGGTGCCGGATCTCGGTCCCGAGCATGTGAAAGTCCTCGCCCGGTCCTGCGACGGACAGGAAGGCGTCCAGGCCGTCGGCGGGCAGGTCTGTCAGGAGGAACCCGTCGCCGGCTGCGGGCACCGGCACCAGCGGGTCCATGTGGATCGCGGCGAGCGCCACCGGGCTCGACGGGCGCACGGAGTCCATCACGGGCCCGAGCTCGCGCAGCGGGGCGAGCAGCTCGTCGGTCTCCTGTTGTCCCAGGAGCGAGACCAGCTCGACCACGACGAACGACTGACCCTGCACCTCCTCCGGGATGTCCGGCACCGGTGGGAACCGCAGGATCCGTCCGACCGAGGTGACTGCGTCCGGCACGGTGGCGATCCATTCCCGCCAGGCGTGCAGTACCTCGGCAGCGCGCTCCAGCGGGAAGAACAGGGTGCCGCCGTGCAGGTCGGGTGTCCGCACGAGGGCGATCTCGAGCGCGGTCACGACGGCGAAGCTGCCGCCGCCGCCCCGGATCGCCCAGAACAGCTCGGGATCACTCGTGGCGTCGATGTGCCGCGCCACGCCGTCGGCTGTCACGACGTCGGCCGAGACCACGTGGTTGGCGGCGAGCCCGTACCGGCGTCCGAGCCACGACAACCCGCCACCCAGGGTGTAGCCGACGACGCCGACGGTCGGTGAGGTGCCCGCCAGACCGGCCCACCCGTGGCGAGCGACGGCGGCCGTCACGTCGCCCCAGACCACGCCCGCCTCGACGCGAACGGTGCCGGCGTCGGGGTTCACGGTGATCCCGGTCAGGCCGGACGTCCGCAGGAGCACGGTGCCGTCCAGAGCCCCGAGCGGCCCGGCGTTGTGGCCGGTCGACTGGGCCGCGACCCGCAGACCGGCCGCCCGTGCGGCGTTCACCGTCGCGACCACGTCGCCCGGGGAGGCGGCGAGCACGACGGCGTCGGGCCGCTGGTCGACCGCCAGCTGAAAGGCCCGGCGTGCCTTGTCCCAGCCCGGCTCCCCGGGGAGGACAAGGCTGCCGACGAGCGCAGCCCGCAGGCCTGCGGCGTCGAGGGGATTCGTGGACATCAAGGACTCCTGTTGGTTCACCGCGCGTCCCGCGCGGAAGGGGTGAGGTCGGCCGAGGTGGTGTCGCTCGGCGCGGGATCGGTCGGTGCGCCGTTCCAGGCCGCGGTCCAGGCCGTGACGTCGGCGGGAAGCTCGGGACGCTCCTGGGGCACGTATCCCCGTTCCTGGGCCAGCAGTGACACGATGCTGCCCGGGACGATGCGGTCGCCCGTGCGGGTGCTGACGAACCGGCGGGCCACCACGCCACGGGTGCACAGCTCCCCGCCGCGGGTGATCAGGTGCTCGGTGTAGAAGAGGCGCTCGTCCCACCCGATCACGCGCGAGGTGATCTCGATCCGGTCCCACAGCCTCAGGGGCCGGCGGTAGCGCACCGTGGACGCCGCGACGAACCCGACCCACGAGCGCTTGGCCGCGAGGCGCGTGCCACCCATCTCCGCGATCTGCTGGGCGGCCGCGACGTCGATCAGCTGCAGGTAGCTGCCGTTGTTCACCACCATCATCACGTCCAGGTCCTGCGGCAGCACCCGCATCCGGGTGACCACCGGGTCCAGCAGCCGGCGTCCGGGCACCGGTCTGGTCCGCACCAGCGTGCGCCAGGCGAACTGCACCATCCGTGTCATGCGTCCTCCATCTCCTCGCTCGTTCTCGACGCGCCGGTCAGAGCCATCGGCGGACCGGTTCGCTGATCCAGGGCGAGGCCGGGTCACGCCTGCGCACGGCGCCCTCTACCAGGGTCGTCACCGAGATCCGCGACGCGACGAACGGCCAGGCGACGACGACGACGGCCAGGGAGACCATGACGGGGTACGACGCGGTGAGCTGGTCGGCCAGCCAGTACGTCAACAGGGTCACCACGCTCATCAGCGCGGCGGGCAGCGTCAGCACCCCGGCCACGAGGACGACGCCGAGGCCGACCTCCAGCAGCGGCATCACGACGCCGAAGAGCTCCGGGGCCCCGCCGAGGACGGTGCTCGCGAAGGTCTGGAAGAAGGCCGGGACGCGGCTGTTGGCCGCCGCGCTGTCGACGACGAGCTGGATGTCGGCGGCGCCGAAGCCGGCCCGGTACTTGATCAGCCCTTCGTTGATCCACAACGCCCCGAGGGCGACCCTCGCCGCCCCGGCGACCACCGGCGCGGCGACGGTGGTCGCCCAGCCCGGGCGCGTCCGGGTCAGGGAGTCCGGGCTCATGCGAGCGGCGCGGCGCCGAAGACGGCCTTCGCCTTGTCGCAATGGATCACTACCGTGTCGTAGTCGGCGACGTCCACCCCGTCGAGGGCGAACGTCTGGTCGGCCTCGTCGAACGCGACGAGGTCGACCTCGACCCCGGCCGCGACGTCCGCCGACTCCGTGCCGTCGGTGAGGTACACGTGCAGGTCGGGCCCCTCGTCGGAGGAGAACCCGGACAGCACCACCTCGGTGGCGCTGACGTCCACCGAACCGGCCACGGACTTGTCGTTCAGCCCCTCGAAGTCGCCGGAGCGGGTCTCTCCGTCCATCTCCTCGGTCGCCTCGTCTGTCATCGGCGACTCCTCGACCTGCGCCTGCGTCGTCTCCTCGGCCGCCGGGTCCTCGGAACCGCACGCCGCGAGGCTGAGGGAGAGAGCAAGGATCGCGGTGCCGGCGAATGTTGTCCTGCGCATGGTGAGAGTTCTTCCTGTCGAGTTTCCAAGAGGGACCGGCGGCACGCGAGAGAGGCCTCTGACGTGCCACCGGTCCCCAGAACCTAGACATGGCAGAGCGTGCGCCCGGGATGTCTTTCAACAACGTAAGAACTCCTGGCCGTGGACCCGCTGTGTTCACGAGGGGCCGAGAACCCGCACGCTCGACGCGGCACCCCCTGCCACGATGTGGGCCTACTCCCGTCCGGCCCCGCTGACCGTTCTCCGATGCCATCGGCGGTACTCCGATGGCGCCATGCCGTACCTGCTCTTGAAGGTACGGGTGAAGTGACTGCCATCGGTGAAGTGCCAGCGAGCCGCCAGCTCCGACAGCGGCATACCACCGCGGACGAGCTCGTCGCAGGCCCGTTCGAGCCGTCGGCGGCGGATGAAGCCCATCACCGACTCTTCGGCGTCGACGAAGGCCCGGTAGAGGCTCCGGACAGAGACGTTCAGGAGCCGGGCCAGCAGACCAGGTGTGAGGTCGGGGTCGAGTAGCCGACTCTCGGCCAGCTGCCGAGCAGCTTCTGCGAGGGCGATCTGAAGCGCCGGCTCGCCGACGGCGACGTTCCGTCGGGTGAGGAGCCCCTTCAGGAGTTCCACCAGGGCATGCCGCGCGTGCCGCAGGCCGGCATCGGTCGCGTCGTCGAGGTCTTTCGTGACCAGGGTCATGTACGACGTGAGCAGCCGCGCCTCTGCGGTGTTTCGTGGGCCGACGAACGGCTCCTCGTCGATCAGCGGGCGGAACTCCTGGGCCGGCAACGTGAGAACGTCGGTGCGGGTCGCCGGGGCGATACCGAATTGCCACGGCCGGTCGTTGGATCGCACGCACAGCTCCCCGGGCGCCACGGCGAAGGCAACGCGGCGGCCCTCGAAGTCCCAGCCGCCTGTTGCTGGGATGTGGACGACAACCAGCTCTTCATGGTGCCGAAAATGACCACCGGTGAAGCCGACGATGGCCTCGCTGTAGAGATCTTCGATCACGGCGTCGGTGACCTCCGCATGGCGGATCCTGATCCGGTAGTCGGCGGCCGCGCGCGCGAACTCGACCGGGGGAAGAGGGATCACACCGGCTGACTGCTCGGCCCAGCCACGCTCCAGCACGCTGATCGGGTCACTGACACCTGCCGAGACCGTCAGATCCAGCTCGACCTGCCCGACACGTCCGGGAACTTCCATAATGCGAGGTTAGCCCTGCGGCTGGCCACCAGGGGTACGAAGAATCGCAGGCGTCCTCGATGGCACGCAGATACATGCACACCAGTCGCTCAGGTCCAAGTGCGGCGAACACCGCGCCGCCTACCGTCAGCAGCGCTCGTTTCCCCCCAGAAGAAATGTGATCCGATGTCGCTTCCTTACTCCCAGATCCCGTCCGCGCTGCACGTCCCGGCCGGACAGGGCGCCAACCGCTGGTTCGCCGGCGATCTCTACCAGGTGCTGCTCACCGCCTCGCAGACCAAGGGACTGTTCAGCATCGTCGAGGCGTCGGTGCCGCCCGGCGCCGGGCCTATCCCGCACTACCACCCGGACTCCGACGAGACCTTCTACATGCTCGACGGTGAGCTCGAGTTCCTCAACGGCGACCAGACCCTGACCGCACGCCGTGGCGACGTCGTCCACATTCCGTCCGGGACTCTGCACAGGTTCCACAACGTGGGTCTGGACCACGCCAAGATGCTCTTCTTCTACACGCCGGGAGGCCCTGAAGCACTGTGGACCGAAGCCGGTGACGAGCCGGTGCCCGGCGTCCCCGTACCATCCTGGGGCCCGGATCGATGGACACCCGAGGTGCTCGATGCCGGGATCCGCCACGGCCACCGGACTCCCTGAGCGATCAGCGTCCGGGGAGCCCTCCGGCACCGCCGGACGGCCGACCCATGGTCCCGATGTCCCGGGACTCGACGCGCTCGGAGGCCTCCTTGACGGTCGGTCGCCCGTCGGTGGCCAGGTCGGCGAACGGGTCCGTCGAAGCGGAGAGCGAAGCAGTGGCCGCCGGGGATCAACTGGTGCGGCTGGCTGACGCCCTGAACCGAAGGGCCGTCTCCCCCTCGGGAGACGGCCCTTCGCACGATCTCTGGCCTGGCGCCGACAGGCCGATCTACTTGTTGAAGATGAGATTCAAGGTGTGGATCAGGAGGAGCACCACGCCGCCGACGGTGGGAATGGCGCTGAGCACGATGGTGAGCCATTGCAGCGCACGGTTGCCCACGCCGGAGCGCAGCCGCACGACCGCCCACACGAGGAGGACCGGCGCCAGCGGCCAGAGCACAACCGAGAGCACCGCCAGCACCACGTCCGTGGCCTCGATCTTCGCAGCCGGTACGGCGGACGTCGGGGCGGGGGTCAGCTCGGCGGCGATGTGCTCGACGGGACCCAGCTCGTCGAGCACACGACGAGCCGCTTGGCCGTCGCCCCCGTACCGTGCGAGCAGCTCGGCGGCGTGCTCGCGCACCGCCGCCACGGTCTCGGCGCGTTCGCGCGGGTCGGCTCCGGCCAGGGCGCAGTCCAGGTCGGCGAGGTAGGCCTCGACCAGGGGCGGGAAGTCGGGCGTTGCGGTCATCAGGACTCCAGGGTCGTGCGGACGTCTGTCGTGAAACGGGACCAGGTGGCGGTGAAGGTCTCCAGCGCCGCCCGGCCCTCGTCGGTGATCTCGTAGTACCGGCGCGGTGGACCCACCGCGGAAGGGACCTGGGTCGTGGTGACCCAGCTCTGCTGACGCAGACGCGAAAGCAGCGGATACAGCGTTCCCTCGCTGGTCAGCAGGGTGCTGTCGGTGCCGAGGCGTTCAGCGAGCTCGAGCCCGTAGGCAGGCGCCGAGCGCAGGCAAGCCAGGACGCAGTACTCCACGACCCCCTTGCGCAACTGCGTCAGCACGATGTCCGGTGTAGGTATCATGCGACACAAGATAGCAGGTACCTTGCGGCGCAAGCAAGCACCTCACCGCGGCTGTCGGCCCGGCGTATGCCATCGAGCCGTGACGCCGGGTCACGAATCCCAGCTTCTCGTCGAGCGCGGACGCCGCCGGCCGGCGAACTTGTGCGGCGCACCAGGAAGGCGTCAGCCAATCGTCAGGTCGCCCACGCACTTTCCGACATCGATCGGCCACCACGATGGGACGGTGACCACTCCCCCCGCGCTGCACCGTGTCATGCGCGCACCCCACGACCGAAAGCGGCGACGACGCGCCCCCGCGATCGTCGTGGCCGTCTGGGCGGCCTCCATCCCGGCCCTGGCACTCGTGGGCGCCCTCCTCCGCTCGCGGACCGACCTGCCGCTGCTGACCGGCGCCGAACCCTTCGTCGGCCACTGGATGGTGCACACCGGGCCTGGCGTCGTCGTAGCCCTCGCGTTCCTTGCCCTCGTCGTCCGGTACGGGCCCCGCCTGGCCGCTCGCCTGCCCTGGACGGCGCTCCTGTTCACCGCGTGGGCGGCCACGGTCTTCTGGACGGTGACACTTGCCGTCACGGCGTCGTGGCACGGCCTCGTCCGACCGGTCACCGGAGAGCACGAGTACCTGCCGGTGGTCCCGACCGCCGCTGCCGACCCGGCGGCCTTCCTGGTGGGCTTCACCGAGAACCTGTCGGACTACCCGATCCATGTCCGAGGGCATCCGCCCGGTCTGGTGCTGCTGCTGGCGCTGCTCGACCGCTGGGGGCTGGGCGGAGCCGGGTGGGCCACCGCGCTCTTCGTCCTCGCCGGCACCTCGGTCGTGCCGGCGGTACTGGTCGCTCTGCGGACGCTCAGCAGGCTCGACCCGGCCGGGAGTCACCACGGCGACGACGGGAACGCCGCACGGACCGTGGTCCCCGCGCTCGTCCTGGCACCCGCCGCGCTGTGGGTCGCAACCTCGGCTGACGCCTTCTTCGCGGGCGTGCTGGCCTGGGGCGTCGCCCTGCTGGCGCTCGCCTCGGACCAGGACCGCTCCACCGCCGCACGCTGGGCGTACGCCGTCGGGGCGGGGCTCCTCCTGGGCGCCTGCCCGCTCCTGTCGTACGGCCTGCTCCACATGGGTCTCATCGCCCTGGCGGTCCCGGTCCTCACCCGACGGTTCGGTGCCACCGGAGTCGCGGCAGGGGTCGCCGTCGGCGTGGTCGGGTGGTTCGGTTCTGCCGGGTTCTGGTTGTGGGACGGCATCGCCGCCACCCATGCGCAATGGGCGCCCGTCGGGAACGACAGACCGTACCTGTACTTCCTGCTCGTCGACCTGGCGGTTCTCGGCGTCATCGCCGGGCCCGCCGCGGTGGGTGGTCTGGCCCGCCTGCACCGGACCGACCGCGTGACCGGGGTGGTCGTCGGCCTGGGTCTGGCCTCGGCGTTGTCCGGCGCGCTGCTCGGCTTCGAGCGCGGAGAGGTCGAGCGCATCTGGCTTCCCGTTGCGTTCTGGGTGGTCCCTGCCGCCGCCGGCCTCCGGGCCCACGTCCGACGGCCGCCGTCTTCGGCCGACGCCTCTCCTCTGACCGACGCATCTCCTCCGACCGAACCACTCCCCCTGCCCGGTGGCTGGCTCTGGGCCCAAGGGGGCCTGGCGCTGTTGCTCAACACGATCCTGGAGTCCCCATGGTGAAACGCCCGTCACTCCCGCCCCGACCGGCCTGGCTGCGCGTCCCCGAACCGAGCGACTTCCGTTCGCCCGTCCACGACGAGCGGGTCGTCGCGCGCCTCGGCATGTACCTGGGTGCGGCGATCCTGGTCCTGTTCGTCACCGGCCTGGTCTCGCACCTGCACCAGCACCCCGTGGCGTGGCTGCCCTTCGGGCCGGAGCCCGCGTGGGCCTACCGGCTCAACCAAGGGCTGCACGTGGCCGTCGGCTTCGCCACCCTGCCCCTGGTCCTCGCCAAGCTGTACACCGTCTATCCGCTGTTCTTCGTGCGGCCGCCGCTCACCGGATGGAAGCACGCGCTGGAACGCGCCTCGGTAGGCGTGCTCGTCGCCTCGACCGTCTTCCAGATCGTGACCGGCATCCTGAACGTCTTCAAGCTCTATGTCTTCGGGTTCAGCTTCACCACCGTCCACTACGCGACGGCGTGGCTCGCGTTCGGTGCCGCCCTGGTCCACGTCGGGGTCAAGCTCCCGGTGGTGGTCCGGGCTTTCGCCGCCGGTGCGCGCAACCTCGACTCGAACGAATCCGGCACCGGCCGACCCCTCGTGAACGTCCCGGACGGTGACGAGACGAACCGGGACGGTACGACCCGGCGCGGATTCCTGGGGTCGGTGGCCGTGGCCACCCTCCTCCTCACCGCGCTGACGGTGGGACAGACCGTGACCCCCCTGCGCGCCATCGCCCTGCTGGCACCACGCGATCCGCTCGACGGCCCGCAGGGCCTGACCGTCAACAAGACGGCGAGGGCCGCGCGGGTCGAGGACCTGGCGACCGACCCGGACTGGACGCTGGAGCTGGTCGGGCCCGGCGGGACCTCGCACCTGACACGCGCCGACCTGTTGGCCATGGACCAGCACGAGGCCGTGCTGCCCATCGCCTGTGTCGAGGGCTGGAGCGCCTCGGCACGGTGGACCGGTGTCCGGATCCGGGATCTCGCGACCCTGTCCGGCGGGCGGCCGGACGACCCCGTCCACGTGGTGAGCCTGCAAGCGGCGGGGACCTTCTACTCGACCTCCGACCTGCCCGGCTCCTACGTCGCCCATGACGACACCCTGCTCGCGCTCACCCTGGCGGGCGAGGACCTCGACCTGGACCACGGCTTCCCGGCGCGGATCATCGCGCCGAACCGTCCGGGAGTGCTGCAGACCAAGTGGGTCTCCCGCCTCGTCGTCGGGAACGCGGCATGAGCGCGGGGACCGGGTGGACGCGCCGGGTGCTGGTCGTCGCCGGCGTCGCCGGGATGGGTTGGTGGGCGTACCTGGCCCTCACCTCGATCCCGTCCCACTGGTGGCTGCCGTGGGGAATCTGGCTGGCGGGATCCGTGGCGCTCAACGACGCCGTCATCGCACCGCTGGTGATCGTGCTGGGGTGGGTGGTGCTCGTCCGCCTGCCCGCGCTGGCGCAGGACCGAGCGCAGGGCCGGGCAGTCGCCGTCGGCCAGGAGCACGTCTGGGTGGGTGTGGTCCTGCGCGGTCTGGTCATGGTGCTCGGCACACTCCTGCTGGTGTGGCTCGTCGCCCTGTGGAGCAGCGTGCGTTGAGCTGCGCACGTGGACGAAGTCACCGCGCTGCCGCGGCCTCGCAACCCGCCCGTACCTGACGATCCGCTGACGTGCGAACCACAGGGCTGCCCGTGGAACGCCGTCCGCCATAGCCTGGAGAGCGTGAACACACCCATCGGAGTCATCGGCGGCTCAGGCATGTACCGACTGCTGACGGACGCGGAACCGTTAGCCATCGACACTCCTTACGGTCCGCCGTCCGAGGCCCCCGCACGCGGCCTGCTCGGGGGTCGCGAGGTCGTGTTCTTGCCGCGGCATGGCGCTGACCACCGCTTCGCGCCCCACAGGGTCCCCTACCGCGCGAACATCTGGGCACTGCGCGCGCTGGGGGTCCGGCAGCTCGTGACCACGTGCGCGGTGGGCGGCCTCCTGCCGGAGCTGAGCGCAGGTTCTGTCGTCGTACCGGACCAGGTGATCGACCGTACGTGGGGCCGCGACCACACGTACTACGACGTCGAAGGACCGGTGGTGCACCTTCCGTTCGCTGACCCGTACTGCCCCCGCGGCCGGAGGGCCGCGGTGGCCGCGGCCCAGGCAGGTCCCCTGCCTGCAGTCGACGGCGGCACGATGGTGGTGATTCAGGGCCCACGGTTCTCGTCGCGTGCGGAGTCGCGGCGCAATGCCCAGGACGGCGGGACCTTGGTGAACATGACCGCGATGCCCGAGACCGCGCTGGCCCGGGAGCTGGCGCTGTGCTGCACCACGCTGGCGCTCGTGACCGACGCGGACGCCGGAGTCGAGAGCGGAGAGCACGTCACGCAAGACGCGGTGTTCGAGCTGTTCGCCCGCAACGTGTCCCAGCTCTCCGGCATCCTCGAGGCCACGGTGGCCGCCCTGCCCGAGGACGAGTGCGACTGTCAGCATGTCCTCGACGGGCAGAAGCTGCCGTTCGACCTGCCGTGAGCCGTCAGCCGATCGGGGACTACGGCCTGCTGTCCGACCGCCACTCCGCAGCTCTGGTCTGCCGAGACGGCTCGGTCGACTGGCTTGGCTTCCCGCGCTTCGACAGCCCGTCGGTCTTCGGCCGTCTGCTCGACGACGCGGCCGGCACCTGGACGATCCGGCCGGCCGGTGCCGTCGGCTCGGCTGACGTCCACCGCAGCTACGTGCCCGACACCCTGGTCCTGCGGACCGTCCTCACCACGCCGACCGGTTCGGTCGAGCTGACCGACGCGCTGGCCGTCACCGACCCACGAGCTGACGTCGCCGACAACGGCGCGGAGGACCCGCACCGGCTCGGCGAGCACGCACCGCACGTCCTCGTCCGCCGGCTCCGGGGGCTCAGCGGCGAGATCGAGCTCGACGTGGTGGTACGCCCTCGCCCGGAGTACGGACTGATCGTCCCCCTGCTGGTCCAGGGCGAGGGAGCGGTCGCCTGTGCCGGTGGAGCGAGCCAGCTCCTGCTCTCCTCCACGATCGACTGGACTCTCGACGACGGCGAGGCCCGGGCAACCGTCCACGTCGCCGCCGGCCAGACGGTCGGGTTCGCCCTGCAGCACGCGCATCTCTCCGACCCGCCACTGCAGCCGTACACCTCCGAGCAGATCGAGGCATCGCTGCAGACCACGATCGGCGCCTGGCAGAGCTGGTCCGCCGCACACCAGACCTACGACGGACCATGGCGTGACCTGGTACTGCAGTCCGGCCGGGTGCTTCAGGGGCTGAGTTACCGGCCCTCCGGAGCGATCGTCGCCGCGGCGACCACCTCGCTTCCCGAGGAGATCGGCGGGGAGCGCAACTGGGACTACCGGTATGCCTGGATCCGTGACGCCAGCTTCACGATGGACGCCCTGTGGGTCGCGGCCTGCCCGCACGAGGCGGACGAGTTCTTCGACTTCATGGCGGCTGCAGCGGCGCACGGTAACGGAAGCTCCCTGCAGATCATGTACGGCATCGGTGGTGAGCACGACCTCACCGAGCGGACGCTCCCCCACCTGTCCGGGTGGCGCGACAGCCGACCGGTCCGCGTCGGGAACGCCGCCTGGACCCAACCGCAGCTGGACGTCTACGGGGAGCTGCTGGGCTCGGCCTTCCGGCTACGCGACCAGCTCGGAACCCCCTCGGAGGCGACGCGCAGCTTCCTGATCGGCCTGGCCGACACCGCTGCCGCCCTGTGGGAGCAGCCCGACAACGGCATCTGGGAGGTCCGGGGCGAGCCTCGACACTTCCTCTTCTCCAAGCTGATGTGCTGGGTCGCGCTGGACCGGGCGAGCGCTCTGGCCTCACAGCTACGGGCCGACGACCGGAGCGAGCACTGGCAGGCGGTCGCTGCCGAGATCAGGTCGAGGATCCTCGAGAAGGGCTGGAGCTCCGAGGCCAGCGCGTTCGTCCAGTCGTTCGGCTCCACCGACCTCGACGCCTCAGCGCTGATGATCCCGATCGTCGGACTCCTGCCGGGAGACGATCCTCGGGTGCTGGCCACGATCGACGCGATCGCCGACCGACTCACCGACGACCAGGGGATGGTCTACCGCTATCGAACCTCGACCGGTGTCGACGGGCTGGCGGGCCAGGAAGGTACCTTCCTGCTCTGCACCTTCTGGCTGGCCCAGGCACAGGCACAGGCCGGACGTCTGGAGCAGGCCAGGGTGACGTTCCATCGGGCCAGCCGGTACGCCAACGACCTGGGCCTGCTCGCCGAGGAGGCGGCCGACGGGGAACTGCTCGGCAACTTTCCGCAGGCGTTCAGCCACATCGGCCTGGTCAATGCCGCGTGGGCGATCCATCAAGCCGCCGGCAAGGAGGAAGGCGCCGTCAGTCGATAGAGACGCGCCGCGCTCAGCGGCACCCGGGAGTGGTCAGCCGCCGTAGATCTCACCGACTACCTGAGCGACGAGCTGGCCCCGTCCGGAGACACCCACCTTGGCGAACAGGGACTTGAGGTGGCTCTGCACGGTGTGCACGGAGACCTGCAGCTCGGTCGCGATCAGGGGGGCCGATGTGCCGGCGATCACCGACTGCAGCACCTGTTGCTCCCGGGGACTGAGCGCATAGGCGAGCGTCAGCAGGCGCGCGATCTCGGAAGTCGGAGCAGGCTGCACGACGACAGAGACGCGGCCCGGCTCGCCGCCGTCCAACACGGAGCCCCAGAGCGACAGCCACTGGCCGGTGCGGGACCTCACCCGCAGGTACGCCTCCGAACCACGCCCCGCGCGGGAGGCCGCGGCCACCTCGTGGACCGCCATCCTCTGCGGCGAAAGCTGCTCCATCCACCGGCGGGCAGCTTCGTTCGAGGACAACATCTCGCCTCGGCCGTCCAGCACCATGACGCCCGGCCCGGCCGGCCGCGGACCTCCCGACGGCCGAGGGCGCGCCGCAGCGCGACGGAGGGCCACCGCGACCGTTCGGGAGACCGCACGAGCAAGTTGTGCGTCACGAGCTGTGAAGCCTGGACCGTCGTGACCACGGAAGAGAGAGATCGCGCCCCAGCACTGGCGGTCGACGACGAAGACGACCCGCATCTCGTCCTTCGCCCCGATCAGCGGCAGGACGGTCCGGAACCGGTGGCTCCGTTCGGGCTCACCACCCGTGCTCAGGCCGAGGATCCCCACCGGCTGCTGCGACCTGGCCAGGTCGGCGAACTTGTCGACGTCGGCGACCAGGTACTCGTTGTGCGTGGCGACAGCCCCGCCGTCCGGTGGTAGCCCCTCGGAGACGTCGTCAGCCACGAGCAACGTCCACGGGTCGACGGTGGCGAAACAGTAGGCGTCGTGCGGGATGACACGACCAAGCCGACGCACGATCTGGCTGCGCAGGGTTCGAGAGTCCAGGTCCTGCTCGCAGACCTGCTCGATGCTGCGCAACACGTCACGTTCTACTACCGACAACCGAGCCATGAACCCCTTCCGGGCCATCCCCGGATCTGGGGATGCCGTCGACATCATGTCAACTTCTAGCCTCCGACAGACAGTGCTTTGCCGGGCAGTATCTTGACGCGTCCTCGGGAAGCGTCGCACTGCCCCGGCACGATCGGAAGGACGGAAAGATGACCTACCCGTACGCGGCGGGGGCGGCCGACCACCAGGAGCTGGAATGGCTCGGCGGTGGCACCATGCGGATACTTCTCGACGGGGACCGGACAGGCGGAAAGTTCTCGATGTTCCGCTCGTCGGCACCGGCCGGTGCGGCGTCACCGGCCCATGTACACACGCGCGAGGACGAGATCTTCGTGCTGCTGAGCGGCAGCGCCGTCTACTGGGTCGGCGACCGGCGCTTCGAGGCCGGCCCGGGGAGCGTCGCGTTCCTCCCCCGCGGCGTGCCCCATGCCTACCGCATCACTTCCGACGCGGACCTGCTCGCCATGAGCACGCCCTCCGGTCTGGAGGGGTTCTTCCGCGGCGCGGGTCACGACCTGAGTACGCCCAAGCCGCCGGGGTGGACGGTGACCCCGGAGACCATGGGCAAGGCCGCTGCGGACAACGGGCAGATCATCCTGGGTCCTCCGCTCGACCTGGACGGCACGCTTCCGGCCGACGGGTACCCGAAGTCCGGCGGGTATGTGGCGCAGTCCGATGAACATGAGACGCTGGAATGGCTCGGGGGCGGGCTGATGCGGATCCTGCTCAACGAGCAGCACACGGACGGCCAGCTCTCGCTCTTCCGGTCCAGCGCACCGGAGGGCTCGGCGTCGCCGGTCTATGTGCACCACAAGGAGGACGAGACCATCGTCATGCTGAGCGGCAGCGGCATCTACTGGGTCGGCGAGGATCGTCATGAGCTGTCCGCAGGCGGGGTCGTCGTCGTGCCGCGCGGTGTAGCGGTTGCCCATCGCATCACGTCGGACGCCGAGACGCTCGCCGTCACCACCCCGGGTGGCCTGGAGTCCTTCTTCCGGATGGCGGGCCACGACGTGTCCCAGCCCCGGCCGGACGGCTGGCAGACCTCGTACGAGCTGATGAGTCAGGCAGCCCGGGCGACCGGCCAGTCGATCCTTGCCACGCCGTTAGAAGCCGACGAGAAGATCCCGGAGGCGGTCCTCGGCCGCTGAGCAGGCGCTGAGCGCAAGATCGCGGGTATCGAAGGGCTGCTTTCCGATGCCTGCGCCCACGGTGACGGCCCGGTGGTGCTACCAGGCCGTCACCGCACGGACGCGTCGCTACCGGAGCGCGACAGTCGTGGGTGTCCGCAGCAGCATCATCACGCGCCCGCCCAGCTCCCACTCCTGCGCCACGGTCAGCGCGAGCTCGCTCGCCACCGACCGGAGCGTGTAGACCCCGGCGCGGGCCCACGGGATCGGACGGGAGCGTCGCCCGTCCTCGGCGTGCAGCACGAGAGGCCCAGACGCGTCCGTCGCGGGATCCGGATCCGCCTCCACGAGGATCAGCCCGCCGGGCCTGGCGAGGTCACGACACCGCTTGAGCAGGCTCCGTGGGTCTCCGCCGATGCCGATGTTCCCGTCTGCGAGAAGTACGGTCCCCCAGCGCCCCTCCCCGGGCAGCGGGCCTTCGACGGCGCGCCGCAGAGCGAGCGCCCCACGGGCCCGCGCCCGGCGCACCGCCGCTCGCGAGACGTCGATCCCCAGTGCCGGCACGCCGCGCTTGGCCAGCGCCGCGGCGAAGCGGCCGGGACCGCAGCCCACGTCGAGCACCGGTCCCTCGCACAGGCCCACGATCGCCTCGTCGACGGCGTCCTGCTCGGCCGTCCACGCTGCGACGTCGACCGGCACCGCGTGCGTCAGGTGCACGGCGGTCACCGGCGCGCCCATGAGCGCGGCTTCGAACAGGAGCAAGGGGCTCACGGGGCGGGCCGTCGTCTCGGTCACGCGAGGTCCTCGTGCGTCGCGCCTGTCAGAACACGGTGCGACACTACGGACCACGCCTGGGCGAACCGGGTGTCCGGCGCGACAGCAGCCACGGCGGCGGCATCGGACACGGTGTCGACGTCGCGCAGCGGTGGCAGGAGCCGCACCCGCAGGCCGGCACCGCGCAGCCGGTCGAGCTGCGCCTGGCCGGTCCCAAGCTCGGACATGGGCACGCCGTGGAACAGAGCCGGGTCCGGCCGACGAAGCCCGACCGCCCAGAACCCGCCGTCCTCGGCCAGGCCCAGCACCGCGTCGTCGTCACCGAAGTCGACGGCCGACAGGGCGGGGCCGAGCTGAGGTGTGTCCATTCCGACCAGCAGGGTGGGGCCCGAGGCTCCGTCCGGGTCGAGGACGTGGTCGAAGGCGGCGGCGATCCGGCGGTCCAGACCACCGGTGACCTGCGGGACCACGTCGAATCCCTGCGGCACCCAGGTGCCGGGCCGGCCGTCCAGGACGAGCACCGGACGCACTCCAGGGAGCCCTGCCACCGCCTCCAGCGTGTCCGCGAGCGCCGCCTGGGCCAGCGTGGCCGCCTGGGCCGATGTGAGCTGCCCGATCAGGCGTGTCTTGACCTTCCCTGGTACGGGTTCCTTCGCCAGCACGATGACGATGCGGGGTGGTGTCGTGCCGGTCATGACGCGAGCACCTTCGACATGTCCTGGACCGCCTGCCACGCGCCGCGGGGTGTCCCGGTCACCTTCGACCTGCCGCGTCGCCTGCGGTAGGGCACGTCGACCTCGGTGACGACCCAGTGGGCCTCGGCGGCGGCGACCAGCGTCTCGAGGGGGTAGCCGCTGCGCCGGTCGCGCAGGTCGAGGGCGAGCAGGGGCTCTCGCCGAGCCGCGCGCATCGGGCCGACGTCGCGGACCCTGATCCCGGTGCGGCGTCGCACACGGCGAGCCAGCTCGGCGTTGGCAAGCTGGAGGTGCCAGGGCCACGCACCCCGCTCGGGGCGTCTGCGGCCGAGCGCGAGGTCGGCCCGTCCTGCGAGCACGGGGCCGGTCACCCGCGGCAGGTCCTGGGGGTCCAGGCTGGCGTCCGCGTCGCAGAACGCGACGACGTCCGCGGTGGCGGCCTCGAGCCCCGCGGCGCAGGCGGCGCCGTAGCCACGTCTCTCGGCCAGGACGACGGTGGCGCCGTGGGCGCGTGCGATCTCGGCGGACCCGTCGCGGGAGCCGTTGTCCACGACGACGGCGTGCATGTGGTCCGGGAGGCGAGGCAGGAGCCAGGCGAGCCCCTCGGCCTCGTCCAGGCAGGGCAGGACCACGTCTACGGTCGGAAGCATGATTCGACGGTAGGCACGGCGACAGTCCGGGGGCAGTGTCACGGACCTGACGGCTACCTGACGGCCGTCGTCGCCGCGCAGCGGTTCCCGGCAGTACGGCGTCGTCCCGGGGTTACCGTCGGTATGGTCGTGAACATGACCAAAGTTCTCGTGGTGGACGACGACGCGCTGGTCACGTTGAGCGTCGCCGCGCACCTGACGCAGGCCGGGCATGTCGCACGCACCGCCACCGATGCCGCCGAGGGCGAGCGGATGTGGCGTTCTTGGCAGCCGGACGCCGTGGTGCTGGACGTGCGCCTGCCCGGCAGCTCGGGCCTGGAGATGCTGACGCGTCGCCGGCGTGACGGGGACGCGACGCCGGTGCTGATGCTGTCGGGGCTGTCGGAGGTCGACGACCGCGTGGTGGGTCTGGAGCAGGGGGCCGACGACTACGTCACCAAGCCGTTCGACGCGCGTGAGCTGGTCCTGCGGGTCGAGGCGTTGCTGCGGCGGGGACCGTTCGACGTGCAGCACACCCCGGTGCGGGTGCGGGCCGGCGGGCTGGTGCTCGACGAGGCCGCCCGCACGGCCTCGTACCGCGGCCGGGTGGTGGAGCTGACCCCCCGTGAGTTCGCCCTCCTGAGCTTTCTCGCCCAGCGCCCGGGGCACCCGTTCGGTCGCCGGGAGCTCTTGCGCCGGGTGTGGGGCTGGACGTTCGGCGACGACTCCACGGTGATGGTGCACATCCGTCGGCTGCGCCGGAAGCTGGAGGACGATCCCGCCCGCCCGGAGCTGATCGTCAACCTGCGGGGTACGGGCTACATGGTTTCGGCGGGCGACGGGGTGGGCGCTCCCCCGGCGGATGGCGTGGTCGCCGCGGTCCCGCCGGCCGCCGCGGCGCAGAGGGAGGCGCTGCGATGACCGACGTCCAGTTCATGGTGCTCGTCACCGTGGGCTGTTCCGTCGTCGTCGGTGCAGCCGGTCTGGTCGCGATCCGGCTGGCGCGCCGTCTCTCCTTCATGCTCGCGCTGCTGCTCGCCGCGCTGGTCCCGGTCGCCGCGATGATGACGGCCCTGGCGGTCAACGTTCAGGCCATGTTCCTCTCCCCCCACGACGCCTCGGTGGTCTGGCTGGTGCTCGGCACGGCGTCGGCGCTCGAGCTGCTGCTCGCGCTGGCGCTGGGCCGGATGCTCGGGCGCGAGGTCCGGCTCCTCGTCGACGGCGCCCGCCGCCTCGCCGATGTACCGGCGGTGCAGAACAGATCCGCGCACGAGAGCGGATCAGAGACACCCGCGACGGCGGAGCTGGCCGCAGTGATGGCAGAGCTGGCGTCGACGCGCGAGCGTCTCGACGCGGCGCGCGCCGCGGAGCAGGCCGCCCAACTGGCGCGACGCCAGATCGTCGGTTTCGTGAGTCACGACCTGGCCTCCCCTCTTTCGGGGATCCGCGCGGCCACCGACGGGCTCCGCAGCGGCGTCTTCCCGGACCCGGTACCGGCACTGGACGGCATCGCCTCGGCGGTCGACCGGATGTCCCGGATGATCGGGGACCTGGACGAGCTGTCGCGGTCCGACGAGCCGATCCTCCGGAGCGAGCCAAGCCCGGTCGACCTCGGCGCCGTGCTCGACGGCGTCCTGGCGCACGCGCGCCCGGCCGCCGTCGAGCACGGCGTCGATCTGGCCGAGTCCGTCTCGGGTGTGGTGATCGTGCTTGGTGACCAGGACCGCCTCGGCCGCGTCATGGACAACCTGGTGTCGAACGCGATCCGGTCCAGCGGCGCGGGTGGCCGCGTCCTGGTCGAAGTCACCGAGCAGAACGGCACGGCCCGACTCTCCGTCCGCGACACGTGCGGCGGCATCCCCGACGACGAGGTGCCGCACATGTTCCGGGCCGGCTACCAGGGTGGCAGGGCCGGCGGCTCAGGGCTGGGGCTCGCCTTCGTCGACCGGGTGGTCGACGAGCACGGCGGGCGTGTCGCGGTGCGCAGCACCACGGCAGGGTGCGACGTGGAGGTGCGGCTGCCCGTCGCCGGGTGACGTCGCTCAGGCGAGCGTGGCCAGCCCTTCGGCCAGCCCGACGCGCGCCCGCCAGCCGAGAGCCCGCTCCGCCGCGTCGCTCGAGGCCGTGACGTGGCGGACGTCGCCGAGCCGGTAGCCGCCGGTCACCACGGGTTCCGGGCCGGCGAGGAGCTTGGACGTGGTCCGGGCCATCTCGCCGACCGTCGTGACCACACCGGAGCCGACGTTCAGCGGGGTCACGCCGCCCGCCACCTGCGGAACGGAGACCGCGGCGGCCACCGCGCGCGCCACGTCGGTCACGTGGACGAAGTCCCGGCGCTGCTCGCCGTCCTCCAGAACGGTAGGTGCCTCGCCCTGCTCCACGGCCGCGCGGAACAGGGCGGCCACTCCCGCGTACGGCGTGTCGCGCGGCATCCCCGGCCCGTAGACGTTGTGGAAGCGCAGCGCCGTGGCGCTCCCACCGGTCTGCCGTGCCCATGCCCCGAGGAGCGCCTCGCCGTGCGCCTTCGTCGCGGCGTACACGTTGCGCGGGTCGAGCCGCGCGTCCTCCGTCACCAGACCGGGGGTCAGAGGCGCTCGGCACTGCGGGCACCTCGGCTCGAACAGCCCCCTGTCCAGGTCGTCGAGCCGGCGAGGTGGCGGCGCGACCTGGCCGTGCTCCAGGCAGTCGTACCGGCCCTCGCCGTAGACGACCATCGAGCTCGCGTACACGATGTGGGGGACCTTGGCGGTGCGCAGCAGCACGGCGGTGCCCAGGTCGTTCGACGAGACGTAGTCGTCGATGTCGTCCAGTGACACACCCAGCCCGACCTTCGCCGCGAGGTGGACCACGGCGTCGCACCCGAGGAGTGCCGATCGCACCGCCGCCGGGTGCCGGACGTCGCCGACGATCACTCGCTCGTCGCCACCGGAGACGTGGCGGTGCACGTCCGAACGAAGCGAGTCGAGCACTACGACGTCGTCGCCCCGCTGTTCGAGAACCTGCACCACCTCCCGGCCGATGAACCCCGCCCCACCTGTGACCAGCACGCGCATCTGCGCTCCTCTCTCCAGGTCCCGAGTCAACTGCCCGAGGCGGGGTCGGCGCGAGCGCATGGACCTGACGATCGCCTGACGGTGCGGTCCGGGCGGCCGGGCGGGGCGGTCGACCGGCCCACCGTGGGCGTCATGACATGTACCGCCTGGTCACGGACGCGGAGTCGACGCAGCGAGCACAGCACGCTGACCGCTTCCTCTCGGTATGCCCTACGGCCGGCCGATCCGTTCCCCGTCGACATAGATCTCCAGGTCGGCGCTCTTCTCCGGCCAGAAGCAGACCAGCCCCGCCAACCGTGTCGACTCGGGCAGCGGGGTCTCGTACCCCCACACCACGTCGGGCAGCCTGACGTCGCCGGCTACGACGGTCCAGTACGACGCCGCCCCCTTGTACGGGCAGTGGCTGACTGTGTCCGTAGGGATCAGCAGGTCCATCCGCACGTCGACTCTCGGCAGGTAGTACCGGGGCACCAGCCCCGTCTCGGTGAGGACGATCGGGCGGTGCGACTCCGCGACGACCTCTCCGCCCACCACGACGCGGACGTGCCGGCTGGACGGCAGCGCATCGATCCGCACGTACGGGCTGCGCGGGTGGGTGTGCAGCACCTCGTCCTCCGCGAGCCAGGTGTCGAAGGCCGACCAGGTCAGGCAGTACGCACCGCGCATCTCCTCCGCCGGGGCCTCCGGGTATCGCTGGGCCACCCGCGGCAGCACACGGTCCCCCACCAGGACGTCGAACAGCTCGCTGGGACCGAACGCCTTGGACCGCGGGCCGCGTCCCGCAGGCTCGAGCTCCACCTCAAGATCGGTCGGCAAGAAGAAGTACGTGGGGTAGTAGGGGTGCTCCCATGCCAGCAGTGGCGCGGCCGAGTCGGCCACGAGCTGTCCCGCGCTGAAGACGCGGGCCCTGGTCTGTCCTTGCTGGACCGTTCCGGGGGTGATCACAAAGGGGTTCTGACTGATGTCGGGCATGTGGAACAGGATGCGTGCCCGTGCTCCACCGGGTGGGGTTCTTACGCTCCTGTAACACCTCGGCTGCGGCACGGCCGGACGGTTAACGTGATCCGGCCGCCTGCGGCCACTGGGGACGAACCGGGCGGGGGCAACTCACGAGGCCTGCCCTGCTCAGGCACCGCTCACGAGGAGACACTTCATGGCACGCACCCTTGACGACACCATCGCAGCGATCGACGCTCTTGACGCCGACGGCTTCGTCGCAGGACTCAGCACCGACGTCGTCCTCACCTTCGGCAACGCACCGGCAGCCACCGGACACGACGAGGTCCGCGCGGCCTGCACGCAGCTCTGGTCGACGATCAGTGGTGTCCGGCACCGCGTGCAGGACCTCTGGCACCCCGAGCCCGATGTGACCGTCGCGTACATCCAGGTCGACTACACGCGGCTCGACGGAACCGTCGTGACGGTTCCGTGCGTGGACATCCTGCGCTGGAAGGGCGACGTGGTCGCCGACTGGCGGGTCGTCATCGACATCGCACCGGTCTTTGCCCCAGCCGACGGGACCGTCTAGGTCCCTGGCCGCGCGATGGCCGTCCCGCATGCTCATGCCCACCCGCACAAGGACACCATCATCAGCCGCGACGAGCCTCGGGCCGTCCGCGTCACGGCGTACGCCGGAGGTCCTGGACCGAACCGGTCGGCACGGTGAAGTCGATCCGTTGACGATTGCGGTGGTCGTTCCGTCCTGAGAACGGTTCGCCTGCGACAAACCCTCGGCCGCCGCTCAGGTTCAGCGTCAGTCCCGCACGAGCTCCAGCACCGGGATGGTCCGCGCCGCGCTGCGCTGGTAGTCCACGAACTGTGGCTGCACCGCGGCCTGCTTGGCGTAGTACTCGTCACGCTCCGCACCGGTCAGGACTCGCGCCGTGACCTCGAAGGCCTCGGTGCCGAGCTCGACCATCACCCTGGGACGGTTGAGCAGGTTGTAATACCAGCCGGGGTTCTGGTCGCTGCCGTTCCCGCTGGCGAAGACGAAGATCCGGGAGCCCTCGCGGAAGTAGACGAGCGGCGAGATCCGCTCCTCTCCGGTCCGGGTTCCGAGGTGGTGCAGCAGAAGAACCGGCTTGCCATCGAGCAGGCCACCAACCTTGCCGCCGTTGGCCCGGAAGTCGGCGATCACCGTCGTGTCGAAGTCGTGCTGGTCGAACGTGTCTGTCATGGACGCCACGTTACGGTCGCGTCGCGCGCGAATCGATGACTGAACGACCCAGAAAGATATCTGATTGTTTCTCGTTGTGGCCGTCGCACTACTCTCGGTACATGGACCTGCTCGACCAGGTACTCATGGCCGCCGGCGTTCGCGGCGTCCTCGGTGCTCGTATCGACGCCGCCGAGTCATGGGGCATCTCCTGGAACCCCCTCGGTACCGCCGCGTTCTACGCCGTCACGTCCGGGACCGCCTGGCTCGGGCTGCCAGGCCGCCCGCCCGAGCAGCTGATGCCCGGTGACGTGGTGCTGCTGCGCGCCGGGACCGCGCACACCCTGAGCAGCGACCCGGACGCCGCGGTCGGACGTTGCAGCAAGGAGGTCGCCGAACTGGCTCGCGCGCAGGGCGCCGTGCTGCGCTTCGGATCGGGCGAACCACATGGCCACATCCTGGGCGCCGCGTACGAGCACGACCCCGCGGTATCGATCCAGGTGCTCGACTCGCTCCCCGAGATCGTTCACCTGCGCGCAGAGCACGGCGGGTCCAGTCTGGACGACACCGTGCGCCTGCTGGCCCGCGAACTGGCGCACCCCCAGATCGCATCCACCACGGTACTCGGGCGACTGGTCGACATCCTGCTCGTGCAGCTCCTCCGGGTCTGGCTGAGCCAGAACCCGCCCGCGGCCCGCAACTCCTGGCTGGCCGCCCTGAGCGATCCGCTCGTCAGCGACGCCATGTCGAGGCTTCATGGGGATCCAGCCCGACCCTGGACGACCGACCTGCTCGCCGCCGAGCTCGCGATCTCGCGCACGACCCTCGCGCGCAAGTTCCAGACGGTTGCCCATGAGACGCCCGGCCGCTATCTGACCCGCCTACGCATGGACTTGGCCGCGGTCCGACTCCGGGATACCGATGACGGCCTGGAAGCGATCGCCCGCGCGGTGGGCTACACCTCGGTGTACGCGTTCAGCCGCGCGTTCCGAAAAGACCGGCAGCAAGCTCCCGGCAGCTTCCGGCGCGCCGCCCGAGCCGAGGCCGAGGGCCCCGGCGCTTCGACACACTGACACCGGTGCTGCCCTTGATCGTGATCGCCGCAGACACCCGGGGCGGTGCGGTGCACACGATGGTCAGGTGCGCCTCGATCCGTCGCGGGTCCGGACGAACATCGGCCGGTCAGCCAGATCGGTCCGCTCATCCGGAAGGACTGCTCACGTGCCACAGGTCGACCTCGCGGCCCAGGGGTCGTGCATCTTCAGGAGAACGGCCTGACGTGGTGCGGCCCATGGTCAAACGTCTCAACGATTGAAACCACCCGGGCCAGGGAACGGGTCGGTGGCAGCGGCACCAGACAGTTCGTCGACGGTCGCTGCAACCGCGGCGAGCGGATCGAGTTCCGCATACTGGGTCTGCAGCCGACCGGCGGCGACGCGGTAGTCCTTGTTCCCGAGGACCTCCAGCGCCGCGGCGCGGATGGCGGCGGGTGTGGGGCGTTGTGTCGCCAGATCAATGGCTGCTCCGGTGGCAGCGACCCGGACGTTGCTTTCGAGCTTCTCTTCTGCGACTCCCGCCAGCGCCATGGGGACGCCGTAGGAGAGGGACTGCTGGACGCCACCGAACCCGCCGTTCGTGATCAGCAAGTCGGTCTCGGGGAGCAGCTGGGCGAACGGGATGTACTGCGCGACTCGCGCATTTTCCGGAATGTCGGTGAGCGTGACATCGCAGCCTGTGGCCGCGACGACCAGCACCGGCAGGTCCGCGAGTGCCTGCATGGCCGGCTCCAGGAGCTCGGTAAGGTCGTGATTGGCGAACGTGCCCTGCGTGACGACCACCACCTGGTCCGCCTGAACGACCTCGTTCCACCACGCCGGCAGGTCGACGTTCGCCGGCGGCGACGGCAGCGCGCCGACGAACTCTACGGTCTTGGGCAGGTCCGGGCGTACATAGCTGAGCTCTTCCAGAGAGAGTTGGAGCAACCGGTCGGAATGGTGAGCCACGGTGTCCAGAAAGTACGGCACCTCACCGAACACGCCGAGGGTTCTGAGCGTGTCGTCGTAGTGCCGCTGGGTCTGCCCCAGCGGTCCCGCGAGCTGGTGCTGGTGCAGCTTCCGGTTCCGGGCACGGCCCAGCTCTGTGCGCTCCGGTGGCAGGCCGGCACCATACGGGGCGAGGTCGATGCTCGAGACCGTGAGCTGGGTGATGCCGACCGCGATGGTGGCTGACGGTGCGTGCGGGGTTGCCGCACCCAGAGAGAACGGCACACCTCCCCAGAACCACACCTCGTGCACCAGCACAACGGGTTCGCCTGCTTCGGCCAGCAGGCGGTCCAGCACACGGAACTGCTCGGGGATCGCGTCGATGAACAGGGCCCGCATGTCGTAGGCGAACTGTTCGATGCCGGGCGCGAGCGCGAGCCGCTCGGGCCGGTTGACCTCCACGCCCATGTCGATGTCAGCCGCACCTGCGACCGGAGCGAAGGTGGCTCCTGTCGCCTCGACCACCTCGCGGTACGCCGAGCCGGTCACGAACGTGACGTCGTGACCCCGTGCGATGAGGTCCTTCGCGACGGTGAGCATGGGAGCGACGTGTCCGTAGATGGACGTGGCGGCAACGATGATCCGTGTCATTGTCTTGTCTCTCTGTTGTGTGTGGCCGCCCGTCCCGGCTTCGTGGCGACCATGTCGAGACCACGTAGTGCCCGGATTGGCGCAGCTGATGCTGGGGGTTCGTGGGGAACATGCGGCATGGAGACCCGGCACCGTGAGTGCTTCGTCGCGGTGGCCGAGGGAGGCATGGCGCGGCCAGGGACCCTGGACGAGCTCACACCGGATCTGCGGCGGCGGGGAGAGCGGCCGCAGGCAGCCCGGCCGCGGTCAGCCCCGCGACGCTCCCGCGGATGACTACGGCGTGTCCTCTGCCCTGACCGGTCATCGTTCTCGTCCTCTCTGGTCCGTGCGGCGCCGGCGCTGCTCGCCGTACCCAGGACCACGCACGGCCACGACCCGTGAGCTCACGGGTCGACAGCTGCCGACGGGAACGGTAGTCACGCGGGAACGCCGCAGCCGAGGTGTTACAGGAGCGTAAGAACCCCACCGGGCGTCGCCGGGAACGCCGTCCTCGCAGCGCAACCCGGAGTTCTTACGTGCTGCAGGACTTCCCGTTCCGGAGTTCGGCCGCGCCCAGGTTCGGGCACGTCGGCGGCATGTGTGTCGCCTCCCGCATGGCGCCGGCCTCACCTCGGCGCACTTCCGGGCGAGCGAGTTCTTACGGTGTTGAAAGACTCCCCGACCTGGGGATCGGCCGTGTCTAGGTTCTGGGACGCCGGCGGCATGTTGGATGCCTCTCGCATGCCGCCGGCCCCAAACCGGGCGACCCCTCGCCGCCGCCGTCTCGAGAGTGAGAGACATGCGAATCCTGTTCAGTGCCGTGCCTGCGTACGGCCACGCCCTACCTCTGGTCCCGCTCATGCAGGCAGCGGTCGGCCTCGGCCACTCGGTCGGGATGCTGACGAGCGCCGGATTCCGGGCCGACCTCGGCGAGGAGCTTCCCGTGGAGGTGGAGCTCCTCGAAGCGGGCGCGATGCCGGGCGACTTCTCGGAGGACGCCGCCCGCCGCACCGGCGCCGACGTCTTTCATCCGACCCCGCCGGTCATCGGTGAGATCTTCGGCGGCTCCCGCGTCGACCTCGCGATCGACGAGAGCATCGAACGGACCGCCGCCTGGGGAGCGGAGCTGATCATCGCAGAGCCGTTCGACGCCGTCGGCCCGATCGTCGCGGCGCGGCTCGGCATCGACTGGCACCAGGCCGGCATAGGTCCGGCTGTGCCGGCGGTGATCGGCGACGAGATCCATCGTGTTGCCCTGGCCCGCTACGAGCGGCTCGGTCTCGAACCGGTAGCGGTGTCGAGCTATATCGACCCGTGCCCGCCGTTGCTGCAGGACCCGGACTGGTCTCCCACCACTGCGGTTCGGCCGGTCCGGCCGCAGGCGCACCGACGGTCGAAGGACGCCGACCTCGAGCTGTCCGGGCCGAACGACAAGCCGACGGTGCTGGTCACTCTGGGCACGATCTTCTCCGACCCGGACACGCTCGCCGCGACGGTGGCGGCCGTCGCGGATGCCGGAGTCAATGTGATCGCGACGATCGGCTCGTCCCTCAGGCACCCCACGGAGGGCCAGACGTTCTCGGAGCCGGACTCAGCGCGCGTGCAGTACGTGCCCTTCGTCCCGCTTGCCCAGCTGCTCGACCGGGTCGATCTCGTGGTCGGCGCTGGTGGCGTCGGTACCGTCCTGGGCACCCTGGTCCACGGTCTGCCCATGGTTCTCTGGCCGCAGGGCGCGGACCAGCCCATCAACGCCGCCCGCGCGGCCTCGTCCGGGGTGGCGGTCATCGCCGACTCGGCGGACGAGATCGCCGGGGCCGTCGCGGTCGTGCTCGGGAACGGCGCGTACCGCGAGCGGGCGCAGGCGATCGCCGACGAGATCGCCGTTCGTCCGGACCCCGCCACGGTGATCGCCGAGATCACGAACCCGTGGCCATAGTCCGACCTGGCTCCGAGTTGAACGGGTGACGACATCACACGCTCCTACCTCGCGTCCTGGGGAACGCCTACGCACGGCACGACCCGACTGGAGATCCACGACGTCGAAGGCGCTCGACAGGCCTATGACCTCGCTGAGATCCACGCGGGCCTCGTCGGCAGCCCGTTGGAGGTCGACATGTGGGACGCCGAGCTTCCACTGGATCGTCCCCTGATGGTGCAGTTCCTGGTGGGGCACCCCACCTTGACCCGGGTCCTGCTGCACCACGACGGCGTGGGGCACTACGCGGTCGGGAACAGTCGGACGGGCGATGGCGACGAGGTCCGTTTCGCGCGCCCCAGCGGTACCTTCACCGCTGAACCGGAGACGACGATCGCGTCTGCCCATGCACGCACGATCCTTGCCGACTTCGTTCGGACCGGTCGTGCGTCGGTCAGGGTCGCCTGGGCCGAGTTGTCGACGGACTGATCGGGTCCCCACGAGATGAGGGCACCGATGAGCCAGTGCACCACGCCCGAGCGCGAGCCGGTGCACGACCGTGCCCGGCCTCCCGTCCGGAAGGCGGCCTCGTGCCTGCTGAGGGTGCGCACCAGAACAACCTCTGCAGACTAGGCCCGCCGGGCACCGGCAGGCAGTGCGTGCTCCAGCAGGGCCTCGGCCGCGGCGCGCGCGTGACGACCATAGGCGGGATCGTCGAGCACCATCGCGCGGCTGACCGCCCCGTCCGAGAGGGTGACGAGCTGCTCGGCGAGCGACTCCGGCTCGTCGGCCCCGAGCTCGTCGAGCATGCCGGTCACCAGCGTGAGCATCTCCAGCTTCTGCTCCCGCGCGAGGGCGTGCACGCGGTCGGCGGGGTCCGGGTGCTCCGCCGCTGCCTGGATGAACGGGCAGCCCCGAACCGCGCCGTCCGACCTGGTTGGCACGACGAACAGCGCCAGGAGGCGGTCACGCGGCGGGAGATCGGTACGCCTCAGTGTGTCGAGCAGCGTGTACCCGGAGTGCAACAGGCCATCGAGCTGCGCCAGGACCAGCGCCTCCTTCGTCGGGAAGTGCGCGTACAAGGTCCGCTTGGAGACCGGGGCGGCTGCCGCGACATCCTCCATCGTGGTCGCTGTGATGCCCTGCCTCGCGAACAGGCTGCTGGCCGCGCTGAGCGCCCGCTCTCGTCCTCCTCGCCCGGCCCGGCGCACGGGTGTCTCGCTCACATCATGAACTATACGTCAGCGTTTACTTCGACGCGATGGTCTATTACGGTGGTTCAGGTAAACGTAGCCGTGTACTTAGGAGCATTGGTGGCAACCGTGTCCAGCGACCTCACCCGTACGGCCGAGCAGCTCATCCGCGGCCGACACGCGACCAGGGCGTTCCTGCCTGACCCTGTGCCGGCGGAGACGATCGAGGCAGTCTTCGATCTGGCCGGGGCCGCACCGTCGAACAGCAACGCGCAGCCCTGGCAGGTCGAGGTGGTCAGCGGGGCAGCGCGGGACGAGCTCGCCCAGGCACTCCTGGCCGCGGACCGCGCTGGTCGGCGCACCCTCGACCTGCCGCACAGCGAGGACATCTACACGCCCGTGCACCAGCGCCGACGTGCGGCTTTCGGTGAGGCCGTCTACGGGGCGCTCGGCATCGGACGCGACGCACACGACCTGCGCGCCGCGTACGACGCACGGAGCCTGAACTTCTACGATGCGCCGCACGTCGCCCTGCTGTACGCGCCAGGGTCGGGCAACCCACGCCTGACCGCCGACGTCGGCATGTATGCGCAGACGCTGCTGCTGGCCATGGAGGCCCACGGGGTCGCGAGCTGCCCGCAAGGGCTCCTGAGCTTCTACGCCGACACGGTGCGCGAGACGCTCGGCGTGACCGGCGGGAGGCTGCTGTTCGGCATCTCGTTCGGTTACGCCGACCCCGCAGCCCCGGTCAACACCGTGGCCGTCGGTCGCGCGCCGCTGCGCGAGACGACGCGCTTCCACCACTGACGACGCGCCCCGAGGACGCGCACCCCACGACCCTGGCGGGAGGTCCTGTCCTCGATCCCGAGCAAGTATCTTGCGGTTTCGTAAGATCTGCGGCATCCGCACGACCGGTAGCTACGCTCTCGACATGCCAGTTTTGCGCGGCTCGCTGTGGTCTGGTGTGTCCGGACTGCCGCGCGATGGCGACCCACCTCACCCTGGCGCTGGTACTGCCTCGCGGTCGGTGTCTCCGTCCCGCTGATCTTCGTCGTCGCCCTCGGGTCGGACGGGACCCTCGGCATCTGGCAGCGCCTCACCAACATCATCGGGTGGACCTGGCTGGCCGTGCTGGCACTGCGCGCACCCGCCACCGTCAGCAAGACACCCTCGACCGACCATGTCGAAAGGACACGCACATGACCACGCACCAGGAGACGCCCGTACCCGACGGAACGCAGCAGGAGCACACGAGCCGGTCCCGGCCGGACGGACCCGCACCGGCCCTGGCGCGCGCCCAGGCGCTCCTGGCCTCCCTCGTCCCCGGCGGCTCGGTGACACCCGTCGCCCCGGGGGCGGACGTCATCGACACCACCGTGCCGGTACCGATGCTGAACGGCCTGGTGCTGACCGCGGCGGGACATGAGCGTGCCGACCTGGACCGTGCGCTGGCGGACGCCGCCACGCGCCTGCCGACATGGTCGATGCAGGTCGTCGGGCACAGCCCGACCCGGGCCGAACGGTCGGTGGCCGCCGACCACGGTCTGCGCGAGCTCCGGCGCCCGACGATGGTCCGCTCGCTGGCGGACCTGCCCGAACCAGACGGTGCAGCGCTCTCCTCCGCGACCTTCCGGATGGTCCGGACGCCCGAGGACCGCGCCGCGTTCACGCGCGTGCTGGACGAGTCCTTCGGCACCGACGACAGCCACGGTAGGCCGTTCGTCACGGACGAGGTGCTCGCCCACCCCGCGGCCAGGGTCTACGTGGCGGTGGTCGACGGACAGGTCGCGGCCACCGGGCTCAGCTGGCTCGACGAGCAGGGCTGGCTCGGGATCTACTCGGGCGGCACGGTCCCGGCCCTGCGCCGGCGCGGCCTGGGCCGCGCGCTGCTGCTGCACCGCCTGGCAGAGGGCCGGCGCGCGGGCGCGCACACCGCCTACCTGCAGTCCAGCGCGATGGGCCGGTCGCTCCACGAGAAGCTGGGCTTCGTGGACAGCGGCGACGACGTCGTCTACTTCACTCGCTGACCGGCCACGGCGAAGTACGCTCCCAGACCACCCAGGAACGTGCCCGCCACCCGGTCGGCGACTGCCACGCTGCGTGGGTGGGGGTTGGGGCCGCTGGGACCGGCCGCACCGAACCTCACCTGCGCCGCCACGTAGCTCGCGGTGACCCAGGTGGGCGCAGCGAACAGCCGCGACCCCGGGGTGGGCGGGTGCCGGGATCCGCCTGAATGTTCTGGCCCCGGGACCGGTCCGGACTCCGCTCCTTGCCGAGGAACTCTCCCGTCCGACGGCAGGCCAAGGCGTTTCGGACCTACCCCCTTCCGGTTGGTGGGGGTGGGTGGCCCGGACCACCTGGCCGACGGGTGATGATGATGTTGTCTCCGGCTGCCGCGTACCTGGGCGGCGGTGTCATCACGGTGGACGGCGGCTCGGATGCCTGGTTCCGCGGGGGGAATGGCCGCGAGCGGTCCCTCTGTGGCCGCTGCCCGGCTGTCAGCGGCGCTACCGAAGGCTCGCCCGGAACCGCTGATCGGACCACACGCAGAGTGGACCGCCCGCGACCAGGTCGTACCACGTCGTCAGGACTCGCTGGAACCCGGCGGTCACATCGGCGGGGCCGAGTCCAGCGGGACCGCTTCGGTGGCCTGTACGCTGCGCCGTACCTGGCACCCGAGCTCCTCGTAGAGCCTCAGGGCGCTCGTGTTCGCCCCGACGACGTGCCCGAACGGCTCCTTCCCACGGCCACGCACATGGTCGGCGAGTGCCGCGACCAGCTTCGTCGCGTACCCACGACCACGCCAGTCCGGGTGCGTGCACACCGCGCTGACCTCGACCCAGTGGTCAGTCTGAAAGCGCTCACCGGCCATGGCCACCAGCCGCCCCTGCTTGCGGATCCCGAAGTACGTCCCGGTCTCCGCCGTCCGAGCGCCGAAAGGGCCCGGCTCAGCGACCGCAGCGAGCTCACGCATCTCTGGTATGTCCGTCGGGCCGAGGAGGCTGATGTCTTCCGCGGTCCAGGCCCGTGTCTTGAGGCCGACCATCTGGACTCCCTCGATCCGATGGAGGATCTTCCAGTCCGTCGGCAGATCAGCAGCGGGCCGGAAGATCAGACCAGGAACACCGCGCGTCAGCCGTGCCAGCCCTCGCCAGTCCTCTTCGTCCGCACCGTCCGGGACGGCCATGAACGGCGCGACCTCCGGGTGGAACCGCGCTGCGCGCCCGTCCCGCAGCGCGACGCCGCGGTGTGGTCCCATCAGTGAATGCAGTACCGGGTTGTCCAGCTCACGGTCGACGGTGGTGGTCATGGTCAGGCCCTTCTGCCTTCGCGGGGGTGTCGGGCTCGTGGGAAGCCCCTGCGTTCGACACTAGGTGTCCGCACCAGCAACTCGAAGACTCTTTCAGGAGCGTAAGAAGCGGTGGCCCCAGGTGCCCCGTCGCCGTGACCGCACGCACCATCGCGTCGGACGAGAGCCGCGAACCGGCATGGACCGCAGGAGCGTGAGCCGCTCTCCGGTGTGCTCCACGGCGACGCCGCCCGTGCGCAGCTCGAACCGTTCGCCACCGGCCTCGACCACGGCGCTGCCGCGCAGCAGCTCAATCAGTTGAGTTTCTGTTGTGGTGTTCACGTTCCACAAAACCTTCAGGCCCGGGAATCCAAGGATTCCCGGGCCTGATCTTGTAGCGGGGGCAGGATTTGAACCTGCGACCTCTGGGTTATGAGCCCAGCGAGCTACCGAGCTGCTCCACCCCGCGTCGGTGATCCCTACTTTACGCACCCCGAGCGACGAAGTGCAAACCGGGCTGCCCGGTCGAGACGCAGGTCACAGCCGGTCGAACCGATCCGGCCGTGGAACCATCGTCCCCATGACGACGGAGCTGAGCGATACCACCCTGTCCGCCGACCGGATCGTCCACCTCACCGACCAGCTTGCCGCACTACCCCACCTGCGCCCGGACCCCGGCACCAACGCGCTCTTCGGCGGCCTGGTGCAGGCGGTCCTCGCGACGCCCGACCGGCAGGCCCGGGACGTCCTGGCGCACCCCGAGGTCCACCGTCGCAAGGACGCCATCCGCGACCTCTCCGCGCGCGGCGAGACGGAGCTCGAGCACGCGTGGGCGGAGCACATCGCCGGCGCGCCCGACGCCCGCGCCGCCCTCGACGCGTTCCCCTACCTCGACAACTACCGCCGGCTCACGGCCCTGGAGGCCCGGCTGATCGCCCACGCGGGCGGCGGCACGCCGGGATCGGTCGCCGTCGTCGGGAGCGGACCGCTCCCCCTGAGCACCCTGGGCTACGCCGCCGCGCTCGACTCCCCCGTCGTCGGCCTGGACCGGGACGCCACGGCGGTGGCGCTGGCACGCCGGGTCGCGGCGTGCCTCGGCGCGACGACCGTCCGCTTCGAGCAGGCCGACGCCGCCGACGTGGGTCTCGCCGAGCACGACGTCGTGGTGCTCGCCGCGCTGGTGGGCGAGACGCCGTCGGCCAAGGCAGCGATCCTGCGCCGGATGGCCGACACCATGCAGCCCGGCGCGCTGCTGCTCGCGCGCAGCGCGCGGGGCGCGCGCACCCTGCTGTACCCGCCCGTCGACCTGGGGGCCATGCCGGGATTCGAGGTGCTGGAGGTGGTGCACCCCACCGACGACGTCATCAACTCGGTGGTGGTGGCCCGCCGCCTCGCCTCAAAGAGTCAGACCTGCAGGTCACCGAAGTGACCTGCAGGTCTGACGGGGGCGAGCGGGAGGATCAGCCCTGCTGGGCCTCCTCCGCCGCGATCGCGTCCTCCAGTGCCTTCTGCAGCCGGTCCTGCGCCTCGCCGTAGGCGGCCCAGTCGCCGTCGCGCTGGGCGGCGTTGGCGTCCTCCATGGCGGCGCGAGCGTCCTGCAGCGCGGCGTCCAGCTCGGACGACGGCGCCTCGGTGCTGTCCGGCGTGGACTCGCCGCTGGGCTCCTGGCTGGGCTCCTGCGTCGGCTCGGTGCCCGTGTCGCCCTCGCCCGTGGGCGGGGCGGTCGGCGCCTCGTCCTCGGCCGCCGCACCGGCGTCGCCGGCCTGGGCACCCGAGTCGCCGCCGAACACCTGGTCCAGCGCCTCGTCGAGCGTGTCGGCGAACCCGATGTCGTCACCGAACGCCACGAGCACCTTGCGCAGCAGCGGGAACTGCGTGCCGCCGGTCGACTGGATGTAGACCGGCTGCACGTACAGCAGACCGCCGCCGACCGGCAGGGTGAGCTGGTTGCCCCGGCGCACCGTGGACGCGCCGATCTGCAGGATGTTCAGCTGCTCGGAGATCGTCGGGTTCGAGTCGAAGTTGTTCTGCACCTGACCCGGTCCGGGGACAGTCGTGTCCCGTGGGAGCTCCAGCAGGCGTAGCTTCCCGTAGTCCTCGGCCTTGGTACCCGCCTCGTTGCCCGCGTCGGCGTCCACCGCGAGGAACCCGGTGAGCACCTCGCGGTCGGTGTTACCGCCCGGGATGAACGTCGACGTCAGCGAGAACGTGGACTCGTCCTGGCCCGGCATCTGCAGCGTCAGGTAGTACGGCGGCTGCAGCGGGGCGGTGGTCGCCTCCGACGTCGGGTCCGTCGGGTTGTTCCAGAAGTCCTGGCCCGAGAAGAACTCGGCGGAGTCGGTCACGTGGTACTGGCTGAGCAGGGTGCGCTGCACCTTGAACAGGTCCTCCGGGTACCGCAGGTGGCTCATGAGGTCGCCGGAGATCTCGTCCATCGGCTTCACGGACCCCGGGAAGACATTGCTCCACGCCTTCAGGATGGGGTCGTCGGCGTCCCACGCGTACAGGTCGACCGAGCCGTCGTAGGCGTCGACCGTGGCCTTCACCGAGTTCCGGATGTAGTTGACCTCCTCCGGCAGCTCGACGGGGGCGCCGGCCTGCTGGGTGAGCGTGTCCGCCACCGCCTCGTCGAGCGGGGTCGAGGTCGAGTACGGGACGGCGTCGCTCGTGGTGTACGCGTCGACGATCCACTTCACGCGGCCGTCCACGACCGCCGGGTAGACCCGGTTGTCGAGCGTGAGCCACGGGGCGACCTTGCTGACGCGCTGCTGCGGGTCCCGGTCGTAGAGAATCTGCGACTCGCTCGTGACCCGGTCGGAGAACAGCAGCTGCTCCTCGCCGAACTTCAGCGCGTACAGCAGCTTGCTGCCGAACGAGCCGACGTCGGGCCCGGCGTCACCGGTGAACGTGGTGTTGACCTGGCCGCCGTCGTCCGCGTCGTCGGCCTGGTAGTCGAGCTCCCACGCCTTGGTGCCCTCGGGCGCGCCCACGATCGAGTAGGTGGTGGTGCTCGGGCTGAAGTAGATGCGCGGCTCGTACTCGCCCTCGAGGTCGCTGATCGCGCCCTGGGACGGGATGCCGCCCTCGAAGAAGGCCGGGCGTCCGTCCGGGCCCGGCTGGTTGCCGTACGCGGCGACAACGCCGTAGCCGTGCGTGTACACGGTGTGGTCGTTGACCCAGTTGCGCTGGTCCTGGCCCAGACCGTCGAGGTTCAGCTCGCGCACCGCGATCACGGTGTCGCGGGACTCGCCGTCGATCTCGTACTTGTCGACCGACAGGGAGTCGTTGAAGTTGTAGTACTGCTTGTTCTGCTGGAGCTGGCGGAACGACGGCGAGACGATCTGCGGGTCCAGCAGGCGGATCGACGCGGCGGTGTCCGCGTCCGAGCGCAGGGCACCCTCCTCCGCCTCGGTCGTGGCGTCGTACGGTTCCTTCTCGACGTCGTCGATACCGAAGGCCGAGAGGGTCGCGTCGATGTTGCGCTGGATGTACTCGCTCTCCAGCTCCTGCGCGTTCGGGTTCACCTGGAAGCGCTGGACGACGGCGGGGTAGATGCCGCCGATCGCGATGGCGGACACGACCATGAGGCCGACGCCGATCGCCGGCAGGCGCCAGTCGCCGCGGAACGCGGTGACGACGAACAGCGCGGCGACGAAGATCGCGACCACCGTGAGGATGCCCTTGGCGGGGATCACGGCGTGCACGTCGGAGTACGAGGCGCCGTCGAACCGGTCGCCCGCGTTGGTCAGGATCGAGTAGCGGTCCAGCCAGTAGTTGGCACCGATCAGCAGCAGCAGCACCGCGCCGATGACGGCCAGGTGGATGCGCGCCGCGGGGGTGGTGCGGGGGCCGCCGGCGGCGGCCGGGCCGACCCGGAGCCCGCCGTACAGGTAGTGCGTGATCACCCCGGCGATGCCGGCGATCACCACCACGGAGATGAGGAACCCGACGCCGAACCGCAGCGCGGGGAGCAGGAAGACGAAGAACCCGAGGTCCATGCCGAACTGCGGGTCCGTCTCACCGAAGGGCTCGCTGTTGAACGCCAGGAGGACGGTGCGCCACTGCGCCGACGCCGCGACGCCCGCGAAGAAGCCGATCAGTACCGGGGCCGCGATCATCACGACCCGGCGGAGCGGCTCGACCGCCTCGCGGTACTGGTCGAGCGTGGCCTGCTCGGGGGTGCTCGGCGCGTACACGGGGCGCGAGCGGTAGGCCGCGGTGAACGACCAGAACACTGCGCCGGCCATGACCAGGAAGCCGACGGCGAACAGCGCGCCGCGCATCCCCCACTCGGTCCAGATCACCCGGGAGAACCCGAGCTGCCCGAACCACATGACCTCGGTCCAGAACTGCGCTAGGAGAAGCAGGGCCGCGACGACGACGGCGACCGCGACGACCGCCACCCCCAGGGGACTGCGTCGTCGGGCTCGGGGTGCGCCGCCGGATGGGCGACGAGGTGCTGCGGCGAAGGACACTTCTGCGTTACCTCACGTCATGAATGGTTGGGCCGTACGCAGGTGGAACGGCCAGGCTCTGGTCAAGGTTCCCACCACAAGGTTCCCACATCCTCCAGATGTGCAACACGCGGTCAACGCCCGGGATCCCGCCCGCGAGCGTCAGGAGCACGTCGGCAGGTCGGCTCCCTCACCACGCCCGATCTGCTCGACGGCGTCGCGCGCCTCGGCCAGCGTCGCCACCTTCACCACACGCAGCCCGTCGGGCACGTTGCCCACCACCTGGTCGCAGTTGTCCGCCGGTGCGAGGAACCACTCGGCGTCGTCCCGGACGGCGCCGTACAGCTTCTGCTCGATGCCGCCGATGGGACCCACGGTGCCCTCCGGGCTCATGGTCCCGGTGCCCGCGATGATCTCGCCGTTGGCCTCGTCCTCAGGGGTGAGCTTGTCGATGATGCCGAGCGCGAACATGGTGCCCGCGCTCGGTCCGCCGATGTCCTCGATCTCGATGGAGACGTCCACGGGGAAGTCGTAGTGCGGGTCGATGAAGACGCCGAGCACGGCCCGCTGACCGTTGTCGGCGGTCGTGACGGTGACGTCCATGGTGCGCTTGCCCCGCTGCACGCCGAGCGTCACGTCGTCCCCCGGGGTCGTCCCGGCGAGGCCGTCGATGAGGTCGGCGTAGGTACCCACGGGCTCACCCTGGAACTCCGTGATGACGTCGCCCTCCTTGAGCTTGCCCTCGGCCCCGGACCCGGGCTCCGTGCCGGCGACGTCCAGCACGGCGGGCACGTCGTAGCCGAGCTCCGTCAGCGCCGCGGCCGTGGCCGACTCCTGCGACGAGACCATCTCGGCCTGGCTGACCTCCTGCTGCTCCTCCTTGGTCGTCGCCTCCGGGAAGATCGCCTCGACCGGGAGCACCGAGCGCCGCGGGTCCAGCCAGCCCTGGATCACCTGGCCGGCCATCATCGGGTAGCCCGGCCCGCCCAGCACGGACACCGTGGTCAGGCGCAGCTGCCCCGTGGACTCGTACGTGCGGGCGCCCTCGATCTGGATGAGGTTGCGCTCCAGGGTGTCCTCGGTGGGCCCCGGCGAACGCATCGCGTAGGGCGTGGGCACGACCAGGGCCAGCGCGGCCAGAACGGCCGTGAGCAGCAAGGACACCCCCAGAGTGACCGTGCGGCGCGTGATCGGCGCGGGGCTGTCCACCGCCTGGTCGAACGGTGACGGCTCGGGTTGCGGAGCGTGCTGGAGGTCGCGCATGTCGGTCACCGGCCCATCATTCCTCACTTGCCTGGGGGTTCCGTGAATCGCGCCCGAGGACGGCCCCGTAGGCAAAGTTTTTCCACTTGAACGGTGTGTTATACCCCACCTTGACGCCGATAACCGGTACGGTCGTGCCGTGGCCCACGACGCCCTGACGTCCGTGGAGGTGCGCCGGAGCCGCCGTCGCACCGCCACGGTGAGCGCATACCGCGACGGTGGACGGACCATCGTCGCCATTCCTGCGCGCTTCTCTCGGGCTCAGGAACGAGAGTGGGTGGCGAAGATGGTGGCCCGGCTCGAGGACAAGGAGCGGCGGCGCCGCCCGTCCGACCAGGAGCTCATGGACCGCGCGGGCGAGCTCTCCGCCAAGTACCTCGGCGGCAGGGCCCGGCCCTCCAGCGTCCGGTGGTCGGCCAACCAGGGCAGGCGCTGGGGATCCTGCACGCTGCTGGACGGCTCCATCCGGATCTCCACCCGGCTGCAGGGCATGCCGTCCTGGGTGCTCGACTACGTGTTGCTGCACGAGCTGGCGCACCTCCTGCATGCCGGCCACGGCCCCGAGTTCTGGAAGATCCTCGAGGTCTACCCCCGGACGGACCGCGCGCGCGGCTTCCTGGAGGGCGCCTCGTTCACGCAGGACGACAACGGCCAGGCCACCCCGGACGACGAGGAGGACTGAGCTACTTGTCCGCCTCGCCCGGGCCCTGCTCCTCGCGCGGGCCCTGCTCCTCCTCGCCGAAGATCTCCTTGAGCGCCGCGTCCACGTCGGCGTGCTCGTTCTCCGCCGCCTCGCGACGCACCAGGTAGCCCGACGGGTCGTCCAGGTCCTCGGTGCCGGGCAGCAGGTCCGGGTGGTCCCACACGGCGTCCCGCCCGGCGGTCCCCTGGGCGCGGGCCACGATCGCGAACAGGGTCGCGGCGTCACGCGACCGGCGCGGCCGCAGCTCCAGGCCCACCAGGGTCGAGAACGTCTGCTCGGCAGGGCCACCCGCGGCCCGGCGCCGGCGGATCATCTCGCGCAGCGGGATGGCGTGCGGCAGGTGCGGCAGCGCGGCCATGGCGCTGACCTCGTCCACCCAGCCCTCGACCAGCGCGAGCGTCGTCTCCAGGTTGAGGAGCACGGCCTTCTGCTCGTCCGTGTTCTGCAGGCCGAAGACCCCGCCCGACAGCGCGCTGCGCAGCGCGTCCGAGTCGGCGAGGTCGATGTCGCGCACCTGGGCCTCGAGCGCGTCGAGGTCGATGGTGATGCCGCGCGCGTACCGCTCCACGATCGACAGCAGGTGCGAGCGCAGCCACGGGACGTGGGTGAACAGGCGCGCGTGCGCCGCCTCGCGCACGGCGAGGAACTGCCGTACCTCCTCGAGCGGGGCGTCCAGGCCGTCGGCGAACTCGGCCACGTTGGTGGGCAGCAGCACGGTGTCGGGGCTGTCGAGCAGCGGCAGGCCGACGTCGGTGGCGCCGAACACCTCGCGCGAGAGCGTGCCCGCGGCCTGCCCCACCTGCATGCCGAACACGGCCGAGCCGAGGCGGCGCATCATCTGGGCCGGGTCGATGGAGCCGCCCAGGCCGTGCAGCACGCCGGCCGGCATGCCCGGCACGGCCTCGCCGTCGTCCACGCCGTCGGGGAGCTGGTCGCGCAGCACCGTGGCGAGCGCCTCCGAGACGGAGGACGCCACGGGCGCGGCCAGCTCGTTCCACACCGGGAGCGTGGCCTCGACCCACTCGGACCGGTTCCACGCGCGCCGGGTGCCGCCCGCGGGCGGGAGGTCGGTCACGGCGTCGAGCCAGAGCTCGGCCACCCCGAGCGCGTCGGTGGCGTCCTTGGCCTGCTTGCCGGTCAGGGACGGGTCGCCCTCGCTGACCGCGACCTGCCGCGCGACGTCGTGCGCGACGTCCGCGTTGACCGGTCCGGCGCCCTCGGCCGAGAGCATCTTCTGCACCTGGGCCAGGGCGTACTGCATCATCACCGGGTCCGGCGCACCGCCGAGCGCGGTCGGGTCGATGCCGCGCTCGCGCATCTCGGCCATCACTTCGTCTGCGCCGTCGCCGAGCATGGAGCGCAGCATCTCCTCCCACGACTGCGGAGTATCGCCGGGCTGGTGCTGGTCGCTCATAGTGTTCACCGTAACCGGGTCGGCAAGGGTTGCGCCGTCCATTTGGCTCTGGGCGCAGCCGGGAACTTCCGGACCGCCCGATGCTTTGGATATGCCTCCGGGCCTGTGGACAACGGCCCCGGCGCGCCGCCGTCAGGCATCGTGGTGGGCATGAAGAAGCGCACCCCCGCCCTGCGGCTCCGGCCCGGCACCCCCGTGCTCACCCGCGGCGGTGGCCAGGTGCAGTGCGGCTCGGACCCGCGCTGGTCGTTCGTGCTGTCCGGGCTCGCGCCGGCCGAGGAGTCCTGGCTGGAGGAGATCGCGGAGCGCCGGCACGTGACCGTCGAGCAGTCGGCCGCGCGGTGCGGCGTGGGGGTCGAGCGGCGCGACGAGATCATGGCCGCCCTGTCGCGGGCGGGGGTGCTCGTCCCGGTCCCCGGCGCCGTCGGCGTGGTGACCGCCCCGGCGGACGGGGCGGCGGACGCGACGGCGCTCGGCATGCTGCGGCCCGACGGCGCCGGGCTCGCGACGCTCGCGGAGCGCGCGGGACGGGTCGTCGGGATCGTCGGGCTCGGCCGGCTGGGGACGGCGGTCGCGCTGCACCTCGCGACGGCGGGGGTGGGCGGCCTCGTGCTGAGCGACCCGCTGCCGGTGCAGACCACCGACGTCGGGCTGGGCGGCCTACGGGCGTCCGACGTGGGCGAGGCGCGCGACCTGGCGGTCCAGGCCCTGCTCGCGGAACGCTCGCCGCGGGTCGCGGTCCGGGTGGACGACGACGCCGGGCCGGACCCGGCGGCCCTCGACGTCGTCGTGGTCACCGAGCCCCATGCCGCGCACCCGGCGCGGTACCAGCGGCTGCTGGGCCTCGGGGTGCCGCACCTGCCGGTCGTGGTGCGCGAGGCCGACGTCGTGGTGGGCCCCCTGGTGCGGCCGGGGCGGTCGGCCTGCGTGAGCTGCGTGGACCTCGCCCACGCGGACGCCGACCGGGAATGGCCGGCACTGGCGGCCCAGCTCCGCAAGACGCCGGAGCCGACGCACGAGGCGACCCTCGCCGCCGTGGCAGCGGCGACGGCCGCGGGCCAGGTGCTCGCCCAGCTGGACGGGCACCGGCCGGCGGCCGTCGGTGCGTGCCTGGAGATCTCGCTCCCGGCAGGGATCCCCCGCGCCCGGCCGGCGGAGCCGCACCCGCGGTGCGGGTGCGTGGTCCTGCCGGTCCGGGCGGCCTGACCCGCGGGTCATGCGGCTGCGACGTTCTCCGACTTGCGGGGCCGGCCGCGACCGCGCTTGCGGGCCACGACGGCGCCGTCCACGAAGACCTCGCCGCCCCAGACGCCCCACGGCTCGTTGCGGTCGAGGGCGCCCGCGAGGCAGCCCTCGATGAGGGGGCACGTGCGGCAGAGGGCCTTGGCCTGCTCCACCTGCGTGCTGTGCTCGGCGAACCACAGCTCCGGGTCGTTGGTACGGCACGGCAGCAGTGTGTCCATGAGCCGGTTGAACTCCGCCGAGTCCGAACCGGTCCCGCTCGTGGCGGGGTGTTGAGGCGGGTCCCAGGGGCCCGAGCCGCCCTGGGGAAGAGTGTCGAGGAGCGCAGTGAGGCGCACGGTTGTCTCCTGTGTCCTGAAGGAACGTCGTCGATGAACGTTGGTGGTGCAGGACCCAGGGGCTAGATCCTTGCCGGGCCGGCCGAGGTGGGGCCGGATCTCCGGGCAAGAATGAAGGCCGCGGGTCCTAGGTGGACTCCGCGGCCTGGAACTCTTCGGTCGTCAGACCGGTGAGTCTCCTGGAGATGCGGAGTCGGGTGCGAGAGCGGACGGCTTGACGCCTCCGCGGTGAGTGCGCGCGCGGAAAGGCAGAGCTGCGCCAGTGGCCGGGACGGGCTCGTAGCCGAGCACGTGCTTGCACACCTGCAGATCCGTCTGCGGAATCATGTTCATCTCCAATGCACCCACCTCCTCACTCGAATCCGGGCCAGATCTCTCGATCTCGCCCACTGCTGTCAGGGACATGTGAACACTATGCCGGGCCGCCGTGGCGAGCCAACTCTTTTTCCAAACTTTCTTGAGAAGTTTTTCGGACCACCCCGGGAGGGGTCCGAAACCGCTCAAGAAGCCGGTGCGTTCGCCACGATCGCGAGGATCGTGGGGCCGTACCTGTCGATCTTCGCAGGACCGATCCCGTTCACGCGAGCAAGTTCGGCCGTGCCCGAAGGTCGGATCTCCGCGATGGCCGCCAGGGTCGCGTCCGTGAGCACCGTGTAGGCGGGCTTGTCCGTCTCCTGAGCCACCTCCCGCCGCCACTCGCGCAGGGCGTCGAACAGCGCGGTGTCACGCTCGTCGGTGAGCAGGGCCCGGGCCTGCCCCTTCGGCGCCGTCCGGGCGCGGGGCGCGCGCGGCTCGTCCGGCCAGAGCCCGTCGAGGAACCGCGTGCGCTTGCGCGTGGCCCGCCCGCCCGGGTTGCGCGAACGGGCGAACGACACCTCCAGGTGCTCGCGGGCCCGCGTGATCCCCACGTACAGCAGCCGGCGCTCCTCGTGCACCGCGTCGTCCGTCTCCGCCAGCGAGATGGGCATGAGGCCCTCGCTCATCCCGGCGAGGAACACCGCGTCCCACTCCAGGCCCTTCGCCGCGTGCAGCGAGGCGAGCGTGACGCCCTCGACCGTCGGCGCGTGCTGCGCGGCGGCCCGCTCGTCGAGCTCGGCCACGAGCGCGGACACGGTCGCGGGGCTGTCCGGCGTCGCGGCCGCCGCCAGGTCGTCGGCGAGCGAGACGAGCGCCTGCATCGCGTCCCAGCGCTCCCGCGCCGCGCCGCGCGACGACGGCGGCTGGTCGGCCCACCCGGCGGCGGCGAGGATGTCGCGCACCTGGTCCGGCATGGACGCCGCCGGGTCGGCCGAGCGGGCCGCGCCCCGGAGCAGCACCAGCGCGTCCCGCACCTCCTTGCGCTGGAAGAACCGCTGACCGCCGCGCACGAGGTAGCCCACACCGGCGTCGGCGAACGCGGCCTCGAACGCCTCCGACTGCGCGTTGGTGCGATAGAGCACGGCGATCTCGCTGGGCTTCACGCCCGACGCGACCAGCCGCGCGGCCCGGGCGGCGATGCCCTTCGCCTCGGCCTCGTCGTCGTCGTACGCCGTGAAGGCGACCGCCGGACCCGGCTCGCGCTGCGCGATGAGCTCCAGCGCCTGGTGCGCGCCGCCCGCCCGGCCCGCCCGCTTGAGCACCTCGTTGGCGAGGTTCACCACCTGGGGCGTGGAGCGGTAGTCGCGGACGAGCCGCACCTCCTGCGCCTCCGGGAAGGTGCGCCGGAAGTCGAGGAGGTGGCGCGGGGTGGCGCCGGTGAACGAGTAGATGGTCTGCGACGGGTCGCCCACGACGCACAGCTCCCTGCGCCCACCCAGCCACTGGTCCAGCAGGAACTGTTGCAGGGGCGAGACGTCCTGGTACTCGTCGACCACGAAGTGCCGGTACTGCGAGCGCACCTCGTCCGCCACGATCTTGTGGCTGTTGAGCATGTCGGCGAGCATCAGCAGGACGTCCTCGAAGTCGATGAGCTCACGCTCCGTCTTCACGTCCTCGTAGGCGGTGATGAGGCGGGCCACGGCCTGGGCGTCGTAGCCCGAGGGCGCCTCGCGGCCCGTCCGGTACGCCGCCTTCTCGTAGTCGTCCGCGGCCACCAGCGAGACCTTGGCCCACTCCACCTCGCTGCTCAGGTCGCGGACGGCGACGCGGTCGACGCTCAGGCCGACGCGCCGCGCGGCCTCGGCGATGATCGGTGCCTTGAACTCCTGCAGCCGCGGCGGGGCGCCGCCCACCACCCGCGGCCAGAAGTAGCCGAGCTGCCGCAGCGCCGCGGAGTGGAACGTCCGGGCCTGCACCCCCTGGACCCCGAGCCCCCGCAGCCGGGTGCGCATCTCCCCCGCGGCGCGGGCCGTGAACGTCACCGCCAGCACGCTGGTCGGCTTGTACGCGCCGATGCGGACGCCGTACGCGATGCGGTGGGTGATGGCGCGGGTCTTGCCCGTACCCGCTCCGGCCAGCACGACCACGGGCCCGTTGAGCGCGAGCGCGACCTCACGCTGCTCGGGATCGAGGGCGGTCAGGATCGCGTCGGGGCTCATCGGTCCAGGATGATTCGAACCGTCGGCGGAGTTGGTCTGGGTGAGCATCGTCTGCGATTCTCGCAGCAACCACCGACAAGGAGAACAGATGTCCGAGACGACCACGCCGCTTCCCGAGGACGGCACCGTCCTCATGTACTCGACCACCTGGTGCGGGTACTGCCGGCGGCTGCGCACGCAGCTCGACTCCGAGGGCATCGGCTACACCGTCATCGACATCGAGGAGCAGCCCGAGGCGGCCGCCTACGTGGAGCAGGTCAACGGCGGCAACCAGACCGTGCCCACCGTGGTCTTCCCGGACGGCTCCGCCGCGACCAACCCGAGCCTCGCCCAGGTGAAGCAGGCCCTGGCGGCCTGACGGCGGTCAGGCCTCGTCGAGGGTCGCCTCGTCCAGGTCCTCCAGCATCGACGTGGCGTCCTCGACCACCTCGGGCAGCCGGTGCCGCACACCGTGCAGGAGCCAGCGTGCGAGCGCCAGCTCGCCCACGAGCATGGCCCGCTCCGCGAGCCGGGGGTCGGTGAGCTCCTTGCGGCGCAGCTGGTAGGCCTCCATGATCGAGTCCACGGCCTCCATCGGTGCCGCGGCGATGAGCCACGCGAGGTCGTCCGCGGGGTCCGCGACGCGGGCCTCCGCCCAGCCGGAGACCGCGACGACGCGCTGCCGGTCCACGAGCAGCTGGTCGGGCGCGAGGTCACCGTGCGTGACGACGGGCTTGAACCGCCACAGCGACACGTCCTCCAGGGCGGTCTCCCAGCGGCGCAGCAGGGTGGGCGGGACGCGGCCGGTCCTGGCCGCCTCGTCCACCTCGGTGAGCCGACGCTCGCGGTACTCGGACGCGGTGTAGCTGGGCAGGCCGCACGTCTCGACGACCGACGTCGGCAGCTCGTGGATCGCCGCGATGGCCCGGCCCAGGTCGGCCGCCAGCCCGGGACCCTGCTCCAGGACCTCGACGTCGAGGTTGTCGCCGATGATGCGGCGGTGCACGACGGCCCGGCCGCCCTCCGGCAGGAGGGCGTAGCCCGCGACCTGCGGCACCACGAACGGGAGCACGCCCGTGTCGATGTACAGCCGGAGCGCGTCGAGCAGCTCGATCTCGGCCTCCAGGGCGGCCCCAGCCACGGTGGTGCGGGGCGCGCGCACCACCCACTCCTGGTCGTCCGCGCCGGTCACGACGGCGACGTCGTAGTCGCCGGCGAGGTCTCCGACGCGCACAGACCGGGCGTCGAGACCCGGCACGGCAGCGGTGGAGAGGGCGGCGAGAGCGAGGGGCGTGCGGGACACGTGCTCACCCTAGAGCAGCGCCCGGCGCACGACGGGGCAGGACCGTGGCGTGTCCGGCGTCTCCGCGCGAGACGTCTGGCGTCGCGGGCTCCCGCAGGCGACTAACGTCGTCCCGTGCGTCCTCTCGACCTCCCCTTCGCCCGCGCCGCCCACGACCGCGCCGCGCACCGGCGCGCCGAGCCCGGTCTCCTCGACGACCTGCTCAAGGAGCCGTCCACGCGGGTGCTGGTGGTGCGCGGCACGAGGGTGGCCACGTCCGGGCAGCGGCTCGCGCTGTTCGCGCCCGACGACGTCGCGCACCTGGCCGCTCGCACGCTTCTCTTCCTCGGGGAGGTGGGCGACGTCGCCCATCTCGCCGTCGCCCTGGACGACGGCGGCCGCGCGCCGGGGTCGGATCCCGTGCCGGAGCCCGACCTCGACGCGGAGTGGACCGGCATCCGCTCGCTCGACGCGGGCGACCTGGAGGTGGGGCTGGTGATCGAGGCCGTCGCCCTCGCCCAGTGGCACGCGGTCTACACGCACTGCCCGCTGTGCGGCACGCGGACCGAGGTGCGGCAGGGCGGCTGGGTGCGGCACTGCCCGGCGGACGAGTCCAACCACTTCCCGCGCACCGACCCCGCGGTGATCATGGCGATCACCGACGCGGACGACCGCCTGCTGCTGGCCCGCGGCCCGCAGTGGGACATGGGCCGCCGCTCGGTGCTGGCCGGCTTCGTCGAGCCCGGCGAGGGCCTGGAGCAGGCCGTGGCGCGCGAGACCGCGGAGGAGGTCGGCGTCACCCTCGACCCGGCGTCGATCGAGTACCGCGGCAGCCAGTCGTGGCCGTTCCCGGCCTCGCTCATGCTGGGCTTCCGCGCCCGCGCGACCACCACGAGGCTGGTCCGGCAGGAGGACGAGATCGCCGAGGCCGACTGGTTCACCCGCGACGAGGTCGCCACCGCGGTGGCCGACGGACACCTGGGCCTGCCCGGGCACACCTCGATCGCGCGCTCCCTGATCGAGGAGTGGTTCGGCGGGCCGATCGGCGCCTGACGGCGCGGCCGTTCAGTCGCCCCGGATCAGCGCCTCCAGCTCGGCCTCGTCGAGCAGCCGGTCCGGGCGCACCGTGGTGTCCGAACCCACGTAGTAGAAGGCCGCGCTCACCTGGTCCAGCGGCAGCCCCGTCCAGCGGGACCACGCCAGCCGGTACACGGCGAGCTGCACCTCGCGCGCGGCCCGGGCCGAGGCGTCGAGGGGTTCGCGGCCGGTCTTCCAGTCCACCACCACGACGGCGTCCGGGCCCGTCGCCGGGTCCTTGAAGACGGCGTCCATGCGGCAGCGCAGCATGACGCCGGCGACCGGCGTCTCGACGTCGACCTCGACCGCGACGGGCATCCGCGCGGACCACTCCGACCCCAGGAAGGTGTCGCGCAGCTTGTCGAGGTCGGTGTCCTCCGGGAGGTCGTCGTCCTCGGCGCTGGGCAGGTCGTCGACGTCGAGCAGCGTGGCCGACGTGAAGAACTGCTCCACCCACTCGTGGAACCGGGTGCCGCGCCGGGCGTGCACCGTGGGCTGCACCGGCACCGGCCGGCGGAGCTGGAGGGCGAACGCGTCGCGGTCGGCGGCGAGCCGCACCAGGCCCGAGGCCGAGACGTGCGCCGGGAACGCGACCTCGCGGTCCGCGTGCCGGTTGCGCTCGGCGAGAAGCATCCGGGCGAGGTCGACCAGGTCGTGGCCGGCCGCGTCGGCGAGCACGCCCTGCGGCGCGGTCAGCGCGTCCGCGGGCAGGCGCATCGCGGCGAGCGCGACCAGGCGCTCGTCGGCCGCCTGGTCCACGAGCGCCGCCGTGGCGCGCAGGACGTCGCGGGCGGTGCGCTGCCGGTCGGGTTCCCCGGCCTGGCCGGTCCCGTCCGGGGCCGGCCAGTGGGCCGTGACCTCCTCCGCGTTGCGGGGGTTCTCGGCGTCGGCCTCGGGCATGGGCGCCCACAGGTCGGACCTGACCAGCTCGGCGTCCGCCAGCTCGGCGAGGAACGGGGAGATGCCGCGCGGGCGGCTCGCCGTGCCCCACCAGGAGGCGGTCAGGAAGAGCTCGCGCCGGGCCCGTGTGAACGCGACATAGGCCAGCCGCCGCTCCTCGGCGAGGCGGTGCTCGCCGCACTCGGCCTTGAACTCGTCCCGCAGCGCGACGAGGTCCTTGGTGTCGGAGGCGTGCTCCCAGTCGAAGCGGGGCAGGTCGTCCGCGTCCCCGCGCAGGTGGTAGGGCAGCTCGCCGAGGTCGGACAGCCAGCCGGACGACGACTCGCCCGACCGGGAGCCACGGTCCCAGGTGGGGAACGCGCCGTCGGCGAGGCCCGCCACGGCCACGGCGTCCCACTCCAGGCCCTTCGCGGCGTGCGCCGTGATGACCTGGACGGCGTCCGGGTCGGGCTCGTGCACTGGCATGTCGAGCCCGCGCTCCCGCTCGCCCGCGACGCCGAGCCAGGCCAGGAAGGCGCCGAGCGTCGCCGTGTCCGACGACTGCGCGAACGAGGCCGCGACGTCCCGGAACGCGTCGAGGTGCTCGCGGCCGCGGTCGCTCACCGCGCCGCCCACCCCGGCCCCGGCCAGCGCGAGGGCGGTGGCCGCCTCGACGTCGAGGCCGAGCGCGCGCTCGGCCTGGACGACCAGCTCCGGGAGCGACAGGTAGGTGAGGCCGCGCAGGTCGCGCAGCAGCCGGGCGAGCGCCGCCAGCCGGCGGTGCGCGTCCTCGGACAGGACGCGGCCGTCGCGCGCCGGCTCGCCCACCGGCGGGAGGTCGTCGAGCGCGTCCACGATCGAGCGGTGGTCGGAGATGTCGCCCTCGACCACGCGCAGGTCGTCGTCCGGCACGGGCTCGGCCGAGGCTGCCGCGGCCCGGCGCGGGTCGTCCAGCCGGGCAAGGTCGGCCGCCCAGGAACCGAGCGCGTGCAGGTCGGCCGCACCGAGGTTGAGGCGCGGCCCGGTGAGCAGGCGCAGCAGGGAGTCGCCGCGCGACGGGTCGTGGGCGGCCTGCAGCAGCGCCACGACGTCGACCACCTCGGGCGTGGACAGCAGGCCGCCGAGGCCGACCACCTCGACCGGGAGGCCACGGCGGCGCAGCGCCACCTCGATCGCGGGGAACTGCGCCCGCGCCCGGCAGAGCACGGCGGCCGTGGACCGGCCGTCCGGATGGGCGCCCGAGCGCCAGCGCTCAGCGACCCACTCGGCGACGGCCTCGGCCTCCTCCTCCAGGGTGGCCGCGACGTGCGCCGTCACGACGCCCTCGCCGGCGCCCGGCCGCAGGTCCAGCGGCGGCACCTCGACGGCCGTGCCCGCGCCGGTCCGCGAGCGGAGCGGGCCGGACACGATGTTCGCGGCGGTGAGGACGGCGGCGTCGTTGCGCCAGGACGTGGAGAGGTAGTGCACGGCGGCGGGGACGCCGTCGTCGCGCTGGAAGCGGCCGGGGAAGCGCGCGAGACCCGCGGCGGAGGCGCCGCGCCACCCGTAGATGGACTGGTGGGGGTCGCCGACGGCGGTGACCGGGTGCCCGCCGCCGAACAGGCCGGAGAGCAGCTCGACCTGGGCGAACGAGGTGTCCTGGTACTCGTCGAGCAGGACCACCTCGAACCGGGCGCGCTCGGCGGCGCCCACCATGGGCACCTCGCGGGCGAGCTGCGCGGCGAAGGAGACCTGGTCGCCGAAGTCGAGCGCCTCCGCGATGCGCTTGCGGCGCCGGTACTCGACCACGAGGTCCACGAACCGGGCCCGCTCGGCGATCGAGCCGATGAGCTTGTCCACGTCCTTGGTGCGCTTCTTCTGCCGCGGGCCGAGCGGCACGGACTCGAGGTGCTCGGCCATGTCGGTCAGCCGGGCCCGCGCGTCCGCGGGGTCGACGAGGTGCTCGCCCAGTGCGTCGGACAGGGCCACGACGGCCGCGGTCACGGTGCTGACGGCCCGGTCGGTGGCGAGGTCCTCGTCCCAGGACTCCACCACCTGTGAGGCGAGCTGCCACTGCTCGGCCTGCCCGAGGAGCCGCGCGCTGGGCTCGACGCCGAGCCGCAGCCCGTGGTCGGCCACGAGGGAGGCGGCATAGGCGTTGTAGGTCGCGACCGTGGGCCGGTCGAGGTCCAGGCCGGCGAGCGCCTCGCCCGACTCCTCGCCGAGCGCCCGGTTGAGCTGGGCCAGCCGGGTCTGGACGCGCTGCGTGAGCTCGCCCGCCGCCTTGCGCGTGAAGGTGAGGCCGAGCACCTGCTCGGGGTGGACCAGCTTGTTGGCGATCAGCCACACGACGCGCGCGGCCATGGTCTCCGTCTTGCCGGAGCCCGCGCCCGCGACGACGAGGGCGGGCTCCAGCGGGGACTCGATGACGCGGACCTGCTCGTCGGTGGGCTCGTGCCGGCCGAGCAGCCGCGCGATGGCCCGTGCCGACAGGCGGATCTCCGGCTCGTGCCCGGTCACTCGACCACCTTCCGTCCCTCGGGCTGCAGCGGGCAGGACCGCCGCACCGCGCACATCTCGCACAGGTCGTTGTTCCGGGCCGCGAACCGGGCTGCGGCCATGGTGTCGGCGGCGCCCTCGACCGTGTCGCGCGCCCAGCTCCTGCCCTCCTCGTCCGGGGCGAGCGCCGGCTGGTTCCGGACGCTCGCCGACACCGTCTCGGTGCCCACGTAGACGAGGCTGGCACCCTTGCTGACCGTGCCCTCGGGCAGGTCGAGCGCACCCTCCTCGACGGCGAGCTGGTAGGCGCCGAGCTGCGGGTTCTCGGCCGCCTTGTCCTTGCTGGCTGCGGTCTTGCCGGTCTTGAGGTCGGCCACGGTCACGGCGCCGTCCCCGGCGTCCTCGACGCGGTCCACCTGGCCACGCAGCCGGGCGCGGCCCACCCGCAGGTCGAAGTCGGCCTCGACGAGCAGCGGCTCACCCGAGTCGCCCAGGTACTTCGCCAGCCGCTCCACCATGCGCTCCGCGCGCTTGCGGAGCTGGAGCGACGGCCAGCCGTCGGGCAGCGCGAGCTCGGGCCAGCGGCGGTCCAGCTCCGTCCTCAGGTCCGTGAGCGAACCCTTCGGGTGGCTCTGCGCGATCGAGTGCAGCAGCGTGCCGAGGGTCTGGTGGGTGGCGTCCGGCTTGGTGCCGCCCGCCGACTCGAACGCCCAGCGCAGGGCACAGGTGGTCACGGTCTCGACCTTGGAGGGCGACACCGTCACCGTGTCCCGCTCGCCCCACAGGGGCACCTCGCTCGAGACGCCGGCCACGCCGTACCAGGTGCTCGGGTCCGCCTCGGCGACACCGGCGGCCGCGAGGTCCGCGAGCAGGGCGGCGGCGGGCTGTGCGCTGGGTGCCGTCTCCCCTGGCGGCGCCGACGTCGACGCCGACGTCCGCACCAGCTCCGAGCGCGCCGCGGCCACGACGCCGCGCAGGTCGAGCGGCGGGCCGACCGGGACCCGGCGGGGGTCCGGTCCGTCGCCGCCGTCGTCCCGGGGGGACACGAGGTCGCAGAACACGCTCGGGGACTCCTCGGTGTCCTCCACCGCGGTGACGAGCAGCCGCCGCCGGGGGCGGGAGACCGCCACCGCGAAGGCGCGCAGCTCGTCGGTGAGCACCTGGCGGCGAGCCTCGGCGCCCACCACCCGGCCGTCCTCGGACCGGCCGGCGATGAGCTCGACGAGCGCCTGGGAACCGAGCAGGGAGTCGCGCAGCCGCAGGTCGGGCCACACGCCGTCCTGCACGCCGGCGACGACCACCACGTCCCACTCCCGCCCCGCCGCGCCGGGGGGCGTGAGCGCCTCCACGGCGCCCGTGCCCTGGGCGGAGGCCGCCAGGGAGTCGGCCGGCAGGTCCTGCGACGCCAGGTAGTCGACGAAGGCGCCGACGGGCGCGCCCGGCATCCGGTCCACGAAGGTCTCGGCCGCGCGGAACAGCGCGAGCACGGCGTCGAGGTCGCGGTCGGCGCGCAGTCCCGCGGGGCCGCCGGCCAGGGCGGCGGCGCTCCACCGCTCGGCCAGGCCGGTCGCGGCCCAGGCCGCCCAGAGCACGGTCTGCGCCGTGGCGCCCGGCTCCCCCGCCGCCTCGCGGCCCGCGGCGAGCACCCGGGCCACCGCGAGCGGTCCGCGCCGCACCTGCGCGGGCAGCAGCGCCGCGCGGGCCGGGTCCGCGAGCACCTCGACGAGCAGGGCGTCCGAGGTGCGGCCGCCGCCCGCCGACAGCTCCTCCGCCCGCAGCGCGCGTCGCAGGCGCCGGAGGGCCACGGCGTCGAGTCCGCCGATCGGCGAGACGAGCAGCAGCGCCGCCGTCTCCGGGTCGAGCACGGGTTCGTCGCCGTCGAGCTCCTCGGCGATCAGTGCCTCCAGGCTGCCGCGCGGCGCGCCGGCGCACGTCTTCACGGCGGCCAGCAGCGGTGCCACCGCGGGCTCGTCACGCAGTGGCAGGTCCGACCCGAGCAGCGCCACGGGCACCGACGCGGAGACCAGCTCGCGCCGGAGCGCGCCCAGCCGGGTGCCGCTGCGCGCGATCACCGCCATGCGCTCCCAGGGAGTGCCCCGCAGCAGGTGCTCCGCGCGCAGCTCGCGGGCGATCCACGCCGCCTCCTGGGCGGCGCCCGCGAGCACCGCCACCTGGACGGCGGGCGGCGCGTCCTCGCCGACGGGCTCCTCGACCGCACGCGCCGTCGCGCGGCGGTGCAGCGCGCTCGCCGACACCGGGATCCGGTTGGTCACCGCGCGGGTCACGGCGCGCAGCTCGGGCCGCTGCCGCCAGACCGTCGACAGCACCACCGTCTCGGCGTCGAACGCGCCGAAGGCCCGCCCCGGGCCGGCGGGCGCCGCGGCGCGGCCGGTGAGGCCCGGCGCGGCGCCGCGGAACGTCTGGACCGCCGAGTCCGGGTCGGACAGCAGCACGAGCCGCGCCCCGTCGTCGTGCAGCACGCGCAGGAGGCGGACCGTCGCGGCCGTGGCCTCCTGGTAGTCGTCCACCACGACCAGGTCCCAGGTCGGCCGCGGCGCGCCCGGCACCTCGTCCTCCCAGGAGCGCAGGGACTCCGCGGCCTCGTCGATCACGACGGCGGGGTCGTAGCGCGGCCCCGCGTCGGGCGTCGCGAGGCGCAGGGTCATCGTGTCGAGGTACTCCTCGTAGAGCTGCGCGGCCATGATCCACTCGGGGCGGTCGTTGGCGCGCCCCATCTCGTCGAGCTCGACCGGCCCGAGGCCGCGCTCCGCGGCCCGCATCAGCAGGTCCCGCAGCTCCTGGCGCAGGCCGCGCAGGCCCAGCGACTCCTCGGGCAGCCCGACCGGCAGCCGCAGCGGCCGCCCCTCGCCGGCGACGTGCCCGGCGAGCAGCTCGGCCAGCACCAGATCCTGCTCCGGACCCGAGACCAGGGTGGGCGCGGGCTGTCCCAGCGCCGCGGCGCGTGTGTGCAGCACCGCGAACGCGGCCGACGACGCCGTGCGCACCATCGGCGCGCCGACCGTGCGGCCGGCCTGGGCCGCCACCTCGTCCCGCAGCCGCGCGGCCGCACGACGTGAGGAGGCCAGGACCAGGACCCGCTCCGGCGGCACCCCGGACATCAGCGCCCGGACCGCGACCTCGCACGCCACCGTCGTCCGGCCCGACCCCGGGGCCCCCAGGACCAGCGTCGCGGGCCGGCTCAGCGCGGACTCGACGGCGGCCGCCTGGCTGTCGTCGAGCCGCACGGAGGTGGCGCCGTCGGGACGGGTCCCGGGCGGCGCCAGCCGAGGTGCGAGGGTGAGGGTCGGTGTCACGCGGACGATCGAACCACGAGCCACTGACACTCCCCGACGCCCCGCGCGGAGGCGTCGCGAATGTCCGATTCACCGCGCGGCGCGGCGTGGTGATCCCGGTCTCAGCCCGCGTCCGGGGCGGGCCACGGCTGGGGGATGCAGCCGCTCGTCGTGGTGGTCTGCTGCACCATCACCGTGGCGTGCTCTCCCTTGCCCCCGCACAGGTCGTGGTGGTACCCGATCACGTGCCCCACCTCGTGGTTCACCAGGTAGTGCCGGTAGTTCCCGACGTCCTTCCACGCCGTGGACCCCGTGGCCCAGCGCCTGAAGTTGAGCACGGCGGTCTCCTCGATGCCGCACGAGAGCTTGCCGATCGTGTCCAGCGGGAGGCAGAGCCGGTCGGTGGTGCCGGGGCTCGCGAGCACGACGCGCACGTCGTAGCGGTCCGAGTCGGTCCAGGCGAAGGTCGACCCGTCCGCCCCGTGCCAGCCGCGTGGGTCGTTCAGCGTCGCCAGCACGGCCTCGGCGAACACCTCCGGGTCCACCGGCAGCCCCTTCTCGACCGCGACCTGGACCCGCCAGACCTTGCCCTCGGCAGGCGCGGCACGCGACCCGCGCGCCACCACGAGCTTGCCGGACAGCTTCGGTGCCACGCCGACCGAGGTACCGAGCAGGCCGGAGCCGGGCTCCGGCGTCGGCTCGGGCTCGGCGGCGGGTGCCGGCGGGGCCGTCTTGCCGGCCACCGCGCCGGCGTCCAGCGGGACGACCGGGTCCGGCGGCTCCGTGCGGTCGCCCGACCGGGCCGCCTCGTACGCGTCCCGGATCGCGTCGCCCGCCTCGACGCCGAGGTTGTCCTCGACCACGCCGGCGACGGCGGCCGCGGAGGCCTCGGGCTCGGCGCCCATCGTCACCGCGACGCCCGCGCCGAGGCCCAGGAACAAGCAGAGACCGAGCGCGACCATGGCGCGCCGAGGGTCCTGCCGCGGGCTGCTCACGCCGACCATCGTGCCACGCACGGGCCCGCCGGCCCACGATGTCGTCCACAGGATGTGGACGCGTATCGGCTCACGGCGAAACCGCAGGCCGACCGCCCCGGTGCGTGACTAGGATCGTCAGGCCGGGTCCCCGGTCCCCCGGGCACACGGCGCAATCCCCGACCGAACTGGAGTAAACGTGGACGTCACCATCGGTGTGCAGAACCTGCCGCGCGAGGTCGTGGTCGAGACGGACGAGAGCGCGGACGCCGTCGCGACGGCCGTCAAGAAGGCCCTGGCCGGTGGCCCCCTCGAGCTCACCGACTCCCGCGGCCGCCAGGTGATCATCCCTGGCAGCGCCATCGGCTACGTCGAGATCGGCTCCGAGGAGCAGCGCAAGGTCGGCTTCGGCGCCGTCTGATCCCTGCGATACCCGACGCCGCGTGGCGGACGGCGCCCGTGAGGGCCCTCCGCCACGTGGCGTTCATTACTAACGGGGTGCCGGGGGCGTTTCGCTAACCACACCGAAACATCCTGCGCGTACCATGAACGACGTACATCGGTTGCCCGGTCGTCACGTTCCGACCCCCGAGCCTGTGCTCCGACCTCCTCAGCGAGGCCGCCGACAGGACGCGCAGCCTGGGCCTCCCGCCCGGCGCGCGATGATTTTCACGATCGGCTGCCGCACGAAGGCGCGATCGCCGGGCCATGAGGGCCCACCGCGCCGCGAGAAGATGAAGGCGCCAGTGACTACCACCGACACCCCGGCCGCGAGCGCGGCCACCGTGACCGACCCCGAGCCCGTCGTGGCCCCGGGGCCCGACTATTCCTCCCCGTCCGCCATCCAGGCGCAGAACGTGACGTTCGCGGACTTCGGCGTCCGCCCCGAGATCGTCGCGGCGCTGCTGGACTCGGGCATCACCCACCCGTTCCCCATCCAGGCCATGACGCTGCCCGTCGCGATGAGCGGGCACGACATCATCGGCCAGGCCAAGACCGGTACCGGCAAGACGCTCGGTTTCGGCGTCCCGCTGCTGCACCGCGTCGTTGCCCCGGGCGAGCCCGGCTACGACGAGCTCGTCGCCCCCGGCAAGCCGCAGGCCGTCGTCGTGGTCCCGACCCGCGAGCTCGCGGTCCAGGTCGCGAACGACCTGGCCATCGCGTCCGCCAAGCGCAGCGTCCGCATCGTGCAGGTCTACGGCGGCCGCGCGTACGAGCCGCAGATCGACGCGCTGAAGTCCGGCGTCGACGTCGTCGTGGGCACGCCCGGCCGCATGATCGACCTGCTCAACCAGGGCCACCTCAACCTGCTGCGCGCGGCGACCGTGGTGCTCGACGAGGCCGACGAGATGCTCGACCTCGGGTTCCTGCCCGACGTCGAGAAGATCCTCGCCCGCACCCCCGCGCAGCGGCACACCATGCTGTTCAGCGCGACCATGCCGGGCGCCGTCGTCTCGATGGCCCGCCGCTACATGAAGCAGCCCACGCACATCCGCGCCGCCGAGCCGGACGACGAGGGCGCGACCGTCAAGAACATCAAGCAGGTCGTGTACCGGGCCCACGCCCTCGACAAGGTCGAGGTGCTCGCGCGGCTGCTCCAGTCCGAGGGCCGCGGCCGCAGCATCGTGTTCGCGCGCACCAAGCGCACGGCCGCGAAGGTCGCGGAGGAGCTGCAGTCGCGCGGCTTCGCCGCCGGCGCCATCCACGGCGACCTGGGCCAGGGCGCCCGCGAGCAGGCGCTGCGCGCGTTCCGCAACGGCAAGATCGACGTGCTCGTCGCGACCGACGTCGCCGCCCGCGGCATCGACGTCGAGGACGTGACCCACGTGGTCAACTACCAGTGCCCCGAGGACGAGCGCACCTACCTGCACCGCGTGGGCCGCACCGGCCGCGCGGGCAACACGGGTACCGCCGTCACGTTCGTCGACTGGGACGACGTGCCGCGCTGGTCGCTCATCGACAAGGCGCTGGACGTCGGCTTCCCGGAGCCGGTCGAGACCTACTCGACGTCGCCGCACCTGTACGCGGACCTGAACATCCCCGAGGGCACCAAGGGCCGCCTGCCGCGGTCCGCGCAGCACCTCGCCGGCCTGGACGCCGAGGAGCTCGAGGATCTGGGCGAGACCGGCAAGCGCAACAGCGGCTCGCGCTCCGGCGGCGGTCGTTCGGGCGGCCCCCGCTCGGGCGGACGCCAGGGCGGTGCCTCGCACGGCAGCTCGCACGGCGGTTTCCGCTCGGCGGGCCGTTCGGACGCCGGCCCGGCGGCCGGCCCCGAGGGCGCCGGCGCCGACCGCCCGGCGTCGGGCGGTGAGGACGACGGCCAGCGCCGTCGCCGGAGCCGCAACCGCCGCCGCACGCGCGGCGGACGCCCGGCCGAGGGCACCCAGGCCGACTCCTGATCCGGAGCCGCTGAACATCAGAACCCACAGGTCACCCCGGTGACCTGTGGGTTCTGACCGTGTCCGTCGGACAAGTTCCCGGGTTTCTGACAGGCTCAGCACCGTGCAGATCGAGTTCGCCGCTCCCCTGTGGCAGTGGCAGGTGCGTACCGACTCCTGGTGGTTCGTGACCGTGCCCCCGGAGCAGTCCGACGAGCTGGCCGACCTCCCGCTGCCACCGCGCGGCTTCGGTTCGATCCGGGTGCGGGTCACGGTCGGGAAGACCACCTGGACCACGTCCGTCTTCCCGAGCGACAGCAACGGCGGCTACGTGCTGCCGATGAAGAAGAAGGTGCGGCAGGCCGAGGGCCTCCTGCCGGACAAGCCTGTGTCGGTGACGCTGGAGACGATCGACGTCTGAGCTAGACCGTCCGCACGAACTCGATGACGCCGTTGGCGATCATCTGCACGGCGATCGCCGCGAGCAGCACACCCGCGATCCGGGTGACCAGGGTGACGCCGGAGTCCTTGAGCACGCGGTGCACCAGCCCGGCGAACCGCATCGCGGCCCAGGTGCAGAGGCACACCGCGATGATGCCGACCCCGATCGAGGCGTAGTGCCCCACCGGTGACTCGCCGGCGCTCACGCCCTGCTGCACGAACACCATGGTGGCGACGATGGTGCCCGGCCCGGCCAGCAGCGGCGTCGCCAGCGGCACCAGGGCCACGTTCTTGGTCGACCCGCCCGAGTCGGACTCACCGGCGTCCATCTTGCCCATGAGCAGCTCCAGCGCCACGAGCAGCAGGAGCAGGCCGCCCGACGCCTGGAGCGCCGCGAGCGAGATGCCCATGTGCTCCAGCAGGAGCTGGCCGAACAGCGCGAACACCACGATCACGCCGAACGCCACGAAGATCGCGGTGCGCGCGGCCCGCTTGCGGTCCTGCGCCGTCATCCGCGAGGTGAGCGCAAGGAACACCGGCACCGTCCCCGGCGGGTCCATGATCACGAAGAGCGTCACGAACACCTCGGTGAACAGCGCGACGTCGAACCAGCTCACCCGAGCACCTCCAGGGCCCCCTGGTCCGCGATGGCCTCGAGCACGCCGGGCGCCGTGGTGTTCTCGCCGATCTTGTTCTGCTTGCCCGCCCCGTGGAAGTCGCTCGACCCCGTGACCAGCAGGTCCAGGGACTCGGCGAGGTCGCGCAACCGCCGGCGCGTGTCGGGCGTGTGGTCGCGGTGGTCCACCTCCAGCCCCGCGAGGCCGACGGCCGCGAGCTCCTCGATCGTCGAGTCCGGGACGATCCGGCCGCGGGCGTCCGCCCCGGGGTGCGCGAGCACCGGCACGCCTCCCGCCGCGCGGACCGCGCGGACCGCGGCGACGGCGTCGGGCGCGTAGTGGCCCACGTAGTAGCGGGTGCCGGGGCGCAGGATGGTGGCGAAGGCCTCGTCCCGGTCGCGGACGACACCCGCCGCCACCAGCGCGTCCGCGAGGTGCGGTCGGCCCAGCGTGGTGCCGGGCTTCGTCTGCGCGAGCAGGTCGTCCCACGTGATCGGGAAGTCCTCGGCCAGCAGGCCCACCATGCGCCGGGCGCGCGACTCGCGGTCGGCACGGGTGCGCTCGGTCTCGTCCAGCAGGTCGGGGTGCGTGGGGTCGTGCAGATAGGCCAGCAGGTGGACGCCGGTGCCCCAGCCCGTCGTCCGCGCGATCGCTGAGATCTCGGCGCCGCGCACCAGGCTCACGCCGTACCGGCCGGCGGCCTCGGCCGCGTCGGCCCAGCCCGACGTCGTGTCGTGGTCCGTGATGGCCAGCGTGCCGATGCCGGCGTGCGCGGCGACCTCCACCAGCCGCGCTGGCGAGTCGGTGCCGTCGGACGCGGTGGAGTGCGTGTGGAGGTCGATCACCCCCCAAGGGTAGAGATCCCCGGGCCGCGGGGAGGCACCGGGAGGTGGTGAGGTGCAGCACGCCGCGTCGCACGGCGACACGTCCGTGCGACAGCAAGCCCACACAGCACGTTCACGCCGTGTTCCGCCGTCGTACGCCGCGTGCCCAAGCCGATCCCGCATCATCGAAGGCAATGAGCAGCAACCACGAGCCTGAGCACACCACCCCTACGAGCGTGGTCTTCGTGCACGGCATGCGCAGCTCCGGTGCGATCTGGGAGAACCAGGTCGAGCACCTGCGCGCGGCCGGCCACGAGGCCGTCGCGGTCGACCTCCCGGCCCACGGGTCGCGCCGCCACGACCGGTTCACCATGGACGGCGCCTTCGAGGCGGTGGACGACGCCGTCGCGTCCCTCCCGTCCGGTCCGGTCGCCCTGGTCGGCCTGTCGCTGGGCGGCTACACGTCGCTCGCCTGGGCCGCCCGGCCCGACACCACCGACCGTCTGGTGGGCGTGCTGGCCGCGGGCTGCACGTCCGACCCCAAGGGCAAGCCCGTGCGGCTCTACCGGGACGTCGCGCGGACCGTGGCGAACGCCGCCTACCTCTCCCGCCGCCTGACCGGCCGCGTCGTGCACCCGACCACGCACCGCGCCCGTCTCTCGGTGCCCGCGATGCCGTTCCGCCCGCTGCGGAGCGCCCCCGGTGGCGCGGACCTGCGCCAGATCGAGATCGCGCCGCTCCAGACCGCCGAGATGTACCGGCCCACCTGGGACGTCGTCACGGACGCGCTGACGCACCTCGCCGGGCGTTCCTCGATCGCGAACGTGCGGGCCGCGCAGGTGCCGGTCTGGTTCGTCAACGGAGCGCGCGACGCCATGCGCATCGGGGAGCAGCGGCACCTCGCCGCCGCCCGCGACGGCGCGCTCGTCGTCGTCCCCGGTGCGGGGCACGACGTGAACACGGAGGCCCCCTCCGCGTTCAACCGGGTGCTCACCCGGGCGCTTGCCGACTTCGGCCGACGTGCGTGAAACACTGGGCGCATGAGCGAGCCCACGACCACTTCTCAGCCTGACGAGCAGGGGACCGCGGACCGCGGATCCAACCGCTCGCACCGCCCCGCCTCGACCGCGTTCAAGAACTTCGTGATGTCGCAGTGGGCCCCGCGCGCCGAGCTCGGCCTGACGCCGTCGGACGCCGCGCCGTTCACCGTCGCCCGCCGCGCCGCGCTCTCGGAGCGCCTGCCCGGCGCGCGCCTCGTGATCCCGGCGGGCTCGCTCAAGCCCCGGTCGAACGACACCGACTACCGGTTCCGGCCGCACTCGGCGTTCGCGCACCTCACGGGCCTGGGCACCGACCGGGAGCCCGACGCCGTGCTGGTGCTGCACCCGGTCGAGGAGGGTACCGGCGACGCCGGCTCGGACCACCACGCCGTGCTGTACGTGCGCCCGCTGGCCCCGCGCGACAACGAGGAGTTCTACGCCGACGCGCGCTACGGCGAGTTCTGGGTGGGCGCACGCCCGTCGCTGGCCGACATCGAGACGCTGACCGGCATCGAGGCCCGCCACATCGACGAGCTGGGCGACACGCTGGGCAAGGACGTGGGCGACGGCGGCGTGCGCCTCCTCGTCGTGACCGGCGCGGACGACGCGATCGAGGCCCTCGTCGAGGAGCTCCGGCTGGAGGCCGGCGAGACCGAGGACGAGCAGCTCCTGTCCGACGACGTGCTCGTCGAGGCCACGTCCGAGCTGCGGCTGATCAAGGACGAGTACGAGATCCAGCAGATGCGCGAGGCCGTGGCCCGTACCATCGAGGGCTTCGAGGCCGTCGTCCGCGCGCTGCCCGCCGCGAAGGCGCACCGCCGCGGCGAGCGCGTCGTCGAGACCACCTTCGACGGGCACGCCCGCCTCGAGGGCAACGCCGTGGGCTACGAGACCATCGCGGCCTCGGGCGAGCACGCCACGACGCTGCACTGGATCCGGAACGACGGCGAGGTCCGGTCGGGCGACGTGCTGCTGCTCGACGGCGGGGTCGAGGTCGACTCCCTCTACACCGCCGACGTCACGCGCTCCCTGCCCGTGGACGGCGAGTACACCGACGTGCAGCGCAAGATCTACCAGGCGGTGCTCGACGCGGCCGACGCCGCGTTCGCCGTCGCGAAGCCGGGCACCAAGTTCCGCGACATCCACGCGGCGGCCATGGAGGTCATCGCGGCCCGCCTCGAGGAGTGGGGCTTCCTGCCCGACGGGGTGACCGCCGCCGACGCGCTGGACGAGGACGGCCAGCAGCACCGCCGCTGGATGGTGCACGGCACGTCGCACCACCTCGGCCTCGACGTGCACGACTGCGCGCAGGCGCGCCGCGAGCTCTACCTCGACGGCACCCTGGAGCCGGGCATGGTGTTCACCATCGAGCCGGGCCTCTACTTCAAGGCCGACGACCTCGCCGTCCCCGAGGAGTTCCGCGGCATCGGGGTGCGGATCGAGGACGACGTGCTGGTCACCGAGGACGGGTACGAGAACCTCTCGGCGGCGCTGCCCCGCCGCCCGGAGGACGTCGAGGCCTGGATGGCGTCGCTGCGCTGAACCTGCCCTGTGAGGTCCGGGGCGCCGCCGCCCTACTTCTGGTCGTCCGTCGGCGGCGCGTACGGGTTCGCGGGCGGGGTCGCCGGCGGGGTCGGAGTGTCCGTGTCGGCGGGCTCGGCCGGCGGGTCGGACGGGTCGTCCGACGGCGGGACCGGCGCGTCGGCCGGCGTCGGCGCACCAGCACCAGCCGCGCCCGGCCGCATCGCGCCGTAGCGGGGCTCGCCCGAGGGCGTGACCCAGCGCGGGTCCGGGGTGCGGGGCGTCGCCGGCGCGGCGCGCGCCGTCGGCGCGACACCGGGGGCCTGGCCCGCCGGAGCCGAGGGCGCGGGCGCCGCCGGGGCCGGGACCCCGACCGAGGCCGCCCCGCGCGCCTTGCCCAGGCCGCCCGGCGACTGCACGAGCAGCGCCCGCGCGTCGCTCGCGTGCTCGTGGCCGCAGAGGATCGCGTAGGTGGCGGCCACGATCTGCGACGACGACGTGAAGTCGCGCCGTCCGCCCGTGAACGAGTACGACAGGATCGAGAACAGCAGGCCGAAGCCCGCACCGAGCGCGATACCGGCGAACATCACCTGGAATCCCGAGGAGCCCGCGAAGAGCGTCAGCAGCAGGCCCACGAAGAAACCGAACCACGCGCCAGACAGGGCGCCCGCGAGCGCCACCCGGCCGTAGGTGAGTCGTCCCGTGACACGCTCGACCATGCGCAGGTCGGTGCCCACGATGGTGACGTTCTCGACGGGGAACTTGTTGTCGGAGAGGTAGTCGACCGCTTTCTGCGCCTCCAGGTAGGTGGAGTACGCGGCAACCTCGTCACCGGCCGGCAGGGTCGGGACCTTCGGGACGGCACCCGGGCGAGACATGCTCATACCCCATAGTCTCCCCTACCCGGACGATAGTGGCGAGGAGCGACGCCCCGACACGGGTCGTAGGCTGACCAGCGTGAGCGCCAGCACCAGGGTTTTCGTCGCACGTCTGGCCGGCACCGCCGTCTTCGATCCCATCGGCGACCAGGTGGGCCGGGTCCGTGACGTCGTCGTGCTGGTGCGGGCGAAGGGCGCGCCGCGGGCGGTGGGCCTGGTGGTCGAGGTCCCGGGCCGACGGCGGGTCTTCCTCCCGCTGACGCGCGTGACGAGCATCGACGCGGGCCAGGTGATCAGCACGGGCCTGGTGAACATGCGGCGGTTCGAGCAGCGGGCCATGGAGTCGCTGGTGCTCGGCGAGCTGCTGGACCGCCGGGTCCAGCTCAAGGACGGCTCGGGCGAGGTGACGATCGAGGACGTCTCGATCGCGCAGCAGCGCACGGGCGACTGGCTGGTGGACCAGCTCTTCGTCCGACGGCGGTCGACGCGCGGGTCGACCCCGTTCCGGCGGGGCTCGACCCTGACCGTGCCGGTGGACGCCGTGCAGGACCTCACCAGCCGGTCGCCCGAGCAGGGCGCCGCCCGGCTGCTGGAGGCGTACCAGGACATGCGCGCGGCGGACCTCGCGGACGTGATCCGGGACCTGGGCACCGCGCGCCGGATGGAGATCGCCGCCGCGCTCGACGACGAGCGCCTCGCGGACGTGCTGGAGGAGCTGCCGGAGGACGCCCAGGTGTCGATCGTGTCGGGCCTGGACCGCGACCGCGCGGCCGACGTCCTGGAGGTCATGGAGCCGGACGACGCCGCCGACCTGCTCAACGAGCTGCCCGACGAGCAGGCCGCCCAGCTCCTGAACCTGATGGAGCCGGACGAGGCGGCCGACGTCCGCCGTCTGCTCGAGTACGCCGAGGACACGGCGGGCGGCCTGATGACCACGGAGCCCGTGATCCTGGGCGCGGACGACACGATCGCGACCGCCCTGGCCCAGATCCGGCGCTCCGAGCTGCCGCCCGCGCTGGCGTCGCTGGTGTTCGTGGTGCGGCCGCCGCTGGAGACGCCGACGGGGCGGTTCCTCGGCGTCGCGCACTTCCAGCGGCTGCTGCGCGAGCCGCCGCACGCGGCGGTCGCGTCGGTGCTGGACACGGAGACGGAGTGGCTGACCCATGACGCGTCGGTGGGCCGGGTGACACGGCTGCTCGCGGCCTACGACCTGCTCGCCCTCCCGGTGCTGGACGCCCAGCGCCGGCTGCTGGGCGTGGTCACTGTGGACGACGTGCTCGACCACATCCTCCCGGACGACTGGCGCGACAGCGACGACGAGCGCATGGAGGCGATCGCCGCGCAGTCGGCGCCGGCGGCGCGTCCCGCACGACGGGGGGCCGGCCGTGCCTGACCGTCTCGACACCCCGCTCGCGCAGCGGCGCGGCCTGGTCCCCCGGTTCCGGCTGGACGAGGACGCCGTCGGCAAGGCTACGGAGGCCATCGCCCGGTTCCTGGGCACGCCGCGGTTCCTCATCTACCTCACGGTGTTCTGCCTGCTCTGGCTCGCGTGGAACATCTGGGCCCCGGAGCACCTGCGGTTCGACAGCGCCGCCAACGGGTTCACGGCGCTCACCCTGATGCTGTCGCTCCAGGCCAGCTACGCCGCGCCGCTGATCCTGCTCGCGCAGAACCGGCAGGACGACCGCGACCGCGTCACCGCGGAGCAGGACCGGCAGCGCGGCGAGCGCAACCTCGCCGACACGGAGTACCTGGCCCGCGAGATGGCGGCGCTGCGCCTCGCCCTCTCCGAGGTCGCGACCCGCGACTTCGTGCGCTCGGAGATCCGCAACCTGCTGGAGGAGCTCGACGAGAAGGACCGGGCTCAGGGCTCCACGTCGTCGTGGAGCACCACCCGCGACAGCTCATAGGCGCCGCCCGGCAGCTTCCAGTAGTGCAGCCTGCGGGCCGACGGCGTGTTGACCTGCAGCGACACCCGCCAGCACACGGCGCCGTCGTCCCGGTGCCGGAACGGGTCGTCGCCGCCGGGGCCTGTACGGAGGCGGTGCACCTGCAGCCCGTTCATGTCGAGCGCGAGCCCGGTCAGCACCATGACGAGCGTCCAGACCACGCGCTCGCGGCTCACGCCCTCGACCTCGGTCAGGGAGGCGAGGAACCGCGGGCCGAGCGTGTAGTCGGCGAGGGGGCGCCCGGACTTCTCCGCCGCGGGGATCGCGCGGGCCCACTCGGTCAGCACCTCGAACCGGAGCTGCTCCTCGTCGTCGGCGAAGTACCGCTCCTCGGGCACCTCGACCCCGGCGTCGCCCAGCCGGCGGCGCAGGCGCGCGGCCTCCTGCCGGGCCTTGCGCAGGGCCGTGGCCTGCTGCTCCGCCCGGCGTTCGCTGCGGTCGAGCCGTTCGGTGAGCTCGCCGACGCGCCCCAGCAGGCGGTCGACCTCCAGCTCGACCTGGCGCCGCCGGACCTTGTCGTCCAGCAGCTCCTTCTCCAGCGCGCCCACCCGGGACCGGGCGGCGTCGAGGGACAGGCTGAGGTCGCGGGTGGCCTTGCCGGCCGGCTCCGGCGACGCCTCGGCCGCCGTCGGCGAGGGCAGGGCGTCGTGCCCGCCCGCGTGCCAGGCGGCCACGTCGCCGGGGGTCGGCTTCCGCTGGCCGTCGGCCGGCGTCGGCACCGGGCCGACGTCGGCGGGGCGCAGGCCGAACAGGTCGGCAGGGGTGGGCGGGCCGGACGGCGGCGCGGGGCGGGTCCCGCCGAGGTCGACGGGCTCATGGGGCTCGGCCAGCGAACCCACCACCAGCGGGCCGTCGAGGCGGGCCAGCTCGGGCTCCGGCTCCGGTGGTTCGAGCCACGGCGGCCCGCCGTCGAGCAGCGCGATCGCGGGGACGGGCCGGTCCTCGGACTCGTCGACGTCGTCCAGCCGCAGCGCCAGACCGTCCAGCGGGGCCGGCACCCGGCGCGCCAGGATCACCTCGCCCACCGTGAAGAGGTCGCTCAGCAGGTCCAGGTCGTTGCCGGTGATGTCGGCGCGACGCACCCGCACGCGGACGCCGGGGGCCAGGGCGACACACACGACGTCGTCCTCGACGCTCTCCACGCGGCCCAGCACCACCTGCCCCACGCGGTAGGCGCGGTGCACCGCCCGGCGCAGCGCGTCGGCGTCGGGCAGCATGCCGCGCACGTCGAGGAGGCGGCGGACCGGGTCGAGCACGCCCGTGACGCGCATCCCGGGCGCGAGCACGCGGGCGAGCGGCACGTCGGCCAGCACGAGCTCCTCCGCGACGGTGACCTGGCCGCCGTCGTCGGTGGCGACCAGGGCTCGCGTGCCCAGCACGCCCAGCACCCGGCCCTCGATCGTCGCTGCCTCCGGGGCGGACCGCGCCGCGCCGACGATCCCGGCGCGCACCGCGAACCGCATGACGTCGCCGACCAGGCGTTCGCGCACGTGCGCGTCCTCGTCCGTCGAGTACGCGAAGTGCAGCGGCGAGCGGCGGGGCTGGTGGACCCAGTCCAGCTCGGTGCCGTAGACACGGGACGCGCCGCCGTAGACCTGCGTGTCGGGCGGCATGCCCGACGAGAACTCCCACGACACGTCGCCCGTGGGGATGACGACGACCTCGGCGAGCCCGGCGACGTCGTCGAGCACCCGCTGCGGGTCCACGAAGGGCACGGAATGGCCGGCCGGGGTCGAGATGACCACCACGGGCCACCGGCGACCCGGGCGCTGCAGCTCGGCGGCGAGCTCGCGTGCCTGGTCCTCGGAGGCGACACGCCGAACTCGCGTCGGCACGCGTGGCTCGGTCATCGGGCCTCCTCACCCCTGGTGGTGAGGCAGCGTACCGCCACCAACTGACGGGCACTGCAAGTACCGTGCCCAGGGCCGCTGATCCGGGAGCGTCCGGGCCCCGCCTAAGATCGATTCATGACCGCAGTCGACTCCCCCGCGCTCGAGGCTCGTGTCCGCGACGCACTGACCGGCGTGCTCGACCCCGAGATCCGGCGCCCCATCACCGACCTGGGCATGGTCCGGTCGGTCGACGTCTCCGCGGGCGGGCACGTCGCCGTCGGCGTCGACCTCACGGTTGCGGGCTGTCCGATGAAGTCCACGCTGGTCAGGGACGTGACGGCGGCCGCGACGGCGGTCGAGGGCGTGTCCGGCGTCGACGTCGAGCTGGGCGTGATGACGGCCGAGCAGCGGTCCTCGCTGCGCTCGATGCTGCGCGGCGGCGTGGGCGACCCCGTCATCCCGTTCTCGCAGCCGGGCTCGATGACCAAGGTGTTCGCGGTCGCGTCGGGCAAGGGCGGCGTGGGCAAGTCGTCCGTCACGGCGAACCTCGCGGTGGCCCTGGCCGCCGACGGGCTGTCGGTCGGCGTGATCGACGCCGACATCTACGGCTTCTCGATCCCCCGGATGCTCGGCGTGGACCGACAGCCGACCCGGGTGGACAACATGCTGCTGCCGCCCATCGCCCACGGCGTCAAGGTGGTCTCGATCGGCATGTTCGTGCCGCAGGGGCAGCCCGTGGTCTGGCGCGGCCCCATGCTGCACCGCGCGCTGGAGCAGTTCCTCGCGGACGTGTTCTGGGGCGACCTCGACGTGCTGCTGCTCGACCTGCCGCCCGGCACCGGCGACATCGCCATCTCCGTGGCGCAGCTGCTGCCGTCGTCCGAGATCCTCGTGGTCACCACGCCGCAGGCCGCGGCCGCGGAGGTGGCCGAGCGGGCCGGGTCCGTCGCGACGCAGACGTCGCAGGGCGTGGTGGGCGTGGTCGAGAACATGTCGTGGCTGGAGCAGCCCGACGGCACCCGCCTGCCGATCTTCGGCGAGGGCGGCGGCGAGCAGGTCTCGGCGCGGCTCACCCAGGTGATCGGCAAGGACGTGCCGCTGCTCGGCCAGGTGCCGCTCGACGTCGCCGTCCGCGAGGGCGGGGACGCCGGCACGCCGGTCGTGCTCGCCGACCCCGACTCGCCCGGCGCGAAGGTGCTGCGCGAGGTCGCCTCCGCGCTGGCCACCCGCAAGCGGGGGCTCGCCGGGATGCAGCTGGGGATCCACCCGGCCTGACTCAGCGGCGCCCGTAGGCAAGCCTCCGCACCAGCATCTCGGCGGGGCCGGCCCGGCCCGCGCGTGCCATCGCGGCGGCCGCCACGACGGAGGCGGCCCAGACACCGACGGCGACGACGGCCGCCCCCGCGAACGTCAGGGTGTCCACCAGGCCGAGCGTGAACGGGTAGAAGAGCAGGAGCCACACCAGCGACTGCGCCAGGTAGAACGTCAGTGACCGCTGCCCGAGCGCGGCCAGCGCCGTCGCGACCCTCCCGGCCCGTCGGGCGGCCCTGCCGGTCCCGCCGGCCGGCTCCCGGCGGGTCACCAGGACCCCGACGAGCGCCGCGAGCCCGACCCCGCCCGCGCAACCGCCCAGCGTGTGGAGGACGGCGAGCGCCCAGCCCGTGGCCGACGACGCCGGTACCCAGAACCCGGCCACGACGAGCGCCTCGGGGAGCCGGGTGACCAGCGCGACGAGCAGCAGGACGACCGCGGTCCGGCGGAGCAGGCCGGCGTGGGCCCGGGGCTCGTCCAGGTAGCGGCGACGCGCCGCCCAGATGCCGAAGAGCATCCCGGGCACCACCACGACCACGCTGAGGACGGTCTCGGGCAGCCAGCCCGGCAACCCGGACACGACGTGGGCGGCGTAGTCGGCCGACATGTACGGCGCCATCCCGGACGGCTCGCCGGACAGCTCGGCGGCCACGGCGCGCTGGTAGGTCCAGCCGATCAGCGCGATGCCGAGCGGGAGCGTGGCCGCCGCCGTCCACAGGAGCACGCGGTCGCCGGCGGTGACCATGGCCGCGAGGAACAGAAGAGCGAACCCGTAGGTCGCGACGATGTCGACCGGCACGAGGAGCGCGTAGTGCGCGAGCCCGACGCCGACCAGCACGAACCCTCGACGGCGCAGGAGCCGGCGGGTCTCGACCGGCCCGGTGCCGCGGGCCTCCTGCCGGTACAGGAGCTGGCCCATCGCGTAGCCGAACAGCACGATGAACATCGAGCGTGCCTGGTTCTCCGCGAGCAGCGACCGCAGGAGCTCCGCGACCGTGTTCGCCGTGGTGGGTGCACGGTCGCTCACGAATCCCGGGGCGTGCGCCAGCGCGATGAGGAGCAGCATGAGGCCGCGTGCGACGTCGGGGGCGAGCGCCCGGGACAGACCCACCTCTCGCGGGTCGGCGGGCTTCGGGAGTGCGGTCACGTCGTTCCTCTCGTCTGCGTTGCGTTCAGAGCAGAATTGACTCCCGTTCGGCCGGTATCCACCGGATACGGTGGATCGTTGCAACAGCCGAACCACCAACGCACGACGGGAGCGACGTGTCGGGAGCACGCCTGAACCGGACGGAGCGTGAGCAGGTCGCGGCCGGGCTCGCCGCTCGGCTCGACCACGCCGAGATTGCCCGGCGGCTCGGCCGGCCGACGTCGACCGTGACCCGTGAGGTCTCGCGCAACGGCGGGCCCGCCGGGTACGACGCCGACGCTGCCGAGGCGGCGGCGCGCGAGCGGGCGCGGCGTCCTCGGGCCGTCACCCGCGCCGCCGGCGACGAACCGGCGCCCGACCCGCGGGGTGCCGCCCGGGCCGCCTTCCTGGACGAGTTCGCGGAGAACGTGGTGGCCACGGGGGTCCCCCGCACGACCGCACGGGTGCTGGTGCTCATCCACTCGTCCGACGACGGGCTCACCGCCGCCGACCTCATCGCCGAGCTGGGGATGTCCAGGGCCGCCGTGTCGAACGCGGTGGTGTATCTCGACGGCCTCCGCCTGATCCGGCGGGAGCGGGAACCGGAGACCCGCCGCGAGCGCTACGTCGTGGGCGACGACGTGTGGGCCGCCTCCTGGTACGAGAGCGTGGAGGCCAACGCCCGCTGGGTGCGGACCACCACGCGGGGCGTCGAGGTGCTCGGTCCGGACACTCCCGCCGGGATCCGGCTCGCCCGGGCGGCCCGGTTCTTCTCCGCGGTCCACGAGGCGATGTCGGCGGGCCCGTGGCCGCTCGCGACCGGCGAGGCCGCGGCGGTTCTCCGGGCCCTGACGCGCGCGGGGGTGCCGGTCACGGCCGAGCAGCTCCGGAGCGTGCTGTCGCCGGAGCAGCGGGCGGTGCTGCGTCGTCGGGCGTGACTATCCGGTTCGTGCTGGGCCGGTGGCCGACGTCCCCTTTGAGGCCCGGGTTTCTTCGCTTTGGGTCGCCCCAAAGCGAAGAAACCCGGGCCTCAAAGGGAATGCGCCTCAGGCAGCCGCTCCTGCCGCAGCCAGGGTTCATCCCGGCTTCGCCCACCGAAGATTCGCCAGCAGCAGATCCGCGTGCCCCGTCGCTCCCGATGCGGTTCGGTGGGCACCATGCGAATCCTGGTGCTCGGTGGAACCGTCTTCCTGTCCCGTGCGGTGGCGGCGGCCGCGGTGGCCCGCGGCCACGACGTCGTGTGCGCGGCGCGCGGCGTGAGCGGCACGGTGCCCGACGGCGCCGCGCTGGTGCGCTGGGACCGCGCCGACTCGGTGCCCGCGGAGCTGACGGAGCGGCCGTTCGACGCCGTCGTCGACGTCTCCCGCATCCCGTCGCACGTGCGCGCCGCCGTCGCGGCCTTCCCGGACGCCCACTGGACGTTCGTCTCGACCGTCAACGTCTACGCGGACACGACCACCATCGGCGGCACCCCCGCGACCCTGCCCCTGCTCGACCCGATCGAGACCGACGAGGACCCGGCCTCCGGCCCCGAGGTCTACGGCGCCATGAAGGTCGCCTGCGAGACCATCGTCCGTACCGGCGCGGCGGCGGCCCTCGTGATCCGCCCCGGCCTGATCGTCGGGCCGGGCGACCCGAGCGGCCGGTTCACCTACTGGCCGGCCCGGTTCGCGCAGGCCGCCGAGGACGGCCTGCCGGTGCTGGTGCCCGAGCCCGTGGACGACCCGGTCCAGCTCGTGGACGTCCGCGACCTCGCGGAGTGGATCGTGACGGCGGCGGAGCAGGGCACGAAGGGCGACTTCGACGCCGTCTGCCCGCCCGTGCCCCGGTCGGAGCTGCTGGCCGCGGTGGCCGACGGCGTCGGCACGGACCCGGCGCTCGTCGCGGTCGCCCCGGACGTCCTCACCGCGCACGAGGTGGCGCAGTGGTCCGGGCCCCGGTCCATCCCGTTCTGGGTCGCGGACCTGGCCGAGAGCGGGTTCATGACGCACGACGTCGCGTCGTCGCTGGAGGCGGGCCTGCGGATCCGGCCCTTCGCCGAGACCGCCCGCGACACCCTCACGTGGCTCCGCGCCACGCCGGACGCCCCGGTCACGGGCCTCACGCGGGACGAGGAACAGGAGGTGCTGGCGGCCGTCCGGGGGTGAGCACGCCGCGGGCGAACGCAGGGCGCCACGGACGACGTCGGGAAGCGTATTCCTACACGCCCGCCGAGGACCTACCGTTGTGCTGCACGTGGAACACCCCTGAAAGGACCCGCATGCCCGAGACCTCCAGCTTCGCCCCCGGACCACGGTTCGACGGCTGGCTGACCGGCGTCGACCAGATCGGCTACGGCGGCGACTACAACCCCGAGCAGTGGCCCGAGGAGGTCTGGGCCGAGGACGTGCGGCTCATGAACGAGGCCGGGGTGAACCTGGTCAGCCTCGGCATCTTCAGCTGGGCGCTGCTCGAGCCACGCCCGGGCGAGTTCGACTTCGGCTGGCTGGACCGCATCATCGGGCTGCTGCACGACGGCGGCGTCCGCATCCTGCTGGCCACGCCGACGGCGGCCCCGCCCGCCTGGCTGTACGCGGCCCACCCGGACGCGCGGGTCGTCGACCGGGACGGCACGCCGATGGGCCCGGGCGGCCGCGGGCTCATGGCGCCCACCGCCCCCGCCTACCGGGAGGCCGCGCTGCGCATCACCACGGCCCTGGCGGAGCGGTACGGCACCCACCCGGCGCTGGCGGGGTGGCACGTGCACAACGAGTACGGCGCGCCCGTGGCCCTGGACTACTCGGTCCACGCCCAGCGGGCGTTCCGCACATGGCTGCGCGAACGGTACGGCTCGCTCGACGCGCTGAACGCCGCCTGGGGCACCGCCTTCTGGGGCCAGCACTACGCCGACTGGGAGCACGTCCAGGTCCCGGCGGCCGCCCCGGAGGCGGTGAACCCGGCGCAGCAGCTCGACTTCGCGCGGTTCTCCGACGCCGCCCTGCGGGCGTGCTTCATCGCGGAGCGCGACGCCGTCCGCGAGCACTCGGCCGTGCCGGTGACCACCAACTTCATGGCGGCGAGCTGCCCCTGGACCGACCTGTTCGCGTGGGGCAAGGAGGTCGACCTCGTCTCGAACGACCACTACCTCCGGGCGGCCGACCCGCGCGGCTTCGTGGGGCTCTCGCTGGCCGCCGACCTCACGCGGTCGGTCGCGGGCGGCAAGCCGTGGCTCCTGCTGGAGCACTCGACGTCGGCCGTGAACTGGCAGCCACGCAACGTGGCGAAGCGGCCCGGTGAGCTGGCCCGCAACTCGTTCGCGCACCTCGGCCGCGGGGCGGACGCGATCATGTTCTTCCAGTGGCGCGCCTCCCGCTCCGGCGCGGAGAAGTTCCACTCCGCGATGCTGCCGCACGCCGGCACGGGCTCGCGGGTGTGGCGCGAGGTGGCCGAGCTCGGGGCGAACCTCGGCAGGCTGACCGAGCTGCGCGGCTCGACGGTGCGGGCCGACGTCGCCCTGGTCTGGGACTACGAGTCGTTCTGGGCGCAGGACCTGGAGTTCCGGCCCAGCGAGGGCGCGCGCCACCGCGAGCGCGTCGACGCCTACTACGACCGGCTCTGGCGGGACGGCCACACGGTCGACCTGGTGCGGCCGGGACAGGACCTGTCGGGCTACAAGCTGGTCGTCGCCCCGGCGTCGTACCTGCTGCGGGCGGAGGACGCCGCCAACCTCACCGCGTACGTCGAGGCCGGCGGCTCGCTGCTGGTCAGCTACTTCAGCGGCATCGTCGACGAGCACGACGCCGTGCACCCCGGCGGCTTCATGGCCCCGCTGCGCGACGCGCTCGGCGTGTGGGTGGAGGAGTTCCTGCCGCTGCGCGCGGACGACTCCCTCACGGTCGCCTACCGGGCCGGCGCTGCGGGAGCCGAAGCCGCGAGCAACACGACGACCGACCTCACGGGCACGGTCTGGGCCGACGACCTGGTCCTGGACGGCGCCGAGCCCGTCGGCACCTACGTCGACGGCCCCAAGCCGGGCGGGGCGGCGATCACCCGGCACCGGCACGGCGCGGGTACCGGCTGGTACGTGTCCACGGCCCTCGACGCCGACACGCTGGCCACGGTCATGGCCGACGTCTACGCGGGCGCGGGGCTGGCGCAGTCCGGCACCGTGGACGGGCTGGAGGTGGTGCGCCGGTACGGCGACGCCGCCACCTGGACCGTGGCGGTCAACCACACCGACGGCGACGTGAAGCTGCCCCTGGAGTCGCCCGCCACCGACCTGCTCACCGGGCAGGAGGTCGCGGGCGACACGGACGTGCCCGCGGGGGCCGTCCGCGTGCTGCGCCAGGGTGCCTGACGCCCGTCCCGATGACGAGCGCGCCGGTCTCGCTGCCTGACCGGCGGTCGGCCCGGCGCGCAGAGAGGGCAATAATCAGTTCCGTGACCACCATCAACTGGCTCGAGGCCTGGACCGCCGAGGACGGCGCGCACCGGGTCGACGAGCTCTTCACCCGTTCGTTCGACGGCTCGCCCGAGGGCGTCTGGTCCGCCCCCGGGCGGGTCAACCTCATCGGCGAGCACACCGACTACAACGCCGGTCTCTGCCTGCCGACGGCGCTGCCGCACCGCACCTACATCGCGCTGCGGCCGCGCGAGGACGACCTGGTCCGGCTGGTGTCGGCGCAGGCCGAGGGCGTCTGGGAGGCCAGTCTGTCCGACGTCGCACCCGGTGCGGTGCAGGGCTGGGGCGCCTACGTCGCCGGTGTCGCGTGGGCCCTGGCCGAGGCCGGGCACAAGATCGGCGGCTTCGACGCCGCCGTCGACTCGTGCGTGCCGTTCGGCGCGGGCCTGAGCTCCTCGGCGGCCCTGGAGGCCGCCGTGGCGGTCGCCCTCGACGCCGTGGCGGGCCTCGGCCTCACGGCGTCGGACGCCGGGCGGGCCGAGCTGGTCGACGCCACCCGTCGCGCCGAGAACGAGATCGCCGGCGCCCCCACGGGCGGGCTCGACCAGTCGGCGTCGCTGCGCTGCCGCGAGGGCTACGCCCTGCTGCTCGACTTCCGTCCGGGCCTCAAGCCGCTGGAGTCGGGCGTGCCCGTGCCGTTCGACCTCGACACCGCCGGGCTCACGCTCCTGGTCGTCGACACCAAGGCCGAGCACTCGCACGTCTCCGGCGAGTACGGCGCCCGCCGGGCCTCGTGCGAGCAGGCCGCGGAGCTGCTGGGCCTGGGCTCGCTGCGCGAGATCGCGCCGACGCTCGGCGGCATGGGCATCGACCGCGCGCTGGCCGAGCTCGAGCCCCACGACCCCGACGGCGTGCTGCGCCGCCGCGTGCGCCACGTCGTGTCCGAGATCGACCGCACCGCGCGATTCGCCGACCTGGTGCGGGAGGGCCGCGCGGCCGACGTCGGCCCGTTCATGGTCGCCTCGCACGTCTCCCTGCGGGACGACTACGAGGTCTCCTGCCGCGAGCTCGACCTCGTCGTCGACTCCGCCCTGGCGGCCGGCGCGCTCGGCGCGCGCATGACGGGCGGCGGGTTCGGCGGCAGCGCCATCGCGCTGGTCCGCCTGTCCGACGTCGACACGGTCGCCCAGGCGGTCGCGGACGCGTTCGCCGACGCCGGACTGACGGCCCCCGTGTTCCTGCTGGCGCCGCCGTCGGCCCCCGCCGCCTGAGCGCCGCCGCACCACTACCAGGGCCCCGCACCGTCAGGTGCGGGGCCCTGGTGCGCAAAGGCTTGGCTTCACCCCGTACTTTCATCCCCTTTCGGCCGGTACCTGGACTAATGTCCACCGGACTGCCACCCGTCCCCGCCGCGAGGAGCCCCCGTGGGTGCTGTCCGCCAGTACGTCTTCCCCACCGCCCGGATCATCATCTGGGCCGTGATCGCCGCCGCGCTCGTGGTCCTGGCGCTCAAGGGCGCCGAGCTCGACCCGCCGGACGCGCTCCAGCCCACGGGCGAGATCACCGAGGCGGTGATCCCCGTCGAGAAGGGCTCCGTGACCAACGCGGTGACGGTGCCGGCGTCCGTGGTGACCGACCCGCCGGTCGAGATCAAGGCCACCGCCAACGGCGTCATCGCCGAGATCCAGGTCGACGACGCCAAGGTCGACAAGGGCACCCGCATCCTGTGGATCAAGAGCGAGGAGCCCGTCGAGCCCGTGGTCGAGGTCGACGAGAAGACCGGCGAGGAGACCGTCACCGAGCAGGAGCCCAAGGTCACCTGGACCTCGGCCCTCGCGCCGGTCACCGGCACCGTGGACGTCACGGCGCTGAAGGACCAGGCGGTCGCCGTGGGCGAGGTCATCGGCACGATCTCGCCCGGCACCCTCTCGGTCTCCGGCACGCTGACCGCCGACCAGCAGTACCGGCTGGTCGGCGCCAAGGGTTCGGCGCAGGTGACGCTCAAGGGCGGGCCGGCGCCGTTCACGTGCACCGGGCTGACGATCGGCGAGGCGCCCGGCGGCGAAGGTACCACCACGGGCGGCGAGGACATGGCGGGCGCACCCGAGCCGGCCACGGGCGCCGTCCACTGCAACATCCCGCCCAAGGTCAAGGCGTTCTCCGGCCTGGGCGCCGAGATCGAGATCACGAACGGCGACGCGAAGGATGTCGTCGTGGTGCCGATCAGCGCGGTGCTCGGCACCTCCCAGACCGGCCGGGTGTGGACCGTCAAGGAGGAGGGCGCCGAGCCCGAGCCCCGCAACGTGACCCTGGGCCTGACCGACGGGCTGCAGGTCGAGGTCACCAAGGGCCTGAAGGCCGGCGAGCAGATCCTGGAGTTCACGCCCGTCGACGACGGCACGGAGGGCGGCGTCGACTGCGAGGACATGAGCGCCTACGACCAGGCGTCGATGGACGGCGACATGGACACCATGCAGGCGTTCGAGGAGGAGTGCTTCGGATGACCGGCATCCCGCTCGTCGACCTCCAGGGCGTCACCCGGCACGTCGAGCTCCCGGACGGGAGCACGCTGGAGATCCTGCGCGGGGTGGACCTGACGGTCGGCCCCGGTGAGCACGTCGCGATCGTCGGCCGCTCCGGTACCGGCAAGTCCACCCTGCTGAACATCCTGGGCCTGCTCGACTCACCCACCTCCGGCGAGTACCTCCTGGAGGGCGAGCCCGTCGGCCGCCTGCGCAGCCGGGCCCTGGCCCGGCGCCGGGGCGACGACTTCGGCTTTGTGTTCCAGCAGTTCAACCTGCTCCAGGGACGGACGGCGCTCGAGAACGTCGCCGCGCCCCTGCTGTACGCGCGCGGCAAGCAGTTCTGGAACCGCACCCGGCTCGCCACGCGGTCGCTCGAACGCGTCGGCCTGGGCGAACGGCTCGACACCCGGCCCGAGAAGCTCTCCGGCGGCGAGCAGCAGCGGGTCGCCATCGCCCGCGCGCTCGTGCGGGGGCCGCGCGTCATCCTCGCGGACGAGCCCACGGGGGCGCTCGACGTCGAGACCGGCCAGGCGATCATGACCCTTCTGGACGACGCCGCGAGCGACACCGGCTCCGCGCTCGTGACCATCACGCACGACCTGGCCATCGCCGCCCGCGCCGACCGCCAGTTCCGGCTGGCCGACGGCGTGCTGGTGCCCATCCACCTCGACGCACCCGCCGCCGTGGCCGAGTCAGGGCTCAGGTCCGAGCCCGAGCCCGAGTCCGAGTCCGAGTCCGCCGGGGTTCCCGCATGACCGGCGTCGTGGGCGCGATCGTCGAGGCGTGGGACGAGCTGCGGATCCACCGGGTCCGCGTGCTCCTCGCGCTGATCGGCGTCGCCTGCGCCGTCACCGCGATCACCGGCATCACCGCCGCCGTGACGATGTTCGGCCAGGCCATGCAGGAGCAGAACGAGCGCATGTCGGGCCGCGACACCACGCTGGAGGGCTGGTCGACGGGGCCGGCCGACGCCGGGATGACGGCCGCCGAGGTGGACGCGCTCGTCGACGCCGTGGCCGAGCGGCACAAGATCTCGTACCACTCCGTGCGCGCGACCGCCGACCTCGCGGTACGCGGCGGCGAGGCCGGAACCTACGTCGAGTGGTCGGCCGTCGACGTGGACAGCGGGACCATCACCCGCCAGGACCTCGAGGCCGGCCGCTGGTTCACGGAGTCCGACGCCGAGCGGCTGGCCCCGGTGCTCGTGGTGAACCAGGCCTTCCTGGACGCCTACGCCGACGGCGCCCCCGTGGCCACGCACCCGCAGGTGGTGATCGAGGGCGAGTCGCCCGTGGCCGCGACCGTGGTCGGCGTCGTGCCCGTGCAGTGGAACGACGAGGGACCGCGCGCCCTCATGCTGTTCGACCAGGCGGTGCGCTGGTTCCCCGACCGGGTGATGGCCGACAGCTACCGGTTCTGGGTGCCGCCGGAGCTCGCCGACCAGTTCGCCGAGGTGCTGCCCCGCGACCTGGCGGCGGCTGGCGTCCCGTTCGACGTGCAGAAGCCGATGTCCGACGCCGTCGCGATCGACCGCGTGCTGCAGTACCTGGTGCTCGGGACGGGCGGGTTCGCGCTGCTGCTGGGCGGGCTCGGACTGCTCAACATCGCGCTGGTCACCGTGCGGTACCGGATCCGGGAGATCGGCATCCGGCGGTCCTTCGGGGCCACCAGCGCCCGCGTGTTCTTCGGCGTCCTCATGGAGTCCGTGGTCGCCACGACCGTGGCGGGCGTGGTCGGCGTCGTGATCGCGGTGGCCGTGATCAAGAACATCCCGATCGACCGCATCTTCGGCCGGCCGCTCGACGACCTGCCGGGCTTCCCGTTCGACGCCGCCCTGGTGGGCATGGCGTGCGCCGTCGGGATCGGCGCCCTGGCGGGCCTGATCCCGGCGATCTACGCGGTGCGCGTCAAGGTGATCGACGCGATCCGGTACTAGAGCTCGTAGGTCGCCACGACCGGGGCGTGGTCGCTCCAGCGCTCGGCGTAGGTGGGCGCCCGGTCGACCTCGACCTTGCGGCAGGCGCCCGCCAGGGCCGGGTTGGCGAGCTGGTAGTCGATGCGCCAGCCGGAGTCGTTGTCGAACGCCGCGCCGCGCCACGACCACCACGTGTACGGGCCGGGGCCGTCACCCGCATGGTGACGGCCCAGGTCCGTCCACCGGTGCTCGTCGAGCCAGCGGGTCACGTACGCGCGCTCCTCGGGGAGGAAGCCGGCGCTCTTCTGGTTGCCCTTCCAGTTCTTGATGTCCACGTTCTGGTGGGCGATGTTGAGGTCGCCCGCCACGACAGCCGGGACCTGCGCCGCGGAGAGCTCGGCGAGGCGCGCCGTCACCTTCTCCAGATAGGCGTACTTGGCCACCATCGTGTGCTCCTGGCCCGGGGTGGTGGACCCGGAGTGCAGGTAGGCGGAGACCGCGGTGAGCGTGCCGCCGTCGGGCAGGCGCACGTCGGCCTCGACCCAGCGGCCGGTGTCGGCGCCGGTCTCCGCGGCGCCGTCCGGCCCGTGGGTCGCGAGCCCCGTGCGGACGTCGCCGAGCGGCAGCCGGGACGCGACGAGCACCCCGGCGCGTCCCTTGACCTCGCTCTCCGCGTGCGCGACGTGCCAGCCGTCGAGCACCTCACGGACGAGCTTGTCGGGCGCGCGCACCTCCTGCAGCAGCAGCACGTCCGGGGTGCGGGTGGCGATCCAGGACTCGATGCCGCGGCGGACGGCGGCACGGATCCCGTTGACATTGGCGGTGGCGACGATCAGGGGCACCGGGAGAGCCTAACGGCCACCTCTGACAGAGGCGGATCACGACGCAGCTCTCGCCTTCTCGCGCGACATGCAATATATTGCATTCACGATGCGTTACGGGGGGAGTCGGAGGCACCGGGTCTTCGACGAAGCAGGACCGATCCGAGAGTGAGGGCATCATGAGCACCACCGCCACGAAGCAGACCATCGTCCTGGTCCACGGCGCCTACGCCGACTCGTCGAGCTGGAACGGCTCGATCACGGCGCTCCGCCAGGCCGGCCACCGGGTGATCGCGGTCGCCAACCCGCTCCGCGACCTGGAGCAGGACGCGCAGTACCTGCGTGACGTGCTGAGGACGATCGACGGACCCGTCGTCATCGCCGGCCACTCCTACGGCGGGCACGTGATGAGCCACGCGGCCGAGGGCAACCCGGACGTGACCGCCCTGGTCTACGTCGCGAGCTTCCTCGCGGAGCCCGGCGAGAGCCTGGTCGACCTCGTCGAGAAGTTCCCCGGGGCCAGGCTCGGCGGCGCGGCGCAGCCGTTCCCGTACACCACGCCCGAGGGAACGCAGGCCACGGAGCTCTACATCGACCCGGCGCAGTTCCACGAGCTGTTCGCGGGTGACGTCGACGCCACCACGGCGGAGCACATGGCGGCCACGCAGCGTCCGCTCGGGCTCGCCGCGTTCGAGGCGCCGGCCAGCGCCGCCGCCTGGAGGTCGATCCCGTCGTGGGTGCTCTCGGCGACGAAGGACCTGGCCGTCCCCGCGGAGCTCTCCCGCTTCATGGCGGAGCGCGCGGACGCCACGCTCGTCGAGGTCGACGCCTCGCACGCCGTGACGGTCTCCCAGCCGGGGTCCGTGACGAACGTGATCCTCGAGGCCGCGCGGTCCACCGCCCGCTGACCCGTCCCGCCGGTCCCGGAGCTCCCCGCGGGTCGCTCCGGGACCGGCGGCGGCCCCAGGAACGAGAACAGGTCGCAGGCACGGAGCACACCGCATGGACACGATCATCCCCTTCGGCATCCCGCTGTGGGCCGAGCTCGCGGCGGTGGCACTGGGCGCACTCCAGGGCGCGCTCTTCGCGGGCGCCCTCACCGACCGCCGCATCGACGTGCTGGGCACGGTGCTCGTCGGCATCGGGGTGGCCCTCGGGGGCAGCCTCCTGCGCGACGTCCTGCTCGGCGAGCCGCCCGTGGTGATCTACGGGCCCTGGTACGTGCTGGTCGGGGCGGCGGCGGCCCTCGTCGGGCTGTCTCTGCAGCGCCTGTTCGCCCGCCTCGACCCCGTCATCCTGCCGCTGGACGCCGTCGTCATCGGCCTGTTCGGCGCGATCGGCGCCTCGAAGGCCCTCTCCCTCGGGGTCCCCGCCGTCCCCGCGGTCTTCGTGGGCGCGGCGGCGGCCGTCGGCGGCTCCGTGCTGCGCGACGTGACCCTCAACCTCCCGGTCGCCCTGCTGCACGTCGGGTCGCTCTACGCCGTCGCGGCCGCGGGCGGCGCCGCCCTGCTCGTGGCCCTCGTGGCACTCGGGGTGCCCGTGCTCGGGGCCGCGGTCGCCGCGGTGGTCCTCACCACGCTGCTCCGGCTGCTCGCTGTGCGGTACGGCTGGCGGTTCCCCGACCAGCAGGCCCTGGTCGTGCGGCGGCCGCGGCACTGAGCTCCCGGTGCGGCCTACGCGCCGTCGTGCGCCGCCTGCAGGGCCGCGACGTCGATCTTGCCCATCGTCAGCATCGCGTTCATCGTGGCGGTCTCGGCCGGCGTTGCGTACGAGCCGCTGAGCCGCTCGAGCTCCTTGGGGATCACCTGCCACGACACCCCGAACTTGTCCTTGCACCAGCCGCAGGCGCCGGGCTCGCCGCCGTCGGCGGTCAGGATGTCCCAGTAGTGGTCGACCTCCTCCTGCCCCTCGACGGACAGGTAGAACGAGAACGCCTCGTCGAGGGTGCGGTGCGGCCCGGCGTTGAGCCCGATCACGGGCTGGCCGGCCACCGTGAACTCCACGACGAAGTCCGTGCCGGCCTCGGCACCCGGGGCGTTCTCCGGCGCCTTGATCACACGCTCGACCGACGAGCCCGGGATGTGCTCGGCGTAGAACGCGGCGGCCTCGCCGGCCTTGTTGTTACCGAACCAGAGATGGGTCCGCACGCTCACCATGATGTCCTCCTGAGTCGCTCGGGGCCGCGGCGGCCCCGTCATCAACTCTTCAGACGCCGCGGCACCTCGCAACTCATCGGGTGAGACCGGCGTCAGTGCGTCAGCACCCCGCCGTGCGGCATCTCCCACGCCTCGGCGAGACGGGACGGCCGGATCGCTGATCCGGCGCCGAAGAACTCGCAGAACTTCATGATCAGCGGGTCCCAGCCCACCGGGTCGACGTAGTGGGTGCCTGGCAGGACGAGCTCCTCGGCGACATGGCTGCGCAGCACGCGGACGTGGAACACGGTGGCCCCGGAACCGGACGTACCCAGCGGGGACTCCTGCTCGACGGAGCACTCGAGCTGGACCGGGCACTCCGCGACGCGCGGCGGCCGGACCAGGTCGGACGGCTGCCCGCTCAGGCCGGCCCGGGCGAACTTGTCCGGGACGAACTCGTACCCCATCGCGGCCTTGCGCGGCGGCACGTCCGGCCTGCCGGTGGTGAGCGCCAGCCGGTCCACGACGTCGACCAGGCCGGACGGCACCAGGTTCAGGACGCACTCGCGCTCGCGCCGGAGGTTTGCCGAGGTCTGCGCGGAGTCGCCGAGCCCCAGTGCGCAGTGGTCGCCGAGCCACCAGGCGGACGACATCGGCGCGAGGTTGGCGGAACCGTCTGGGTTCCGCGTCGAGAGGAGCACGACGGGCGTGCCGAAGTACTTGACCTTGAGGTCGACGGTCTTGTGCATGACCTCAGCGTCGCCTCGCCCGGCCGCCAGGTCTGGCGGCTTTCGGCCGTCGCGCCCCTCCAGCGCCGCGAACCAGCGATCACCCCCGACGGTTTCCGGTGTTGACCACAGCAGTTGCTGCCGCAACTGGGCCCGGCCTGGCAGAAGCTGCTGTGGTCAACACGGGTCAGTGCCCGCCTCGGCGAACGGCGGGTACTCGGAGACCCACTGGACGAGGCAGTAGCCGACCACCTCGTCGTCGATCCGCGCGGCGAGCGCCACGATCTCGCCCGTCGCGGCGCGGCGCGCATACCGGTCGAACAGCTCGGCGGGCTTGGGCCAGCTCAGGAACCCGGCGGCAGCGCCGCGAACGCGGCGTCGTCGGCCTCGGAAACGACGACGGCACGGTGTCTGGACTCGGACATCCCCGAACCGTACCCACCGTGGGCGCGCCGGACGTAGGCATGGTCGCCGCAAGAGAGCTCTTGCGGCGACCATCCCTACGTTCGGCGGCCAGGTCAGACGGCCAGGTCACGCAGCCAGATCGGGCCGGGTCAGGCCGGCGTCACGCCAGCGAGCGCTCCGCCGACTCGACCACGTTCGCCAGCAGCATCGCCCGCGTCATCGGGCCGACGCCGCCCGGGTTGGGCGACACCCAGCCCGCGATCTCGGCGGCCTCGGGCGAGACGTCGCCGACGACCCGCGACTTGCCGGTCTCCGGGTTGATCTCGCGGGAGACGCCGACGTCGATCAGCACGGCGCCCGGCTTGACCATGTCGCCGGACACGATGCCCTTGACGCCCGCGGCGGCCACGACGACGTCGGCCCGCCGGACCAGGGCGGCGAGGTCCTGCGTGCCGGTGTGCGTCAGCGTGACCGTCGCGTTGACGGCGCGCCGCGTGAGCAGCAGGCCGATCGGGCGGCCCACGGTGACGCCGCGGCCGAGCACCACGATCTCCTTGCCGGCGAGCTTGATGCCGTGCCGCTCCACCAGCTCGATGATGCCGCGCGGCGTGCAGGGCAGCGAGGACGTGATGTCCTCGTTGACCCGCAGCACCAGGCGCCCCAGGTTGGTGGGGTGCAGGCCGTCGGCGTCCTTGTCGGGGTCGACGAGCTCCAGCACGCGGTTGGTGTCGATGCCCTTCGGCAGCGGGAGCTGGACGATGTACCCGGTGCAGGCCGGGTCCTCGTTCAGCCGCCGTACCGCGGCCTCGATCTCCTCCTGTGTCGCGGTCTCCGGGAGGTCCTCCCGGATCGACGCGATGCCGACCTCGGCGCAGTCGCGGTGCTTGCCCGCCACGTACCACTGCGAGCCGGGGTCCTCGCCGACCAGCAGGGTGCCGAGCCCCGGCACGACGCCGCGCTCGCGCAGCGCCGTCACACGGTCCTTGAGCTCCGCCTTGATGGCGGCCGCCGTGGCCTTCCCGTCCAGGATCTGTGCGGTCATCGGCTCAGAGCCCCGGGTAGAGCGGGAACGCGGCGGTGAGCTTCTCGACCCGCGCCGAGAGGGCGTCGACGTCGGTCGCGGCGCCGTCCTTCAGGGCCGTCGCGATGATGTCGGCGACCTCGGTGAACTCGGTGTCGCCGAACCCGCGGGTGGCCAGCGCCGGCGTGCCGATCCGCAGGCCCGAGGTGACGCGCGGGGGCCGCGGGTCGAACGGGACGGCGTTGCGGTTGACCGTGATCCCGGCGTCGTGCAGGAGGTCCTCGGCCTGCTGTCCGTCGAGAGCTGAGTTGCGCAGGTCGACGAGCACCAGGTGCACGTCGGTGCCGCCCGTCAGCACGGACGCGCCGGCCGCGGCGACGTCGGGCTGCGAGAGGCGCTCGGCGATGATCGACGCACCGCGGAGCGTGCGCTCCTGGCGGTCCTTGAACGACTCGGTCGCGGCGACCTTGAACGAGACCGCCTTGGCGGCGATCACGTGCATGAGCGGGCCGCCCTGCTGGCCCGGGAACACCGCGGAGTCGATCTTCTTGGCGTACTCCTCCTTGGAGAGGATGAAGCCGGAGCGCGGCCCGCCGATCGTCTTGTGCACGGTCGAGGAGACGACGTCGGCGTGCGGCACCGGGGACGGGTGCAGCCCCGCGGCCACGAGGCCGGCGAAGTGCGCCATGTCGACCCAGAGCTTGGCGCCGACCTCGTCCGCGACCTCGCGGAACGCGGCGAAGTCGAGGTGGCGCGGGTAGGCCGACCAGCCGGCGATGATGACGTCGGGGCGGTGCTCCAGCGCCTTCTTGCGCACCTCGTCCATCTCGATGCGGTAGGACTGCGGGTCCACGCCGTAGGCGCCGACGTCGTACAGCTTGCCGCTGAAGTTGATCCGCATGCCGTGCGTGAGGTGGCCGCCGTGGGCCAGCTCGAGGCCGAGGATCTTGTCGCCCGCGTTGATCAGGGCGTGCAGCACCGCGGCGTTGGCCTGGGCGCCGGAGTGCGGCTGGACGTTGGCGTGCTCCGCGCCGAACAGGTCCTTGGCGCGGGCGATCGCGAGGTTCTCGGCGACGTCCACCTGCTCGCAGCCGCCGTAGTAGCGGCGGCCCGGGTAGCCCTCGGCGTACTTGTTGGTCAGGACCGAGCCCTGGGCCTCCAGGACGGCGCGCGGCACGAAGTTCTCGGACGCGATCATCTCGAGCGTGTCACGCTGGCGGGCCAGCTCTCCGTCCAGGACGGCGGCGATCTCGGGGTCGAGCTCGGCGAGCGGGGTGGCGAGCGGGTCGGGGGTCGATGCGCTCATGGCTCCTCGATTCATGCGGGACGGGGATGGTCGGACGGCGGTGGAGGGCACACGCGCCGTGACACGACTGGCCCGGGCGTGCACCTCTCACAAGGTGACCCAGGGCCCAGGCGAACGACCCGTCGTCGGCATGACTCGTCGCTCCCCGGTGGTGATCCACCTGACGCCAGTCGCGACCCGAAGATCGTAGCAGCGGCGGCCGGAGCCCGTACCGCATGCCCGGGGCGGGTCCGACGTGCGCCCGCCGCGCGTCCGTCGCGCATCCGGCCGCGGTCCTCCGCGCTCACGGCCGCCGGCCAGGAACCGCAGGATTGCAGCGAAAGTACCTGAGACCCTTTTGCGATTCACCCCGACGTCGCTACTGTGCCGCCATGCCCTCCCCCGTGTCACCGGACGCAGGTGTTCCGGAACACCAGCCAGACCCGCGCCGCCGCCCGTCCCAGCCGGGCCGGCACACCGGCCAGTTCGAGCAGGTCCAGCGCTCCGGCCAGTTCCAGCCGGCCCAGCGCTCGAGCCAGTTCCCGCCGCGGACCGGTCAGTTCCCGGCCCGGTCCGGCGCGACGCCGCAGCCGCCGGGCCGGACGCAGCCGCCGGGCCGGACGCAGCCGCCGGGCCAGACCCAGCCGCCGGGCCGGACGCAGCCGCCCGGCCCGGACCTGCCGTCCGGCGGGGGCGACGGGCCCGACGGCGGGAGCGGCCGGCGCAAGGGCGGCATGCGGCGGGACTGGATCTGGTCCGTCGTCGCCTTCCTCGTCGCCGCCGGCGTGATCGTCGCCGTGGGCATCCACTTCTTCGGACCCGACGGCACCGAGGACGCCGCCGCCGCGTGGGCGGTCGACGCCTGCGCCGGACCGAACCCGTCGCCCTCGGGGCCGGACGGGGCCGACAGCTACCGCCCCCTGCTGTGCGACGACCCCGACGCCACGGTCTCGATCCTCGAGATCCAGGACGCGGTGTCGTTGGCGCAGCTGCACTGCCCGACCGGCACCGACGTCGTCTTCCAGAAGGACGGCCAGGCCGGCGGCGAGACCCAGGCGGTGTGTGCGCGCAACCTGGCCGACGACCACCCCGGGGACCCGGGCAAGGGCGGCGGACAGCTCGTGAGCGGCGACTGCGTGGACGGCGACGGCGGCGAGCTCGCCTGCTCGTCGGACGGCGCGCGCAAGGTCACGGCCCTCATCGTCAGCGGGATGGAGTGCCCCGAGGGCACCCAGGACAAGCTCGAGCTCGGGTACGACGCGACCCGCAGCTTCGAGACGGTCTGCCTCGCCGGCTGACCGCTCACCTGCGGCGTCATCCACCTCTCACCTGGCCGAAACCAGCATTCATCGGGCATTGGCTAGATTTGCGGCATGGGGCACCGGCGGCAGACCGTCTTCGAGCGTAACGTTCCGGCCAGGTCTGTCGTCGACCATGCCCTGGCCAGGACGCGTCAAGCGGTCTTCTGGCAGGACGACCTGGGCGAGCCCGTCGGCTACCCGGCGCTGTCGGCCCCCGTCCGGGCCGACGTCGCCGTGGTCGGTGCCGGGTACGCCGGGCTGTGGGCGGCACTGCGGGCCAGGCAGCGCCACCCCGGCGCGCGCGTGGTGCTGATCGAGGGCAGGTCCGTCGGCTGGGCCGCGTCCGGCCGCGACGGCGGGTTCTGCGGGACGCGGCTCACGCACGGCGGCCGGCCCGACGCCGCCGAGCGCGCCACGCTGACCCGGCTCGGCCAGGAGCACCTGGCGGCCGTCGGGTCCGCCGTGGCCGGGCTCGCCCTGGACTGCCCGTGGGAGCGCACCGGCGTCGTCGACCTGGCCGTGGAGCCCCACCACATCGACCGGCTGCAGGAGGCGGCGGCCGCCGCCGCCCGGGTCGGCGCGCCGCACACGTTCCTCGACCGGGCCAAGGTGCGCGCCGAGATCGCCAGCCCCACCTACGAGGCCGGCCTGGTCCGCCCCGACGACGTCGTGCTCACGCACCCCGCGCGGCTGGCCGCCGAGCTGGCACGGGCGGCGAGCGCGCTCGGCGTCGAGATCTTCGAGCACACGCGGGTGACCCGGCTGGTGCCGCCGGGTCGGGGCGCGGCCGGCGACGTCGTCCTGCGCACCACGTCGCCCGCCGGCGAGGCCGCCGTGCGCGCGGACCGCGTGGTGCTCGGGACGGGCGCGTTCCCCGCCCTGCTGCGGGGCTACCGCCGGCACACCGTGCCCGTGTACGAGTACGCGGTCGCGACGGAGCCCCTGTCCGCCGAGCTGCTGGGCGCCATCGGCTGGCGCGGCCGCCAGGGCCTGCGGGACCTGGCCCCCCGGCCCCACCGCTACCGGCTCACGGCCGACGACCGGATCGTGTTCGGCGGGCACGACGCCGTCTACCACCCCGGCGGACGCATGCGGCGCGCCCACGAGAACCGGCCCGTCGCCTCCCGGCGCCTCGCCGAGCACCTCCTGACGACGTTCCCCCAGCTCGAGGGCGTCCGCCTCACGCACCGGTGGGGCGGCGCGGCCGGCACGCCCCACGGCTCCGGCCCGGTCCTCGGGCAGGCCGCCGGCGGCCGCGTGCAGCACGTGGCGGGGTTCGCCGGGCTGGGCGTCGTCGCGACGCACTTCGCGGCGGAGCTCGTCCTGGACCGGTTCGACGTGCTCGACGGCGCCGCGGAGACCGAGCGCACCGCTCTCCGCACGCTCCGGCAGGTCCCGGCCCCGCACCCGCCGGAGCCGCTCCGGTCGCGCGAAGCACTTGGCCTGGGCCGCGATACCTGATTGGCTGCGGCGAACGTCCGGCGTCGAAGTCGAAGGAGCACGAAGTGACCAAGCCCCCCGTCCCCGACTACATCGCGAAGGTGCTCGAACGCCCGAACCACGCGGTCATGGCGACCGTCCGGCCCGACGGCGCGCCCGTGTCGGTGGCCACCTGGTACCTGTACGAGGACGGCCGGGTGCTGCTGAACCTCGACGGCACGCGCAAGCGCCTGGACCACCTGCGGGCGGACCCGCGGGTGTCCCTCACGGTGCTCGACTCCGAGAACTGGTACCGGCACGTGAGCATCCAGGGCCGCGTGACGATCACGCCCGACGAGGGACTGGCCGGCATCGACCGGCTGTCCGTCCACTACGGCGGCAACCCCTACCCGAACCGCAAGAACCCGCGGTTCGACGCGTGGCTGGAGATCGAGTCCTTCCACGCCTGGGGTTTCTGAGCTACTTCTCCTGCGGCACGGGCTGCGCGCCCGCGGCGCCGAGCACCCGGCGCAGGTAGGTGTAGGTCAGGTCGCCCGCGGCCTTGTCGTACTGCTCCTCGTACCCGTGCTTCGTGTAGAGCGCGAGGTTCTGCTTGGAGTCCTTGCCGGTGAAGACCCAGATCTCCGTGGTCTGCTCGGGCAGGTACGGGAGCACGGCGAACAGCATCTCGGTGCCGATGCCGCGGGCCTGCTTGTCCGGGGCCACGGCGAGGCGGCCGAGGGTCGCCTTCTCGCCCTCGATCTCGACGCGCACCGAGCCGATCATCCGGTGGCCCTCCCACGCGCCGATCGTCACCACGTCGTCCCGCGCCAGGTCCTCGCGCAGCTCGGCGAGCGTCTGGGTCAGCGGGGGGATGTTCGGGTCGTCGTACAGCTGGGCCTCGGTGACGAACGCGGCGCGGCGCAGCGTGAGGAGCTCGCCCGCATGGTCGTCCTCGACCAGGGCGATCGTCGTGGTGGAGTTGCTCATGGGTCCATGGTGGCAGAGGTGACATGCCCGGGTCGACGGCGACCACGGTCCGGTCCGGCGTGTCGTTGACCCGGCGTAGGTTCGGGGTCATGGAGCGCATCGAGGTACGGCCCGCCGTCGGGCGGTACGACGACTTCTACGAGGTGGTGGGCGTCAAGAAGCCGGGCGGCAAGGGCTGCTGGTGCATGGCCTACCGGGACAGCAGGGTGGCGCAGGAGGACCGCCCCGGCTACATGCGGGACCAGTGCGCCACCGAGCCCGGCCCGGGCGTCCTGGTGTACGTGGACGACGTCGTCGCGGGCTGGTGCTCGGTCGCGCCGCGGTCCACGTACCGGCGCCTGATGAACACCCGCACCATCCCGTTCGTCGACGACCGGGACGCCTGGGTGGCGGTGTGCTTCGTGGTCCGCGCGGGGTACCGGAAGCGGGGACTCATGCACCACCTCCTGGCCGGGGCCGTCGAGCACGCCCGGGCCCACGGCGCCGAGGTGGTCGAGGGCTACCCGGTCGACGCCGGCGCGGAGCGGGTCGACGTGATCAGCGGGTACGTCGGCACGGTGCGGATGTTCGAGGCGGCGGGCTTCGAGCGGGCGGCCGAGACGGGCGGGGTGAGCGGCGGCCGACGGCGCTGGGTGATGCGCCGCGAGCTCTCGCGGGACGAGGTCCCGCCGGTCGCCGCGCCGGGTTAGCCTGACCGCGTGAACGACGCGACCGCTGCCACCCACTGGATCCTGACCCTGTCCTGCCCGGACCAGCCGGGAATCGTGCACGCGGTGGCCGGCATGCTCGCGGAGCACGGCGGCAACATCACGGAGTCGCAGCAGTTCGGCGACCCGGCGTCCGGCCTCTTCTTCATGCGCGTCCAGGTCGAGTCGACGGCGTCGCGCGAGGAGCTCACTGCCGCGATGACGCAGGTGGCGGGCCGGTTCCAGATGACGTGGACGCTCGACGTCGTCGGCCGGCGCATCCGCACGCTCGTCATGGTCTCCAAGGCCGCGCACTGCCTCGTGGACCTGCTGTACCGGGAGCGGTCGCAGCGCATGCCGATCGACGTGGTCGGCGTGGTGGGCAACCACCGCGACCTGGAGGACATCGCCGCGTTCTACGGCAAGCCGTTCCACCACGTGCCCGTCACCAAGGACACCAAGGCCGAGGCGGAGGCGACGCTGCGCGGTCTGGTCAAGGAGACCGACGCCGAGCTCGTCGTGCTGGCCCGCTACATGCAGATCCTGTCCGACGAGCTGTGCCGCGACCTCAGCGGGCAGGTCATCAACATCCACCACTCGTTCCTGCCGTCGTTCAAGGGCGCGGGGCCGTACCGGCAGGCGCACGACCGCGGCGTCAAGATCATCGGCGCCACGTCGCACTACGTGACGGGCGACCTCGACGAGGGCCCGATCATCGAGCAGGACGTCGAGCGCGTCGACCACTCCCGCACGGTCGAGGACCTGGTGGGCATCGGCGAGGACGTCGAGCGCCGCACCCTGGCCCGCGCCGTCCGTTGGCACGCGGAGCGCCGGGTGCTGCTGGACGGCCGCCGCACGGTCGTCTTCCGCTGACGGGCGCGGGCGCCGCCGCCGCTGCGGGCCGCTGGCGCCGCCGGCCGGCGCCGCCGCCCGGACCGGCGAGGCACTGAACGTAGAGTTGGGGGGGGGGTGGGGGGGCCGGGGGGGGGCCCCCCAACAGTGGGGGAAACCCGCCGGCCGCGGGGGGGTGATAAGCAGGGGGGGGCGCGCGGGGGGGGGGGGGGGGGGGGTTTT